>DGYK01000011.1:131869-151438 GCA_002398365.1 Flammeovirgaceae bacterium UBA5008
CCGAAAATCCGAAGAAGAGTAGGTGAAAAGAACAAATAAGATGAAAAGCAATCTTTTCTTGAAATTAATCAGAGTCATACTGTTACTATTATTTTATTCAAACGGGTTTGGTCAAAATCAAACTTTAGAAAGATTAAACGCAGATAAGATCAATTATGCTATTTTATTCCGTTTGGAAAAAATTAATGGGATTGATCAGCTCACCTATGAAATTGATCCGAGGGATGCCGCACTTAATGATTTAAATACGGCAAGAAGTAAGCCTATTGAGTCTAACCAAAAGCCACTTCATTTAGCCAGCACGAGCTCAGCATTTAACATTATGTTCAGTTTTTATAATCCGCTTAAGTATAGGTATAAAGTAGATTTATCTGAATCAATTGACCCATCATCATTGGCTTTCGAGAAGTTTTACTCAAGCGTATTGGACATAACAAAAAAGCTCTCTCCTGAGGGAATTGGTGGTGGCCATACAGCTTCAATATCCGAAACTATTACCAGATCATACGAAACTTTTAATTATAGAGATTACCCAGTTACAAATATCGAACTTGCAACACCGATAAAAATAATACGCGTAAAGAGTGATGAGCTTATTGATTGGGTGTTATGGTATTTACAAAATCGTAGTGGCAGGCTTCCTATAATTACTGGGGAGAATGGAAAAATATTAGAAAAATTGGTTGAGAGCTATATCAAGACAGAGCAATACATGTACGACAAGCTCGATGAAGAAACAACGGAAGCTTTGACTGGAAACAAGAGTGTTACCTTGTATTACGAATCTTATATTGCTGAGTTATTAGAGAAATTAAGGGGAGCTGAGAATCGAAGTGAGTTTGAGCTTCAATTAAATAAAATTAATGCTTCCCTTACTCAATTAAAGGGTTACAATGATAGAACTTTAAAGCTTTGCGAAGAAATTGAGAAATTAGAATTAAAAGAAGGTAAGATTGAAGCTGAAAAATACTTTGTAGACTACACAAAAAATAAAAGGACCATTTATATTGATAAAGTTAAGTCAATCATTAAAAGTAGGGTTGGAATTATTGAAAGTTTTAATTCACTCATTAAGGATATTAATGCCAATTTTTTGCCTACAATTGCCGCTAACAATGCAACAAAGCAATACGCATTAAACACAAAAATCGGAGCTATTTATCAATGTAAAATACAGATTATAAAGAGCAATTATCTGGTTGAGAATGGTGCTGTAAAACGAAAAGAAGATAAAGCCTACGAATTTGAAATGATTATCTCTGAGTATACTTCATTAGTAGCTGAATTTGGACTAGGAACAATTTTCTTCCCGACTGTCAATGCTGATATATTTTCTTCAAGCAATAACATTGTAACTAAGACAACGAGCAAGTTATTTTTTTCCCCAATGGCATCATTAAATTTGATTCCAAATATTAGTAAGGGCCAAGCCTTCTGGATGCTACAGCTTGGAGTTGGTTCTAACATAGATAAACCAACGGTAGCTTTAGGAACAGGTATTAGAATTTACAATGTTCGTGAAAGTACATTTCGAAATTTTTCAGTAACAGTTGGGGTAGTTAGTTGTTTTGTTAGGAGGTTAAACACGCTAAGGGAAGGTGATACAGCAGATCAGCTCCAGTTAGATAGAGATTTGTATTATTCACCAGAATTTAGGCCTTACATTGGTATTCAGGTTAATTTTTAATCCTGACTTAATTCTTATATTTCAAAATCGTTAGGGTACTGACCTATCTTTTTTTTGTATTTCTAAAAATCGAGTTTATTTAAACCCAATAATTCAATACTCATTTTTTTGACTTCTCCCGTCAACCTCAAAATACAACCCATAATGCTTCGCACAATTCGGGTTGAAGGAAGCGTGGCAGGAGGGACATGTATTGTGGCTTGATAGATATTCGGCAATGGTTAACTCATGGCCACAGGCACCGCAGAGAACGGCCTTTGTGTCGCGCTCATCAACGGGCCAGGGAACGGCAACGTGATCGGTGTCTTCTTGATGACAAGAATAGCAAGGGTAGTAAGTGTTGCAGCATTTGAATTTGATGGCGATGATATCCAGCGCAGAATGGTAGTGCGTACACCGGGTTTGGTGATCGATTACTTTCCCTTTCACCTGCACACCTGCAATCATGCGATTATGTGGCGTTGCATCTTCTGCTTCGGAGTTGCTATTCAAATTCTTCATAATCTCATTCTGTTATAGGACCTTCGTTTTGCTGGTAGTGTTTTCTGATCACCACCTTTTGCAACACACGCTTAATGATAAGATCGGCAATGATGGCCAGATGATTTTGATTGCCATGTAGGTGCAAGTGTTTTTTCAACTGCCCTTCACTAATATCGATGCGGTTAACTAAATGCATCAGCGTACTATCTGCCCGGGTTTCTGACAGAAGAAGTTCATTCACTATTTTTTCATGAATGCAGTGATAGTCTGCCGGTAAGTCGTTGATGAAGCCGGAAGGAAAATTACTTTTTTCAAAATCTTTGATCAATTGTTCTTTGAAAGCCTCGAATAATTCGCGGCTGTTGAGTTGATGCTCCAGGGGGATTACATCTTCCATGGATTGACTGATATCATTTTTCTTAACGTCCGGTTGTTCTCCAACAGTATCATCCATAGTTCATGAATCAAAGTCAATAAACGTTTGTGTATCCCTTCCATTTGCATGGATAAAATTACTGAAGTGATTGACCTTGTGCAAATTTGAATTGTTTCTACCTGTTAGCAATTCAAGGGCAGAGAATATGGTGTGCGAGTAGACAATACGAAATTGACAATGGACAATACATTATTTTTCGGGATGATTTGTTTTAAGTGGTAGACCGATAGCAATCGGACTCCCAAAGCGCGCGCTTTAAATAAAACTGGATGGTATCGACCATTCCAACTTCCACCTTCCGACTTTTTTTAACCCCCGCAATAGGGGTAAATGCAACTTCAGTTGTCATCATTAAAAGCAATAGTATAAAAGAAACTTAAATTACCGTATGAAACACATTTTGTTATGGATTGCCTCCGTCATCATCTTTAGTTGTAATGACAGTATTGAGACACAAGTAAAACTAGAAAATCTTCAAGGGGACTTCAATGGAGATCAGTTTCCTGATTTAGCCTCCGGAGCCGATGATCGCATGACGGTAAACCTTAATAATAGAAATGGTGGATTCAACTCTTTTGTTTGGATCGTCAGCAATAAGTGGGGTAATCCGGGCTGGACCGTGGTGGGTGATTTTGATGGAGATGGAGATGATGACATCGCATCGCCAAGCGGCTCCGACTTATATATAAAAAAATCGTTTCGAACAGGATTTTCCAGTCATGCGTATCGTACAAGTGACGAATACAGCTCCATGGCGGGATGGACATTTGCAGGCGATTATAACGGAGATGGTGTGGATGAAATCATTTCTATTGAAAAAGATAAGATCTATATCGTTCAGCCGAAAATAACAGCATCCGGAGAAATCAATAATTTCTCAACTTATTTTCATTTTACCGTAAACCAATGGAGTCGCAGTCCAAAGGATACATGGATCGAAGACACCAATGGAGATGGCAAAGATGAAATAGTAACCGTATTGGATGATGTAAAATATATCAGAGAGTGGAACGGCACGAGTTTTCTACTGCGACAAAAAACCAACTAGCAGAAACCGGCAACCAGTAACCAGCAACCATTCTGACTTCTGAATTCTATCTTCTGACTTCTTTACACCTCCCGTATCGAAACCCGCACCCCCAAGTCCTAAGCCCCAAGTCCCAAGTCCTATAGTGGTAAACGCGACTTCAGTTGTAATCAAGTTTCGAGATTCAGGCTTTGACATTGAACTCCACTAGAAATTGCGTAACTTATTACGCGGAATAACGGGTTTGACGCTTTAGAAAATTTAACCGCAAACCTCACCCATTTTTCAGCCAGAGACGGACTAAAAAAGTTAACAACCACATCATGAACAACAAAAACTCCATTTCGATGAGTGTGATTGCAAACAGAAAAATTTCTGTCCGAAGTTCTCTTCAAGATTTATTGAAGGGGGTTATGCGAGTGAGTTTTAGAGGCGCTATGAATCAATGGAATCAAATGTGCCTGCTTCTGTCTTGCCTGCTTGTTTTCACCAATTGTACCGACAAGAAACCAACTTTTGAGGCCCCGCTACTTAAAAACATCGGTGCGTATCAAATAGAGGTCACCACCAATTCCAAATACGCACAACTTTTCTTTAATCAAGGCGTGATCATGGCAAATGGATTTAACCATGCCGAAGCCGAACGGTCGTTTCGTGAAGCGATCAGACAAGATTCTACTTGCGCCATGGGGTATTGGGGTATTGCCTACGTGCTGGGCCCCAACTACAATTCCGGAGGTGAGAACATGGGCGCGATCAACGATATAAAAGACGCCATTGATAAAGCGACACGCTTCAGCAGCAATGCCACCGAATGGGAAAAAGCACTTATCAAAGCCATTCGACTCAAGTTTCCGGCCGACTCACTTACCACCAACAATGAAGCGTATTCCCTTTCTTTAAAAGCAGCGTATACCGAGTTTCCCGAAAATGATTTTGTGGCTACACTGTATGCCGAGTCGATCATGAATTTACATGCATGGGATTTTTATTCAAAAAAAGGAGGCGAAGCCAGACCGTGGACACCCGAATTGCTGGAAGTGCTGGAGAAAGCAATTGCAATCAACTCTCAAAATCCCCTCGCTAACCACCTTTATGTACACGCCACCGAAGCAAGCCCTGATGTAGAGAAAGCGTTGGCCAGTGCCGAAAGATTAAAGACACTCGTTCCGTCAGCCGGCCATTTGGTGCACATGCCCTCACACATCTACATCAACACCGGAGATTACCACGAAGGTTCGCTGGCCAACGAGCGAGCCGTGCTGGCAGATAGTATTTACATTGCCGAATGCCAATCGCAAGGAGTTTATCCTCAATATTATTATCCGCACAATTATCACTTCTTAGCAGCCACCGCAGCATTTGAAGGCAGAGGTTCAACTTCCATTGAAGCCGCTTACAAAACGGTGAGCATTTTAGATAAAAAATATTTTCGTCAGGCGGGCTATGAAACAGTTTTACACTACGCCACCATTCCCATGCATGTGCTGGTCAAGTTTGAACAATGGGAAAAGATCTTGGCGAGTCCGGAGCCGGATAAAGATTTGTTATACCCAAAAGCCATTTGGCATTATGCAAGAGGAATGGCATTGGCGAATTTGCAGAAGCCGGAAGAAGCGCAAGCGGAACTAGACTCGCTGAATAAGTTAGCTGAGTCAGAGCAAGTAAAACGAATCATGATCTGGTCGATCAATCCGGCCGTGCAGGTTTGTAAAATCGCATCCCATGTTTTACATGCCGAGATGATGACCAGGAAAGGTGACTACCCGGCAGCGATTGAAAGTTTGAAACAAGCTATGGTGCTGGAAGACAACCTCAATTACAATGAACCCCCGGATTGGTTTTTTTCGGTGCGACATCTGTTAGGAAATGTATTGATGGAGTCGGGAGATGATGTAAGTGCAGAGAAGGTGTATCGGGAAGATTTGATAGAATGGCCCAAAAATGGCTTCGCACTTAACGGACTTTATGAAAGCCTGAAAAGGCAAAACAAAATAACAGAAGCAGAGGACACGAAGAAACAATTCGATAGAGCATGGAAATATGCGGACTCAGAATTAAAGTACTCGCGTATCGACAGAGACAAACGCACGAACCTGAGACTCACCATCAACGAAACATCACCCAACACCTTGGTGTACTTGTCAGGCGCCATCTGCAGAGCAAGATAAAGTAACAGAACCAGCAACCGTTCGACACACAAGTTTCAAACTGTAAGCTACAATATTCAGGCTTCAAGCTATAAGCTACAAGCAACCTGCAACTTGCAACCTGTAGCCTGAAGCTATTCTGACTTTCAACTTCTATCTTCTGACTTCTTTACACCTCCCGTTTCGAAACCCGAACAACCTGCAGCTTGTAACCTGTAACCAGCAACCATTCCAACTTCCTACTTCTATCTTCTGACTTCTTTTAACCTCCGCGTGTCGAAAACAGTTAACCACATCCATTTATTAACTTAAGTGAACGGGATACCGAGTACACAACACATACCTTGCACCTGTAAAGAAGAAATTTTTGAAAGGTATCTAATCCGATAAGCAAATTGAAAACGAAAGCCATTATACTCTTAACAATCCTTTGTATTTTATTGTCATGCAACAGTGATGAGACGAAACCCAAGAACACATCGCGCACACTTCGCTACGAGTTGACCGGTAACTTCGCAGGAAGTAATATGACGGCCGCCTACACTACAGCAAGTGGGGGAACGACATCCGAGCAAATTACTGCACTCCCTTGGTCGAAAGAAATTACGTATGATGCAACGGTAGGTGGAGCTAGCTTGGCGGTGACCGGAGGTGGAGGGACAGCAGGGCAACGGGCTACATTAGTAGTGAAGAGAGGAGGTATTCAAGTGGGAACTTCCATCACCGCCACGGCCGATGCCTTCGGCACGTTCTCGATTGCTTCACAGCCAATTATTTTTTGATGTCATACAACTACAGTTTCTGCGCTATTCATCACACAAGGCTCGAGATTGATGCTTCAAGCAACCAGCAACCAGCAACCTGCAACCTGTAGCCTGCAGCCATTCCGACTTCTGACTTCTTTTAACCCCCGCGTGTCTAAACACGAACAACATGCAACCAGTAACCAGTAACCAGCAACTATTCCGACTTCTGACTTCTTTACACCCTCGTCTCGCAACACCGCCCTCTACTAACTACTGTCTTCCAATATTCTGACTTCTGAATTCCAACTTCTGAATTCCTTTAATCAAAGCGTGTCTAAACACGAACAACATGCAACCAGTAACCAGTAACCAGCAACTATTCCGACTTCTGACTTCCGACTTCCGACTTCTTTTAACCCCCGCGTGTCTAAACACGAACAACATGCAACCAGTAACCTGTAACCAGCAACCATTCCGACTTCTGACTTCTTCTCGCCAAAGCGTCTCGCAACTCACGCAAAACAAAACTAATTCCCCTCCGTTTGTGTTAACTCAGCGAATTAGTCCCATTTTTACCTATTAAACACGTCATTTTTGAAACGCAACGAGATAGTTTTAGTCGCCTTAATGGCCCTTCTGAACTTTACCTACATTTTAGACTTTATGATCATGATGCCGCTGGGCAATATTTTAATGCCACAGTGGAATTTGAACAGCTCGCAGTTCTCCATCATCGTGTCGAGTTATTCGCTGGCCGCCTTCGTCAGCAGCTTTGCTGCCATCTTTTTTGCCGATAAATTCGATCGCAAAAATCTATTGCTCGTAGCCTACTTCGGATTTCTAGCGGGCACGTTAGGCTGTGCCTTTGCCACCAATGCCGCGACTATGATCATCGCCCGATCCGTCACCGGCATCTTTGGTGGACTGATCAGCGCACAGGTGTTGAGCATCATTGCCGACATCATTCCCTACGAGCGCAGAGGTCAGGCCATGGGCATGTTGATGGGCGGCTTTGCGTTAGCATCGGTAGTAGGCGTTCCGTTTGGCTTGTACCTCGCCAACCAATTCAATTGGTACTTCCCGTTTTTAGTAGTAGCCGGAGTGGGCCTATTGTTATTTCCGCTGTTGATGCGTTACGTACCCGCTGTACGAGCACACTTGGCCAATCCCATTCCGCTGAAAGGAAGAATAGAAAGTTTCGTTCACATCTTTTCCGACCGCACACAAATGACAGCGCTGGCATTCAGCTTCATTCTAATCATGGGCCATTTTCTGATCATCCCACTTTTTAATCCTTATATGGTCTACAATGTGGGCGTGCCACAAAAAGATACCCCGTTGATTTATTTGTTTGGTGGCATCAGCTCGTTGATCACCGCGCAGTTTGTTGGCAAGCTGTCGGATAAATATGGCAAGCGACAAGTGTTTGTGGTTGCAGCCGCAGCATCACTCGTTTTGATTTTAATGCTCACGAACATGCCGCGAATTCCGGTGTATCTCGTGTTGATTATTTTTTCCATTTGGTTCAGTGCGGCCACCGGCAGAACCGTGCCCGGACAAGCCATGACCACACAAGCCGTGTCGGCCAAAACACGCGGCAGCTTCATGAGTTTAAATTCATGCATGCAGTCGTTGGGTACAGGCTTTGCGGGTTTGATCAGTGGCTGGCTGACATTCAGTGACGCCAACTTTGCCATTCATCATTACGATTACCTCGGCTACCTGAGCGCCATCTTGATTTTAGTTTGCATCGCCCTCGCCATCCGCCTCGACAAGCTGCTGGTGTTGAATGGGCTGAAGTAATTCTGCAAGCTTCAAGTCACAAGCTTCAAGCCCTAAGCGTAGAGAAGTAAGCACTAGGCAGGTAAGTTGACAAAAATGCAATTGACAATTGACAACACACCGCGTGTCGAAACCCCAACAACCTGCAGCTTGTAACCTGTAACCAGCAACCATTCCAACTTCCAACTTCTATCTTCTGACTTCTTTTAACCCCCACGTCTCTCAACCCGAGCAACCTGCAGCTTGCAACCTGTAGCCTGTAGCTATTCTGACTTTCAACTTCTATCTTCTGACTTCTTTTAAAACAAAGCGTCTCGCAACCCGATCTCCCAATCCCACTTACCCCCCAAATCCCCCATCCCCTCACTCATCCTTCCCACTTACTAACTCCCGCTCCATCCAACAGCGTACCCACTTACATTACAATGATGCAAAACTCCAAGTCTAAATCAGAGCGAACAAAATGGTGAAGATCTCCCAACAACGCCCACACGACATGGACTACGATGAAAACCTCCGATCCATCTTCTTTCAGGAGGCCGACCTGTTTCTTTCGGTGTATGACAAAGACCTCAACTGCCTCGATGTAAACGATGCATTCTTAAAGTTGTACCAATTCCCACGCGAAGCCGTCATCGGAAAAAACTTGTGCGACTTGTCGCCCGACTTAAAATCAAGCGGACGGTATGCATTATACATGGAAGTCATCCGCACCGGCACACAAATCGAAATCCAGCACTCCCTGCCGCACCCGATTCTGGGAAACTATCATTTTCGCATCAAGGCCTTCAAGGTGGGCGAGGGTCTCGGACTGATCGTGAAAGACGTTACCGACCTCGCAGAATCCGTGGCCCGGTTCAACTTCGCCACCAGCGCCTCGCGCGAAATCATTTATGAGTTAGACATGGACACCCGGTCCATCTGGCTGAGCGATGCCTTCTTTGAGTTGGTGGGCATCGAAAGCGAACAACATGTGTTGACGAGCGCAGACTACCTCCAATACATCCATCCCGATGACCTAGAAAAAGTGCGGAAGTCGTTTGACAAACAAGAACAAGAGCAGCGGCTCTTCTGCCAGGAATACCGCTTCATCGACAAGCACCACACCATCCATTACTTTGCCGAGCGCGCCTACATCCTGCGCACCGGAGACGGCAAGCACACCAAGAAGATCGCGTCTGTATCCAACATCACCCTGTGGCGTCAAAACATCAACCAGCTAGAGAGCATCCTGTTCGATCTATCGCACAAGGTGCGCGAGCCCGTTTGCAATATTTTAGGAGTCTCCAACCTGCTGGATGCAAAACTGATCCACGAACTCGAACTGCAAAAGTACATGGAGCATATCCGCGACTCCGTTCTCTTGCTGGACCAGTTCACCAAAGAGATGACCACCCTGGTGTACGACTACCGACAGAAGAGCACTGAGAAGAATTGGGGCGACACAATAGGGTAGCTTTTTTTGGAGGTGTGGGAGGACGAGATTTGTAGAACTTAAGAGCAAGTGATAATAAAAAAGTAAGCACAAGTTTTGAGTTAAAATATGTGCATCGATAGAAAAGTTAGTGGTATCATTATTACAATAGTTCAATAAGAAACTAAAGAAAGACTAGTATGGCAGACTTATATATTTCTAATAACAAGATTAGCAGTGTTTTTCAATTACTTGGAGAAAAAGAAAACAATATTTCCTATAGCGTAGGATATGCATTTTCGAATTGCCGACAATTTTTGCAAAAATTTTTACTGCACATAAAAATCAAAACACCTTTTGACCCTGACAAAATAAAAATCAGACTTCAAACTCATGAAAAGGAAAAAGGATTTACCGACTTTGAAATTATTCATGAAAACGAATTTCATATAATCGTTGAAGCAAAACGCGGTTGGACCTTTCCTTCAAGAGACCAACTTGAAAAATATGCCACAAGGCCTACTTTTATTTCTTCAAAAGCAAAAGATAAAAGAATAGTAGTTTTTAACGAAAGCATTCCATCATTTACCAGTGCACATTTTGGTATTAAAACAATCCGGTCCATCCCAATAGAAGTTGTCTCATGGAACGACATTCAAAAAATTGCTTTAACATCAAAGGCGATCGGGCGTGATAGTGAAAATAGACTTTTAAAAGAACTAAATTTTTACCTAGAAAAAATCAGCACTATGCAAAAAACAGACAGTAATAGGGTTTATGTTGTTTCACTCGGAAGCGGTAAACCAAACAAATGGAGCCTCTTGTGGCAAGATATAGTTAATAAGCAAGCTAAGTATTTTCACCCTGTTGGCGGAAGAAAGGGTGGTTGGCCTGCCGAACCGCCAAATTACATTGCATTTCGATATGGTGGCAAGCTTCAAAGTATTCATCACATTGAAAAGTATGAAGTATTTACTGACCCTTCAATTCATTTCAAGGCAGCACCGAAAGAGACTTGGGCCCCACATTATTTATATAGTTTAGGGGTTGCCATTAAACCGAGCCATGAAGTAAAGGCTGGAAAGAAAATAATCCGGAGTATGAGGGTTTGGGCAATGTTAGATCTTTTATTAACAAGTCAAACCATACAAGAGGCAAGGGACAAATCTAACTTAAGAATAAAGGCCAGCCAATAATGCGAGATTTGTAATTCAGCAATTTCTAATCCAATATCATAAATTTAGATAAAATGATTATCCGAACTATCTTGGTCATTACTTGGGAATAAATTCCGATATTAGGACTTAATTTTTTAGACTAAGATGCTGCTGGACAACAAAACAGAAACAGAAGACAACGAACACTATAAAGTATTCGACTTTATTAGGAATTACATTGAAAGTGGTCAGTTTGATTTAGTTACCGGATTCTTTTCGGTTAACGCATTGGCTTTACTAAATGATGAAGTAAATCAGGCTGAGAAATTCAGGTTGATCTTAGGGAACCTGATGCAGGAAGAAGCTCAGATTGGCAAACAGGTTGATTTACTAAACGGCAACAATAGCATTGCAAGCACACTAACTCTCAGTCCGGCAGCTAAAAGAGCGGTTGAGTTTTTACTTCAGGACAAAGTAGAAGTGAAATCAATTCAACGAAACTTCTGTCATGCCAAGACATACATCTATAGTGACAAAGACAGCCGAAAAAACTTTCACATTATTGGAAGCTCAAACTTAACAGATGCTGGACTCGGAATTAAAGAAAGCAGTAACGTTGAATTGAACACCGCGACAACGGGTGACAGCAATGACTACAAAGAACTAAAAAAATGGTTCAAGCACCAGTGGGATAATATCGCTCAAGATAAAGTTGAGTTACCTGATAAAACCAAGACGGAAGTCAAAGCTTACATCATTGAACTCATTAAGAATTTATACAAGGAATACACACCTTACGACCTTTACTTCAAAGTTCTATATGAGCTATTCAAAGATGATCTTCTTTCCCTATCATCTGATGCTGAGTTCAAAAGGGAAATAATTCATTTGGAGGCAACTTTAATTTATCAGACTCTTTTCCCTTATCAGCAAAAAGGTGCAATCAGTTTGATAAAGATGCTTCAAAAGTTCAATGGAGCAATTTTAGCTGATGCCGTTGGTTTGGGTAAAACATGGACAGCATTAGCCGTAATGAAGTACTTCGAGATTAAAGGTTATACGGTTGTTTTATTTTGCCCTAAAAAACTTCGAAACAACTGGGAGCAATACCAATCCCATAGAGGTTCACGGTTTGAAAAAGATGAAATTGACTACTATGTAAGAAATCACACGGACTTACAAGATGAAAGATTAACATCTAACTATCCGGATTTTCCTCTTTCCAAAATGCAACGGAAACAAAAGCTGTTGATAGTAATTGATGAGAGTCACAACCTGCGCAACGATAAATCTTCTCGGTACAAATTTTTGGTAGATAACGTACTACTCCCGGAAAGGACAAGCCGAGACATTAAAGTACTCCACCTTTCAGCCACACCAATCAACAACAAGTTGCTGGATATAAGAAATCAATTCAAGTTAATTACTAAAGGTCTTGATGATGGCTTTAAGGAATCTGACTTAGAGATTCCAAGTTTGGAGAATATTTTTAGAACAGCTCAAAAGGATTTTAATGAATGGAGCGAATTAGACAATCGGAAGATTTCTGATTTCATTTCAAAGCTTCCTCAAAAGTTTTTCACTTTGACAGACTCCTTAATTGTAGCACGAACGAGGAAATTAATTGAGGGAGAATTCGGCCAAATGAACTTCCCTAAAAAAGAAGTTCCTAAAAATGAATACATAACACCTGAGAATCTGGGTGAACTAAAGTCATTCGATGACATTCTGAATGCCTTGAGAGTGAATCTTACAGCTTATAGACCATCTGAGTATATAAAGGATTTAAAAGTTGAAAGTGTTTTGGAGAATCCAAAACAACGCGAAAAGTTCTTGGTAAAGATGATGTATATTCTTTTAATGAAGCGACTAGAATCGAGTTGGTTTTCATTCAAAAAGACTGTTGAGAACATATTAAATCACCACACGAATGCACTCGACAAAGTAAATGCTTTCATAAAAATCAAAGAGGATAGTACCATCGAGGATGAATTAACCAATGAAGAGCGTGAGGAGATTGAAGAGACTTCTGCGGAAATTGACGGAGAGGCTGAGCAGCCAATAACACTCGGAAAGAAGAATCCTATAGCTCTTTCATCCATTACCAACATTGAACTCTTTAAGAAACACCTGGAGGCCGATGTGGTAAAGCTAAAAAGTTTAAAGGATAGTTTAGATAGTTTTGAGCGAGATTACAACGCAAAGAAGGCAAATGATCCAAAGCTTGATAAACTTGCAGAGCACATTCTCTCAAAGAAGGGATCGAAAAATAAGAAGGTTTTAATCTTCACCGTGTTTAAAGACACAGCAAAGTTTCTGTATGATGAGCTTAAGAAGCGAGGAATATCAAACATTGCCTATGTTTCAGGTTCACTAAGTGAAACTCACGATGGTTACTCAGGTGAGAAGTTCGAAGGGATTTTAGAGCGCTTTGCTCCTTTTACAAAGTTGTACAATGAAAAAGATTGGAGCGAACTCTACGGCAAAGCTAATTTGGGGCCCGAGTATCGGGACGGTGACAAATGGAAGGTCTCTTTTGAAAAATGGCTAGAGGTAGTTGGTAATTATGACAAAGAAACTCTCAAGAAAATTGAAAATCCCATTGACGTATTAATTGCAACAGATTGCTTGAGCGAGGGGCAAAATTTGCAGGATTGCGACCTGCTCATCAATTATGACATTCACTGGAACCCTGTTCGCTTAATACAAAGAATGGGACGTATCGATCGTTTGGGTTCACCAAACAAATCGATTAAGGGAATTAATTTTTGGCCGGGAAAAAGTTATGAGGACTATTTAAGACTCAAATCAAGAGTGGAAAACCGAATGGCTCTAATGAGTGTGGTTGGTACTGAATTGGACGACAATCTCACGCCAGAGTTTCAAAAAATGGTGGAAGAAAATCCATTATTGCCAAAGCAAGCCCAGAAAATGTTAGAGCAACTACAAATTACATGGGACGATGTAGAAGTAAGCGATGAAACACTAGGACTAAACGACTTTTCATTGGAGCAATTCCGACAGGAGTTGTTTGAGTTCTTCAAAAAGAACGAAGACTTTTTCAAGAGAATACCAAATGGCGTCTATACAGGTTTCAAATTCAGACCTAATAAAAAATGGGCTGTCATTTCAGATAGTATTGTTGCAGTATTGGGTTTTCCAAGAAGGCCTGATGAAGCCACCGACCATGTTTACGAGGAGATTCATTTGCTACACCAAACATATGAGGACGGGAAGAAATCAGCAGTCCTGCTAAACAACAATCAGGAAATTCTTGCTTTGCTACGCTATCACAAATTGGAAAGTCGATTTGTTCCCTCTGCTATTGAGAAGGGAGATAAATCAATAATGGATAGACTTTCAAATGCAATTGGCGATTGGGTGAAGGCACAAGCCGCGCCTGTTGCGGTTAACCAAATTCAAGACCTGTTTACTGGCGATACCACGCCACAAAAGATTTCTTCAGAGCAAAAGAAATTGGAAGATAAATTTAAGGCCGAAAATTTTGACCTTATTAATTGGTTTATAATATCGAATAAGTAATGATTGATTTGAAAATATTTCAAAAGCCAAATCTCTTTGAAGCAGCAACAGGATTGTTTCAGCAATTGGGAATCAAACTCAATTCCAATACAAGTGAAGCTTTGCCTGTGAAGGATTTGTTGAAGCATTTCTATAAAGACAACGACACTTTCAATTCGGTTGATAAGGCATTCTTTATTGGTATTATTGACGATACAGTTTTTAAGGCAACTGGAATGTTCGATGTGAACTATTCCTATAAAGAAGCCTTAGCGCAAGGTGATAAAAATTATGAGGGCTTGATGCTTTTTGCGCTGGACTTAAAGAAACAACCCACTCGAACAGAAATTTCAGAACTGACACGTGCTTTTAACCGAATCAGCCAAAAAATGCCTGTGGCTTTAGTTCTGAAATACAAAATCGATAAAGAGGCTTCCATTTCAATTGCGATTAGTGAACGCTTTAAATACAAACAGAATTGGAGGCAAGGCGAAAAAGCAGGTAAGGTTATTATTTTACGCGACATCCATTGTGAAACCACTCACGCAGGGCACGAACGAATACTGCTCGATTTAGTAAAACCCGCAGGCGTTACCACTTTCGCGCAACTGCACGAGCATTGGTTACAAGTACTGGATGTTAGTATTCTCAACAAGCGGTTCTTTCAAGAGCTTGCCAATTGGTATTTCTGGGCAATGGAGAACGTTTCCTTTCCTGATGACCTTGAGAAAAAGAAAGATGTGCGCAATGCCACCAACCTCATTCGCTTAATTACAAGAGTGGTGTTTATTTGGTTCATTAAAGAAAAGGCCTTAGTACCAAATGCTCTTTTCAATCGCAGCTATCTTGATAAGATCATCAAGGACTTTAATAAGAACAAGAAAGCGCAGAATTACTACAATGCAATTTTGCAGAATCTCTTTTTCGGAACGCTAAACCAAAAGATGGATGAGCGCAAGTTTGCTAAAGAAGGAGATATAAAAACCAACAAGGAAGAATACGGGGTCAAAAACCTTTTTCGGTATTCTGACTTGTTTAATATCAAGGAAAAAGAAGTGTTGGAATTATTTAAAGACGTGCCCTTTTTGAATGGAGGGTTATTTGATTGTTTAGATAAACCCAACGAAGAAAATAAGATTGTTTATGTAGATGGATTCAGCCGAAATGCCAAGAAGCAAGCCAGTGTGCCTGACTATATATTTTTTGGTGAAGAGAAAGAAGTTAATCTGAATGATGTTTATGGAACTCGAAACAAAACCTACAAATCGCGAGGCCTGATAAACTTACTGGAAAGCTACAAGTTTACGGTTGCGGAGAACACACCATTAGAAGAAGAAATTGCTCTTGACCCGGAATTACTGGGAAAGGTTTTTGAAAATTTATTGGCGAGTTACAACCCAGAAACACAAACTACAGCGAGAAAGCAAACCGGTAGTTTTTACACACCAAGGGAGATTGTTAACTACATGGTGGACGAATCGCTGTTGGAGTACTTAAAACAAAACACTAAAGATCAGGCTATCGATTTTGAAACACGCTTGAGGGATTTATTCTCCTACTCTGAAAACCCCAACCCGTTTAAAGAACAGGAAACGAAAAACCTGATTGAAGTAATAAATAACTGTAAAATATTAGACCCAGCCTGCGGTTCGGGCGCGTTTCCGATGGGCATCTTGCACAAGATGGTTCATGTTCTACAGAAGCTTGACCCGGAAAACAAATTATGGAAAGCCTTACAGCGACAGAAGGCCATTGAAGAAACTGAATCGGCCTTTAACATTGGCGACAAGGAGGAAAGAGCAAAGCGACTATCTGAGATAAACGATGTATTCGAGAATAATGCCAGCGATTACGGACGTAAACTCTATTTAATTGAGAACTGCATTTACGGAATAGACATTCAACCTATTGCTGTGCAAATTGCCAAGCTGCGCTTTTTCATTTCACTGGTGATAGATCAAAAAGTAAATAAGAGCAAGGAAAATTTTGGCATTCGAAGTTTACCAAACCTTGAAACAAAATTTGTAGCAGCCAATTCTTTAATTGGACTGGAGAAACCGCAGGAAACCTCTGGTGACATTTTCACACAAGAAACCAGGCAAAAGATACAAGAGAATGGAGATGCACTTAAAGCCGTGCGGCACAAGTACTTTACAGCTTCTAGTCGAAAGGAAAAATTGCGACTTCAGGCAAAGGATAAGGAGATAAGAAAGAAAATATCACAGCTACTAGAAAAGCTAGGGCATAGTAGAAATAATGCGTCTAAGATTTCAGAATTTGACCCATATGATCAAAACCACTTCGCAAATTGGTTTGACCAAGAATGGATGTTTGGATTAACATCGGGTTTTGAGATTATCATTGGTAATCCTCCTTGGGGTGCACGGCTGACTGCCGATGAAAAGGAGCTTTTTAAGGTCACCTACAAAGAAATCGATTCATCAACTCCGAATTCCTTCGCATACTTTATTGGATGGGCCTACAAGAATTATTCAAGTGTTATATCATATGTCCTGCCTGATAGCATTCTTATTAAAGACTTTGCCAAAACTCGTACTTTAATAAAGGATAATCTTCATGAAGTAATTTGGTACGAGAATACGGGAATACCTGAAGAATATAAGCCATTCGTTTACGTTGATCACGATGTTTGTGTAATGAATATATTCAAGGGAAAACATAACGATTTGAATTACTCATTGAACAGATTTGACAAGAAGGAAGGTAACTTAGTTGAGAAAAAATATATTCAAAGCAAGAACAAAATTATTCTTGAAGAGTACGAATATGCCTTCAATCTAATTGCACAAGACAAAGATTTTGAAATCTTACAGCATATCCAATTATTTCCACAACTGGGTGACTTAATGCAGTGTCATGAGGGAATACACTCTGGAAATAGTCGTGATCTACTTTTTGTTGAAAAACAAAAAAATAAACACTGTAAGCCGTTGTTTTATGGTGGGGGCGCAGGAGATACAATCGACAATTATTTCAGTAAGCGTTTTGGTTGGTTCGTTGATTACCGCCCAGAAATAATTGATAAGTCAAAGGGGTACTATGCTTCCTTAAGGGATGAACGTATATTCAAATTCCCAAAAATATATATTACTAGAACCGGAAACCCTTTTAAGGCTTTTTTCGATGAATCAAATTACGCCTCAAACAATTTCTTTTCACTTCAACATATCGAATATTCTAAGAATGATGTTGAATTATTGAAATACATTCTTCCATTTGTCATATCCAAGCCAGCGCAATATTTTATTAGAACTTTTGCCGCTCCGCGTCTTGGTTCCACGTTCGTTGAAACAAAAATATTTCACTTACTAAAATTCAGAGTTCCACTTTTGGAAAGCGAAGCAAGAAAGCCATTTATAAAAGTTGTCAACTACATCATTCATTTGAAGGAACAAGCCAGTGACACATCTTTTTTTGAGAGACTTCTTGACGCTATGGTGTACGAATTGTATCTACCCGAAAAGATCAAATCGGGAGGTGCAGAAGTTCTTAGCTACATAACAAAGTTACCTGAATTGAATGAAGGAGATGATGAAAACAACTCCAGAGTAATTGAAAAAGTTTATAAGGAGCTTTCGAATCCCAAGCATCTTGTTAGTGCGGCATTGCTTAAACTACTTACTATTGAAGAAGTAAACATCATAGAAGGCAGAAAGTGAAACGAATTACTACCCTTGAACTTGATAACTTCCGCGCTTTCTTTGGTAAATATCTGATCGACTTACCAAAAGGAGAGAATCTCCTTATTTATGGTGAAAATGGAAGCGGTAAAAGCTCACTATTCAAGTCAGTCAACAATTTTTTAAGCAGCAGCAGAAACCCAGCGCTACCTTATATTAAACATCACAACCGTCAAACCGAAGAAGGTAATTTATCCTTTACTTTCAAAACGTACGACCCTGTATTAAATACTGTAACTTCTAATGTTGGTGAAGTAATTAATTTTAATAGCAATACTGTTACTACCGGTACATCACAGTTTGTTAAGGGTGCGGAGCTTACAAAAGGTTTTTTAGATTACCGAAGTTTATTAGAGGTATACAATCACAAAGAGGCACAGCCCAATTTATTCAGGTTAATAATAATCGATCTTCTCAGGGACTTCATCCCTACCGGTTTACCTTACGCTTTAGGGAGTAAATTTCTGGAACTCAGCAAAAATCTGAAAGAAGTTTATAATAGGAATGAAGTTAAACACAAACGGGCGCTCGCAGAACTCCCTGCTTACGAGATTGCATTGCGTGCGGCATTGAAAGATATTTTCCTTCATCTTAATGGATTTCTGATAAAGTACTTCAAATTAAATCTTAGAGTTTGGTTTTCACTTCAACCTTTAAGTCCCTACAACTACGAGAAGTGGCAAATTCCAGCGGATCTAAGACTGGAGCTGAAACTCCATGGTGTTTCAATTCAACACCAAAGCGACTATCTGAACGAGGCGAGACTATCTGCTCTTTCAATCTGCCTTTATTTGGCTGCCGCTAAACGAAATCCACAGATACTCGATTTTAAGGTTGTTTTCTTGGACGATGTATTCGTTGGCCTAGACACAACAAACCGGATACCTATTCTGGAAATCCTCAAGCATGAGTTTAAAGACTATCAGGTTTTCATCAGCACCTACGACAGACACTTATATGAGTTGGCGAAGCGGAAATTTGAGACCGAAGTGCCCGGAAAATGGAAGTCAGTTGAGTTATATGTTGGTAAAGACCGTGTCGCCAATCAACCTATAGACAAGCCTATACTCGTTGTTGGAGATACGAACTTTGAGAAGGGTTCTCAATATCTCCACGATCGTAAAAAGCCAGACTATCCAGCATCAGCAAATTACTTTAGAAAGACACTTGAAGAGCTGATCAAGGAATTCATTCCACCCTATGAAACAGTCGATTCTGAAAATACCAATCAAATTCCTGAATATAAACTCGGGCCGTTAATTTACAGAGCGAAGCGTTTTTTGGATAAGACGGGCAATAACTCAAATTCACTAAATCAGATTATCGCTTTACTTCCAGCACTGCTACATCCACTTTCGCACCACGAAATAACGTCTCCGGTTTACAAAGGCGAGCTACTTTTGGTAGAGAACCATATACCAAAGCTGATTAGTGAGCTTAGAGAACTCGACATAAAGACCAACT
>DGYK01000011.1:151658-152491 GCA_002398365.1 Flammeovirgaceae bacterium UBA5008
TAAGTGCAGCCCGCTTGAAGGAAGAAACAAAATCAAATTGAAGTTTATTATAAGTGCGGCAACTGGACATTTTAGTTTCTATGAGTTAAGGACGACTGAGCCCTTAGTTCTTAAGCACAATCCAGCAGGGCAACCATTCATATCAAATATTCACTGTTTTGCTGAAAAGGTATGGGGTGAAAATAATGGTACTCTTGTTCCACGTTCAAGTAAAGAATTTACAAAAATTGAAAGGGAGCAACTCAACTTGAACTTTACCTCACTTAAAGATGCGTATGATCGCCTTCATGCGAAAATAATACAGTATCCAGCAATAGGTAACTTTCCAAAGTCTGTAAATTATTTGGATGACTTTGAATACTTGGACCAGCAAGGGAATTATAAAACATTAAATTCAGCCTTGGTTTGGTGATGCACCTTACGATTAATCTTTTAAAACATAGCATACTTTTTAGCTTATAATTGAAATGATGAAAGATATAGATAAGTTTGAAGAGGCGTGTAAGCAAATCAAGGCTAGAGATGGTGTAAAAGCAATGTTGTATAAATTGCAAGGTAAAGATCGTGACCCAACTGTGTTACTACACACTAAATATAGGCTGATTGCAAAAAGGTATCTTTATTTCGAACAAAAGAGTGGTCCAACAAATGCTTATTACTTTTCATGGCAACAGGTGACGGAAGCCTGTAAACTCGCTGATATCTTTGTGACAGATGTTGTTAAAAAACATATGTGACTAGTTTATATATCAAAGAACTTACTTTCATTCTCACGCACCATAATCAACCCACCCCATGCCCCGCCCCTAAGCTATCGGTAGTTTGTGTTAGTC
>DGYK01000011.1:152730-162646 GCA_002398365.1 Flammeovirgaceae bacterium UBA5008
GCTATCGGTAGTTTGTGTTAGTCTAAACTGCTGTCCTTAGTTTACAACTATTAACAATGTACGTAATTATGAACCCCATGCCCCGCCTCCTTCTCCTCACCACCCTTCTCATCCTCACCGCCACCTTATCACAAGCGCAAGTCATCTCGCATGATAGTCTGATAGGAGCGTGGGTGTGTAAAAAGACGGTAATGGCAGAAGGGTTTTCATTAACACCTGCTGAATTAAAAATTCTAAATGAAAAGATAGTTGCTCTGCTGGTCGGGTCTGCCATGCAATTTAAAAAGAACGGATCGTTTGAGTGGAAATTCCCACCCAACGCCCCGGCCATCGCTAATGATTTTAAAGAATTAAACGGTAAAGAGTGGATCATTGATACCGTGAATGATGTGATACACATCGGCAAGCCCAGCGAGAACCTGCTCATGTTCAGGATAGAGCAGGAGGCAGGTACTACCTATTTTATCATCGATGACTTTCCGGTGAAATTGCAGATGGAAAAGCAATCACCTTGATACAAGCCACAGCAGCAGTAACTCTACGGAGTTAGCTGATATTTTAAATCGCTAATTTTAGAGCCGCTAACATAATGAGTAAATCTGAAGAACATAATTGCGATGATGATATAGAAATCCCTCGTAAAATTGAACAATATGGTTGGATGGTCATCATGATAGAAGCTACGGCTTACCTGCCTTCATTTGCCTATACCATCGGACTGTGGCAAACCTATAAACACCCGGAGATTATCTCATTTGGCTTAACTGTTAAGACACTGCACATTGTTTTAAACAATGCCGGAGAACAAGTGAAAGAAGGGAAATCAATAGAGATCAATAAGACGTATCACGATTTTTTTGAAAGCAGTCGTACCAAATTTATCAAACTAGATCCCAAAAATATTCCGGATTATTTTGGAACAGCTATAAATTATTATAAAACAAGAGAATTCCCGGCTATTCAACTTATTTGGACAGACCGCAACGACCAATTCCCGTGGGATAAGAACTACGAAAGTGAATTTAAATTCAGACAGCCCCTGCTCGATAGAAATGCAAAATTTAAATTTCGGGAAGAGTGGAATTTGGGGGTTTTTACAACAAGACAATTCTTAGATCTAAATAAGCCTATTCTTCGCGTGGTACATGATCATAATGGTGATTGGCAATTTTTAACAGGAGACCAACTTCTCCAAGACGCACGATTAGTAACTCTGGCATCTGTAGTAGAAATGGATAATACCCTAAACGAAGTATTCAATCTGGACTATGGAGAAGCAGCGGAAAGAGAGAACATCGGTAAAAAATGGATTCGCAGCAAAGTACAAGATGATGAAGAAGAGAATGGTGATACCAAAAAATAATCTGAGAAATAGAGAGCGATGAAGAGAATGTATGCAGTGGTAATCTTTTCGCCCTGTCAGGTGTTATCACCTGACAGCTACATGTTGTCCAATTAAATCTTTCTCCTTCACTTAATGTTTATCGAAGCCTTTCTCATTGTTTTACTTACCCGCAGTATCTCACCTCGCACTCTGCAGCAAACTTTAGCAGCTCCACAATCGTTTCAGAAATTACACAACAAATCATCCTTCACACTTTTATTTTAAAGAACGCTGAAGTAACTTCCACACCAGAGAGACAACAATTATAAAACAACAGACAAATGAGTAAAAGAGATTTTCTAATTCTGATGATCAAGTTATTCGGATTATATTCAGCAGTGGCGACTTTATTCTCTGTTTTACCAAATAATGTAATGTTTGCACTGGGCCATATTGATGCCGCAATGGTAGTTTGGGTATTAGCGGTAGTAACTATTACAGTTGGACTCTTTTGGTTATTAGTTTTTAAAGCCGACAAACTCGTAGACTTGTTAAAACTTGAAAAGGGATTTACAGATGACAGAATCGATTTTGGCAACATTCAATCGCAAGACATACTAAAAACGGGAACTTTTGTAATCGGTGGGCTTCTCTTAATAAAAAGCATTCCCGCTCTACTTACCCTTCTTTTCTGGGCGTTTAAAGATGATATGGCGGGATTGGAGTTTAGTGATAAAGATAAACTGAACTTAACCATCAGTTTTCTAAATGTGCTGCTCGGCTATTTTCTATTCTCAAATTATGACTTGGTTGCAAAACGACTGACAAAGAAGAAGAAAGAATCGGACTAGTAACCACTACTTCCCCGCAGCATCTTACCCCACCCGCTGCGGCAAACTTTAGCGTGTTGATACGATTATAGATTTGCACGCAGTGAGCCAGTCCCTTGCAGGAGACTCTGCGGAGAAATAATAGTGAGAGTTCTACTATTTTAGTGGTCAAATAAGTATACAATACATGAAAATACGGCTAACTCTGATCTCTTTACTTCTCGTGTATGGTTGCGTAGGAGTAGAAAAGAAGTCGTCACCAGATTGGAAAACGATAGAAGTGGGAGATTATTTGTTGGACTTTCCGGAAGACTTTACTCTAGAACCCGAGCAAGGTGAAGATTCGTATATAGGCAAAATAACAGGAGATAGCATCGAATTCTTTTTTGACTTTGGCTATTATTCAAGTACCCTGGGTGAAACATTGGAGGAATATTTAAAAGATGGTTCATGGCAGATGCACTTATCTTTTCGTTTTATGAAACCGGACATTACCTATGGTCCCAATAACTTTCCCAAAGTTGATATATTGGAAATTCGCCCTGCTACCCTACAAGATAGCACAGTGGGAGGCGGTTGTGATTATGTCGCCAAATGCAAACATGAACAAACCGAATTTGAATATCCGGTTTATATCCCTCGTGAAATCAAGGAAATAAATTATGAAATTGACACAGTTGATAATCTCTATCGGAAGATCGTTTGGTCGAAAGACTCGCAAAAGGAAATAACGGGTATTTATGTTCGTGAATTATATCAACCAGATACTGTGATGAACAGCCATCAAGCGCTTTCAATGGCAACGAGTAACCTCACAGCCAAGCAGCAAGAAATTTCATTGAAAATATTCAGGACTGTGCGGCATAAGGAAAAAGGAATGTAGAGAAAACCTCTAGCGCCAAACTTACTTCCTCGCAGCATCTTACCCCACACGCTACGGCAAACTTTAGCGTGTTGATATAGTTATTGGCATGCAGGGCCCTGGTTCCTTGTAAGAGCCTTGATCCAAACAAATCCCAATAACTAGCTCGCGCTAACCAACCACTATGGCATAGTTGCCAATTACTAACTTAGACACCATTAGCTGTTTGATAATCCTATCTTGTGCTAAGCATAACCGATTTCCTTAGCTCTTGTCATAAAATGGCTGTATATTATAGAAAGTTGGTTGGCACAACTTTTAAGGAAGCGCAGAATTGCAGGATATGGAAAGAAGTTAAAAGTTTAATCGGAGAGCCGCAGGTCTTATAAACACGGGAGGCACTTTGAAAAAAATTAATTGGAACAATACACTTATAAATAGCTTACTAACTTGGTAACAACAATGAAAACTAAAGCCATCTTTTCTCTACTCATTTTATCTTATCTCATTTTGCTGAGTTCGTGTAAGCATAAATTAGACAAGCCTCCATTGATCAGTAATCCTGCCAACTACCCTGCTTTAGATAGCTCCACAATACATATACCGGTTCGTATTACTGCGTATTCTGTAAAGCGTGCTATTTTAAATAGCTTAAATAATCCGGTAGCATCCGGAAATACAGGCGACATTGGTATTAAGCTATTGGCAACCGAGCAAATATCAGAGGAAGAACTGGTGCAAGAACTGGTGAAACCGTATACACCGGGTTATTGGAAGGATGTGCATGTTGAAAGCTTTGAAACAGTAAAAGAGGCAGCTAAGTGTTGGACAAAACCGTGGAAATGGCATAAGTGTTGGAAAGACGTAACGAAAAAAGTAATCAAAACAGTCAAAGTTTGGGTAGAACCTACGGAAGCGGTTTATCGATATGTATCCAAGCCGGTTACAAAACTCATCGACAAAGTCTATCCGGCCAATGCAAAGATTAACTATATAGTTCATGTGACCGATGTGGATTTACGATTCAGCGGTAATCAAATACACACCACCACCTATTTCAACGTAAAACTGAGTCTGGATTACGAGCAAGCAGCTGTTCCGTTAGGACCAAAAATAAAATTGAAAGGTGCCTTAACCTGCGAATTAGAAGCGAAACTTGAACTGAAAACTTCTGTTTCCATCAATGAAAATAAAGAAATTAAAGCTTCGCTGGATGAAGACGCTACCAATTTAACTTTCACGAAAATTTGTGTGCCGGGAGCTGTGGAGACGTTTGATATTGTTCAATATTTATATCCGTCTATTTTAGGTTCGCGAATGATATTAGATAAAGTTATTGACAAAACCGTAAATGATAAAATCATTGAAGCAATTGATAAAAACCAATCTAAACTAACTTTTAGAGAACAATACGAAAACATATCTGCGCAAATAAGAAAGCCAATGAGTATCGGTGAGAACCTTTGGTTATGTCCCAACATCGCACAAGCTTATTTATCACCATTTAATGGACAAGGCGAAGGTTTACAAAACGAGATGAAAGTAACACTGGGCTTTAAGGCGTATCCTACCGTCTATTATACACTCGACACACCGGCTGTTACAGGTCCTAAAATCATTCCGTTTTCAATTCAATCAATTGCAGATACGGGTGTGAGTTTAGTGGTTTCCAATCGTCTGGATTATGGAATAGCTGCACAAAAAATAGATGTAGCATTAAATGATGCCATTGCTTCCTTGCGTTCAAATAATGACATTTTAGATAAGTGGTTACAAAAAAGAAATTATTATGCGGGCAATGTGCAAATTTATCCAAGTGGAAAAAAGTTGGTGGTAGGAGTTGATATCATAAAAAGAAAAAATTCCAAAAAGCTCGTCACGTTGTATCTGTGGGCGATACCGGCCTATCACGAAGACAAATCATACTTTTATTTGGATGATATAGAGTTCACACTAGAAACAAAAAACTATCTTCTCAAGGCACTAAAAAATGTGATTTCCATAGACGTGGTGGAAAAGGCCATTAAGAAAGAAATTGCGAAAAACACCGTGTTTGATGTTTCCAAAGAATATAAAATGATAACAGATTCATTAAAGAACATCCAGTATGCAGCAAGTAGTATTGAGGTGACCGGTTCATTTGCGCCCATTCGGATAAGCCAGCTATTTCCTACCACAAAGGATTTAGTAGTGTACGCCACGCTGAAAGGTGCTTTGAATGTTTCAATCAATCCGGTTCAACAACTGGCGAATGATAAGCTGGAGCCCTATAACCCCCAATGGATTGGAATGAATGAAGAACTAAAGATTTCTGCAGAAGTAATTTCTGCGCCCGACCAATCAAAATTATTCAATATGACTAAAGCTTTTCACGAAGGACCCATTCAACAGCCGAAGAGGGGAGATCTTTTTACAGTAAAAAGTCGCACGAAATTAAGTGCAAAACAAAATACAATCAAAGTGCCAAGCGAAGCAACATTTATTCCCGCTGTTAACATAGGCGACACAATTTACTTTCAGCAAGGCAATACGTATTCCTTTCGAATAGCTGAACTCAAAGACAAAACGATTCCGGGCGACACCATTTTGATTCGTGATAACGCAGGAAACCTCAGTATGTATATTGTGAAGCAATAAAGATCCCGACAACTATCATTTCCCCGCAGAGTCTCGCCTCGGACTCTGCGGCAAACTGTAGTATGTTGATGCAGTTATGGTTGGCACGCAGTGTACCAGTCCCTTGCAGGAGACTCTGCGGAGAAATAAAAATCTTGATAGAAATTAATAACTCAATTTTTTCTCATCTAACTCAGTTTTTTGTGATCACCGAACCTATTCCGAGGTATCCGCAGAATTCTTTACTTGCAGAAAAATCGTAGCACGCGTGCGCTGGCCCGAACGAAATCGCAGATTCATGAATGCCATAAAAAAAATAATTAAATGAATAAAGGCGGGCGTGTGAAGGAAAGTGGGTGGGAGCATCTTTCGTTCTTGAATTTTTTGGTTCTTTTTGTTTCAAGTGTTCCATCCCGCAAGGCGGGGACAAAAAGAACGGAAAGAGAGAAATACTTGTACTATATAGTTGAACCTCATCGTGTCGTAACACTGAACTCATTTTTCTTCCTCGCAGAGTCTCGCCTCGGACTCTGCGGCAAACTTATCCATATTGATATAGTAACGGATTGGTACGAGTGAGCGTCAGAGTCACTTGGAGGAGACTCTGAGGAGAAATAAATGAACCAACATTGGCGAGTTGGCTAAGGGAACCCTCTGAAGGATTGGTTATTTTTTAGCGATACTGTATACGTTGATTATATTTTTTTTATTCAATACATATAATTTTTCATTCAGCACCTTCAATGCTCCGAATTCATCTACCAGTTTGATCAATTTGTTATCTGTTAAACTAAATAGGTAAGTTCCATCCATCATAGAAACAATCAAACGCGATTCATCCCACAACTCCATATCAAAGATTTCTGCTGGACATTCTTTTACTTTTTTTACAGAAATGTGTTCGTCTTTGAGCGCGTACAGTAGTATTTTGTTATTGATTGCCAGAAACCCTTGGTGTTCTGAAACAGGAATTAAAGCATTAAGAGAACCCTGCAACGGATATCTTTTGACGCCCACTTTGGAAGCAACGGTAAAATTGTATCCACCTTTATCAAAGCCAACCGCCACACAAAACGTACTGTCTACAACAGGGGCAAGGCGATAGATACCGGATTTTCCCAATGAAAATTCAAAGATCTTTTGCTTCCCTTTATATTGCGCTACGTAATTTTGCTTGGTTAGTTTGTTGAAGAAGGTTACGTATTGGTAATCTCCAATTGGAAATACCTTCGTAGAATGATAATAGTGAACGGGATTATTGTTAACTAATATTTTATGAATAGGTGAAACAATTTTTCCGTCCAGGGGCACCAAACATAGGTAATCGGAAACTACCTCAAACGAATATAGCATGGTTTCCGTGGGCGGAAGCACAATTTGTTTGGTTACTTCAAATGTCAGCGGTTGGCTGTATAATAACCCGCCTCTGCAAATCAGTAGAAGAATCAAGATTCTTTTTATCGCGTCCATTTTTCCAGTTTGATAAGTGTTTTTGTGTACGCAGTAACTACTTTTTTATAAGTGGAAAAATGATTTTTGGCCAAAGTGCGCGCCAACGTAAGAGGAGCTTTATCAATTTGTTCCTGCAGTTGTGCGCATTGAGTCTCGTCCGTAGCGCACTTTTCAATATTTTCAGTTGCCTTGATTACCATTTCATCGCGGCAAAATTCTTTAATTGTTTTCAGATTGCCTTTGACAACGTCATTGGGTGCAGTTTCAATTATCTCTTGCCACACCAGTTCTTCCACATCCAACTCGGCCAGTTTCTTCTTGAAGAAAATATTTAAGCCGGATTTGATCTTGGTTAACCGGTTGCCCTCTGTCGCTGGGGCAAAATTACTTTGTTCTATTTCGTCTTCGTTAACGCGAAGATCTTCCGGCACCATCTGTTGTAGCTCTTCGGGTGGATCGAGAGAATTGGCGCTGGCTTGAGGAATGACTTGTTGGCCCTCTTGATCATTTTGAGAGTAGGATACGTATTGATCGTTGTTTAATTTTTTATAAAATCCACTCTCTTTGGCCCGATCATCACTTTGAGTGTTCGCCATGCCGCATCGCGTGCTGTACGTTTTATAGATTCGTTCTAACGCAGCAAGCTCATCATAGTCTCCTTGCATTTTCTGCGTTGCTTGGTATTTGGTAAGGGTAGATGCAATCGGTATGCCGTGAACAGCTTGTAGGTGCTGCGGAAAGCTAACCAGTTCTTCCTTCCATATTTGCGTGGCAGGCCTTTTGCACTGACTGCAAACCATTCCTAAAAATATCTCTCGCTCTTTTGTAATAATGGCCTGCGCTTTCGTATCCATGCGTTGTTTAGCATCTTTAGCAGAACTACAGTCGCTCATTTGCGAAAATAGAGGAGTATAGAGTAACAACAGTATGCTTACAAAAGCGAATTTTGGGAGTGTATTCATGGTAGTTAATCTTTACTTTTCACAGCCTCAAATTTTTCAATCATCGAATTAGAAATATCGGTAGCCGCTTCATTGAATAATTTTGAATTGCTTTCTTTTGTACGGTCGGCTTTTTTATCAGCAATGGCAGTAATAGCTAAAGCAGATACGTCCACTATCAGCCCGGCCAACGCAGCCCACCCGGTGGTACAACTCATTTTTACTTGAGAAAGCTTGCCCCAATTATAATCTGTATTTGCCGTGCGGAAGTTGTCCGGCTTTTTACTATAGTATCCCCCATCAAATTTAGTTTCATTTCCCTTTGGCAAAATTTTAGTTATTAGGATGTTGTATTCGTAATAATTCACCCGTTTTGAATTGAGAAACACAACCTTTACGGGAGTAACAGCTTCTAATCCTTTTTCTGTTTTTTTTGTGGCGCCATAACCGGTTGTTTTATAGCAGTCTTCTTTTAGGTAAAATGTTTTTTCTTCACGTTGCACCACCGGCTCAGGCTGGTCGAATTTAATCATCGAAACATTGAGCGAATAAAATATGTTCTTTGCACTTTGGTCTCGCGTAGTGTTATACCCCTTGCCACGTAAATGATTTTCTATCTTTTGTGCGATTGCATCAGCTCCATAGCCCGTGCTATTAATAAAAATAGAAAGAGGGTTGGATTCCATAAAGCGCGTCAGTGTAGCTACCTCATCATCAAAAACCGGGCAGTAGGATTTTACAAAATCGAGATACGTTTTGGCGGTTTCATAATTACGCAGGTTGTGGATAGCTTCTTTGGCAGATTCCAAATAGCCATTGGCAACCTGGCATTTCATTTCAGCCATTTCTTCCGGATAGGGATAAAATTTCTCTACTTGTGCCAGTGTTTGGTAGGCTTCGTAATATTGACCGTTTGATAGGAACCTGCTAACATTACTTGTTACTTCTTTGCGTTTTTGTTCCCATATTTTTTCCAGGTAAGCGCGCACCTTGTTTTGAAATAAATTCCGGGTTTCAGCATCACCTATTTTCTTAAAAATTTCTGAATCCTGATAGTTACGAAGAAGCCGCGCTTGAGTCGAAACGTCCATGGGCTGTACCATTTCTAAAACATGATCAGAGAATTGCCTATCTACTTTTTTATATTCATCAATCAAATTTACTACATCCGTTTCTTTGATGTTGAAATACAGTCCATCGTTATTTCTGATAAACCCGAGGTAGTGGTTCAACGCATCGCGGGTACTAACAAAATGTTCGGCAGAGAATATTTCAGTATTTAATAATTCAGGTGAAAGAAGAGTTCCCCAATATTTCGCTGATGAAATAGCTGGAATATCGGTTATGTATTTAGTGGGTTTATACCCATGGCCTGAAATTTCGCGTGTCGGGCAACTCAATTCTCCGTTCACAATTAAGAGCGACTCCAAGCTATTTTGAAAGAGATAGCTTCCATTAGAACAAGGACTTTGCAGAGACAAGAGAAGGAGTGTATCTTTCAAGATCACAGGCTTCATGGTGAAGAGAGGTAAAATCGATTTTGCATAGTCATACATGCTGGAGCCGGAATATTGAGCGGTTTCGTGTTTTCGTTTACGCCCGAAATCTTTCTCCTTATCTTCTCCATAAGAATCATAGTAATATTGAATAGGAAATGGTGGGGAAAACCGTTGAGCAAGGCTGGAATTAAAACAATAAGCTATCAGCCCGAGGAAGAGAATGAGTCGTTTCATGTGAACTGGTTTTAGTTGAGGTTATCAAAATCTGTAGTGTCAGTTTGAAGAAAAACGAATTCGTTTTCGCGTTTACTACCTCCCAGCTCTTATCGAACTCTTATACTAATATATAAATATTTATCAAATATTCAAGAATGTTAGGTTAAATCGTAGCG
>DGYK01000011.1:162964-222431 GCA_002398365.1 Flammeovirgaceae bacterium UBA5008
TGAAGAACACCAACATTGGCTGGTGAAGAAACCACCACAGCATAGAGATTCAGCTCTGGTTTATTTCGCCCTGTAAGATCCCCTGGCAACTAAAGTTATCCGATTTGCCAGAGAATTATTATTACTCCAGCGCAAGATTTTATATACTGAATGAAGATCAATTTGGATTTATAACACATAGTCAGGCATGAGGATTCTGTCAGGTGATAACACCTGACAGGGCAAACTAAAAATAACTTCCGTGTTCGCGCAAGACTGGTTAACTTTGTAATATCATGGCGTAGCACAAAAAGAAAAACAATCAATGAAATTTAAATTGCCCTTCATTGCCGTCAGTCTCTCTTTCATTGCCATCATTCCAAAGTTCCTCAAAAACCCAATCGTATCGTGGCATATCTTGCCGGTTTACTTTATCTATATAGCCCTTAGCTTTCTGGCATTGTATGCTATCAATGCGTTTCTATGGAGTTCAAAACCCCATTTTTCACACGGCACAAAATTCGGCATCGCATATGCTTGCGGATTTCTTCTGTTGACTTTTGTTCATGTACTTCTTTTCCATATTCAACCCGAATGGCTCATCTATTTTCTCAATTTGAAAGACACCGGTTTATACAGCCTGTTGATGATTACAGCCTTTCGTACGTTCATTTTTCAAATCATCGCCTACGCCTGCCTTTTCTTCTTCAAAAATCAAGAAGAGAAAATGGCGTTTCAACAAGAAATTGATCAGTTAAACCATTATCTGAACGATTTGCGAAACAACCTGACAACACGAAAGGAATATAAAAATTCCATTCTCACACGCTTTCAGGATAAAATCATTCCGGTGGATATCTCAGAGATTGCCTTCTTTCATCTTTCCAATGGCATTGTTTTTCAATACTTGTTTTCTAGGCAAAAATATATTCAAAACGAAACCTTAGAGAGTTTTGAAAATGACCTGGACCCCGCCATTTTTTACCGTGCCAACCGGCAATTTTTAATCCACAGAAAGGCGGTTGAAAAAGTAGAGCAGATTGAAAACCGGAAATTAAAGGTGCTGCTTACCCAGCCTTCACCCGAAGACATTATCATCAGCAAAGCAAAATCAACTGCTTTTATTAAGTGGTTAGAAATGTAACGGCTGTTTCAGGTTTAAAAATGCCCGCTTCCCTGATTTTACAGATATTTTTAAGATCAGGATAATTGAGTAGGTATACTTTTGCGCAAAATAGGGTGAGCATGGCAAAAGTAAAGCAAATGATTTTCGGGGTGATAGGGGTATTGATGTTTTTCAAAGAGGCCAACGCTCAATTTCCGTATGGAGATCAATGGTATGATAATCCATTAGGATTTAAACCATTGGAGCTGCACACGTCAATGGGTTTTTTAGTTCCTGCCGTTGCGGTAGGCACATGTTTGTTGTTGACCAAGAAAGACCCCAATCTAAAAGACAGATTATCAATTTACAATGAAACAGGCTTTTCGTGGGGATACAAATATCCATACACATTTATGCCTCAGAACAACACGGGCATTAACTTTCAATTGCGCAAATTCATGTCGATAGGAATTGAATGGGATATCTATTTACCCCGAGATGAATTTAATCAGACCACCGGTTTTGCCATACGACCCTTTGCCCGATTTTATCCAATCAACAAAGAAAAATGGCGATTGTATTTTGAATCTGGCGGTGGATTTATCTATTTGTTAAACGAGTTTCCTCTGCCAACCGACCGCGACAATCGATTAGGAACGCAATGGAATGGAACCACGAAATATGGCATCGGGTCAGAAATCAATGTTACAAAGTCAATGGCCATTCTGTTTGGAGTGCGCCATCTTCATATCTCCAATGGAAACACGAAAGGAGTTGAACGCAATCCTTCTCACGATAGCAACGGTTTCTTTTTAGGACTTTCTCGAAAGCTCTGACTTCGTTCTTAAATTTTTGGTTGCCCTGTCAGGTATTATCACTTGGCAGCTTCTATTTCCCCGCATAGTCCCGTGCCACACTTCGGATAAAAGAAGCATCTCAGTGATGATTATTACAATACATTATTTTCCCGCAGTGTCTCGCCTCTCCGGCAAACTTTCACACGTAATCTCTTTTAGCAGAAGACAAGAAAGACGTGCGCTGGTAGGGGCAGGCCCGCTCCATGCCTTGCGCTCCTTCGCAATCGAACAACCGCATTCCACAATCGGACATTCCACCAAATGGATTATCTCAAATTATGAGTTAAATTGTTTGGCGTAATTATTGACGAGCTTCACATAGGGGCGGATGAACCCGCATGAACTACTAAAGAATGTTGCTATTCCAGATACGTTTGTTTCTTCGGATCATTGCAAAAAGCAAAGAAGCATACTTTTTAAAAATAATCTCGCTGGCGGTTGCCTTTGCGTGCTCCACGCTGATTCTCCTTTTTTCTATCCATGAATTTGGTTACGACCGGTTTCATCAGAAACATGATTTAATCTATAGAGTACTGCAACGGAACAACAACGAAACCTTTATTGGAAACCGTTTTTCAAACAAGATACCGCACGATGTTTTCAATACATTAAAATACAAAAGTGACGAAGAGTGTGTGCCGGCCAGAGTGCAGTTAATGGGCCAGGTAAATGGGTGGACCAGCCATCGCACCTTCAGAGATGCTAAATTCTATGCGGCAGACACTTCCATTGTTTCAATCTTTTCATTTGATATTGTAAACGGATCGCTGAAAGAATTTCGCGAGAAGGAACAAACCATGATCCTTTCTGTGGGCGCATCTCAAACGTATTTCGGCACCCCTCAATCAGTAGGAAAGAAACTACACCTCTACACATGGGGCGACACGTTGGTCTTCACCGTGGCAGCCGTCTACAAAGATTATCCCGCCAACTCACACGAAGAATTCAACAGCTTTATCCGGCTCGATAGCGCAACATTACAATCACTCCATTTTGATTCCCAACACACAGGTGTTTACGTAAAAGTGCAGCGCGGGAGCAAGGCGCAGGTGGAAGATCGACTGAATCATCTGCCCTTCGCCAATGACTTAACGTATCGAATGCAACCCATCGCTGATATTTATTTTGGTCCACGTGTAGCCGGGGAAGATGCTAAACATGGCGATCAATACAGCATCCTCATTTTAATTTGCATTGCCGCACTGATACTTTTTCTGTCACTTACCAGTTATGTGAACCTGACAACACTGACGCTGCCCGATCGATCCAAGGAGTTGGCCATTAAAAAATTAGCGGGAACAAGCCAGACCCAGTTAACCTTCAACTTTGCAAAGGAGTCTATCGGAGTAGTAAGTATATCACTGTTTTTAGGGGTAGCGGTTTTGCTTTTCATTTCAGGCTGGATGGACAGCATTCTCTCCATCGACATCGTGGCGTTGTTGGGGCAGGCAAATGTTCAGTTGGTGATGATTTTGATTTTACTGTTTCTGCTTGTGGCCATCGCACCACTTTTCATGACACCGCGATTCACACGAGCCACACCCAATCGCCTGTTGAGTACTGAAACCATCACCTTTCCCAAATTCAAAAAGACGATCATGCTGCTTCAGCTGGGGATCAGCATTTTTCTAATCGTATCCTCCATGGTGATCAAACGACAAATCAACTATTCACTTTTAAAAGAACCGGGACGGAACTACGATCAGATTGTATATGTCAGTTATCCGAAAGGTCTCACGCAGGAAGGTCTAGCCAGCATGCGCCAGGAATGGAAGAAGAGCAATGCAAATGTGGTGGACTTAATGGCCACCTCGCAATTACCCGATCGTGTCAGCAGCAAAGAGCTGCACTCACCATTCTATTTTGTATCAGTCGATCGTGGCTTTAAAGATTTTTTTGGATTGGAGATGCGGCAGGGAAATTGGTTTGGAGCGAATGATCGGGACACCATGACGGTGGTAATCAATGAGCGGGGCAACGCAATCCGCGGCCAGCAGAATGGTCAGGTAGTGGGTGTATTCAAAGACCTGAGCGGGCAATTCAATCAGCCGGAAAAACCGTTGAAGTTATATGTTTCTTCGCATGTCAATTACAATTATCTGTGCATCCGGATATTGGAAGTAGATATTCGAAGGACCGTACGTTTTTTAGAGGACTACTTTGGGCAAGATGGACGGCCAGCTTCCGTACAATTTTTAGATAAGCACTTTGAAGAATGGCTAAAGTACCAGGATAAATTGAATGCATTGTCACAGCTATTGGCAATCATTTCAGGCGTTTTATCCTGCTTTGCAATTTATGGATTGAGCATCAGCATCGTTCGTGATAAGTTGAAACAAATTGCGATCCACAAGTTATGTGGAGCAAGTATTTTCAGTCTTACGCGACTACTCGTGAAAGAGTTTGCCAATCAAATGCTCTGGGCGATACTGATTTTTGGACCGCTGACGTACATCAGTCTAAAAGAAGTGCTGAGAAATTTTGTGTTTACAACAAACTTCAGTTGGTTAGATCCGGTCGTGCCTCTGGCATATTGCTTAATCGTAATCACCTTATTGTGTGGCTTTCAAACGTTGAGTTTGAATCGTGCCGACCTGACTTCAGCCTTAAAAAGATAGCATCGATTATAGTCGCTGCTACGGAGGCTTTACCACCCCAACCACTTCTTTTTTCGTTTTATTTCGTTAAAATCACTAACGATATATCAACAATCAACCACCGGCAACTAAGATTTGCCAGCCGGCAAGTTGGAATCGAGCGTGGAGTATTTGTATTTGCCTCCCGAGTATTTGTAATGGAGGGCGGGGAAGTTGTAGTGGAGGGCGGGGAATTTGATGTCGAGCGCGGGGAAGTTGTGTTCGAGGGCGGGGAATTTGTATTTGCCTCCCGACTATTTGTGTTGGAGGGCGGGGAAGTTGTAGTCGAGGGTGGGGAAGTTGTGTTCGAGGGCGGGGAATTTGATGTCGAGGGCGGGGAAGTTGTAGTCGAGCGCGGGGAAGTTGTGTTCGACCATCCGATAAGATGTAATGATTCTAAATAAGGAAAAATGGCGTTTGATAGCACGCGCTTCCAAGATAGAGCAATGCAAATGGTACTGCCTACTTCTTCAAAGGAAGACTGGCTGAAATTCTTGTTTCAAAAAGATGGAGACAAGACAAAGGCACTTGCTACAAAGATGGGTAGTCTCACCACAATCATTTTCTGTAAATTGGCAAATCAATAACAAAAAATGGAAATCACGTTACAACCAATTGCCAGAGTAATCAACTCAAGAAAAGAACCCATAGATGACAATTGGGAAACAATCATCGCAGACATAGTACTGGCAGATCATATTCCGACAGAAGCATTCAGCAACATTTCCGATTTCTCTCATCTGGAAATCATCTACTATTTTGATCAAGTAAAAAAAGACGCAATCGTTTTTTCAGGCAGACCAAGAGGAAATCCCAATTACCCGATCGTAGGTATTTTTGGTCAGCGTAAAAAAGACAGACCCAACCAGATAGGTCTCACTACTGTGGAGTTGTTGGAACATAACGGCAGATCAATCAAAGTAAAATTTCTGGATGCCATTGATGGAACTCCCATTTTAGACATCAAACCTGTTTTTAAAGAATTTCAACCCAAAACAGAAATAAGACAACCCATTTGGGTAGCGGACTTAATGAAAAACTATTGGAAGTGAAGAAAATTCTGAAACAACACGCATGAAGAATAAACAACAACGGATAAGACGAATCATAGCAACTGCACTTTTAGCTATTGGATCACTAGTTGCATGTGGACAAGATTGTGAAAGGCTAACTGATGGACAGTATCTGTTTAAATATAAAGCAAAAGATCATAAGAAAGCGGATTTTATATTAGTGATTACAGGCAGCCAATTCACTATTATCAAAGACGGTCGGGAAGAGCAAAGGGGAGAAATTAAATGGTGGTCAGATAATTGTATGTTCAAAATTTATTCAGACGACAAGGCACTGAATAACCTGGACTCATTAAATACTGCTGAAAAGATATTAGTGCGAACATCCATCTCTTACGGAGGAAGCTGCTATGAATTAATAGGTAGACGCAAATTCCGTTTAACCTATTGTGGCAACTTACATATCACAATAGGAGAGGGGCGGATTAGAAAAAAAAGATGAATCGACTTCATTCCGCCAATCGGGTATAACTATTTATTCACAAATTAATTAATGCGACAATTAATTCTACTGGCATTCATTTCATGTGGAACTCTTTCAGTTTCAGGACAAAAAGCTAAACTACTCGATAGCACCAGCTATTTCCCGGCTTCACTCTATTCAGAAATCGGTAATAGGGTAGACTCCATGTCATTTGTGAGGTGTTCATACATGTTAAGAGACTTTCATGAACCTAGATTGCTCAAGCAACAACCGAATATATCAGTCTATCGTTTTACATGGACCCGTTCGTTTCATGAGATCATGATCATTCGCCTGATCCTATCAGAAAATACAGCAATGTTAATCACCAAGACAGAAATCCGAAAACCCATTCAACGCAATAAGAAAAAGATTAACATCGAAAACAAAGTCGATTACCAAGTTGATTCGTTGCGCTTGGAGCCGCAGACGATAAAACAATTTCAGAAATTAATAGATGAGAAAGGGTTTTGGGAGATGAAAGATAATTGGAACAGTTCCCTCATTCATGACGGTGCCGGTTGGTTATTAGAAGCAAATGACAAAGAAAAAGGGTACAAGATGTTGTATCGTCACAGTCCCGGACAAAAAGAACAGAACTTCAAGGATATCTGTTTATTTTTGCTGCGACTGACAAGAGATTTTGATAAACTGGAAGTGTATTGATTTCAACGACTTATTTCCCTCATAAGGATTGTGACTTGTTTAAACACTCTGAATGACTACATCATCTAATCCGGATAAAAGCATAACGTAGAATTGATGTAATGAAAAAAACTTTGGTAAAAATACTTTCAACACTGCTGCCGAATCAGGTAGCCAAGTTTGCCTACAAACAATTGACAAATCCTCAAATCAAAAAATTACGACCGCATGAGCAGGAAGTGTTGGATAAGTCTCAAAAAGAAATTCTGAAGTTTCGCGACTTTGATATTCAACTGTACACTTGGCTGGGCGGCCACGATACTGTACTGCTCATACATGGTTGGGAAGGACAAGCGGGAAATTTTGCCGATTTAATAGAAAAATTGGGAGAGCAAAATTATACGGTTTATGCATTCGATGCCCCCTCACACGGAATGAGCAGCAAAGGCAAAACCAGTCTGTTTGAGTTCACCGAATTAGTAGGAGTACTGATTCGAAAATGGGGTGTTTCAAAATTAGTCAGTCATTCATTTGGAGGCGTGGCCACCACATATGCTTTATTTAGTAATCCGGATTTAAAAATGAGTAAATATGTATTGCTCACAACCCCGGATAAATTCAGTGAACGAATTGACGATGTGTCTGCCCAAGTAGGAATAACAGAAAAGGTCAAAGAAATTCTGATAAAACGTTTAGAAAAGGAAACCACGAAGAATGTGAATGAACTAAGCGTAAGTGAATTTGTAAAAGCCATCAATGTTGAAAGAGCCTTAATTATACATGATAAGAATGATAAAGTAATTCCTATCATTCGTTCTAAAAACGTGCACAGCCATTGGAAGAATAGCGAATTTCTGGAAATCGAAGGAACAGGGCATTTTCGAATTTTACGAACAAAAGCGATACTTGAGAAAACTTGTGACTTTTTGCGTAGTTAAAAAAGATCATGTAAGCAAGATGACAGGAGTAATGAGCAATCTAAAAACGAACCGACATAAAGTTCTATAAATTAAATTTCCTCTATGCGTTTTACAAAACTAGTCCCCAGCGTATTTTATACAAACCTTTCAGACGGACTTACATTATTTGTGGACTGCCTGCAATTCACCATCGTGCACAAAGATCTAAATCCTTCTCAACCGTATTGTGTACTAAGAAAAGGCGAAATTGGTATCATGCTTTTTCAAGATGAACAACTTGCCAAAGAACATCATCCCGAGTTAAGACTTGTCACAGACAATATAGAAGAAGTATATGTAGCGGTGTCGGCAACACATCCGCATCTTCTTCACCCCAACCTTAACAAAGTGACCGTACGGCCATGGGGTGCAAAAGAATTTGCCATCGCAGACAATCAACTGGGTATTCGATTTCAACAATGGTAATCATGAGGAAGATTAAGAAGTAAATAGACAGCAACCTACTTCTAATTCCCAAACTGTAATCTCTAATTTAGTCCGGCAACTGTATAAGTTCATGTTTCAACGCATATAGCACGAGAGCTACTCTGGTTTTTACACCCAGCTTTTCAAACAAACTGTCGCGGTAGCTTTCCACCGTCCGATTGCTGCAACACATCTTGTCACCTATTTCTTTGTAGGTAAGATCCGATGCCGCCAACGTTAAGAACTCCAACTCACGCGTGCTGACGAGCGGTTTAGAAGGATGGGATGGATCGCCCGACATATTTAATAACATTCGATGCGTTACCCAATCCGGGTAGTAGTAACCCTTTGTCACCATGGCTTGTAAGGCAACCTCCAGTTCATTGGGATGCGTGTTTTTCAGAAGATAGCCACTGGCACCACTTCGAATCATCTTGATGATGATGTCCTCCTGATCTTGCATGGAAAGAGCTAATATCAAAACATTCGGGTGATGTTGCTTGATCCACTGAGCGGTTTCAAATCCTCCCATCACTGGCATGTTGATATCCAGCAGAACCAAATCCGGAATATTTTTAGGCTGACTAAATTTTTCAATCAATTCTTTACCGTTACCAACCTGATACAATACATCAAAGTTCTGAAACCGCTCGATGATAGTGCCGAGTGCTTCTGCGATCAGATGATGATCATCTGCTATGACTACTTTTGTTTTCATATCTTTTTTTAAAACTCAGTCGGCACAAACAATCGCATGGTTGTTCCAATACCTTGCTTACTTTCTAAAGAGAATGTACCTCCAATCATTTGAGCACGTTTTTTCATATTGGTCAATCCCACACCCTCGCTCGATTCATGACTGAACCCCTTGCCATTGTCTTCACTCACCAACTGAATTCCTTTTTCTAATTGTGTGAGCGCTACTGTAAGCAGTGTGCATTTCGAATGTTTGATGCTGTTTTGTACAAACTCCTGAAAGATGCGCAATACAAATATTTTCACTGCCGGAGATAATTCCTTTAGGGTAGGTGTCATAGAGAGATCGATGGAGCAATGAGCGGCTGTTTTCACTTTCTCACATTCGAGCCGAATGAGTTCAGGTAAGCCGGCTGATTGAATGGCATGCACATCCACCAGTCCACGCGACAAGTTACGTAAATCAGTGAGCGAATCATTGATCAGCGAAGCCACGCCTTGCACCTTTTCAGCGAGAGGTGTATCAGTTGTGTGTATTTGCTGTGCATACAAGTAAGCCAGCGTCAGTTGCTGGCCTACGTTGTCATGAATTTCCTGACCGATGCGCTGCATGGTTTGTTGCTGCACCTCTAGTTGTGTTTGAAGTAGTTCGCTGGTAAACTTTTCATTCATCAACGCGATTTCTTGTTCGTGCTCAATCCTACGCTTTCGGTAAATCAGCATAATCGCAAGTATGGCAATTGAAAAAGCTACCAATACTACTATGCTGGTGGCAATCAGGAGTGTACCTTCTTGAGACTCATCCATAAAAAGACGAATGTATAGGTGGAATACAATATGTAATTAAAGATGGTCATCACATTAATTAAAACGGCAGTCACTTCCTTTTGTGATTGAATAAAATAAAGCCAGTTGCTCATGACGAAATAAGGAAGCGTACCTAAATTAAACAATAAGTAGGAGAAAAGTATATGAAACAGGGGTTGCTTTAGGAAATTGAACCCGGATGGGTTTTCTAACATTTCGTAAAATTTGATCAATATCCCTACGATGATACAAAATGAACCTAAACAATAGGATAAAACGTTAAACCGGTCAGGTAGAGTAAACCAAGTAGTGGTTATTAATGAAAAGCATAGAAAGAAGATGGTTAGAATCAAAATAAACTTCTTTCGAATTACTTCCTTCAATGACAAATAGAGTATTACTAGATAAAGCAAATGTTGCAAAGGAACCTGAACATTATATACGATAGATTTAGTCAATGGTAGGTAAGAGTAAAAGAGAATAGTCCAACTTTCAACTAAGACAACTATAAAGAGTAAAAAAGGAAATAGTCTAAAGTATGGGCTGCTTCTTATTTTGGGCCAAGCCAATAGAGAAGCGACCCATGCCGCAAGCTCAAAATAAGGGATATAGTTACTCATTTATTGTTTTACTGCTTAGTATCCTTTAGAGCTACTTGTAATGGACGTTGATGGACACCTAGGTGGACAAAGACCACCTTGATTTTTAGCCATCGGCTCTTGAATAGGTGGAGTACTAGGTGAAACCATAATAGCTCTTGAAGTTATACTTTCATAAATACGGAGTATGATTGCATTCCATGCCTTCACATCATAATAATATGATAAATCTTTATTATTTATCGGGTCGTAATTAAAGTAGTTTTGAGTGACAGGGTCATATTTAGCAGGAATCAAGAATAATGTGTGAAGACTTCCATAGTCTTGGCCATCGGGTGTAATCATTTTTTTGGGATAGACACCATAGTGAAATCCAATAGCCAAATCAGTTGACCTAACATTGTGTTTGCTCGCGTGTTTCTCTAAGTAGTAGATAAATTTTTTTATAGTATCTAATGGAAAGGTGCATGATCGCGAAGCACGTTTATTAATTCCATTCAATCGCATTTGTGCTTCGACAGCTAATTCATGAGTGCCAATATAACGGCTCAAATCTGATCTAACTGAGTCTAGGTTAGAACCAGAAAATGGTTCAGCACTAAAATTCATACAAATTTGATTCTCAGCATTTTGTTTGGCAACGAATTTCTCAAACACAATATTGAGTAGGACACCCATACCAATACTCAACGCGATAACTGTTGGCATTTTAAAACTTTTCATAAGATTTTGGTTAGATTAAAGTTGAACTTAGAATTTAAATAGTGGCACCAAAGTATAATTCCAGTATCCATTTCCAAATAGTTTGAACGCTACCCATTCATCAATTAAATCTGTAACTCCTTACTGATAAGCAGCTTACTACCGAAGCTAATCAAAATATTCAGTTAAAAAAACAATTGCGCTCCGTTAAATAACGGATAGCGAATTCGCTATTTCTACAGGCTGTTTCCGTTCCCGGCACATTGATTCTGCTTTGGTGTGTGCAGACTTTTGACATATCAAATTGAGAACAAAAAACAAAAACGGAAGAAGCCGAAAATCCGAAGAAGAGTAGGCAACAAGTGAAATGTTATGAAAAAGCGGGAAGTTTTATCTAAAGATTCGACTTGGAAAATTGTTGTAGAAGCGTGGCCTGTAAACCTCTTCTTCTATAAAGCAATGGGAATTTCCACAAATGTTTATGAACGCAATTCAGGCTTTTGGGCTTGGCTGGGTGCCTGGAAATTTGTTAAAGCTTCCTTATTAAGTGTTTCTGGAGCGATGTCGTATCGTCTTGCACCTGGGTTTAGTGCTCCTTTACCTGGATCACCTTTATTCCTTTCAAATTTTTCCAAGGCCGAATGTTCTATTTGGGTTTTCGGAATTGGTGTTAAAATAAAAATCGATCTAATTTTTAATCCAAGTGATCCATCTACGGGTGGGGCACCATCTTTAATAGCAGATGGATTATCAGGTTCAGGCTCAGCAACTCGAAAGGGTGAAACGTTAGCCACTAGTACAGTAAGTTATCCGTGATCCTTCATTTTCCGTGGCGCTTTATTTCCATTTCGGCAAGTACTGTTTTTGACTTGTCATACCAAACTAACTTTAACCAAAATAAATATGAAATCACCTCTATTTAACAAAATCAGATGCCGCTTTTTTGATAAGGCAGGAAGTAAGCCAGTCAAGGGAGTTATTGCCACTTTAACGGCAATAGTCACAAATGATAATAGCCAAATCAAATTACCCTTGGCCACCCTCGCTTCAGACGCTACAGGTTACATGTCATTTGATGTCACAACTATTAGTACATATTCTTTGGTCACTGGCTATTTGTTATCGGTGCCGAGTCGTAAGTTGATTGATTTTGATTTGTTAAGTCTATTAAAAATTCCTCGCGAAAAAGAAGAGAAAAAAGCGTATTCAAGCGCGTTTAGCACGCAAAGCATGGATATCAATCAATTCGCTACAATCGTCTTCCCGATTTATCTGGAAGAATCACCTGGCGAAGATCATGATTGTCAGTGCTCTGAATGTGAACAACAAAGTCTGCCTTCAATCCAATCGCCAGATGCTTATGATCGTGAGGTCTCTCCCTATTCATTCGTTAGTCCCTCGGCCATCAAATTAAGCAGCGGATGTTGTGAATCAATGGCTCCTTCTACATTACCTGTTCAGCAGTATCACTTTTATAAGGTAGTTGTGTATGCTGATAATCCTTTGACACCTGATTTGAAAAACGTGGCGGGTTATTTTAAAGCGCCACCACTTACAACGATTTTTAAATCGGCAACCGTTAAAACTGTAGATGTAACGCAGTCTTTAGATAAAATTCAACTATCTATTCCGGCTATTAAGTTCGGTGAGATTTTAGATTATAAACAAAGCTGGTATTCGCTGGGTCATTCATTAGGTGAAATAAAATATAGCCTTCCTCTTGCACCGGGTGAAAGTACTCAACTGGCCGTTATTGAATGGACCAGAGACGATCAAGCCAATAGAAATGAAACAATTGAAGCAAAAGAATTTCTAAGGCATAGCAATAAAAGGGATCGCTCTATTGAAGATACCATTGATGCTACCCTTAGTGAAAACCAAGATGGATGGTCGCTAATGGGGGGGTATTCAGCGGGTGCTACAATACCAATGGAAATGGTAAAAGTGAGCATGAATGCAGCGTTAGGTGCCGGAATAACCCATACCAGCGGAAATAAAAATGTAGAAGGCAATTCACTTCAGGATCTGCACGATAAAGTGCGACAAAAGAGTTCATACGTACGAAGCCTTACCAGCACTGTCATTGTACAATCCAATCAAACGGAAAGCAGTACCATACAGACACGAAGAGTGGCTAACCATAACCATTGCCATGCACTGACTATTCAGTATTACGAAGTTCTTAGGCATTACAAAATGCTCACGGAGTACATAGGCAAACGCAAAGCGGTACTTATTCCATTTTCTGTTTTTCAATTTACAAAAGATACAGCTTTACGTTTTAGGCAAGCAATAGAGCGAATGCTCTTAGACCCTAGTTTAAAAGATTGTTTTGACGCCCTGCTTAGGCTTGAACTTCCAGAAGTATACTCAAATGAAATGGTAAATATTTCTAATCCTGAAAGCGATGTAGATCAAGAGGATAAGATTGTTACCTACCCAAAATATGATTACAAACTCGAGTCAAAGGATAAGAGGCAACTTCAGCCAACCATCCAAACGTATCCTAACCTTTATGTTAAAAAAGGAGATATTATCTCTATAAAAGCGACAGGGTTTATGCTCTTTGGGAATGCGGGTTTCGAAATTATAAATCGAGATGCCGATGGAAAAGCAATTGGCAATGAAACATCGCCAGCAGAGGTGGCACCAGCAAATGCTCCAGATATATTCAGTCCAAATGCATTTTTCCCGGCTGCAGGTCTATCAAAGTTTTCTCTTTGCTTTCGAATTGGTGAAGACCATGGTTATAGGGATGGATGGCAGCAGGCCGGAAAGGAAAAGAATAACATTATTGCAGATCGGGACGGTGTCCTTCAACTTGTAGCAAATGATTATATATATGCGGATAACACAGGAACATGGGAAGTCACAGTCACTGTTAAGACGCCAGCGGTGCTGGAAAATGGAACTCCATTGAAAAAAGATAGTTCTGAAACACTAAATCAAGGAGATAAAAAAGATACCGCCTACTCAAAAACAGCGGACAAGCTATGTGCTTATAAATTATTGAGCCATCTAAACAGTAACCAAGGCTACTACAACAGAGTGATTTGGATGACGATGGATACGGTAGAAAGGAGACTTTATTTAGAGATAACTTTAAAAGATTATCCTGAGATTTTGCAAACAATGGACGACTTACCATTGGCAGTTTCTGGAAATTATCTCGCGTTTCCTTCCAATGTGTCTGATGCCGGTTTCATCGTCAGTCCGGAACAAATCAAAAAAGGCGATAGCCTTGAAGATATAGTATGCTTCCCTACACGTGGGTTATTTGCCGAAGCGCAATTGGGCCATTGCAATAGTTGCGAGCAGCGTGATGTTACCCGCATGTGGGATTGGAAAGAAATGACAGTAGAAACCCCGCCAGAAATAAGTGGCATAACCCCCGGCCCTAAGGGGAATGCAATTTCAGTTACACCCAGCCAACTGCCTGGTAATGTTATCCAAATAACGCAACCTCAAAATGCACCAGACCCCACTGGCTTAGCCAATGCACTAACACTTTTAGGTAATGGCTCGACATTTCGAGATATGTCAGGGTTAAATCAGGTCTCCACGTTGTTGGGCAACTTAGTCAAAAACTCAACTGATGCAAATGTGAAAGCAGCAGCACAAAGCGCAAAAGACAAAGTCGATCAGGTAAAGTCAGGTAGTAATGATAAAGGCCCTGTTGATAAGTTTGATAATTTGACTGTGGCCAAAAAAGAAGCTGCTGCTTTTGGATTAAATGAAGAAGAAACAGCGAAGTATTTGATGGATTCACAAAAAAAGTATGATTTGATTGGTGCGGGTGCAATAGCTTCAAATGATGATGGTGGGGTACTGTCTAATGAAGTTAATTCATCAAAGCTTAGAAAAGTCAAATTAATAATTACCAATAAAGAAATTACGGTTGGGGTTGTAAGAAGTTATCCAAAAGACAATGGCAAAATATATGAAGTGCCTATTTATGTGTGTAATATTGTAGGAACTGATATTGACGGCAATATAATTGAAGAAACTTTTAGTTGCATTCGATTTGGAGTTCAGTTAAATAATGAAGCTAACGATACTCCGAGAGTTGTTGGCTTAAGAACAGAACAGTCTTATACTATGTTATGGGTTAAATCAGCAACAATAGGCTGGGCTTGGCGTTTTTTGGAAAACAAACAAACACATTGGGGCTATTATGTGCATGAAGGTGCAACTGACCCTCAAAATGTTCCCTTTGGTGCCCTTGGCTGCATAGAAATTACGGGCCTTGATGAATGGAAGAGATTTAACGAAGTTTTATTAAGGTTAACTGGTGCAGAAAATCAATCCGATATTAGTAAAAACAAGCTAGCTGAAATTGAAATAGAAGAAGTATCTACACGACCAGCCTTAAAAGAAGCCCCATAGCCCCTCATTCATTAGTAAAGATTAGCAAAAAGAAACGATCATTGTTTTAATAGACAATAATCGTTTCTTTGTTTTTAGGCCGCTACTCGTTGATACCTTCCGCCCTGTCAGGTGTTATCACCTGACAGCTTGCCTGACATTGTTTAATAAATTAAGTATTTTTAGAGATTGTGTACTAGATGAAACTTGCGAGCGATTGTACTTAACTTCATTGGAGCAATGGGAATGATTTATGTGAAAGTAACAACAGGTAAGCTAATACCTGACGAAGGGCAACGGACAGGACGAAATAATATCAGTAAGACATATAAGAACTCATTGATAAATGTACTTGCATCAATAATACCGAAAGCAAATCCGGATTTTGAAGGAAAGATTCAAGATGTTCAACAGTGGATTATTGAAGTAGATGACGAAGAAGAAACACCACAAAGAGAGATAGGACTTGACAGCCAAGGAAACGTAATGATGATCATGCCGTGGAAGAATAACCATGGATTCTTTACCGATAGTAACGTGCGAGTGGAAGAGTTAGCAAAGTCTTACGAAATAGATTTCGTTGATAAAGATTATTTTGAACACCTTTGGACAACATTTGGTGCCAAGAATGCAATGCGATGAATCAATATGCAAGTATTCAATAACTATGTGCTATGCTTAAACTAAGATTGAGTTTCAAAATGAACGAATGAAAAAGTCCAGTAAACTTTTAACTTCAATTCTAATCATCGGACTTTTGTATTCATTCTTCAGAATGATTACGGGACAAGGCGGAAGTGGACTTTTCAACTTTTTTGATGCACTTGTATATAGTTCCATCGTACTATTTTTAGTCTCCTTAATAGTTTTGCTAATTAACATTAAAAACTACAAACAGCAGTGGGATACATTCATATTCCTGCTTATTGGACTACCATTAACGATTATGGCAATTCGCGGGGCAATAGCACAAATACATTATGATCGAACTCCGGACTTATCCGTAAAATATGAACTACCTGTAAGTCGAGAGGAATACCTTTTTGACAGTGCTAATATCAAATTAGCCATCGACTCACTGATCGCATTGAGAAATCGAGAACACGGAGGGCCAGACGTTATCTACGGACTGATAGATACAATAATTTATTCACCGGCAGGTGATAAGATTTTTGTTTCGTATATAAAAAAATATGAACCAAATGAATTCGGGAATGAAGTAGTGCCGGACTATTTAGGCGCAAACAAAAAGGACAGCGTTTTCTGGCAGCTGACAACAGTGAGTCATCAGATGAGTGGAAGTTTTCACGATGAGAAAAGTTTAAAGATAGAGGTGAGGAAATTTTATTTTAATCAGTATAGTTTTCTGGATAAAGACAGTGCGGATCAAAACTATTTTTGGAGAATTGTAAGGTAGCAGTTGATAGGCACAGCAGACACCAGAACAATGTGCTAGTGTCTAGCTTCGTGTTTATTAATTTCGCCTTTGTTGGTGTTCTTCACGAATAAATACGAGAGGTAACGGAATAGATAAAGACTAAAGACCCAGAAGGCGATAATTACTTTTGAACGAAAGTGCTAGTTTAGAGCTAAGGTGAACTTGTGATTATTTATGATTAAGTGCAATTAATCCAATACAATGAGATTTCTCAAAATAATATGCGTAACAATTAGTTTAAGTTGTTCAACTACCCACAAAGAGAATCTGTTTGACAACTTAAAGGATAAAGAAACCGTCCTAATTTATTTGAGCAAATACAATCTGAAAAGTGTCCCACCTGAAATTGGAAGACTGACAAACACAAAACGTCTTTATATAACAACCGATACGATCGGTTGGGCAATCTACCCTCCATTGGGTGGTTTTCTTCAACCAATAGATTCTAAATCAGCACCAAGTCAGTTGCCAAACGAAATAACTGAATTGACCAACCTGAAAACATTAGCACTTGTTCGACTAGGATTAAATCAACTTCCTGACAACTTCAGTCAATTAAAAAACTTGGACAGTTTAGACTTAACGATGAATCGATTAGTAGTAAAAGATGAACTGCAAAAACTAAATGGACTTACAAACTTGAAGTACCTTCAGTTATTTGGTAACGTGGTTGACTCATTGGATATTGTTGAATTAAAGAAGAGTAATCCCAGACTGATAATAAAAACGTGGATTGAATAGTCTCGTTGTCCGATCTATTCTTCCTAACTCCCAACCCCCAAGTTTGTCTAGCGCGGAAGTTACTTCCGTGCTCTATACTAAAATTCATTCTGCATTATTGATCCAGACAAACCAAACTATTTTTGGGAGTATGCACCAGAAAAGCGAAATTGGAAGAGAAAGAGAAAGAGGCTATATTGAAAGTATGACAATTCTACTTTGAAGAAAAGATGTTAGCCGACAACTGACTATTAAATACGTAAGGTAATTTAAAAATAGATTTATATTGAAAACGATAAGCCTCCTAATCATTGCAGTTTCTCTTTCATTATCAGTGCAGGCCCAACAGCTGCCAACAAAAGACCAGTCAAGAGTTCGGAAAACTATTATTAATTTTTTTGAGACACTATCCAACAGAGATTCGGTTAATTTAAAAAACTACTGCACGGATGATATCTTATTGTTTGAGTATGGTCAGATGTGGAATTTGGATACTCTTATTCGAAAAGCGATTAGGCAAAACACCGCTACTGATTTTAAAAGAATCAACACCATTGATTTTATAACTTCATCTGTAGATAAAAACAGCGCATGGGCATCTTATAATCTTCATTCGGATATTATAAGAGAGGGCAAGCATATCACTATGCATTGGCTGGAAACAGTGGTTGTGGTGAAGGAGAGAAAGAAGTGGAAAATTAAAGTATTGCATTCAACGCTTATAAAGCGTAGTTAAAATAGGGGCTAAATGAAGCGCAGGTATAGAAAGGAGTAAGCATCATCAGTCGTACAAATTTACTTCCCTGCCACCAACCCCCAAGTCCTAATTCCTAAGTCCCAATCCCCAACCTTAAATCTAACGATATATCAACACACAACTGTTTTTTAAAAAACAGCGATAAAAAAGGAGCGAGCTAAGCTGAAATACTGGCAGACTGGATGGAAACTCTGTCATACAAAAATCGTTCACTCGCTTCTGGCAATCGTCCACTCGCTTCTGTCAGGTGTCCACTCGCTACTGCAAATCGTCCACTCGTAGCTGGCAAACGTGCACTCGCTACTGGCAAACGTGCACTCGCTGCTGTCAAGCGTCCACTCGCTGCTATCAATCGTCCACTCGCTACTGTCGAGTGTCCACTCGCTACTGCAAAATGTCCAATCGAAGCTGGCAAACGTGCACTCGCTACTGAAAGTCGTGCACTCGCAGTCAGCAAGCTACAACTCGCTGTCAGTAAGCTACGACTCACAGTCGCCAAGTTAAAACTCGCAGTCTGTAAGTTAAAACTCGCATGCAGCAAGGAAAAACTGTCATGCCGCAAACAAAAACTCGTATGCAGCAAGGAAACATTGTCATGTAGCAAACAAAAACTCGCATGCAGCAAGGAAAAACTGTTATGCATTAAACAAAAACTCGCAGTCGGCAAGGTAAAACTCGCTGTCGTGAAGGGACAATTTATCGCATCCAAGTCAAATCTGCCCCATAAACTGTGTCAGAAGGAAAAATTAATCCGGTTTTACCCAACAACACGCGGTGTTTTATCATGCAATTCAGTAACAAAAGCACAAAACATCATCAACCTCGCATAAATTGACAAAAAACAGAAAGGGGCACACCCGCTTTCAACTATTTTCTTTAGATGTTCGATCGTAGTTCAGCAAAAAATAAAATAAATGAAAGAAGAAGTGCCTTCTTAAAAGTAACAACGTGCAAGAGCAAATCCATCTCAGCCATATCACTCTTTCCGGTTAAAAATTAAACCATGAATGCTGGTATCCATTCAACTAAGTTTTAAATTACACATTCATTAACCCAGTCTTCTCCTATGAAAATAAAAAACCTTTTCCATACCGCCATCTTGATGGGATGCGCCACGGTTACATCTTGGTCACAACAAAATTACCCTAACACGCCACCGGAAGTTTCGCCCATGCCCATGAAGCCGGAGATGACTGAAATCTGGGAACCTGAAGTAAAAGTAATTACGCCCGGTAAGAAATTAGGAGATGCGCCTTCGGATGCAATCATATTATTTGATGGCAAAAACCTTGATCAATGGGCAAGCCAGAAAGATGCCACCAAACCGGCTCCGTGGAAAATTGTCAATAAAGATTATATGGAAGTCGTGCCGGGTTCCGGAGGCATTCAGACAAAAATGAAATTTGGCGATTGCCAATTGCACATCGAATTCAGCGCCCCCGACTCAGTGTTTAGTGCAGGACAGGGAAGAGGCAACAGCGGTGTATTCTTTCAAAACAGATATGAACTACAAGTGTTGGATTCGTATAACAACCGCACGTATCGCAACGGACAAGCCGGCAGTATTTACAAAGACCATGCGCCTTTAGTCAACGCCATGCGCAGTCCACTAGAGTGGAACACATATGATGTCATCTATACGGCCCCTCGCTTTAAAGCAGATGGCAGCTTAGATGCGCCCGCCCGCATGACGGTGTTGCACAATGGCGTGGTGGTACAAAATAATGCGACCATCAATGGTCTCACGCTTTATGTTGGATTACACAACTACCCGTCTGCTCATGGCGAAGACGTGATCTCCTTACAAGACCATGGGAACAAAACCCAATTCAGAAATATCTGGATTCGGAAGTTGTGATGCGATAAAAGAAACGGAGATACAAAATGCATCCAGACCATGAAATCGTTAGTTCACGCGAACTACACGCACCGGTAGAGACAGTCTACCGGGCGTTTGCCGATCCGCAGCACTTGCAACACTGGTGGGGCCCCGAGGGATTTACGAATACCATTCATGAATTTAATTTGGTGCCCGAGGGAAAATGGATACTCACCATGCATGGACCGGAGAAGGGACATTATGAAAATGCATCGGTGTTTAAAATCGTAGAACCCAACCAACGCGTAGCCTGGACGCGCCTCTCACAACCTTGGTTTGATATGGAAGTACGCTTTGAGTCACTTACACAAACAACCTCGCGCATCTCTTTTCGAATGATTTTCAAAACAGCAGAGGAAAGCAATAAAATCAGAAAGTTTGCAACACCATCCAACGAAGAAAACTTTGACCGACTGGAACGTCAGTTGGCGAAAATGATGGGCGTGAATGAGAATTGATCGGATTTATTGATGTTGATGAAAAGAATGCATCAGGTAGTATTGGATACTATTCAACAAGATGTAAACAGTTAAACCGAACCAGTACATGCTTTCTTTCGAATTAGCAACGCAGGAAACAATTCCTGCTATTTTAGAAATGATGGAAGAATTTTATGCCATCGATCACTATCCATTCAACAAAAAGAAGAACCATAAAAACCTACAGGTCTTTATCGATAACCCACAGTTAGGCAGACTCTGGATGATCCGAAAGGAAAGTCATTTAGTGGGATATGTTTGTTTAGCATATTGTTTTAGTTTCGAATATGGCGGGCGCGATGCATTTATAGATGAATTCTTTATCAAGAAGGATTTTAGAAATCAGGGCATCGGGCAACACACTTTGGAATTCCTGGAAAAGGAATCACCGAAGCTGGGCGTTCACTCCCTCCATCTCGAAGTAGAAAAACACAACGAAGCCGGAAAGAAATTGTATTTCAACAAAGGCTATTCCGATACCGGCCGCCACTTGTTGACAAAGACAGTGATAGAGTGAGAGTTGAATCAAAATACGCGCTTATTTTTTTAGACTGAAACCAAGAATTCTAACATAAATGTGACGAGACTTGGTTACATCAGTTGCAACAGTCATATAGACTCATAACAAAGTGACAAAACCTCGAACTTTGTTCTATGAGAATGAAATCCAAACGGGAAGCAATTCCACCACGGATAACCGCTATATTTGCCCAACAACCCCAACCTAAGAATAACCAATGATGCATTATTCACGCCTTCTTTTCTTCCTCTTTTTAGGAATAATCATTTCTTGTACTACCAACGATCCTACACCCGGAGCAGATGGACTCATCAGTCTGGTAAAAATAACAGCCGAAAATCCGGGAGCCAATTGCGCCACCGGAGGAACGAAAATTGATACCGGCATTGATAAGAACAAAAACAAGACACTGGATTCGGACGAAATTCAAAGTACTGCGTACGTGTGTAACGGTGTAAGCGGGTTAAACAACCTGATTAAAATTACGGATGAGGCTGCCGGTGTTAACTGCTCTAATGGTGGATATAAGATAGACTCGGGATTGGACTTAAACAAAGATGGAATTTTGGGAGACAGCGAAGTCACTAAAACGGTTTACCTGTGCAATGGAAATAATGGTTTAAACAGTTTGATGAATGTTTCGAAAGAACCTTCCGGTGATAATTGTGTAAACGGTGGTTATAAGATTCAATATGGTCTTGATCTGAATAAAGACGGACTCTTGAATGCAAGCGAAATCACTCAAACGGTATATCAATGCAACAATCCGGGTAAATACCAAATCGGTCAGAGCTATGGAGGTGGTATAATATTTTATTTAGATGAATCACAGGAGCATGGTTTGATTGCCGCCACTGCCAATCAGGGCACTGCCGCATGGGGCCCCATGAATTTTACCACCAACGCAAACGGAATTGCAATTGGAACCGGACAAACCAATACTACTACTATTACCTCAGCTCAGGGTGTCGGAAATTACGCAGCTAAGATATGTAACGATTTAACTTTAAATGGATACAGCGATTGGTATTTACCCAGTCGTGATGAATTAAATCAGATGTACATTCAAAAAGAAAAAATAGGTGGATTTACCTTGGACGCATACTATTGGAGTTCCTCCGAAAATGATTCTGACAGGGTATGGGGACAATTCTTCATGAATGGGGATAAGAATTCAGATTTGGCAAAATCAAATGAGTTACTCGTTCGCCCGATACGAGCATTTTAAAACTTCATTGTACAAGAAGGAAATCTAAATTCAAATTTGGAAGAAAAATGAATGCGTAAGCCTTAGCTACTTCATGCGCAGAGTCATTAATTCATAATTTTTCTTCTTATCTTTCTTGTACAAAATATCATCTATGCAAAAGATATTGACCCTTTCGCTGTTGCTCTGTGCTTCTGTTAGCATAGCACAATCCCTCTTACCGGGCAATCCTAAAGAAAATGGTTTTTCATCCGAGCGACTGTCGCGCATTGATCAACTCTGCAACGACTACGTTTCTAAAAACTATATTCCCGGTGCGGTAGTATTGATTGTGCGCAATGGTAAGGTGGTGTACCACAAAGCGTACGGTTACAGCGATATGGAAGCAAAGACCGCCTTGAAGAAAGACGATATCTTCCGGATTGCTTCACAAACAAAAGCGATTACCAGTCTGGCAGTAATGATGCTTTTTGAGGAAGGCAAATTATTGTTGGATGATCCTATCTCGAAATACATTCCTGAATTTAAAAACCCAAAGGTATTGAACTCACTCAACTGGGCAGACACTACCTATTCTACCATTCCTGCCAAAAGCGAAATCACCATCCGACAATTGTTAACACATACCTCCGGTTTAGATTACGCAGAGATTGGCAGTCAGGATTTTAAAGCGATCTATGCCAAATCGAAAATACCAAGTGGCATTGGAATGCATTCCGCCAATCAACTGCTCGCAGATAAAATCAAATTACTAGGCTCGCTTCCGCTGAAACATCACCCCGGTGAACAATATACCTATGGACTTAATACGGATGTCCTCGGCTATTTGGTAGAAGTGGTTTCAGGCCAATCACTTGATCAATTTTTTAAGACGCGCATCTTTCAACCTCTCGGCATGAACGATACCTATTTTTATTTACCCGCAGAAAAACACAACCGATTGGTAGCGTTGCATCAAACAAGAGCTGGTGTACCAAAGCGTATGGATCCACCGGCAGGGAAAGGGTTTAACCCCAACTATCCCAATACAGTTGGTACGTATTTCTCGGGCGGAGCCGGACTGAGTTCCACCATTGAAGATTATGCCAAGTTCTTGCAGTTGTTTATCAATAAAGGAGAATACAATGGTGTGCGTTTGCTGAGTCGCAAGACGATTGAGTTGATGCTTACCAATCAAACACAACCACCCATCACGATGCAGTTTGGTTTAGGTTTTGGATTAGAGACAGCCGCGAACGATTATCAATCTATTTATTCGCTGGGTTCATTTTCATGGGGTGGTGCATTCAATACAGCCTACTGGGCCGACCCTAAGGAAAAATTAATTGGATTGATCTACACGAATATGTTTGGATCTAATACTTATCAGGTCAACGATAAGTTTAAAGTACTTACGTATCAGGCAATCGTAGATTGATTATACGGTTAATAGAAAAACTGTTCTTTCGCAATGAGTTGATCATAGACTTCATAAACAATTATTTCGTCCAGAACTACCTTTTGATTGTTGATGAGTTCAACTTCTGTATACATTCGAATACTAAAATGATTCTGGCTTACGATAGGATCGGATACTTCAAAGCGTATCCATTCTTTGATTCCTTTTAGGAATCTTTTTTCTTTAAGAATGATATTCTCCTTTCCTTTGACAGATCTTTCTTTGAACTTTTCAGGTTCTTGGGCAATGGCATCGGCAGCGAAAAATTGCTGTTGAACTTCCACAAACTTCTTTTCTCTGAGCATTATAACCAACTGGGTTGCTAATTCATTTAAGTCTTTCATAAGTAAGTATTTTTATAAATGGATTGATAGATGGTTGAATTTATTGATTTATCATCTTTCCGTCTTTAAACGAGATCTTTCCATCAGATGCTACATTGGTACCATAGTCAATCGTAAATGATTTCGGATTCGCGTTGGGTAATAAACTCGTTTTATAGAATACGTGTCGGTTGTCTTTAGAATAAAATTCACTGATTACTTCGATGGTAGTCGGATCCGCTTCCGGAATTAGCTCCGAGTCATAGAAAACAGCATTCTTATCTTTTAAGAAGTCGCGGTCGATGATTTGCACACTCGTTACATCCACTTTCGGTATCAATTTACCATCGCGAACAAGTTGTTGATTGATAATAAGATTACGTTCATTGATTACCTGAACGGAATCGATGGATGTAAATGGGAGCATCGAGAAATCAGTTTTCCAATTGGATAGCAACACCGTGTTACCCATGCGAGCATAGTTTTGGTTAATGGCTACGGGAATACCGGTTGGTTTTTGGTTAACCCGAATGACTTGTGTATTATCCTCAGCAGTACCCACACCCGACTGATAATTGGTAACTATACTATAAAGCGAAAGCGAATCGTAGGCAAGTGTTTCGTTGATACGCGCAAATGTTTTTCCATCGGCCTCTATTTTTTTACCATATAAGAAAACCGATTGTTGATCGCGATGCCAAATCTGCCCGCTTGTCTCGTTTTCTACTGTAAATGGTTGATATGTTTTGGGATCAGCTCCGGTTACTACGGTAAGTTCACCTCCAAAGCTACGCGAGTAATAGACATGAGTTGCATCTTTTGCAATCCCGTGTTCATCAATCATAAAGGTAGTAGGGTCTACCGATTGTGCGATGCCTCTCCAATAGACCGCTTTGTGATCTTTACCAAAGTCGCGATTGAGAACCGTGAATGTACTGGCATCGGCATCGGTCAGTGTGTAGCCTAGCTCAAACCAATTACCCATGGGTGAATAAATGATTTTGTTTTTCCAGGCATGGTGGTAATACGAATCAGAGATAGCCTGATTGACAGGCTTACCCATTCGGTAGAAGAAAAGAAATACAGAAATGATGATGAAAAGCCCAAATAGAGCGATGATGAGGAGGAATGTTTTCACGTGCAGAGATTAGGTTTGCAAGTACAACTTTTTTCACGAATGCACCATTCTTTGAAGTGGCATTTTTAAAGATTGGAATATTTATAACCCCATTGCAAGTTGCTAAATTGCTCACGAAATGGAGATGTACAAAAATCGAAAGTTGCTGATTGCCACCAAGCACAAAAAAGAGAGTGTCATGGCTCCTATTTTAGAAAGGGAGTTGGGAGTGACCTGTTGGGTAGATGAAAACTTCGATACCGATGAACTCGGAACTTTTACCGGAGAGGTTGAACGTACGTTGGATCCTATCTCCACACTTCGCGAAAAATGCTTGCGGGCGATGCGCAAAAACAACTGCGATCTGGCCATCGCCAGCGAGGGATCCTTTGGACAGCATCCATCGCTGTTTTTTGTAAATGCCGATGATGAGTTGGTGATGTTACTGGATTCCCGCCATCATCTGGAGATAGTTGAGCGTGAATTGAGTACAGAAACAAATTACAATGGACGGGATATACGCACCGAGGAAGAACTGTTCGCCTTTGCAGAGGAGGTGCACTTTCCTTCGCACGGATTAATTCTGCGAAAGTCAGCAGACGAATTGATCGACTTGCAAAAGGGAATCATGGATCGTGCGCATTTGTTGAAAACTTTTCATGATCTCATGCAGAAATATGAAAAGGTGTATGTAGAAACAGATATGCGCGCGATGTACAATCCTTCGCGATTGAAAGTTATCGAGCAGGCAACTATCAAGTTAGTCAATCGAATTAAAAGCACGTGTCCTCATTGCCATATGCCGGGATTTGGTATCACAGAAGCAAAGCGAGGTTTAGCATGTGATATTTGCGGGGAACCAACGCAATTAGTGAAAAGTTATGTTTCGGTTTGTTCGAACTGTAACTATAGTATGGAGGAAGAAGTCGCTTCTTCAACAGCCGATCCTATGTATTGCAATCATTGTAATCCTTAAGTTGACAAGCAAAAAACATTTGATTCAGCAAATGATAGTTGATTAGCAAATTGAACGAACCTTATTGTTTCACCCTCACTCCGCTAATCTCTAAAAAAGCGTTTGCAAATACGTCACTGGGTTGAGCACCCGATACTCCGTATTGATTGTTGATAATAAAGAACGGAACTCCGCTGATGCCTCGTAGTACATTTAATTTTTCTTCGGCTACTACTTCTTTCAACCCTTCATCAGAGTTTAGAAATGTATTCACCACGGTAGCATCCAATCCTACCGAGGTCGCCACGTTTACTAAGTTTTCGGTTTTCGTCAGATCAACGCCATCCGTAAAGTAAGCTTTCATCAACGCCTCTTTCATTTCCAGTTGCTTACCTTTCTGTTTAGCAAAATAGATCAGCCGATGCGACTGCCGCGTGTTGGGTGATACCTTTTGTTTTGCAAAGTCAAAGGCTAAACCTTCTTGTGCGGCTGTGGCGGTTACGTGGCCGGTAATTTGCTCATACTTCGATTCACTGCCGAACTTCTTAATAAGGTAGTCGCGCTGATTACGACCTTCTGTTGGCATATCCGGATTCAGTTCGAATGGATGGTACTCAACTGTTACGTCAATCTGATCGGATACTTGCTGGATGGCTTTTTCTAATCTTCGCTTGCCAATGTAACACCACGGGCAAACTATGTCTGAGACAACATCTATTTTTAGGGTTGGCTTTGTCATACTGAAAGTTTAAAGTTAAACCCAAAAATGCCTTGTTTAGTTCTTAGGAACTTTTAACTGCGGGCGAGTGAAGAAAGGCAAAAACTTTCTGTTAACTTTGCGGTTTATTCCCTTAAAATCAACTGAAAAACAACATTTTATGACCGTTGCCGAGAAACCTGCCTACAAAGTGAAAGATATGTCCCTGGCCGCCTGGGGTCGCAAAGAGATTAAATTAGCCGAAGCTGAAATGCCGGGCCTCATGGCCTTACGCGAAGAATATGGCCAGCAAAAACCATTAAAAGGTGCCCGCATTGCGGGTTGCTTGCACATGACCATCCAAACGGCTGTGCTGATTGAAACATTGGTTGAGTTGGGTGCCGAGGTATCTTGGTCATCTTGCAATATTTTCTCTACACAAGATCATGCGGCTGCCGCTATTGCCGCTGCAGGTATTCCAGTGTATGCCTGGAAGGGCATGAATGAGGTAGAATTTGATTGGTGTATTGAGCAAACCTTGTATGCTTTCAAAGATGGCAAGCCATTGAATATGATTTTGGATGACGGTGGCGACCTGACCAACATGGTATTGGATCGCAATCCTGAATTAGTAAAAGGAATCAAAGGAATTTCAGAAGAAACAACTACAGGTGTTCATCGCCTGATTGAGCGTATGCATGCGGGTAAGTTGCCGCTGCCAGCGATCAACATCAATGACTCGGTAACCAAATCAAAGTTTGATAACAAGTATGGTTGCAAAGAATCATTAGTAGATGCGATTCGCAGAGCAACGGATGTGATGATGGCCGGAAAAGTAGCGGTTGTTGCCGGTTATGGCGATGTGGGTAAAGGTTCTGCTGCTTCGTTACGTGGTGCCGGTGCGCGTGTGATTGTAACCGAGATCGATCCGATCTGTGCGTTGCAAGCTGCCATGGATGGATTTGCAGTGAAGAAAATGAACGATGCGGTAAAAGAAGCAGATATTGTGGTGAGTGCTACCGGTAACTCGGGCATTGTGCTCGGCCACCACTTCGAAAGCATGAAAGACAAAACGATTGTGTGTAACATCGGCCACTTTGACAATGAAATTGATGTAGCGTGGTTGAACAAAAACGCTTCGAAAGATGAAGTGAAACCCCAAGTAGATTTGTACACCTTGAAAAATGGTCGCCAAGTAATCTTGTTGGCTGAAGGCCGCTTGGTGAACTTAGGTTGCGCTACGGGTCACCCTTCGTTTGTAATGTCCAATTCATTTACCAACCAAACATTGGCCCAATTAGAACTGTGGACTAACACCAGCAAGTACGAAAACAAAGTGTACATGTTGCCTAAACATTTGGATGAGAAAGTAGCGCGCTTGCACTTGAAGAAAATAGGAGTGGAGTTGGAAGAACTCACACCGGATCAAGCCAAATACATTGGTGTATCTGTAAACGGACCGTTCAAACCGGATTATTACAGATATTAATCAAAGATTGCTGAGGTGTCACAACACTTTTTGAGTGTCAGACATCTTTAATCGACAAAACTCTCTGCTTGCAAATTAGAGAGGCCCCGGGCGGAATGCTCGGGGTTTTTTATTTAATAACATCGCTTATGGTGTCACGACACTTTCCAAGTGCCAGACACCTTTTTTGGAGCGCAATCAAGAATTCAAATATTCATCGACATAACGTTTAAAGACCTTTCCAATTTTAAACGGGTGTTGTTGAATGAACACGGTATCAGTAGTTGTGCTTGAAATAAAGGATTTGTGAATAATATGAGATCGACTGATTCGCAAAAAGGCGGGTCGCGGTAGTTTAGCTTCTGCTTCCTTCAGCGACAAGCGCGCGATGTAGGTTTTTTGTGCCGTCACAATTTTAACATAGTTCTCCAGACTTTCGATATACTGAATTTGTTGCAGTGGGATTTGCCGCTCGATTCCATCAATGGTGCAATTCAAAAAAGTAATAGGCTTTGTTTCTTCTGTTGGAGATGATGTTGGCTTTGATGGTTGGATTAAATGCACATAGCGAAACAATACATACACTCCCAATCCCGCCAAGGTAAAAACCCAAAACGACAAAAGATGCGGAAGCGTGTTGGTTTGGCGAAAGTGATAGACCAGCACCAGATGCATGTTGATGGAGCTAAAGGCTACCAGCGGGAAAGTCCACAAAAGGTATGTTTTTGTTTTCCCTTGCAGATACAGTCGGCTGAAGAGAAAAGTATTATGGAAAACAATCCAGCCATACATGAGCACGAGAAACAAATAAGGAGAGAAGGCATCGAACCCATGCCGCTGAGCTAAGGAAGAACGATCAGGTATGTAGTAAGCAATGAGCAACGCCAATAGCCCGAGCGCATTGCGGAGCAGTACAGAATAGGTGGAAGATATTTGCACAGTAATACAAAAGTAAACGATCGTGGTCAACTTTGGCTTTGGGATAAAGTGATTTCGTCACTGACCAAGTGGTTGAGTCACTGAAATCTTGTGGTATTTGCCCATTCGATGAATGTTTGCAGAAAAAACTATGCTGCATCAACTCAACATTATCGTTCATGTGGTGGCCGGAACCATCGCCATCATCCTGGGTATCATCGCCATCCTCAAAAACCGGAATGTGCCACTTCATCGGAAAGTGGGTACCTATTTTAAATACCTCTTAGTGATTGTAGTGGGCACCGGATTCCTAGGTTTTCTATTCTTTAGGCAGGAGCCATTCTTTTTAATACTTACGCTGATAGCGGGCTATGTAGGTTATGCCGGATTTCGAAATATTCAACTGAAAGAGAATCTGGCGGGTAAGCAAGACTTAGTGATTTCATTGATCAGTTTAAGCGTCACAATTTGGTATGGCTGCTATGTCATACATCACCGCTTGGTGGCAAATCCGGTGTTGGTCTATTCTACATTAGGGGCTTTGGTTTTTGTAATATCGTATGATCTGCTTAAGTACTTTTTCCTACATGAGCGCCTCAAAAAATGGTGGTTGTACGAACATATCTACAAAGTCATTTCGGCATTCAGTGCAATGCTCTCTGCCTTTGCTGGGAATGTGTTTCGCGACTTTCATCCTTACAGCCAAATCGGCCCCAGCCTAATTTGTACTTTACTGATCATCTACTTTATTGTGCAGCGAGCCCGAGCAAACGTGAAAACGAAGTACTAAACTGGTCAGGTATTCGATTAATCAGTAAGCGATAGCTGAATTTTTTCTTACTTTTAAAAGTTGGTTCCTCCATTTTAAGTTTTAAACTAACTTTTAAATGCAACACACGGATAATTTTAAACTAGGCTTGCTTCATTTTGTACACCTTCTGGTAACAGTTGATGGACATATTGATGATCGGGAGCGAGCTGCTATCTTGGCGATTAAAGAAGAAGAACAGATTCCGGATAAAATGTTTCATGAATTTGAAGTAAAGGCTGAGACCGCCAATGAGCAGCAGATTTACTTTGAAGGGAATGAGTTACTTTCTGCTTGTTCGGATGACGAGCGTCTCGCTGCTTTTGTACACTTGTATAAATTAGCAGAAGCCGATGCGACCATCAGTAATAAGGAAGTGCGCTTTTTATTATATGGTCTGAAGGCAAATAAAGTCAGTTTTGAAGACGTAGTGCTGACTGCGAATATGTCAGGGAAATAATCTATCGGTAAGTGATGATCTTACCGGTTATCAGTTTTTCTTTTGCTTCTTGCCACGATGGAAAATCAGTTGATTCAAACGTAACCGTCTGAATGCGGGCCGCCACTTTCGAAGAAGATTTCATGGCTTCCAAATGCGCACCCGAAGTAGCATATCTTTTCATCTCGGCAGCATCATTCCAACCAGTCAGTGTATAGTAAGTCTTCCAAAATCCGGAAGCCTTAAAAATTACGTGCGGATAATCTTTCTTAAGCTGTTGCACAGAGCGGCTTGTCAACCGAACAAAGCGGAGCAGATGGCCAATTGATTTTAATCGGATAGAAGTAACGACCACGATCATTTGTGATGAAGCATTTTGGTCAGTTTGTTATACACTTCCAAACAAACCCACGCATCCGTAGCTGCATAGCTAATCTGTTTTTCGTTGAGTGTCTCTGCTTCCCAATTGCTGGTTTGAGCACTCTTCGAAATCCGGAATCCCAAAAGTAAGGCAGCCAATTTCTTCACACTTTCTACTTGAAGTCCGGCAGCTTTACTCATCTCCGCCAATTCCACAAATCCGGCTGGCTCGTAGGGATGGAGTTTTTGCAAACCTTTAATGTCATCGCGTAAAGCAACTCCCGCTTTCAGGATTTTATCATTCTGTAAAAAATCAACCAACTCGCCTTGCAATTTCATTTGCGAGAGCCGAATGAGGAACACCTTGTGTGGCAAGGCAATCTGCATCAAAGCAACCAGATTGGAATGACCGCGCACAAACACCGGCTTCGTCTCGGTATCAAAACCAACTACCCGATGCTCGTTGATTTCATCTAAGGCTGCAGCGAGTTTGGAATCTTTGGTGATCACCACCGCCTTGCCTTCAAATGCTCCCAACGGCAATAGATTGATTTCTTCGTTGGAGATATTCGTCTTATGAATTGGAATCTTTGTCATCCAGCCTGCGGATTTTAATATTTAGATAGGCTTGTGTCACTGTCATCAATGGGCTGATGATACAGAAAAAACAGTACGGGGCATAGGACATGGTGGCAATGCCCAACACTTTGGATTGGGTGGCGCCACAGGTATTCCAAGGCACGAGCACAGAGGTGACAGTGCCTGCATCTTCTAGCGTGCGACTCAGCAACTCTGGTTTGTAACCACGCTTGCGATACGTATCGGCAAACATGCGTCCCGGTACGGCTATGGCCATGTATTGATCTCCTGCGGTGATGTTGAAGAAGATACTTGTTACCGCAGTGGAAGCAACCAATGAACCGGTAGAGTGGGCCCATTTGATAATCTCTTCCACAATGCGTTTTAGTAATCCACACGATTCCATCACACCCCCAAAAATCATCGCTCCTAAAATTAACCAGATCGTATTAAGCATACCTGCCATACCACCAGAGGATAAAAGCCCATTGATCATTTGGTTCTCAGTGATGATGCTTACTTCCATTGAGAAGGATTTCATCACCGCGATAAAAGCGGACTTAACCGGATCGCCTGTGATGCCGGAAACTTGTTGTATGATTTGTGGCTGAAAGATCACCGCAAAAATTCCTCCTAAAATAGTTCCGACCAACAACGCAGGAATGGCGGGTACTTTTCTCACAATCATAAAAAGAACCAAAGCCGGCACAATGAACAATAGCGGATTCAGATTAAATGCGTTGTCAATGGCCGCCAATACATTGGCCGTATCGGTAGTGCCACTTGTATCCAGCGTAAAGCCCCAAACTAAGAAGATCAGTAACGTGATAGCCAGTGTCGGCACTGTGGTATAAACCATGTATTTCACATGTGTAAAAAGATCGGTGCCAGCCATAGCTGGAGCGAGGTTAGTTGTATCGGATAAAGGTGACATCTTATCGCCAAAATAGGCACCGGAAATAATAGCTCCGGCCACCACTCCTTCGTGGATACCGAGGGTTTTTCCAATACCCAGCAACGCAATTCCCACCGTAGCAATGGTAGACCATGAACTGCCCGTGGCTAATGAGACGATGCAACAAACCACACAAGCAGCAAACAAGAAAATGGTGGGATTCAAAATTTTAAGCCCGTAGTAGATCATGGCCGGCACGATTCCACTTAAAAGCCATGCTCCGGAAAGCGATCCGATCACGAGCAAAATCAACATCGCCCCCATGGCCGAGCTAATACTCTTCACAATACTTACTTCAATCTCATCCCACGAATAGCCCAGTCGCCAACTGACAATCCCGGCTGCCCCGGCAGCTAATATTAATGCAATTTGGTTCGGGCCATCGGTAGCTCCTGATCCAAAAACAATCACATTAATGGCCAAAAAGGCAACCAGAAAAGCAATGGGAATAAATGCATGGACTAGGGTCGGTCGTTTTTTTTCGGTCATGAATGCATCAATTTTATGGTCTCAAGGTACTAATTGTTCAGTAGGGTACAAGGCGCGGTCTGGGCTTTTAGTTAATTCATTTTTCAGCTCGTGTTTTTCAGGGAATATTTTTTATCGGGAGAATGAGATTCTGCAGCTAAAATCGTAAATCGTAAGGATATTAAATACATACCTTGCGATGTTGGATCCAGCCAAACTAATTGAAAAAGCCAAGCAGTCCGGTTTTTATCTCACCCTTTTAAACTGGGCACTTTACCGGATGGTGCCATTCAATAAACCCCATGGTTTTAGGATTTTGGAAATTGCTGATTATCGGTTGAAAACGATCATGCCTTACAAGCGCAGAAACTTCAACCATATCAGGGGTTTGCATGCATGTGGTTTGGCTACGATCTCAGAATTTGCCACCGGCTTCTTGCTACTGAGCAGTCTGGACATGAAGAAGTATCGAATGATTTTGCAGCGACTCGAGGTAAATTATCTCTACCAAGGTAAAATGGATGCTACAGCTGAATTCACTATTTCAAAAGAGTGGATGGAAGAAAAAATTATAAAGCCCTTACAGTCGCAGGATACGGTAGTGGTGCCTTGTGAGGTGAAAATCCACGATATCAAGGGAAACCACCTCACCACAGGGGTAGTTTACTGGCAATTTAAAGAATGGGCCAAGGTGCGCACCAAGGCTTGAGAAGTTGGTTCGTTTCTATTAAATTTGATGACCTAACTAATCCATTTACGTTATGCGAAAGATTGACGCACTACTTTCGGAATATGGTGAAAGCCATCAGAACGCAACTAACAAAATGATTCATTGGATTTGTGTTCCATTGATCTTCTTTAGTATTGTGGGTTTGATTGGTTCCATTCCTTCCGGATTTCTTGTATCTGTTTTTGGCGAAGGAAGCTGGTTCGCCAATTGGGCCGCGGTGTTACTCTTTGTGGCTTTGCTCTATTACATTACATTATCCGTTCCGTTGGCGATAGGCATGTTATTGTTTGGTACCTTATGTCTGTTCGCGATGCGTCAAATTCTACAAGCCAATGTTGCCCCTTTATGGGCGGTATGTCTTTTAATATTTGTACTAGCTTGGATTGGCCAATTTTATGGCCACAAGGTGGAAGGCAAGAAGCCTTCTTTTTTCAAGGATGTACAATTCCTGATGATTGGTCCCGCTTGGCTGATGCATTTCATCTATAAAAAAATCGGAATCCCCTACTAATTTTGGATAAGCTCACTTTTGTTGTTGAAGTTGTCGATCAGCAAAGTCCCGATGAAGGGACTTTTTTATTTAATCGCGCAAGCCATCTCCGGTTACAATCAGAAAGAGGTTGGCTTACCTATAAGGTCATTCGGCAAGGACTGTGCGGGGTGATTCATTTTTATTTTCAAAACGACACTGCGAGAAGTCCCTACCGTGCGCCTTTTGGTTCTTTTGAATTCCGGCAAAATCTGAACGATGAAGAATTGGATCGATGGTTATCGTTCACCCAATCTGATTTGTTGACGCGCGGTTGTCAACATATTCAAATAAAACATTATCCTTCGGCTTTTGCGCCCGAGACCACACGTTTGGTAAAACAGGTGCTGACTTCCCATCGTTTTCAAATTTACGAAGAGACAACAAGTATTATTTCGGTCACTCAAAGTTCGTTCGAAACGAAGCTCACTGTATCGAAGCGACAGAAACTCAAAAAATGTTTAGCGCGTTTTTCTTTTGCTCAATTGGAACTCAATCATCTGGAGAAGATTTATGCTTTTATAGCAGATTCACGAAAGGTTAAGGGATATCAGCTATCGATGAGTTGGAGTGACATGCAGCAAACGGTAGAAAAACTACCTCAAAATTTTTTACTTTTTTCGGTGGAAGAAGATCATCAGCTAGTCGCGGCTGCTATTTGCATTCAGGTGAGTGATTCGATTTTGTACACTTTCTATTATGCCCATGCTGCTGCTTTTGATAAACTAAGTCCGGTTACTCAGTTGTTGCAGGGAATCTATGAGTACGCGCAAAGTCATTCTATTAAACTTATTGATTTAGGTACATCACAAGTAGATGGAATATTAAATCCATCGTTGCTCCATTTCAAAAAGAGTGTCGGTGGAAAGTCATCGGCCAAGTATACCTTTACTAAACAAATCGCATGAAGCAGCCGCTGGTTACGGTGATGTGTTTGTGTTACAACCACGCTCAGTTTGTGCGCGAGGCAATCGAGTCTGTGTTTCAACAAACCTACCAGCCGATCGAACTTATTGTGATGGATGATGGAAGCACCGATAACAGTGTTCAGATTATTGAACAATCTTTAATAGGTAAAGAGAATGTACAGTTCATTCGTCATGATGTGAACAAAGGCTATACGAAAACATTGAATGAAGCCGTGGCTCTATCCAAAGGCGAATGGTTAATTGATTTGGCTGCCGATGATGTGTTGCTGCCAGAACGCGTAGCAGAGGGAATTCGCTTGACAAACGAACGGAAAGAGTGCAGTATCCATTTTTCAGATGCGGAAATAATTAACCAAAACGGACAGATGATTGGAAAGCACTCAGATCGGTTTCCGCATACGTCAATTCCACAGGGTGACATTTATAGAGCCCTCATTCATCGTTATTTTCTTTTATCTCCCACGTTGATGTTCCGTAAAGAAGTGATCGATAAAATAGGAGGGTATGATGAGGACATGGCCTTTGAGGATTTCGATTTTTTAATGCGTGCTTCTCGTCAGTTTTTGTTTTGTTATTCTCCCATTCCGCTGATCCGTAAAAGATTGGTGCATGGATCGATGTCAGAAAAACAATTTAAGCGAGCTAGTCCGCAGCGCTGGAGTACGTTGCATGTGTGTAAAAAAAATGCTCGCATGAATCGATCTGTCTCCGAACATAGAGCACTCCAGGCACGGATACGTTACGAAATAAGAGTGTCTCTTCAACTTTTGGATTTTAAGTTAGCTTTCGCCTTTACTCGACTTTACTTTCGGTTATCCTCACCGGCAACCATGCTGAGATAACTGTTAAATCGACTTTCTGAAATTCTGTCTTCTTCCACCGCCTGACGAACAGCACAACCTGGCTCTTGCAAATGCAGACATTTGGAACTGAATTTACAATTCAAGCGAATTTCACGCATCTCCACAAAGTAATCTGAAATTTCCTGCGGTGTCATATCCACAAGCCCCCATTCTTTGACTCCGGGTGTATCAATGATCGAAGTGGTTTCATCCAACGAAAACATTTCAGCAAATGTCGTTGTGTGAGTTCCCTTTTGTGAGAAATCGGATATAGATCCGGTGGCTCGATCAAGATGAGGTGCAATTTTATTGAGGAGGGTGGATTTCCCTACACCCGAGTGGCCTGCCATCAATGTTACTTTGTCATTGAGCAATTGACGGATTTTATCAATTGAATCGGTTAGGGCTGAAATGCGAACGGAAGGTATTCCCAACGATTGATACAGTTTGACCAACTCATGCGTTTCTTCTTTTTCTTCATCAGACAACAAATCCTCTTTATTAAAAATGATGACCTGAGGAATGCCGTAGGCTTCGGCCGATATAATGAAGCGATCGATAAACCCCATGGAGGTGCGCGGTTGTTTGAGGGTAACCACCAGCATCGCCTGATCGATGTTCGCTGCCAGTATCTGAGAGTGACTACTTTTCTTAACGGCTTGTCGTAGGAGATGATTTTTTCGTGGTAGGATGGAATGAATGACACCATTTGTGCCTTCTTCATCCAATTCAACAAAATCTCCCACTGCCACGGGGTTGGTTTCTTTGATTCCTTCCAGTCGAATTTTTCCTTTCATTCGGCAATTGATCGTTTTACCCGTATCTACACGAACTTCATACCACGAACCGGTAGATTTAACCACAGTGCCTTTCATAGGTTTATGGTTTCAGGTAAGGCATTTTGTACATGCTTCATAAGACTGGAATGAGTTTGGTACAATAGTCAACAATCTTCTTGGTAGCACCTAAATTTTCTTGCACATATGCACGTGTTACTTCACAAGCTAGCAGGAAATTTTCCGGGCGGTTGTTAAGGGACTCATACTTTTGGCGAAGCTCTGTATATCCACTCACTTCAAAAGCTCCGCCTCGCATAATTAGGTCAGTAGCTTCTTGAAATTTTTTGTAGTTTTTATTACCAAAGAAAATTGGAAGGCCATAGCAGGCTGCTTCCAGAATATTGTGGAGACCATCGCCAAAGGCGCCACCCACATAGGCAAACTCTCCATAGCGGTACAACCGTGAAAGCATGCCGATATTATCTACAATAAGCACATCAAAGTCTTCTACGCCTTCTTTCGCTTGTGAATAGCGAATCGTTTTAGCTGAAATACTTTTTTCAATGTAAGTGATGAAGGCTTCTGAAATCTCGTGAGGAGCAATGATAAACTTGAGCTGCTGGTAGTGATCATTGATAAATGGGCTCAAGACATCCATATCATCTTTCCAACAACTTCCTGCCACCAACACCTTTTGATTGTTTTTGAATTGTGCCGCTAATTCGATGGCTGCCCCTGCTTGCGTAATTTGATGAACCCGATCAAATCGCGTATCGCCTGCAACGGTAGAGGGAATATTTAGTTTTTTGAGTAACTCTTGCGTTTCGATGTTTTGGGTAAAGAAATAATGAAAGTTGTGCAGCGTCTTCCGGAAAATAGATCCATACCACTTGAAGAAAGCCTGATCCGGTCGCAGAATACAGGAAGCTGAAATTAATGGGATCGATCTGTTTTTTAATGACTGCGAGTAGTTATACCAAAATTCATATTTGATAAAGATGGCCAAAACTGGTTTCGTAATTTCCACAAACCGTCTGGCATTCGCGGGGGTATCCCAGGGCAAGTAGAAAATGAAATCAGCTTGTGAATAATCTTTCTTATTCTCATAACCGGAGGGAGAAAAGAAAGTAAGTAAAATCTTGTGATGTGGAAAAGCGGGTCGCAGGGCTTCAATGATAGGCCGACCCTGCTCAAATTCTCCAAGTGAGGCGCAATGGATCCAAATAACAGGCGATTGTTGTGAAGTAAAGGATGCAGCTAATCGGGTAAAAATATTTTTTCGACCGCTTACAAATAGCTTCGCTTTTGCATTAAGCATAGATGCTAACGCATAAATGCCAGCCAAAATATGAATGGAGAAGTTGTAAAAGAATTGGCCCATAAAACAACATGCAAATTATTGGTAAAAATTGATTTATTTTGAATTTATACTGGAATATTGAATCCAAATTATGTCTGTTTCTTAATACCTAAAATTGTAATCCCCAACTATGAAAAAAGTATTATTTTTTTTGATGATGGTAAGTACCATCTCTTTGTTCGCGCAAGATGATATTGATAATTTGATTAAAGGATCCAAAGCAGATGCAAATTATCTTGTTAGCGGTTACGCTATGCCTGCCTTAAATGCAGTAAGCATTGGCCTAAACCAAGGTTGGTATAATACGGCAGCGCCACACAAGCTATTTGGATTTGACTTAACGCTTACCATGTCACCCGTTTTCTTATCCAGTTCTGACTTAAAATATATGGTCAACAATGCTAACTTGACAAATGTAAAGTTGGTGGCCGTAGGCTCAACCCCTGTAGCTCCAACAGGTTCAGCAGAGGTTCCTACCGTGTTCGGAAATGATATTAAACCTCAATATCAAGGTTATGTTAATGGGATTCCTTCGGGTGCACCATTCGAAGGTGCTCCGGGTTTGAACTTAGATGTACCTTTAGTAGGTACTGCCTCACCTATGGCTATGATTCAACTGGGACTGGGTTTACCGAAAGGGACAGACTTAAAATTGCGATTTTTTCCAAGTACTAAAGTTGGTGATGGCGGAAGTGTAAGTATGTTTGGTATAGGTGTAATGCATGATGTGAAACAATATATCCCCGGAGTTAAATCGTTGCCTTTTGATCTCTCTGGTTTCTTTGGCTATACTTCATTAAAAATGGATGTTGGGCTAGATTCGAGTGACCCAGGAAAGAAAGCCATCTTCGAGACTACGGCTATGACATTGCAAGGATTGATCTCAAAGAAAATCTCGGTTCTCACTCTTTATGGATCAGTTGGCTACAACTTCAACAGTTCATCATTAGCTGTAAAAGGTACTTATACTACTAATTCCGCAACTCTTGTTGACCCAATTGATATTAGCGGAAGTCCTTCAGGTGCAAGATTAACAGCTGGTTTGCGATTGAAGTTTGCTATCTTCACGTTCCATGGTGATTATACTCTACAGAAATACAATTCACTTAGTGTAGGTTTTGGCTTTAATGTGAGATAATTTACTCCTTATAATGAAAAAAGAGCCCTGCGTTTTGCGGGGCTTTTTTTGTTTTTTAGATCCCGAATGAAAGTCCCTGCTTTAAAGCTCTTTGGTATTTCTTCTTATCGAATTTATAAAAAAATGGAGCTTTATGTGCACCACCTTGTTTCCGTTCATTCAAGCGCGTGAGAATACCCAGCGACAGCATTTTCTTTTGAAAGTTTCGCCTGTCCAATTTCTCATCCAGAATGGTCTCATACAAACTTTGCAATTCCGGCATCGTAAACTTGGCAGGCAATAAGTTAAACCCAACCGGAAAATCGTTCAATTGAAGGCGCAACGACTCCAGCGCTTTTTCGATGATGAGATTATGATCCAAAATCAACTCGGGCACCTCTGATATTTCGCGCCAACTACAAGAACGTGAAAATGAATCGGGAGTCGGAGTTACTTTCGAATGCTCGACCAGCGCCCAATACCCAATGGTCACAAAACGATCCATCAGCCAGCTTTTGGGATTGCTCCCTTTCGGTGGATTAATGCCATGTTTTTTTCGGTCACGATTGGGATCGCCAAACGTGTGAAACTGTTGCAAGTGTATTTTTTCTAAACCTGTTCGTTTCAAAAGAATGGTAGTAGCCGCCTGATCAATATCCTCATCTTTTAAAATAAATCCACCCGGAAGACTCCACCGCAACGAATCTTTCCATTCCAGTAAAAGCACTTTTAACTGGTTATCATGAAATCCGAAGATGACACAATCAATTGAAATGTGCGGCAGAAAGTAAGAATCACCACGCTCGTAGAATTCTTCTGGGGATAATGAATAAGGATCCTTGGTCATAATCGGCAATATAAAAAAGGATCGGCTATTTTAATATTCAACGTTTTTCTTATCATTGTGTAAGATTAACACAATAAAACCATGAATAACCAACTGAATAAACAAATCACGTTGGCCCTTCTTTTAGGCGGAGTGGGGTCTATGGCGCTGATGAGCTGGATCGTTTCTACGCCATTCAATTATCGAGATCTCAATAAAAATGGTAGGATGGATGTGTATGAAGATGCTTCGCAGCCAGTCGAGGCACGTGTCAATGATGTATTGGCGCAGATGAATTTAGAAGAGAAAGCTGGTATGATGTTTATCAGTGGTACTCGCATCAATGACGATGGTTCATTGGATGATATTCCCGGCAAAGGAATGTTCGCGCGCATGCCGCAGGCGAATAAGCTGATTGAGGAAAAGAAAATTACGCATGTCAATATTTGGGCAGCGCCTCCTACGCGACCTCTTGCCATTTGGAATAACAACGTACAAAAGGCAGCGGAAAACTCCCGATTAGGAATTCCAATTTCGATTGCTTCCGATCCGCGACACTATTTCAGTAACAATATCTTTGCGATGGCTGCCAATGATTTTTCGCAGTGGCCCGAGCAATTGGGTTTTGCTGCTATTGACGATGAAAAACTGATGCGTCAGTTTGGTGACATCGCACGGCAGGAATATTTAGCGGTGGGTATTCGCGTGGCACTACACCCCATGGCCGATTTAGCTACGGAACCTCGCTGGCCTCGCATCAGCGGCACGTTTGGGGAAGATGCCAAACTTTCTGCCCGAATGGTCAAGGCATACATACTCGGTTTTCAGGGTGAGAAATTAGGAGCTACCGGTGTTGCAACCATGACGAAACATTTCTCGGGAGGTGGCCCTCAAAAGGAAGGCCTCGACTCGCACTTTGAGTTTCACAAAGGTCAGGTGTACCCCGGAAATAACTTCAATTATCATTTGATTCCGTTTGAAGCAGCGTTCGAAGCAAAGACCGCATCTATCATGCCCTACTATGGAATTCCAATGGATCAGAGCACTGAGAATGTAGGCTTTGGATTTAACAAAGACATGATCACCAAATTGCTCCGCGAAAAATACAAATACGATGGCGTGGTTTGCACCGACTGGGGGTTGATTACCGATGTGAACATGGGTGTTGCGGTATGGCCTGCTCGTGCCTGGGGTGTAGAGTCGCTCGGTGAAGTGGAACGTGTGAAAAAGGTAATCGATGCCGGTTGCGATCAGTTTGGGGGCGAGAGTAGACCCGAATTAATTGTGCAACTGGTGAAGGAAGGAAAGATCAGCGAAGCACGTATTGATCAATCGGTAAGACGATTACTGCGTCAAAAGTTTGAATTGGGTTTGTTTGATAATCCGTATGTGGATGTTGAGAAGGCCACTCAAACCGTGGGTAAGTCAGAATGGAAAAAATTAGGAGAGGCCACACAGCGCAGATCATTCACCCTGTTAAATAACGATAAAAATGTATTGCCACTCGCATCGGGTAAACTCAAAATCTTTGTCAAAAATGTAGATCCCAAAGTAGCTGCGAATTACGGCACGGTAGTCAGCAAACCGGAAGAAGCCGATTTCGCAATTCTGAGATTGTCGGCACCATGGATTCCGGTGGAGACGAAAAATCCATTTGCACGCGGTTTTCATCATGGCGATTTAGATTTCAAAGGTGCTCAAAAGGACAGCATTATTCAGTTGCTAAAAACTGTTCCCACAATTGTAGATGTTTATCTTGATCGACCTGCCGTCATTCCTGAAATCAGTAAAGAAGCCCAAGGGCTCTTCGTCAATTTTGGCGCGAGCGATGCAGCATTGCTGGATGTTATTTTCGGAAAGGCAAAACCGGAGGGGAAATTACCTTTTGAACTTCCTTCATCGATGGAAGCCGTGCGCAATCAGAAAGAAGATGTGCCTTATGATTCCAAAGACCCTTTGTACAAGTTTGGTTTCGGATTAAAATATACAGCAGCCAATAAAAATTAAAACGCATTATGACAACCAGAAGATATTTCCTACAAAAATCAGCTTTGGCTATAGGTGGCCTCGCGCTTTCACAAGATTTGTTTGCCAACTTCTTGTCAGCCGCACGCCCGATGGGTTTGCAGTTATTTACATTCTTCAATGAAATTGATAATGATGTGCCAGGCACGATTCAAAAAATTGCATCCGTTGGATTTACAGAAATTGAATCCGCATTCAGTAAGAAAGGTGGATTTTACGGAATGAAGCCGAAGGAGTTTGCCGCGCTTTTGAAGGACAAAGGTTTAACATGGAAGTCGCATCATGTGTTTGGTGCACCGTTTAAATTACCTCCGGGTGCAAAGCCACCAACAGGCCCGGATGGAAAACCGATCGTTATTCCACCGATGAAAAACCTGAAAGAGAATGCACAGGAATTGGTAGATGCGGTTGCCGAAGGCGGAGTACCTTATTTGGTTTGTGCGAACATACCAATCACCACGTTGGACGATATCAAAAGCTCTGTCGAGGTTTTGAACAAAGCCGGTGAGTTGGCGAAGAAGGCAGGACTCACTTTTGCATACCATAATCACGATGCGGAATTCAGGCCGGTAGATGGACAACTTCCGTACGACATCTTTTTGAAGCAAGTAGATACCAGCCTGATGAAAATGGAATTAGATCTGGCATGGGCGATCAAAGGTGGAAAAGATCCAGTTCAGTTGTTCAATGAAAACCCGGGACGATTCCCGTTATGGCATGTCAAAGATTTGTCGGCAGACTATCAAAAGGTAGAATCGGTTGGAAATGGCGTGATTGACTTCAAGAAGATTTTTGCCAATGCATCAACATCGGGCATGAAACATTTTTTTGTGGAGCATGACATGCCTGCGAATCCACTCGAAAGCATCACAACGAGTTTTGCCAACTTAAAGAAAATAGTTTAACAGGTGTTTAATTTTTGATTCAAAAAAAAAGCGGGTTGCCCCGCTTTTTTTGTTTTTATTTTCCCTTGTATTCGGGTTTTCGTTTTTCGATAAATGCTTTCATGCCCTCTTTCTGATCTTCGCTGGCAAAGGTCAAATAGAAATTCTTTCGCTCATAAGCGAGGCCTTCATCTAATTGCGTTTCAAAGGATCGGTTGATGGCTTCTTTCGCCAATTGCACGGCCACTGGCGACATCTGTGCGATTTCTTTGGCTAACTGAAGTGCTTCAAATAAATACATTTCTACAGGCACCACCTTATTAACCAATCCATAAAAATGAGCTTCTTCCGCAGACAGAAATCTTCCCGTAAGGATCAACTCCATTGCTTTGGCTTTACCCACTGCTTTAGTCAGACGCTGTGTTCCACCGGCACCCGGTATCGTTCCAATTTTTATTTCCGGTTGACCAAACTTCGCAGTTTCGCTTGCGATGATCATATCACACATCATCGTTAATTCGCAACCACCGCCCAACGCAAAACCACTCACGGCCGCGATAATTGGTTTCTTCGTTTTCCGAATCTGATCCCACGTAGTGAATCGATCCATTAAATGCATTTCAACGGCTGTTTTATCGGCCATTTCTTTAATGTCGGCTCCGGCCGCAAATGCTTTTTCATTTCCCGTAAGGACAATGGCACGTACCGAATCGTTTTTATCCAACTCTTGAAAAGCAGATAATAACTCTGTCATTAATTGATGATTGAGTGCGTTTAATTCTTTCGGGCGATTTAATTCAACGAGTGCAACAAAGGGTTCTTTTTGCTCGGTCACTTTAATGAAGTCCATAGTTGTGGTAGGTTAATCCCCAAAGCTAAACAATACTTGAAAAAGTTTGCCATAAAAAAGAAAGGCCTCTTCTCGTTTGAAGGGGCCAGTCTTAACCAAAGGCGTACTATGTACTATGCATGAATAAATACAGGGCATTTATTTTTTGTAACCATCCAGTAGTAATTTTGTGTATGGTAAAAGTATTATTTGTTTGTCTGGGAAATATTTGCCGCTCGCCACTGGCAGAAGCCGTTTTTCAACACCATTGCCGCCTATTGAATCGGGAAGACGATTTTTTGGCTGAATCCTGCGGCACTGCTAATTATCATGTGGGCGATCCCCCGGACCCGCGCACTATTCGCAACGCCCACAAAAATGGCGTTTCTATTCACCATGTAGGCAGGCAGCTTTCTATTCACGATTTAAAGGTGTTTGATCTCATTCTGGCAATGGATGAACAGAATTTTCAAAACATTCGCGGGCTGGATGTAAGCAACAAGTATTTGCACAAAATAAAAATGATGCGTGAATTTGATCCGGAAGGAACCGGCAATGTGCCCGATCCCTACTACGGTTCTGAAAAAGATTTTCAGGAGGTTTTTGATATCCTCCATCGCTCCACCCGAAATTTAATCGATCACCTGGCGGCTACTCTACCGGTTTCACCAACACCTGCAAAGTAGAACGTGATGATTGCTCCAGTAATACACCCTTCATATTTCGGTAGTGTGTGGAAGTAGCTGCATCGTAATTCTTGATGGTAATCAGCGTCAGGTTGGCGTTGTAGTACACTTCAAAATTGCGACTGAGTTTCTCAATTAGCTTTAAAGCTTTGTCTTCTCGGTAGTCAATGCAAAATGAAAAAGAGATAGCCGAATTCTGCATGACATTCACCCGCAAGTTCAAATCTGTCAGCGCTTGAAAGATGATACCGATTTGCGTTTCATCTACGAACGTATAATCCGTTACCTTACACGACACAAGGCACTGATTTTCTTTATACACAATCAACGGTGGCAGGCGATCTACTTTGCACTCGTGTATTTTGGTTCCGGGCAATTGCGGATCGAGAAAGCATTTTACATACAACGGAATTTTCTTATTCGCCAATGGCTTGATCGTCTTTGGATGGATTACACTGGCACCGTAATAAGTCATTTCAGCGGCTTCTTTGTAAGGCAGTTCGTCAAACACAATGGCATTTGCAATTCGCTTGGGGTCGGCACTCATTACTCCGGGTACATCTTTCCAAATGGTCACGCTTTCTGCCAGAAGACACGATGCAAAAATCGCGGCTGTAAAATCCGAACCTTCGCGCCCCAGCGTAGTGGTTTCGCCAGTAGGCGTGGAGCCGATAAATCCTTGCGTGATTAAAATTTCATTGGATCCAAATTTCAGTTGACTGATTCGTTGCTTGGTTTCGTTCCAATTCACTTTTCCTTCCCGAAAGGAGTTGTCGGTTTGAATAAATTTTCGTGCATCCACCCACTGAACTGAAAATCCTTTAGATTGTAAAAAAGCGGCAATGATCTTCGAAGAAATGATTTCGCCAAAAGAAACGATACTGTCGTAAACCAAATCTCGCTCAGCCGTTTTTTGTGTGGCAAGTTGTAATTCACTGAAAAGGCCCGAAACTTCCTTTTCAACTTCGGCAGGCAATTTCAATTCCTGAATCAATTGAAGGTGATAGGTTTTGAGTGGTTGTATTTCGCTTTCTGCAGATGTTTTGGCGAGAGCGGCCGTTACAACCTGTTCCAACGCATCAGTGGTTTTACCCATGGCAGAAACCACTATCAATAAAGGTCTTTTGGCCTGAGAATGAATAATATGCGCTACCTGCTCAATGCGGTCGCTGCTTTTTAACGAAGCCCCTCCGAATTTAAAGATATTCATCTAAAATAGGTATTTCAAACGTTTGCAGAGTATATTTGTGGCCGAAATTTAGTGATCAAAATCTGTTTATTTAGACTTTATGGAAGCTTCTCGCATTGCATTGCCCATCGGCACCGCGTTGGATCGATTTATCAAGAACAATCAGGACCAATTTCAATATGCCAGTGGCGAACTCTCACAACTCCTCCGCGACATCGCCTTGGCTTCGAAGGTGGTAAACCGCGAAATCAATAAAGCTGGTTTGATTGATATCATGGGTGCAATGGGTTCTCAAAACTCTACAGGTGAACAACAACAGAAACTCGATGTATTGGCCAACATTCGCTTTACACGGGCCCTCAGCAAAGGTGGTGAGGTGTGTGCGCTGATCAGCGAAGAAACCGAATCGTTTGTCGATTTGAATAATGAAGGCAACTATGTGATCGCCATCGATCCGCTGGACGGCTCTTCCAATATTGACGTAAATGTTTCGATTGGAACGATCTTTTCCATTTACCGCAGAAAGAGCAAAGTAGGTGAACCGATCAATGAGCAAGATATTTTGCAGACAGGCGATGATCAGGTGGCAGCTGGATACATTTTGTATGGATCGTCCACCATGTTGGTTTATACCACTGGGCATGGTGTAAATGGATTTACCTACGAACCTACTTTGGGAGAGTATGTACTTTCGCACCCAGATATGACCATGCCGGAAAACGGAAAAATTTATTCCATCAATGAAGGATCGGCCAATTCATTTTCTCCGGCTGTCAATGAGTATTTAAAATATTGCAAAGACAGTAACTACACTGCGCGCTACATCGGTTCGCTCGTAGCTGATTTCCATCGTAACATGTTGAAAGGTGGTATTTACATTTATCCCGCCACAGCAAAAGACCCGCACGGAAAACTCCGCTTGATGTACGAATGCAACGCGCTGGCATTTATTGCCGAACAAGCCGGAGGAATCGCTTCTGATGGCAAAGGAAGAATTATGGAAATTAAACCCAAAGACCTACACCAGCGCACCCCATTTTATGTAGGGTCGGTGAAGATGGTTGAAAAAGCAATCGGGTTTGTGAAGTAGCTTTTAGGCTTCTTTTTTCGCTTCCGCGGATGGCGTAAAAACTTCGGGAGCTAATTTGGTCAGGAGAAGATACCATTTCACCAGTTTCTTCATATCTGAAACGTATACACGCTCTTCATCAAACGTTGGAAGTACTGATTTTAAGAAAGCACGCAATGGAGCTGCATCTGACTCAGGTGTTACTCCCAATTCGTTGCCGTATTTATTTTTGATGGCGATAAGAACGGTTTCCAATGATTCGGTACCTTCTTTGGTTGTGGTGTAAATGGAGATTTCACTCAACAAAGACATGCGCTGATTGCCACCCACTACCAACTTGGTTTTCGCATCATCCAATGATTCCAGAATCACTCCGGTTTTTCCCGGCTTGATGATTTTGAACAACCCACCTTTTCCACTTACCGATGCAATGTCTTTTAGCTCCATTTGTTATTTTTTTGAGAGCGCAAAACTAAGCATTTTTTTGGCTATCAATAGCGGTTTGAATAAAGTCAAGCACCTTATCGCGACCAGACTTCTTAACGGCTGAAGTAATAAAAATAGGAGGGAGGTCTTCCCAGTGATTCAACAAAGTTTGTTCAATGCTTCTGCGGGATTTTTCCAACTCACTGTTTTTTAGCTTATCTGTTTTAGTGAGCAAGACGGCCACCGGAAGTTGCTTAATGCCCATCCAGTTGATGAAATCGAGATCTATTTTTTGAACCTCATGCCGCGAATCGATCAGCACGAATGTGCAAAACAATTGCGCCCGGTTTTGCAAATACTCTTCAATCATCTTACCGAAGTTCCACCGTGCTTCCTGGCTAACGCGAGCAAATCCGTAACCCGGTAAATCCACCAAATGCCACGCATTGTTAATCAGAAAGTGGTTGATTGTTTGGGTTTTACCCGGTGTTCCGGAAACTTTAGCTAAATCTTTGCGCTGCACCAGCATGTTGATCAATGATGATTTGCCCACATTCGAGCGGCCGATAAAGGCAAATTCCGGCTTAGCCGATGGAGGGCATTTTTGGTAGTCGGTATTGCTTATCACGAACTCAGCCGACTTGATGATCATATCTTAAAGTGTTAATTGAACCGCAAATTACTAATAATGTAAGATACGTGTTAGTTATGTTGTAAAATGAGCCCTTTACTTTTTAGAAGAATTTGCTAAATTGCCTGTCTTGGAATCATTTTTTAAACAAGTGTATAAGCCATTTTTTGATATATGTATAACCTTTCAAGGGTACTGATCTTATTCAGTGCTTTCTCCCTCTTGGTTGGATTAAAAACGCTGCTTGCGCAAGAACAGGATAAAGAGCAGGCAAAAGTGTATATGGAACAGGCCGAGTTGATTCTTGCTGAAACCAAAGCAGAAGACGATGCCCGAGACCTCATGGTAACTGCCGCCAACTACGATACTACATTCATTAAGGCCAACTTCGAAGCGGGACGATTGTACATGGCTACCGTAGGCAAGGAATTAGCTGTCAAGTATTTCTTGCGTGTTTATCGCCAAAATCCAGACTATCGTTTCGATTTGGAATATTGGATAGGATGGAGCTATCATTTGGGCCTTCAGTTTGACAAGGCCATAACATACTACACCCTTTATAAAAACAAACTGGCTAAAAAAGGAAATTATCAGGGTAAGGATAAGGTTGATATGAAGGAGGTCGATCGCAAGATTTTAGAATGTAATAATGGTAAAGAATTTGTTGCGAGCCCAAAGCCTTTTTCAATTGTTAATTTGGGTAGAGAGATCAATTCAGAGTTTGAAGACTACGCCCCGGTTTTGAATTCATCTGAAAATGAAATCATCTTTACTACGCGCAGGCGAGACGGCAACACGTATGAAAACGTGGCAGACGACAACAAGCCATATGAGGATATTTTTACTTCTACCAAAAACGGAGCCAACTGGCAACGTGCTAAGAACATTGGGCCATCCATTAATACCCGTTTTTTTGATTCCAACCTAGCCTTCTCTCCAGATGGCAACATGTTATTTATCTACAAAGATGAAGGTGCTGGTGACATTTTCTATAGCGAGCGGCAAAAAGATGGCTCATGGAGTCAGGTGGAAGCTTTGCCGGGCGTTATCAACTCATCCTATCGCGAATCATCGGTTTCTATTACTAAAGATGGAGAACATCTATTCTTTGCCAGCGAGCGCCCAGGTGGCTTCGGTGGATCGGACATTTATGTATGCACAAAAGACAGTCGTGGCGAATGGAGTAAAGTGAAAAACTTAGGACCCGGCATCAATACAGAATACGATGAAGATGGACCTTATATCGACTACGATGGAAAGACCCTTTACTTCAGCTCGATGGGTCGGAAAGGAATGGGTGGCTTTGATATTTTCAAATCAAATCTGATTAATCAAGATAAAAATGAGTGGAGTGAGCCTGAAAACATGGGCTATCCTATCAATACTCCAGATAACGATGTATTCATTTCTGGTACTAAGTCAGGTGATAAATGGTACTACTCTTCTGTTCGTGAAGATGGCTTGGGCTACTCAGATATTTACATGATCACACCTTCAAAAGAAGAACCGAAAACACCTCCTGTAGCAGCAAAAGAGCCTGAGCCTGTAAAACCGGAACCTGTTGTAGAAATCCCCAAGGAGACCCCAAAAGAAACACCACCTGTAGTGACAACTCCAGTGGAAGTGAAACCGGAGCCTAAACCTGAACCCAAGAAGCCTGAAAAACCAGCAATTATCCCAATTAAATATGTGGTAAAGGTGGTTGATGCAGAAAGCAAAAATCCATTGGAAGCCAAAGTGCGAATGCAAGGCTTGAAAGATAAAATCGTAGTTGGAGCGGTAGAGCAAGGTGGAGGCGTGATTGAGTTTACCATTACATCCAGCGCAGCGAAAGAATACCGGCTTTCGGTTGAGCAAGAGGGTTATGTATTTCAAAACCTGACGGTGAAAGTGCCGGGTGCCACCACCAAAGAAAATACGATCACCAAAACTGTGGAGATGCGTAAGCTGGTAGTAGGTGTAGTATCTGTATTACGCAACATCTATTTTGATTTTGATAAGGCTACCTTCAAAACGGAATCCTACAGCGAATTGAATAAGTTGGAAACGATGATGAAACAGAACACCAACCTACAAGTAGAAATTGGTGGACATACCGATAGCGTGGGCGATTATCTGACCAACAAAATTCTTTCGGAGCGCAGAGCCAATGCGGTGAAGAGTTTCCTCACTTCGAAAGGAATTGATACCAGACGCATCAAAACGGTAGGCTATGGTGAAAGCAAACCCTTAGCCAGCAACGATGACGAGCTAGAAGGTCGCCAATTCAACCGCAGGGTAGAGTTTAAAGTGCTGAGCAATTAATAGGCAAACAAAGCATACTTTTTACTGTTTAGGGTAGTTAGTTACTCTATACGAACTCTATTATCTTTGTTTTTCATTTTTAATCCTTTAAAAGACAAGCTTTGGCGGTAGTTCCTTATAAAAACGATGTGGCAGGCAAGAAGCTGCAGGTAGCTAGAATGTTTGACACCATCAGCGGCAATTACGATTTCCTCAACCATTTTCTCAGCTTTGGTATTGATATCCACTGGCGCAAAAAGGCTGTGAAGATGCTGGTGAAAGACCAGCCCAAACTGATCTTAGATGTAGCTACCGGCACAGGCGACTTCGCCTTAGAGGCGCTCTCTCTAAAACCCTCAAAAATCATTGGTGTCGATATTTCCGAAGGAATGCTGGAAGTGGGGCGCAAGAAAATGAAGGAGAAGGGCGTTAGTGAAATAGTAGAAATGCGAACGGGCGATTCAGAAAATCTCCCCTTTCAGGAGAATATGTTTGATGCGATCATCGTTGCATTTGGTGTGCGCAATTTTGAAGATTTGAGAAAAGGTCTGGGTGAAATGTTGCGGGTGTTGAAGCCGGGAGGCAGGGTGGTGATTCTTGAGTTTTCCAAGCCGGTTTCATTTTGGTTTAAGCCATTGTATTCGTTTTACTTTAGATTTATTACTCCGACCATTGGTAAACTTTTTTCAAAAGATTCGCATGCGTATACTTACTTGCCCGAGTCGGTGAACGCCTTTCCGGATGGAAAAGATTTTACGCGCATATTAGATGAATTGGGATATAAAAACACTTCATGCAAACCACTCACTTTTGGCATAAGCTCTTTGTATTCAGGTACCAAGTAATCTTGCTGGCAAGTTTACTGGGCTCTCATGCATCCGAAGCACAAATATTCCGCTGGGCCCGTCAAAACAATCCCGACTACGATCAGCGCAAAATCAGTTATGGTTTTTCCATCGGGTTGCATACTTCCGGATACGAGGTCAATTATTCCAATCAATTCGTCACCAAAAATTTGGATACTGTTCATTCGGTTCAGCCGCAATACATACCCGGCTTTTCGCTTGGCTTTTTGGTCAACTACCGGCTCAACGAGTTTCTGGATTTGCGATTGATGCCCAAGGCCGGGTTTTATTCACATCGAGTTACCTATTACTTTACGGATCGCAGAGTGCAATCGCAGCAGGTCGAAACCACGATGGTGGAGTTTCCGCTTTTGTTGAAATACAAATCCATGAGGCGAGGCAATGTGCGGATGTATATGGTGGGCGGTATTACACCGGCTATTGAGGCTTCCGGAAAAAATGATGTTCAAAACGCTTCCGATGCCATCCCCATTGTAAAAAGCAACATTAGTTTAGATGCCGGTATTGGTTTCGATTTTTATTTCCCATTGTTTAAGTTTTCGCCCGAAATCCGCTTTTCACGCGGAATTACTGATATGTTGGGCGATACACCCAGTATTTACAAGGATCCGATTTCGAGACTCAACACTAATACCATCGGTATCTACCTCATCTTCCAATAACCAACAGATTATTTTATGAAGAACTACGAACGCATCGCACTGGTAACCGGTGCCACTTCTGGCATTGGCGAAGCTACCGCCCGCCTTTTGGCGCAAAATCAATTTCAACTGATTCTTTGTGGCAGACGAAAAGATCGTTTGGAAAAACTTTCGGGTGAACTGGCGGCCCATACGCGTGTTTCGTCACTTTGTTTTGATGTGCGCAATCGCACTGAAGTAAATAAAGCCCTTGCATCCCTACCAGCCGAGTGGAAAGAAATTGACGTGCTGATCAACAACGCAGGGAATGCTCATGGTCTGGATCCGGTGCAAACCGGAAGTGAAGACGATTGGGATGCGATGATAGATATCAATGTGAAAGGCTTGCTGTATGTATCCAAGCAGGTGATGGAGGGAATGATTGCTCGCAAGAGTGGTCATATCATCAATCTAGGATCCATTGCCGGAAAGGAAGTCTACACCAATGGAAATGTGTATTGCGCCAGCAAGTTTGCCGTAGATGCACTCACGAAAGGAATGCGCATGGATTTGAATCCATTTGGAATAAAAGTGACAGCCATTCATCCAGGTATGGTGGATACCGAGTTTTCGTTAGTGCGATTTAAGGGTGACGAGGATCGGGCCAAAAAAGTATATCAGGGGCTCACACCGCTTTACGCGAATGACATTGCCGATACCATTTTATATGTTTTGACCCGACCGGCCCACGTAGTGATAGCGGATATGGTGGTGCTGCCGGTGGCGCAGGCAAGTGCAACAGTGGTGACGAGAAATGGGTGAAAATAAAAAAGCCCTCATTCGAGGGCTTTTTTAGAATATTGTTTTTTGAGTCTTATAAGCCAAATGTAAATACCCAAGCACCATTGGTTTGTTCAGTTCTACCTTGATTGGTATAACCGGCTCCGGTAAAAGTAAATCGAATTTCAAGGGTAGTGGTTGTTACCGTATACGTTACATCTAAAGGAGTGGTCAAAGCTAAATCTCGCTTAATCATTGTAAGCGGATCTGTTCCAAACTTCCAATCGCTGGTTCCTTTCCAAACACTGCCGCTGGGAGGGTTTCCAGTAGTGGTATAGGCGAAAGATGTCTGTCCTTTAGTTCCAGTAATGGTTAATTTAAATTGATCAGTACCAGTTACTTTGTAGAAGGCTGCCATGGTTGCACCATCCAAAGTTACTGCTGTCAACTTCCAAGTTTTGGTCAATTTAGTTAATTGTTGGTCAGTAATAGGCTCAGGTGTTGTTCCACCGCCTCCACAGCTTGAAAATGTAAACAGGGCTCCTACAGATACCATCAACACAAGTAATTTCAATGCTTTCATCAGATGCTATTTTTGGTTTTAATGATTTTCAATTCTGTTAACCTCTACTGAGGTGTATTTTCTTCAGTATGTGAAATTGACCTCTAAACTTACTAAAATGAGTTTGTAAAAAAAAATGCGTTAGGCAGACTTAATTGTGTGTTAATGGCAAGTTGGAAAGGGATGTAACCTTATTTAAAGCTCAAAATATCGATTTTGCCGGCATCCGAAGGATATTCGCCTTCATCATTAGAGGCAATGAGAATCGTGGTGGACCGCTGTATTTCAATCAATTGATCCCAATACCACTGAATCGACTTCTTGTCTAAATTGGTGGTAGGTTCATCTAAAAACAAACCATTGGCTTCCGTTTGAAATGCGAGTGAGAGCTTCAACCGTTGCTTCATTCCGCTTGAAAAATTTGAAATAGCCTTGTGTTCTGAGCTTTTGAGCCCGGTTAACTCAATGACATCTTCTACCGATTTGCCATTTCTTGTTTTCTTGAATTGAAAATGAAATTCGACCATTTCCCGCAAGGTGAATTCATCGATTAGATCCATGTAGGGCGTTGCTATGGCAATAGAAGTGAATACCTCTTGCACGACAAGGGCCTTGTCGTTTACCCAATGATTTACTTCTCCACCGGATGGCGGAAGCTGCGCCCACAATACTTGCAAAAGGGTTGATTTGCCGGAGCCATTAGGCCCCGTAATAGCGTAGGTTTCCTTGGGTTGAAACTCGTAAGAGAAGTTTCTGAAAATCCATTCTCGGTTGTATCGTTTGCTGAGATTGTTGGCTACAATCTTCATTCAAAAGATCCAATTCCGTTTGATATTCCCTTCATAATGCCCCGCTCTGAAGCTTTAATGAAATTGAGGATGTAATCGCGCTCAGTGCTGGCGGGCAATTCTTTTTCCACCAAATCAATGGCTTTGGCATTGTTGAGTCCTTTCAGGAAGATGTAACGATATACTTCCTGAATTTCTGAAATCTTATCCGAATCGAAGCCTCTTCTGCGTAAGCCAATGGAGTTAATGCCGCAATAGGTGAGGGGTTCGCGTGCTGCTTTGGTATAGGGCGGAACATCTTTGCGAACCAACGATCCTCCGGAAACCATCACATGAGCACCCACTTTTACAAATTGATGCACTGCGCTAGATCCGCCAATGATCGCCCAATCTTCGATTACTACGTGGCCTGCTACCTGAACAGCATTTACTAGAATACAGTTATTGCCAATGATACAATCATGGGCTACGTGAACGTAGGCCATCAACAGGCAATTCTTTCCAATGACCGTTTTGAATTTATCATTCGTGCCGCGGCTGATCGTGACATACTCGCGAATGACGGTATTATCGCCAATGTGCGTTTCTGTTTTCTCTCCGGCAAACTTCAAATCTTGGGGAATGGAAGAAACTGAAGCACCCGGGTAAATCTTTACATTTTTTCCGATGCGACTGCCTTCCCAGACGATGGCATTAGGGCCAACCCAGGTTCCATCTCCAATTTCTACATCACCTTTGATGGTAGCAAATGGTTCGATGATTACGTTGTTTCCGATTTTTGCATCGGGGTGCACATTGGCCAGTGGGTGGTAACTCATAAATCTTTTCTTACTATACTGGCCGTCATCGTGCCTTCACAAACAAGTGTATTTCCTACATACGCTCTACCCGACATCTTAGCAATGCCTCTGCGGATAGGTGCGAGCAAATCACATTGGATTACCAATGTATCGCCCGGCAAAACCATTTTCCGAAAACGGAACTCATCAATTCCTAAGAAGTATGTCCAGTAATTTTCAGGATCCGGTACCGTGTTCAATACCAAAATGCCACCAATCTGGGCCATTGCCTCTACTTGCAAAACACCCGGCATTACCGGATTGAGCGGAAAGTGTCCTTGAAAGAAGTTTTCATTCATGGTCACGTTTTTCACACCCACTACGCGCTCGTTGTCCAAATAGATGATCTTATCGATCAACAAGAATGGATAGCGGTGAGGAAGGGTTGAAATAATTTTGTTGATATCCATCACCGGTGGTAATGACGGATTGTATTTCGGCACACCTTTTTTACCGGCCTCTTGCATTTGCTTCTTCAGCTTCTTCGCGAAAGCTACGTTTGCAGCGTGACCGGGACGAGCCGCTAAGATTTGAGCTTTCAACGGTCTGCCCGCCAAAGCCAAATCTCCAATTATATCTAAAAGCTTATGTCTAGCCGGCTCATTATTGTAGCGAAGCTCAACATTATTCAAAATACCTTCTTTCTTTACTTCTACTTTTGGTTTATTCAACATCTTGGCGATGTTGTCCAACTCATCGGGCTCCACCACACGATCCACAATCACGATGGCATTGTTCAGATCGCCTCCTTTAATCAGATTATTTTTGTAGAGCATCTCCAACTCGTGGAGGAAACAAAACGTGCGGCACGAAGCAATTTCCTTTTCAAATTGTTGTATGCTGGTGATCGATGCATGCTGACTACCTAACACGGGTGAGTTATAGTCTACCATCACTGTTACGCGATAGTCGTCTAACGGCAACGCAGCAATCTCAACATTTCGAGCAGCTTCCTTATAGAAAATAGAATCCTGCACCTCAAAGAAATCGCGCAATGCGTTTTGATCTTCCGAGCCTGCTTCTTTTAAAACATTAACAAACTGAATAGAACTACCATCCATAATGGGAGGCTCCGGTCCATCAATTTGAATTAAAACGTTATCAATTTCCAAACCTACTAAGGCAGCCAAGGTATGCTCAATCGTGCTGATGCGCGCACCGCTTTCCTCAATAGTCGTTCCTCTGGAAACATCCACCACCCGGTCGCAATCGGCATCCACAATAGGTGAACCAGGTAGGTCGATTCGTTGGAATTTAATACCATGATTGGGTTTAGCCGGAAGGAACGTCATGTTCGTTTGAACCCCCGTATGAAGGCCCACACCAGAAATGGTGACCGATTTTTTTATAGTTTGCTGCTTGTGATTTAGCATTTTTTAAAAAGTGGGCAAATTTAACCCAGAATTAACACATATACCAAAAAAGCACCTTTTTTGAGGAACGCTAAAGTCTAAATCGGTGATTAGAGGGTCAAAAGCAAGGATTATTCTCCTCGGGATGAGTCGGTTTCGGCAGGGATTTCGGTGGAAAGCACCCTTTTTTCTAATTCCCGCAGGCGATCGTTTAGATCCGGCAGGCGTTTGAAGACCGCATATGACCGGAAATATTCTTTGATATCGAAAGCCGGGTAGCCTAAAATACGTTGGCCTTCATCCTTAATTGACTTTGAAATACCAGCTTGTGCCCCGATGCTGGTGTTATTGGCAATCACCAAGTGTCCGGCAATACCTACCTGTCCGGCAATCATGTTGTTTTCTCCAATTTTGGTGGATCCGGAAATCCCGGCCTGAGCGGCTATCACCGTGTTCTTGCCTACTTCCACATTATGAGCGATTTGAATCAGGTTATCCAGTTTTACGCCTTCGCGGATGATGGTAGAATCTCCAAATAAGGTGGCGCAATCAATCACGGTGTTGGCTCCTACAGTTACTTTATCTTCAATAATCACGTTGCCCAATTGCGGAATGGTTTTGTACGTGCCGTCTGCTTGTGGGGCAAATCCAAATCCATCGCTGCCAATAACAGTGCCGGCATGGATCACACAGTCGTTTCCAATTTTGGTTCCCGCATACAACTTCACGTTGGGGTGCAGAATGGTGTTGTTGCCGATGACGACATTATCACCAATATAAACGTGCGGATAGATTTTTACATTATTGCCGATTTTGGTATTGCTACCAATGTAGGAGAAAGCGCCTCGATAGCCATTCGCTCCGATGGTGGAGTTAGTTGCCATAAAGCTTGGCTCCTCTACGCCCGACTTTTGGAAGCTCATCATCTTGTGATATTCTTCTAAAAGCACCGTGAAGCTGCTATACGGATCATCTACCAAAATCAAGGCAGCTGCTACTTCTTTTTTGGCTTGAAAATCTTTTTTTACGATGACCGCGCTGGCTTGCGTGGTATAAATGTATTGTTCGTATTTCGGATTGGATAAGAATGCGATCTGACCTTTCTTCGCATCCTGAATTTTAGCAAGCATGTTGATTTTCTGATTTCCATCGCCACTCACCTGGCCACCCAACATCCCCGCAATTTGTGTAATGGTAAATTCCATAAGCTCGCTGTTTAGAGATCAGGAATTTCGCTTGATTTATGTAGAAAACCTGTTACCTCTTTTACAAAGATATATTTTTAGGCCAGCATATATAATTTTTCTCAACGATTTTACTAATCGCCTTAATAGAGGGCAAATCCGAAGCCAAGGCTATGTCAACCACCTTACCCGATTTCATTAAGATGTTGATGGGTTTACCATCGGTGATGTAAGCCTCGTTACTCACTCGCCCGTAGGAAAACAAATAGCTGGCATCTTTTCGTAAAACACCAAACGATTGATGGATTTGCTCGCGCGCGCTTTCGATTTCTGCTTTTTTGATAGGCGAGTTGCGCAGTCGGATTTGGAAGAGTTCACGTAATAACAGTCGATTGCATAACCCCGCCAGAATTTCATCTTTATGATCTTTCCAGATTTTAATAGCCCCCCAGATGTCGTTATCATCCAATTGCCCAAACGATTCCAGTAAGTGAGGTTGTTCTGTGAAGTCTTCGAGTGAATGATTTTCTTTCAAAAAGACTTTTAACGATTCGCTGCACATTAATGGCTCCCCGGCATGGTACAAGTATTGGGCTCTTCGAATAATGTTCACCATCATCCGTTCGGCACTTACAGCCGTTTTGTGGAGATACACTTGCCAGTACATTAATCTGCGGGCATTAATAAAACTCTCAATGCTGAAGATTCCTTTTTCTTCTACCACCAGTTGATCGTTGCTGACATTCAACATCGCAATAATGCGGTCGATGCCAATCGTGCCTTCCATGACACCGGTGAAAAAGCTATCGCGCATAAGGTAGTCCAGCCGATCGATATCCAATTGACTGCTGATCAGTTGATGAAAGAACTTACGTGGATAGCTGTTGCGAAACAATTGTAGTACCAGATCAAGCGCGTGATTGAACTGCTCATTCAACGATTTCATAAAAAGATATGAAACACTTTCGTGATGAATACCCGCCAGTAATGTTTCTTCTAAGGTGTGTGAGAGTGGTCCATGACCAACATCGTGGAGAAGAGCTGCAATCTGGGCACCCTCCATTTCTTTTTCCGAGATTTCGATGCCTTTGGCCCGCAGGCTTTCGAGCGCACGACCCATCAAGTACATGGCGCCCAGCGCATGATGAAACCGCGTATGCTGCGCACCCGGGTAGACTAAATCGCTTAAACCCAGTTGTTTGATGTAGCGCAACCGTTGAAAATAAGGATGTTGAATCAAATCATAGATAAGTTCGCTCGGAATGGTGATAAATCCATAAACCGGATCGTTGATGATTTTTTTCTTATTCAAGTTGTTATGCGTTTTGCCTTCTCGATCAATGGTAATTTGCGTAAATTCGGAAAAATTTACTCATGCAAAGATACAACATCTTGTGGGCGGACGATGAAATTGACTTACTCAAGCCCCACATTCTTTTTTTACAACAACGCGGTTATGATATTACCCCTGTCAATAATGGTTCGGAAGCAGTAGAGTTGGCGGAAGCCAAACACTTCGATGTGGTTTTTCTGGATGAGAACATGCCTGGTATTTCCGGCTTGGATGCGCTGGCGAGAATCAAAAGCAATAAGCCCAATCTGCCGGTGATCATGATCACCAAAAACGAGGAGGAGCGCATCATGGAAGATGCCATTGGTGGTAAGATTGATGACTACCTTATTAAGCCGATTAATCCAAGTCAGATTTTATTGTCCATCAAGAAAATATTGGATAACAAGCGACTGGTCATAGAGAAAACCAATTCCAGTTACCAACAAGAGTTTGGCAAAATCAGCATGGCATTTTTGGATGACATGAACCACGAGCAGTGGGCGGAACTCTACAAGAAATTAGTCTTTTGGGAACTGCAAATGGATGAAGCCGAAAACCACGACATGGCCGAGGTGCTGGAGTCGCAGAAGGTAGAGGCGAACACCAATTTTTGTCGCTTTGTACGCAAGAACTATGAAAGCTGGTTGAACAATCCGAATGTGGATCGCCCGCTGCTTTCGAATCAGTTATTTAAGAAAAAGGTTTTGCCGGAACTGACTCCGGAGATACCTACATTTTTGATTTTGATTGATAACCTACGATTTGATCAGTGGAAAGTCATTGAGCCGCTCGTAGCCGAATTTTTTAATGTCGATAAAGAAGAAACGTATTATTCCATTTTGCCTACCACTACTGCCTACGCGCGCAATGCCATTTTTAGTGGCATGATGCCGTCCGACATGGTGAAAACCCATCCTGACTTGTGGGTAGGTGAAGACGAGGATGAATCCAAAAATAATTTTGAGGATGAATTTTTAGCGCGACAGCTCAAAAAGAATAATATCAACGTCAAGTTTTCTTATAATAAAATTAAAAAGTTGGAGGAGGGCCGCGATCTGGCTGACTCGGTCAACAACTTGTTTAATAATAATCTGAATGTGATTGTCTACAACTTCGTAGATATGCTTTCGCACGCTCGCACCGACATGGCGATGATTCGCGAGCTGGCTCCG
>DGYK01000011.1:222568-227488 GCA_002398365.1 Flammeovirgaceae bacterium UBA5008
GATTCGCGAGCTGGCTCCGGACGAAGCCGCGTATCGCTCAATTACCAAGTCGTGGTTTATACACTCACCGCTCTTCGAAATCTTAAAAAAGATTTCTGAAAAGAAAGTGAAGATGGTCATTACGACCGATCACGGCACCATTCGCGTGAAGCGCCCATTTAAAATTATTGGCGATAAGTCGGTGAATACCAACCTTCGTTACAAGCAAGGAAAGAATTTGAATTACGAAGGCGATAAAGTGATGGAAGCTTCCAAGCCGGAGAAGTTTTTCTTACCGAAGTCGAATATGTCTACCACTTATGTTTTCGCCATTGAAGATCAATTCTTTGCTTACCCTAACAATTACAACTACTATGTGAATTTTTACAAGGATACGTTTCAACATGGCGGAGTAAGTCTGGAAGAAATGATCATTCCTGTAATTTCGCTAACTTCGAAAAATGCCTGAAGTAGAAGAGCAGATGCAAACGGTATATAGCCTGAATGAATTAGAGCAGGTGGCTGCAGATATAATTGATGCTGCACGGGATGAGCACATTTGGCTGATTGATGGCGACATGGGTGCAGGAAAAACAACATTGGTCAAAGCGATGGCCAAAAAATTGGGTGTGATCAATACCGTTTCAAGCCCAACATTTTCAATAGTCAACGAGTATCACGATCGGGAAGGAAAAACGATTTATCATTTTGATTTTTACCGACTGAAGTCAGAAGCGGAAGCCTATGACATCGGAGTGAACGAATACCTTGAATCGGGTAATTTATGTTGGATCGAGTGGAGCGAGAAAATTCCATCGCTATTGCCTGATCGCTGTTTTAAAATTCAGTTAGAAGTTAACGATCCGCAAACGCGGACTATCCATTATGTCAGAGAAGAAGAAAACAGGCTTTGAGGCATTGGCCAAAAGCAGCCTGTATCCACAGGAAGAAATGCTGAAAGTGAAACGCGGCAAAAGTTCTTTCTTTATCGGGTTGCCGAGAGAAATTTCGTTGCAGGAAAATCGAATCAGCCTAACGCCTGATGCTGTGGCGTTGCTCATCAACCACGGCCATGAAGTGTGGGTGGAGACCAAGGCAGGTGAAGGATCGAAGTTTACCGACAAGCAATACAGCGAAGCAGGAGCGAAGATCGCTTACTCCCCGCAAGAGGTTTATAAAGCAGACATTATCTTAAAAATCGAGCCGCCTACGGTGGAGGAGTTGGATTATTTCCGTCCCGGTCAAACATTGATTTCCGCTTTGCAAATGGGTTACCTTAGCAGTGAGCGCATCAACGCTTTGCTGAAAAAACGAGTGACTTCATTAGCCTATGAGTTTATCGAAGACAAAGTAGGTGGCATGCCGATTGTACGCGCGATGAGTGAGATTGCCGGAAGTACGGTGATGCTCATCGCAGCGGAGTATTTAAGTACGGCTCGCGGTGGTAAGGGAATTATTTTAGGTGGTATCACCGGAGTGCCTCCCACGAAAGTGGTAATTATTGGCGCGGGAACCGTAGCCGAATATGGAGCGCGGGCGGCTTTGAGCTTAGGCGCGGAAATCCAGGTGTTCGATAATCACTTGTATAAACTAAGAAGGATCAAGCATACACTGGGGCATCAGTTTTACACCAGCACGATTGACACGGTTACATTGAGTGAATGTTTAAAAAATGCGGATGTGGTGATTGGTGCGCTTCGGGCGGAGAAGGGCCGGGCTCGTCATGTAGTATCCGAAGAGATGGTGAGCCACATGAAACCCAATTCATTAATCATCGACTTAAGTATTGACCAAGGTGGTTGTGTGGCCACATCTGAAATTACCTCGCATGCCAATCCGGTTTTCCGTAAGCACGATGTAATTCATTATTGTGTGCCCAATGTGGCATCGCGGGTAGCGAACACGGCAACTACGGCATTAAGTAATATTTTTACACCTACTATTTTACGCGCAGCCGAAGAGGGTGGAGTAGAAGAAATGATTTTTGCCCACAAGTGGTTTATGAAAGGCGTGTACACCTACAAAGGCCACCTGACCAATGAATCAGTAGCGCGTAAGTTTGATATGAAATTTAAGAATATCGAATTGCTGCTGGCAGCACGAGTGTAGTTGTTTCAGAAACTGAAAAAGTCAAAGAATGGCTTTCCATCTAAAGCCACCTGATGCAGTCGGATGCAAGCGAGCGCATACAGCATGTAAAAAAGCGAAGTAAACAACCGGGGGTTTTTTGTTTTTTCAGATATAAAAAAAGCAAACAGCGGTATGGCCTGCAAACCGTGCAAAGTAATAAAGTGGGCCGATCGTAAATCGCCTGCCACCTTACTCCAGTTGAGAAAAGCAATTCCTTCAGAACCATCAGGCATGCCCACGGTGTGACTCATTTGTGAAATCATGATACCGCCAGCAATACCTCCAACTAAAAACAGAAACAGTCCCAGTTGCCAAGCTAAGAGCATGTTTTTATTCAATGTTGTTTCCGAAAACAGAAATAATAAAAGCGTATAAAAGATAATGATGGTATTGATGCCAATGAAGGAGCCCATCGTTCCAAAAAGCGCTGCATCTAATCCGCTGCTAATGTTGTAATGCGAAGTAACGCCACGAGCTGCTTGAATGGTGATGATAACGTTTTCGGCAATCATGCAAATAGTAACAACCCAGCTGATGAGTTTTATGTTGAATCGATTGACAAGGAATTGAAGAAGCCAACCGAATGTCCAGCAATAAATGGCCACACTCAACCCAAACTTCATCGGTTTGATCCATGGATTGATTCCCATGATCAGTCTTGAGTCGAAGAAATAAAAGATAAAGCAGACTGCGAATAAAATTACATTCGCGACACCCATCCAATACAATACACTGTTTTGCTTCTTAATGTCGCGCAGCAAATCAAAAATTTTCATGGAGGAATTTTTTAGTCTTCACAAATCGTGTCACAAAGTAAACGATCAGTCCGATGGGACCGAATAAAAACGTAAGCAATAGACTTGGCACTAGCAATAAATGATGAATTCCATTTTTCTGTCCATTGCTTAATTCCCAACTCCCGATAAACAGATCAAATGCTAAATAATGAATCCAACCGGCTGTTACACCCCACTTGCTGGTGAATAATTGCATCACGCCATTCAGCGAATTGAAATCACCACCACTGTCACCAAAATGCAGCAGGATGATGCTTAAGTATACAATCCCTAATAATAGGGGAAGGATTCCGGCAACCACAATTCGTTGAGTCCATTTCCAATGGGGAAGAAACACCAGCAAAATCCAACCAATCGGGGCAATGGAATTGCAAATTTGGAATATTTGATCTGCGCTCATACGTGTACTGGTTTAAATAGTAATTGAATTATTGGTATTCCTCCGAAAAAATACCTAATTAGAATGCAATAAGAAACTATGAATCGAATAAAGTGCTTATTTCTGGGAGTTGTTTCAAGTGCCCTGCTTTTCGGTTCGTGCACCAAAGAAGTAACATTGCCGAACAAGGCAGATGCACAAGGCAAATTATTAGCGGGAGAAAAAGGCGCTGTTAAGATTTGGAGATTAACCGGCATTACCGGGCAATCAGGAACCAACCCCGAACAACAATTGAATTTGGGAACTTGTTTTACGGACAACCGCTTTTACTTTAAAAATAACGATGCACAAGACTACGAAGCAATTGAGGGGTCTACCCAATGCTTTTCCACCGATCCGGCTCTGATCGAAAAGGGCACCTGGTCTTTTACAGCCAACGGTGCCATCTTATTGGTTTTAACTGGTGAAGTATACTCTCAAAACGGATTATTTAACTATACAGCACTCGATGCGCCTTCAACGGTACAGGAATTAACCGGCACTTCATTGAAACTTAAAATGATTTTGAACAATGGAACAGGACCAGTTACCTATCAGATTTCATTTGTCCCTGCTTAAATTAGCGGCTGCAATTATTTTCTTTATGAGCTTCACCTCTGCAGAAGGACAACAACTAAAATATCTGGCACTGGGTGACTCTTACACCATTGGTGAAAGTGTTACCGAAGCGGAGCGATGGCCGAATCAATTGGCCGATACGTTGCGCAAGAAAAATCGTGATTATGGCAAGCCTACTATTATTGCAACCACCGGTTGGCGAACCGATAATTTAAAAAACGCCATGACCATCGCGCAGTTAAAGAATGACTATGACATGGTTTCTTTGCTGATTGGTGTAAACAATCAATACCAGGGAAAGTCATCAAAAGAATACGAAGCTGAATTTGAAGCCTTACTGACTTTGGCTATCCAATTGGCGAAAGGCAAAAAGGAAAATGTATTTGTGGTTTCGATTCCAGATTATGGATACACGCCATTTGGTAAACCCAAGCAAGTCGCCATTTCAGCTGCGATTGATTTGTTTAACGAAATCAACGCTCGGATTACCTACAAATTAGGAGTCAAGTATTTTAATATCACCGAAATTTCACGTGATGGTTTAAATGACCCGACTCTTGTAGCAGCAGACGGATTACACCCGTCCGGCAAAATGTACTCGTATTGGGTAGAACTGATTGCGAAAGGTCTATAGCTTATAACAATTTCGATAAAATAGCACCTAAGTTTTTAGCCACTATTTTATGTCCGGCTTCATTTGGGTGGATGCCATCCGCTTGATTAAGTTTTTCATCGCCACCCACACCTTCTAACAAAAAGGGCATCAGTGTTGCATTGTTTTTTTTGGCGAGTGCCGGAAAGATTTCTTTGAACTCATCGCTGTATGCTTTGCCCATGTTCGGAGGCACCATCATGCCCGCCAATACTAATTTTACCTTTGGATTTTTTGCTTTTACCTTGTCGATGATGCCTTGTAAATTCTTTCGGGTTTGATCAAGAGGCAATCCGCGAAGGCCGTCATTTGCACCCAACTCTAAAACAAAAATATCCACTGGTTGCTTCAACACCCAGTCAATA
>DGYK01000011.1:227688-250541 GCA_002398365.1 Flammeovirgaceae bacterium UBA5008
CCCAGTCAATACGTGAAAAGCCACCGGCTGAGGTTTCGCCACTCAAACCGCCATTGATAACACGAACTCTTTTTTTAGAACTATTCAAATCTTTTTCAATCAATGCCGGAAATGCACTTTCAGGAGATAATCCGTATCCTGCTGTGAGGCTATCGCCAAAGAAGAGAATGGTTTTTGGCGCGGGTGCGCTTTGAAAAAATAGAAAGGCTACAATAAGAACAATACTTTTACCGACCATACCTCTAAATTGTTTTTCTTTTGTTAAATAACGGAACAAATTAGGTACAATTAACGATTATTAGGAATCTTTGGTTAATCTATTCTTATAACATATGAGTGAATTGGTTCTTCAATGCGCACAACTTTCGAAAGTTTATAAATCCGGAGAACGATCACTGACCGTTCTGAATGACGTATCGTTTGAGGTGGCAACCGGCACCAGCGTGGCCATTATTGGTCCCTCCGGAAGTGGTAAAACAACATTGTTAGGTTTGTGTGCCGGATTGGATGTTCCCTCTTCCGGTACCATTTCATTGATGGGATTCAAACTGAACTCCATGAGTGAAGATGATCGTGCCTACGTGCGTAATCAATTTGTGGGCTTCGTATTTCAAAATTTTCAATTACTACCCACACTCACTGCTTTAGAAAATGTGATGATACCGCTGGAGTTGCGCGGTGAAAAAAATATTTTATCGAAAGCCAAAGACTTACTCGGTCGGGTAGGTTTGGGCGATCGCTTACATCATTATCCTACGCAACTGTCGGGTGGAGAGCAGCAACGAGTGGCGATGGCACGAGCGTTTATGACATCGCCTCGCATCTTGTTTGCCGATGAGCCCACTGGTAATCTCGATGAAGAAAATGCAGAGCAGATTACCCGTTTGTTGTTCGAAATTAACCGCGAAGCAAAAACTACGCTGGTATTGGTAACGCACAATCTGGAACTTGCAGAGAAAACCGAACGCGTACTGCAAATGAAAGGCGGACATTTGGTGAATGAGCGTCTCACCGGTGTTGCCACCCACGCCTGATTTATTTCTGAACTTTTACAACAATCGCTGTGATCGAGTACATCATTAAAATAAAAAAAGTAACGAAGAATATCTTTCAGGACCCGTGGGTGTGGAAGATGGCTTGGCGCGATGGGCGCCACAATCTGTCGCGGTTGTTTTTGTTTTCCGCTTCGCTAATTACCGGCATTGCGGCTGTGGTGGCCATCAGTTCACTCAATTACTCATTACAAGACGAACTCAATCGCAATGCGAAAGAATTGCTGGGCGCGGATTTGGTGCTGAACGGAACAAAGAAATTCGATCCTGAAATCATTCAAACCATTGAGCCCACTTCGGTGAAAATGGCAGGTGATGCTGACATGGCTTCGATGGTGATGTTCATGAACACGCAGCAATCGCGGCTTGTAAAATTAACGGCACTGCAAGGCGATTTTCCTTTTTATGGCGAGCTCGTAACACAACCTACCAACGCCTATGAATTGGTAAAGACGGGGCGCTTCGCCATGTTGGATGAATCGCTGGCGTCTCAATACCAAGTGAGTTCAGAAGATTCCATCAAGATTGGCAACAAAATGTTTAAGGTGGCTGGGGTGGTACAAAAAATTCCCGGTGGCGGTGGGCTCACTGCTACATTGGCACCGGCCGTTTATATTTCACTCTCCGCCCTCGACTCTACGGGACTGGTGCAATATGGAAGCCGCGTAGGGTATAGCATTTATGTGAAGACAAATTCGGAATCGCAAACAAAAGCGCTGATTGAAAAAGTAAAACCGCTCTCAAAGAAATGGGGTTTCGGTTATGAAACGGTGGAAGCGCGAAGAGAAGGCTTGGGTCAGGGTTTTAAATCCGTCTATCAGTTTTTCTCGATGCTCGCATTTGTTGCACTCATTCTCGGTTGTATCGGTGTAGCGAGTTCTGTACATATTTATGCGCGTGAAAAGCGCGATGACGTAGCGATCCTAAGATGTATTGGTTCATCGGGCTGGCAGGCATTCAACATTTATTTCATTCAGATTTTTGTACTGGGCGTTGCGGGCAGTTTGATCGGTGCAGCAGTAGGCGTGGGCATTCATCAGATTATTCCTTACGCATTTAAAGAATACATTCCGCTGGAATTAAACTTTGCGATCTCGTATCGCGCTATTGTCGAGGGAATACTTCTCGGAGCACTTGTCTCCGTTTTATTTACATTGTTGCCGTTGCTCGCGGTGCGTTTCGTTCCGCCTCTCACTGTATTGCGTGCAGATTTTGATCAGGTGAAAGTAAAATCAAAAGCCAGGTGGTTGGCGTTGGCACTCATCATTCTCTTTCCGATTCTGGCTGCTTCGTATCAGACTGCAAGTTTCATTTCCGGAAGTCTTTTCACCGTAGGATTGGGTGTTGCGTTAGGATGCCTGTCTTTGGTAGCCACTGCGCTGTTGTGGATTGCCCGCAAGTATTTCCCCGTAAGGGCTTCCTTTCTCTGGCGACATGCGCTATCCAATTTATTTCGTCCCAACAATCAAACGCGTGTATTGATGGTGGCGATTGGATTAGGGGCTTTCATTATTTCTACGCTTAACATCATTCAAAACAGTTTGTTGAATCAGGTAGAGTTTACCGGAAACAAAAATCAATCGAACACGATTTTGTTTGACATTCAACCGAATCAAAAAGAAGGCGTTGTTCAGTTAATTAAAGAACATCATCTTCCGGTCAATCAGGTAGTCCCGATTATTACTTGCCGATTGAAAGAAGTGAATGGAAAATTGGTAGAAGAAATACAAAAGGACACCACCAAAATTCCGGAGTGGGCGCTTACCCGCGAATACCGCGTTACCTATCGCGATAGCCTGACCGGTTCGGAAGAGCTAGTCGAAGGAAAACTTCAGGCATTTGAAAAAGGAAAAAAGGATTCGGTTTACGTTACGATTTCCAAAGGCATGCACGAAACGCTTCGCGTGAAATTAGGCGATAGTCTGGTGTTTGATGTGCAAGGTGTATTCGTAAAAGTAAAAGTAGCCGGCATCCGCGAGATCAATTGGCCGAAAGATCCACCTAACTTTTTGTTTGTGTTCCCTACCGGAGTGTTGGAAAACGCCCCACAGATATATGTTGCCGCTACCCGTGTAAATGACCCGCAGGTGGCATCAAGATTTCAACAGGCGCTCGTAAGAGATTTTTCAAACGTGTCCTTAATTGATTTGCGTTTGATTTTAAGTACCGTTTCAGAACTTTTTGGAAAGATTGGTTTAGTGGTTCGCTTCCTTGCCTTATTCAGCATTATAACCGGACTGGTTGTGCTTGCAGGAGCAGTTGTCAATTCGAAGTTTGTGCGCATGAAGGAAAATGTATTGCTACGCACCATTGGCGCACGCACCACGCAAATCATGCGCATTACATTAATCGAATATGGCTACCTCGGCATCTTTTCTGCCCTTACGGGAATGATTCTGTCGCTGGGAGGCGGCTGGGTACTGACCCGATTCTTTTTTGAAGTAGAGTTTGCTGTGAACTATCTGGAGTTAGCGATCATTACCTCATCGGTGGTGTTGCTGACGGTCTTTATCGGTTGGTTTAATTCGCGCGAGGTGATTTCCACACCCCCTTTACAAGTGCTGCGCAAAGAGAGCTGATTTGTTTCATGTAACCAAGTTTCATAAGTTTCGTATGGTTACGAGTTAAGATTGAGCTATGCGATGCCTGATTCCCCTTTTCTGCCTTTTTATCGCCACCACATCGCTGGCACAAGTGGGCGATATTAAAAATGCATCCTCCTCCAATTCTAAGTCCGGAGGAGGGGGAGGAGAAAGAAGAAGCGGAGGCTCCGGAGGAGATGGTTTTTTTGTTGATATTTTTATTAACAGCCTTAGTCAAATTGGAGTGTGGCAGCAATACAAATTAGATAAGCGTTCACAAAATGAATACATCGTTTCACTGGATGTAATCGCGCAAGCAGCTATACAACCTTCGCGGTATTACCTCATGAACCCGCGCATTCGTGGAAACTGGGGATTATTCTCAACCGACTTTCGAATTAACTATTTGTTGGAAGAAAAAATCACCGGCAACGAAGATCTTACATCGATTGATTGGCAGATTCTTCAATTGAATTTGGTCACTACACGCCACGTCATCGGGCGTATCGGGGGTGGATTCATGAAAGAAAACTTTGGTGGCCGCGAATCTTTTTTTGAATCAACCTATGGTGTGTTTTTTCAAAGTGGACAAAAGCATTTAGGTGCTAATCTGGAATACAGACTTGCGCAGGATTTTACCACGGGTATCATTCCGCGCAGAGAATTAGGCGCTCATTTTGAGTATCGGCTTACTTCGAGAGGTTATTGGAATACGTATCTTACCATTGGCGGAGTTTATCAGCAATACTATGAGTCGGTATCCGTGTGGGGGATACAGGCCGGTTTAGCACTGCGCGTTTTCTCACCACCGATTGAGCGCTAGCTTACTCACCGTTTCGCCAATCGCCAGTGAGGACGTAGCCGCAGGCGATGGTGCGTTACAAACATTAATCACTTGTTTGTCTTCCAAAATCAGAAAATCGTCTACCAATCCACCGGTGCGATCGCAAGCCTGAGCGCGCACACCTGCACCACCTTCTACTAAGTCGCTCTCCTGAATTTCAGGGATTAATTTTTGAAGTGCTTTCGTAAAAGCAGCCTTTGAAAAAGAACGATACATTTCACCCATGCCGGTGCGCCAGTATTTAGCCGCTACTTTTTGAAAGCCCGGCCATGCCAATGTTTCGGCCAGTTCGCCCAAATTGATTTGTGATTTCTTGTATCCTTCGCGTTGAAAGGCGAGCACTGCATTAGGTCCTGCCTCTACGCCACCTTTCGCCATTCGGGTAAAGTGTACACCTAAGAATGGAAAGTTCGGATCTGGAACAGGATAGATCAGATTCTTGACTAGGTATTCTTTTTCTTTTCGCAACTTAAAATACTCGCCACGGAACGGAATGATTTTCACATTCAAATCTTCTACCGTCATCCTTGCCACTTTATCGGAATACAGACCAGCACAGTTAATAACCAACTGAGCCGTGTAGGTTGTTTGCGAAGTTTCAACCGTTACCTGCTTCGCTTCTTTGTGAATGTTGATCACCTTTTCACCTAAGTGAATGGCAGCTCCTTGTTGACGGAGTAAGTCACCATACTTCTCGGCTACTTTTTTGTAATCGACAATGCCGGTTTGGGGCACAAAGATTCCTTCCAGCCCTGTTACATGTGGTTCGTGTTCTTTGAGTTGCTCTTTAGTTAATCGTTTGAGGTATTGCAATCCGTTTTGCTGACCTCGCTCAAACAGGTTGTTTAATAATTTGATCTCCGGCTCATCGGTTGCTACAATGATCTTACCGCATAGTTCAAACGGCACATCGTTTTCCTTGCAGAATTGCAGCAGCAAATCGTATCCGCGTAAGCAGTTGGTGGCCTTTAAACTTCCAGGCTTGTAATAAATACCCGAATGGATTACACCACTGTTGTTGCCCGTTTGGTGTTTGGCTAATTCATTCTCTTTCTCCAGTAGAAGAATAGAAAAATTCGGTTTTTCTTTTTTGAGTTGCAGAGCGGTTGCTAATCCAACAATACCTCCGCCCACTACAATAATGTCGTAAGTCACTTGATCAAATTTTGGCAAAAGTAAGAAGGAAATACCAGCCGCTCAACTTAATCGGCAATGGGTCGAATGCGCACGTTGAGGGAAGATTCCACAATCACCAAATGATTGGGAGGAATCATCGTCCAGTCTTTGTCATCCGTCAGTTTTTCAGAAACCACCAACACTGCATTGTCATTATCCTGTGGGGCTTCCAGGCGCGTGGTGCCATTTTCTACCACATAGCGGCTGCCTTCGGAATGGTACATCGTGAGCGGTTCTTCTTTCGGGTCGCTGACGTAGCGTGTGGCCACGATGAACAAGCCATTGGTAAACGCCATGTTGAGATAGGCAGGCTCGGTAATTCCGTTTTCAGCCATCAGCACTTTCAGCGTGCGGAAGGTTCGCTCAAAGGCATCCACTACCGCTTCCGGATTGACCGTTTTATGATATTGAAATAAGTTGTTGAGCAACAACGCAAAGATATGTTCAGAGTCCGTTTGACCTTTGATCCAGTTGTAAAGTTCATCGGTTAACATTTCGCGCAGTTTTCGTTTGATCTTCCCAAACTCTTCCACACCTCCGTTATGGGCCATTAAAATGTTTTTGTATTGAAACGGGTGGCAATTCGATTCCGACACATCGCCTACGCTGGCCGCGCGCACGTGCGCGATCATACAATCGGTCTTAATCTTAGGTGCCAGATTCCGCAGATTGCGATTGCTCCATGCCGGGTTCACCGATACATACGTGATGGGTTCTTGATTAATTTCGGGTGCATACCAACCTACGCCAAAGCCATCGCCATTCAGGGGCTCTTCAATTTCGCGCGCGTTGATGCTTTGGTTGACCAGTGAGTTTTTAGGTTGATAAAGCAACTCATCCATAATGATGGGTGTGCCTTTGTATGCGAGGAGTCTGCACATAAAGAGTTGGGTTTACGAAAAGATACAAAAAAAGCCAATGGGTTTCCACTGGCTTTTTTTACGGATGAGTAAGTACTATTTCTTGTTGGTTTTCTCGAAGGTGAGAGAGGCCGAATTCATGCAATAGCGCAAGCCAGTAGGCTTGGGGCCATCCGGGAAAACGTGCCCTAAATGTCCGCCACAGCGGCTGCATTCTACCTCATCTCGCACCATGCCATAGCTGGTGTCGGTACCTACGTGAACCACGCCTTCTTTAATGGGCTCGTAAAAGCTAGGCCATCCGGTTCCTGATTCGAATTTGGTATCGGAATGGAATAGTTCTAGATGACAACCAGCGCAGTAGTAAATGCCGGTTTCATGGTTATCCCAATACTTGCCGGTAAATGCGCGCTCGGTTCCTTTTTCACGCAATACTTCGTACTGAATGGGGGTCAGTTGTGCCTTCCATTCGGCCGATGTCTTTTTTACGGTGCCAAAGGGACTTTTGGCAGTTTCTTTCTTTTCAGTCTTCTGGGCGCAAGCCGTCAGGAAAATAAACTGTACGGCAATCAGAAAGACGGTGAATAGCTGTTTCATTTATGTCAATTTTAGGTTCAATTTACCTTTAATACCCAAAATTGGACAAAAGGTTTTAAGATTTGCATGCTCCTGTCCGTTAACAGACATTCTACCAATTCGATGGAAAACTCTTAGATGTGGGAAAATGTCATTATTTTACTATTTTTTAGGAGTTCACTCTGTTACTTTTGAGACCTAAACCTTTATTCTCCCCGGATTTATGAGAAAGGCCCTTTATTTAGGTTTGTGCCTCTTGGTGTTTTCAACCGCCATCGGGCAAACATCCTACCAAACTCATACGCTGTATATCTACAGCTTTGCCAAGTTTGTTCAATGGCCCGAAGAGAGTAGGGTAGGCGACTTTGAAATTGCCGTGCTGGGGGATTCTCCCATTTTACCTGAATTAGATAAGTTGGCACAAAAGAAAAAAATAGGTGATCGTAACATTCGTATTGTTCGGTTAACTTCCATTAAGGAATTGAAGAAAAGCCATATTCTCTTTTTGCCCGCAGCACAGTCTAGCATGCTGGCCGAGACTATCCAGAAAATTGGCGACCAATCTACGCTCATTGTAACTGAGCAGGCAGGCCTTGCGGCCAAGGGTAGCGACTTCAACTTCTTGGTGAAAGAAGGGAAACTAGTATTCGAGATCAATCAAAATTCACTTTCAAAACATAAACTAAAAGCTGCCAACGAATTGACTCGCTTGGCGATAATCATCTGAAACGTATGGAAAAATCCTCCTCAAGTAAAAAGTTTAAGCTTCGTCTGAAAATCGGCAATAAGATTTTTGGTGGCTTCCTGATATTGATTGTACTCTTTGCTGCGAACGCCTTCATTATTTTTTTGACGGGCAGCAACATCGATAAAAACGTGATGTCATCCTCTGAGGTGGTGAATCCTTCCAAGGATGCAATCAACGAGTTGATAACGCTCGTTCACCGCTCTCGTATGTTAGCCACCAACTGGGTGTTCTTGCAAACCAACGATGAAGATAAACGTGCACTCGAAACCATTGTACGGTTAGAGTATCCGTCTAATAAAGAGAAAATTCAAAAGCTAATGAAGAACTGGGATGCTGACAGCCTCTCAGCTACGTTCAAGAAAGACAGCTCGCAGCGTGCTCTGATGACACAGGCTTTTCAAAAGTATGATGAGTTGCTCAAAGGCACCCAAGAGAGCATCATGAATACCCTCACCGGTTTTGATGCTTATGAAGACCCCACTACGAAATTATTAGCCGGAGACTTTGTAGATCAGGAGATCATTCCGAAGTCTAACGAGATTATCAAAATTTTAGCTAAGATTAAAGAGAAGCAGGAGAAATTGACCGAGCAATCTACCGAGGAGTTACGCAACTCCACTGCAAACTTGCGCATCATTACATTGGTATTAGGTCTCGCAATCATTGGATTTGGAATTTTGTGTGCTTACTTGTTGGTACGTAACATCACTATTCCGATCAATTACATTAAAGATGTGGTGGTAAAATTAGGAAGAGGTGAATTGGTGGATGACAATAAGCGCGCTTTCAGCAATGATGAGATTGGTGAAATGGCGGTAGCTACTGAAAATCTGGTAAATGGTTTGAAAGCAACTACCACGTTTGCTGAGAACATTGGAAATGGAAAGTATGATTCGCAATATACTCCGCTGAGTGATCACGATGTGTTGGGTAATGCGTTGCTCAATATGCGCGCCAACCTTGCACGGGTAGCAGAGGAGGACAAGAAACGCAATTGGACTACCGAGGGTATTGCAAAGTTTGGTGAGATATTGCGAAGCAACAACAGTGATGTGCAGAAGTTGTGTGACGAAATCATCGGAAGTTTGGTGAAGTACCTAAAGGCGAATCAAGGTGCACTTTACATTATTGACGAAACGATAGGCGATGAAGAACTCACCATGTCTATGGTATCGTGCTATGCGTGGGACAAAAAGAAATTTATCAATCAAAAGATACACCGTGGGGAGGGCCTTGCAGGTCAAGCTTGGCAAGAGATGGATACCATTTACATCACCGATGTGCCTCAAAATTATATCCGCATTACCTCCGGTTTAGGAGATGCCAACCCAACCAGTATTTTGATTATGCCATTGAAGGTAAATGATCAGTTCTTTGGTGTGATCGAAATAGCGTCCTTCAACAAAATGGCGGACTACGAAATTGATTTTGTACGCAAGGTGGCAGAAAGCATTGCTTCTACCGTATCGACTGTGAAAGTGAATGAGCGCACGCAAAAGTTACTGGCCGAGTCGCAGCAGATGACAGAAGAGATGCGTTCACAAGAAGAAGAGATGCGTCAGAACATGGAAGAGTTGCAGGCGACACAAGAAGAAATGAAGCGCCAGGAAGGGGAGATTATCAAAGCGGCCAACGACAAAGTGAAAGCCATTCAGGAAGAAGCCAAACGCAAAGAAGCAGCTTTGCTCAATCAATTGGAAGATTTGAAGAAGCGAGTGAATTAATGAAAAGAAAGTGTAACGATAAAAGCCCCTCACTAAGGGGCTTTTTGTTTTTAACGTTAAAAGATTTGATATCATTAAACCAGAGTCGAATCAATACAATTACAATCAGAAGCTGGTGAATCAGAAAAGTCATAAAACACAAAAACCCCCTCCGTCTGAGGGGGTTTTTGTTACCTAAACCTAAACCTATGAGAGAATTACTCTACTCTTGATCTATACAACGTGATTGGATTTGAGAGGTTTCGATCTACTAAGAATATTTTTTTGTCTACCAAACACCTCGACAAATTCTTATACCTGCAATAGTTCGTTAAACTGTTTTTTGAACTTTTCCACTTTCGGGCGTACCACAAACTGGCAGTAGCCCTGATTGGGATTCAATTCAAAGTAATTCTGATGGTAATCTTCTGCCGGGTAGAAATTCGTCAGTGGACTGATTTCCGTGACAATCGGGTTTTTAAACACCTGTGAATCATCCAATTGCTTTTTGTACTGCTCAGCAGCCACCCGTTGTTCTTCCGAGTGATAAAATACTACCGAGCGGTATTGTGTGCCTTCATCCGCGCCCTGGCGATTCAGGGTGGTTGGGTCGTGGGTGTTCCAAAACACTTCTAAAAGTGCCTCAAATGACACTTCTGCAGGATTGTAGGTTATTTGTATTACTTCGGCATGTCCGGTCAACCCTGAGCAAACTTCCCGGTAGGTAGGATTCTTGATTTTACCTCCGCTGTAGCCGGAAACGACCTTCGAAACACCCTTCACACGTAAAAAAACAGCTTCCGTACACCAAAAACAGCCTGCGCCAAAGGTGGCTAATTCCCATTTTGTTTCCATAAGTTAAAATGCTAATGCACCTTTAACCTCTTTTAGAAGGAAATGGTTTTTCCAATCCTGCTATTTGTCGCGGGGGGTACTAATAGCGACTGTAGAAGTTACTCAACTGATTGGATACGTTGTTTTTTAAATTGTTGATGGCCTGATCATAGAGATTCTGATCGTTGGGATTGGCATCGCCCCGTTTCGTCAGGTTCAATTGATCGCTATTCAACGCGCGGCTATCGCCTTTAAAAGTAGCCCACACATGCTGCCACTGCGAGTTACCTTCTACGGTGTTGTTCATCAAAATAGCATTGTTCGAGGCATCGGTAATGTTGATCGTGGCATTGCTGGTAGCACGCTTGGTTTTGGTGTAGAAGGTGATGGTTGCCTTCACCGTTTCCATTACATCCTGCATTTTGCCATCCGGAAGTTTTTTCTCACCCACTTTCACATCGCGTTGCACATTTTCTGTGCGTGAGGTGAGTTGCGCTTGGTTGTCCATCCGGAAATTGTTGAAGATCACTCGTAAATATTGATGGGGCGGCACGGTGTCGCGCTGCGTTTGCGGTCGAAACGAAAGAAACTGCCGCTGCATGCTGTTGATGATCGGTTGGATGCTGCCATAATTATAGCGGGATGCGTTGATCTCTTCATACGCTACGCGCAAGGTGGCGTTGAACTCCGCTTGCGTCATCATCTCCACCACTTCGCGGTAGCCGGGCTCGTAACTGTTTGCTTCTTTGAAACTGAAATAGGCCTGCTTGGCGTCTTCACGGGTGGTGCGCATCATTGACTGAATGCCATCCTGATAGCTTTCTTCCGCTGCCTTGTTTTTAGCTTCTGCTAACTCTTTGTATTTCGTTACCGGATTGGTGATCAGTTTCATAGCTCCCAATGAAGTTTTAATCTGATCATTCATGTAGTTGATTTTCTGATATCCGGCCACGGCATTACGCCACTTGCGTGGATCGTCTGAATTGATGCCATTCTGAATGGTAGCTTGAATGTAGTCTACCGCCAACTGATAGCTTTGCAGCAATACGGCTGTTGCTTTTTTGTGATCCGGTTTGGAGCGAAGGCGGTTGACGGATTCTAGCACCGCTTCGTAATAATCGCCTTGTTTCAACGCTGCTTTTCCGCTCGAGCAGCTCTCGAGTACAAACAAAAGTATAAATGCGAATGCAGCTAGACGTAGATTCATAGTGGCAAAAGTTGCGTATTGGAAATCAGAGCAGGCAAATCTAAATGGTAAAAAGGGAATTCTAAAATCACATCTTGGTACCAAACAAGTCGATCAGCACATCGTCTATCAGGTTGCGCCAATTTCCCCAACTGTGTCCTTCGTTCACCTCATGGTAAGTGTACACGCAACTGTTGGCTTGCAACACGTCTTTCATCTTTCGGCTTTCTTTGCTCGTGTCGTTGATCAATCCGGAAGTCATCGAAACTCTCATTTTCGGATTAGCGGGATTTGAACATAGCTGATAGATTTGTGGCTTCGTCCAGAAGGCGGGTGATTGAATGCCGACCAATCCAAATACATCGGGTTTGGTGAATGCAAAATAAGTTGCGGTTAACCCACCCATCGATGTACCCATGATGCCGCGGTTAGAGGCTTCGCTCGCCACCGGATATTTCTTTTCAATCTCTGGCAAAAATTCTTTTACAAAGAAATCGAGATAGGCACTGTTCATGGCCAGCTCTTGCATACGTCTGTTGTTGGAGCGATTCACCGGTTCGCGATGATCAACAAAGACCACTACGATGGGTTTGATTTTCTTTTCCGCAATCAGGTTGTCGACTACGGTCACCATGTTGCCGAGGCGAGGATGGAGGTATTCGTATCCATCGGTTACGTACATCACCGGCAGCTTACCTATTTTCTCATAGCCGTGCGGCAAATACACGCCATACGTAATCTGATAATTCAATATGCGGCTGTTGAAAAGCATATCGGTTTGTAGTGACCCTTTCGGCACATTGGACTGCGCCTGTAACTCGATGGCCTCTTTCCATTGCGGCATCCGCAATTCTGAATTAGGACTTCCGCCACCAACGCCACTCCATTGCTGATGCGGGTTGGCCGGATCGAGAATCCATTGATTATCGTCTATCAGAATTTTGTAGTCGAGGCGCGCATCTTTGGGAAACTTCGATTTGAGCACCCACAAATTATTGCCTACGTTCTTTCCTTTGTTTTGAAAACTTTGGTCATAACCCCATCCATTGAAGTCGCCCATCCAGGCAACGGACTTGGCTTTTCCGTGGTATACAAATGCTACCGAGTCTTCCACGATGAGCGGAAGTTTTCCTTGCATTTGATATTGATGGTAGACAACGGAATCACGAAGTTGGTTAAGTTGAGATTGAAACGCGGAGTAGTCCTGCGCGAACACTCCGAATGGTAAACACAACAACCACAGCCAATACTTCTTCATTCGTAGGGAGTTAATTAAACACTTAAACCTTCACTTCTTCTGACGAGCGAACCCGCAGTGACAACAGAGCTGCAATAATCATGCAAACACCTCCGAATACGATGATGGAGATAGTTTGGCCTCCAAATAAATTTCGAAGCATGAAACCTAGAACTGCACTGGCGAGAATTTGTGGGATAACAATGAAGAAATTGAATACGCCCATGTAATACCCCATTTTTTCAGGCGGTAGTGACCCGGAAAGCATGGCATAAGGAATTGAAAGAATACTAGCCCATGCGATTCCTACGCCAATCATTGACACGAGAAGCATGTCAGGATTCGAAACAAATATGAAAGAGATCAATCCAATTCCGCCACAAACTAATGCTACAAAATGCGTGACTCTTCTACTGGTATATTTGGCAAGAATGGGCAAAAGTAGTGCAGCAACCGCAGCAATTCCATTATAGATTCCGAAAAGACTACCAACCCAATTGGCTCCTTCATTGTAATTAGCGGAGTTAGGATCATTTGTATTATAAATGTAACTCGTTACAGCAGGTGTTGTGTAAATCCACATCGAGAATAAAGCAAACCAAGAGAAAAATTGTACAATGGCCAATTGAACCATTGTTTTAGGCATGGAGTGAAAATCCTTGACCATATGAACTAAACCGAGATAAGATCTACCTTGGCTGATGTACATGGATGCGAGCAGATGTACAATGCCAAAAATGGAGAGCAAAATGGCTAGAATATAAAGTTCATTTTCTTTTTCAAGCATGTTCACAATCCAAGCCAACACTAATCCGATCACTAAAAACACAAATCCAATCTGTTGCATTTTTGTTCTAGTGCCTGCCTCATCATCAATCTTACGTTTCTCACGATTTCTTAAATCATCATGATGTGGTTCAGGGGGATATTCTTTCGTACTAAATACAGTCCACATGACAGCTGTGAAAAGCATGAATGCTCCAATGTAAAAGGAATATTTTACCGAATCTGAAATGCCACCGGGAGGTGGTGTGTTTGAAATATTAAACCATTGAGTAAAGATTTGAGGAAGAAACGAAGCAACAACGGCACCGATACCGATGAAGAAGCTCTGCATAGCAAATCCTGTTGTACGTTGCGAGGGAGGGAGCATGTCACCTACGAAGGCCCTAAATGGTTCCATGCTTACGTTAATGGAAGCATCCATTATCCAAAGGACACCTACTGCCATCCACAATGAATATGAATTTGGCATGAGAATCAGACCCAGCGAAGCGAGTATTGCTCCTACTGCAAAGTAAGGTCTTCTTCGTCCCCACGTTGGGCTCCAGGTACGATCACTGTAATATCCAATAATGGGTTGGATCAAAAAGCCTGTAATTGGAGCTGCTGCCCAATACAAAGCCAAACTATCAGGGTCTGATCCTAAGGTGGTAAAAATCCGACTCGTATTGGCATTCTGCAAAGCAAAGCCAAACTGGATGCCCAGAAAGCCGAAGCTCATGTTCCAGATTTGCCAAAAACTAAGCTTTGGTTTGACAGTGGGTGTGGTAGAAGAATCCATATTATTTCGAAGCTAAATCGGTAGAAGTAATGATTTCAAACGAATACGGCTTTAAGGTAAGCGTTGTGCGCTGATTTTCAAACAGCAACTTACTTCCAAATTGGGCCGTGGCGTTGGTGCTCACTTCTTTTAACTCCACTTTCTTCGGCTCCCCCGATTTGTTAAACAAAACAGAGACGGTCTCTCCAAAGTATTTGCGCTGATAGACCAACAGTTGGTCTTCGATCTGCACCCAGTTAAAATCACCATACACTAACGGCAAACTGTTTCTCCGCAACTGCACTAATTTTTCAGTGATGGATCGCGTGGTTTGTTCATGAGGCGCTAAGTTATCGAAGCGCATCATTCTGCGATTGTCAGGGTCATTGCCACCCGGGTCGCCAATTTCATCGCCATAATAAATCACCGGCACTCCGGGAATCGTCATCATAAAAGCGGTCAGTGCTTGTAGCTTGCGATATGCAATGGTGTCTTGTATTTCAATCTTCCGTTTCCATCCCGCTCGCTTCGCATCTTCATCAAACTTCACGGAGCCATCGGCATACGAGATAAAACGCGCGCGATCCTGATTGCCTGTAATGTTGCCCATCAGGTTGTGATCGCCAAACCAACTTAAACTTTCGGTTAGCGAATTAGTGATGCGTGTAAACGGCACCTCGTTGCGGGCAAATGCATTCACAGCATCATCGTACACATTAAAATCAAACTGCGCATCGAGCATGCCGGTGTTCACATAGCTGTTCACCAACTCGCGACTGCCATACGTTTCGCCAATCTGATAAATAGGGCGCTTTACTTTTGATTTTACTTTCTTCGACAGCTCGCGCCAGAAGAGTAAATCAATGTGTTTCGATGCATCGTGGCGGAAGCCATCCAATTCATATTTATCCAGCCAATACATCGCAGAGTCGGTCATCGGGCCTACCACTTCCGGCTTGCGCAAATCGAGCGTTGGCATGAACACATCAAACCAGGTGGTGAGGCGTTGATCGTCCCAGCGCTCGGTGTTGATCGTGCCATCGGGTAAATAAAGTGGCGTAAACCATTCCGGTTTCAACTTCACCAGCGGGTGTTCTTTGTGAACGTGGTGCGCCACATAATCCAAAATCACATTGATGTTTTGTTTGTGCGCTTCCGCCAACAGTTCTTCCAACTCGGCCTTCGTGCCAAACCGATAATCAATTTGTTGCAGCGACACCGGCCAGTAGCCGTGATAACCGGAGAAGGTAGTGGCGGGATCTTTGTATTTCCCATACGCGCCTTTCGGGTTTTGTGAGATAGGAGAGAGCCACAACGTGTTGATGCCCAGTTTCTGAAAATAGCCGTCTTTAAGCTTCTGCGTTACTCCGGCAATATCACCACCATAATAATTGGCTTTCGGTAAGATGGAAGGATCTTTCACCGGCTCATCGTTGGCCGTATTTCCGTTTTGAAAACGATCGATCATCATAAAATAAAGTACCTGCGCTTCTTTATCCTTACGCGTGAGTTGCGAGGCATTCTGTACCACTTCTCCTTTTTGCAAAGGAATCAACACATCGTTGGAGATACCTTCGTCATTGGCAGCCCACACGCGAATAAAACTTCTATCTTCTTCTTTGGCCTGTGCCGGAATGGTGATGGTTAACTCGTCATCGGTTTGCTTCAGCAACTTTCCTTCCAGCAAAAAGTTTTTCCAATACACGGTCACTTCCTTGGCGGGATGTGTGAGTGCTACGGTAATCGTGGAGGGTGTAAAACTTTGGGGAATCACTTGCACCACCTTGGCGGGATCGGGGCGAGGTATCCGCAACAGCGAATTGTATTTGCCCATGCCATTGTCCATCGAATCTTTGGCAGAAGGATCGCGCACTTCTTTGCCGTCAATCACGAAGAGGTATTGGTAATTGCCGGGCGTGAGCCACAGCGATAACTCAAACTGATCGCCTGCTTTGGTGAAGACAGATGAGTTTGCATTCCATGCATTAAACTCGCCTTTCGTTTTTACTTCAGTGGCGTTGCCGCGATAGTTGAAGCGCACATTCGTCTTATTCACTTTTTGCAAAGGAATGCCATACGCTTGTCCGTGGCTCCACACTTTCATCGTGCCGATTTTGGAAGTCATCGTGCCAAATACTTTTACCTCTACCTGATTGCGCGTTAGCGACAAACCACTTGGCAAACTAACCGAGTCAATGGCCGGGACATTCAGCACATAATCTTCCAGATTCACCACCGTAGTATCCGGCTGAATGAGAATCGGTGAAGCCTGACCCGTGATCAATCCTTCATCCGTAAACCGAACGGGTGCCGGAGGGTCGCACGAAGCAATCAGCAACCCAAGGGCCACCGTGTTAACTATTCCAGCGAATGAAAATTTTGGTGTTGGCATAGAGGGTAGTGACAAAAGGTAAATTGATTTTCGGACCTTCGGGAGGCGTGCCTACCGGATCGTAATGTTTCATCGGATTGATGAAACGATACTCTTTCCACTCCAGTGACTGAGCCGCTCCATTGACCCACACATTCTGCAACGAAGCAAATCCATGGAAATAGATTTTTGCCTTTTTGTAAGGTGTTTGGTACGAACCATCCTGCTCGTGAATAACCAACTCTTGCTCTTGAGCCGCGTAGGCAATTTTGCGTTTCGCGAAAGCGCCATTTTCATAATCGAATGAGATACCATCGTCTTCATACAACGTGAAGTCGTTGTTGATGTCACCTTTATAGAGATGAATCTCTAACGTGTCTCCGGTATCTTGTGTAGTGATACCGGCTTTCTCGCGCATCGGAACGATCGAAGAACCTTTCACATACACCGGCAGTCGATCGATCGGTGTTTCCACAATCATTTCCTGATTGCCGCCATACGCTTGATCAGTGAGTAAATCATACCAGTTGCCTTGCGGCAGATAGACTTTCACAAAATCTTTGCTGCTTTCTACCGGAGCAACCATCAATGCAGGCCCGAACAGATATTGATTGTGGAATTGATGATCGTAAATTTTTTCATCGAAGGTGTAAGGGATCGCCAGACTTCGGTTGATCGGCATACCCGTTTTTGCAGCATCATGAAATAATGAATAGAGGTAAGGCAACAGGCGGTAGCGCAGCTTCATATAGTTGCGCGAAATCTCTTCCACCTTTTCGCCATACGCCCACGGCTCCGAGTCGCGGGTGTTGATCATGGTGTGACCGCGGAAGAAAGGAGAGAAGGCACCGATGCACAACCAGCGCGCAAAGAGTTTTTCATCCGCATTGCCAACGAAACCGCCAATGTCGTATCCGGTAAACGCCATTCCCGAAAGGCCCATGCTATTCACTAAGCGAACACCCGCCATCATGTGACCATCATACGCCACGTTATCGCCCGTCCACACAGCTGCATAGCGTTGAATGCCGGCAAAGCCCGAGCGCGTTAAGTTGAAAGGACGCTTCTTCATTAAGTTCTTTGTGCCTTCGTAGGTGCTCCGCGCCATCATCATTCCGTAAAGGTTTCTGCCTTCGCGTGTAGTCGACTTTCGTCCGTCAAAGTCAAACTCCATTAAGTCGGGCAACATATTTCCCCATGTGGCAATTTCATTCATATCGTTCCAGAATCCATCCACGCCAAGTGCAACATAGTCTTTGAAATGCTCGGCCCACCACTTCCGCGATTCCTCGCGCGTGAAGTCGGGGAAGTGACACCAGCCCGGCCACACCTGACCGCTGTATTCGGTGCCATCTGGATATTTAATGAACACGTCTTCTTTCTTTCCGGAGTCGTACGCTTCGTAGCCTGCTTCGATTTTAATTCCCGGGTCGCACATCACCACCACGTGGAAGCCCATCGCTTTCAGTTTTTCAATAAGGCCCTTTGGGTCGGGGAAGTTTTCTTTATCCCATGTAAATATTTTGTAGGCATCCATGTAGTGAATGTCCAGCACAATGGCATCGCCTGGCAGGTCACGATCGCGAAAGCCTTCCGCCACGCGCAACACTTCTCTGTCGGGATAGTAGCTATAGCGGCACTGTTGGTAGCCGATGCTCCACAGCGGAGGCAGGGGAGTGCGGCCGGTGAGGTGCGTATAGTTTTTAATGATTTCCTGCACGGAGTTACCTCCGATGAAATAGTATTTCATTTCGCCCCCATCGGCTGAGAAGCTCGAGAAGCGGTCGTTGGAAGCACCAAAGTTAAACGAGCTGCGGAATGAGTTATCAAAGTAGATGCCGTAGGCTTTTTGGTGATGCACACCGATATAAAAAGGGATGGAGCAATAGAGTGGATCCGTATCCGGAGTATATCCGTATGCATCCGTATTCCAGTTAACATAGCCGCGTCCACGTTTGTCCAGCGGACCGTTCTTTTCACCCAAGCCGATGAAGCGCTCATCTGGTTGTAGTTTTTTGTAGCAGTTGATTTGCTCGCCATTCAGTTGGATACCCAACCCCGGGTCATCCTCATTCAATACATTACCGGCAGCATCCGCAATGGAGATGCGCAGCGCTGCTTTGGTGATTTTTATCTGAAGTTGATCGGTTTTGATCAGGAGAGCATCCGGTGCATCGGATACCGTAAAAGCCACCGTTTGAGGTTGTGCGATCACGGCATACGAGAAGTCTTCGGGAGGCTCACCTGCTGTGAAGCGTACCTGTACCACTTCGGCAGTGAATAACGTAATCGAAAGAATTCCGGCAGACGATTGGATGGATACTCCTTGCGCTGTGGCGCGATGGGAGGTGTAGTGGCCAATACTTTTGCTGGCGGAACGAGGTTGGATGGCTGGCATAGTTGCGTGAATATTTCTGAAATAAAAATAAAGAGGCTCGTTAATCCTAACGAACCTCTCATCAAAAATTAGAAAACGATTGCGTTAGCTCTTTTTCTGTTGCTTTTTCAAGGAAGAATTGCGGATCACCAGACGGGTTTTCAATACTTTGATCTCTTCAATCGGTTCGTATTGATCCTTTTCTTTCATATCGATTTGTTTAATGAGCAAGCGGGCTGCCTCCTGCCCCATTTCAAAGCCGGGTTGATCGATGGTGGTGAGGGAAGGATCCATCAATTCACCAAAAAACCAGTTGCTGAACCCAACAATGGCAATGTCTTGTGGAATTTTCAATCCTTTTTCTTTAATAGCCATAGTGGCACCCATGGCCATCGGATCGTTATTAGCAAAAATGGCATCGAATTTGGTGCCGCTGGCCAGTAGCTTTTGTGTTACGCTTTTTCCTTCTTCAAACGTGCCGGTGTCGCATGACAGAATCAGGCTGTCTTTGATCTCCATTTTATTTTCCTTCAGCGCGTCCTTATAGCCCCGGAGGCGGTCTGCACTGATAATAAGATTAGGAGCACCCACCAGGTGCACAATGTTTTTACATCCTTCGGTGATGAGGTGGTTGACGGCCTCTTTGGCACCGGCATAGTCGTCTACAATTACTTTGCTGGACGTAGGGCTGTTGTACATCCGGTCGTAAAATACGATGGGCACCCCCTTGGAGATGATGGATTCCACGTGGTCAAAATTGGCGGTTTCCCGCGAAAGCGAGAGGAGCATACCGTCTACACGGCTGTTGAAGAGCGTTTTGACATGTGCTACTTCGCGGGCGTACGATTCATTGGATTGTGCCAAGATTACATTATAGCCGGCCTGATAAGCCACATCTTCAATACCACTGATAACGGTAGAGAAAAAGAAGTGCACTACTTCAGGTATGATGACGCCAATCGTATTGGTTTTCTTCTGTCGGAGGCTGAGGGCAACGATATTGGGTTGGTAATTCAACTTTTCGGCCAGTGCGTTGACGGCCTTTTTAGTGTCTACACTGATGTCCGGGTGGTCTTTGAGAGCACGCGACACGGTGGAAGGGGAGATATTAAGTTCCCGCGCAATGTCTTTGATCGTTACTTGGTTGAATTTCATTTCTTTGGCAAATTAGGGTTACACTTTCCGCTGCCGGAAAGGCATAGTTGTGCAATTTACGCAATACCGCGATAAGTTGGTTGTTTTTTAGTTGAGGCAAGTTTTTAGCTTTTCTTTCCTTTCGGAGACGGTCGGTATTCCCAAAAGAGAGGAGCGATTATCGCCACGAATGGTACGTACTCCAAAACGGGAGGAGCCTTTCTATAAACGACCGGTGCGATCTATAAGATTGGAGGAGCGATTGTATAAACGACCGGAACGATTTATAAGACCTGAGGAGCGATTGTATAAATGACCGGAGCTATTTATAAGATGGGAGGAGCGATTGTATAAACGACCGGAGCGATCTGTAAGACGGGAGGAGCGATTGTATAAACGACTGGAGCGATCTATAAGACAGGTGGAGCGATTGTATAAATGACTGGAGCGATCTACAAAATGGGAGGAGCGATTGTATAAACGACCGGAGCGATCTAAAAGACGGGGGGAGCAATTGTATAATTGACCGGTGCGATCTATAAGATGGGAGGAGCGATTTTATAAACGACCGGAGGGGTATGTTCAACGAACTGTGTCAGTTGATTAAATTTGTTCTGTTGAGAGAAGCGGAAAAGTCGGATTGTGAATGACGAAAATTCACCTAATGACACGCGGCTCCTAATTGCAAAGTAAAATTCCAGCTACCGTACTACGGTCAGCGTTCCTTTTTGCGTATGGGCAGGCAGTTGTGGAAATTTGTGCGTTAAAGAAAAAAAGTAGACTCCACTCGCCAAAGCATTGCCATTTTCATTTCCATTCCAGTTGACAAGGCTATCGGTGGAATGAAATACGACTTGACCCCACCGATTGATAATAGTTAGCTCGAAACCTTCGAAAGGGCAATTGGTGGCTATCTGAAAAAGATCGTTCACACCATCATCGTTTGGTGTAAACACATTCGGAACTTCCAACACACAAACACAATCTTTAATAGTAACCGTTGCCTCCAGTTGTTTAAAGCCATCTTCCGTGGTAACTAATGCTTTTACCGTAAACATTCCGGCTTTTGAAAAAATGTGCTGGGGTTCTGCATCGATTGATGTATTCAGTGCCGCACTGGAAGGATCGCCAAAATCCCACGACACCCCAAAAACAGGTACGACTGATTGAATTCGAAACTTCATGCCATCGGCCAGGCACGAGTCGGTAAAGATGATTTGAGGGGGAGAAGGATTTGCAATCAGTGATATTTTCCGGATGCGATGAGGTTCCGCCAGATAAACGTTGCCAGCTTGATCAAATGCATAATGAAAAGGAGATCGAAGTTGCGCTTGAGTTGACAATCCACCGTCACCACTATAGCCGTACTGACCATTTCCTGCGATAGAAGAAATTATTCCGGTTTCTTTGTTGATTTTGCGTGCCTTTGAATTATAAAATGTATTTACCCCCTCTGAAATGTAAATGTTTCCTTCCGGGTCTACATCGACTACTTGAGGCCCATACAAATTAGCCAGAACAGCAGGCCCGCCATCGCCCGAGTTACTCAAACTACCGGTTCCTGCTATAGTGGTGATGATACCGGTTTTTGAATCGATCTTCCTTACTTTATTAGCTCCCCAAGTTGCTATGTATACATTTTTATCCTTATCAACCGCAACGGAAAGGGGTGTTGCGAGTACAGCTTTGGTGGCTAAATCGCCATCTCCACTATCTCCAGAAAATAAACTGCTTCCGGCAATGGTTGAAATAATTCCGGTAGATTTCGTCACTTTTCGGATGGAACTATTATTCAAGTCAGCAATGTATAGATTGCCTTCATCATCAATGGCTATATCGTTTGGGTTGTAAATAGACGCATTCACTGCGGGGCCTCCATCGCCCGCGTGTTTTTGTTCTCCGTTACCAACAACGGTAGTGATTAATCCGGTAGCAGCCACCACTTTGCGTATGCGATTATTATAATAGTCGGTGATGTAAATGTTTCCTTCTTTGTCAACCGCAAGACCCCTGGGTTCATTGAATTGTGCCGCTGTAGCGGGACCTCCATCTCCGCTAAAACCCTGCGTACCGTTTCCAGCTACCGTAAAGATTTTATTTGTTGCGATATCAATTTTTTGGACGCATGAGCATGTCGGTTCAGTGTAGTAAAAGTTGCCTGCCTGATCAAGCACCACATCAAAAGGAGAAACAGAAGAAGTAATTGGTAGGCCATTGACCACATAAAAATTGGGTAGCCCATTTCCGGCAAATGTGGTAATGATTCGTTGCGGATAAGCAACGGAAACAGTAAATAGAAGCAGCAGAAAGAGAACTCGTTTCACAAGACTGTTATAAAAGTTCGAAATTTAATTTATTCCGCGGAGTTGTTGTTTGAAATAGAGCAGGGAACAAGAAGTTCCAGAAACCGTGTTGCAATTTGGTTGTTTGAAATAGGATCAATGGATGTTTTTAGAATTCCGGACACCAACCCCGGTAACAAATAACTGGGAAAGTGACAAATTCGATATAAACATTACATGCTCATTACACACTTCACAAAAAAATAATCTACTCAAAATGTGGATAACTTTTGTGAAAAGTGGGTACCTGTATTTTTTTTGAAGATGTCAATACCCAAGAAGTTGGGT
>DGYK01000011.1:250764-251080 GCA_002398365.1 Flammeovirgaceae bacterium UBA5008
GTCAATACCCAAGAAGTTGGGTAGTGGGGGTTGGCTGAAATGTTTCGAAAAGGGTATAAATATTACATCGTTGTCGATAGCTTTTTTTTTATTTGGTTGTGTGAAAACAATCGGTTTGTTTTGGGGTAAATCTTTCTTTCATGCAACCTACTAGTCAATCCAGATCCCTACCCTTTAATTTCCCCCACCATTCTAGCCATTATGATCAGGCATAAGAACGCTGGTTACAATTGATTGATAATTGATAGTTTCTATTGGTATTTGGGATCCAATATAAAAAAACAGAAATCTATTCTATAAAGTGAATTTTTTTGAG
>DGYK01000011.1:251251-263863 GCA_002398365.1 Flammeovirgaceae bacterium UBA5008
ATGAGTAAGAATAAAAAAATAGATATGAGGATCGTTTATGCAGGCTTTTTATTGGTAATGTTCTTTATGGTAACAATTTCTTTTGGACAGATTACTTCTGCACCCAGAGTAATTCCACCTACTCCGAATGTTGCCAGTTTAGGAAAGTATGGAGATATTCCGTTTGGATTGTTTACTGGTCAACCGAACGTTTCTTTTCCACTCTATCAGATCAGCTACCCAGATTATTCGTTCCCCATTTCTTTATCATACAATTATAATGGGTTAAAAGTGGAAGAATATCCAAGCTGGGTCGGAGCAGGCTGGGCTTTGCAGGCTACGGGCGTAATTACCCGTCAAACCCGTGGATTGCCGGACGAGCGAATCAATGGCTACAACGGGCAAGCGCAAAGAGGTTTGCAGATTGTTTCATTCATTCAATCAGGCGCAAATAAATGGAACTCAGCATACTACTCTTTCTTGCAGGATATCAAAAACGGACGAATGGATACCGAGCCCGACATTTTTGTACTTTCTGCACCCGGATTATCAGGCAAGTTTTTCTTTGATGAAACGCAATGTAACAGCCAATTATTTGAGGGAACAATGGTCATCAAGAATGCGGTGTTGATGGCTGGAAGCAAAATTAAGGTAAGAGGCTTTTTTGACTATAATGCAGCCTATGGTGCGATCCTTGGCATGATTAAAAAATTTGAGGTGACAGACGAGCGAGGCGTTGTTTTTCTCTTTGATAAAATTGAAAAAGCGGAAGCCCTGAAATATGATATTGATAATGCAACACCAACTCTGGATGATTATGGAAATGCGTGGTATTTGTCACAGATTACGACACCCAATAACAACACGATTACTTTTCAATACGGGTATCGTGTGTTAGACAATCCGGCCACTCTATATGAAGAGTTGTTGATTCCGGATAATTTTAACACGGCACCCAAATATCACGTAACCTCTACGATTGAATCCATATTACAGTCCATTACTTTCCGAAATGGATCAATCACTTTCATGCAATCATCTACGCCACGCGAAGATTGGAATTCACAAACTTGGGTCTACACCAAAAATCAGGCTACCGAGCAACCCAAGGCACTGCAAATGATTACAGTTACAGAAGGGAATTCAACGGTGAAGCAGATCACGTTTCAGTATACTCCCAACTCTACCCGTTTGCAGCTTGCGAGTTTTCAGGAAAAGGACGGAACTACGGCTAAACCTCCGTATGTTTTCGAGTACGAACCGGGATACATTCCCCCAATTGGTGTTCATAGCCATATCTTCCAGCAGGATCACTGGGGCTATTATACCGGCACCAACTATCAAACCTTGCTTACGCCTTTTTTTGCAACTGGTACAACCTACGGGTCTCCACTTACCGGTATAACTGTTAATCTCTCAGGAAATCTTCGTATTCCTGTTCCTAATGCGTCCAAAGCTGGTTTGCTGAATAAGATTACCTACCCTACGGGAGGGTACACACAATTCGTTTACGAGCCCAATGATTTCTATACAACCAGTCCGATCTGGTTTGTTCCACCTACAGAACAAACAACCTTTGGTTCGCCATCGGCTATGACAGGTTTAGGCATTGGGCAAGTAGAGGATATACAATCGTTTACACTTACCCGAAAGACATTCGGAAGATTAAATTTTACCACGCAGCTGTCCAATTGCGGAGAGGCTTCTGCCTACGTTTACCTTCGAAGGCAACCATCTCTAGACATTGTTGCTTCTGTCACTAAAACGCGTACGGGTGCAGGGCAAGAAAACACATATTCCATCGGCTCTGGAACAGGAGAGATGCTCGTGTTGGAGGCGGGCACATATGATTTAGTAGCAGGAGCCTCCATTGAATCAACTTGCCAGGTTCCAATTACTCAACGATCCTCAGCTTCCATTAATTTCATTGGCTATACCGGTGATAATTATGTGGCCGGAGGGTTTCGGGTTAAACAAATGAGCGACTGTTCTGGTACTGATTGTGTAACGAAGTATTTTGACTACAAAATACCAGGTACATCTTATTCCAGTGGAATCTTAAACAATTCCCCATCATATGGACGGCAAGTAGTAATCAGAGCCAGAGGAGGTGAAAATGGTGGCGAATTATTAAATTTAAATGGCGTTTATCTCTACTCTAGTAGCATTATTCCGATTGCAACAGAAAACGGTGGGCCCATGGGATACAAGTACGTAACGGTAACCACAGACAATACGAATGGAACCATCAACGGAAAGAAAATACATAAATTTACGGCCGGTGATGACAATCCTGATCTTAGTTTCTTTAGTTATCCGGTAAGACCTCGCATTGATAACGGACACAGACGAGGCATGGAATTGATGAGTCAGGATTTTAATAATCAGGGTACTCTTTTAAGCCAAAACACCAAAATTTATAGTCAAGTAGGTCCATATCTACGTACGATTGGATTAAGTGTGGGGCCTCTTGTTATCAATGCAGATAACGCGCAACCCAATTTTAGTTTAAATGCAATTGATACTTGGTTAATGTGGACGGAGGTAATGGATCGGGATTATATTCCTTATGATTATTCCTCCAATATGAATCAATTATCATCAGAAACTTCTACGAATTATGCAGGTAATGTAATTCAAAGCACACAACAAGCGCATTATTATGATAATCCAATACATCATTTGGTTACCCGTTCGGAGATGACAAACAGTGATGGAAAGGTAATGCTTACGAAATTATCCTATGCCGATGATGTCACTTCGTTAACCGGTTACACGCCTTCCGAAATCCAAGGAATTCAATCTATGAAGAATCGGATAGCACCTATCGAAAAGCAAACATACCGAGACGGTCAACTACTTTCTACTATACGTAACTATTATAATGGTGCCAATCTGACAAAATCAGCACAAGCAATTGGGTCAGCGAATATGGAGGATATTTTTACGGTTGATTCGTACGATGTGTACGGTAACATACTCCAATACCACACCGATAAGGAAACGGTATCCTATCTCTATGGCTACAATAATACGGAGGTCATAGCAGAAGTGAAAAATGCGACCCTCGCGGAGGTATTTCATACATCTTTTGAAGCAGGTGAAGAGGGAGGAAATGTTTACGATGATGGGAAGACAGGAACCCGAAGCAGATCCAACGGATATAACCGATCCATGACCGGACTAGTAGCGGGCAGAAAATATTTATTAACCTATTGGAGGAAGGTAGGTGCAACTTGGGAATTTCAATCCACAATTACGGTTTGTCCTTCCAATCAGCAAATCGATATTGCGATACCGTCATTATATCCAGTCGATGAAATTCGGTTCGCTCCTGTGGATGCCTTCATGACCACGTATACCTATAAACAAGGCGTAGGTGTTTCAACTGTCAATGATCCAAATAACAAAGTTACTTATTATGAGTATGATGATATGAACTTTCTGAAACTTATCCGAGATGATCAAGGGCAAATTCTCAAAACATTTAAATACAACTACAAGCAGTAATACTTATGAAATACTTTTTTGCTTTGAGTTTTCTTTTAATCACCCAACAGATGTTGGCGCAGGATATCACTACCGTTCCGCTTCGCTGGCAAGTGGATGAAATGACTGATTTGAAAACGAATGAAACATTTGCCTATCAATGCACTTTTCAATCAAATGGATCACAACCTATCCAATGGTCTCAAAAAGGGGGTACTGTCACGAGTGTATTGACGGTTGCAAACTCCTCCGGATTATGGAATAATGTAGCATCCTTGGGAGGATATACATTTCAGATTACCAAAGATAACCTGACCGGCACGGCCTTGTTTGAACGTACAGCGGCAGGTGTATTTATTACCATTGATTTATCCTCCGGCAATCCGCAGGCCATGCGCGCCCGATTTCGAGTTACAACCATTACTCCCGTAGATTAATTTTATGAGAAAGCATTTTATTCTTTTTATTCTATTCGTTCTGTTGAGTCAGTTCTCCGCCTCGCGAACTTTTGCGCAGACCATCACTGGACCCACCTCACTATTTGCCGGCTCTACAGGTAGTTTTACGCTGTATGATGATGTTGTGCTCACCAACCCTAATTGGGCTGTTGATAATGGCGTGCTGCTGAGTGAAACACACTCGGGATTAAACCACTCTGCCTCCATTCGGTTTGATTGTCCGGGAACAAGCACCGTTACGCTGCGCGATGGATCAACTGTTCTTTATACATTGCCATTGGTAACTGTTAACTGCCGATCGGTTACTACTCCCTCTACCACTTTTACCTACGTTACCGGTTGTGGTACAGGCTCCATCACCCGAAATACTTCTCCGACCGGAGATACCTGGTATTGGCAAACAGACCCGAATGGAACCAGCACCAGTCTGGGTTCCGGAGCTACCTTGAATATTACTTCGAGTGGAACCTACTACTTACGCGCACTTAAAAACGCGACTGTTCCCTGTTGCTGGAGCCCGACCAGTCTGGCCACCATCTTTGTAGATATTGCACCTCCGACAGTCACGGCCAGTGCGCAAACGATTTGTTCAGGTCAATCTACATCAATTGCTATCACAGGAACAGCCGGTGCTACGTTTGCGTGGACGGTGACGCCAACGAATGTGAGTGGCGCCACTGCGGGTAGCGGCACAAGCATAAGCCAGGTACTCACTGCTACTTCCAACACAACAGGTACGGCTGTATATCAAATTACCCCCACGAAAGGAAGTTGCAACGGCACACCATTGAATGTAACTGCCACCGTGAAACCTGTACCAACTGGCTCGGTATCACCTTCCAGTTCATCTATTTTCTCAGGAAACGCTACTTCTATTCTTATTTCGAATCCAAACAATATAAGTGGAACAACCTTTTCATGGACCACCACCAACTCGGGTGTCAGTGGTGCTTCCAATGGTTCGGGTAGTTCCATCGCACAAACCCTGAACGGGGCGGGTACCGCAACGTATACGATAACTCCATCAGCGAATGGCTGTAATGGGCAAACTGTAACTAGTAATGTTACCGTCAATGCCTCACCAACCATTACTGCTTCTCAACCACGAATTGTAATGGAACCCGTGACATTAACGGGCAGCAATGGGTTTACAACCTATTCCTGGAAGAACGCGAGTAATTTGGAAGTCGCCACTACCGCTACTTACAACACGATGGTGGCAGGTTTATACACACTGACGGTAACCAAAACCGGTGTTAGTGGTACTTCATCAGCTTCATACAATCTACTGGGGCAATTGGATGGAATTAACATGAATTACATTGTCAGCAACTCCATTTTGGCACCTGTTACAAATGAGGCTTTGATAAACGATTTGCCCATTGAAAAACGAAATCAAACCATTCAATATTTTGATGAATTGGATAGACCGATTCAAACAGTAACCACCAAAGGATCACCCACAAAATCGGATGTTGTGCAGCCTGTGGTCTATGATCCGTATGGTCGTGAATTAAGAAAATACTTACCCGTAACAACTGGCAACGATGGAGTTTATAAATCCAATTTGTTGGATGGAAGTGGGAACTATACAGTCACCACTTATTCCAATCCAAACAGCAAAATTGCCATCGATACGAAACCCTATAGCGAGACCGTGCCGGAGCCATCGCCTTTAAATCGTGTGTTGAAACAAGGTGCACCGGGTGCTACTTGGCAGCCCAACAACGACCCTTATTCCACTGCAGATTATACCGTGAAGAAACGATATGATTTAAACGGAGCTAATGAAGTGTTGCAGCTCTCTTACAACACGAGTACGGGTGTAATTAGTGGTGCGAACCTCTATTTTGCCGAAGGACAACTGAAGGCTAATCGGACTTTTGATGAACACAACAATGAGGTGATAGAATATGTGGATAAAGAAGGACGCACACTCTGTAAAAAAGTAAAGGCAGATGCTGTACAATATGCGACTACATACTATATCTATGATAATTGGGGTAATCTGGTGTTAGTATTGCCTCCGGAAGGAGTGAAGGCATTATTGGCAAATTAACGATTGATTAAAAGATACTATAATAAGTAAACTAACAGAACTATTCGTGATGAAGCAGTTTATAAAACTAATCATAATCCTCTTATTGGGATTTGGTTCTTATCAAAGTTTAGCACAGTGTGGTGCAGCACCTACACCTATTCCTGCCAGTCGCTGTGGGAAGGGCACACTTTCGCTTTCCGCAACCAGTGCCACCACTGGCAGTTTTTATTGGTACGCGTCTGCCACTGGTGGAAGCGCCATCTACGTGAGTTCAGGTACAAGTAGCACTTATACCACACCCATGATCGTTACTGCTACAAATTATTACGTAACTTTTCATAACGGTACTTGCGAAAGTTCTCCACGAACTGAAGTCACAGCAAACGTATTTACGCCACCCTCTTCGCCTACCATAGTGGCTGGCAGCCGTTGTGGTACTGGAGTTGTAAACCTTACAGCCAACAGTACTGTTGCTGGTATCTTCAACTGGTATAGCACTTCCGTAGGTGGGAGTTCGCTACAAACTAGTGCCGGTGGTCTTACTACCAATGCATTCACTACTCCCTCTATCCCTTCTACTACCACTTATTATGTCACTATTTCTACGAATGGTTGTGAAAGCACTCTACGTACACCTGTGACTGCAACAGTGAATGCCGTGCCAGAAAGTCCCACGGTGGTGCCTTCTGCACGATGCGGTACAGGTACGGTAATATTGACTGCAAATAGTACAACTGCCGGAATTTTCAAATGGTATTCCGCTACATCAGGTGGCACTCTTCTGCAAACAAGCGCTTCCGGACTCACAACGAATAATTACACAACTCCTTCCATCAGTACATCTACTACTTATTATGTGACTATTACCAGCAGCAGTAATTGCGAGAACACCGTTCGCACACCCGTGACTGCTACAATCAATTCCTTCCCGACTGCACCGACTGTAACTGCCGGCTCAACATGTGGGCCTGGAACTGTAATTGTCGCTGCCAATAGCGCGACTGCTGGAACATTTAAATGGTACAGCGCTTCGACCGGAGGAACCTTATTACAAACCAGTGCAGGTGGATTGACAACGAATAATTTTACAACCCCTTCGCTCAGTGCCACCACAACATATTATGTTTCATTTACTAACAGTGCCAATTGCGAAAGTACTACCCGCACGGCAGTGACTGCTACGGTGAATGCAAATTCTCCTGCTACAGCACCCAGTGTAACCAACAATAGTCGGTGTGGTGTCGGAACGGTTGTGCTAACAGCTACCAGTGCAACAGCAGGAACTTTCCGGTGGTATAATGCATTAGTAGGTGGTACCTTATTACAAACCAGCACATCTGCTACCAGTAACACCTATACGACCCCTTCCTTAAGCAGCACCACTACCTATTATGTTAGTTTTAATAACGGTACTTGCGAGAGCACGCCTCGGGTAGCTGTAACGGCAACTATTTTTGTGCCGGTGCCCGCACCTGCCGCCCGCTGCGGAACTGGCACAGTAACACTTTCAGCCACCAGCGCAAGTGCGGGTACCTTCAGATGGTATTCAGCCTTAACGGGGGGTACACTCCTGCGCACAAGCGCGGCCGGATTAACAACAGACAGTTATACAACACCTTCGATCGCAGCTACAACTACCTATTATGTCACCTTTCACAATGGTACGTGCGAGAGTTCACCTCGGACAGCTATTGCAGCGACCGTAAATGCCATTCCTGCTGCCCCTACCGTAGTGGCAGGTTCACGATGTGGAGCAGGCACGGTATCGTTAACCGCCAATAGTGCCACGGCAGGTACTTTTAAATGGTATACTGCTTCAACAGGCGGCACGTTATTGCAAACAAGCGCGGCTGCACTGACTACGAATGGATATACAACCCCCTCACTCGCAGCCACCACTACATATTACGTAACCATTACCAATAGCAGTAATTGTGAGAGTGCTACTCGCACGCCAGTGACTGCGACCGTGAACCCGGCTCCTGTGGTATATGAGGTAACAGGCGGTGGCATGTACACATCCACGGTGCCAGCCAGCGTTGGATTGAGCGGCTCGGTGACGGGCACCAGCTACCAATTACAACTGAATGGCGTGAATAGTGGAACGGCAGTAGCCGGAACAGGCAATACACTTTCGTGGAGCACCAGCACAGAAGGAACTTACAGTGTACAAGCCACGCTGGGCAGTTGCACCGCGGTGATGAACGGCAGTGCGAAAGTGCAGAACCAGCAAAATTTTCTATTGAGTGAGTTTGCCTTCATCTACAAGTACGATGAACAGAACCGCATGAGCCATAAGAAGGTGCCGGGGGCGGACTGGATGTATATGGTGTACGATAAGAGAGATCGCCTCGTGATGACGCAGGATGGCAACCAAAGAAGCCAGAACCAATGGACCTTTACCAAATACGATGTGATGAACCGCCCGGTAATGACCGGCATCTATTCTACCGGAAGCAACGCGTATGATCAGGCCACCATGCAAGGGCTGGTCAATAGTTATTATGAATCACTGAGTACGAATAACGGAAGCTGGTATGAGACATTCAGTAGTACGGGACCTGTGCATGGTTATAGCAATGTAAGCTATCCACTGGTAAGTGATGTCAATCAATACCTCACGGTAACGTATTATGATGACTACAGCTTTAAAGCATTATACAGCAACGATCCGGCTAACGATTACCGAACCGGTCAGTTGAGTGCACAAACAACAGCGACAGGAACCTACTCACAGGCTACGTGGAATCAACAAGTAAAAGGCCAAGTGACTGCCTCGAAGACGAAGGTATTGGGCAGTTCACCGACCACCTTCTTATTAAGCGTAGTGTATTATGATGACAAGTACCGCACCATCCAAACAATAGCCGACAATCACAAAGGCGGCAAAGACTGCAGTACCAGCATTTATGATTTTTCAGGTAAGGTACTGGCAACTAAAACCGTTCATGGCCTTCCATCGGTGGCAGACAAAATAACAGCCCGCACATTTGATTATGACCACGCGGGGCGCTTATTAAAAACATGGCACAGCGTAAACGGAGCAACATCAGTATTGCTCACACAAAACGAGTACAATGAGATTGGGCAATTGGTTACGAAGAACCTGCATAATACCGATCCTGCGGCAACACCGGATGCCAGCCGGCAATACAAACAAAACGTAGACTACCGCTACAACATCCGCGGCTGGCTGACCAAACTAAATGATGCGACTGCACCTACTGTCGGTGATTTGTTTAGCATGAATTTGAACTACAATACACCAACAGCGAATGGCGGAACGGCCCAATACAACGGCAATATCAGCGAGACTATTTGGCGAGGTCCTGATGCACGCACCAACTCGTATGGGTATTCGTATGATCCGATGAACCGCCTCATCGAAGCAAAGTATTATAACACTACCGACCCCACGCGCAACGGCCGTTTTGATGAGAAGATTTGGAACAATCAGGCAAACGCCAGTGGATATGACTTGAATGGAAATATCAAATTCCTAACACGAAAAGGCAAGACAGGAGTGACCGGTGGAATCACCACCTACGGTGTGATGGATGAAATGGGCTACGCATACTTGGGCAACCGCTTGCAGCGCGTAGATGACAATGCCGTAGATACGGAGGGCTTTATAGAAACCAATTCCGCTGCTAATGATTACACCTACGATGTAAACGGCAATATGGTGACCGATAAGAATAAGAATATTACGGGAGGCATTCTGTACAATCATTTGAACCTGCCGGAGCGAGTGACCAAGAATACAAATGAATATATTAAATACACCTATGATGCAGGGGGGCGCAAACTAAAGCAAGAAGCCTATGATGCCAACAACGTGGTAACGAAAACCACCGACTACATTGGAGACTACATTTATGAAAACAATGTACTACAATTCATCAACCACGAAGAAGGACGAATTGTGAAAGATGTAGCCAGCGGAAATTACAATGAGTATCAGTATAACCTGAAAGATCATTTAGGCAACGTGCGCTTGACTTTCACTTCCAAGGCAAATGAAGTGGAGACTACCACCGCTACCTTAGAGGCAGCAAATCAAGCAACCGAGCAAGGACAGTTTTTATACTACGACAAGGCCAGAAGAATCTATAGCCATGTTTTTGACCGTACCAACGGAACAAACCCCAATACTACTCCGGGATATTCGGTTAGATTAAGTGGTGTTGAAAAAGAGAAAATTGGTTTGTCACGCTCACTATCGGTTATGCCGGGTGATGTAATCCAAATAGAAGCTTACGGCAAGTATTTTGTGGCCGATGCCAACTATCCAAACTTTACCAATTTTGTAAATGCCATAGCCGCAGGTACGGCAGCACCTGGCACCATAGTAGACGGCCCTGGGTATAATACACCAGCACCACAGGTACCGTTTAGCACCGCACTAACTAAATCGGGTGAGACAGGCACAGCACCAAAAGCGTATTTGAATTGGTTGGTGTTTGATCGAGATAATAATCTCATTCCTGGTAAGAGTAGTTATAAGCGCCTATTAGGAGGTGCTGAAAATGGATCGGATGTTGCCTTTTACCGTCTGGCACCGGATAATGACATTACCATTACCGAGGCAGGGTATGTGTATATCTGGTTAAGTAACGAAAATGAAACACCAGTAGAAGTATACTTTGATGACTTTAAAGTAACGCAGACGAAAAGCCCGGTGGTGGCTACGAATGATTATTATCCGTTCGGTTTGACCTTCAACTCGTACTCCAGAGAGAACAGCATCAAGAACAGATATTTGTTTAATGGAGGTTCAGAGCGACAAGATGATCTTGGTCTGAATTGGGATTATACTTTTTACAGAACTTACGATCCTGCGATTGGCTCATTCATGCAGATCGATCCTAAAGTGGATGACTTCTATGAATGGACTCCTTACAATTATGGATATGATGACCCAGCAAAAAATAATGACCCAAATGGCGACTGCCCTCTTTGTGCTGTAGTGGGTGGAGTTGTGGGAGCAGTTGTTGGTGGTGGAGTTGAAGCTGTGTCACAATTGATTGAACATGGTGAAGTAAATAATTGGAGTGCAGTTGGCGGGGCAGCTCTTCAAGGTGGAATTACTGGTGGAGTAGCAGGCCTAACAGGCGGAGCAAGTTTACTTGTTACAGGTACTGCTTCTGTGACAGCGAATGTAGTGGGCGGTGCTTTGAACAATACAGTTCAAGGGAAAGAAGTTACTGTTGGAACAGTCACTAAAGATGCAGCTCTTGGAGCTGGCGGAGTAGTTCTTGGAAAGGTTGGTGGAGCACTAATCGATAAATTATCACCTGCCATAAAAGGGAAAATAGGTGAAGTAGCCACACAAGCAAAGTATCTTACAAAAGGCTTTGTTAGTGAAGGCAAATCCGTTGTAGCAACAGGAGCAAAAACAGCTACTGGAAAAGTTCAGGTCGCGAAATATGACCATGCTATGAAGAGTGTGTTTACTGGGAAGAAGCTGACGGTTGAAAGTAAATTTAATGGTGCTTCGCTAACAGGGAATCAGAGAGCAGCAGCTGGTAAGGTCACAACAACAGGTGGGCTAATTGTTGACAGGACTACCAGTGGTCAGGTTGCCAATACTGCGGCTGGTGTAGCTACAGGTTCAACTTCGAGCCAAGTAAAAAAGGAAAATTGATATGGGGCTATTTTATACGGCTTCCCCAAAGGAGCTACTTCAAATCAGAAATAAAATATTTTTAGATTTTGGTCTACCTGCTCTGCAAAAAAATGGTTTTCAAAAGTCTCCTTTCTCAACTGCATGGTTTGGAAAGAGCGAAAATGTTGGCTACTCTTATGAGTTGTGCAGATTGGTAGATCGTGACAAGCTCGAGATAATTTCTGTTCACATCGTAAGGGAAGACCTTTGGATACAGGTATCATTAAACATTTTTGAGCTACAGCCTCATATAGATTCATTAAGCCAACTCGCGAATTTGGATGGCTTAAAATTTCATCTTCCTCCGAATAGTGTTTCGACTATGCGCTTGAAATCTGACGACATCAAAGGGCCGCCAATATTGAATTATAACTTCTGGTTTGGACAACATAAGTTAGGCTCTTATCACACAAAAGCCGGACTTGCGAATAGAGCAGAAGAATTGGGAAAGATCATCGAGAGCGACTTGAATAACATTGACCACTTTGTAAAACGGTGGCATGAAATTCATAAGCCAATGTTAACTACTTGGGAAGGGGCTCCTGTCAAACAGTAGTCTCTCAATAAAATAAAAACCCATACTAGCGCGGATGTTGTGAGGTGGAATGTGTGTTCGGTCATCCGTGCTCTCGGCTAGCTATCTGTAATTAGAATCCACTAGCGCGGAAGTTACTTCCGTGCTCTCTAATTAATTAAACCCTCCTTCAATAATAAAAAAATATCGTACTCGTATACTTTGCCATATCATCCTATCTATTAACTTAGATATATGAGCCCTCTAGCGCGGAAGTTACTTCCGTGCTCTCTAATTAAGTAAACCTCCACTAGCGCGGAAGTTACTTCCGTGCTCTCTAATTAAGTAAACTCGCTATCTAATATAAAAAAATATCGTACTCGTATACTTTGCTATATGATCCTATCTATTAAATTAGATATATGAGTGAAAAGTATAAAGTTCGAGATCAGTCAAAGTTATA
>DGYK01000003.1:0-1098 GCA_002398365.1 Flammeovirgaceae bacterium UBA5008
TTGTAATATGCGCAAGTTTTAAAAGTAGAACATGCGCATAATCTAACATTATACCATACTATAAGACGTGATGCAAAGGGAAGAAATATACGCAAGACAGTTTTACCAAGATTTGAAAAACGAATTCTGGGGTAAGCAAAATACTATTTCCAAATTTCTCGGACTGAAAACAAATAAACCGAAATCAGAGATTACTATTACCTTAAAGGAAGCCGGAACTCAATCTAAGTGCAATATTACTAAGGACGCGAGACAATGCTCTATTCACTGCTTTGCCTACGACCGGAATGATTTAAAATCCAAAGGCCCCGAGTTTTATACGACCTTCATAGAAAACGGAAAAGCAATTGCAAACGGAAGAGTGTTCGACAAGCAAGGAACGATGAACGCCATTAAGAATTGGCTGCAAAACAAACCGCTTGAAGAACTATATTCCAAATTTAAATTCATTGACGAGTATAAAAGACGATTGGAAGAATTAAGGACTGAAATAAATGAATCAAACCCACAGCTGCTTACTATTTCAGAGAATGCTGTTTCTGAAGAATATTTCTCCTCTTATTGCATTTGGTTTAAAGCTGACATCAGAAGTTGTAGGATTGATTATTATGGTTACGGACCAAATCCAAGATATATTTTCAAATGGGATGATTGTACGATTTTCGAAACATCAAACGTAGACATAAAAAGACTTGGCTCTTTAATAAATAAATGGGTGTTTAACAAAGAGATGCCATCGACCTTAAAGGTTGAATTTCCTGAAATTGAATTTGGCAAGCTTGCTGAATATTACGAAAAAGGTAATGGAATTGAGGGGGAATTCCTTTTGAGCTGGGACAATATTGAAAATTTCTACAGGGAAATAGATCTTGATAAAAAATCCGAAATACTTCAATTAATAGCGCTAATGCGAACAAAGGGATTTGATCGGACGTTACGAGCAGGGCAATCTTTGTATACATTCATGCTTTCCAGATCTCGCAGACATGGACTTAGAGCGAATCAAGACAGCGTATCGTTTTCATTTAACTTTATTAAATCTGCCATGGAAGTTCGCACCCCCAAAGGTGGAACGATCGAATTCGACAAAATCGAATA
>DGYK01000003.1:1339-1554 GCA_002398365.1 Flammeovirgaceae bacterium UBA5008
ATCGAATTCGACAAAATCGAATACAATGATACTATTGAAAAACTCTTGAGGGAAATTGAACTAGAAAGCATTGACTGACAAAATAACGAAGCATAAGATGGGTTTTTCGTTAGCGGGCGAAGGAACGAGAGGGAACAGCGAGATTGGATTAAACAAAGAACTAACGGCTTTAACAGAAATAGGCGCAAGTTTTTTGTAATATGCGCAAGTTTTAA
>DGYK01000003.1:1793-1997 GCA_002398365.1 Flammeovirgaceae bacterium UBA5008
TTGTAATATGCGCAAGTTTTAAAGCAGAACATACGTATATTCTATTGTTAGCGCCAATGCCCTTCCACCACCGCGGACAGTGACGACCAAACCGACAAAGACTCGGTTCCGCAGATAAGAAAAAAATTAACGGGTGAAACTCTACTGATTCAGATTCTCCACGCGGACAAGTGAACGTTTCTTTATACAAGGTGGGACAGGAAG
>DGYK01000003.1:2230-13457 GCA_002398365.1 Flammeovirgaceae bacterium UBA5008
GGTGGGACAGGAAAACAAAAAATAAAATTGGGACACGGCTACGAATTAAGATTCGTACCATATCCGCCCACCGCACAGCAACCGTGGAGAGATTCTCGCCCACGCTTTTGGCACATGCCATAGCCTCTCAAACCCACCGCGACACCGAATCTATGGCAAGAGCCAAAGCCACCCTTATTTGTAATTAGTAAGACTATTCGACCAAAATCCTGTAAAAAATGAACAAAATAGAGGTTGACAATGTTTTTTTAATCGAAATACATATATTTCGCAATATTTATACAAAATAAGCCATGTTACTTGAATTTAAAGTATCCAACTATAGGTCAATTGGCGAAGAGCAAATAATCAGTTTTATACCTGCTGCTAAGCAAAAGGATCATTTGCAGAACATCATAACAAAAGGAAAATATCAAGCATTGAATGTAATATCCTTATATGGTCCTAATGGGGGTGGTAAATCAAATATCCTAAATGCGATGAGCTTACTCGACAGATTGGTTAATATCTCAGCCAGAACCTCTTCAACCACTAAACTGCCATTTGACCCATTCTTACTCAGAGAGGGGTGGGAGGATAAACCAACAGGTTTTGAAATTTCTTTCGTAATTGCTGATAATAGGTACAGATATGGACTTGAATTCAACGCGACTGAGGTTCGAAAAGAATGGTTATTCAGGAAATCAACTGGTCGCGAAGTGAGTTTGTTTGAACGAGAAGGAGAAACAATTGACGTAAGCTCTGGATTTAATGGTTCGAAAAAGCAAATTGATGCAGCTGTTGAGGCAACGAGAACAAATGCATTGTTTCTTTCAACTTGTGACATACTCAATGTTGATGAGGCCAAAAGTATTATGAAATGGTTTGGGCACTTTAGCATGATTGATGGTCTTAACACGGAGTTGGAAGAAATACAAACTGTTGAATTGTGGGAGGATAATGATTATAGAGAAAAGATAAAGCAATACTTGTCATCATTAAGCTTGAATATTATTGATGTTGAGGTAACCACAAAAGACTTTGACGTATCTGAATTACCAGATGATATGCCGAAAAGCATGAAATCCAGATTGGCAAAAGACTTAAGAGGTAAAAAAAGTTATACCGTTTTTGCTAAACATAGAATTTATTCAGAAGAGGGCACGCCAACTGAAAAAACCTTTAGTTGGAAGTGGGAGGATAGAGAATCTTCAGGTGCAAAAAAAGCATTCCATTTGAGTGGCCCGGTTTTATGGGCATTAGCAAACGGTGGAATTCTCATCATTGACGAGTTAGAGGCAAAGTTACATCCCATAATGACTTTAAATACTATAGAAGCATTCTTGGAAAAAGAAAGTAATCCTAATAACGCACAATTAATATTCGCAACGCATGACACAAATCTTTTGAGTTATTCAAACCTGAGAAGAGACCAAATATGCTTTGCGGAAAAGAATATGTGGGAAAGCACTGAAATTTACTCACTCTCGGATTTTGTCTATTTTGGAGAAAAGAATGGAGAATTTAAGTCCGAGAAAGAACGACCAGATACTGATAAAGAAAAGAGATACTTCGAAGGTAGATATGGAGCGATTCCTGCATTGGGTAACTTTCAAAAATTCATTCGCAATACTCAATGGCAAGAAGAGGTGAAATAAAAAAGGGTCAAGTCAAGGAGAAGGACAAAAGGCCAATACGATGGAGAAAATATCCACATTTGTTCTTAATTGTTTGCGAGGACGGTAATACTGAGCCTTACTACTTTAAAACATTCGCAAAACTTTTTCCAGAAGAGACCGTTTTTTTGAGAGCAGTTGGCACTGGGAGAAGTTCAAAAGGCGTTGTTGAGCAGACAATCATTGAGAGGGATAAACTAGCGACAGAGGCGAATAAAAGCGTTGATGAGGTCTGGAGTGTTTTTGACAAAGACGATGCGGATAAGATTCCAGCAAATACAGCAAGATTTATCGAAGCATTTAAAATAGCTCAAGAGGAAAAAATAAAAATTGGATATAGCAACGAGGTTTTTGAATTATGGCTGTTACTTCATTTTACAGACGTTAGCTCTGAAAAACCTATTCCAAGAACTGAAATTTATTTGAAACTTGAAGCTGAAATAAAATCAATTCCATCTCATACCAATTTTGTTTACGAACACGGGAAAACAGAAGTAATTGATGTGTTGCTAAAAGTTGGAAACGAATCAATGGCAATTGTAAGAGCGGAAAAGTTGTATGGTGAACAAAAAGAGAAACAACCTATTGATGCCAATCCAAATACCTCTGTCTTCATTTTAATAAAAAAATTAAGAGATTTAATTGAGTGGTATTCATACATACCTGAATAAAAGACGGCTCCCCACTAGAGCGGAAGTTACTTCCGTGCTCCCGATTATTCAGCAATGACAACTGGTTTAATCATTTCCATTGTTTTGACCCGGAGATTTATTCGTTTTAAAGCAAACAGCAAGAATTCAAAAGCATAATCTGTTGTTCTTTATTTATCTTTATCACGGTGGGCAGGATGAAGGTTTTTATTTGTCCGCGTGCCACTAGCTAACCGTTGATGACCATTTTAACCATGGAGAGTATCACAGACATTTTTAAAAATATAAAGACTCAGGACAAAGAGATGAGACTTAATTTCTATGAGCGACTCGGATTTAATCTGACAATTGCCATCAGATCCATTTGGTCAGACACGCACAGTTCCGACAAGGACACGCTTGAGAGAATTAAGATTATTAACGAGATAAGTCATCGTGTTTATCATTGGATATGGCGACTAAGACGAGACGACATTAACTTTGATGACCTGGATTGTGCGTTGGACATAAAGACCTATACTGACCATGACAGAGTTTTGGTCGGAGAGTTAAGTGAGGCGATTAGATCAAGCTATCAATTTGTGATTAGTAGTAAAAACGGCCCAAGCTATCAGTAGTTTCTCATAATCTGTCGTTCTTTATTTATATTTAGCTGGTTAGTCAGAGATTCTAATAGCCTGACAGCTTTGAGTACCGTAGATTTTATGCATTACAAATTCAAACACTTTCTCTTCCTTTTTATATTGTTTTCACTAGCCGGATGCAGCGGCACCGTAAAATTGATTGACAAATTCAGCACAAAGGATGGAAGGGTTAAAATGTATATAGAATACAAAGAGAAGAATAAGCCCGATGTCAAACGCCTGTATGCTTCAGTAAATAGCCATCGGACAAGAATATATTATAACTTCTGCAGTGAAGAAATAGTGATGACTACCGAAAAGGCAAAGCAATTAACATTCACGGTCTTTCACGGTCCGTTGCCTTTACAGTATGATACCAATGCTTACAGGATGTATTCGACTTTAGACCTGACTGTTTTGCAACGAGCAGATAAACACTTGGATTCTTTGGCACTTACCAATTTCAAGCGGAGTGCCGGTTCAGAGGCTTATCAAATAGATGTTAACTATTACCACGGATATCCCAAAGGGAAAGTATTCCGGCTCGCTAACTGCCGCTAACAGATAGTCGATATAATCTATTTACCCCCCAAAAAAACCACTAGCGCGGAAGTTACTTCCGTGCTCCCTATTTTTCAGCAATGACAACCGGTTTAATCATTTCCATTGTTTTGACCCGGAGATTTATTCGTTCTAAAGCAAACAGCAAGAATTCAAAAGCATAATTTGCAGTTCTTTATTTATCTTTAGCTGTGTATCAGAGACTCTCCGGAAAAAAAGCGCAAACCTTATGTGCCACTTTTGTACAACAACTGAATGACTTCTAGAATGAATAAGAAGATAGTAATATTTCTAACATTATTCTTATTGTTATGGGGTTGTGAAGAATTTTTTCGAAGAAAAATTGGCGGATTTGCTGGGAGTTATCCGTTCGTAGAGTATTGGGACCTGAAGGCTAGTGAATCAGAGGTGATTGAAGCAATTGTAGAGCTAAAGAAAGAAAATCCTGAGTTGCAACCACCAAATCAAAAGGAATTGTTTCAACCTCGAGAGGTTGATTACGATTGGGGCACAGATGAAATGAAAAAGTATTTGGAATTGTATTTAAAAGACTCCACTCTTCAACTACCACCAATGACCAAATCAAATACTAAATCGGAATATTGGCTTTACGTTAACTTCTATTATCCAGACACCAAAGAGATTGTTCATACTTGGACAAGACCTGATTTCGATACGACAGTTACCACATTTGCCTTTGTAAGTTTGAGCAGACTAGAAAATCCGACAGATCGTAGATTAATAAATCGTGACTTTTGGTATCTCGCAAATAGAAGACAGATAAGCAAATTTAGCTCTACCTTTGTTGACAAGATACAAGAGAAAATTGACAAGAGGAGGAAACGTGGTCCCCGCTAAAAGTAGTTTGTGTTAGCCCGCACTGCTGTCCTTATTTTGGAACCGAGGACCCTAATAACTCAATTCAGCTCTCATAGTAAATCCATTATCAAAACCCTTACAGGCATTACCTATTTCAAGCAATACAACCACCATCATCGTCCTGATTCAAGCGACAAGTCTTTCTTTGGAGAAGTGCGGCAGATTAAGGAAATTTGGTAGAGAAAATAACGAGTATGCATATAAAGTGCATTTATTTTCACCACCGTAACCATACTAGTAAATAAATGAAACAAGGACGACTCACTATTCTTTTGCTGACAGCTCTGTTCGTATTGTCTGAGATTTTATTCACTTATGTGTTTGGGTACATTCCGGAGGAAATTATGGGTTCCATCATTAAGGTCTTTCTTATTCTATTATTCATATTGCTTTTTACAAAGAAACTAGCGTGGGCCAGGTGGACTCTTTCCGTTTTGTTAATCTTGTTTGGCAGTCTTTATTTAGTAGCAGCAATTATAGAAGTGACAACCATATCCTATTACATATTTGGTGCTTTTGACATCTTCTTTGGCATTTATATTCATACTTCTAAATCACTTAAGGTTTATAGAACGAAAGTTCCAATAGAATCTACAGTCGCACCGAGTGAACAAATGATAGAAGGCAATTATCCATCACTCGTTAAAAGATATATTGCTTTGCTGACGGACGCTCTTTTACAATTTGGTTTTTTGATTGTGTTGATGTTGATTTTTCAAGACAGTGAATACAGATCGGCAATAATGATTACCACGGCAGCAATTTTGCTTTTATGCTACGAACCACTACTGACCGTTTATTCAGGAACCATTGGACAGAAAATAATGAAATTGAAAGTAAGGAGATTTGGGCAACCGGATAGACGACTCAGTTTGATGAACGCATACATTCGATGGCTGACAAAGGGACTTTTAGGTTGGATTTCATTTATAACAATCAATTTTAATACAGAGCACAGAGCTATACATGATTTTGCCAGTGACGCAATCATGCTGGATGGAGAATAAAAAACCACATCGCGCATTACTTATCTACTTTATTTGACACCCATGCGACTAGGAATAACAGCTATCCTGATAATACACGCTTCACTTCTGTTGGCGCAATCCAATCGGGTGTTGGTAGGAGAATTCACACATTCTTCTTTTATGTATAGGTATACGCTGACATTGAAAGACACTAAAAACTACGAGTCAAAGGAAAGTTCCGATCTTGGAACCGTAAAGACAGTTGGAACTTGGATTATTCGCGGACAAGCTATTCGATTAACACCTAAAAAGAGAATCACGATTGATGTTTACCGGAATCAGGAAGAAACAATTATTACGGACGCTAAAGAAGTAGTGGTTGTGATTGAAACGAAGGATATTTTAAAATTATATGACAAGGACCTCAAATTAGTACGGACGCAATAAAACTATAGAGTATGTTTATTTCGACATAGAGCTCAGGTTTTAATAACGTTGATGGTTATTCAATCCAAAATCAACAGCGGTAAGTTGAATCAAAGAAATCAATAATGAAAAATAAATAGTTACATATATGTCGGACATGATTATCTCTCCGCAGAGTCTCCTCCTAGGGACTCTGCGGCCACATTATCATCTATTATTAACAAAGTTAAATTGACATCTGCTAATTCAGCATAGCTTATTACAGTTATAGTTGAGTTTACCGCAGAGTCCCGTACCGGAGACTCTGCGGAGAAAAAATCACAGTTCAGACAATTTTCGTCTTATTTCGTTAAAACCACTAACGAAAAAACGAAAGTGCGCTAAACCTAAAAAATAGTTGAAAAAAGTTTTCATTTACCGGGGCGCAGGCGGTTACCACCATTTTTACCACTGCATACATCGGCATAAAAAATCAGTGCCGCCTCACTTCCCCGCCTGGCACTGGTCTGCGCCCAACAACATTTTGTAAAACAACAACCAACTATTCTATGGCAAAAGCGCACGAAACAGGCCATGCAAAAAATGTGGCCCTCTTTGAAGCGTTCATTCGCGTATGCGCCAGCTACAAGGACGCATACAATCCTTCGCGGCCCGACTTGCAACTGAGCGGACTCAAGGCGCTGCTCGCACAAGCGCAACAGGCATTGAAAGAAGTAAGACAGGCCAAGCGCACGTATGGCAATGCCACCAACAACCGCGAGCTGGCCTTTAAACCCATCATGTCGTTGGCCGCATGCGTCATCGGGTCGCTCGAGTCGAGCGGAGCCAACGCGCTCACCATCCAAGATGCGCGCGCCATTCTGAAAAAGTTACAAGGCAAGCGCGCTACGCCACCGCCCACAGCCGATGCAAACGAAACATCAGAAGGAGCGAACGAGCCCGGCACGCATTCGGTTTCGCAGCGAAGCTTCGACAATCAGATCGATCACTTTTCGGATTTAATCACGGCCGTAGTGTCGGAGCCCAAGTACAATCCCTACGAGCCCGAACTGCAAGTGGCAAGCCTCAACACCGTGCTGGCCGAGTTGCAACTAAAAAATAAATTAGCCGAAGAGGCAACGAATGCACTCAGCAACGCACGCATCAGGCGCGATCTGTTTTTGTATGCACCCAACACAGGTATCTGCGACATCGTTCAAGCGGTGAAATCGTATGCCGTGTCAGCGTACCGGCCCACCAGTCCGCGCTATAAGAATCTTACCAAATTCCAGTTCAAGAGAAAAAAAAAGAAAAAATAAGGAAGGCTACCGCCTTGGGGAAAATCCGGCAACTACGTTGACCGGATTTTTTCATGCCTTCGCTTACGCTGATACCGATTAGTGACCATCATAAAAATTGACAACACGCGCAGACAGTGCGGAAACACGGTCATACAAAAAGCGTTCGCGCGCATTTGTAATGCGTGCGAGACCATGCCGCAAACATACAAGAGCATTCAGAATACGCGCAGCAGCATACGGAAAGTGTGCAGAAGCATACATAAAACGTTCACTCGCTGTCGCGCAACGTTCACTCGCATCCGCCAGGCGTTCACTTGCATCCGCCAAACGTTTACTCGGTGTCGCCAAACGTTCACTCGCATCCGCCAAGCGTTCACTCGCATCCGCCAAACGTCCGCGCGCATTTGCAATACGTGCGGAAGCATCCGCCAAACGTTCACACGAAGCCGCCAAACGTTCACACGCTGTCGCCAAACGTGCACACGCGACTGGAAAACGTGCAGAGGCATTCACCAAACGTTCACACGCAATCGCAAAACCGGCAGAAGCATTCAGCAAACGTGCAGAGGCTTACTCCAAACGTTCACACGCAATCGTGAAATTGCCGGAAGCATTCAGCAAACGTGCAGAAGCTTTCACCAAACGTTCGCGCGCATTTTTAATGCGTGCGGAAGCATCCGCCAAACGTTCACACGCAATCGTGAAATTGCAAGAAGCATTCAGAAAAGGTGCAGAGGCGTTCACTCGTGTGGGACTTCAATAATAAATAGTAATTATTTGAACTGTCTTTTACCAGGAGATTATCCGCCACAAAACAGGTGAATAGATGCTAATAGATCAGGTAGAAATACTATCTTCGGTTTCACGTTTCATCGCATGTCAACCATTCTTCATTCGTCCACAACCACTGCATGAGATACTTTTTGTATTTATTATTCTTGCTGACGGCCTGTTCTACTTCCGGACAGAAAAAGAAAGAGGAACAGAAGCAGTCGCTAACAGACGATCAGATCATCAAACGGTATTTGGAGAATGGCGCGTGGAGAGTGAGGTACTTTTCTCCGGAGTATCAACTATTCATAGACTCCGCCATAGCATGCAACCCCAAGATGGCGTACTTGTATCAACAGAAATCCATGCCTTATTTTAAACTGGGCAAGTATGAATTGGGATTGAAGTCGCTGGACAAAGCAGTGGAGCTCGACCCGGCAGCACACATCGACTACAGGGCTTTTATAAAGTGTATTTTCGCAAAGACCTATCAGGAAGCCATCAACGACTTTCAGACAGCCAAGAAAATGAAAGGCGAACATGGCGTGGTGATGGATCATTCGTATGATTTTTACCTGGGATTGTGTCATTTGCAATTAGGGGAATTCGCACACGCGCTTGATGACTTGGAAAAGAGCATCGCCTACACCCAAACAATCCATGGCGAAAACTGGATACACTACCTGGAATTGTTTTACGCGGGCATTGCCTTGCAAGAATTAAACAGACACACGGAAGCCATCCGGTATTTTGAGCGGGCGATAGAAGCCTATTCGTCCTTCGCAGATGCGAAGTATTATCTGGCCTTATCATTATTTCGGATGGGAGAGATGGATCGCGCAGAGCAGATGCTCACTGCCTGCGAACAGGATTTTAAAAAAGGATACACCATCAATGAAGACAACGCAGTGTATGAAAAATATCCCTATCAGATCAAACAATTTTATATTGACTTGTTAAGGATGACGAAGAGGTGAAGAGAATGACAGATTTTAGACTTCGATTGATTCTTTTATTGTCTCACGCCCTATGAATTAGAAACCGGAGAGAAAGGAGTGGGGTACATTTATGCGGTTAAGTAAGAATGATCACGGAAAGCAAGGATCTTCCTCTAGGCACGATTCTTCCGATCAAAAATAAACGCCACTGATCGTAAGGATTTTGATTTTCCGTCACTCATTGATGAGAGAAGCGCTTCACTAAAGAGAAACATGAACATCAATTTCATTCATTGGAACATCGACCCCGAATTATTCAATCTATTCGGTTTCTCGCTCCGCTATTATGGAGTATTGTTTGCCGGAGGAATCTTTTTGAGTGCCGCCATTCTCCGATGGATCTTCCGAAAGGAAGGTATCGAACTCGATAAACTCGACACGCTCACGATCTATGGATTAGTCGGAATATTCGTAGGCGCTCGCCTCGGGCATTGTTTGTTTTATGACCCGGACTATTATTTCAATCACCCGCTGGAAATGCTATTGCCCATTCAGTTTGCCGAAGATGGCAGTTATCAATTCACCGGCTATCTGGGATTAGCGAGTCACGGAGGAGTAGCGGGATTAATTCTGGCACTCATACTGTATTCGCGGGTAACCAAACAACCCCTATTAAATACCTTAGATCTAATTGCGATCGTAGCACCGATTGGTGGCATTTGCATTCGTCTCGGCAATCTGATGAATTCCGAAATCATCGGATACCCTACCAACGTTCCGTGGGCATTTGTTTTTGAACGCGAAGACCAACTCCCACGACATCCCGCACAGTTGTATGAAGCGATCTGCTATTTGCTGATTTTCATTTTACTGATCTACTTATACAAAACCAGACGATCACAATTGCGCTATGGATTCTTCTTCGGACTAACGACTTCGCTGATCTTCACAGCGCGTTTCTTCATCGAGTTTCTGAAAGAGCGTCAGGTGGCATTCGAAGAACAACTAGTGCTGGACATGGGACAAATTCTAAGTATTCCTTTTATTGTTGTAGGAATAGTTTTTGTGATCTACGGGCTCCGAAAGACGAAGAGTGAGAATGCATTAGAACTTGACAAGGAGATTAACGCACAATCGCCCATCACTTCATCGGTAACCTAATAATAAACTCACTTCCCTTGCCGGGATCGGAGAGAAGTGCAATGGTACCTTTCATCCGCTCTACCAACGTTTTCACAATGGACAATCCCAACCCATTGGAAGATTCTCCACCCGTAGGACGTGCACTTAGTTTTTTAAACTTTTGAAATACTTTGCTTTTGTCTTCTTCCGTAAAGCCGGGTCCTTCGTCTTTGATGGAAATCCATGCTTCGTTTTCTGTAACACCCGAACGTAAAGTGACGGTTGCTTGGCGCGGAGAGAATTTAATCGCATTCGAGATTAAATTATCCAACGAGCGCCCCAACCAATCGGCATCGGTTTTTAGTTCGGCAGGTTGTAAATCATGGGTGATTCGGATGGACTTTACATCAGCAGCCGATTGAAACGACTCTACTTTTTTCTGCAATAACGTATGCAGCGATACCGTGGACAAGTTGGGGGATAATGTGTTCTCTAATGTATGAATGTCCAGCAATTCATCAATTAAACTAAGTCCAGCAGCAGTCGATTTTTGAATCAGTCCCACAAAATCTTCTTGTTTCTTGCTGAGCGTGGCTACCGCAGGCAACAAATCTGAAATACTTTTGATATTCGTGAGCGGAGTTTTTAAATCATGGGCCACTACGCCCATCAGCGAATCTTTCTCTTCATTCAACTCGCGCAGTTTGTGATTCTGAACTTTTAACTTTTGGTTAATAAGTTGGCGTGCTTTAGCACTTCTCCACAAAAAATAACTGAAGGTTCCCACAATCAATAGAATCAACAGCGCACCCAAATTAAGATACCGTTGAAATCGAATAGTAGCCTGATTCTTTTGTTCGATGGCTTTCAGTAATTCATTCTCTTGTTGGTTACGTTCAATCTCCAATTGAAAATTAAATTTCTCCGCTTGCAATGCCAGTTCACTGTTCTTCAACGAGTCGTTGAGTTGTTTGTAATGATTTTGATACACGAGCGCTTTGGCGTTGGCACCTTGCAATCCATACAACTGCGCCAGATAGAACGTGGCTTCGGTCTGCAGTTCGAGTTGTTTATATTTCTTAGAGTCGTTTTCAGCGGCCAGTAAAAACGGCAAAGCTTCCTTCAATTGTTTTTGCTTCAACAGAATTTCACCCAACAACAGATTCGATCTTCCCACCAATCGGGTACTCGAAAGACGCTTTACAATATTCTCCGCACGAAATCCTTCACTCAGCGCTTTCGTCAGACTGCCCGTGTGCAAATACAACTGACCTAAGGCCAACTTAATCTCTGCGAGCAGCGCTTCATCTTCCAGGTTGCTGGCCATCTCTTCTGCTTCCCGCAACAACGATTC
>DGYK01000002.1:0-27454 GCA_002398365.1 Flammeovirgaceae bacterium UBA5008
TCAATTCGAGCCGTAGGGACTGTGCCCGATGCCAAGTTGCTGGCATTTAAATTAGTTAATGCCGAACCATTTCCATTTGGTGCCAAATAATCGGTGCCTGCTGTTGCCGCGCTAATTACAGTTCCATTGGATTTTACTAATCCATTAATAGCTGTAACAGTTGGATCGGTTTCTGTTGTTACAGCGGTGATGTTGCCCGCTCCCAAAACAGATGCTCCGTTAATCGTTTTTATGTTCGTGCCACTTACAAGTGGCAACTGATAATCTGTGCCTGCTGTAGCTGCGCTGATCGTTGTGCCATTGGATTTTACTAAGCCGTTAATGGCCTTAACTGTCGGATCTGTTTCTGTTCCTGCCGGAAGGTTGGTCAATTGCGAACCATCCACTGCTGGTAATTTTCCGGTGCCATCCAATTGAACAATCTTATTCGCTGTCGTTCCCACATCCACAGAGAGTGTACCGCTAGTGGTGATAGGGCCGCCTGTTAAGCCTGTACCGGCACCCACGCTGGTCACGGTACCTGATCCACCTGCAGGAACCCATGTTAAATTTCCGGAACCATCGTTGGTTAATGAACCTGATGCATTGGCCGGCCATGTTGACCCATTGATTTTAGAAACGGTAGTGGTTATTGCTGTGGTGCCACTACCTGTAATATCGCCTGATAAAGTGATGTTTTGATTGGTAGTCAGGTAATCTGTTCCGGGAACTGCCGCACTAATAGTGGTTCCATTGCTCTTTACCAATCCGTTAATTGCTTTCACTGCCGGATCTGTTTCGGTTGCCACATAGTCTGTTCCGGGAGTAGCTGCACTAATTGTGGTGCCATTTGATTTCACCAAACCATTGATGGCTTTCACGGCAGGGTCTGTTTCTGTTGTTACTGCGGTAATGTTACCCGCACCAAGAATGGAAGCGCCATTAATTGTTTTAATATCTGTTCCTGATACTACTGCTCCGATTGTCGTGCCATCGGATTTCACTAAGCCATTGATGGCTTTTACGGAAGGATCAGTTTCTGTTGTAACCGCTGTGATGTTACCTGCACCTAAAACGGATGCTCCATTAATGGTTTTAATGTTCGTGCCACTTAGAAGTGGTAACTGATAATCTGTGCCCGCTGTAGCAGCACTAATTGTCGTACCGTTTGATTTTACTAAGCCGTTGATGGCCTTTACTGTTGGATCGGTTTCCGTTCCTGCGGGAAGATTGGTTAACTGAGAACCATCTACTGCGGGAAGTTTTCCGGTAGCATCCAATTGAACAATTTTATTTGCGGTGGTTCCTACATCGATACGAGCCGTGGGCACGGTGCCTGTAGCCAGACTGCTCGCATTTAAATTCGTTAATGCAGAACCATTTCCATTCGGTGCCAAATAATCGGTGCCTGCTGTAGCTGCACCAATAGTAGTGCCATTGGATTTTACTAACCCATTAATAGCTGTTACGGTTGGATCGGTTTCTGTTGTAACGGCTGTAATGTTGCCCGCTCCCAAAACAGATGCTCCGTTAATCGTTTTTATGTTCGTGCCGCTTACGAGTGGAGCTTGGTAATCTGTACCGGCCGTAGCAGCACTGATCGTTGTGCCATTTGATTTTACAATTCCATTGATCGCTTTTACTGTTGGATCGGTTTCGGTGCTAAGTTTATTGTTAAAAGTATTCCAATCAGCAGCAGACAAAAAACCGGTTGCAGCTATTCCTGCCAAAGGAGGAGTGACATTGCTGGCATTTGTAATTCTTCCTTGTGCATCAACTGCTATTTGAGGAATTTGAGTTGTGCTTCCATAGGTTGCTGCCGCAACACCTGTATTGGATAACGCGATAGTGCCGGTTGTGGTAATTGGTCCACCGGTCAGTCCGGTACCTGTTGCTATATTGGTAACTGTTCCTGAAGCAGTTGGTAAATTGGCCCAAACTGCCACGTTGCCGGCTGAAGTTGTTAAAACCTGATTTGGAGTACCTGCAGAAATTTGGGCGGGCAAAACTTTCGAGGTAGTGGCTGCATTATTCAAAGCTGCCACGATGTTGTTACCGGAAGTACTTGCAATGGTGGTATTATTAGAAGGTCCTGAAACATCTCCTGCCAAGGTTAAAGAAGCATTGGCAAGTGTCCATCTGCCATTAGTATTATCCCAACTCAGTGTTTGACCTGTAGTGGTGGGCGCAATGGTGGCATCCCATTTCGAGCCATCCCAAACCAACAATTGCCCTTTGCCTGTTGGTGCTGTGTTAGATAAACCAAAGGTTGCCCCTGCGGTTGAATTTAACTGAACGGTGTTTCCGTTGATGGCGATGCCTTGGCTTCCGGCAGCTCCGGAGCCACCTACTTGATTCCAGGCAGTGCCATCGAAGAAATAGACTTTTTTATCGCTATCATCAAAAATCACCATCCCTTTTTCAGTAGGGCCTGCCGAAACATTGGTTTTGTTGGAGACAATGGGTATGATGATACCTTGATTCGTTCCGCTTAACCACAAAACTGCCTTTGGATTGGTACTCGTGGTACCAATCGAGACCGAGTTTTGAGAAAATGAGAAGGTTGAAACGCTAAGAAAAAAAGCAATAATAGCTATCCTGCAAGAGGATAAAGAGAAAAGCCGCATAGGGGAGTAGTTTAGACTAATGTTAAAAATAACTAAAGATTACATATAATCCGAAAAGTCAATGTCGTGCAATGACTATCGCAAGCGCTCAAAATAACTTAGTTTATAAGTTTGCTTTCGACAAATAATCGAACTTCAAAAAAAACCGCCAAATCAGTTTGATTTGGCGGCTTTCCAGCATCACAGTTATTGGAAATTAATTCTTTTTCTTATTGGCCTCCGCACCTACGATGCGAAGTACTTCTTCCATTTGTTTTTTGAGAGTGGCTATTTCTGTGCCTTGTTGTGCCTCCATCGCTGATATTTTTGTTTTCAAGTATTCGATTTCGGCAGCCAATTTATCCGCTTTATGATTTTTGTCGAAGGACTCGAAAAATACTGAAACTCGTTTGTGCTTTACTCCATTAATCATTTCAGTTACTTCACTCCATTTCACTGATTCACCCACTTTGGCCACAACATGAGCGATATCATATTGACCAATATCTTTCATGGCATGACCTTTAACAGAAGATGAAATCAAGTAATCTCCTGCTTCAATATCCTGACCTTGATCTACTACCCACATTTCACCATTACCCACCGCCATAATTAAATAAGGATTCGATGAACTGTGAGGAGCAGTAGCACTTTGCAGACCAAGATAAGTTCCCATGATCTTGGGGTCATTCGGTTTATTTGATTCGGTTACGCCATATATTAATTCACCTTTTGGGTTATCTTCCATTCGTTGATTCGCCCCTGTAAGCGTGACAAGCTTTCCAATCTCTGCAGGCTGCTCCATCGACCCATAGTGTGAACCTGTAAAAGCATTATATGAAATGGTCGTACCGGCCACAGAAATATCTCCCTGAGTTGCTCCATCTTGGCGGAATCGAACCAGCACACCATCTGTAGTTAAGCGGTTAAGTACAAGCACTCCTTGCACACCATCACCGTCCCCAGTGACACCTAAATTGCCTGAAGGTGTTGTGATACCAATGCCCACTTGACCATTTTCATTGATCGTCATTTTTTCGGTCAGTGAAGCTCCCAGTCGTGTATAAAATCGCAAAGCTGAATACGTTTGATTCGTGTTGGTTCTGGTGGCTTCTATCCTTGCCACATTGTAATTAACGCTGTTTGCAAAATTGATAAAATCTATTTTGCCGATTACTCCGGCAATATTGCTAGTATTAGAGCCTTTCAATTCAAGTGACATGGGGGCATTTGCTACTTCAGTAAGAGTGGATGCTAGTGATACATATTTTTGATTTGCTTCACCTGAAATAATTCCGGCAGCAGATCCACCTAAAGCCACATTGCCATCTCCAGTAATGCGCAAAACCTCATTGCTTGTCGTGCTACTTGTTCCAGCGTAAAAAACATGATCACTTGTGGTGGCCGGCACTTGGTAGCGCAAAATGTTTGTGTTGGTTCCTAAACCAGAAAACTGGTGATCGTTATTTACAGATTCTGCTAGCACCAATTTGCGATTATCTATTGTATTCGCAAACTGTAAAGGTGCATTGGGTGTGGTTGTTCCAATTCCTACATTGCCTTGTATAATCGCTCCGTTTGTAGGTGCTGTACTTGTGCCAGAATACGATGCCCCCACTGCTAATCCACCCTCTACATCTAATTTATTTACTGGAGTCTCTGTTCCTATACCTGCATTGCCTGTAGTAGTCATTGTCAAAGAAACGGTACCATTATAGAGCTTCCACTTGTAAGCATCAGCTCCGTCAACATAATGATAGGCACGAATGGTACCTGTTGTTGCATAACCATAAAATGGCAATCCGGTTGCGTTGGCATCAATATGCATCCCGCCAAAAGTCCCAGCCCCTTTATCATCCTTTAATACTAATCCAGCCGCACCAATTGTTGAAGTAGCTCCACCTAATCCAATAAAACTTCCTCGGATTAATGCATTTCCATTTACATCTAGCAATTGTGCAGGCGTTGGTGTGCCTATACCCACATTGCCTTGTATGATAGCTCCATTCGTAGGAGCTACACTACCACCTGAGTAGGTTGCGCCTACCGCAAGTCCACCCTCTACGTCTAATCTGTTTACAGGTGTTGTGCCCACACCTAAGCTACCAATACCGGTCAAATTCAAATTAAATCCGTTCATATTTATGGAAGTATTACTGCTTAGCAATCCTCCCAAAGCAATATCATTTCCAGTTCGGGTCAATCCATTGCTTGCCGTCACAGTAGCAGGTGCATTCACCCATGTAGGAGCACCGGTTCCATTAGATTGAAGCAACTGACCCGTAGTTCCTTGAGCAGTATAGTTGATTGCCCCTATTGCACCGTAAGCAACTCCACCTAATGTTACCGAATTCGTTCCGGTGCCTCCACTTCCAATATCTAGAGGAGTAGTTAAACCAGTGATTGTTCCACCCGTAATGGCTACAGCATTTGCATTTTGCGTTGAAAGTGTTCCTAACCCTAAGTTGGTGCGGGTAGCTGAAGAATTGGTTAATGTCACTGCTCCCGTATTACTGATAGAAGCATCGCCACTCATGGCCACACCAGTTGCAACGTTACCAGCATTGCCCACAAAAATTTGTCCGCTGGTAAGTGTGGGTGACAAGAAAGCCGGAATAGTTGACCAAGTAGGAACTCCAGCTACCGTTTGAAGAATCTGACTGTTTGTTCCTGCCGCTAATTTACTCACTGCAATCGCTGCCGAAGTAGATATATCCGCATTCGCGATGGAGTTATCTGAGATTTCTGCCGCACCAACACTACCCGATCCTATTTGTAAGCCAGTTGAAAAATTTCCGGTGATATCTCCGGCTGCCGGAGCTTCGGTATCCAAAACAACGGCAGAGTTTAAACGTGCAGTATTGATGGTTGAAGGTGTAGCTGCGTTAATTGCCGTAATGATATTAGCTCCCGTTGCAGCGGTTGCTCCGATGGTAGGATTTGGATAGTTACCAGCTAGATCGCCACCGGCTGCTCCGCTCGGAGCTGGGGCATTTACCCATGTAGGAGCCGCGGCACCATTCGATTGCAAAATTTGTCCAGTTGTACCTGCTGCTGTAAAGGCAAAATCGGTTGCTCCGCCATACGCAATTGCACCGGGAACTACCGCTGTAATACCTGTACCACCATTGGCCGTGCCAAGTGTACCCGAAATTTTGGATGCGTTTACACCAGCAATTTTTGCATTCGTTACGGCTAAGTCGCGAATGTGATTGGTATTGACTGCGCGGTTCGCGTCAACAGCTGCATCACTTTGCAGTTTTGCACCGGTCACAGCATCGGGAGCAATTTTTGCACTGGTTACTGCCAAATTTGAAATGGTGAGTACACCTGTATTTGAAATGGTAGCATCGCCACTCATTGCCACACTGGTAGCCACATTGCTGCCATTGCCCACAAGAATATTTCCGTTAGTCAAAGAGGTTGATAAAAAAGCCGGAGTTACCCAAGTAGGTGCTGCCGCGCCATTGCTTTGTAAAATCTGGCCGGAAGTACCGGCTGTTGAATACGCCAGTGCAGTGCCTGTACCATAAGCCACGCCTCCATTGGTAGGGGTGGCGGTAGAGTTCGTACCACCACTGGCTATTGGCAATGCTGTACTCAGCCCTGTAATTGTTCCGCCTGTTATGGCAACAGCGCTAGAGCTTTGAGTGGCCATTGAACCAAGTCCAAGATTTGTTCTTGCAGTTGCCACGTTGGCTACATCACTCAGGTTGTTTGTACTAACCATATTACCTCCACCGCTCACCGTTGTCCAGGTGGGTGGTAAACCTGCACCTGCTGAGGTTAAAACCTGACCGGAGGTACCAGCGGTGTTGTTGGGCATCAAAGCACCGGAGAACCGAACGTTTCCGGTTACATCTAAAGCTTGTGTTGGAGCACTTGGGTTATTGATACCAACACCTGTAGATGAAACGGAGAGCTTTGTTTGTGGAGATCCAACCGGAGAACCTGCAGCGCCAGAAGCAAACACAGTAAGCTCGGTGAGACCATCTTGCATTAACATCGCGTTGGCCGTGCCGGTGCCTGTATAGCGAGGGGCATCGGTGCCATCCAGAAAAATATTTCGGCTAACAGCATCAAATGTACTGAGTGCAGATACATTCAATCCTAGTCGGTTGCCCACTTGTACTTTACTTAGAGGCGTAGCTGTACCTAGACCTACGTTGCCAGTTCCAGTGATACCCAAATTAAATCCGCCATTGGCAATCGTAGTTGCCGCGGTTAGCGTACCACCTAATGCGATGTCGTTTCCGGTTTTAGTCAGGCCGTTGCTGGCTGTTACCGCTGCCGGTGCATTCACCCACGTAGGAGCCGCAGCACCATTTGATTGCAAAATTTGCCCGGAAGTTCCTACCGCAGTAAATGCAAAATCGGTTGCTCCGCCATACGCAATTGCACCGGGAACTACCGCTGTAATACCTGTACCACCATTGGCCGTGCCAAGGGTTCCTGAAATTTTGGATGCGTTTACACCTGCAATTTTTGCGTTCGTTACGGCCAAGTCGCGAATGTGATTGGTATTGACTGCGCGGTTCGCATCAACAGCTGCATCACTTTGTAGTTTTGCACCGGTAACTGCATCGGGGGCGATTTTTGCACTGGTTACTGCCAAATTTGAAATGGTGAATACTCCCGAGTTTGAAATGGTCGCATCGCCACTCATCGCCACACCGGTTGCCACATTGCTTCCGTTGCCCACAAAGATGTTGCCGTTGGTCAGTGCGCCTGACAATTTTCCATTAAATGTATTCCAATCAGCGGCTGTCAAGAAACCGGTGTTGGTCGTACTTGCCAAAACCGGATTCACATTGGTAGCCGCTGTCAATCTTCCTTGTGCATCCACCGTAATGGATGGAATCTGCGTGGTAGAACCGTAAGTACCCGGAGTAACTGCAGTGTTCGCCAAAGAAATGGTTCCAGAATTTGTAACAGGGCCCCCGGTTAATCCGGTACCGGTAGCCACACTCGTAACTGTTCCTCCAGCTGCCAATGTGCTGGGAGTCCAAACGCCTCCTACAAATTGCAATACTTGATTGGCCGTTGGCGCTATTGCTGAAACTGAAGTGCCTTTTATTCTATCGACCGATGCAGCACCAACTGTGCCACTCAAATCCCCGCCAAGGGCAGGAATTGTACTTAGCTTGTTATTAAATGTGTTCCAATCCGCTGCTGTCAGCAATCCGGTATTGGTTGTGTTTGCAGTAGGGATTGCTTGATTGGAGGCCGCTGTAATACGTCCTTGTTGATCGACAGTAAATTGTCCTACTGATGTAGTCGTTCCGTAAGTTCCTGTTGTTACAGCTGTATTTGCCAAGGAGATTGTTCCTGTAGAGGTTACAGGTCCACCAGTTAACCCAGTGCCAGTTGCTACACTTGTTACTGTGCCGATGCCACCGGCAGGTGACCAAGTTAACGTGCCCGTTCCGTTGTTAGTTAAAACTCCAATCGCCTGAGAAGCTGGCCATGTGTAGGTTTGGCCATTTACATTGACACTATTTGCTGTAACACTGCCTGTTGTTGAAATCGCTTGTGCTCCGAAGTTGGGAGCTATTTTGGTACCCGCGATAGCTGCGGTAGCACTGATATCCGCATTGGTAATTGATAGATCAGTTATGGTACCCGCGGTTCCACCGGAAACAGAGTTATTGGCCAGAGACGTGACTCCGGTTGTGTTAACCGTCACCGCTCCAGATAATGTTCTGTTTTGAAACTGACCTGCACCATCGTTAATCAATATTTGTCCGCCAGTTGGTGATGATACAATGGCATCCGAGAGTCCATTCAAATCAGTAGCTCCGGTTGCTATGGTAGTCCAGGTAGGCGTGGTGCCAACGGTTTGTAAAATCTGACCAGCTGTGCCGGGTGCTAATTTGGAAACGGCTATTGCCGCAGATGGATTAATGTTTGCATCTACGATCGTTCCTGCTGCAATCTCTGCGGTGGTTACTGCATTGGCAGCAATTTGAAAATTAGCAGGGCTGGTCATTGTCAAATCACCGGAAACTCCTGTTTGTGAATTGCTCGCGCCATCACCAATCAAAAGATTGCCAGGATTGAGCGTGGGCACGCCTCCACCACCTACATCATCTGTTGCCAGTGCCCAACTGGATCCATTCCATTTTAAAATTTGTCCGTTCGCAGCGCCATCTACTAGCTTAAGGGTAAGCGTTCCTGAAAGACCTCCGCCTGCCAATCCACTTCCGGCAGCCGTGTTGATCCCCGTAAGGGTACCACCACCTGCTAAATTTTGCCAAGAGGCGGTTGTTCCATTAGATGTTAATACCTGACCGTTGGATCCAATGGCCAAACGACCTGGCGCTCCGGCCACTCCCCCCAAAATTAAATCTCCATTGGAGGTCATTGGATTCGTCATGCCGGGTGTAAAGGGGACATTCACTGCGTTGGTAATGCGGCCTTGCGGATCTACCGTGATTTGAGGAATGTTTGTTGCATTTCCATAACTGCCTGAGGTAACGGCCGTGTTGGCCAATGAGATCGTACCTGAATTTGTTACCGGACCACCTGTTAAACCGGTACCGGTAGCAACACTGGTTACTGTGCCGCCTCCCGCCAACGTAGAGGGAGTCCAAACACCACCGACAAATTGCAATACCTGATTTGCTGATGGTGCTATGGCTGAGATGTCATTTCCTTTTAATTTATCTACTGATACCGCTCCAAGCGATCCACTGATATCTCCTCCTAATGCAGGAATGCTACTCAGTTTGCTATTGAAGGTATTCCAATCGGCTGCGGTGAGTAAACCTGTTACCGATGTGGAGGCTGTTGGAATAGCTTGATTGGATGCCGCAGTAATGCGGCCTTGTTGATCGACCGTAAATTGTCCGACCGAAGTGGTGGTTCCGTACGTGCCGGTAGTGACCGCTGTATTAGCTAATGAAATAGTGCCTGAGTTTGTAATCGGTCCACCTGTTAAGCCTGTGCCCGTAGCTACGTTGGTTACGCTTCCGCCTGCTGCCAAAGTACTGGGTGTCCATACACCTCCCACAAATTGTAATACTTGGTTGGCGGTTGGCGCTGTTGCGGAAACCGAAGTGCCTTTAATTCTATCGACAGAAGCAGCGGTTACCGTGCCGCTCAAATCCCCGCCAAGGGCAGGAACGGTGCTTAGTTTGTTGTTAAATGTATTCCAATCAGCAGCGGTGAGTAAACCGGTTACTGAAGTAGATGCGGTTGGTATTGGTTGATTGGATGCCGAAGTAATCCGGCCTTGTTGATCCACCGTAAATTGTCCGACAGACGTAGTCGTTCCATAAGTACCCGTGGTCACTGCGGTATTCGCTAGAGAAATGGTACCTGAGTTTGTAATCGGTCCACCCGTCAATCCGGTGCCCGTGGCTACGTTCGTTACGGTGCCTGCTCCGGACAAAGTGCTGGGTGTCCAAACGCCTCCAACAAATTGTAACACTTGATTAGCGGAAGGTGCCGTGGCGGAAACATTTTGGCCTTGAATTTTAGTAACGGTTGGAGAAACTAAAGTTCCGGAGAGATCTCCTCCGGCAAGGGTGGTAGTACCTAGCTTTGCATTAAATGTATTCCAATCCGCTGAAGTCAACAATCCGGTAATAGAGGTAGTAGCTGTTGGGATAGCTTGGTTCGATGCGGCTGTAATTCGCCCTTGCTGATCGACTGTAAATTGCCCAACAGAAGTAGTGGTTCCATAGGTGCCGGTAGTTACCGCTGTATTAGCGAGAGCGAGTGTGCCTGTAGTGGTAATGGGACCACCCGTAAGACCAGTACCCGTTGCTACATTGGTGACTGTTCCACTTCCGGCAGGGAGTGTGCTCCAGACTGCCACATTTCCTGCCGATGTTGTTAAGACTTGGTTTGGGGTACCCGCTGTAATTTGTGCTGGTAAAATTTTAGAGGTAGTCGCTCCATTGTTGATGGCCGACACAATGTTGTTTCCGGCTGTACCCGCAATGGTTGTGTTAGAGGTTGAACCCGTAACATCTCCACTTAAGATGGTAGCGGATGTAGATAAAATCCATCTGCCATTCGTGTTATCCCAGGAAAGCACTTGACCTGTCGTAGTCGGTGCAACGGTTGCATCCCACTTCGTGCCATCCCAAACTAATAACTGACCTTTGGCAGTAGGTGCTGTATTGGAAAGGCCAAACGTAGCTCCTGGTGTTGAGTTTAATTGGACAGTATTGCCCGAAATGGTAATCCCTTGGCTGCCGCCTCCACTGCCTCCGCCCGCCTGATTCCAGGCCGTGCCATCAAAATAATAGACTTTCTTATCACTGTCATCAAATACCACCATGCCTTTCTCTGATGCTCCGGCCGCAACGGCTGACTTATTGGAAACAATGGGAATAATTAATCCTTGATTGGAACCGCTGCTGTTCAACCACAACACGGCTTTCGAGTTCGTATTGGTAGTTCCAATAGAAACTGAATTTTGTGCGAATGAGTGTTGGATTGCAAATGAACCAAAAATGCAAACTGCAACTTGAAAGACAGTGAATCTTAGGCGTATCATAGGGTATAGTGTTTACCAACTTTAAAGATAGTAAAGTTAGTTTATAATACGTTTGGCAGTTGATAGGAAACCCGCATTGTACCATTGTCTATAACCCAAAAAAATGCCGATCGGAATTCCAATCGGCATTTAAAGTTGTTATTATTTCTTCTGATCAAGGCTTTTTGGCCTCTGCCATCAGCATCTTTTTAATTTGAGCTATCTCTGCTTTTAGTTGATCCATTTCAGATGCATTGGACTTACTTTCTTCGCTCAACTTTGCTTTGAGATCGTCAATTATTTTTTGTTGATCATGAATGGCTTTGATGAGCACAGGAACAAGCTCAGTATAATTCATACCCAAGTAATTGTCTTTGCTACCATCATTCGATACCACCTCGGGCACAAGCTTCAATACATCCTGTGCAATTAATCCCAATTTGACTTCTCCCTCCTGATCATCGCGCATAGTATAGCTAACCGGTTTCATGCTCAATACCTCAGGTAAACCATACTTCAAATTTTGAATATCTTTCTTTAATCGATAGTCAGAAACATTTACTACGTTGTTGGTGTATACTGTTCTCCATCTGTATAAAGAAGTTCCCAGATCAAATAAATTGGTATTGTTTGGAATCCAATGGTTAGTAACTCCAAAATAGGATGATAATCCAAAAATGTATTGGCTGCCACCAGCACCTGTAAAATACACAAAGTTGGAAGTATTTAAAGAACCTGCCGCTGTAATGTTACCGGAAGATGTGATGTTACCAGATGAATTAATATTTCCAGCCACATCTAATTTTTGAGTGGGGGTTGTTGTCCCGATTCCAACATTGTAATTATTTAGACTATTATCGATTGTAAATTTTGCACCTGTGTTACCGATATAAATAAAGAAAGGATGATCAGATTGTGTTCCAATTGACCCACCATAAATACCACCATTTCCAACGTACGTGCTCATCGTAGCAACTCCATCTGAATGACTCATTCCATACCAACTGGATGAAGTCAAAATATCCACCGGGTAACTTGGATTCAGTTTTCCAAAACCAGTATTGGCACCCATAAACGCAAATCGGGGTGAGCCTTCAAAATCGGTAAGGAAATAATTAGCGTTTGAATTGCCGAGTACATCGCCAATAATAATATTGCCCGTGTTATCAATAGCGAGCGATTCATTTACACCATAGGCCAATAATCGATACGCAGGATTCAACGCGCCATTGATCGTTACTCGTGTTCCATCATCCGTAATAGAAGATGCTACCTGGTTTGTTCCCGTAGCATTTCCTCTGATAATCGTATTGGCTGGTGTGGCAGTAATTGGAGCTGCCCAGGTAGGTGCTGTTGCAGGGCCTAATGATGTGAATACCGTTCCAGCTGCTCCCGGAGTGATGTCAGACAATGATGCCCCGGAGCCGTAAAGTACGCCATCCCATGTAGTGCGTCCGGTTCCCCCATTGCCTACGGGTAGTGTTCCCGCTACATCTGCACTGTTTAAATTGATACTAGAATAAGAAGGTGTAGCTCCTCCTTTTAAAAAGCCACTGCCGGTTGCAAGTCGATTAGGCGCTCCACCGGCACCTCCATAAATAATATCGCCTGCGGTAGTCATTGGATTGGTGAAAGAAGACCCCCAACTCAATGTACCCGAACCATTATTGGTTAAAACTGTGCCTGCTGTTCCTTGAGCTGCGGGCCAAGTATAAGGAACTACACCTATCTGCACACTTGGATTTGACATAGAAACCGCACCACTTACCACCAATGTGCCTGAAGTTGAAACATTGCCGGCACCAAAGTTGGCATTGATTTTAGATCCGCTTATAGCTCCAACTGTTGAATTGTTTAAAGCAGTGATCATCGTATTACCCGTAGCAGCTGCCGTGCTAAGACTCAGTACACCTGCATTTGTAATGGTGGCATCTCCACTCAAAGGAACCCCGGTGGCAACGTTGCTTCCATTTCCCACAAAAATATTAGCAGATGTGAGTGTCGAAGAAAGTCCTGATGAAGTGGTCCAACTCAACGTTCCGGTTCCGTTGTTTGTCAAAACCGTTCCGGCAGCACCTTGTGTGGCGGGCCAGGTATATCCAACGGAATTTAATGAAGTCGTTGCTCCTGAAACTGTCAGACCTGAGACTGTGGTTGCTCCTGCGCTTAAGGTTCCGGTGGTCGAAATATTTTGTGCACCAAAAGCAGGATTGATTTTACTTCCGGCAATAGCGGCCGTTCCGCTTACATCGGCATCTACAATTGTGCCGTTGGTAATTTCGGTTGTTGTCACTGACGATAATGTGGACAGGGTTCCTAATCCTAAATTAGTTCTGGCAGCAGCAGCCGTAATCGCTCCGGTACCTCCGGCAGTAACAGGTAAAGTACCGGTCACATCAGCACTGGCGATATCCACTGCTGAATAAGAAGGTGTTGCTCCTCCTTTCAAAAATCCGGTACCCGTAGCTAGTCTCGTTGGTGTTCCTCCGGCACCACCATAAATAACATCGCCAGCCGTAGTCATCGGGTTAGTTAATGAACTTCCCCACGAAAGTGTTCCGGTGCCGTTATTGGTTAAAACTCCTGAAGCGTTGGCCGGCCAAACTGAAGTTCCGATAGTCAATCCACTAACTGTAGCAGGGCCTGTTGTTAATGTTCCGGTGGTTGAAATATTTTGTGCGCCAAAGGCTGGTGCCACTTTTGTTCCAGCTATGGCTGCCGATGAACTAATGTCTGCGTTAGCAATGGTACCATCTAAAATTTTTGTTGACGTAACAGTGCCCGTACCAATCGTAACAACTCCTGAGTTGTTGATAGTGGCATCACCACTCATGGCCACACCCGTAGCAATATTACCCGCATTACCCACAAAAATATTTCCTGACGCCAGTGTAGATGAAAGGCCTATGGATGGTGCCCATGTCAATATACCCGTTCCATTATTAGTCAATACTCCTGCAGCATTTGCATTGGGCCAAGAATAAGTAGCCCCGTTTATCGATGCCAGATTGCTGGCGGTAATTGCTCCGGATGTTAATGTTCCGGTAGTTGTAATATTTTGAGCACCAAATGACGTATTTATACGAGTTCCATTGATCAGTGAGGCGGCTCCATTGATAGCCGTGATAATATTTGTTCCAGCTCCTGCTGCAATGGTTGGGTTTGGATATGAACCGGCTAAATCACCACTTGCAGAACCAGAGGGTGCTGGTGCATTTTGCCAGCTCGGTATTCCTGCATTTACTGTCAATACTTGTCCATTCGTACCAATGCCCAATCTTCCGGGAACGCCTGCCGGACCTCCGGCAATTAAATCGCCTGTGGTAGTCATCGGATTTGTAAGAGCAGAAGAAGTTTGCCAAGTAGGAACACCACCACTTACGGTAAGTACTTGTCCATTGGTGCCGGTCGCTAATTTATTTACTGCAATGGCTGCTGAACCACTAACATCCGCATCAGTAATAGTGCCATCGATGATTTGTGAAGAGTTAACTGCATTAGTTGCAATCTTTGCGTTGGTTACAGCATTGGCTGCTAATTCTGTGGCGGTTACGCCCGAGGCTGCAATAGAAATAGTTCCTGTGGATGTAATCGGGCCGCCCGTTAATCCGGTGCCGGTCGCTACATTCGTAACAGTTCCACCTCCTGATAGAACAACAGGGGTCCATTGCGTGCCATTATATTGATAAACACTATTGGTTGAAGGTGCAGTCGCAGCAATTGGTCTGCCTTGCAACCCTTGAACGGTGATGTTTCCGTTGGTACTGTTGAGCACCGCATCCTGACTAATGGTTGCCGCGGAATTGGTTGATCCATCTCCTACTATAATTTGACCCGGATTAAGTGTGGGCGCGCCTCCTCCCCCTACATTATCAGCAGCGGGTGCCCAAGCGGTACCATTCCATTTCAGGACTTGACCATTCGTTGCACTGGACTGTAATATTTTTGATGGAGCGACATTGGCAATTTTTGAATCGTCTACTGCACTCGCAGCAATGTTTGCCGTAGCCACTGCGCTAGTTGCTAACTTAGTAGTAGTTACAGAGCCAGCCGCCAATGTTGGATTCGGATAAGTACCTGTCAGATCTCCTCCTGCTGCCCCGGAAGCAGTGGGCGCATTTTGCCAACTGGGTAAACCCGCATTGACCGTTAAAACTTGTCCGTTGCTGCCGGTTGTAATCGCGGAGAAAGCGCTGGTACCATTTCCAATAAGCAGACCAGATAGATTACTTGCTCCCGTTCCACCGACACCCACCGGCAAAACTCCGGAAGTGATTTTTGCTGCATCTAAGCCGGGCACTTGCGCTGCGGGCAAGGTACCTGTTGTAATTTTAGAAGCATCTATACCTGTAGCCAGCTTGGCATTAGTCACCGCATTATTTGCTATGGTAAATGTTCCGGTTGTTCCAGCAACGGCTAAACTTAAATCTCCTGCTACCGCAATGCCTGTATTGCTTCCATTATTAGATAATAATTGATTGGCCGATAAGACAGGCAAGGTTCCTAAGCTCGTCCAGGTGGCAACACCTGAGCTGGTGGTTAACACCTGATTATTTGTGCCGGGTGTAATTTGTGAAGGTGTTATTTTTGAAGTTGTTGCTGCGTTATTGATGGCCGCCACAATATTATTTCCGGATGTAGCGGCAATGGCGGTGGCAGAGGCAGGTCCGGTAACGTCTCCACTCAAAGTAGTGAGTGATGAAGTACCTAATACCCATCTTCCATTGGTATTATCCCAAGTTAATGTTTGGCCGGTTGTAGTTGGTGCCGTGGTGGCATCCCATTTTGTACCATCCCAAACTAATAATTGGCCTTTGCCGGTTGGTGCTGTATTTGATAATCCAAATGTAGCTCCGGGTGTGGAATTGAGTTGTACTGTATTTCCTGAAATGGTAATACCCTGACCACCGCCAGCAGCTCCTCCTACCTGATTCCAGGCGGCACCATCATGATAATAGACAAACTTGGTGCTGGAGTTATAAACGAGCATGCCCGCTTTACCAAATGTTCCTAAACTGGTAACGGTGGGAATGATTAATCCCTGGCTGCCATTTCCCACCAGTAATAAAACTGCATTGGCATCCGGAGTAGGGGTTCCATTTGTGCCAATTGCCACTTGGGAAAAAACTGCATTGCTAAAAACTAAAAACAGGGCGATTAAGCCAATCCTTAGGTTGTTTAATGAAGATGTCATAAGTAAGCCAATGAATTCAGGTATTGATTATAGAATTACAGATTAAAGCAACAACTATAATACGTTCAAACTGGGATAGGAAACCAAATTTAGCAGGTTAAGAAAGTGCCGAAGGCGGGACTTGAACCCGCACAGCTTGCGCCACACGCCTCTGAAACGTGCGTGTCTACCAGTTTCACCACTTCGGCATTATTAAATCCTGACACAAATCAGGTACTATAAAATCCGGCTTTGCGGTCGGTTTTTACTCTTTTTGGTGCCCAGAACTGGATTCGAACCAGCACACCTTGCGGCACTACCCCCTCAAAGTAGCGTGTCTACCAATTTCACCACCTGGGCATGTAAAACTCTGTTTTGAGTTTGAAGGAGGGCAAAAGTAATCGTATTTTAAATCATTCCCAATGCCCTTACTTAATCACAATTTTCTTTTTTGCCACCTTTTGTTTTAAGTACTGTACCACCTTTTCATATTCGGTTGATTCCTTAGGGCTTAATGTTACCTTTTTATCATCTGAAAACTTGATGACTAACTCTTTGTATACCGAGTTTTTACCGGTCTTTACCTGATTTTCAAACCAAAATTGAATCTGTTCGAGTGTGTATTTTCTTTCCTGCCGCAATACCGGAAAACGAACCTCTACCCGGTTATTGCCCAAGCGAACAATCTGGTAGCGGATAAAAATTTTGTAAAGCACAAATCCGCCAATCGGAAGTAGTATTCCAATAATTGCATAATGATACCAGGCAGGTGAAGGCAATAGCAAAAGCGTGTATACATTCATGCCGATCACAACCACGGTAACAATTAAAAATAAAGTGAAAGAGGTAATGGTGCTAACGGGCGGCTTGGATGTGATCATAAAATCAGAAAAATTTCCTGCAAAAGTAGAAAACTATGCGAGGAACACGATCACAAAAATTTCGCTGATGTAAAAAAGAGAAATAGAGAGCCGAGAATGGGACTTGAACCCACGACCTACGGTTTACGAAACCGTTGCTCTACCAGCTGAGCTATCTCGGCAGCTTGCGCTAGTAAAAATAACGTTATTCTGAAAAAGTTTAACTTATCATAAGCTGTCGAAATTCTATTCCGCCATTCGAAAAGACAAAACTGTCAGATTTGCAGGTTGGTTCATTTTCAAGGCTTGCACCTCAAAATAGACACCATTCATCCGCTTAATTGACCCAAAATTATTTCCTATTGCATAACTTAGGTTTAACTTAACGCCTTCGAATGTTATCTAAAAAATGTAAATACGCAATACACGCTTTAGTGTATCTGGCCGAGCGCCACGAACAAGGACCTGTTCAAATTCAGGATATTTCGGATGATCAGCATATTCCGAAAAAGTTTCTGGAAGCGATACTTCTTGAGTTACGTCACGCCAAAATTCTGGAAAGCAAAAAAGGAAAAGGTGGCGGTTATTACTTGATCAAAGATCCTTCGGAAGTTAACCTGATGCAAGTGATGCGCCTGATTGACGGGCCCATTGCACTGCTTCCGTGTGTGTCGCTGAATTATTATGAACGCTGCGATGAGTGCCGCAATGAAAAAACATGCGGTATCCGCGACAGCCTTGTTCATGTACGCGATGAAACTCTCAAAATATTGGGTAATTCTACTCTCGCCAAAATTGTGAAACGCGAAAAATCGCTCAAAACAAAGTAATTATTTATTTTATTAGTCTACTTATTAAGTAGAGAATCAGTAATTTTACCAAAAATTAAAATTCAACTACTATGGCAGTAAGACTAGGCGACATTGCTCCCGATTTTCAAGCAGAAACAAGCGAAGGACCTATTAAATTTCATGAATGGCTTGGTAATAGCTGGGGTATTTTATTCTCGCATCCGGCTGATTTCACTCCCGTATGTACTACAGAACTGGGCGCTGTTGCAAAACTTCGCGCAGAGTTTGACAAACGAAATGTAAAAGTAGTGGCATTGAGCGTAGATGATGTGGAATCGCACAAAAAATGGATTGGCGATATCAACGAAACACAACAAACGGCTGTCAATTTCCCCATCATTGCCGATCCTAAATTTGAAGTAGCCAACCTTTACGACATGGTGCATCCGCAAGTGAGCGATAAGTTTACCGTGCGCTCTGTATTTGTGATTGGTGCCGATAAAAAAGTAAAGCTTACCATTACCTATCCGGCCTCTACCGGTAGAAATTTTGAAGAGTTGATTCGTGTAATTGACAGTTTGCAATTAACAGCCGGCTATAGCGTAGCCACGCCTGCCAATTGGAAAAATGGAGAGGATGTTATTATTACAGCAGCCGTAAAAGACGAAGATATTGCGGCTAAATTTCCGAAAGGATATACTCGCGTAAAGCCGTATCTGAGAACTACTCCACAACCCAATTTGTAAGAGTATTTTTTTCTGAAAGCCAAAAGAGGTTGTCTCAAAACAGAGGCAGCCTTTTTTTATGGAGATTGTTCAGGAGACGCTTTTTAAAAAGAACAATAAGAAAGTCGGTGTCTGTAAAGAGGTGTCGGAATGAATGGATTTATCAGATACCACAACATACTAAACAGAAATTGTAAAAAACATTCAGGGGCAGTTCAACTATTCTCCTCAGAAACTTGGAGTGCTTCATTTAAGTGATTTGGACCTTCCGTGAATACTCAGAGATACGCGAGAATATCTCCGGAATATTCTGTTAATACTTTTTCAATCAAGTTTGAAGCTATTTTTTGAATCGATGATTCTTTTTTAATCAACGATGATACTTCGGGATATTCTTTTGATTCTTATTTAGTCAACGAGTAAGCTATTTTCTCACTCGATGATACTTTTTCAGTCAACGATGATACTTTCAGATATTCCGTTGATACTTTTTCATTCATCATTGAAACTATCTTCCTTATGGATGATACTTAGAGATTCTCAGGAATATCTCGGAGATACTCCGTTGATACTTTGAGATTCAATTTTGAATGAAAATGCCGAAATCGAGCGAATTTCTTCGTTTTTAGAGGCTAATCGGGATTTAAAGGATACTTTCGTTAGATATCCATCGAATCATAAACGACTACTTTTTTCCATAAATACCCGTATTTCTCGATGAATTTCAAGTGAATGGGGTGCTCCTGATACACATCATGCCCCTTAATGTCATCAAACACAGTAAAAAGAGATACAGCATAGCTGTCATCAATTACATCCCTCTTCGTGGTGGCGGCCGGAACGCCAAGCCTAAATTGACGAACAGTAGGAATAGGTTGCAGCGTTGAAATACCTTCAATCAATTTATTGAGATCATCTTTGGATGAAGGATTATTCAGCCAAAAATAAACATGGTGAATCAACTGTTTCTCTGGTGCGCTCGCCAGCGCAGGAACAGAGGCAGCCACTGCCAATGCGGGTGCCGTGAGTAAGAATTTTCTTCGGGAGGTTGTCATTCGAATGGAATTGAGCATTTAAGGTAATAAAAAAAGCTGCCCAAAGGCAGCTTTTTTACTATTTCGGATCGAAACCGATTATTTCTGATATTTCAACTTATTTCTAAGCAAAAATTCTTCGTAGGCTTCTTTGTACGTTGGAACGTCCGGAGCCAATTTAATCGCTTCTTCATAAGCCGTGATCGCGTCAATGAATAATTTGTTTTCTTCATAGAAACCTGCCAAAATGAATTTGTTAAGGGCCGTTTCTTCTTTCATTTCCGCGCCAAACTCACCCAGTAACTTAGCAACCGCATCCTGACGAGCAGGCGATAACTTTTTAATTAAGTGTTGCTCAGATTTGCTCTTGGTATCTGATTTAGATCTTACTTCTACCAATAAGGCATCTTCGTTGGCCAATTTTGAGTTTGTGCGATCAATTTGAACAACTGTCTCAGGAGTTTCCAATTTCAATAATTCATCGTCAAACATATTTTTGATCGTTACCACATAAGGGCCACCACCTTTTGCAGATTCCCAATTGATGATGACATTGGTATTGTAGATTTCAGCATACTGGTTTTCAGGTAAGAATACTTTGATATCCTCTAATCCTCTGTGTACCGCTCCGGTAGCACTTAAACGGTTCTTTTTAGCTTCCGCTGAATTGCTGCTCAAAATGAAGTCTGTGTATTTATTCACAACACTTGAGGTTGTATTTACACGTGCTTCCAAATCTGAAATTTTGTATGTTTTTGCTTCTTTCAATTCAATCGGTTTACCTTTTACGTGAACCAGCGCTACATACGAATTTTCAGCCACCTTTATCTCGTCTGTCGACTTGAGGCGATCTCCTGTCTTTACAGCTTGCCAGGCATCTCCTGATTTTACCTCATTGGAGCCTTTGTTGGCTAACACTTTGAAGGCATAATCGGCTTGACCCACCGCGATGCCCGATAGAAAAATGCCTACTACAACTAAAATTCCGCTTTTTTTCATTTGTTTAACTTTTGTTTTTTTAACGTCACCTGTAGAGGTCTTAGTAACGACCCATTCAAGTTTTTGTTGATTTTGGTACTAAATTACTAAAAAATCGTGCCAAAAAATGGAGCTATTTTTTTTGATTTATACCTTCTGGCGTCTTTTAGTAAGCCTGTGACTAATCTCATTCTGAATAGATTTCAAAATATCATAACAAGGGCCTACTAAAGCGGTGGCTATCAGGGTAAGCGATAAATCAAGTTTGATACTAAAGCTTGCAAACAAATAAATGATTATACCCATTATAGTGACAATTTGTAGTACCTGGATTACCACTGATAGTGCATCATACCAAATCGGTAACTTTTCATCAATAACGATAAACAGAGCCACCGTTAAAAAGCACACAATAATTGCAATCGCAACTTTAACCCAATCAGCTAATTCATCTACATAATCTTGATTTAGAATCATTGCGACTGCATTGGCATGAACAACAGGCCCAAACATATCCGGGTTAGCTCTTCCTCCAAATTTGCTATTCATGGGTGTAAAGAATTTATCCTCCCAGGCTGGGTCGCCAACATAATCTCCTAAATATCCAAGAATGACAATTTTATCTTTAAATAAATCTTCGGACACATTCCCAGATAAGACATCATCCACGTCAACTACATAAAACATAGTGCCAAAATTGGTGGATGAGGTTTCATCATTTTTCAAACTCTTCAGTCGAAGTTGTCGAACTTCAATGTTTCCTCTAAAGTTGATAATTTCCTCTTCATTGTTTCTGGCCAAGAATTTTTCAGCTTTTAACGAATCATAGCTCATGGCAATTCGAACTGAAAATGCTACTTCCCGTTTTCCATTAATTTTTCGTTGCGGATAAAGTGTCCGACAAATCTTAACATCTTCCTGATGAGTAGCATCAGTCGGTAATGTTACAAAACCCAAATGTGCATGTTCTTTGAAAATGAGATCCGGAGTTTCTAGTGAGTCAGCTTCATTTGAATCAACTTTAGAAAGAGCAGCTGTTTGCATTAATTTTTCACCCAGCACAACATTGCCTGCTTCACGAATGGCATCACTCAGCATCAAATTGCCTAATGTATCTAATAATTGTGGACAATTGATTGAATCATACAATCCTCCTTCGCAATTAAAAAGCGCATCGACAGCAATTACTTTTGGCTTAAATTGATTGATGATTTGAATTTGGCGTGCGATGTCTCCTCTGCCAAGCGTACCAAAATTTACCAATACAATTCGCTCATCTACAGTCGGATCAGGACGAAGAGAGTTAAATGCATAATCGGTTAATTCAGTATCTGCTAACGCTTGTGAAATCGTGTCAAACGCACTGAAGGCTTTAAAATCAGTTATCTTGTCAACAACAAGCATCATCACAAAAACAAAAACCGTGACGCTAGTACATTGTATCAAAAACTTTTTCATGGGTTTAAGTTAGGTTAGGTTGAGATTAGCTTTCCATACTTCTGAATACAAAGTATTTTTTGGCCAATTCTCAGGGGTTTAGTTTTACTAAGTAAATTTATAAATATTTAACAGGAACTCATACCAGTGAAAAAGATTAGTCGCGAACGGCTGAATTTACAAGAATATCAAAATGGACTCGCCAGCGGCAACAAAGTTGTCTTGGCCAAAGCTATTACATTGGTTGAAAGTAAGCTTTCTTCTGATGAACAATTGGCTGAAGAGCTAATTGAATCCATTTTGCCGTACACTGGTCAATCTATCCGTGTTGGCATTACCGGCTCACCAGGTGTTGGCAAAAGCACTTTTATCGAAACATTTGGGAAATACCTGACACAACAAAACAAGCGAGTAGCCGTGCTGGCCATCGATCCGAGCAGCACTGTAAGTCAGGGAAGTATTTTAGGAGACAAAACACGTATGGAAGAATTGGCAAAAGATCCATTGGCTTTCATCCGCCCTACTGCTTCCAGAAATGCACTGGGAGGTGTTGCTCATAAAACGCGTGAAGCCATCTTACTATGTGAAGCAGCCGGCTTTGATATCATTTTAGTAGAGACTGTGGGTGTGGGTCAATCCGAAACCATGGTACGTGGTATGGTTGATTTCTTTCTACTCTTGATGTTAGCCGGAAGTGGCGATGAATTGCAAGGAATCAAAAAAGGAATTATGGAAATGGCCGATGGGGTTGTCATTACCAAAGCCGATGGCGATAATAAAAAGAGAGCCTCGGAAGCACAAGCTCATTTTCTTCATGCACTTCATTTGTTTCAACTTCCAGATTCGGGCTGGTCACCTCAGGTGTTGACAGCCTCTGCTCTTCAAAAAGAAGGGATAGATGAAGTGTGGAAAATGATTACTTCGTTTCAAGCGCACACACTGCAAAATGAATGGCTGAACGAACAGCGAAAAAAACAAGATGCCGCATGGTTTTCTGAAACGATTCAGAATCAGGCGCTCTCGTTTCTTCTTTCTAATCCAACCATTCAAGAAAAAAAACTACAGCTTGAAGGTGCCATCGCTGAAAAGAAAATAACACCTCCTTATGCCAGTCGCCAACTAATGAAGGAAATTTTGGGTCGCTTTAAAGTTTAGATTCATTCTTTTTGGAATCCGGCACCTTCTCATGTCCATACGGACAATGTCGGCAATTGTTTCCGCAGCAATAACCTCGCTTCCGATGAAAGGCTTCTGTAAAAACCATCAGCCCATTCTCGAAATAATAATCCGGCTCTTCTTTCTTTTGCTTTTCTTCCACAATTGCTCCCTTAAAGAATTCCAAAATTTAATGAAGGTGTAGCAAACCAATAGTTTGCATGCAATACAGGGTCTGCAAAGCGCACGCGCAACCTTTCTGCAAACATCGGCATATTAACAACCAATGTATGAAACTCACCATTTTCACCGCAAGGATCAACTCCTAATGTTTCCAACTCTGAAACCAAGTCCACCGTCAATTGCTTTCCTAAAAAAGATTCACCCATCTGTTCATTGCATGATACAATATACGTTTCAATACCCTGCGCCAACATCTCCAGCACCAACTCTTTCCGATCCCTCTTCCATAGTGGCAATACTGGATTAATCCCGGCTCTCTCACACACTTTCTCTTCCCACTCGCGATGCGCCTCTAAATCAATATCACCAAATACTCCGTGTGTCAGATGATATTTTTGCTTGAGCAACTGCAAGCTTTCAACAAAAGTAGTCTCGTATGTTTCCCAGCTGGCGGGTACTGCATATAAAGGCAAGCCCAATACTTCTGCTTGCTTTTCCAAAACCACTTTGGGTATTCCATGACTTCGGCTGATCTCACCTTGTTCATTCAAAACATTGAGCAGCACAGTGGGGGTGAAGCCCATTTGCTTCGCTTTCATCAGCGCATAGCAACTGTCTTTCCCCCCACTCCAACTGCACACAAACAAATTATCTTTTAAGTCGCGCATTATTAAAATCGATAGCGCGCACCAATGGTGAAGTTTCGCCCTTGTGTAGTAAAACCATAAACGCCCACAAACTGTTCATCCATTACATTATTAACCAATCCATAAATCATCCATTTCTTATCCTGCCATTCTTTTGCCAGATGAACGTTCACTAAATCATACGCTCGCAAAGCAATTTCATTCGCATTAAAACTTTCATCATAATACAAATCGGTGCGACTACCGGTATGTAAATAATTTATGGTCATCGTCAATCCCTGACGTGGATACAGAGTCACACTAGCGCCCAACTTTTCTTGTGGAATCCGATAAAATGTTTTTTGAGCATCAGTCGATTGAAAAGTATAATCCGCTCTTACACTTACCAATTGATTAATTGGATATACCGCATCTATCGTTACACCACTGACTCTGCGCGTAGTTGATAAATTCTCGTAGCGTGAAATAAATCCAATCGTATTTGATTCATCCCGATAAAAATTCACCGCATTCACAACCAGTGCTCTGTGCGTGAAAGAAACCCCATATTCGTAATTGACATACTCTTCAGGTTTCAGCTTCTTATTCCCGTAAGGCGAATACAACTGATACAAGCTGGGTGTGATAAAAGAAGAAGAAACACTCGCGAATAATTTCAATTTACTGTTTTCACTTAGTTCACCTGTCCAAGATGGATTTAAATTATACAACACTTTGCTTCCATACACGCTGTGCGTGTTCAATCGCACGCCCGCATGCACTTGAAATCCACTCGCAAAGTCCACAAACAACGAAGTGTACGGATCAACAATCGTAAATTGAGTAGTATCAGCCTTGTTCGCATTCTTCTGCTCAAAATTCAATTGTTGAAAACTCACTCCACTCAATAGCTTGGCAGTCGCACCTAATTGTTGTGTGTGAATTATTTCTGCAAACAAATTCTTTCCTTCATAAATAGACGGAAACGAGCTTTTGAACTCACGCGTGTTTGCTACTTGCTGCGCCACCCATTGCAAACTTCCTTTCGCGTAGCGATAGTTTCCTTTCAAACCAAATCGCGTTTGCAATTGCACCTGACTGTTGGCCGCGTCTTTAAATGGCCCTGCATCATACTTCGCATCAAACCAATCTCTTCCGCCAAAAAAATCCAACGTCAATCGTGCGTTAACCGAATATCCTACTTTTAGAAATTCATTTCTTCGTTCAAAACCATCTTTATCAAAGTTAGCCGTGCCGCTTTTATCCAAAGCAGAAGAAAATCCATCAGTCGCAAATTGATTTGAAAATAAAAGAAATGAGAACTTACCCTCTTTTGCATTCAACCCGATGTCTCTTCCAAAGCTGTTCCAACTTCCACCATTCAAGTGAACGCTGCCATGCACTCCATATTTCTCCGGCTCTTTCAATTGCACATTAATCACCGAAGCCGCAGCTCCCGAACCATACAATGTGCTCAATCCTCCTTGCAATACTTCTACACTTCGCACCTGATCAGTTGCCATATAACGCAAATCATAAAATGCATCAATACCACTCGGGTCATTCATCGGCACACCATCTACCACCACCAACGTCTGTCGGTTGCGTGCACCCCGAACATAATAACTCAAGTTCGATCCGGGAGTACCAAAATTTCCGTCTAACTGAATGCCCGCCAACGAGTTCAGCAAATCCGAAAAACTTCGCCCTGATTGCTCGCGCAGTTGTTGCTCATTCAATCGCAAAATAAATTTCCCTGATTTTTCGATGGGCAAATCAAAACGTGTGCCCGTTACCACCACTTCATCCAGTGTACGAGTGGAATCTTGTTGCTGCGCATTTGTTTTACTTGGTGCGAGCCACCAAAGGACAATTAAAGTGATTGCCCAGACTTTTCTCTCTTTTTTCATGTTTGAAAAAGTTTAAGGTTTTGAAAAAAGAGTAAAAGGCTGAAATGAAACGGACGCTGTTCACCCAACAGAGAAATCTGCCAAGCAAAAAGCATAAGAATCAAAGTCGCTTTTACCCGAAGCACTTATTACTATCGTATTTCGGCAGGTCTCCTGGCTCTCCACATTCACTAACGCCTTCCCATGCTGACAGTATCGTCAGCGCAGTGGCTCAGATAGTTAGTGTATTCACGTGGACTACAGTTGCGGGAACAGCCCCCGGTTCACACGGGGTTCCCTTTTAACTCCGATAAAAATCGGAGACCGTAATACGGTTGCAAACATAATTAATTTTCCAAACTTGCAACCATGATAACAAAGCAATTAACATTACACACTTCTGTTTTATTTTTCGGCCAGCCAATCCCGCGAAAAGGCGGGAAAGGCACCGGGCTATCCGCTTCAATCCCGCGAGGCGCGGAATTTCCGCTTCTATCCCTGGCCGCGGCATCTACATCATGTATCATATTATTCATTTCATCATTCCTTATTTCTTGCAGTAGTACACCGAACAAAAAAGAAACTCAGTCAAGTGATGAAATTAAATATGCTACCGGCTTCAAAGTTTCCAATGTAGGTAATGCCAAACTGGTTGAAATCATACAACCTTATCAAAACGCAACAACTGGTTACCAATATTTATTAGTTCCGAAAGGCGAGCTTGCGCCTGCCAATCCAACCAACGCTACGATCATCTTCACACCAATTGAAAATATCATCTGCACATCCACCACGCACATTCCTTTACTCGATTACATCAACGAAACCGACAAGCTCATTGGGTTTCCCACTACCGATTACATCAGCTCTACTAAAATGCGTGAGCGCATCGATGCCGGTTTCGTCAAAGAACTAGGTATCGACAAAGGCATGAATGTAGAATTAGTTTTTTCATTAAAGCCTTCCGTTGTTATGGGTTACACCATGACCAAAGATTTGGGTCAATTAAAAAAGATTCAAGAAGCTGGCATACCGGTTATCATCAATGCAGAATATTTAGAGAAACATCCATTGGGCCGAGCCGAGTGGATCAAATTCATGGCGCTGTTCTTCAACAAAGAAAAACTGGCTGACTCCGTCTTTCAAAAAATTGAAAAGGAATACATCACTACGCAACAACTGACTAAAAGTGTTACAGCTAAACCAACTGTTTTAAGTGGCATTCTTTATGGCGATGCATGGTTTCTTCCAGGCGGAAAAAATTATGCTGCGAAACTTTTAGAAGATGCCGGCTGCAATTATTTATGGGCACAAGATTCTACCAACGGCTTTCTACAGTTAAGTTTTGAATCTGTTTACGCAAATGCAAAAGATGCAGACCTCTGGATTGGTGTAGGCTCATTTGCGTCACTGAATGAATTAAAAGCTGCTGAAAAAAGATATGAGCTCTTCAAGCCTTTTCAGAAGAGCAAAGTTTATTCTTACAACGCGCGCATCGGTGCAAAAGGCGGCAGCGAATTTTTAGAACTC
>DGYK01000002.1:27647-30908 GCA_002398365.1 Flammeovirgaceae bacterium UBA5008
CCTCCGTCCCGATCTCATTTTAAAAGACCTAGTAAAAATAGCTTATCCCGATTTGCTTCCGAATTACCAATTGTATTTTCATAAGCCTATAAACTAAAACAGCACTTCCTTAGTGAAGTGCTGCTTTAGAATTCTATTTTGAGCTATCTCTAGTTACTCTTTTGCAAGTAAACATTTCCATACTTTGACTCGAAACTGTAATCAGGCCCATTACCGAGTCTCGCGGTTATCAGTGTATGAAAATCTTCTTCCTCTCCTTTTGAAATTTTTAATGCAAGGTTCGTGTAAATCTGCCCGTAGTTAGTTTCGGCCTTCAATTGACCAGTAGTCGCTTCGTTTAGCGTAGCGTCTACCGCTCCGTAAGTAGCATCTACTGTCAATTCTCCTTCGAAGTTTTTAACTTCTACAATTCCATACACAGATCGTAAGTCAGTCGCCATGTTCTTGGGTATTTTAATTTCCAACACAATATCCATTTCTACTCCTTCTGAATAAAACTTATAATTTTTATGATTGTCCGGATCGTACGCTTTCAATGCCGCTTTGTTTTTGAAAACCATTTTCTTTCCGTTTTCCATTACTGTAATTCGATGAGGCAAGTTCTTCAAATTGCGAATCTCCGATTCTATGCGCCATGTACTTCCGGATAATGATGAGGACAATTGAAAAGCATCATCATTCTCTCCACCATTAATACTCACGCTCCCTTGAATAGATATCTCGTTACGATCCCAAGTTGTCACTTTAATCAGTTCAGGATAATCAAATTCAAGTTGCACCTTTTGCCCTGACTGGACGGGAATGATTTTATTGATTGCAGTTTGTGCATATCCGCTAAACCCTAGGCATAACAGAACGAGACTAACCAGTGCTCTCATTTTTTACGCAAGTATACCTTTCCGTAATCCGAACGAATATCAATATTCATTCCGCCACCGTTTATCTTTCCACTCACCTTGTCACTATAGCGAACCATCGTTCCTTCTTTGTCGATTTCAATTTTGTATTCAGGCGCTACCAAAATTTCACCATATGAAGTCACTAATTTTAGATTGGCTTTCGTTGCAAGCGGCAGCGTCACATCCACATATCCGTAAATTGATACCAATGAAAGCGGGCCTTTTACATTTTGATTAAAGTTCGCTTCGATATGTCCATAAATTACCTTGGCAGTCACGGGGCCCGTAATATTTTCCAATTCCACACTATTGTAGTGTGTTGATATTTCTATTTCATTTTCCAGGTTTTTGAATTTCACATCATCACCATACTGAGAAGAATGCTCGTACGAAATAATCATCCCCTTCGGTACGAGAATTTTTATTTCAGGTGAATTCATTTTCTTTAGTTGGTAAACTTCTACCACGTTGCCTTTATCGGCCACATGAATGCCCAACCCTGTGTTATCATCTAATCCGAGGCTGTTAATTGCACGCAAGCCCCTCGAGCGATTATCTTCGTCTTCATCTCGGTCTTTATCTAGGGAAGTAAAGACGATTTCGTTTCCATTGTATCCCTCGATCGTTGCTTTTCCCAAGTGAATCTCCAATCTACCGGAGCTTTTTGCCACTTTAAATTCTTGTGCGGTTGCAACACAAATAGCTGCAACTAAAATTCCAATCACCATCAATACCTTTTTCATTTTATTTCTAGTTTGAGTTTCTGAAATGATTAATTGTCCATTTTAAGAAAGACGTAAGATTCCGGCATACGCCTCGTCTTTGACGGCCTTCAATACTTCTTTATCTCTGCTGATTCGCTCCAACTCCTGGATGACTGCTTTCTCTTTCATGTCTACCAACAATTGAATCAATGTAATCTGCACCATCGGATCCTTTTGCTTCGCAAGTGACTTGATTAGTCCATCTTTTACTTTCGGCTGATTGCTGAACTTTGCTAATGCTTCTAAGGCGGCCAAGCGCACATTTGTGCTTGGGTCGTTGTACATCGCTTCAAACAAAGCGTTAACAATTTCATCATCGGCTCTTTGTATTTGATACGATACCGCTACCCCTTGCATTCGTTGGCTAGCTGATTGAGGGTCAACTATCATCGCCATCATCACGTTTTTGGTAGAATCCATTTGTTCTTGTAATCGAGTAATTTGATTTTGTTGTTCATTGGTTTTATTCAGCCAGTAACCAATTCCAGTTATTGCCATGAGCATAATGAATCCGGCAGCTATCTTTAGAATGTAAGGCGAAAAGAAAACTTGCTTGGTGCTTTTGGTTTCTAATTGGACCTCATTTTCAAGTGCCTTTAAAAATTTAAGCTTCGCCTCAGAAGTAGGTGTAACCTCTGTTGTCCGATCCAATTGAGTCATTACTTCCTTCAGTTGATTCAAGAGCTGAAGCGCACGTGAATCATCTTTCAAGAGTTTTTCTACCTTGGCTGTTTCTGCTGCATCCAACCGACCATCCAAATAATCGATCAATAGACTCTCTAAGATTTCATGTTCCATATCAGCTTTGCTTTTCAAGTTCAAAATAATGCTCACGAAGTTTTCCAATCGCCCGATGCACTTTCACTTTAATGTTTGCCACCGTTGTATCTAAAATCGATGCTACCTCTTCATACTTTAAGTGTTGAAACCGCGTGAGCACTAGTAATTCACGGTCTTCTTCACTCAACTTAGCCATTGATTGATGAAGCAACGCTTCGCGTTCAACTTGCTCCATCGTTTCACTGATTTCCGTAAAGTGGTTGGCAACTTTTTCAACATCTACTTGGCGATTCATCTGATACTTGTTCATTCGATAATGATCAGCAAAAGCGTTTCGTGCCATTTGGTAAATCCATGGCATAAACCGATTCCCTTCCCGGTAGCTACTGCGGTATCTAATCAGTCGTAAGAAAACATTTTGAGCTAAGTCATCTGCCAGATCTCTATCCATACAGAGTCGGGCTAGGAAATTAAATATTCGGGAATGATAGCGATCGAACAAAACAGAAGCCTTACCCAGGTCTCCATTTTTCACGGCCTCCATAATTTGCTCATCTGTTAACAACACCTATGTTTCAATTTCCGAGTTAGTTACCAAAAAATGGTTCAAAGGTTACAAAGCGATTATAATATTTTTGAGGATTGGAAAATGAGTCGATAAGCTGTGAACACCTGATCAAGAGATTGAATAGTATAGGAGCAAGTTGTTGAAAAGCATAAATCAACAAAGCCCATTCAGGGCTTTGCTAGTTATTTGATAAGATGTGTGTATTAGCCAACTGTGGTTAAAACACAAAAAGCCCTAAAAGGGCTTTTTG
>DGYK01000034.1:0-10300 GCA_002398365.1 Flammeovirgaceae bacterium UBA5008
CAAATAAGATGTCCCTGCCCGCTAGCCTATTTAATCTTAAATGGAATAGAGTATAAAAATTCGGATTGGAAGGAGTCGGTTCAGGATATTGAACAACACCCCTATTAAATTTTATGCTGTGAGCCAGTCTATCCCATGCATCAAGGGTATATGATCCTGCAAATTCGCTGCCCTTGATTTTACTTTGATTCTGAAGAAGAGTAAAAAGTGTTGCTAAGTAAGATGTTTTTCCTGCGTTTGCATTCCCAACCAAACCAATTATATTAGGGCTTGAAGTAGCGGAAACTATTGAAAGAGAATTTTCTGTAAGGTAATCACCATTCCAAATCATCCTATTCTTATTGGATTGCTCTTTCTTTGCTTTTTCCTTTTTAAGCTCAGCGTGCCGATTAGAATTGTAATTAGCACAGTTCTCTATAGGATCAACAAGATTGTGGCAAAGCTTCGTATCCTGAACGAAACATTCCGGGTTGGAACACTTATTCATATTTCTTAAGAGCTAAAAAATCGTTAAGTAACCAAACCGTTAACTCAGGGTGAGTCATTTGCGAGCCGCTTTTCAGCCCGGTAATATTCTCACCGGATTTGACTGATGTCTTATCATTGCTGAGTTGAGCTAAATACTGAAGCAGGTTTCGTTTACAATTAGCTCTGTCATCAAGTTCGAATAAACATTTAATTGATTCATCTTTCTGAACCTGCTCGTAAAATTCTTTCAATGTGATTTTATTTCCATTCGATTCCACCATATCGGACCAAAGTGAATCGATGAAAGTTTCAATGCTTTGCGGGATAAAGCGCGATGTTAATTTTGAAATGTCAGACGCCATCACGAGTGGTAAAATCTTACCTGAAATCTTGGAATAAGGTTTGTTGATTGAGAAGGAGTATTTAGACTCTTTTAACCATAGTAATTGGTTTCTCTGATTCAGGGAGTTTTGAGTCTCAGCTAGTTCTTTAACACCAAATTGCTTGGCAAGAACAGATGCTAACGAATTTGTTAATGCAGTAACAAACTCTTTCTTCCACTCAGGGTATTGGGCAACTGTGGTTTTGTCAAGATTAACAAAGTTGTCAGAAATTGTTTTTTCAATTTGCTTCAGTACCTTATCAGTGCGTAAAATTCCTTTTTCAATTGTGGGCATGCCCCATCTAGAATAAGTCTCAGTTATATAAGGCGTATGAAGATTCTGAACCCATTCACTAATCAATTTTGCCTCGCGACCGAGAGAAGAGTGTGGATAATTATTTTTGATCGTTAGCCAAACTATGGCAAGTCTTTCAATGTCAGCTTCGATTATTTGGCTTATGGCTTCCAAAAGAATTGCTCTAATTATAGTAATGGCTTTCTCATTTTTGTTTTTATTTCTAAAAAGAGTCCATCGGGCCTGTACAATCTTATCCACTTTATCTACTAGGTCATCAGCTTCAGGCGCTGGGTCAAGAACAAGTAGCGAAGCACTAACCAAATCCGCTGTTGAGCTTTCCAGGATAGTTTTTACTTCAGATACAGATTCTTCTATAAAAGTGATTTCCTCTACAGTTTCGACTTTAATGAACTGGAAGTCCAGATACTTTTTAATAATAGAGTCTTTCATGTGTCGTTATTTTAATGATCTGATGTAAATTAGGAGAATATTTCTCCCAAAAACAAACTATCTGCCGTTATTGTTGTTATTTTATCAAATAAATCTATTATTTAAGTGAAATAATCTCCTATTTAGGGGCAAAATTAAATTCTATGTTAGTCAGGTTTAGAGTATCCAACTTTCTTTCCTTTAGGAAGGATTTGGAGTTTAACATGTTAGTAGACAGCCAAAAATGGCACACAGAACACGTCTACTGTTATAAGAATCTTGAAATTCTAAAAACAGCTGCTCTTTATGGAGCTAATGGAGCTGGTAAATCGAACCTAGTAAAGGCAATTTCCTTTTTGAAAAAACTAGTAACCAAAGGCGATTGGAGTTCTTTAGACTTAAAACCTTTTAGGCTTGACCCCTCTTGTGAAGAACTTAATTCAGCTTTTGAAATTGAATTTGTAAAAAATTCGAAAGTATATCTCTATGGAATTTCTTTACAAAATCATTCAATTATTGAAGAGTCTCTCTATGAGACTGAGATTGGAAAACCGGACAAGAAACTCTTTTCTAGAAAAATAGTTAATGGGAAAGCAAAGGTTGAGCTGGCTTGGAAATATATTAATAATGAGCAAGACAAGATCAGAATTGAAATCTACCAAAATGAGTTCCTTAAAGAGTACACTCCATTTATTAAACTCATCTCTGATTCAACGGAAAGCTTCGAAGAAATCAAAACAGCATATAGTTGGTTTAAAGAGAATTTATTGATTGTATTTCCTAGAACTAGGCCCGCAGGTTTAGCAGAAAGACTTCATAAATCTGAAGACTTTAAAAAGTTCGCTGAAGGACTTATTTGTTCATTTCATACTGGCATCTCAGAAATTGAGGTAACTCAAAATGACCTTGACCAATTTTTTGGAAAGGACGATAAAGAGTTTGCTGAGCAAATTAAAAAGGACTTAGTAAGAGAAGGCTCACAAATTATCCCCTTGAGATCTTCGGGTAGTCGAGAAGAACTAATTGCAGTTTTACACGATGGTCGCCCTGTAATAAAAAGGTTGATAAGTAAGCACGCAAATAAGGAAGGGAAACTTTTTGATTTCTTAATCGATGAAGAGTCCGATGGAACTGTTAGACTCTTCGATTTAATACCAGCATTTTATAGCGCTATTAGCTCAGAAACTACTGTGATAATTGATGAAATCGATCAGAGCATTCATCCATCGCTCCTAAAAGAACTTGTAAAGAAGTTCGCTTCAGATAATAACACCAAAGGGCAGTTAATCTTCACTACTCACGAATCAAATCTGCTTGATCAGGATATTTTTAGAAGAGATGAAATTTGGTTTGTCGAGAAAGACAAAAATGGAGAGACAACTCTTTATCCGTTGAGTGACTATGACATTAGAGCTGACTTAGATATCAGAAAGGGTTATCTCTTAGGACGTTTTGGGGCTATTCCATTTTTAGCAAACCTTCATGATTTAAAATGGGGAAATTATATCGAGCATGAGCCGAGCATATAAGAAAGGTAAGCCAAGTAGGGATGCTCGGTTATTCATAATAGTTGCTGAAGGCGAAAGAGAAGACGAGTATTTTACTTACTTCAATGAAATAAATTCTAGGATTAGAATTTCGATTGTCCCGAGAGAGGCAGGGAAAAGTGCTCCTAATTTTTTTTTGGAAAGGGTTGATAATTTCAAGAAATCTGGTGAACTGTCGATTGAAGACCGCGACCAACTTTGGTTTATATGTGATGTAGATAAGTGGGTGAGGGCTCAAATAGAAGAACTGCATCAACACTGTCAGTCTGAAGAGAATTGGTATTTAGCAATAAGTAACCCCTGCTTTGAGGTGTGGTTACATTATCATTCAGATGATATGATTCAAAGTGGCCAATCATGCTCGGATTTGAAGCGGACATTGCCAACCAAGAAGGCTGGACAATTTAACGTAACTAATTATTGTACTCTTTTGGAGGAAGCAATTAGAAATGCTGAACAGGCCGATAAGAACTCTCGTCACCACTTCCCGGATGAAATGGAAACGAAAGTCTATAAACTAGGAAAAAATATGCTTGAGCTACTCGGAAATAATTGGAAACCATAGAGAGCATCAAATATCAATATTCAAAAAATGCAAAAATTCAATCAAACGGAACTCGCTTGGATAGTAAAGAATATTATCAGTAATGAGTTTAGAGATCCGGAGCGTTTCTATGCAGAGTTCGGCAGTATAGTACGCAAACATATAAAATCACTTAGCAAGCAAGATCTCACTGAAAGCGAGTTGTTGAAAAAGGCCCTCAACTCAGCAAAGAATTTTTCTGAATCAGCACGTCTCATGATCGGTGTGGATTATATAAGTTCAAAACTCTCAGCAGAAATTATTCGAAAAGCTGCTACAGAAGGCATAGAGATAAATGATCCTTATTTTTTAAAATCGGCTAAGGAGAGAGTTAAGGAATACCTTCAATCCTCTGCTCAGCAAGAAAGGAAGCGTGGAAAAAAATGAAACATTTTTTATTTCTCTCTTAAGACTTCGTAGGCTTTAGAACAGAGCCAGAGCCCCACTAACCATGCCATAATAAAAAATAGAATTTCGTACCAAGTCATAACTGTATTTTTCCACAATAAACTCACACATCGGAAACCTTATTTTGAGGGAGGTAAAATGCAGATGGCGAAGCTCGATAAGTATATCTGAAATTATGAATGTTGATGAGCGGTCAAATTACTTCTACAAGTACACGAGCTGTTGCACGACTGTTGCGAGTAACTCCCAATTTTCATCTCCTAAAAATAATCCTTTAGCATTTTTTGTTTTGCTAAAAATCGGTTCCGTGCTTTGAGTCGTGGATCGCTTGTACGTTAATGAGTGGTCTCTCCAGTTTTTAGGTGGAAAATCGCTCAATGACTTCTCCAGCTTATGCAGCAAGTTTCCCCATATCTGAAATCCCTGTGTGAAGCATGGTGTCTTCTATAAATAGCCTCCATAGAATATCACTCCATTCTTACGAAATCTGAAAAGACTTGCTTCATAGTCCAAATGTAATTAAAAGGTCTACAACTGCTGAAACGCAGTCATCTAATAGCCTATTCCGGAAATTGATTTGACCCAATTTTTTGCTCAGAATATTCCGGAAACTTAATATTGCCAAATGATGCTCAATTTGCTATTGAGTTCAGAAAATTAGTTAGACTTAAACACAAAATGGGTCATTAAAAATGTGCGATGTACGCACCATGTACTTATAAAATTGTTTGTTGACAATCGAAAAAATCGCCACTAACCAAAAAAAACTACTCATCAACTTGAATAATACAAACGACAAAAGATATAAATGAGAGATGTATTCATAATGGCTAATTTCGCAGATATAAAATCCATTCCTGTATCATCATGGCTGTGCTCCGTATTTGAGTAATCGAATAAGTTACAAGATCGATTCCTAAGATTCTTTCATGATATTGAGTCAATAATAGGCTAGCCATCAAAATAACGAGGAAAGCAAAAGAATGCAAAAGTGGTTTCGTTACATTAAGAGAAGCATTGTCTTGGTGGAAAATAAAGAGAAACACTAATTGACTGTTAAAAAAAAATGATTAGCCTGACAGCTTGATTCAACCAATGAGTAAAGTCTTTTTCAATAACATCGATAATAATGACTACAACTAAGATGACTACGATATTAGCCCTTTTCATTTTTTTCCTTCTCTTCTTTGCTGAATGTCAGGCGATATTGAAGCGAGGAAAGCTTTTTCTCCTCATTAAGGCGCGAGCTGAAATTATCGTACTTAGAAAGTTCGCGTTGTATCTTTTCAAAGGAAGCCTTTGTATCACCGGCGGGTGTCAAAAAAAAGATGGCGGCGCTTCTTCTTGTGAGCAAATTTTCATATGGCAACTCCCATGTTTCTATCAAATTCGACGCCTTAAGTCTATCAAGATGTTCCTTGACTTCAATTATTTCAGGTACGTACATATATTTTTTTTTAACAATATATTTAATTTCATTCAAAAATCAAAAAAATTATCGGCTGCTCCCCCAGCTTGATCTTTCAGCACAATTCCCAGTATTCGCCCAGCACAAATTGAGTTTTGTTTTTCACGCTTCTCTTTGTATTTTCTCTGTAGCTACTAGATGGTATTACTCGAAAATCTACACTCACACGGGAAAAACCGGTATCATTGATCTTGTTGCCGTGCAGGAGATTTGCCCCATCGAAGATAAGAATTTCCCCATACTTCAGTATGATCGGCTGGAATTCACCGCACCCGATCTCATTTTCAACCCAGATGGTGTTGTTAGCGAGTGTGTCGGTAAAAGGCATCCAAAAGTTAATTTCTTCGGGGGCATGATTATAATCGCTGTCTCTATGGAACGCTCCTACCGCAACATTGCCTGGCATGGAAACTCTAAAGGATGGAATCTGCTGATATACTATCGGCTCATTTTTGAAAACAGTTGTTTTTATGTAGTCCCTTATAAACTCTTTGTACAGTTTCAAAAACTCTGCGTTCTGGTTGTAGAACACAGAATGGAATTCCGTATCATGATCATTTTTCTCAGTTCGCAAGTCATAAGTGCGCCGCGCTGTCTCATGCAAACATTTTAGATCTTCGATTTTGAAGATGGAACAGATCACTTTTTGCATGGGCCATCTGCAATCATCAAACTGTATTATCTCTTTCATTGGTAATTTTTTTTGTGATCCTATATTTTGTCACGATGTGTTTTGCCATGGATTCCGCCGTAGCATTAGTCAGAAGGTCGTCAAGTTCTAGTTTTAGTCCAAAATGCTTTTCAATTCTTTGGAGTACTTTGAATCCGCTGAGCGAATGTCCTCCAATGTCAAAGAAGTCATCGGCTGCGCTTATATATTCATTCTCGATGGTGTCCCTCCATATCCGCAATAACAGCACCTGTATTTCTCCCTCTTCCCAATCACTTGGTGGCTTCGGTGCCTTTTTATTCACCGGGTTTTGCGTGACTATTATTTGGTGCTGCTTTAACTGTAATACGCGTTCCAGAGTAGCAAGGCCCTCAGCGCAAGTTATCGATCCCGCAGTCAATAATTCACCAACACGGTGACTCATACCCACGTCTCTCCACGACGGCCAGTTTATCGAGCAAACACGAACTTTCTGTTCAGCATCGTTGGCAAAATTGTCAAGAAATGCGTTAGCAACACCATAGTCTACTCCTCTTGGAGCACCGTGTAGAGCATTTACAGAAGAGAATAAAATGGTGAATGAATCAGTGTTCAGCTCAATATGTTTGACAATTTCAAGTATCGAAGCCTTCACGTCTATTGCACGTTTGAAAGTTTCCCACGTGTGATTCTGAAAAAAACGACTACCTGGAATTCCGGCGCAGTGGAAAACGCCTGTTAATAGTCCAAAGCGGAGCGTGATCTCTTTTAATGCCTCCCTAGTTGCCTTTACATCGCATAAGTCGACAGAATAATAGTGTATCCTGGAATAACGATTTAATTCGAATATCTTTTGCGCTTCCGCTTTTGTCCGCCTACCGATTACAGCTATGTTTGCGTCAGTTTGAGCCGTTAGCCATTTTACCACCTCGAAACCTATTCCAGATGTCCCGCCAGTGATCAAGTACGTGTTTCTGCTTTTGAAAATCGCTGGCACTGTCTTTTCGCTTAGTTCAATCTTCTGCAAATCTTGTACAAAGCGATGAGAACCCTGATAGAATGACAAAGCCAGCCCTCCTTCTTCTGGACTCGAGAATTCTTGGACGAGTTTATCGGGTGTCAGCATGGTATCTTGGCTGTACTCAACGCATGATATAAAAGCGTTGGGGTAATCAGCACTTAGCCCAACACAAAAGCCGCTGTATACAGACGAGACCTCTCCTTTGTCTTTCGCAACAAAAGTAATGACGTTAATTTGTTCCTCTGAATTTCCGATAAACGCTTTGGTAGCCTCGAAGTATTTTCTGGTCGCTTTCCATTCTATATTTTTATAGTCATCAGTTTTTACCGATGCAAAGTAGCATATACTTCTAATGTTCACGTTCGGACCCAGAAAATCATCCCGAAGGCAGGCCAGTTGTTGCGCGTCGGAGAAATCAGCTGTGAATGAGCCGTTGTCAAGTCTTGTCAGTGAAGTGCTATTGTTAACAACAATTATTGTACAGGCCTGTTTATCTTTTAGTTTTCCGGTTAAGATTTCGAAGTCATAGCTCCCGTCGTTCAATGTTAATATTGTTCCCGACAGAGGCGATCGGCCTTCAATTGCTTTAGGCACTTTGATTATTTCGAAACATGGCCATGACAGGTCAGTAGGCTCGGCATCGCGCAACCAACAACGACGTCTATCGAATTGGTATGATGGCAATGTGATTAAGCGCGCACCACGTGTGAGATGACCTAGACTATCATTGAACGTGACACCTAGGCGATGAAGACTTTTGTAAAATTGAAGAACGCTATCAAAGGACAGACTAGCAAGTGTTAAGACTTCACTCTGTTCCTTTTCCGCGCTTCGGGAAAATGAACCCCGCATACCACATTCTATAAATATCGTCTTTCCGGTTGACTGAATTTTTTGAATGGCATGATTAAATTTTTCAACGGGGTTGGTCCGTTGATAAGTTTCAACGAGGGGAATTGCTGCGGAAACTTGAACTCTGCCGGCAATGACTTCGGCTGCCAACTTACCTATCCCATCACCAATCGATGCACAAAAATTCAGGCCTGTACTCCTGAGAAACTCATACCACGTGCAGTAGAACGTTAGCAGGCAAACGTTGATGTTGTCCAGAGGAGGTTGGCCGCCAAGCTTCACAAATGAATCAAGTAATGCCCTAAACCCAGGCAGAGAAACGCATAGGGCCTCAAGGTCAGCGCGCTGAATGATCTGGTCACCGGAAAGCAGCAAGACGAGGTTTTTAACGGCTACGGTAGGTTCTGAAGCTACAAAAGAATCAATATTGCGAATCAGCTCATCATTGCTGGAAACGACCGCCTGAAATCTATATTGGTAATGATCCCGACCATTAAGTAATGTGCGAGAGACATCAGACAGTTTTATCCCGCTTTTTGTCAAAAGAAATTCTCTTAGTTTCAACAAACCAGCCTGTAATGAAGTCTTTGATTTACCGGAGACAACTACAAGGCGAGGCGGTTCTTCTGACTTAATTATGGTCTCGACGGGCTCAGCAATCTCCTCCAGAATCATGTGCGCATTTGTACCAATGAGACCGAATGAACTTAACGCTGCTCGTCTTTTTGTAACTCCCTCAGGGAGGTTCCATGGAATACAGGAGCGGTTTACAAAAAGTGGCGAGTTGTCGAAATCAATAAAAGGATTGAGCTCTTCGCAATGCAAGGTGGAAAACAATAACTTATTCTTCAGGGATAGTGCCACCTTGATTAGTCCGACAATACCAGCGACCATATTTGTATGTCCAACCATCGACTTTACTGAGCCAATTGCGCAATATTTCTTTTTTTGGGTTTGCGTCCGAAAGGCTTTTGTGATCGCCTCTATTTCAATTGGATCTCCCAGCTTGGTACCAGTCCCGTGCGCTTCATAATAAGTAATTGTGTCAGGATGCACCGATGCCTGTTGGAATGCTTTGGTGATCAGTGCCTGCTGTGTAAAAACATCCGGGGCTGTGAAACTTGCGGATAGTGCTCCATTTTGGTTGACCACAATGGTCTTGATTATTCCATGAATAATGTTTTCATCGCGTATCGCATTGTCAAGAGGCTTAAGCAAGAGACAACAGACAGCTTCACCAGATCCAATACCATCTGCGTACTTGGAAAATGCTTTGCATCTTCCATCCGCAGACTCGTTTCCGATTTTATTTACTTTATCGGTTTCCTCTGGAAACAGCACAATATTTGCGCCGCCGACAAGTGCTGCGTCTATCCTTCCAGCATTCAGCTCATTGAATGCGTAGTATAACGCAGTTATGGACGAGGAGCATGCGGAATCAATCATCAGTGAGGGGCCTCGCAAATCAAACACTCGGGATATTCGCCCCGCAATAGCAGAGTTCATATTACCCGTGACAAGTGTGGGATCAAATTCTTCGGCAATCCTATAGTATTCAGTTGGAGAGTTGCTCATAAACACTCCTGTATTGGATCCAGCGAGCGAAGCCGGGCTCTGACCTGAGTTCTCAATAGCCTCGTGGGCTACTTCGAGCAAAAGCCGGTGAGAAGGGTCCATATTTTTTGCCTCTGCTGCTGAGATATCGAAAAACTCTGAGTCAAAGAAATCGATATCGTCTATATAAGCAAAAGGTTGATAGTTTTTTAAAGGGATAGATGTTCGCCTGATTCTGTCTATTGATAGAGGCCTGACCAAGTCTCGGTTTTGCGCAAGGTTTTGAAAAAAATCATCAATTGAAGAAGCCCCTGGAAATCTACCTGCGATGCCGATGATTGCAATGTCTGAATGCATAAATTATTCGAGGTTTATTACATCTGGCCCTACCGTATGAACTTTATCTTTTTCTTCCAACTGTAAAGCCTGGGCCAGTGATTTAATGTTGGGATGACTGAAAAAATATCCGATCTCCATTTCTTTTCCAATATCTTCCTTTACTTGTTGAAGTAATTCTATGAGCTTCATGGAGTTTCCACCTAACTCGAAAAAATTATCCACTGTGCCCACCTGTTCCACGCCAAGGACTCGTTGCCACAACTCCACTAGGTATGCCTCCGTCTCATTGACTGCGCCTTGAG
>DGYK01000034.1:10509-11538 GCA_002398365.1 Flammeovirgaceae bacterium UBA5008
CGTCTCATTGACTGCGCCTTGAGTGGCTGTGACCTGTCGGGAATAGATCAGTTGCAGGAGTTTGTTTTTGTCTGTCTTCCCATTACGAGAGACAGGGATTTGAGGAACTTCGATGATCAAATTGGGCACCATGTATAATGGCAATTGTTCCCTCAGGCGTTCCTGAGTGTGAGCACCGTCATACCCTTCGGAGGTCACAACACAAGCGGCCAGATATTTGTTATCATTGTTCCGTGCAACCAGAGCAACAGCTTGAACGATGTGAGGATGCAAGACGAGGGCTGTTTCGATTTCACCCAGTTCGATTCGATACCCTCTGATCTTGACTTGGTCATCTTGCCTGCCCAGATAAATTACCTGTCCCCTCCGATCAAGGGCCCCTAGGTCGCCTGTTCGGTAGAGTCGTTGCCATCCCCCTGGTAATTGATGCACTTGGTATCGGTCTTCTGTAAGCACGGGTTGGTTTAGATATCCTCGCGCAAGCCCGGAGCCTGACAGCCAGATTTCTCCGATGGTTCCTTCAGGAACCCACCTCATGTGAGAGTCTAGGAGATACAAACTGGTGTTGGATATTGGGCCACCTATACTTATTCTTCCTTTTTCTTCGGGTTGAAGGCGATAGCAAGTGCTGTAGGTTGTATCTTCAGATGGGCCATAAAGGTTTCTTATTTCTTTTCCGTCATAATCAAGTTGATCGGCGATCTCCTGGGAGATCTGCTCACCTGCCATATTGATCACTGAAACTCCATGAAGATTGATCCCCTTCCTTAACAGGTCATCGACAACAGAAGGGACTGTATTGATGAGAACTTTCTCATAGCCTTTTGATAATTCTTTTCCTATATCAAGCCCCGACTGAAGCATAACGATTCTCTTGCCAGTCGTTAATGTATAGAATATCTCAAATACGGAGAGATCAAAGCAGTAAGATGTACCGGCAAACACATAGTCAAAACAGCTTTGTTTAAACTCATCATGACACCAACGCAAGAAGCTCCATACATTGCGGTGTTCAATCATAACGCCCTT
>DGYK01000066.1 GCA_002398365.1 Flammeovirgaceae bacterium UBA5008
ATATGATAACGGATATCGAATCGTATGCTCCTCCGCTTTGTTTAGCCGCTCGGCCCTTGCACTAAGCAAGGAGTAGCTCAGAAATTCAATTACGCGCGATTTGTTGACCTTCAAATTCTGAAGAAGTGTGGGGTCTATCTTCTTCTCCTTAGGAACACTTACTTGAAGATTGTCTTCTGAGTAGGAGACCTTAATGCCTTCTGCATCAGCATTTCTTAAGAGCTCTGCTATTTCGGCAAAATCAAGTTCAGACATACTTGTTATATATTATAGACATTGTAATCGCCGGAGTCTTCCAGACGATTTTTACATTTTTCGATATGTTGAATGACGGAAGAAATTGTCGGAGATTGAAAAAAATCAGCATACGACATATCTACGTCAAAGCTCTTCTTGAGCATGGGCAAAAACCTTGACACCATTAATGAATGTCCACCCAACTCAAAAAAATCCTCGTCGATACCTACTTCGGTTACATTGAGGAACTCCTTCCACATGGCTGCGATCTTTAATTCCGTGTCGCTGGATGCTATTTTCAAAGTTTTGCCAAGTCGCCTGAAATCGGGAGTTGGCAATGCATACTTATCAACCTTGCCGTTTTCAGTCAGTGGAAAATCAAGTACTCTGATGATTTGCACAGGAATCATGTAGGAGGGCAATCTTTCTTTAAGAAAATTCCTTGCATTTTCATCACTTACATCAGACGATACGATGTAGCCTATTAGTTGAGATTCTCCATTTGGATTGTCCATTAACAAGACAACACATGATTTGATACCATCGCATTGGCTTAGTACATATTCAATTTCCCCCAGCTCAACCCGATGACCTCGAATCTTAATCTGGCTGTCGCGTCGACCAATAAACTCGATATTACCGTCGTCAGTCCACTTGCATATATCGCCAGTCTTGTACATGGTCTTTCGCCCTATATCGTCAAATGGGTTAAAAACAAATCGTTCGCGGGTCAGTTCGTCACGGTTCAGATATCCTTTGGCAACCTGTACTCCTCCAATACAGAGCTCTCCGCCAACTCCGATGCAGCATAGTTCTCCATCTGGCTTCAGGATATAAACACTGTTATTGTCCACTGGTTTGCCGATCGGCGGCAACATCACTTGATGATAATCTGACGGTGTTACTTCATAAGATGTTACCACATGCGACTCAGAAGGTCCGTAGTTGTTCAGTAGCCTCGCACCTGTGCGCTGCATAAAGCGCTTGGTTGATATATCCAGTTTCAGTTGTTCACCCGCTGTCACAACTAATTCCAAATGCGAAGGAAATGTTGAATCCTCGCATGCGCATTCACAGAGATTCTTCAGGACGGAATAAGGCATGAAAAAGTAATTAATTTTCTCTTCTACAATCAATGCAAGCATCGCTTTCATGTCTCGACGAATGAGCTCATTGACAAGCACTAGGGTTCCCCCAAAACAAACTGTAGAAAGTATCTCCTGAAAACTCACGTCGAAGCCGATATTCGTAAACTGCAGCGTGCGTCCTGTCAAACGCCCTACTTTTCCATCCTGCCAAAGCAATAGATTTAAAATGCTCTTTTCAGGCATGAGCACTCCCTTTGGGGTGCCGGTTGTTCCAGAGGTGTAGATTACATAGAGGAGTCTATCGATATTCTCGATGTTTTTTTTCTCCTGTATGGATTCATCATGATCTAGATCCAAAGCATTCTCGATTGTGATCGCCTCGGCACTCGTTTCATCGAAGTAGGCTCGAAGTTTACTACTTGTTAGAACAATTTTAGCTCCGGTATCTGAAATGATAAATTTAAGCCGCTCTTTGGGGCATTCAGCGTCAATAGGAACAACGGCACAACCTGCCTTCAATATCGCCAGAAGACCCACTATCATTCCTGAAGATCGTTCAATGCAAAGTGGAATTATTTGATCTTCAAGAATCCCATTAGATCGTAAAAAATTGAGCACTCGGTCGGCACGTGAGTTCAGTTCGCCATAAGTCATCGACACCCCGCAGTCTCGTATCGCGATTTTTCCTGGGTCGAACCAAGCCCGACGCTCAAAAAGGCCGATGATCGTTTCTTCTTGCGACGCGACGCGCACGATTTCACCTCTCGCAAAATCGTTTAAAATTGATTTGCGCTCCGACATGGGTAACAAGTCGATATCGCCGACCAGCGCTCCATCCTTCCGTACAATCTGAGTGATAACGTTTTCAAAATGTGAGATCATCCGAGCAACATGAGAACTGGCAAGCAAGTCTTCGTTGTAGTCAAACCGCATGGAGAACGTATCTGTCAGCGCAACTGAAATTGTTAGTGGATAATTTGTTTGCGTGTGAATCTGGACGTCCTCAATTTGCAAACTCGACATTGATGTTCCTGATTTTGATGGGTAGTTATCAAATACAAGCAATGTGTCGAACAGGCTTGTGGTACTGTTGGTAATGCGTTTGATATCGGTCAGCGATATATGCTGATATTCGCGGCATTCATATTGGCGCTTTTGCACTTGCTGCATCCACTGCAGCAGTGGTAGGTCTTTTTCAATATTCTCGAAAAAAACAAGCGTATTGATATAAAGCCCAACACGAGTTTCAATATTTGATAACTGATCTGGTCGACCCGAGACGGTGACGCCAAAAGTTACGCTAGACAGATCAGTGTATCCGTAAAGCATGATTGCGTATGATGCCTGAAAAAGTGTATTCGCGGTGAGTCGAGTTGTCTTACAAAATTGGCGCACGGAGTCGCTGACGTCGGTATCCAAAGTAATCGTCTGTTGCCCAAAACGCCCAAGGCCGCGGGTAAGGTCTTTTGTCGGGCGTATGAACGGGAGTAACGAAGGTTGAGAGTATCCTCTTAGGTAATTACGCCAAAACTTCTCTTCCTTTTGCTTATCAACGTGATCCAGATACCGCAAGTAAACAGCATACTTGTCTTCCTGAGTAATCGGAGCTGCAGCGTGAACTTTTATCTTTTCATAGGTCTCAATGAATTCTGCAATCAACACGGCGACTGACCAGCCGTCCATGATGATGTGATGGTGCGTCCAAATCATGAAGCTTTGGCCATTTCGCAAATGAAGCAATGTTACTCTCATTAAAGGCGCCACTTCAAAATCAAACGGCTGTGCCTTATCCAAAGAGAGATGACGGTCAAGTAAGTCTTTGTAATGCTCCTCGTTGACCTCAAAGCAGTCAAACTCTATCAATGGAATCTCCAAGTGTTCAGACACGCCTTGCCACGGAAATTTCATATCGGTGTGAAAAAATGCCGTTCGAAGGGCAGTGTGTCCTTTTATAACGTGATTCCATGATCGAACAAATGCGTCACGATCAAAATCGGAAATCTTTGCCGATAATTGTTCTATGTAAGCCCCCGAGTGCTTATCCAAAAGACCGTGGAAAAGCATGCCTTCTTGAAGACTCGTCAGTCGATAAGCCGAATTATCTGCCCCATTTGAATTGGCTAGTGGCGGCATAAGCGAGAGGAACTCTATGATCTCCGCTTTGCTCGTTTTTATATACTGTAATTCTTCACTGGAGGTTAATGCATAGGGGTCGCCACCGTCGCTCGCCTCGAGTATGAGTTTACTACCTGCAACACGTAAAAGCAATCCCCTTGTACGTAGTGAATCAATTAACTTTTCAACGTCGCGCATGTTCCGATTACAATTCAATTTTGTTTTGCCTCCTTTTGTAAGCCATCAATTGATTCAATTCATCAGAAGA
>DGYK01000021.1:0-12086 GCA_002398365.1 Flammeovirgaceae bacterium UBA5008
TTAGAAGGCAGTTGCTCTATCCAGCTGAGCTACGAGACCTACTACTTGCTGAAGCTTCTTCTGGCAGGTCAACAATCGGAAGCTTCAATGACTTGATAATCGAAATTAACAGCCATTTAAGTTGCGGAGAGGGGGGGATTCGAACCCCCGGTACAGAATAACCCGTACGACAGTTTAGCAAACTATTGGTTTAAGCCACTCACCCACCTCTCCGTGGAGCTAAAAAGAACGCAAATATAAGCAGATTGCACTTATTACAATCTCCTAATGCTAATTTTTGCGCCAATTATAGATTCAATCTACTTTGATCTAAGCAATGTTCCTGTTAATGCGCTCAACCCTCCAACAATACCGCCCACCAATCCGGTCAATACAAAAGCATTGAGCGGCAGCAGTTTATTTATCTTTTCAGTTATAATGGATTGCGTAGCATGATCTAAATAATAGGCCATTCCAATCCATAAAAAGGAAGCTCCGACAAAACCGGCAGCAAATGATGGCAGTGCTTTATTATCTATAAAGTAAGCAACAACACCTGCGCCAACAGCCAGTGTCCACCAGGGAAAGAACAATTGCAAGGCAAAACAAACAATGGCAGTTACTATGATTTGAATGATGAATTTCATTTTGAAGCAGGGTTTAAAGTGATGGTTGCCAGTTCTTTTCCTTTCATTTTAGCGATATCAGAGGTAAAGGTAAACTTGAGGTATTTACCCTGTGTCCACAAATTCAATAAGTTATTGTAGTAGGGACTTCCGGGGTTTCCTGATTGCCCTCCCGGATAAACGCCCCAGGCATTGATTCCATTTTTTTCCAGACTTACCACCATGCGCCAGCTAGGGCCGTGGGTTTTGGAGTGTGCATTGACGATACTGCTGTTTCCTCCATGCTCAATATTGTAACTAAAGGCTTTTTGTTTCAGTAAATGATTGACAATGGCATCTTTATAACTTGCCCAGCGAGGATTCGCATTTTTTTCTTTTTTCCATTTTGAAATCACGCCAACCGCTTCATCAAATGATTTACGAATGATTTCTTTCACAGTCTCTTTTTCAGGTGTGTTCTTACTATCAAAGAATGATAGCTCAGGTTGTTCTTTCATTAATTTGATGGTAAGGTAGGTTGATGGCCAGGGGAGGGCCACTTTGTTGTCTTCAAATTCATCCCACACCATTGGCACAAATGCCCGTATCCAGGCTTCATAGTAGGAAGCACCTTCCGAATCGATTTCATTTTTATAATCCCAAGCCTTTAAAATCTGATATGCTTCAAGGGCATCGCCTCTTAGATTGGTGGTATCTAAATTCAAAAGAAAAGTCGGCAGGCTTTCAGAAGCTTTCAGGTTAAAGTTATCTAACTGGAGGTTCATTAAATCTTCGGGTGTTCCTTTGGTTAAGCTGCTTAAAACTTGATTGATTCTTCTGTTTCGATAAGCCTCCCAGTTACTGGCTTGCACGTAATAAGGATAGGTGGCATCTGCCGGAAACTGATTGGCTGAGCTGACAAATCCACGAGCCGGGTTTTTATCCATCACATTTTGATCGTTGGGGATAAATGTTTGCCAATCACTGGAAGACTTTGTTCCATCCAGAATGAATTTTCCCTCGTTTTTCCTGCGTATAGGATACTTCCCTTGGATCCGCATCGCGATATCTCCATTGACACAGGCAAAGACAAAGTTCTGAGCCGGAGAGCTGTAGTGATTTAAAGCATCCATATAGTCGGCATGGTTTTTCGCTCGATTCAGTTTGTAGAAAGTAATCACTTCTTCGGAGGGATCATGTGCAATCCAGCGATACGCAAAATGACTTTTCTCATTTGCTCCATGAAAAGAACTGTCATACACAACGGGCCCCTGATGAGTGTAAGTAACTGTGTCATAATAGATAGCCTCACCCTTTATCTTGATTTCTTCAATTCGCTTTTTAGTTGCTACCCAATTGCCGTCCAGTTTGTATTCCTTTTTTGAATTGTCTTTAAATTCGATCTGAAACCAATCAACTAAGTCACGTTGCGCGTTGGTTACGCCCCAGGCAATTGAATCATTAAATCCGCTGATGATGCTAGGCGCGCCCGGCAAAGATGCCCCCATAGAATTAATGCCTGGCCCTGCCAAATGGACGATATACCAGATGGAGGGGAGATTGAGTTCTAAATGGGGATCATTGCACAAGATGGGTGACCCGGTAACTGTCTTAGTGCCACTTACTGCCCAGTTGTTACTTCCAATATCCGGAGGTGATTTTTCAAAAGGTTTAACATGAACAAGTTGTGTGGGGATTGCCAATTCAGCCGAATCGATTTTTTGTGGCTTAAAATCCCATTGGTTGGTTCGGTCAACAATAGGATCGGCCACACCTTCGTTATCCGGAAACAAAAGCTCGATCGTTTCCTTTCCAAACAATTTCAATGCGTTGGTCATCTCCAGATCGCGTTCTCCGGTATTTAAGGTTTTGGCCATATACTTTAAGAGATAGGCGCTTTTTAAGTTAGTCCATGGCTCTGGTTCATAGCCAAGTAGCTTGTATTCAATGGGTAAGGAAGCCGCATCCAATGATTGGATATATGCATTGACGCCTTCGGTATAACTGTCTACCATCTTCTTGGCGATGGGGTTGCTCTCCATCGACTTGACGGAGACTTCTGCGGCATAACCCATTCCTAACCTCCGCTGGGTTCGATCAAAATCCAATGCCACCTTGCCAATAATTTCGCTGATACGACCTGCGGCTGCGTGTGTTTGAAACTCCATTTGCCACAGACGATTTTTGGCTGTGATAAAACCCTGCGCCCGAAAAAGATCCTCCTCATTATTGGCATAGATATGTGGGATGAGCGCATTATCGTAAACAATGGTTACTTTATCCTTGATACAAGGGATTGACAGCGACTTGGAATCTTGTGAGGAGGTTTGTGCATTTTGCCAGAACCCCTGAAAGGGACTAAGGAACTTACCCAGCGGAGGAATAGGTGATCCAAAGTTATGACTCGTATCTAAAAAATAAACGAGTGAAATGGTAAGAGCCAATGCCAAAACGACCTTAATAATTTTCATGAGTTGTAGATATTTTTCCTAATTTTCGCAATAATTTGCAATTAAAGAAGTAATTGTGGTAAAGAAATACTTTTCTCCCGTCATAAATCAAATCCGTTTTGTATTCGGTTTTAATAAAATAGATAAAGGAGCTTTTCAACTTTGCGTTAGAACAATTGCTTTTCTATTGTCATTGCTGATTGTTTCTTGTGTTCCGAATAGAAAAATAACGTATCTACAAAAAGATGATCTAAACAAAAGAACATTTAAGAGGGATACAGTTCTTCGCACCCATTCACTCATATTTAACGAATACAAAATTCAACCATTGGATATGGTGAGTATTAATTTCGAGACATTGAGTGACGAAAATGATTCATTCAATTTTCTTACCAAACTTTCACCTCAAAATCGAACAACTGGTGCTGGTGTGAACGGCATGATTCAAAATGGAATTTTTGTGAATTCAGAAGGTAATGTAGAGTATGCAGTACTCGGTAAAATAAAATTAGCGGGTCTAACAATTTTTCAGGCGCAAGATAAAATCAAAGAAGTAGCATCTAAATATATCCCCGATGTGATTGTCAGAGTACGTATGTTGAATTTTCGATTTACTGTTTTAGGAGAAGTAAATGGAGAAAATACTGTTGTGTCCTTAAATCCGCGAGTAACCTTAATGGAAGCTATTGGTTTGGCAGGGGGGCTTTCTGAATTAGCAGATCGAAGTGCCGTAAAAATTGTACGCCAGAATGGTAATATTACAGAAGTATTTTATGTGAATTTGCTCGATGAGAATTTTATTGAATCACCCTATTACTATGTCCAGCAAAACGATTTGATAATTGTTCCTCCATTGAAGCAAAGAACCTTTCGGAAATACTTTACTTCTAATTTAGGGATAATCACATCTGCTATTTCTTTTGGACTCTTAATCTACACCCTTAGCAATAAATAACCTTGGTCTACCCCAGCGATACCGAATCAGAATTGCCAGCAGTCAAATCGAATGCACTTAACATTAAACGTGTTATTGCAAGAGTTATTCGATTTTGGTATCTGATTTTAATCTCCGTTATACTATCTCTTGCGGTGGCATATGTGATTAATCGATACAGTAATCGAATATATGAAGTAAGCGCTTCCATCATCATAAAAGAGAACGAAGAAAGTGCGGGTGCTAAATTTTTATACAATAATGAACTAGTAAATCCTTATCGAAATTTTTACAATGAAATTTATATTATGAAATCGTATCCACTTCTTCAAGAGGTGGTTGAAGGCCTTCATTTTGGTGTTTCTTTGCACCGTGAGGGGGATATTAAAACAACTGAATTTTATGATCCAAAGTTTCCCGTTCAATTTGAATTAGTTGCTGGCAAGGGTCGACCATTAGTATTTACGATTACTTCTGAAATCACCTATTCACTTTCGTATGATGATATGTCAAAAGGAGAAACAAGCAAAAGTTTTTCTGATTTAGCATTTGATCAGCCCGTAAAAATAAACGGGTTTACATTATTGGTAAAAAAGACGGGTGATATAAAGAACCATTTATTGAAACCCTATCAAGTAATATTTCAGGATTCTTATCAACTAGCAAAAAAATACTCGGATAAGTTAAAGGTAACATGGGCCGAACCGGGAGCTTCAGTGGTAAACCTTAAAGTTCAGGGAGAAGTTATTCAGAAAGAAATTGATTTTTTGAATCGATTTATTGAACGCTATCAAATATACGATGTGGATAAGAAGAATAAGGTATCAAAAATGGCGATGCGTTTTTTAGATGCTCAATTGGTTGTTATTGGTGATTCTCTCCGTTTATATGAAGATCAGGTTGAGATGTTCAAGCGAAAGAACATTACTACGAATATGAGTGAAGAGACTTCACGGCTCTATCAAAAGTTACTGGGATTGGAAGATCAGAAGTTCCAATATAAGCTGCTCGACAATTATTATAATTATGTTTCTGATTTGCTGAAGGTAGACCAATACGATGGAATATTTACACCCTCTAGCGTTGGTATAACAGATAATATAATTTCACAATTGATTACTCAGCTAATAGATGAACAAACTCAAGTAAGCTTATACAAAAGTAATTCCAACCGTGGAGTTGATAACTTAGAGAATAACCCTGCACTTCAATCTAAATTGTTGCGTATTTCACTTTTAAAAAAGGACATCTTAAAAACGATCGACAATAGTCGAAGGACACAAATCATTAATACAAAGTTTATCAATGATCAAATTAAGACAGTCGAGGATCAACTTCGCAAATTACCCCGAACTGAAAGGGAATTGATTTCTATTCAAAGAAATTATTCATTGAAGGAAAACCTTTACGTGTTTTTATTACAGAAGCGCACAGAGGCTGGCTTATCTGAGGCGTCAACCACATCTGATATTGTCATTGTAAACCCGCCTATGGCAGGAAGCTCAATTGCACCAAAAGTAAGTTTAAATTACCTGATTGCTTTTCTGCTTGGATTGATTTTGCCCATTGGCATACTGGTGATTTTTGAATTCGTTGATACTAAAATTCAGTCACGAGAAGATATTGAAGCATATACGAGCGTTCCGGTTATTGGGGGTATTGGCCATAATCCACAAAGTAGTTCCCTTATTTTAGTTCATAAGCCTCGATCAGCGATGGCCGAATCTTTTAGAGCGCTTCGGTCGAATCTTAGTTATTTTACGGAGAACAAGGACCACCAAATTTTTATGATAACTTCATCTATCCCAGGTGAAGGAAAGTCCTTTACTACCATCAATCTAGCTTCTGCCTTCGCATTGGCGGGAAAGAAAACTTTGATTATCGGTGCCGATTTGAGGAAACCAAAATTGTATGATGATCTGCAGTTAAATAATGATCGCGGACTCAGTCAATATTTATCTTCTATGGCGTCATTAGAATCAGTTATTCAAACTTCATTAGTTGATAACTTATTTTTCATCAGTGGTGGGGCGGTCCCCCCAAATCCGAGTGAATTACTCCTCAAACCAATTATGGCAGAAATGCTAGCTAATCTAAAAAAGCAATTCGATTTCATTATACTAGATACTCCACCTTTGGGATTAGTGACAGATGCATTCGTATTGGCACCATTGGTTGACCATACCTTGTTTGTTGTTCGGCAAGATTATACTCCACGCGCTGTACTTCAATCATTGGAAGAATACTACCGAAGCGGAAAAATGAAGAATATCAGTATTCTATTCAATGACTTACGAAAGTCTGGGATGGGATATGGTTATGTGAATTATGGATATAAGTATGGATATGGATATGGTTTCCGAGGCAAAAAGAAATCGGACAATCAAGGTTATTATACAGACTAAATTGTAACTGAAGAATGAGTTTAAAGGGTAAACGTGTGTTAGTAACTGGTGCAGATGGTTTTATTGGGAGCCATTTAGTTCAAACTCTTTTACAAGAAGGATGTAAAGTAAAGGTATTCGTATTTTATAATTCATTTAATAGCTGGGGTTGGATTGACCATTTTCCAATCGATGAAAAAAAACAGATCGAGGTAATTAGTGGAGACATCCGTGACCCGAATGGAGTAAGGATTGCAATGCATAATGTGGATATCGTTTTTCATCTTGCAGCGTTAATTGCAATTCCTTTCAGTTATCATTCTCCAGATACCTACATTGACACAAATGTAAAAGGCACTCTAAATATAGTGCAAGCTGCTCGCGATTTAAGAGTAGAACGTGTGCTTGTAACCTCTACCTCGGAGGTGTACGGAACTGCGCGGTTTGTTCCTATTACTGAAGATCACCCCAAGCAGCCGCAATCACCCTATTCCGCATCGAAGATTGGGGCCGATAGTATTGCGGATTCATTTTACCGAAGCTTTGAATTACCATTGACCATAGTTCGGCCATTTAATACGTATGGCCCAAGACAGTCGGCTAGAGCCGTCATTCCTACAATCATCACCCAGTTACTTACTGGAAAAGAAAAAATTGAACTTGGGGATACATCACCTACACGAGATCTCTTATTTGTAAAAGATACCTGTAGGGGATTTGTGGAAATTGCTAAGTCAAAGCGATTAATTGGTGAAGAGGTAAATATTGCTACAGAATCTGAAATTTCAGTCGCTCAATTAGCACAAGAGCTAATCAATCAAATTAACCCAAGGGCAAAAATTGTATCCGATCAAAAGCGGTTGCGTCCAGCAAAAAGTGAAGTTTTTCGACTCTTTGGTTCACACCAAAAGCTAAAGGAAGCCACCGGTTGGCAACCTCAATATTCTTTGCGTCAAGGATTACAAGAAACGATAGAATGGTTTAGGCAGCCAGCAAATAGTAATCTATATAAGCCGGATATTTACAATATATAACTTCTTTAATCAAATGATGCGGATTGCTGTTGTAAGTTATTTTTATCCAGAAGCAATACCGTTTGTTACCCAATTGATTGATGCACTCCAAAGACAATTAGATCAAGATTTTGAATTAATTGTATTTAATGATGGAGTTAAAGATGTGAAGCAGTATTTTCAAATTGATCCTATTCCAGTTTCATTTTATGAGTTGAGTGGTTCTATTGCATCAATTCGTATTCTTTCGTTGCGTGTTTTAGCCCAATTAAAATTTGACGGATATGTATTTCTGGATGCGGATGATTCGATGTCAGAAAATCGGGTTGTCGTAGCTCGTGAACTGCTGACAAAACACGAAGTAGTTGTAAACGATTTGACTATCATAAATGAAAATGGGCATATTGAATTGCCTTCGATTTGGTCTTCCAGAATAACTGAAGGATTTGAAGTCAATTCTTTTTTTCTTAATGACAAAAATATTGTTGGTTTAGGCAACACCTCAATTAAAAGAGCGGTGGCTTCAACCTTTCTTACTAATCGACCCGTTATGGCACCTGATTGGTATATTTTTTATCAGATCTTAGAGAAGCGCAATTTGATAGCTATCTTTACTTCGCGTTGCCAAACGTGGTATCGACAACACGACAGTAATATCGCAGGCATTCGATCTATTACCAAAGAGCGCATGGAGAAGGTTATTAAAGTGAAACAAATGCACTTCAGGGCATTGGAAGGAGAGGGATATAATTTTGACGATGAATTAAAAAAAACAGAAGCATGCTTGAAGCGAATGGAAAAATGGCATGAAATGAAAGTTAAGGTAGATGTAAACCCTTTTTGGTGGGAAGAAACCAATTTTATTTATGAGTAAAGTACAATTAACAATTGAAAGAACCGTAGAAGATTTTTCAACTCCCTATATAATAGCTGAATTAGGTTCTAATCACAATGGCGACATGTCATTGGCGCGTCAGTTGATTTTGGCTGCAAAAGAAGCTGGTGCAGATTGCGTCAAATTTCAATCATGGTCGAAAGATTCTATTTTCTCTCGTAAGACGTACGAAGACAATTACTTTATAGCTGATGATTATAGAAATAGAACGGATTTTACCCTTGAATCAATTGTTGATGCTTATTCCATTTCGGAAGACGAGTTGTTACAGATGAAAAAATTGGCAGACGAAATAGGTATTGATTGTACATCAACTCCTTTTTCAAAAAAGGAAGTTGATTTTTTGGTGGATGTGCTAAAAGCACCCTTCATTAAAATAGCTTCAATGGATTTGAATAACTATCCATTTCTTGAATATGTCGCTCGAAAAGGTAAGCCTATGGTGATTTCTACTGGACTAAGTGAGCTTTACGAGATTGATAAAGCCATTCGTACTATCGAGCGTGCCGGAAATAATCAAATTGTTATACTTCATTGTATTTCAATATACCCACCCAAAGACGAGCAAGTTAACCTGAATAACATCGACACATTGCGAATAATGTATCCTGACTATCCAATCGGCTTCAGCGATCATACTTTAGGGACTTCTATACCTATCTCTTCTGTAGTGAAGGGTGTATGTCTAATTGAAAAACATTTTACTTTAGATAAGAACATGGCGGGGTGGGATCACAAAGTTTCGGCAAATCCAGAAGAACTTCGCACTATGTGTATTGAAACGAAACGGGTAGCAGCTGCATTGGGATCTACCCGTATTCAGGTTCAGGAGAAGCCGGATAGGATTGAGTCATTTAGACGAAGTATTGTAACTACCAGAACAATCAAAGCAGGAGAAACAATAGAGCGAGAGGATTTGGATTTTAAGCGCCCTGCCTCTGGTATCGCGCCAGAGTATTATGAAATGTTGATTGGTAGAAAAGCGAAAGTGGATTTGGAATTTGATAAACCATTTACGAAAGATCAATTGATTTAATATGCTAGCAATTATTCCAGCTAGAGGTGGTTCAAAGGGACTCATTGGTAAAAATATAAAATCTTTACTAGGAAAGCCGCTAATAGCCTATACCATAGAGGCTGCTTTGGAATCAAAATCAGTTTCTAGAGTCGTTGTTTCTACAGATGATTTAAAAATAGCTGAGGTGGCTGAAAGATATGGTGCTGAGGTGCCATTTTTAAGACCTGACCATCTTGCTTCGGATAACTCAGCTGCAATTGATACATATCTATACACCATAAAAAGATTAGAAAGAGAAAGTCATTATTCAATACATGAACTCATGGTCCTGTTACCAACGTGCCCATTACGCGATTCATCTGATATTGATTCTGCTATTTTTCTTTATAGAGATCGCTTAGCTGATTCCGTGATTAGCTATACCGAAGAACATCATCCGATTTATTGGCATAAGAAGCTGAAAGAGGATTTAAGATTTGAAAATGTTTGGCAAGAAGAATTTCTCCTGAATAGGCAAAATTTAGAGAGGACCTACTATCCGAATGGAGCAATTTACATTTTCAAGAGTGAACTCTTGCATTCAGGCAGATACTATTCCGATAATTCTTTCGCCCATATAATGCCACGAAATCGATCAGTTGATATTGATACGTTAGAAGATTTTGAACTTGCTGAGTTTTATTTACGGAAGAAATGAACAGACTAGTATTAGATAATGCTACAACATTAGAAGAAGGAATAAAGTTGTTGGATGCAAACGGAAATGGGTTTTTGCCAGTTACTGACGAGTCTGGTAAGCTAATTGGAATTTTTACCGATGGCGATTTGAGGAAGGGGATTCTACAAAAAAAAATATCCATACAAGAGATGATTAATAGGTCGCCATTAACCGCTAATATCTCCGAATCCAGAATATCAATCATAAAACGCCTGCATGAATTAAAAAGAAGGCATATGCCCATTGTAAATGATTTTGGGCAATTTGTTGATGTTGTTGTTTTAAATGATTTCAATGAACATTCGCAATCTAATTTAGTAGTGATTATGGCTGGAGGATTAGGTACCCGGTTAGGAGAACTTACTCGTCATGTACCAAAACCTATGTTGACTGTTAATGACAAGCCAATTTTGCAACATATTTTAGAAAGATTCAAAAGCTTTGGCTTTAATACTTTTATAGTTTGTCTTAACTACAAAGCAGATGTTATTCAGGATTATTTTGGTAACGGAAGTAGTTTCAATGTTAAAATCGAGTATACAATAGAGAAGAAAAGATTAGGAACCGCTGGTGCACTCAGTCTGATTAATAGAAGTCAGGTTGCGGAACAACCTTTTATTGTTACAAACGGTGATATTATTACATCCGTCAATTACCTTAACTTGATTAATGATCATGTCCGAAGCAAAGCTTTAGCTACGATGTGCATTAAGCAGTATTCTATGCAGTTGCCCTATGCAAATGTAGTAATTGACGATTTTAATAATATGGTAGATTTAGAGGAAAAGCCATCTGTTCCATTTTTCATCAATACCGGAATATATGCGTTCAACCCTTCGATTTTTGAATATGTTCCATATAATGAATATCTTGATATGCCATCATTGTTTCAAGTCATCAAGAAGGAAGATCAAACTGTAAAAGTTTTTAAGATGGATGAGGATTGGGTTGATGTAGGGCTTCCTCAAGATTATTACTCATTTAAAAATGGTCTATAGAATTATTTTGTTTTGGGTTTATGCTTATGTTTATTTTTTATGAACAAACGCATGTGCAATTTTTAATAGTTAAACTTATTTAAATCGAATTTAATTAAACAATGTCTTTATGAACACATTAGATGAATTGCTAAAAGACTATGCTTCTGCACCTGAATTATACAAAACAACTAGATATTGGAGAGAATATGAAAAGAAGATTATTCGCGAACTAAAAAAGGCGAATCTTGAATATTTGCGAAGTGGCAAATATCCGGTATTTGCAACATTTGGGTTTAGTGAAAGTGTTTATCATTATCCACATAGCATTTCTTTTTGGAAGAAATCCTTTCTTCGGTTAATTAGAAAGTATATTATAGGAAACAGGAAAATATTGCCTTATTCGCTTAGATTAAAAGATATTCGTGAGATGGCTTACCGTCATGCTGAACTTTCCAGTCAACTAGCTGGAGCGCCTTCTGTTTCAACAATAGAAGCTTCCGGATTCGGGAAGCCCAACGATTTATTTGATATTAATGGAAAAGTTTATTCAATGCAGTTTTTGACTTTTTTTATTAGATATTGCTTCGTTTTTCGGCATTTAAATTTTTCTGGAAACGAAGTCATAATAGAGTTAGGGAGTGGATCGGGGCATCAAATTGAAATTTTAAAAAAACTTCATCCTAACTTAACTGTAATATGTTTTGATTTGCCTGCACCTCTTTATTTGTGTGAAGTATATCTGACAAACGTACTCGGTTCAGAACAAGTAGTTAACTATTCATTCACTAAAGATGTTACCTCTTTAGAATCCCTTCAAAGGGGAAAAGTTTATCTGTTTCCTAGTTGGATGTTTCCTCTAGTATCTCAATTCAAATTTGATTTGTTTTGGAATTCAGCGAGCTTTGGAGAAATGGAACCAAATGTTGTTGAGAACTATTTAAAGCAAATAGGCGACAATTCCAATTGGATTTATTTACTTCAGGCAGAGCATGGAAAAGAAGGAACAGATTCAACAGGTGTGGAAACGCCTATGACTTTCGATTTCTACAATAAAACATTGAAAGAGTATTCAATACTTCAAAAGGAATTTGTATACCAGGCTCACAGGAG
>DGYK01000021.1:12217-15557 GCA_002398365.1 Flammeovirgaceae bacterium UBA5008
ACAGGAGGATGTCACAAAGTGGTGGTTATTTTCAAGCGATTTGGAAAAGAAAATGACCTAAATGATTAAGCGTTTCTTTTCTCATACATTAATATATGGCATTTCACCACAGTTAACTAAGATAGCGAGTTTTCTTGCTTTGCCAATTATTACCAAAGACCTAACTGCAGTTGACTATGGTGTGTCCGGTATTATAACTGCGTATGTAACAGGTATTTCAGCATTTGCAACGTTAGGACTTCGAATAGTTTTGGTCAACAGTTTTTTTAAATCTCCTAATCATTACAAGTGGCTTTGGAGGCAAATCTATGGGTTTCTAACAATTTGGAACTTTATCTATGCAATAATTCTTGCAATACTTTTATATTTAATTGTACCTGCAGAGGCAATGGTTAATCGAAACTTGATTATCCTATTGAATGTGTCACCACTTGTTTTTTTTGGACAAACTCAAACAATTGGCTCTACATTTTACCAGATCAATCAAAACCCGATGCAGATAGCTATGCGTTCCGTTATCTTCGGATTGCTTACGATTGTATTAAATATTTACCTTATCAGCTATCAAAAAATGGGTTATATGGGGTGGTTTTGGGCTACCTTTTTGGCAGGTATTTTGCACAACTTTTCCTACTACTATTCTCTTAATTATAGTTTACGAATTACCCCAATATTTAATTACAAATGGCGTATAATTCGCCAATCATTAAAGACAAGCCTTCCTACAGTGCCTCATAACTATTCAACATACTTATTAGGAAACTCAGACCGAATGATAATGGATTTAATCCACATTAACACAGCTCATATAGGATCTTATAACCTAGCAACGTTACTTGGAACACCAGCCTCTCAATTGGCATCAGCAACTACGCAAGCAATTGGCCCACTTCTTAATTCATGTTATAAAAAATCTCAAGATGTAGTTGCTAGAGATTTAATTTTCTTCTGGCAAGGGGCATTCATCATAGGTACATTACTTTTATCTATTTGGTTAAAAGAAATAGTCGCTATTTTTATTCAAAATCAAAACATGCAAAATGTTTATCAGATAGGTGTGATTTTGATTATGGCATTTAATTACAGGCCGATGTATGCAGGTGCAAATGCAAAGTTGTTTTATGCAGAGAAGACAAAAGTTTTATGGCGAGTATCATTTATAGCAGGCATAACAAACATTGCTATGAATATAGTTGCTATTCCAATTTGGGGAGTTCAAGCGGCAGCCTATACAACTTTTATCTCCTATATGTATATGGGATATTCTGGTTTTTACTTTAAAGTATTTAAAGAGGTTAATTCGGTTAAGTATTATCCTGAGCTTTGGTTGACACTTACCGTATTAGTGACCATATTGGCGATTTACTTGGTTGATCAAGGAGTTATGTTAAAGATGTTTACTTCCTTTGTTGTTTTAGTTGGAATGTTTTTTTTGGTAATCAAACTTCGAAAGAAAGGCATAAGTTTTTTTTAGTTAAGCGATGTTTCTCTAATCTAACTATGTAATGAATTCAGAAGACAGGAAACATATAGTAACTCTTTTGGGAAATTGGGAAGAAGAGTTCCCTGTTTACACATGGTCGGTAGAAGACGTTGATGTTTGGCCAATAATAAAAATGCGTATTTTTTTTGAAAAGGTTAAAGAAGTTCGAGGTAATGAATATCGTCCAACGAAGATAAATTTAGCTAAATTAATTCATGAGGTGTTTAGATTTATTTTCTTAAAAAAATCTGCAGTCATTTTTGCTGGAAGCAAACATCATCGAATTAAATTTATGAATTCGAGTATAAATCGTTATTATTTGCCTCTGGTTGAATACCTTAAGTCAAAGAAAATTTCTTTTTTGCAATCTGAATACCTTTCTGATGATGAAGCCGGACCGCAGGTCATTAAATTAGATCGATTGATACGTTTGACTTATAGACCGGGTTTTTTATCCAAGATTAAGAAAAACGATCTTTGGAATGATCCTACGTATAGAAAATTTCTATCTGATGTACATACTAAACTATCGATACATCCAATAAAGGTTCAAGGTTTGGTGATTAATAGCATCTTTAGTGTCAAAAGATGGTCATTTGTTTATAATGCCTTATTCTACATTACGAGACCAAAATTAGTGATTGGCCTTTGGTATTATTCAAACGCGCAATTTGGAATGATTTTGGCCGCAAAAAAAAGAGGTATTTATTCAGTCGATTTACAACATGGTGCCCAAGGGTTTCTACATCCAGCTTATACTTTTGGTAAGTTTCCTACAAACGGATTAAATACTTTGCCAAATGGATTTTGGTGCTGGGATGAGGAATCAGCAAAGCATTTGGAGCGATGGTTCAAAACAAATATTAAATCTATTGAAGTGTGTGGAAACCCTTGGGTAACTTACTTGAGTAATTGGACAGGATATGGAACCAATTTGCTACATGAAATTAATAAGAAAATAATAATTTATACACATCAACCTGTTCAAGAGTCGATTGATCCATATTTAATCGAAGCGATTGAACGCACAGCTGGTGACTTTTTCTGGTGGATAAGGCTACATCCTGGTACTACAGAAGAAGAAAAGATTAAAATAATTGAACTAATTGAATTTAAGAACTTAACCAACAAAGTAAAATTAGAGATTAAAAGTGAGATACCTTTGCCTATTATTTTAAAGTCTACCCATTTGCATATTTCGAAGTATTCAGGCTCAATAGTTGAAGCTGCACTAATCGGAACCGTATCAATTATTTTGGAAGATACAGGATGCAACACATTTAAGGAACTGATCAATACGAATCAAGCGTATGGTCTACTTGATCCTTCCGCTGACAAAATTATTTCGTTGATAAAAAATCACAAGGGAAACAAGGAACTTAAACAGGTTGACTACAAGGATGTCTTGGATCGATATATATGAATATTGGATTTTTGATTGACAGTTTACCTCCTATTAACAGACCATCTGCTAACCGAGGCGTTTCTTTTATCAAAGAATTGATAAAAAGCCATACTGTTTTTGTTTTCTCCTATTCTAATTTTTCAGAATACGACTCCTCTGTACGGTACCACTTTTCGGGCGAAGAGTTGAAAAAAATCAAATCAATTCAAATTAACAAACCAAAGAATGTAAAGTATCTGGCAGCATTGCAATTTTTAATGCGATTTTCCATTTTAGATACAGTTACAAGAAGGTATCTTAAGACAATTAGTAGGGTTCATGGTACGAATAGATTGGATTTATTGATAATTAGTATTGGGCCTGTAGAGAGAGCAAAAGTAGGTTATAGGATTAACAATAAACTTGGTATACCTTGGGTGTTAGATTACCGTGATGAGTGGACCAGCCAAGTA
>DGYK01000021.1:15738-22158 GCA_002398365.1 Flammeovirgaceae bacterium UBA5008
ATGAGTGGACCAGCCAAGGTAGTCAACTCTATGCGAAGAATTCTTTATTGACTAGACTGAATAGCTTAATCAACAGGGAAGTATATCTTGAGAGAAAGTATACAAAAAATATTAAGTGCTTCACTACGGTATTTGAGGATGGCCTAATGAATATTCAAACCCATATCGGTAAAAAAGGCTTCCTAATTGAGAATGGTTATTTTTTAAAGAATTACAATTCAGTAATTAAACCAAATAATAGATCAGTTCTTAAGATTGCATATCTGGGGACTTTTTACGACTCTCAGCTTATCCCCGAAAGCCTGTTAATACTAAATTCACTATTGAAATTATGGGGAATAAATATCAAGGTTCATTTTATTGGAACAAATCAAACTATTTACAAAACTAAATTCGGAACAATTTTTAACGAACTTGGGAATATTGAGTTTTCGATATTGCCTAAGGTTCCTTTAGAGACTATTTATCGTGACCTCCCTGAATATGACGCCTTGATTCACTCGGAGCATTTTGATCAAATAAATGTTCCGTCCAGTAAACTGTATGACTATATTGCACTTGGGTTGCCTGTATTGCTATTAAAAAGTTATGGTGGATTTATGACAACTACCCTTAGGAGAACTAGACAGCTAATACTGCTTTCTGAAACTGAATTTTTGCAAGATTTCTTGACTTCGTTTGAGTCACGAACAAGGTTTATGCAAGATTTAGATAATTACGCAAGATCAGAGTATTCAAGGGAAAAGCAGATGGAGAAAATGAACGAAGTGATCAAATTTAGTTTGCACTAAAATAAAAGTATATGAACGTAGCCATCATTACCGCACGCGCAGGAAGTAAGTCGATCATTAATAAAAATGTGTATGAAGTGGAGGGTAAGCCCTTAATTTATTATCCGATTCGTGCCGCGCAAGACGCAACTAAGATTCATAAAGTGTATATTTCTACTGATGGAGAGTCAATTGCCGAGCATGGAAGAAAATTAGGGTGTGAAATCATTAAACGGCCAGAAGAACTAGGTGGCGATCATATTAATCACGGTGATGTAATCAAGCATGCGGTAGAGTATGTTAATGCGCTAGAGAAAGATTTAAAGAACGTAGTCCTCCTACTTGGCAATACCGTCATGATTGACGGAAAGATTATCGACTATTGTCTTACTCAACTTGATGATCGAAAAGAGCTAGATTCTTGTATGACGGTTTGGGAGGCACAGGATGATCATCCTTTACGCGCTATGTCGATTAATCAAGACGGAATCTTGGAAGCTTATGGAGATAAATCGCGTGATGTTTCTACTGAACGGCAATCCTATCCTAAAGCCTATTATTACGATCAAGGGGTTTGGGCATTCAGAAAAGAAACTGTTCAGAAAAGAGAAGGTGTTAGCCCATGGTGGTGGATGGGAAAAAAATCACTTCCTGTTATTAGAACGTGGGTAACAGGCAGAGATATTCATACTCATTTTGATCTGGGTATTTCCGAATGGTGGTTGAAAAATCCAGGAGAAGTTGCCGAGCGTATTCAAAAATCACCATGGGAATGGTAGTAAATTGAGATTGTTGAATGATTTCCAGAATATAAATATAAGTAAAATAAGAAGTAAAAATAAACAGAGTAATGAAAAGAATACTTGTTTCAACATCATCATTTGGAGTGGAAAGTAAAGCCCCCATTGATTTGTTACATGATGCTGGTTACGAAGTAATACTGAATCCCCATGGTAGAAAACTTACTAAAGCCGAAACTATTGATTTGTTAAAAGATGTTGATGGAGTAATTGCAGGTACAGAAACATATTCAGCCGATGTTATTGAACAAGTAAAGAATATCAAAATTATTTCTCGTTGTGGCGCAGGCATCGATGGGATTGATGTAGAGGCATTAAAAGCTCATAAAATTGCATTAGCAAATACCCCTGAAGTACACATGACGGCAGTTGCCGAGTTAACATTAACAGGTCTTTTGGCCGTATTAAAAAAACTGATTCCGAATCATACTCATACTTCCGCTGGTAAATGGGAAAAGATAATGGGTAGCAATTTGTCTGGTAAAAGGGTAGGGTTGATAGGATTTGGTCGTGTTGGCAAATCATTTTATAAGCTTTTAAAGGGTTTTGATTGCGAGGTGTTAGTTTATGACCCTTGGATTCAAGTAACAGATACAATCCTGCAAACACCTAATGTATCATCTTTACTGGAATGGAGTGATGTGATTAGTTTGCATGTTCCGTTAACAGAAGAAACACGAAATATTATTTCGGAAAAATCATTGCAACTTGTAAAAAGGAATGTAATTGTTCTAAATACTTCTCGCGGAGGATTGATAGATGAGTTGGCATTGTTTAATTTCTTAAACAGTAACCCAACTGCGGGAGCTTTTTTAGACGTATTTGAAGAGGAACCTTACCGAGGAAGACTAGGGGATCTTTCAAACGTGATTATCACTCCTCACATAGGTACATTTACACGGGAAACAAGGGTACAAATGGAATTACAGTCTGTTCATAATGTGTTAAATTTTTTCAATCATGGCTAGAGTGTTAGTAACAGGTGGCTCCGGATTTTTAGGAAGTCATGTGGCAGATGCTTTAACAAATGCAGGGCATTCTGTGACTATTTTAGATCGAGCACCATCACCTTATATTAGTTCAGATCAACAAATGTCAGTAGGTGATATTTTAGACGAAGCATTTATTGAGGAACTATTCAAGTCACAATTTGACTTTGTTTATCATTTAGCCGCCTTAGCAGATCTGAATGAGGCAAAAGATAAATCCAAAGCCACTATCATGGTCAATATTTTAGGTACTGCTAATCTGTTGGAGGCCAGTGTGAAGCATAAAGTAAAGAGATTTATTTTCGGCAGCTCAGTATATGTGTATAGTATGCATGGAGGTTTTTACCGGTGTAGTAAACAAGCTTGCGAGAATTACATAGAAGAGTATTTCAACCGCTATCAACTACCATTTACGATCCTGCGATTTGGTAGTTTGTATGGCGGAAGAACCAACGAAACCAATGGTGTATATCGCCTACTGAAGAAAGCCATGAAAGGAGAGGAGATCATTTATGCAGGTACTCCTGAAGATAAACGAGAATATATTCATGCAGAGGATGCTGCTCGATTGAGTGTTTTGGCATTGCAGGAAACCTATGCTAACAAACATCTAACTTTAACTGGAAATGATAAGCTTACAATTGCTGAGCTTTTTAAGATGTTTGAAGAAATATTGAATAGAAAGGTAATTGTAAAATTGGATAACCTCTCGGGCTCCAAGAGTGGCCATTACTCGATTACGCCTTATACGTTTACACCAAAGCTTGGTAAGAAATTGGTTTTGAACGAATATGTAGATATGGGGCAAGGATTAATACAAGTAGTTGAAAATATCTACAATCAAGAGTCTGTTTCCAACGCTTAGTAAGAAAGAGTTACTATGATGTCTGATTTCCCTAAGGCTATTTTTTTTGACTTCGATGGAGTAATTCTCGAATCTGCAGATATTAAAACCGATGCATTTCTAGAATTGTTTAATGATCATCCTCAACATCTGGATGCTATCAAAAATTATCACCTCCGCCATATGGGGGTTTCGCGCTTTAAAAAATTTGAATGGATCTATAAGGAGTTGTTTCATCAACCTTTAGATGAAGAGACCAACAAAAATTTAGGTGATAGGTTTTCTGATATCGTTTTAAAAAAGATACTAGCAGCCCCATATGTTCCAGGGGCCATTGAGTTGCTGGAAAACGTTTATCGAAGGTCATCGTGTTTTATCGCATCTGGAACACCTCAAAATGAACTGGAAGTTATTGTAATGGAGCGAAATATTGCCCACTACTTTGCGGAAGTGTTTGGCTCACCCGCCACCAAAACAGAAATTGTAGAAACTGTATTAGAGAAGTGCAATTTGGAAAGAAGTAATTGTTGGTTTGTAGGCGATGCTATTTCTGATTATGATTCTGCCCGTGCTACGGGCCTAACATTTGTTGCTAGAAATACCGCTTCAATGAGTGCATATTGGCATACACAAAGTAATGTAAGGGTAGTTGAATCGTTGGATGAAATGTTAAAGTTTTGGCCTTGACAATTAAGCGCATAAGCCGCGAATATGCTCCAGAGTTAATGGCAGATTGGTTCATTGAGAAAGCCAAAGACTCTATCGCATATCAAAATAAGTTTACGATAGCTGTATCTGGTGGATCTACACCATTGGCATTTTTCAAAGCGCTCTCCAAAAGGGTTAATCAATTGAGTTTTGACCAATGGAACCAAGTTCATTTTTTGTGGGTTGATGAACGCTGGGAGCCTGTTTCAAGCAACGAGAACAATTACGGGATGGCTTGGCGCGAAGGCCTTCAATCATTGCCCGCACATTTTCATCCATTTAATACCCAATTGAGCCACCCCTTATTTGCATGCCAGGCTTACGAAAGCAATTTTCATCAATGGGTTAATCAATCTATTGATTGGACCATTCTGGGGGCTGGTACAGATGGACATACCGCATCAATTTTTAAGGAAAATTGGCTTGAGGCTAGTTTGCCCGTTGTAGCCTTTGAAACAAAGCACCCACAAACGGGGCAAGTTCGGGTGAGCTTAACTATATCAACAATTCTCAACTCTAAAGAGATTACAGTATTGTTAATCGGAATAGAGAAACAGCCTATTCTTTTGAGATTAAAGAACTTATCTTTGCTTGAATTTCCAATTCAAAAAGTGGTGTCTTTAGCAAAAAACGTAGTTGTAGTTACCGATCTTTAATAAATGAAGAAAAAGATAGTTATTGTAAGACCATCACTTGGACAAGGAGGGGCCGACCGGGTAACTATTAACATACTTCAATACCTTAATCCGGAAGAGTTTTCTGTTTCGCTTATTCTCATGCAAGGCAAGGGAGAATTCATGAGTGACATCCCAAAACATGTGCAATGGATTAACGTTCGATCTTCTAATTTGTGGTTTTTCGTTTTTCCTCTCACTAAAATTTTGAGATCTATAAGGCCGGATATTTCATTTTCAACCTGTAGTGGAGCAAGCATGCCTCTAGCATTAGCTCATTGGGTTACAGGATCATCCTCTCGGTTAATTGTGTCTGAACGGGGTAGATTAATGCGTTCAACCCGAAAAATCAATCGGCTGATAAGGGTAATTTTCAAATATTTTCTCTATCGAAGAGCAGACGTAGTTACGGTTGTTTCAAAAGAGATTGCCAGCGATGTAGAAAAGTGGTTAAAGATTATTCCGAGCAAAGTAAAACTTGTTAGCAGTCCATTAATACCCACCAATTTGGATGAACAAATGTCCAAGCCAATACGGCATGATTGGTTCTTGAATAATGAATTCCCTAAGATTGTCCATGCCGGAAGATTTGTGCCTGAAAAAGATCATCGAACATTAATTCAAGCTTTTGCAAATATTCCATCTCATTTCAATGCGAAGTTGATTCTCCTTGGTGAAGGCCCATTGAGGAGCGATATGGAAAGATTGGTGAGCGGATTAGGACTATCCGATTCTGTTTGGTTCGTAGGATTTGATAAAAATCCATTTGCATATTTTGCCAAATCGACCATGTTTGTATTAAGCTCTATTTCCGAAGGAATGCCAGGAGTTTTAATTCAGGCGATGTCTTGTGGTGTTCCTGTGATATCTACAGATTGCCCATCCGGACCATCTGAAGTAATTGATAAACCTATGGAAAATGGTATCTTAACACCAATGCAAAATGTTGAACAATTATCAAATGCTATGGTGATGTTATTAAAAGACAAGGAATTGCGCGAAAAATTGGGTAATCAAGGTCGCCAATCAGTAGGTGCATATTTTGAAGAAGCAGCAATGAAATCATATTTAAAAGTGCTTACCCCATGAAAGTTGTGCACTTTTATATTTCGAATAGCAATCATCATTGGCAAATGATGAAGCCGATTATTCGAGAGGTATTAAAGAGTAAGAATGTTTCCATTAAATTGATCTCATTATGCGGATTTAGGCGGATGGAGACTCCCGCGGAAGAATTAGCTAATATGGGAGTAAATTTTGAGGATATCGCCAGTTTAAAATTTAAAGGAGCAACTACTTCAACTGGCCAAAACGTAGGAGGAAGTCAAGGGATATTGCGCAAGACTATACGGGCCATCTTATGGTTGTTTTGGGTTAAGCCAGATTTTGTAAGGGTCAATAATCAATTACCGGATTTAGTAATTGTTCCGAATGATATAGCTTTTCCATTTGACCGAATGTGTAAATGGTTTCGGAATAAAAAGATTCGATTTATGTTAATTCAAGAAGGTATACGATTTCCATTACCTAACGAAGGTAAACTTAATTATGGAAAAAATGGACCATCAGATATTCTCGCATGGGGTGAAGATTCAGCTGCGTATTTCCGATCTTTGAAGCTTAAAGATGCTAAGA
>DGYK01000021.1:22363-24845 GCA_002398365.1 Flammeovirgaceae bacterium UBA5008
AGCTTAAAGATGCTAAGATAATAGCAGCAGGTAATCCACGCTTTGACGAAGTTCTATCAAGAGATTATTCTGCTGAAATCAAGAAGATCAAGATTGAACAGAACCTTGGTGCGGTGAATATTCTTTATGTTTCAAATCCAATAGACGATCAGGGATTAGGTACTTATCAAGAAAAAATGGATTGTTTTGAAATATTTCTAAAACACTTGACATCTTCTCTGAAAAATGGAGAATTAAAAATTTTAGTTCGACTTCATCCCCGTGAGGATCGAAAAGCATTTGAAGATATTATAGATCGGTTGCAATTGCAAGAAGAAGTCCTATGGGTTCAAACATACCCACTTTTTGCTTGCCTTCAAGTAGTCGATTTCTCAATCATTTTAGCCTCAACTGTTGGTCTTGAATCCATGCTTTGCAAAACACCTGTGGCGGTAATCAAGTTAAAAAGTTGCGGATATGTGTTTAATTATGTGAGCTCTGGTTGTGCATTGGGAATTGATCTATCCGAAGAATTTTCTCGAAATTTGTTGGATGCTGTTACCCATCAGAAAGCTGAATGGCGAATAAAATGTGAGAAGTATGTTTCGAATCAACTTTCGAATATGAATGCTAGTGCACCTTTCATTTCAAATTATATAACCAGTGCTATAAGTGTCAAGTAGGGCAATCCATCGTACCGCTTTACAACCACGCTGGTTATTATACACGTGGTTTCTATCTTTAATTTTAGGACCTTTCTATATTTTTGGAAGTGGGATGCCGCAACCCGGTGATTGGTTGTTAGCTATTTTATTGGCTTACATTTTTTTCAATGGCATATCTCCACGGACCTTTCGTTTAATCCAAATTACTAATCTCCTTCGGTGGTTTGTTATTTATGTATGCATGGTTACTTTTTTTTGGTATTTTTTTATAGATCAAAGTAAAGAGGTTCGATTTCCTACCATTTTTTTTCCGGCATTTTATATTTTTAACTTTTTGATATTACGAGCCACATTTGTTTTGTCGGAATATTTCAAGAAAGAATTTTTGATCACTACTGCGTATGGAATTGGTTTAAGTTTGATTATCCAAACTGTTCTTTCATTTGCGATGGGATCTACCTCCTCGCGAAATTCACTTTTCTTTAATAACCCAAATCAATTGGGATATTATGCGTTGCTTTCCGGCTCACTTTTTATTTATGCGATGCGCTTTGTAAAACTCAATTCTATTTTTCAAATCGTTACCTATTTAGCTTTTCTATACCTCACGCTTCTTTCATCTTCTAAAGCGGCACTTGCCGGTTCAGTTATTCTGATAACTCTAGCTGTTGTCAATCAAGGATTTTTAAATGTCCGGCAGTTGCTTGTGATTACTTTAGCAGCCGGTTCAATTGCATACTTTGTATTGAATCAAAAATTAGGATCAGATTTATTGAGTTATTCATTAGGTCGATTTCAAACAATTGGTCAGTCGAAAGACGATTCGTATGAGGGTAGAGGTTATGACCGAATAATCAATAATCCAGAGTACTTATTGTTTGGTGCAGGAGAAGGAGGGTATTCGCGTTTCGATACTTTGTTAAAACATGGTGAAATTCATTCTTCATTTGGAACGCTTTTGTTTTGTTATGGCATTATTGGGTTCACATTGTTTTTTAGATTTTTATTTAGTGTTTTTCAGGGAAGTAAGTTATTTGGATTGTTATACTTTATACCAGTGGCAGCTTATAGCGTAACTCATCAGGGGTTGAGAGACAGCCTTTTCTGGGTTTTCCTGGGAGTGGTCTGTATTCTCAATGACGAGAAACTTCAAATAGCTAGGAAAAAGATTTCCGGAAAGGTTCACCGTCAGTACGTGCATATTCGCCCTAAAGTAATTTCTAATCCAACAACAGCATAATGAATCGTAAGCCCATTTTGCTACGAGTTACGACCGTTCCCATTTCAATAAGTATACTGTTGAAAGGTCAATTGAAATTCATGTCCGAAAATGGTTTCGAAGTTCATACTGCAAGTGCCATTGGCCAAGAGATTGATGATTTTGTAAAGCGCGAAGAAGTCATTCATCACATTATCCCAATGACGCGAATCATTAGCCCAATTAGAGATGTGATGGCTCTCGTCAAATTAATTATTTTGATAAAGAAATTGAATCCCTCCATTGTTCATTCGCATACACCGAAAGCCGGCTTATTGGCGATGATGGCCGCATTCATCTGTAGGGTTCCTATTCGCATGCATACAGTTGCTGGGATGCCTATCATGGAGGCAAAAGGTATGGCAAAATCAATTTTAAGTATTACCGAAAAAGTCACTTACGCGATGGCTCACTTTGTTTATCCAAATTCAATTTCTTTAAAAGAATATCTGATTAAGCATTACCCCGTTTTTAAAAAGAAAATTAAGGTAATTGCCAATGGTAGTTCGAATGGAATTGATATAGAATATTATCAATCACGACCCTCTCTTTCACCACTAACCTTACCAGAAGGTGCGTT
>DGYK01000021.1:24967-28625 GCA_002398365.1 Flammeovirgaceae bacterium UBA5008
TTTACCAGAAGGTGCGTTTGTTTTTACCTATGTCGGACGCCTTCTAAAAGATAAAGGGACGGAAGAATTGATAACAAGTTTTGTGAAATTAAATTCACTTTTTCCGCATGTTCATTTGCTACTGATTGGTCGGTATGAAGAAGATCGAGATCCGCTTCCTCAAGAAATCCGATCTCGAATCGATAGCCACCACTCTATACATGCAGTTGGCTTTCAACCTGATATTCGACCTTACCTTACAATGAGCCATGTATTCGTTTTTCCGTCTTATAGGGAAGGTTTTCCGAATGTGGTTTTACAAGCATTATGTATGGGTTTGCCAGTGGTAGCCACTCGAATCAATGGCTGTGACGAGATGATTTTAGAAAATCAAAATGGCTTTTTGATTCCTGCCAAATCCTGGGAGGCGTTGTATGAGAAAATGATCCTCTTTGTGAAGGATCCTGACTTAGTCATCAAAATGTCATCAAAAGCTAGAACATCTGTTGTTCAGCGCTATGATCGTAATTTGGTTTGGCAGGCAATACTAATGGAATACAGAAATTTATTAGCTGATGTATCGCAACTTGATTAAACCTTTGCTGGATTGGCTGAGTGCCTTCATTGCCATTACTTTACTTTTGCCAGTATTTGTAATGATATGGGTCGTATTGGCATTTGCAAACAGGGGAAAAGTATTCTTCATTCAACCGAGGCCAGGTCATCATGAAAAAGTTTTCTACCTGATTAAATTCAAAACTATGAATGAAAAGCGGGATTCAAAGGGAGAATTATTGGATGATGATAAACGGTTAACAAAGGTTGGAAAGTTAGTTCGTAAATCATCATTAGACGAACTTCCACAACTTCTCAATATTTTAAAAGGAGAAATGTCATTTGTAGGACCGCGACCATTACTTGTAGATTACTTACCTTATTATTCAATTGAGGAGCGCGACAGGCATTTGGTTAAGCCTGGAATTACTGGATGGGCGCAAGTAAATGGTAGAAACCTACTCAGTTGGGATAAGAGGTTTCAATACGATCTTTGGTATGTTAAAAATCAATCACTTTGGCTCGATTTAAAAATTCTTTTTAAAACAATTATCAAAGTATTTAAACGAGAAGGAATTTCAGCACAAGGCCATGCAACTATGCCAACCTTTATAGAGTTTGTAAAAAAAAATCGAAAGAATGAATAGCGTAATTAGAGTAATGGTGACTGGGGCTGGTGCCTTACTCGGACAAGGAATATTGCGTTGCTTGCAACCAAACCGTGAAGAATATTATATAGTAACTGCAGATCCCGATTATCGATCAGCGGGCCACTGGCTGGGTGACAAAGCTGTAATCATCCCCATGGCTAAGTCAACAGATTACCTTCCTAAATTGGAAGAATTACTTTTACATGAGAAAATAGATATCCTTCTGATAGGAACAGATGTGGAATTACCTATCTTAAGCCAGAATCAGCACCATTTGGAAAAAAAATACAACGTAAAAATTGTTGTATCAGGAGAACGAGTGATTGAAGTAGCCAATGATAAATGGCTTACAGCAAAATTTCTAAAAGAGAATGATTTTCCTTTTCCTTATTCCGTTATGGCAAGTAATAAAGAAGAGGTATTGCAAACGTTTGGCGATGATTCATACCCTCTTTTTTCTAAACCAATTGATGGAGCCCGTTCCAAAGGTATCCGAACAATTCTAAATCGGGTTGAATTGAATGAAGTTCTTGAACAGCCTTCTAATTTGGTCATCCAGGAATTTCTGCCTGAACAGGATGGAGAGTTTACAGCAGGTTGCTTGGTTTTAAATGGCGTTTGCAAGGCAATTGTTGTTTTGAAAAGAGACTTGCGGGATGGTAACACCTACAGGGCTTATAGTTATACAGATAAAACGTTTGACCATTTTTTAAGTAGCGTAGCTGTAAAACTAGGTGTAGAAGGGCCAGTCAATTTTCAGTTTAGACTCCGCAAAAAAGAACCAGTTATTTTTGAGATTAATGCCCGATTCAGTGGTACTACTCCATTAAGAATGATGTTTGGCTTTAATGAGGTTAAAGCAACAATTGACTTCTACAAAAGAAAATTGGATACACTTTCATATCAAATACAAGAGGGTGTCATACTTCGTACATGGTCAGATATTTTAATTTCTAAAAATGATTTTGATGACTTTAAAGCTTCTGGTGGAATGATCGATCCCCAAAGCCATGAGTTTTCATTTAAAATTAGAAATGTCTAAATACGGAGGTGATGAAGATTTTAATAATCGGACATTCAGGATTTCTAGGTAAGAATCTCTATTCAATTCTAGAAGCGAAAGGATATGAAGTCATTGGGGCATCGAGAAGAAAATTACAGGAATCAGATATTAGTTTAGATGTAACTAATGAAAACGATTTTTTGGCGATGCAAACCAATCCTGATGTAATTATCAACTGCGCGGCTCAGTTACCAAGTCACAATTTATTTGATCAAGAATATGCCAAGCAATGTTTTGAAGTGAACACCATAGGTGCGTTGAATGTGGCTAAATTTGCATTGGCTGTCCAGTGTAAAAAGGTGATTCATTGTTCAACTTTAAGTGTATTGCCAAAGCCGTGGCCTTTAGACATGAATGAAGATTATGTTCAACTTCCAATTTCAAGTCAGGCTGTTTACGGCTCTTCCAAACTTTCAGGAGAAATTTTAGTATTAGCACTCTTACAGAATAAAATCAATACTACAATTGTTAGAATATCAGCATTGTATGGTCCAGGTATGCCTTGGGTAGGAGTGATGCCGTCATTTATAGATCAAGCACAGAATGAAAAGTGTATTAAAATCTCAAACGGTAATACTGTGTTTGCCGATTTTTTGTTTATTGATGATGCGGTTGAATGTGTTTCCAAACTAATTCATGCAAGTGATACTGGCATTGTTAATTTGGCTAGTGGTAGTGAAATTTCACTAAGCGTCTTGGCTACTGAAATTTCCAACCAGATAGAAGGTTCTCGGATAGAAATGTCACAAGAAGTACTGACGAAGCCAATGCGTGCGAAAGTAAATATTCAGCGACTTTTAAATCTGGTGGGCCAGCAAAAATTTACAAGTATTACCCAAGGCCTTACCAAAACGATTCAGTTTAAGTATGGATAAAAAAGGACGCTTTATCATTATCGGGGATATTCATGGGAACTTGCCTGCATTAGAGAAACTTTTTTTAATAGAGAAATCTTTTGATGGTGTTATTTGCCATGGTGATGTGGTGAATTACGGCCCATGGAGTAATGAATGTGTGCAATTACTGAATGAGATGAAGAATGTTTGCTGTCTGAGGGGAAATCATGAGCAAAGTTTTATAAAAGGTATTTATGAAGGCAAGAACCCTTTGGTTCAGTTTTTTTTTAAGCAATGCTTCCCCAACTTTAATCAAATAGAAACCATTTCAAGCTATAAAGACCAAATCAGAATAGGCGACTTTACGATTCAACATACAATTAATGATCAATATATTTTTCAAGATACTGAAGTAAATGACTTAAATTGTAACTACATCATCGGACATTCGCATCAACAGTTTATTCGAATGATTTCAAATTTTAAGTTGATCAATACAGGTAGTTTAGGTCAGAATCGAGCTTATATAAATGTTTCAGAATATTTAATTTTAGATACCGAAATAAATAAAGTAC
>DGYK01000021.1:28753-30693 GCA_002398365.1 Flammeovirgaceae bacterium UBA5008
AATAAAGTAAACTTAAAAAGTTATTTATATGATGTTGATCTGGTTATTGATAAGATGAAATCAATGAATTACCCGACCGATTGTACGAATTATTATCTGTCAAAGAAACGAGCTTGATACAATGATAGGATTTATGACTGGTAACATATATTTAATTGGTGCAAGTGGGCATGCCCGAGTAGTAGCAGACGTAGTCACAAGTATGCAACTTTCAGTAATAGCTTTTGTTGATAAGGTAGATTCGGATCAAATGTATATGGGCATTCAGGTCATGCATGAGAAAGACTTTTCAGGAGATGGAGAGGTTTTGATTGCTATAGGAAGTAATCAAATCAGGAAGCAATTATCCGTGCAAAAAAAATGGAATTATTTTACAGCGATTCATACCAGCGCAATTGTTTCGCAGTATGCTCAAATCGATAAAGGAAGTGTTGTAATGCATGGCGCAATTATACAAACGATGACCAATGTTGGTCAGCATGTAATTGTTAATACAGGTGCCCAAATCGATCATGATTGTAAAATTGGTTCATATGCTCATATCGCTCCTGGAGCCGTCTTATGCGGCCAAGTAACAGTGGGAGAGGGCGCTTTCGTTGGTGCAGGGGCAGTTGTAATTCCAGGAATTGAAATCGGAAATTGGGCTCAAATTGGAGCCGGTGCGGTAGTAATCAATAATGTTCCAGACGGGGCAACGGTAGTTGGAAACCCCGCACGAATCATTAAAAGTAAAATCTTGTGAAGAAAAATATTGCCATTATTGGTGCTGGTGGGCTGGGAAAGGAAGTTCTAACTCTAGTCAATGCATTGCCTGAGTGGGATGTTCTAGGCTTTTATGACGATAATATCCCCAAAGGGTCAATTATAAAGAACAAACCGATTTTGGGAACAATAGGTGATTTGAATTCCTCCAACCAAAATCAATCGATAGTGATTGCAATAGGCGATGTAGAGGCAAAACACCAAGTCATCAAAAGATTATATTTAAATAATCATTTTCATTTTCCTACGCTCATACACCCGCATGCGCTGTTGCAAGATCCATCTTCCATTTCAATTGGACAGGGCTGCGTGATCGCAGCTGGTACAATACTGACAGCTGATATTCAAATAGGCGCTCATGTATTAGTAAATCTCTTATGCACCATTGGTCACGGCACTACCATTGATGAATGTTGTTCCATAATGCCCGGAGTAAACATAGCCGGAAATGTAAGTGTTGGTAAACAAGTATTAATTGGAAGTGGGGCAAATCTTTTGGCTGACATAAAGGTAGGTGATCGTGCCCGAGTAGGAGCTGGCGCGGTTGTAACAAAATCTGTAGAGTCATCCATTACTGTTGTGGGTGTTCCAGCCAGACAATTAAAATCTTCAATATGAACTGGAAAGAATTTAAGCCAACCATTCTTTTCCTTATTAAGTTCTTGGGAATTTATCTTTCCTTAAATGTTCTGTATGGCTTTTATGTCACATCCTATGAACCCAAACCGGATCCTCTAACATGGCAGGCAACGCAACATACAGCAAATGCATTGTCGGCATTAGGGTGGGAAAGTACTACTAAAGAATATGAAGAAAAACCATCTGTGGCTATTGTTCACAATTCCAAGACAATAGTTTCTGTCTATGAAGGCTGTAATAGCTTAAACGTTATGATTGTGTTTCTTGCTTTTGTCCTTTCGTTTGGAGCAAAAAGGAAACCTTTAATTTGGTTTTTGCCTATTGGTCTAATTTTAATCTATATCATTAATATCCTTCGCATCGCCCTCTTGTTTTTAGTTTCATTAAAGTTGCCCCATTTTTTATATTTTACTCACAAGTACTTATTCACAGCTGTCATCTACCTTTTCGTCATTATGATGTGGTTTGTATGGATCCGAATACAATCTAAGCCAATCGTTAAATGAGCGGTAACTCAAAACGAATCGGTTTAGGATTAT
>DGYK01000021.1:30900-31901 GCA_002398365.1 Flammeovirgaceae bacterium UBA5008
TAGCAGTCACCGGTCTTTTGCTCCTTTTTATTTTTCAGAAAATCAATCTGGCTAATTACTTTCTATCCATTTCACCGCTAGGCCAATTTATTTTTAATAGAACAATTCGTTTCATTTTGAATGATAGTTTGAGCATTCTGTTGATTTACGCCATTTTCCAAGAACGCAAATATGTTGTCTTTGCATTTTGGGTTCAATTGGTTGGTTTTATCTTTTTACTTTGTCCTTATTTTGTTTTAAAAATGTGCTGGCCAGACTATAACGGTCCGATGTTAAATTTTTTGCATCGTATTATTATAAATCCAACTCTCATGTTGTTATTGATACCTGCATTGCTTCATCAAAAAAGTAGAGAAAATATTCATTAATATGTTTTGCTTCCTACAATCTATATTTGTCCGCCTAAAAAAATGAAATGCTCAAATGGATAAGCCGAAAATATATTTATCATCTCCCCACATGGGTTCGACAGAGTTTGACTATGTTAAAGAAGCATTTGACACAAATTGGATTTCGCCAGTAGGGCCACATATTACTGCTTTTGAGTCAGGACTGGCAATGTATAATTCAATCTCTCATTGCGCAGCATTGTCATCAGGTACTGCAGCCATTCATTTGGCTTTGATCATTCTTGGCGTGAAGCAAAATGATGAGGTAATATGCTCATCATTCACCTTTTCAGGAACGTGCAATCCAATAGTCTATGAAAAAGCTATTCCCGTTTTTGTGGATTCAGAGATTCAAACTTGGAATATGGATCCAACTCTTTTGGAACACGCAATTGTGGATCGTATTCAAAAAACCGGAAAAACGCCTAAAGCAATCATTATTGTTCACTTATATGGGATGCCGGCAAAAATTGAGGAAATCATGGCAATTGCCAGCAAATATGGGATCCCTGTGATTGAAGATGCTGCGGAGGCTTTGGGATCTACAGTAAACGGCAAAAAACTTGGGACATTTGGCGATTTAGGTGTCTATTCCTTCAACGGTAATAAAAT
>DGYK01000021.1:32069-57622 GCA_002398365.1 Flammeovirgaceae bacterium UBA5008
CAGCGACCAACCTCCTATGATATATTCCTTCAACGGTAATAAAATCATTACAACTAGTGGCGGTGGTGCCTTGGTTTCCAACAATGAAGATTGGATCAACAAAGCCCGCTTTTTGGCTACACAAGCTCGTGACCAAGCGCCTCATTATCAGCATTCCCAAATTGGCTTTAATTACCGCCTAAGTAACATATGTGCAGGAATAGGGAGGGGACAGCTTGAGGTGCTGAATGAACGGATTGAAGCAAGGAGAGCAAATTTCGATAAATACAGATCTTATTTATCTGATTATAAGGGTTTTAATTTTGTTTCTGAACCAGAAGGATACTTCAGCAATCGTTGGTTAAGCACCGTTATTATTGATCCTAGCAAAGCAAAGTGTGATCGCGAGAAGTTACGTTTAGCACTTGAAAAAGAAAATATTGAAGCCCGGCCACTTTGGAAACCAATGCATCAGCAACCTATTTTTGCTAGTTATCCCAATTACCAAAATGGAGTTTCGGACCAACTTTTTGATAATGGTCTTTGTCTTCCTTCGGGCTCGAACCTAACTACCACAGAATTTTCTAGGGTTATAGAGGTTGTTAAGCGTCAAGCTCAATAGACGTATCAAATAAGGGTTACAAAAGTATGTTTTTAGGTATTTAAAATCATTATTCTTACAGATTTTAGGTATCTTTGCCGATTAGAAAACTAATGAACCCCCAATGAGAAAAGTCATATTGATTCTGTTGATAATTCCGGGATTTTTAAATGCCCAAAATTATCGAACCGATCAGGCAGGAGGAACGTGGGCAACCAACACAACTTGGGAAGTCTTCTCAGCCGGTTCATGGCTTAAACTCGAAGCTACGGCCTTTCCAATACCAACATCAGCATCTGGAACAATTCTGGTTCAGCACAATATCACTGTATCAGCAAGCATTTCGGCAGATCAGGTTACCATCGCATCAGGCGTAACCCTGACCATTTCAGGTAGCCAAATTTTTACTATTGCTGATGGTGCAGGGGTAGATTTGTTGAACAATGGATCAATTACAACTACGGGTACACTCTCTTTTGCAGCAAACTCTACCTATCAGCATGCAAGAGATGGCGGAACAATCCCTTTAGCTAATTGGGGTACTAACTCAACTTGTTACGTTACCGGGATTGTGAATACAAACCCAACGTTAATACCTTCTAATGCATACCAAAATTTTGTTTGGGAGTGTAGTCAAGGAGGCACAAGATCTCTGGCCAGTAACTTGAGAACCGTAAATGGTAATCTAATAATTAACGACACAGGAGATCAGGAGCTTCGTTTTGGAGCAGGAACAGCGTACGATTTAGCCATTGGCGGAGATTTTTTAATTAGTGGAAATTCGATTATTCGCTTTACCACAAGTGCAAATCCTGTTAATATTACTTTGGATGGTGATTTCGATTTCTCCTCCTCCTCCTCAATCACTTCTCCATTCAAGTCAACCGGAGTTTATAATTTCTCCATTGAAGGTTCCTTTAATCAGTCGAGTGGAACGATCAGTATGTCAACTGGTGCCAATAATGGTACAATGAATGTCCGAGGTGATTTTTCTCAAACGGGTGGAACAATCACTAGATCGGGTGGTGTTGGAATCATCGTTCTTGATGGTTCTTCTGGAGCTCAAAATTTAACAGTAAATGGTACTATTTCGAGTATCGTTGATTTAACGGTAACTAACACGAATGGAGTATCTCTCGCTGGAAACTTATCTTTACCCTCCAACTTTACTCAAGATTCTGGAGCTGGTGTATTCGACTTGAATGGTTTCGCCATGACTATTGATGGGAACCTAACGCAAACGAGTGGAACAATTGGTGTAAATACAACCGCGGAATTAGTCTTACAAGGTAGTGGCACCTTAGCAGGAGCATTGGAGTTTACAGGTACTGACTTATTGCGACTTGAACTAAACCAGACAGGTACAATTACCTCCACTAGTTCGATTGCGATCGTGAATTTGAACTTGTTTAATGGAACGCTAACCAGCACTTCAATTGCAATGGCAGATGGTGGAGTTATTAACCGGTCACTTGGCACAATCACTAATACTCCATTAGGTAGTAGCTATAATGTTACCTACTCGAATAATGCTGCTATTAACACGGGAGCCGAATTGCCATCCACTTCAACCGTTTTGAATGATTTAACAAAGTTAGGTACAGGTGTAACAACGCTCAATCAGGCATTGGTAACCATTAATGGGAATTTGACTTTGACGGCTGGCACTTTTGATGTTTCGACCAATAGCATCACATTGATTGATAACTTTGTTTCAAACGCAACATTAAGTTCTTTAGCAGGCTCTATTTTTTCATTTGATGGTGCGAATGCCACACTAACAGGAGCGGTTTCACCCACATTTAATAATTTGAATGTAAATGGAGGTTTTACCTCATCTACAAATTATCGGATCAATGGAAATCTCATCGTAGGGTTAACCGGCAATATAAATCCAGGCACAGCTACAGTTTCGTTCGGTGGAAACAGTGTAATAACCAATAATGGAACAATAAATTTTAATGCAGTCACCATTTTAGCGGCCTCAACAATGACAGCTCCTGCCAATACTATTGGGATAGCTGGTAACTTTACTACAACAGGTAATTTTGTAAATGGCGGTGGAACTGTTCATTTCAATGGTACCACAAATCTTTCTGCTTTTGAAGTTTACAATAATGTGCTTATCGATGGAACGGTAACCTCGAACAACTTTGGTCAAACAATTGGCGGTAATTTGATTGTAAATGGTTCCTTTAACTTAGGCAACGGAAACTTAGTCTGGACAGGTAATGGAACAATCTCAGGAACAGGTACGATTGCGGTTGCGGACCTTAGTGTGACTGGTACCTCATGTACCTACCTGGGAACCGGTTCAATTACTCTGAATGACGATCTTTTAGGGACCGGATCGTTTAACTCATCTGCTTCAACTGGTAATGTTATCATAGCCGGTAGTTTTTCACGATTTGCTGGTACTGGTACTAAAACATTTAATAATTTATCCGTTACAGGGGCACTTACTCCTGCTTCAACTTATACTGTTATTGGAGATTATGATATAAGCGGATCCCTTATCTCTGGAAGCTCAGTTATTTTTGCAGGTACAAATCAAAGCCTCACAGGCTCTAGTAATACGATTGCTTTTAACATAATAACCATTAATCCGGGGTCTAATCTTACTATTAATCCAAATATTACAATAAATTCTAATTTAACAATTAATGGTTCGCTAACCGCAGTAGGAACTGTAACATTCGTTGGCCTAACAATGGCTGGTTCTGGAACCGCAGATTTTAATTCTGTTGTTGTTGGTACTGGAACTTTAACTACAAATTTAAATTATTCGATAAGTGGAAATATGATAATAACCGGAACTTTAGCAGCGGGTAGCGGTAATACAACGTTCAGTGGCACTACAGTAGTTTCCGGAGTGGGGGCTGGTAGTTTTAACAATGTTACAATCACTGGCTCACTTACTGCAAGAACCAACGCAGAACCAGTTATTACCATCAATGGAAACTTAACGAATAGCGGTACTTTCGATGGATCTTCAGGTATTGTTTCGCTCGCTGGAGACTTAGTGAACAATGGTACTTTCAATGGTAATTCAGGCACATTTAATTTCAATACAACCAATTCTGCATCTACAAGAACAATAACTGGCTCTAATGATGTAGGCTTTTTTAACGTGGTCATTTTTAATAAAGGAATTGCAGTAGATGTAGTCAATCAATTAACCGCTCCAGCGGCTGTAGAGGTTCGTGGCACGTTATCTTTTGGCGAAACCAATTCAGTCATCGATGCGGATGGCAGCGGGGCTGCTGTTTTACGGTTTATAAGTTCCAGTGATAATCCGTCTACTGATGGTAGAGTAGGGGCAATCACACAAGCAGGCTCTTCTATATCTGGAAATATAACAGTGCAGCGTTTCGTATCAAGTGAGAATAGGATCTATCGCTATATTTCTTCTCCTGTTGTAGGTGCTACGGTAGCGCAGCTAAAGGCAGCAATTCCCGTTACAGGAGTGTTATCTGACCCTTCGAATGGATCATCATCTCCACCGTGCGTGGGATGTATAAGTACCAATCCATCTTTGTTTTCATTCAATGAAACGTCTGTTCAGAGTTACGCTGCATTTCCAACATCTGGAGTTTCAAGTTCAGCAGCCACATTTGTAAATGGTAGGGGGTATTCAGCTTTTTTCCGTCACACAGGTGCAGGGGCTGTTGGAACTGTAGTCATTAACTTTACAGGTACCAATCCTTCTTCTGCAGGGATTTCACTTCCGGTGTCTTCAGTAGCCAACGGATATAGTTTGGTAGGTAATCCTTATCCTTCTCCAATAGTTTGGAATGCAGGTGCCGGTTGGAGCAGAACCAATATTCAAGATGGGATAGTTGTGAGAGATAATGCAACAGGAATTCACCAGATTCATGGCACAGCTGATAATTTCATTATAGCCCCGGGTCAATCATTTTGGGTAAATACAAGTGCAGCAGGTGGTGGAGCATTGACAATCAATGAAAATGCAAAAACAACCGGTACTTACAGCTTCTATCGTGAATCATCTCCAGATCTTGATAAGCTCGAGGTTCTATTAACCAAAGCTACTACAGGTACAACCGATATTGCGCAAATTGCTATCGTGCCGCAAAGTCTTTCAACATATGATCAATTCGATGTCATCAAGTTTAATAATAATATTGATGACGGGTCAACCATCACTGAAGTTCAGGACATCTCCATCCTTTCTACTGATGCTAAAACGCTTGGATTAAACTCGATCCCATCCGTTTCATGTGGTCAAGTATTTAATGTCAAAGTCACTAATTTTGTCAATACGGGCGAAACAACGGTCGATTACACGTTTCAGGTGAAGCCTACCGGTGCATTGAAAGCCATTTCTTGGTCTTTGTTTGATAAGTACACTAACCAAACCATAGATCTTTCTATTAATCCGGTTTACACCTTTACGGTTACAAATGCGATTGCCGCATCAAAAGCTTCAGATCGATTCCAATTAAAGGCCTTACAAGCACCCACCATAGACCCTTCAAAGTCAATTATTGCATCTTCTGTTGTTTGTGAAGAAAGCAATACAGTTCTAACAATTCAAAGCCAGCCTGGATTGGCTTATAGCGCTGAGGTTAATGGCACTTTATATAAAAACGTAGCTATTGGTGATGGTTCAGCTATATCTCTATTCATTGAAAAAGAATGGATTAGCTCAACTTCAAATTCTATACGTGTACTTGCAAATTCCGGATGCGATCAAAAATACTTGGATCAGTTAATTGAAATTTCTAAGCAGAGCATCCCTGCACCGCCTACAGTAACCAATAGCAAAATATGCGGATTGGGGTCCACAACATTAATTGCATCAGGAGCTAATGGAATGGAGTTCAAATGGTACGAATCCATGAACAGCGCATCGCCTGTTGCAACAGGATCAGAATTTGTTACACCCATACTATCCGACTCAATTAACTATTATGTATCTTCTATCAACCAAAATGGATGCGAAAGTGAACGAGTAAAGGCTACAGTAACCTATTCCGATTTGTCGAAAACAGTTACAATTGATGAGGCTTACCCTGTCTGCGCATCTGAATCAATTACGCTATCGGCATCATCAATTAATGATAGCGGCACCTTTGAATGGTATAATAAAGGAGGTACTTCGCCTATTTCTTCAGGCAATCAATTGACTATACCTTCGTTGCAAGAATCGACTAGCTTCGAAGTGATTTACAAGGATAATTCAGGTTGTGAATCTTCCCGATTTACTGTTGAGGCTAAAGCAATTAAATATAACCCCCAACTCCAAGTTTTAATGGATAAGGATTTCGTTTGCCAAGATGATAATCATCGAATTTCAATTCAGGGTGGAGAGGAAAATACAGTCTATCATTGGTTTGATTCAGAAAGTGCTCAACTACCCCTATTTGAGGGAAGTATTTTCACCACAGGGCCTTTGAGCCAAACAAAAGATTACTTCGTAAGTTCAGTCAATAAACAGGGATGTGAGTCCTCCCGTATTAAAATAACGGCAGTGGTAGAATCTCTTGATTCCGATTGGATCATTGAAACAGCATCAGAAAAAATTTGCCGCGAAGGTGAAACGGAGGTAAAAATAACATCAACAGTGCCCAATGCTTCCACATATAAATGGTATACCGATTTGAATTCAGTTAATCCTATTTTTAGCGGATCGCAGTTTACCACACCTACATTAGATCGGCCAACAACCTATTATGTATCATATGTTTCTCCAAATGGTTGTGAAAGCAAAGTCAGGAAGGAAGTGAAGGTAAATGTGATTCCTTTTTCAGAACCGTTTATTGATACATCAGTTTCGGGTGTTCTAAAATCAAATTTTAGTAATGGTAATCAATGGTATCTAGACAATGAAATACTTTCTGGTGAAACCAATAATGAACTGATCATAAAAGAATCTGGTGATTATGATTTGTTAGTTACGTATCAAGGCTGTGAAGAGCGAACAGGAGCTGTCAACATAACTACTATAGTAACAGGCTTTGAAGATATCGTTAAAGTGGTAAGTATATACCCTAATCCGGTTTCAGAAATTCTGAACATAAAGGTAGTGGGTTCATATGAGCCAATAACCTGTGAATTGATTGACCAAAAAGGAGCTGTTATATGTGTAGTGCCATTAGTTCATACCGGAGAAGCGGCAGAGGGTCAAATGAACGTACTACCGTATAGTGCTGGAGTTTATTTTTTGAAGATTACATCAAGTGATAAATCGATTACACACAGAGTTATATTGAAGTAGTATGAAGAAATTTACAGTATTAGTTCTTTTAACCTGTTGTTCATTGATAGCTTTATCGCAACCAGGTGACCCAGGTGGAGGTACAGACCCTGATGTTCCTATTGGCGGGATAGAAATTCTTTTGGGAATTGGCGGAATGTTAGGCGGAAGAAAATTGTTGAAGAAGAGAATAAAAACAAAGTAACTTGTTTATAAAGTCAATTAAGAATATAAAGATTCTACCTAGATGGGTAATAATCTTCTTGGATTTATTCATAATATCTTTTTCTTGCTTCTTAGCGTATCTCCTGCGCTTTAATTTTTCGCTCATTGATCTTGTACAGAGTAACTTTATAAGAGGAATTTCCCTATCCACATTTTTTGGACTGGTAGCTATTTTGATAACCAGTTCTTATAAAGGCATTATTCGATATACCGGCCTTCAAGACGGGGTACGCATTGTAAATATGGTTTTTTTAAATGCAGTTCTTTCGTCAGTTGCAAATCTTATTTACCACTACAACTTTAATAATAACCTAATACCTTACTCGGTTATTATTATTGGATTTTTGTCATCGTCACTCCTTTTGTTCAACTATCGTTTACTGGTAAAATATTTTTTCTCATACTACAAAAATCTGGTTTTCAAACGATCAAGAGTAATGATCTACGGAGCAGGTCAGACAGGTATCATTACCAGACATGTGATAGACTCTTCGCCCAGGACACAAACAATCGGTTTTTTTGAGAATGATAAAAACAAAGTAGGTAAGGTGCTGGATGGAATAAAGATTTATAGGGCTTCCTATGAGGAAATGGAACGACTTTTTCGAGAAATAGGAGTAGATGAAGTCGTTATTACTGTTCGTGATATTTCGTTGGAGGTAAAAAATGAATTGGTCGACTTATGTATTAAAAATCAAGTAAAGATCAGAACGATTCCACCGGTTGATAAATGGGTAAAAGGTGAATTAAGCCTCAATCAGATAAAAGAAATTAACATTGAAGACCTACTGGGTAGAGAAGCAATAAACTTAGATAAACAAAGCGTTAAAGCTGACTTACGAGGAAGAAAAGTATTAATAACCGGAGCTGCGGGGTCCATCGGTAGTGAACTGGTGCGACAAGTTATTCAATATGAACCTCAATCGTTGATATTGGTAGATCAAGCAGAGTCTGATTTGTACGCGATTGAAAGAGAGATAAAGGAGATGAATTTTGATGTGAAAGTTACCCTTTACTTGGCGGATATTACAAATAAAGAAAGAATCAGCTCGATTTTCCAATTTCATCAGCCGAATGTGGTCTTTCATGCAGCAGCATATAAGCATGTTCCAATGATGGAAAGCAATCCTGCAGAGGCTATTTTATGCAATATTTTGGGTACAAAGTTATTGGCAGATTTATCGGTTGCTCATAGGGTGTCAAAATTCGTGATGGTATCCACTGACAAAGCGGTGAATCCTACTAATGTAATGGGCTGTTCAAAGAGAATAGCTGAAATCTACGTGCAATCCTATAGTAATTTTTTAGCTGATAAAAAGAATGCTACTGCATTTGTAACAACTCGGTTTGGGAATGTACTTGGTTCAAATGGATCAGTCATTCCCATGTTTAAAAAACAAATTCAAAATGGCGGCCCCATAACGGTTACACATCCAGATGTAACCAGATATTTCATGACAATTCCGGAAGCTTGTCAATTAGTCCTCGAAGCAGGAACAATGGGAAAAGGAGGGGAGATTTTTATCTTTGATATGGGCAGAGCCATTCGCATAGCCGATCTCGCAAAAAAAATGGTTCACCTTTCGGGACTTGAACCTGGACGCGACATAGAGATAATTTATACAGGGCTTCGTGAAGGTGAAAAATTGTATGAAGAGCTACTAAACAAAAATGAAAACACAATCCCTACGCATCATTCAAAAATAATGATAGCAAAGGTAAAAGAATACACCTATGAAGATGTCAATAAATACATTGACTTATTTCATGATCTAGTCTACGATAACAACGAACTTAAGATGGTAGCTTTAATGAAAGAGCTTGTTCCTGAGTATAAAAGTAGCTACTCTAGATATGAAATTTTAGATAAGAATTAGTTAGTGTAACGAAATTGTCTTCGGAATTCAGGTAAAATTAATCAATTACCTACCTTTTCCTTTTTAATCGACCACTCTTATTATAACGATTAAATGCATTTCGCTTCTTAGTAGCAATCAGTCCATTACCTCTTCTATTGACTTGCCAAGGCAAGTAATATTCAAGTTTAACATTGAAAAGCATGTAAGCATCATCATTGCTGGGGTTTCCGCGAATACCTCCGGGTTTCGCAGGAAATCCAATCTCCTTACCTCGATCTGAAAGAAAAGGTATTACGGATGGGTAAACAGTACTAACATCGTCCAAATAATCGGTGAACAATTTTCTCCAACCACCTTCAAACGATAAATTCATGGTGGGTGTCATTCTAAGTCGAACACCCAATCCATAAGGAATAGCGGGTTGTATTAATCCATAAGATACACCTTCAGTTTGTAAAGGTTGTAATGCTATCCATTCACCATTGTATTTGGTTTTGGGATTCATGTAAAGTGCCGCAATTCCTCCAAATGCATAAACGTTAAATGAAGGTCTTCGATAGAATCGATTTCCATTAGAATACAAATTAACAATTGCAACTGCACTAATCTCCAAATTGCTTGATGAGAACGATAAATTCCTTTTTACACGGCCTTTCTCATCTGCATCTTTATCATCACCAGAAACAGTAAACCAGTTCAGTTCAGCACGCACGGCAATTCTTTTGGAGACATAGTATTGAAGGCCTGCATTTATGGAAGGTTCAGCTGAGATGTAGTTTTTAGGGTTAGATAAATCTCCGAAGTAAGTCGAAGAACCAAGTCCCGCTGTAAGAATGATAGATCGTTCTCTTCGTAAAGCGTAGAAACTCTGGGAGCGGACAGAATCGAACGCTGCAAAAAGAAGAATAACAATAAAACAGAATCTAACCATTATCTTATACAACGCAATTTATTCATTTTAAGCCAAATAGGAAACCCTTTTGCTAAGCTAATACCTCTTTTATTTTCTGTGCCGCCTCTTTCAGCAAAATGGCTGAAAACACCTTTAAGCCCGATTCTTGAATGATTTTGGCGCCTTCTTCAGCATTGGTGCCCTGAAGACGAACAATAATAGGTACCGGAATGTTGCCGACTTTCTTGTAAGCCTCAACGACTCCAGATGCTACACGGTCGCAACGCACAATACCTCCGAAAATGTTAATCAAAATGGCCTTTACATTAGGATCTTTCAGGATAATGCGGAAACCAGCTTCAACCGTTTCTGCATTTGCGCCACCACCCACATCCAAGAAGTTGGCAGGTTCGCCTCCGGAAATCTTGATGATATCCATGGTGGCCATCGCCAAACCGGCACCATTTACCATGCAACCCACATTTCCGTCTAGTTTCACATAGTTTAGACCCGATTTACCGGCTTCTACTTCCAATGGATCTTCTTCAGTTATGTCTCTGAGTTCTTCGAGGTCTTTGTGTCTAAATAGTGCGTTATCATCCAAGTTCACTTTACCGTCAACAGCCAAAATTTTGCTGTCAGATGTCTTTAAAACCGGGTTGATTTCAAACATAGACGCATCCAAGCCAACATATGCATTATAAAGTGAGTTTACGAACTTCACCATTTCTTTGAATGCATTTCCTTCTAAACCAAGGGAGAAGGCAATCTTACGAGCTTGAAATGGTTGCAATCCAATGGAAGGGTCGATCCATTCTTTTACAATTTTCTCGGGATGGGTGGCAGCTACTTCTTCGATATTCATGCCTCCTTCGGTAGAAGCCATGATTACCGGTTTGCTGGTAGAGCGATCTAACAAGATGCTCATATAGTATTCTTTGGGCTCTGACGCTCCCGGATAATATACATCTTCGGCAATCAAAACTTTATTTACCTTCTTTCCTGACGGTCCTGTTTGGATGGTAACAAGCGTTCCACCAAGAATAGCTTTTGATTTCTCAAATACTTCATCAACGCTTTTTGCTAAGACAACTCCCTTAGAGCCAGTCTCCTTCACGGTACCTTTGCCACGGCCACCCGCATGGATTTGGGATTTGACTACAAACCACTTGGAACCGGTTTCAGTCTGTATTTCTTTAGCAGCAGCTACGGCTTTGTCTGGGGTATCAGCAACGATGCCTCGTTGTACGGCAACTCCAAACTTTTTTAAGATATCTTTGGCTTGGTATTCGTGAATATTCATGCTTATGGATTTTGGAAGCAAGCTACTTTTTTTAAACCTTTAATTCAAGAATAAATACAACTCATGTTAAAAGGAATTGGCTTGCAAAAATCCTACGGATCGCTTCGCGTTCTAAAAGGAGTGGATATTGAAATCAGCAAAGGTGAGGTTGTATCGATTGTGGGCGCATCGGGTGCCGGAAAGAGTACCTTGCTTCACATTTTAGGAACGCTCGATACGCCTGATTCTGGTACTTTGGAAATCAATGGTAAGAATGTATTTGATCAGTCCCCACAGGCATTGGCCGCATTTAGAAATAAGCACATTGGCTTCGTTTTTCAATTTCATAATCTACTACCTGAATTTTCGGCACTTGAGAACGTGATGATACCTGGTTTTATAGCAAAAACAGAGGAGCAGCAGTTGAAAACGAGAGCGTTGGAGTTGTTGGAAGTATTAGGAATAGCGGATAGAGCGAAACACAAACCTTCTGAACTTTCAGGGGGAGAGCAGCAACGTGTGGCAGTGGCCAGATCTTTAATTAATTCACCATTACTCGTATTTGCTGATGAGCCATCCGGCAATCTGGATTCTGCTAATGCCGCTGAACTACATCAGCTTTTCTTTCGCTTGCGCGATCAATTCAGTCAAACATTCGTGATTGTTACGCACAATCAGGAATTTGCCGCCACCACTGATCGTAAATTAGAGATCAAAGACGGCACGATGGCCTTTTAGATTCTACGCTTAGTGTACTTAGATTGTGATTTCAAACCGTGCTTGGTATGATTATTAGTTTGGCCATAGGAATGGCACTGATAAGTTTCGAATGAACAAGATGTTAAGATAGCGACCAGTACTACAAACAAGACTAATTTCTTCATGACTTTTACATTTTGATGATACAAAGGTAAAGTCAGTCATTCGACAGATTTTTTCGTTGTTTTAGCGAAAGGAATTCGCGTAAGTCAACTAGAAAAATCAACTTAAAATGGGCGATTATTAGCTTTTTCAATAGAAGAGGATCCAAACCTTACACAAATCCTTACATGAAAAGGCAACTTAAAGATTTACTTTAAGTATCAATGATGCAAAAGTTCAGTTTCGGTTTCCTCAATCAGCGCCAAGCCTCTTTCATTAATGGAAGTGATCCGAATTTTTTTCAATTCGTTGATCAGAATTGGATCGTACTGCGCTGCTACCCGAATATAGTTTTCTGTAAAGCCGTGCATGTTCCCGTCTTCAATATCATTTTCAAATAAAACTGAAAACTCTTGACCAACATGTTGCTCATAAAAGGCTCTGCGCTTCTTATCTGAAAGAATGTGAAGCATTTTAGATCGCTCAGCACGCTCTTTCGAATGAACCGGATTCGGCATTTCCGCAGCCAGTGTGTTCTCTCTTTCTGAATAGGTAAATACGTGCAAATAAGAGATGTCTAGGTTATTTAGAAACTGATACGTTTCTAGAAAATCTTCTTTTGTTTCTCCGGGAAAACCAACGATTACATCAACACCAATACACGCATGTGGCATAACAGCTTTAACTTTCTCTACGCGGCTTACGTATAGTTCGCGCTGATAGCGTCTGCGCATCAGTTTCAGGATTTTGTTTGATCCTGATTGTAGTGGGACATGAAAATGAGGAACAAATCGTCTTGATTGCCCCACAAATTCGATGATCTCGTCAGTCAGAAGGTTTGGCTCGATGGAGGAGATGCGAAAACGATCAATCCCATCTATTTGATCGAGTTCTTTTATCAGATCGATGAAACGATTAACCCTTACGCCATCTTGCAACCCGTAATCTCCGGTATTCACACCCGTCAGTACTATTTCTTTCACTTCGGTGGCGGCAATTTCGCGAGCCGTTTTCAAGATATTTTCGATACTATCACTGCGACTGGCACCTCGTGCTAGTGGAATCGTGCAGAAGGAGCACGAGTAATCACAGCCGTCTTGCACTTTCAAGAACGTGCGCGTGCGATCGTGAATAGAGTAGGAGGTATTGAAGTTTTTAACGGCACCAATTTCAGAAGCATAAACCACCGGTGAGTCAGGACGAACGAATCCGTCAAGCAGTTCTACTAATCTGAATTTTTCGGCAGCACCCAGCACCGCATCCACCCCGGGTATTTCAGAAATTTCCTTGGGCTTTAGTTGCGCGTAGCATCCGATAATCGCTACGTAGGCATTGGGAGAAATCGTTCGTGCTTCGCGCACTACTTTGTGGCACTTTTTGTCGGCATTTTCTGTAACCGAGCATGTATTGATAATGAAAATGTCGGGTTGATCAGTAAAGTCCACCTTTTGATAGCCTTTCTCTTCAAACTTCCGTGAAATGGTGGAAGTTTCTGAGTAATTGAGTTTGCACCCAAGCGTATAAAAGGCTACTTTCTTCATGCGGGCTACAAAGGTAAGTAGAATCCCGACTTCACGAAAGTGCGATTAGTGCATTGGAAGTAATCTGCGGTGGTAATTGATTTGTCCTAAATGGTAGCCAAGATGAGCGCTGAGATGAATCAGGAAATAACCGGTTGTCATTGGATCCTTGAATACCTCTACCGGATAAATCGTTTCTAATACATTCGGATTCAGGTTTTCGAGTGCCAATGCGACAGCCTTTCTGGTTGTTGCAATTTCGTTGAGTAGTTCTTCTTTGGATAAACCTTTCGTGCTGAACTCGGCATCACGGTTGCGAACATAGCCACTGTTACCGAGCACGGCTCCGATGTAGTATTGTAAATTTCCACACAAGTGAAGACAAAGATTACCAGCCGGATTTTTGATGTCACCGGCTACTTTCCATAATTCTGCATCGGAAGGATAAGATGAAATCTCTTTTTCAAGTACAGCCAAATCCCGATCGAGTAGTTTTTGAACAGTTTTTATAAGTAAGCTCATGATTGCAAAATGTCTTTTTCGATGTCTTTGATTTTCTGATCTAGAATGAGCGCAACGCGATCGTAGTCGGCAGCACTTGGTAAGATAGCGCTTACGCTGATATAAAATTTGATTTTAGGTTCCGTACCACTGGGGCGAACAGAAATTTTATTTCCCGATTCGGTATAGAACTGAAGAACATCTGAAGAAGGCTGATGGATCACTGTTTTTTCTCCTGTGATTAAGTTGGTTTCTTCGCTCGTTTTATAATCGAGTTTACGAACCACTTTTTCACCTGCAATAATTTTTGGTGGAGATTCGCGGAAGGTTTTCATCATCTCTTTGATTTGTTGTTCACCTTCAGCGCCTTTTCGCACAAGGTTGATCAATCCTTCTTTATAAAAACCAAATTCCACATACATTTGCAACAGCCATTGATAGAGAGTTTGCCCTTCGTCTTTTGCGGAAGCGGCCATAGCGGCAAAGAATGCGCATGCAGAGACCGCATCTTTATCGCGAACGAAATCGCCAACCATATAGCCATAACTTTCTTCACCGGCTGCAATGAATTCTTTCTTGCCTTCCCAGGTTCGCATCAACTCAGCAATGTATTTGAAACCGGTGAGCGTATTGTAACATTCGATGCCCAATTTCTTCGCCATTGTGTCAACCAACTCCGTTGTAACAATGGTTTTGGCAATGTATCCGGACTTGTCTTTTCTGTTTTTTAGAATGAACCACATCATCAGACTGAATGCCTGGTTGCCATTCAATAGAAAGAATTCGCCTGTGGAATTCTTAATTCCAATGCCAACGCGATCGGTATCCGGATCAGTGGCCATCACTAACTCGGCTTGAATCGCTTTTGCTTTTTGGAGCGCCATCTCCATGGCGGATTTTTCTTCCGGGTTAGGGGATTGCACTGTAGGGAAGTTTCCATCTGGAACGCGTTGTTCTTCTACCACCTGCACATTTGCAAAACCCAAAAGCTTGAGGCATTCGGGAACCATGGTAATGCCGGCACCGTGAATGCTGGAGTACACCAGTGGAATATCTTTTTGTCGTTGGATGCTCTCTTGCTTGGGAATCAGCTTTAGAACCTGAGCGTAATATGCATTCTCTACTTCATTACTAATTGCAATGATCTTAGATGGATTCGCATTGAATTTGATTTGCGCATAATCGGTGATGGCGTTTACTTCTTTAATCACATTTTTATCATGTGGAGGAACGAGTTGTGCGCCATCGGTCCAATAGGCTTTGTAACCATTGTACTCGCGTGGGTTGTGACTTGCCGTTATAACCACACCCGAATGACATTTCAAATAACGAATGGCGAATGATAGGAGCGGAGTTGGGCGCAATTCCGGAAAAAGGTAGACGATAATATTGTTGGCAGAGAAAACATTCGCGACAGTTTGCGCAAGTTGCATGCTATTGTTACGGCTGTCGTATGCAATCGCGACTTTTACTTCGGTGGAAGGAAATGATTGGTTGAGATAGTTGGCAAGTCCTTGGGTAGCGGCTCCGATTGTATATTGATTGATGCAGTTGGCACCAACGCCAATGATGCCGCGCAAACCGCCTGTGCCAAACTCCAGTTCTTTATAAAAACTATCGATGAGGTTTTTAGGATTGCTATCCGTTAATAATTTTTTAACTTCTTCTTTAGTGGAGGAATCGATGGTGCTGCTCTGCAGCCACTTCTCTGCTTTGCTTTTTGAAATGCTCAATAAATCCATGAATTGTTTTTTCTTTATTTATAATCTTCTCGTACCGGATAGAATACATCCAGTATTTTACAATCGGTGATCGCGCGGCCGGAGTGTTTGGCATGTGATGGAATCGGTAATACGTTTCCAGGTTTGAGGTGATTGGGGGTGCCTTCTAATGTAATCTCAAATTCGCCTTCTAACATATTCACCACTTGTTCGTGCATGTGCGAGTGCTCCGGCAAATTACTTCCCTTTTTGATTTCCCAATACGCGAATGTCATATTACCGGTGTGAACAAACTTGCCGGAGAAGCCTGGAAATAATTCCCGAGCAGGAATGTTGGTAAGATCGTGCTTCATAGTAAAAATGGGTTGACTATTTTTAGTTGATTTTCGATCACACGTCCATCTTGCATATCTTCGGTATAGAGGATGCTGCATCCGCTTTCAAGAGCTGAGGCTACGATAAGGCTATCCCAAAAACTAAACTGGTATTTAGAAATTAAATCGAAGGAAACTGAAAAGAACGATTTTTCTAGCGTAACTACATTAAATCTAGACAGTAGAAACTCACCATGATTAAAAGCTTTTTCCTTACTAAGTTTTAATTTCCTTAAACAAACATTGATATTCTCTGCAACAACTTGTGTACTGATAAAGAAATCTGGGTTAAGCAATATTTTGGCTTTTTCCTTTTTTGAAACATCAGCACTAATAAGATAAATCAAAATGTTGCTGTCTAGAAATACTTTGTCTTTCATATTCATGTACTTACCACTTTTAACCTAAGCTCACAAGAGCAAAAAAAACAATTGCAGAGTTGGTAGTATAAACGTAAGGGTCGAATCATGGTCGATCATATAGTTCGTCACGGTTAAACTTAAAATTGCTCAGATCCACATTGTACTTTGAGTAGAATTCGCTTAACTCCCTTCTCCACTCTTCAATATCTATTTTATTTGATTGTTCCGTGCTTTCGGAAGGCCAGATGATCATATCCACTTCCTTTGCATTGAACCCTTCAGGCAATTCAACTTCGATTTTGTGATTGCTTGTTTTAACTCGATATCGCTTTATAGCTTCCATACCTTAAAATTATAAATTTCCTCGTAACTCTTGCTCGCGCTCAATCGATTCAAACAAGGCTTTGAAGTTCCCTTTGCCAAATGATTTGGCACCATTGCGCTCTATGATTTCGAAGAAAAGTGTGGGACGATCTTGTAGTGGCTTGGAAAATATTTGTAGCAAGTAGCCTTCCTCATCGCGGTCGATGAGGATATTCAGTTTTTTCAATTCTTTGTAATCCTCGTTGATGGCACCTACGCGTGTCACCACTTCATCGTAATAAACATCCGGAACACGAAGAAACTCCACACCACGTTTTCGCAATTCGCCTACCGTGTGAATAATATCATCAGTCGCGATGGCGATGTGTTGTACCCCGGCTCCTCGATAGAAATCCAGGTATTCTTCGATCTGTGATTTTTTCTTTCCGGAGGCGGGCTCGTTGATTGGAAACTTGATGTACCCATTTCCATTCGAAACCACTTTCGACATGAGCGCGCTGTATTCGGTAGATATGTCTTTGTCATCGAATGTGATGAGAAGCTTAAAGCCCATCACATCTTCATAAAATTTCACCCACTTGTTCATTTGACCCAATTCCACATTGCCTACGCAATGATCTACATGCAGTAAACCGATTGGTGTAGTTTGGAAAGTGCTTTTCATAGGGATGAAGCCCGGAAGAAAAGCGCCTTTGTAGTTCTTTCTTTCCACGAACGTATGAATGGTATCGCCATAGGTTTTAATCGAAGCAAGCACAACTTCGCCATGTGTATCCTGATAGCGCTTGGGCTCGCTGTGAATTTCCGCTCCACGCAAAACGGTTTCCTGAAAAGAGCGGGTGGCATCATCGACCCACAGTGCCAACACTTTTACTCCATCTCCATGCTTTTGCACATGATGGGTAATCTCAGACTCGGGAAGGAGTGAGGTAGTTAGGACAAAACGGATTTTGTTTTGTTGTAAGACATACGAAGCGCGGTCGCGCACACCGGTTTCAGGACCAGCGTAAGCTACTAACTCAAAACCAAAGCAATGTTGATAATAAAGCGAAGCTTGTTTGGCGTTGCCCACATAGAACTCGATGTGGTCGGTGCCATTGATGGGAAGAAAATCGTCCGTCATAGTCATGTGGATTTAAAGCAAATTTAGTCATTCTGCTTGTTTTTATTTCGACTTTGACCAATCTTGGCAAAAATTTGAACCATGGATTTAAAAGAGTTGGACAAAGCGATTCAGGATATTGCCAAAAGACGCAACGAATTAAAGAAACTCGATTATAATAACCCCAAATACGATGATTTGGAGGAGGAGCTCCATGATTTGGAAGATGCCTTGCAAGTAACTTATGGAGATTACCTGGAAGAAGTGCTGCAAGAAGTGCACGACAAGTATTGCCCTGATACTGATATCCTTTTCCCGATTGCTTATTTGGCTAAGACCTATACCGTACAAGGCACTGACTATTCAGTTGCTGCTTCGGAAGGTGTGTATGTTGAAGTAGACTCACTTCCCGGCAAAGAAACCAAGTTGGTGATTGTACCGAGTCCGCTACGCATTGTGCTGAACGTTGGCAAAGAGAAGCAGCAAGTGGTTTGGACTGCTAAGTAGTATAATCTTGTAGTCGTCTGACACCTTGGAGGTGTCGTTACGACTACACTGATCAAAATCCCAATTTCACCCGAACTCGGTTGAGTACTTCTCTGGCAATGACAGTGGCCTTTGCTTCGCTGTGTTGCAATTTCTTTTCGAGCTCCGGCAAGTTGCTCATGTAGAAATTAAACGCTTCGCGCTCGGTGGCATATTTGGCAATAATCAACTCAAATAGCTCTTGTTTGGCGTGGCCGTAGCCGAAATTTCCGGCTAAATATTTTTGGCGTAGCGCTTCGGTTTGCTCGGCTGTGGCCACCAATTTATAAATGGCAAACACGTTGTCTTTGTCTGGGTTTTTTGGCGCCTCCATCGGTGTGCTGTCGGTAACGATCGACATAATCTGCTTGCGCAACTCTTTGTCGGGTAAAAAGATGTCGATGGTGTTGCCGTAGGACTTGCTCATCTTCTGCCCGTCTGTGCCTGGAATAGTCATTACGTTTTCTTCAATCTTCGCTTCGGGTAGCACAAAAGTTTCGCCATACTGGCTGTTGAATGAAGCGGCAATATCGCGGGCCATTTCCAAGTGCTGTTTTTGGTCTTTGCCCACCGGCACCTGATTGGCATCGTACAAAATAATGTCGGCTGTCATCAGCACGGGGTATGTGAAGAGCCCTGCGTTGACATCGGCAAGCTTATCGGATTTGTCTTTGAATGAATGGGCGTTGGCCAACATCGGGAAAGGAGTGAAGCAACTGAGATACCATGCCAACTCACACACTTCGGGGATGCGGCTTTGGCGGTAGAGCAAATTCTTTTCGATATCGAAACCAAATGCCAGCCATGCGGCTGCAACGGCATTTACATTTTGCGTACGCGTGGCCGCATCTTTAATGGTTGTAAGCGAGTGTAAGTCGGCAATAAAAAAGAACGACTCGTTGCCGGGGATTTTAGAAAGTTTGATAGCCGGAATAATAGCACCGAGTAGGTTGCCTAAATGGGGTCGACCGCTGCTTTGGATACCGGTTAGAATTCGTGACATAAATAATTGTGCGTATTGAGATGTGAGATTTGAGATAATTAGTGATGATGAACTGACTACGAAGTGCTCTGGGCGAGGGATTGCAGCGGAAATCCCGCGCTTCGCGGGATTGTAGCGAAAAGCCCGGTGGCCCCGATAGCTATCGGGGCCACGCCCCCAAAATATACCGCTGTTAACTTCGTTAGAATCATGTTTGATTGATTGTCTGTGATACGCTGCAAGATTACTGATTTGCTGCTAACTTTGAATCATGAATTTTAATCTTTTATGAAGAGACTGGTGTGGATTTTTTGGATGACTCCGCTGCTTTGCGCTGCCCAACTGGCGGAGCCGATTCAATTTCAGGATAAGACGTACGACTTTGGCGATGTGCCCGAAATGGAAGGCCCTGTGAAATATGAGTTTACGTTTACGAACCGTGCCGACAGGCCCATCAAGATTTTGGCGGTGCAGCCATCGTGTGGATGTACGACTCCCGGCTGGACGAAGGAAGCAGTTGAGCCCGGCAAGACTGGCGTGATTAAAGCGAGCTTCGACCCGAAGGGAAGACCCGGCTATTTTAATAAGTCGCTGACCATTGCAACGGATTTTGATGCCAACCCAATTGTGCTGCAGATTAAAGGCAATGTGGTGGATCGCAAATCGGATAAGGGTCCGTATGACTTGGTGGTGGAGAATGGCAACTTACGGTTTCGCAACAGTTCGTTTAACGTGGGCAAGGTATTTATCAATAAGCCCGCCAGTGTCACCGAGTTTCCGGTGTACAATGCAGGCAATGACACGATTAAGCTATTGCAGTTGCAAGCGCCCGCACATTTGAAGGTAGCAATGTCACCACTGCCACCGCACAGCCGTGGTGTGTTGAAGATTACATTTGATGCTCGCCTTAAAAATCAGTTTGGTTTTGTGACGGATGGCTTTTCGATGACCACCAATGATCGGAAGAAACCCGAGAAACCATTTACCTTTTATGCTACCGTAGAGGAGAGCTTTGGAGCGTTGACACCGGAAGAGCAGGCGAAGGCCCCGCAACTGACTGTAGATACTTATCAGGTAGACATGGGGCGGATGCGCAATGCCATTGCGGTGCAGCGCAAAGTGAAATTGAAGAACCGCGGAAAGAAAGAACTGCAACTGCGTTTTGTGCAGAGCAACTGTAGCTGCCTGGCAGTAAACCTTGGCAAGAAATCATTGAAGCCGAACGAAGAAACAGAATTAGAAATGACGTTGGATCCGACCGGACGGGAGGGACTTCAGAATAAAGCGATTACCATTTACTCCACTGATCCGATGAACCCCGTTCAACGGATATTGGTGAAGGGGTATATTCAAACGGATAATTAGCTATTTGATTTATTTGTGGGAAGCCACGATTGTTCTTTTTTTAACCGGACGAATAAATCGGATGGCATTTACTTTTCGATAGATATTACCGCTTGATCGGGTGATTTCAGCGATATAGTCGATCACATCATTGGCGGTTTGGATAAGTCCATTGTGTCCATCAATAAGTTGGGAGCAATGCTGGCGCGCGTTGTTCAGACTAAGCTCCGCAAATATCACTGCGTTGTGTTTACTCTGTAATTCTTGCAGCACCAACTTGAGCATGATTATTTTTAGATCTAGTTTATTCGGCAGGTAATTGGGTTCAATTGTAACTGTTTGGATGAGTTGATCAAATTGTTCGATCACTTTCGAGTGATTGACCGACTGTGAGTAGCATTCGCTTTTAGCTGTGCCGATGGTTTTGTTGCTGTTTACTTTTTTAGGTGCCTTTCGCGAGCTGCTTTCTTGAATCTCTTTTACTTGACCTAGCGCTTTCTTGATTGTTTGAGGTGACGCCTTGGCTGCGCTTAGCTCTTTCAATACGTTGTTGGTAAGTTGGGCAATAGGCTGGATAGAAACGTCACGCAAACGAATTGACTTTGCCAGTTTCATTTTACATTCTTTCCCTTCCTCCAAAGCCTGACGGCAGGCTGATAATTGTTGATACAGTGCGGCCGGTTGCAGGCTGATGCTTTCGGGTCGATACACTTTCTCCATGTCAATGCATAAGCTAACCAACTGATGGAAGGCTGCGATATTTTTAGCATATTCAATTTCCTGCAAGTCAGACATGGTACGATGCGGTTTTAAATTTATAAAAATCACATGCATAATACGTGCCATGAAAAAAGTGCGAATGGAGCTAGATTTTGAGGGGTACTCCCTTTATGTATTTTTATTTCGTAAAATGACTAACGATATATAACGAAATTTAGTGCAGTTGCTTTTAGCAAATATGTTTTTTGTTAAATGGCAACACAAAAAAACAAGAGTTAAGCACTGAATTTAAGTGCCGATGGGTTAAGGCTTTTCTAATTCTCGAAATCATATAAATACTTACCAAACTCATCAGTTTTATAACTAATTAGACGTGCGTTGATTAAAAGTTTGGAAAGTACTATTTTGTAATTTGTAAGCGATCGATGTCCGTCAATTTCATTTGCCAATTCATGAATAAACTGCTGCCCATTTTTATCGGACTAATCTTGCTGGTTTCTTACGATCACAGCAGCGCACAGGGTAAAGTCAAAATTTCAAAACAGGATACGCAAGCGACTTCAACAGATACAGAAGGCTATTATGGTCCCTCGGGAGTAGTGCGAATGGTTACGCAAGACAAGACAGGAAATATCTGGTTTACTTCCTGGCAAGGAATTTATAAATACGATGGAAAGTGGTTTACCAATATCACGAAAGAGCAAACTTCGGCTCGTTTCTTTTCGATTTTACAAGATCCTAAAGGCAATTGGTGGTTCGGCTCCATTGGCTCCGGTGTTTTTTATTATGATGGAACTTTCTTTCGCAATCTCACCACCAAAGATGGACTGCTGAATGATGATGTGGTGAGTATTTATGAAGATAAGAAGGGGAGTATCTGGATGGGTGTTTTCGGAGGAGTGAGTTGCTACGATGGCAAAACATTTCGTAACTATATTATTCAAGGCGATAGCATGTATGTAGATCGCACCGGTAAAACTTTTTTGGAACGGCCGGCTAATGAAGTAAACACAGTGCTGGAAGACAAAACCGGCAAGCTTTGGTTCGGCACACGAGGCAAAGGCTTTGTGTACGATGGAAAAACGTTTAGCATAATCGCTAACAATGGCAAGCCCTTTACGGGGATCAGCAGCATCATCGAAGACAAGCAAGGCGCAATCTGGCTGGGAGGCAAAGACGGCTTGTGGCGTTATGATGGTGTTGCGTTTAAGCGTTTTGCACCCAATGCCGTTAGCTACGTAATGGAGGATAGAAAAGGAAACATCTGGACGAGTTCGGTTACTGCCAAAGGTGGAATGCTTCGGTATTATCATCGTAAGACATTGGATTATCTCAGGCCTACCATCACCGATATAAATCCGATGGTGGGTGTCGTTTTTGGCTTTTTAGAAGCGAAAGATGGCAGTATCTGGTTTGGCTCGGAAGGTATCTATCAATTTGATGGTAAAAATATTTTAGATTTCAGAGAGGAATAGTAGAGAGAGCGCAAATGTTTGTTAGCAGGAATCATCAAAAATGAAGATTTACAAAACCCTTTTAGTAGTAATTGCGGCTAGTCTCATTAACTGTGATAATTCAAAAGAAAAGCTGTTTTGGATTTCGGAGCCAGTTGGTGAAAAAAATGATTTACTTTTCATGGCCGAATCGACCAATCTACCGAACCTTTCGGGCGATAGCCTGAAACTTTTCCTGAGCCATGATGAAAGGAAAGGATTGGATACGTCAACGATGCAGTTTAAAAATTTCGGGCAGATTTATACCGCAAGGAAGTTTAAGGTCTTTGTTTTGTTGAAAAGCACCGATTCTTTTGGACGCGATTATGTATTTTTATTGCGTAGCTACGACCATCAATGGAATGTAATAGACAGTTATGAATTAGCGATTTGGAATGAAGTTAATAATAAATACTGCTATGGTTCCATAAATCGCAATTTGATTATCGAGCGAAAATGTGGTGAGGGTGGTCATTCCGATACTCGCCAGGTAACAGATGATGGGAAAATAATAATAACTTCCTATTATGAACCTTAATTTAAAATGAGCTTACATAAACTCAAGCCAACACTCATCGTGTTCTTATTGGCAATGCCTTTTACCACGTTCAGCCAAACGGTAAAAGAAATGCAACCGGAGCTCGGTTATGAAGTGGATAAAAGCCCCGAAGGTGAATTAGCGTTTAACAACAAAAAGAAAAAATGTGCTGCTCTTTTTGAACGTGACAGAAAAACATGGACGGCTGCCGAAAAGAAGCTGGCAGAAGAATGTAGTGGAGAGATAGATGTGGTTGAAAATTATTACGACATATTAGGTCAAGAATGCAGTTGGTATTGCGGGGGAGTCGAAGATACGCGGACGGCTTCCTCCGAACTGAAATCGCAAGGGCAGAGTAATTATGTTGCCAGCAATGCGCATGATCTCAGTTACAAAACCGCATGGGTAGAAGGTGTGTCGGGCTATGGCGTAGGAGAATCGCTTACCTACCGTTTTCCTCCTCAAACACCACGAATCACTAAAATCATTGTGGTGAATGGATACGCCAAGTCGCTAAAGGCATGGAGCGAGAACTCGCGTGTGAAGAAGTTGAAGTTTTATATTAATGATAAGCCTGTTGCTATTCTAAACTTGCAGGATACCAGAGCCGAGCAGATTTTCACATTCGATCCCATTGGAAATGCCAATCGAGAAGACAAAACCCTTAGAAGCTTGCCGCAATGGACGATGAAGTTTGAAATAATGGAAGTTTACAAAGGTGATAAGTATGATGATACAGCAATCACCGAAATTTACTTTGACGGGATTGATGTGCATTGATCTGTTAATTGGGTAACTGATTGGATTAGAAAATAATGCTAAATTTGGTGGTTCGTTTTTTTACAATCGCAAATATGAAACCTAAATATCTAACAAAGGAACATCAGGAGAATTCGGAAGCTGCGATAAAACAGATTAAGGAATGGAAAACATCGCCAACCGACTTCACGAAATTGTTAAAGCAAATGAGAGAGAACGCAACGGACAAAAAATCTCTCAGTTCGAACGCGAAGATTTAGAAAAGAAATACATTTTACGCTACGCCAAAGAAAATAATCTTTGGATCAAGGATTTTTTTACTCTCGGAAATTATACGGGCTTACAGGGTAATGAAAATACGATTTTAGTTGATGTAGAAAGTAACAGTGTTTATAAGAGTAATAATCTTTTCAACTCGCGCTTCCTTATCTCTACCTTATTAGATCAAGTTCTTGCCCATAATCATTTATTTCCTGAGACAAAATATGAATTAGTTGGTTTTACAGGAATAGATAGAGGTGAAGAGCGTACTCCATACATCGAGGTAGTATTGAAACAAGATTTAATAAAGGATGCTAGGCAAGCAGATGATGAGGAAATAATGAATTTCATGCATTCGCTCGGATTTTCAAAAATTGGAGAAGCTAAGTTTTCGAATCATGAATATGTGGTTTCCGATATGTTCCCAAGAAATGTATTGATTGACGTTAAAGGAGTGATTTATGTGGTAGATGACATTATTTTAAATCTAATTCATTCTTAGAATTATTGAAAAACACCTGCAAATAATTCGTACGTCAGACAATTACATGTATGGATTAAGCAGACACGATGTTGATTCAAGTTTGTTAGCAACAGTTGTCGCTGAAAGCTTGCTCAAAATGAAGTAACCTTGGGTAGGGATGTGTATCGCCAGTTCGCACCAAGCTAATGGCCATATAAAATCTGGTACACTTCCAATAAGTTTAAGCTTGTTACTTCTTCCCAACCGGCACCGCCTTCAGCGTATAGCCTTTCGCCTTCAATAATTCCAACAAGCCCTGCGTGCCTTCTAAGTGTGCAACGCCTACGGCAATGAAAGCCTTGTTCTCTTTCACCATCTTTTCAATCTTCGGCAGCCACTCCGCATTGCGCTTGTTATAAAATTCATCTACAAACAGTGGATTGTTTTCTACGGGGTGTAACGTAAACTCAAATATCTCTTCCAGTGATTCATGCGGATAGTTGCTCATCAATTTTTGAAATTCTGCCTTCTGCGTTTCGAAATTGTCGATGCTGTGTAGCAGTGCCTTCACCTGATTAAACATAGGATACGCATTGATGGCTTTTGCTTCGCGCTCAGCGTGGTCCAGACTAAAAGCAGCGACTT
>DGYK01000021.1:57738-97040 GCA_002398365.1 Flammeovirgaceae bacterium UBA5008
GCATTGATGGCTTGCGCTTCGCGCTCAATGGGCTCCAGACTAAAAGCAGCGACTTTATTCTTCTTGGCAAACAGCAGTAATTCAATGTCAAAGTACTTTACCTTTTCTTTCAGTGTCAACCGGGTCATTAAAATAGATAGCGCCAAAGGTTTGATCTTGGCATACTTTGCTTCGAACTGTTTTTGGTTGATGCCAAACTCCTTTTCGAAGAAGGTTAACACCTTTTTATAATCGGCAGGGGTGAGTTCGGTGCTCAACGACTTTCCTTTTTCAAAATGAAGTGCTACGTTTAGTTCGTGCTGCGCGTGGTGGTCTACCTGATCTTCGATGGCAAACAAGGTAGAACCTTTGATACGCTCACTTACTTCCTGCGGAATGTAAAACTCCTTTTCGCCAATGAATTTGAGTGTTCCCAAAATGTAGGATGGGTTCTTCAATCCGTTACCGGAGATCTCCCACAAAACGGAAGATTGAGAGTAACAAAATAGAGAGGCGATACAGGCGAGCGCAAGCAGGAAACTTTTCTTCATAACGGGGATATAAAATGAAGCTGTAAAGAAACTACAAATGCCATTAAAAGGAAATGACTTTAGTTAGTTTTCATCCATAGTTTTTATGTATTTTAACGGTGATTTTTAACGGAAACTAGCGGGTGTAAATGAGCGAAGAACTACTCAAGGCTGTCATTCAATTTTTTGCCATTGTAGCCAAAGAGCGTATCACCGAAGATGAGCGGGCGATTATCAAAGAGTTTTTGTCGCTGCACCTCAATCAGGATGGCACACGCTACTACCTCACCTTATTTGATGATTTCTGCAAAACCAACAAGCGCATTGCTGCCAACGGCCCTCTTGCCAATGTAGATGCTGAAACTCAGGAGTTTGTAGACGACTGGGCGCAGATCATGCAGATCTCTAAAAAGGTGAATCAGGCCCTCACAATGCAGCAAAAGGTGGTGCTTGTGATCAAAGTTATCGAGTTGGTGTTTGCTGATGACAACCTTTCCGAGCGCCAGAGCAACCTCATTTTCTACATCAGCGAAGCCCTGAAGATTCCGGCCAAAGACTTTCGCGCCATGCGGTCTTTTGTGTTGGGACACGATATTGAAGAACTGGGCTCCAAGCAAATTTTAATTATAGACGAAGGCTCGGATGAGATTAAGCATCCGGGGCCGCGCATTGTGGCCAAGAACCTGACAGGATTGATCGCCATTCTGCGCCTGTCAGATATTGAAACTTACTTCATCAAATACCTTGGCATCACACCGCTTACGCTGAATAGCATTACCCTCAAGAGCCGGAAGATCGATGTGTTCCCCACGGGCAGCACCATTCGCGGGGCGAAAATCGACCCGATCTACTACAGCGATGTGGTCGGTAAATTTTTGTTTGAAGAAACCGATACGGAAATCAGCTTTGTGGCCGATCACCTCTTTTATCATTTCAAGAGTGGCCGTGCCGGTTTGCAGAATGTGAACATTGCTGAGACGGGAGGGAAGTTGATCGGATTGATGGGTGCCAGTGGATCCGGAAAGTCCACGTTGCTGAGTGTGCTCAACGGATCGGAGCTCCCGTCCAGCGGACGTGTGTTGATCAACGGCATCGACATTCATAAAAATCCGGATAAGCTCGAAGGAATTGTTGGATTCATTCCGCAAGATGATCTGTTGATGGATGACCTGACGGTTTTCCAAAATTTGTATTACAGTGCGCGCCTGTGCTTTGGTCATTATTCCCGCAAGGAGATTGGTGACCTGGTAGAGAAGGTGTTACTCAACTTGGGTTTATCCGAAATTCGAAATCTGAAGGTCGGTTCGCCCTTGGAGAAGACCATTAGTGGCGGACAGCGCAAGCGCCTGAATATCGGGTTGGAATTGCTGCGCGAGCCCACCGTTTTGTTTGTCGATGAACCCACCTCCGGCTTGTCGTCCCGCGATTCGGAAAACATCATGGACTTGCTCAAAGAACTTTCGCTGCGTGGCAAAATGATCTTTGTGGTGATCCATCAGCCTTCTTCCGATATCTTCAAGATGTTTGACACACTCATCATTTTAGATGTGGGCGGCTTCCAGATTTATTATGGAAATCCGGCTGAGTCGGTGAATTACTTTCAGGATATCATCAATGCAGCAAACAAAAACCCGGGCGCTTGTCCGGAATGCGGTAATATCAATCCCGAGCAGGTCTTTAACATTATTGAAACACGTGTGGTGAATGAGTACGGACGCTTTACGCACACGCGCAAAGTTTCGCCCGGCCAGTGGTATCAATATTTTAAGCAGAAGATCAAGATTCCGAAGGTGGAGGAAGTGCAAGATCCGCTGCCGGTGACGCAAAAAATTCCGAATTGGTTCAAGCAGTGGTGGGTATTCATTATCCGAGATGTTTTATCGAAGCTGGCCAACCGCCAATACATTACTGTCAACCTGCTGCTCACTCCAGTGCTGGCGCTGTTCATCGGCTACTTTGTAAAATACTACGATGCCGTGGGCGTTGAGAAGCCGGAGTACACCTTCTTCCATAACTACAACATACCGGTCTATTTCTTTATGAGTATTGTGGTGGCGCTCTTTGTGGGGCTCATTATCAGTGCCGAAGAGATTTTCCGCGACCGCAAAATATTAAAACGCGAAACGTATCTGCATCTCAGCCGAAGCAGCTATTACTTATCCAAGATCAGTATCCTCTTTACACTCTCGGCTGTGCAAACCATCTGCTTTATTTTGGTGGGCAATTGGTTGTTGGAGATTCCGTTTGGCGAAATGCGCTATTGGCTCATTCTCTTTTCTTGTGCGTGCTTTGCCAACATGCTAGGACTGAATATTTCTGCCGCTTTTGATTCGGCTGTTACCATTTACATTTTGATCCCGATCCTGATCATTCCGCAGTTGCTACTCAGCGGAGTGGTGATCAGCTTCGATAAATTCAATCCGAAGGTAGGCACCCCGAACGGCATACCTGTGCTGGGCGAAATGATGGCATCGCGGTGGGCGTTTGAGGCATACATGGTTACTCAGTTCAAAGACAACCCTTACGAAAAACAATTCTATGCGTTGGATCAGAAGCGCGCCATTGCCGATTATAAGCGCTTGTATTATTTACCTGCACTCGAATCGAAATTATCGTTTGTATTGAATCACCGCAGCGATTGGCGCAGTCAGAAAGAAGGCAACGAAACCAAGGCAGCCCTCGACTTACTGCGAAGTGAAATCAAGAATGAGCTTACTTATGTAGGGGGGGACAAACTACCAGATGTGGATCGGTTAGCGCCCGGCAAATTTGATTCAGCGGTGTACCGCAATGTGCAGAAGTTTTTAGTGACGTTGCGGCAATATTACGGCATCCGCAATGCCAAAGCTTCCGATGAAAAGGAGAAGTTGATGATGGAGATGACGAAGACACCCGAGCAAAAGGCAGCTTTTGAACAAATGCGCTTAAAGTATCAGAATGAATCTGTGATTCGATTAGTCGAAAACTCTACTGACCCGGTGCGGATTGTCGAATGGAAGGGTGAATTAGTACAAAAGATATATCCGATCTTCTTTGAGGATCATCGCCCGGCTCATTACTTCGATTTTCGTGAGAATTTCTATGTGCCGCAGAAGCATTTCATGGGGCGCAAGTTTGACACACTCTATTTCAACATTGCCGTTATCTGGTTGATGACGATCATCTTGTATGTAACGCTGTATTTCGAAGTACTGAAGAAACTCGTGCATGCGCTGGCCATGCGCAGAAAGTACAAGCAGAAGAAATAGAATCTTTATCTTAAATAGCCACGGCATTAGCCATAGCCACGGGCTTCAGCCCGTGGATAAATGGCGATATTAACATCGTGCCACACAAAACCTATATCATGGCGGTGAAATACCATGGCACGAAACGAGGTGAATCTTTGCAAAAGCGTTCAATAAAATAATTGAAATTCCGATTTACAGATTCACACAATTGCCCCAATCCGCCCGATCCTGTATCTTTGCCAAAATTATTTTTATGAAGACAAACAGACTCCTGATTGCACTTAGTTTTCTGCTAGCTGTAGCTTGTTCTACGAAACAACAAACAGCCGAAGCTCCGAAAGAAGAATCAAACGACTGGAAGGAAATGGATTCGTTCCACATGATTATGGCGGAAGCATTTCACCCGTACAAAGATTCGGCAAACCTCGCCCCGGTAAAACAACTGGCGGAAGAAATGGCTACCGAAGCCGACAAGTGGGCCAGCGCAGCCCTACCTGAAAAAGTAAATAATGATGAAGTGAAAGAAAGCTTGCAAAAGCTGAAAACCGATACCCGCGCTTTGGCGGATATGATTAAAAGCGGTGCCGATGATGCAGCCGTAGGTTCATCCCTCAATGCGCTTCACGATAGCTTCCACGCGATCATGGAAGCATGGCATGGTGGCGGTGAAAAGCACGAACACGAGCACAAAGACTAATCACAGTCAACTGGAAATAAAAAGAGCCGCATTCTACATAGTGCGGCTCTTTTGTTGATGGCTATTTTTCTATCGCTGCATCAAAATCTTAGAGGCAGCTTCTACTTGTTGGTTAAAATTTTCAAGCGCCTTGGCGGCAATTTCAATTTGCTCTTGTGCTTCCTTCCAGCTACGTTGCTCAATGGCTTCGCGCACACCGGGGAGTGTCTTCACACCGTAGCCGGTATAAAAACCGGGTGCGTAAATGGTGTGTTTGTACCAGGCTCTACGTGGAAGTCCGGCATCTACCAATAGTTTGCGCTCGGATTTGTACAATAACTCGTTCAGTTGATTGCGGTTGGTAAGCGGATTTAGATTCGCAGCGGCTAACTCCGCATACTTGGCGGTGCTTTTCTCCAGTTGGAGTACGGCATTCTGCAGGCTGGAGAAATTCAGATAGGGCACCGATTCTTTAACTACGGGCGGCACGTATTTCTCAGTAGGATCTTGCGCCAATACATAGCGCTTTTCGCGGATCATTTGGTTTTCGATCTCCGTGCTTTCGCGCAGGTTGTCGAGTAGGGTAGTCACTTCGGTCACATACGTATTCACGGTTTTATGAAAAGCCGCAAAGTCAAAGGGAAGAACTTCTGCATTAGCGATTCGCAACGTAGCACGTCCGGCAGTTTTCGCCAGCGCCACTCCATATTCGAAAGTCGGATCTTTGAAACGCTTGTAGTGATCGTATGAATCGTATACCGAATGATATTCACCACCGCCATTCTCGCCACCAAAACCTAAGTTGAGCGAGGCAATACCTAAGTGTTGAATGAAAGGCGAGTAGTCCGAGCCCGCACCGAGTGCGCCAATGCTCAACGACTTGCGCGCCAGTATTTCTTTCTTCGCTTTTACCCCCGATGCATTCGAAGCGTCCAGCGATTTTCTGCGCTCAAACAAACTGATTCCTGTTTGCGGATCGATCACATCTTTGCTGATGCCACTCATCAGCGGTTCGAGTGTGTGCGATCCTTCGGCAAAGAGAAAACCGCGGCCATTTGAATCGGAATTAATATAAGCCACTGTCTTGTCGACCAGTTCGTCCCAATGATCTTCCACCCATTCAGTTGATCCCATCAGCGAAGGCTCTTCCGCATCCCACGCGCAGTAGATGATCGTGCGCTTAGGCTTCCAGCCACTCTTCACCAATTCGCCCACTGCGCGCGCTTCTTCCATCAAAGCGGCCATGCCGCTCACCGGATCATTGGCACCATTCACCCACGCATCGTGGTGATTACCGCGAATCACCCATTCATCCTGCAACTCTGTGCCGCGCAGTTTGGCAATCACATTATAAGCGGGCTTCGTATCCCAGTTGAACGCCAACTTCAAATGTACTTTGGAAGGTCCGGGACCTACGTGATACGTGATAGGCAAGGCACCGCGCCATTTCTCGGGCGCTACCGGTCCGCCTAACGCTTGCAGCAATGGCTGAGCATCGCCATACGAAATAGGGATCACCGGAATCTTCAACAGATTTTTCGCCTCGCTGCGGTCGATTCGTTTTGCTTCTTTGGTAGAGCCATAATTCGGTGTGAGCGGGTCGCCCGGATAGATGGGCATATCCAACACCGATCCGCGTTGCGCACCGTATTGATTTTTATAAGCGCCTTTCGGGTAGACATCACCTTGCGCGTAGCCATCTCCAGCCGGGTCGGAATAGATGATACAGCCAATCGCTCCGTGCTCTTGTGCTACCTTGGGTTTGATGCCGCGCCACGAGCCACCGTATTTTGCAATCACAATTTTACCTTTCACGTCTATGCCCATGCGCTCCAGTTGTTCGTAGTCATCGGGCACACCATAGTTTACATACACCAACTCGGCTGTTACTTCGCCATCGGGCGACCAGCAATTATAGACAGGTAGTTGCTCCGATTTTTGTCCGGAGGTAGCATCTTCTTTCAGAGCCGGTTCTTCGAGTTTCGCTTTGAAAGTGGTAGGAGAGACCATCTCTAACACGCGTATTTTGGGCGAAGGGAATAATACATAGTAGGTTTCGATCTCCGCTTCATAGCCCCAGCTGCGAAACAGGCTGACCATAAACTCTGCGTTGTCTTTCCCGTAAGGCGAGCCCACATGATGCGGACGTGCGGAGAGGCGTTTGATCCAATCGTCAATGTTTTTGGCTTTCAGGTAGCTGTCGAACTTCGCTTCGGCCTGGGTGTGCGCATCGGCTGCAGCCGTAGAAAAACCAATAAGTGATTTGTTTTGTGCCAATGCACAAACGCTTACCAGCAACAGCAAGCATGAGAGGATGGATCGCATAGAGCAATGATTTAGGTTACTTACAATTTACGAAGTAACTATAAATTCAAAGCCTTAGTGACAAGCTTATTTTAAAGGGGGAAATAAATTGCGAGTGGTTACTCAGCCTTTCTTTTCAGTTCCGATCCGAAAACGATATCCCACAAGATGGAAGTAACCCCGTATCCTTTGTCTGCATCGGTGTAATGGTGCATCATGTGGTGCTGCTTCAGTTTCTTCAAAATAGGATTGTTGAAGTTGCCGTGGTGGAAAGCATAGTGAAACATGTCGTAGCACAAATATCCCGTCAGGAATGCCGCAAAGAAGCTGTTCAGGTAAGTGGCCGGAATAAAGGTGTAAAATAGGAAGTAAAACATCGTGGCCAAGGGAATGCTTACCGATGGAGGCATTACCAAACGCAACGCATCGTTCGGATAATCGTGGTGCACACCGTGAAAGATGAAATGGAGTTTCTTGCCCCATTCAGAAGAGGGCATGAAGTGAAAAACAAAACGATGAAGGACGTATTCCGTCAGCGTCCAGAACAACAAACCTCCAATAATGCTCAGTGTAAATCCTAACGTAGTGATGCCGGGGGTTTGAAATCCTTTCCATCCAAAGAAAAGGATGGTTGGAATGAAGACAATCAACGGAACGCTGTAATGTACTTTCGAGAGGCTTTCTAAAAAGCCGCTTTTGAACATCCGGGTAGATTCGGTTGAGTTGGAAACAAAGTTCTTCATACGCCTCTTTAAATCAGTTGGTCTATAATCCGCAAAGATAGCCAATAAAGAGAAAGCACGAAATAGTCGGGCTTACGCCAACACGCTCTTCTTCTTGTCCAAATAATCCCACACCAAACTGCTGGCACCCAGAATAGGGGCTGCCTGGTTTTGCATGGCCGATGGTAAGACTTTGATTTTGCCTCTAAATAAAGGCATCAGGTTGGCTTCCATGTGGCGAATGGTCGGTTTGAAAATCAAATCTCCCGCCTGGGCCAACCCACCAAACAAGAAGATGGCCTCCGGATCGGTATGCACCACCGTTTCCGCCAGTTTCATTCCTAAAATACGTCCGGTATATTCAAAGGCTTCCTGTGCTACAATATCTCCGCGCAAAGCGGCTTCGGTAATCATTTTGGTGTTGAGGTGATCGAAGCTGATGCCGCGCAATTCGCTCGGCTCTAAATGATCCGCCAATAGTTTGTAAACGGTACGCTTAATTCCGGTAGCTGATACATACGTCTCTAAGCAGCCCCGCTTGCCGCAATTGCAATAGCGACCTGCTGGATTCACGGAAGTGTGTCCCACTTCACCGGCTATACCATGGTGACCGTTCAACAAAATACCTCCGCATACAAAACCACTGCCCAATCCGGTTCCAAGCGTAATCACCACAAAGTCTTTCATGTTCTTGGCGTTGCCGTAGATCATTTCACCTACCGCTGCTGCATTGGCATCGTTGGTAAGAATGCAGGGCACTCCAAACTCGCTGGTAAACATATTCGCCAATGGCAATACGCCTTTCCATTTCAAATTGGTAGCGCGTTCGATATTGCCGGTGTAGTAATTGCCGTTCGCAGCGCCAATACCAATTCCGACAATTTCTGAATTAGCGGGCAATTGTTTGATTCCTTCTCGCAATACAGACGCCATCGCATCAAAGTAATCCTGAAACTCTTCAAATTGTGTAGTGGGAATATTTCCCTGAAGATGAACACGACCACTGCGGTCTACAATACCATACTTGGTGTTGGTGCCGCCAATATCAATGCCGATGGTAAGTTCTGTCATGCGATGTGATTTAGATCGAAAGTATTTTAGCGATGCGTAACGACTCGTTGTCGATTTCGTGATGGTGTGACATGATCATGTCGAAACTGTTATACACGATGGATCCATTTTGGATACCCACCATCACATCGTTCTTACCATTCAGCAAACCTTCCACAGCTGCTACCCCCATTTTGCTGGCGAGTACACGGTCGAAGTAGGTAGGAGTACCCCCGCGCTGTAAGTGGCCGAGAATGGTTACTTTAATATCGAAGTAGTTGTTGCGTTCGGAGAATTTCTTGGCCAGCTCAATCGCTCCACCAATTTTACTTCCCTCGGCCACGACAATCAAACTGGATTTTTTGTTCGTTTTTCCACCTTCGTCCAGCTTCGCGAAAAGCTCTTCCATCGAAAGTGACTCTTCAGGGATGATCGTAGCTACCGCGCCTCCGGCAATACCGCAGTTGATAGCAATGTATCCGCTATTGCGACCCATCACTTCAATGAAAAACAGACGATTGTGAGAAATTGCTGTATCGCGAATTTTATCAATCGCTTCTACGGCTGTGTTGGTAGCTGTATCAAATCCGATGGTGTAATCAGTACCCGCCAAATCATTGTCAATCGTACCGGGAATACAAACAGAGGGAACTTTATACTCTTCGTAGAATTTATGTAGACCGGTGAAGGTACCATCGCCACCAATGGCTACGAGCGAGTCGATGCCATTCTTTTGCAAGTTGCGAAAAGCCTTCTCACGACCTTCGGGAGTGCGAAACTCCACGCTTCGTGCCGACTTGAGAATGGTACCGCCACGTTGGATAATGTTACCAACAGATCGGGCACCCAATTTTACGATATCACCACTGATCATGCCTTCATAGCCCTGCATGATTCCGTAAACTTCTTTCTTGTAATAGATGGAGGCGCGAACAACGGCTCGTATTGCAGCATTCATGCCGGGGGCATCACCACCCGATGTGAACACTCCAATCTTAGAAATTTTATTTTCCATTTTTGACTTAAGGTGGTCAAAAATAGCAGATGAAGTCCAGTTTACAAGGAGGTTATTCTTTTGTGATCATTTATTTCGACCTCAAACGTTTGAAATAATTGATCAATCCGTTGGTGGATGAGTCGTGCGATGCGATTTCACCTTCGGAGCTAAGCTCGGGCAAAATTTTCTTCGCCAGCACTTTGCCCAATTCCACACCCCATTGATCGAAACTGAATATGTTCCAGATCACACCTTGCACGAAGATTTTATGTTCATACAATGCGATGAGTGTTCCGAGTGTTTCCGGATCCAGTTTCTTAAACAAAATAGAGTTGGTGGGTTTGTTGCCGGCAAACACGCGGTACGGCTGATGGAATTCAATATCGGAATCGCCAAATCCGGCTGCCTTTAATTCAGCTTCCACTTCTTCTTCCGTTTTGCCCATCATTAACGCTTCGGTTTGTGCGAAGTAGTTGGACAATAGTTTTTCGTGGTGATCACTCAATGGATTTTGACTGATGGCCGGAGCGATGAAATCGCACGGAATGATTTTTGTTCCCTGATGGATTAACTGATAGAAGGCATGTTGTCCGTTGGTGCCGGGCTCGCCCCAGATCACCGGACCGGTATTATAATTAACTAAGTGTCCGGATCGATCCACCGACTTTCCGTTGCTCTCCATATTGCCTTGTTGGAAGTAAGCGGCAAAGCGATGCAAGTATTGATCGTAGGGGAGGATGGCTTCCGATGCAGCATCGAAGAAGTTGACATACCAAATGCCGATGAGTGCCAACAACACGGGTATGTTCTTTTCGAATGGTGTGTTTTTAAAATGCTGATCGGCACGGTGTGCTCCTGTCAACAGCCCTTCGAAGTTCTCAAAGCCAATGGTGCAGGCAATCGACAAGCCGATGGAAGACCATAATGAATAGCGTCCGCCAACCCAATCCCAAAACACAAACATGTTTTCCGGAGCAATGCCAAATGCAGTGACTGCTTTGGTGTTGGTAGATACGGCTACGAAATGCTTGGCGACATCCCCATTGTTTCCCGATTTTTCTAAAAACCATTTCTTAGCCGACTCGGCATTGGTCATGGTTTCCTGGGTGGTGAAGGTTTTGGAGGCGATAATAAATAAGGTCGTTTCCGGATTGAGATGTTTTGTTACTTCAGCAATGTGGGTTCCATCGACATTGGAAACAAAGTGCGGGCGAATACTTTTGTGATAAGGCTTTAAAGCTTCGCAAACCATCAGCGGTCCTAAGTCCGAACCACCGATACCAATATTGACAATGTCCGTGATGGCCTTTCCGGAATATCCTTTCCAGCTTCCGTTTAGCAATTTGCCCGAGAACTCTTTTATCTGCGAAAGCACTTTGTTGATTTCAGGCATCACGTCTACACCATCGACAAACACTGGCGTATTCGAACGGTTGCGCAAAGCGGTGTGAAGTACCGCCCTGTTTTCGGTTTGATTGATTTTGCTTCCGTGAAACATGCCGTTGATTGATTCTTCCAGTTGCGTCTCTTTTGCAAGTTCAATGAGAAGAGCGATGGTTTCTTCGGTGATGATGTTTTTAGAATAGTCGACTAAGATATCATCCAACTGTACCTGAAACTTTTCGAAGCGTTGATCATCTTCGGCAAACAATTCACGCATGTGTGTTGCTTGCATGGTTAGAAAATGGGCAGTCAGCTTTTGCCAGGCCAGTGTTTCAGAGGGGTCGATCGATGATAGCATAATTTTAAAAAGTAAGGCTGCAAAAATACAGAAGAAAACGGATCATAAAACCCGTAGTTGATTGCAATCGTGTGTGGAGGTAAGACTTACCCGCCAACTACCTTTTTCAGATTTTCAATGAGGCCTTCCCACAATTCCTGAAGCTCCTCCATATCATCGAAGTCGGAGTAGTCTGAAACTTTCAGGAAGGTAGTTTGGGTAAGTTCGTTTACTTCGAGGCGTAACTCAAAATAGGATGGATCTTTCTCGTCTTCTTTCGATTCGGGCAGGTATTGAAACTTAGCGAAGTGATTGGTGCGATGCGAGGCTAAGATGGCTTTGTGTTCTTCGTGATCCCACACAAAGGTAAAAACCTTTTCAGGGCTGATGCGCACATCATCGGCAAACCATTCGCTCAATCCGCTGGCGGAGTCGATATAAGGATAAAGCATTTTGATGGATGCATGAATCTCAAAGTCTGCCGTGAAAAGTATTTTTTTTGATGTCTCAGCCATGCGTTCCGGATTTGATTTTTAAGTTATATCAATTTTTGATGATCAACAAATCCAATCATTCGAGTTAAACAAAATCAACCACGATTCGAAATAAATTATTCTTGTCGTTAGAAATTGATCGGTTAAATGTGAAAAGTTTATAAATTTGCGCTCCCTAAAAAAATGGCGCGGTAGCTCAGGTGGTTAGAGCGTTGGATTCATAACCCAAAGGTCGGGGGTTCAACTCCCCCCCGCGCTACTAAAGGCAGTCCTCGACTGCCTTTTTTATTTAACGCCCTTAAGTCTTTTCTACGATCTGATAACATTGGCCTTATTTTTGAAGTAAGTTTGCGCCTTGCTGCATGAAGAAAATAGATAAACTGATCATTGGGTCTTTTTTAGGACCATTCATCCTTACCTTATTAGTGGTGGTGTTCATTTTATTGATGAAGCAGATGCTTCTCTATTTTGATGACATCATCGGCAAAGGGTTGTCATGGGGCGAGTTAGGTTCGCTTATGTTTTACTTTTCGCTCACGCTCATGCCGGCAGCACTTCCGCTAGCTGTGTTAATGTCTTCATTAATCACCTTTGGAAACCTGGGCGAGCACTTCGAACTCACCGCCATTAAAAGCCTTGGTATCTCTCTCACGCGCAGTCTATTACCTTTGTTTGTTACAGTGTTAATTATCACCGGGCTTGCCTTTCTGGCCAACAACTACATGGTTCCGAAGGCGGCCCTCGAGGCATACAGTTTATTGTATGACATCAAACAAAAGAAACCGGCATTGGATATTCGGCCCGGATCTTTTTACAACGGTATACCCGACATCAGTATCAAAGTCAACCAAAAATTCAATGATGGAATCACATTAAAGAAAGTGATGATCTATGACCACCGTGGCAGGGTGGGGAATAAGCAGGTAATTGTAGCGGACTCCGGTAAGATGTATACGATACTGGGTGATCAGTATCTGAAATTGGAATTATTCAATGGATATGATTATACCGAGGGAAACGGAAGTGGTCAGGATGAGGGTGGAAGGCCAACCAGCGAAGAGACCTATCGCAAAACCAAGTTCTCAAAGATGCAGGTAGTACTGGATCTTTCCTCATTTGGCATGAACCGCACAGACACCAAATGGTTTAAGGGAAACCGGATTATGCGCAACATGTCGGAGCTGGAGATGGATATGGATTCGGTGCGAGGAGAAATCAATAATCAGGAAGTCAGTTTATATACCGGCACACAGCAATTGCTCTTCACCTATCATTATAAGCACGATTCCATCGCCCTTCCTTCTCTTTTGGCCGCACATAAAAAGAAAACAGATTCGCTAGCCACCATAAAGGCACGTAATTCCGAACCTCAAAAGTCAGCCGGAAACTACTCAAGCTACGGTCAACCGATTCACTCGGTATTTCATCTCGTAAAGCGTCCGGACTCCATCACTGACAGGGACCGGAAGCGCTCCGATAGCATCTTCGCAATTTCTTTAACTCGCCCTGAGGTATCGAATGCGCTGAATAAAGCCCGAGTGGTCAAAAGCCAATTGCAGAATTTAAACATCAATACAACCCTCCAGCGCAGCGAATACATCGTTTTCTGGGTGCAGTGGCATAAAATACTGGCAAACTCTATCGCCTGCCTGGCGATGTTCTTGATCGGTGCACCGCTGGGATCTATCATCAAGAAGGGAGGATTGGGCGTGCCAGTATTGGTTTCCATCTTATTTTTTATCCTGTATTATGTACTTGACCTGATGGGAGTTAAGTGGGCCCGGCAAGAATTGGTTTCGGTGTTTGTAGGCGTTTGGATGGCCAATGCGATATTATTTATCATCGGCCTCTTCTTTCTCCGTCAAGCGAGGGTGGATGCCCGTTTATTTGATGCCGACTTCTATAATGTGGTAGTGGATAAGCTTTCGACCCGCTTAGGCGGGATTTTTAAGCGCTCTAAAGTTGGCTGATATTTGGATTTTCATCCCCTTTCACATACTTTTGCGCGATAAAAATAACGATAAAAGAAAAATAAGCGATGCAACTTACTTCGGAAAAGAAACAAGAACTGTTCAGCAAGCACGGTTTTGCCAAAAAGAAAACAGATACAGGCTCTCCAGAGTCTCAAATTGCGATGTTTACCACTCGCATCAACGACTTAACACAGCATTTAAAGCTTCATAAGAAGGACTTCTCAACCCAGCAAGGGCTGGTGAAGTTAGTGGGTCAGCGCAAAAGACTTTTGAACTACCTCCAGCGCACTAACATTACTCGCTACCGCTCCATCTTAGCGGAACTAGAGCTTAGAAAATAATTTGAAAAAATAGAACGAATAGGGAACCGAAACAAGGTTCCCTTTTCGCTTTTATAAACCTAGGAATCGCCTTGGCGGGTTCCTGCTAAATAACACCTTATGAATTCAACGATCATCAATAAATCATGTAAACTTCCCGATGGACGGGAAATCTCAATAGAAACCGGAAAGCTGGCTCGCCAGGCAGACGGTGCCGTAGTATTGCGCATGGGTAACACCATGTTGTTAGCTACTGTGGTTGCGAATGTAGACCACAAAGAAGGTACTGACTTCTTACCCTTATCAGTAGACTATCAGGAAAAATTTGCTTCAACCGGTAAAATCCCCGGTGGATTTTTGAAGCGTGAAGGCAAATTATCGGACTATGAAGTATTGATTAGCCGCTTAGTAGACCGTGCTATAAGACCTTTATTTCCAGATGATTATCATGCAGAAACGCAGGTAATCATTCAGTTGATTTCCGGAGACATGAATGCATTGCCTGATTCATTGGCAGCCTTTGCTGCATCAGCGGCTTTATCGGTTTCCGATATCCCATTCAATGGTCCGATTTCAGAAGTTCGTGTGGCGCGGGTGGATGGCCAATTCATCATCAACCCAACCAACGATCAAAAAGAAAAGGCAGACCTCGATTTCATCGTGGCGGCATCCATCGATAACATTTTGATGGTAGAAGGCGAGTGTAAAGAAATCAGCGAGGCGGACATGTTGGAGGCTTTGAAATTGGCACACGAAGCCATCAAAGTTCAATGCGAACTTCAGATTGAATTGACCAAAGCTACCGGCAAAACGGTGAAGCGTACTTACGAACACGAAGTGAAAGACGAAGCCTTCAAGGCAGAGCTTCACAGCCTGTTGTACGACAAGGTGTATGCAGTGGCTCGTCAGCAAATTGCCAACAAGCACAAGCGTTCTGAGTTGTTCGGTCAGATCATCAAAGAATACCTTGATTCATTACCGGAAGATACCACAGTCAACAAAGACTTAGTAAAGAAATACTGGAAAGACATTCAAAAGAAAGCTTGCCGCGATTTAGTGTTGAATGAAAAGATTCGTCTGGATGGCCGCAAGACCAACGAAATCAGACCGATCTGGTCGGAGATCGATTACTTGCCGATGGCCCACGGCTCTTCTATCTTCACTCGTGGTGAAACGCAATCATTGAGCAGTGTAACTTTGGGAACTAAACTGGATGAGCAGATGATTGACGGTGCTATGTTCTCCGGCAGCAACAAGTTCATTCTCCATTACAACTTCCCTTCATTCTCCACAGGTGAGGTGAAGCCTAACCGCGGCCCAGGTCGCAGAGAAGTAGGCCACGGTAACTTAGCGATGCGTGCGTTGAAGCAGGTACTTCCTAACTTGACCGAAAGCCCTTATACGATCCGTTTGGTCTCTGATATTTTGGAATCGAATGGTTCGTCATCCATGGCAACTGTTTGTGCCGGTTCGTTGGCATTGATGGATGCAGGCGTGCAGATTTCAGGCCCCGTTTCAGGTATTGCGATGGGTATGATTTCAGATAGTTCTACCGGCAAATACGCCATCCTTTCCGATATCTTAGGAGATGAAGATCACTTGGGTGATATGGACTTTAAAGTAACCGGAACTGAGAAAGGTATCACAGCTTGCCAGATGGACTTGAAAGTAGATGGTTTGACGTATGAAGTTTTGAAAGAAGCTTTGGATCAAGCCAAAGAAGGTCGTGCGCACATCTTAAACGAGATGAAGAAAACGATCTCTACTGCGAAGCCTGACCTGAAGCCACATGCTCCTAGAGCGGTGACCATCACCATCGAGAAAGAGTTGATCGGTGCGGTAATCGGCCCAGGCGGAAAAGTGGTACAAGATATTCAGAAGACAACCGGAGCTACCATCGTTATTGAAGAAGTAGCAAATAAAGGTATCGTGAATATATTCGCTAACAATCAGCAAGTTATGGATGCTGCTGTGAAGCGCGTGAAGGCGATTGTAGCCGTTCCGGAAGTAGGAGAGACCTATACTGGAATTGTGAAGTCGATCATGCCTTTCGGGGCGTTTGTAGAGTTCATGCCGGGCAAAGACGGTCTGTTGCACATCTCCGAAATCAAGTGGGAGCGCCTCGAAACTATGGACGGAGTGATGCAGGTAGGCGAAGAAGTAAAAGTGAAATTAGTGGAAGTGGATAAAAAAACTGGTAAATTCAGACTCTCAAGAAAAGTGCTGTTGCCGAAGCCCGCTTCGAAAACAGAAACACCTTCTGCGTAGTTAGTAGGTAAAACGGTTTTTTGGAACTAATTTTTGATTTTTACGTGTTTGAAAAAGGTCTAAAGGAAAGACAAACAGTATGAGACAGTTAAAGATAAGTAAACAGATCACGAACCGCGAAAGCCAATCACTGGATAAGTACTTGCAGGAGATTGGTAAGGTGGATCTATTGACGCCCGATGAGGAGGTGGAGTTGGCGAAGCGCATTAAAGAAGGCGATCAGATTGCTTTGGAGAAATTAACGAAAGCCAACTTGCGTTTCGTGGTTTCGGTGGCCAAGCAATATCAAAATCAAGGTTTGTCTTTAGGCGATTTGATCAATGAGGGTAACTTAGGTTTGATCAAGGCGGCACAACGTTTCGATGAAACCAGAGGTTTTAAATTCATTTCCTATGCCGTATGGTGGATTCGTCAGTCCATCTTACAAGCGTTGGCCGAGCAATCACGCATTGTGCGTTTGCCATTGAACCGCGTGGGTTCATTGAACAAGATTTCTAAAACCTTCTCGGAATTAGAGCAGAAGTTTGAGCGCGAGCCTTCACCAGAGGAATTGGCGGAAGTATTGGAAGTAACCACTGCCGAAGTAGTGGATACCATGAAGATCTCCGGTCGCCATGTTTCCATGGATGCTCCTTTCGTTCAAGGTGAAGAAAACAGCTTGTTGGATGTATTGGAAAACGACAGCGAAGAAACACCTGATTCTGGGTTGATGACCGATTCGTTGAGACGTGAAGTGCAACGTGCTTTATCGACCTTAACTCAAAGAGAATCAGACGTAATCACCTTGTATTTTGGATTGAATGGTGAGCATGCGATGACCTTGGAAGAGATTGGCGAGAAGTTCAGCTTAACCCGCGAACGCGTACGTCAGATCAAAGAAAAGGCGATCCGCAGATTGCGTCACACTTCCAGAAGCAAAGCTTTAAAACCTTATTTGGGATAATTCATTTGTAGTAATTACTAACTTTAAAGGTCTCATCTTCGAGACCTTTTTTGTTGAAATTTTTGTTGATGTTATATGAGTAATGAAAAAGTAAAAGTATTGATTATCGGTTCCGGCCCGGCCGGATATACTGCCGCCATTTACGCTGCCCGTGCGGGACTGAAACCTGTATTGTATACCGGAAGCCAACCCGGAGGTCAGCTAACCACCACCAACGATGTAGAGAACTTTCCGGGCTATCCGGAAGGCATCAACGGCTCACAAATGATGATGGATTTGCAGAAGCAGGCCGAGCGCTTCGGCACCAAAATCAACTATGCATTAGCAACAGCGGTAGATTTTTCTGTTTATCCCTTTAAAGTGACAGTGGATGAAACGACTTCGTTAGAAGCCGAATCAGTTATTGTAGCGACAGGCGCAACGGCTAAATACCTGGGTATTCCATCCGAAGAAAGATATGCTAACCGCGGGGTTTCCGCCTGTGCGGTTTGTGATGGCTTCTTTTATCGTGGTAAAGAAGTGGCTGTAGTAGGTGCGGGTGACTCTGCAGCCGAAGAAGCGACTTATTTGGCCAACTTATGCCCCAAAGTGCATTTGATTGTACGCAGAGAAGAAATGCGCGCTTCGAAAATTATGCAACAACGCGTGAAAAACACACCCAATATCGAGATTCATTGGAACACCGAAACAGAAGAGATTCTGGGAGACGAATCAGGTGTTACTGGTGCGCGTTTGGTGAATAACAAAACAGGCGCGAAGACTGAAATCTCAGTAAGTGGTTTCTTCTTAGCCATCGGCCATAAGCCCAATACCGACATATTCAAAGGTCAACTCGACATGGATGAATCTGGCTATGTGAAAGTGATTCCCGGTTCAACCAAGACTAATGTGGAGGGTGTATTTGCTGTAGGTGACGTGGCCGACAAAGTGTATCGCCAGGCAATTACGGCAGCAGGCACCGGATGTATGGGCGCTTTGGATGCTGAGAAGTTCTTGGCCGCCAAAGAGGCCGAATTAGTGCATCATTAATCGTTCGGCATGAAACTCGACATTCTCGTATTAGCAGCTCATCCGGACGATGCAGAATTGGGTTGCGGAGGCACCATCGCCAAGCATGTAAAGATGGGCCACAAAGTAGGCGTGGTTGATTTTACGCAAGGCGAATTGGGCACCCGTGGCACCATCGAAACCAGAAAAGTAGAAGCTGCAAAGGCAGCCGAAATACTCGGCTTATCCGTTCGTGAAAATCTCCAGCTAAAGGACGGTTTCTTTACCAATGATCAGGCACATCAACTGAAAGTGATTGAGGTGATCCGAAAATACCAACCCGAGATTGTGATCGCCAATGCCATTCGCGACCGACACCCCGATCACGGAAGGGCATCGCAATTGGCCGTAGATGCTTGCTTTCTTTCGGGATTGAATAAAGTAGAAACCACGCTGGATGGAAAGAAGCAATCAGCCTGGCGACCTAAAAGGCTTTACCATTACGTACAAAGCCAATTGATTGTGCCCGATTTGGTAGTAGATATTACCGGCTTTTGGCAAACCAAGATTGATTCTGTGTTGGCGTATCAAACACAGTTTTACAATCCCAATTTGAATGAGCCGGAGACGTACATTTCAAAGCCCACTTTCCTTACTTTCTTAGAGGCGCGCTCCAAAGAATTGGGCCAAAGCATTAATGCCGAATATGGCGAAGGATTTACAGTAGATGCCGCTATTGGTGTCGATCATCTCTTCCAACTGAAGGATTAAGGAGCCAACCTGTGTTTGATCCAATCACCTTCTGATTGGTAATAAACAATGCGATCGTGCAGGCGGCTAGGCCTGCCTTGCCAGAATTCAATTTCATGTGCTTCCACGGCATATCCGCCCCATTGTTTGGGTTTGGGAAGAGGCTCAGATCCCGCAAACTTCTTTTCCAATTCAGCTACGCGTTGTTCTAAAATCAAACGGTCTTTGATGATGCTGCTTTGAGGCGATGCCCACGCCCCAATTTGGCTCCCTTTCGGGCGACTTACAAAATAAGCAGTAGATTGAGCCTCGTCCACCCGCTTAGCCACTCCCTCAATTCGAACTTGGCGTTCTAATTCCGGCCAAAAAAAGGTGAGGGCACAAGCCGGGTTCTCCAGCAACTCTTTTCCTTTCTGGCTTTGGTAATTGGTATAAAAGACAAACTGATTGGCTTCAACACCTTTCAACAGCACGATGCGTGCAGAAGGCCTTCCATCTTCGGTAACCGTTGAAAGCGTCATCGCGGTAGGCTCCGGCACTTTGCTATCGATTGCTTCTTTCAGCCACTTTTCAAACTGCGCGATCGGATTCGGTAAAACAGACGACACATCCAGCGATGCTTTGGTATACTCAACCCGAATTTCCTGTAAGCCTTGCATATAATATTTGAAAAATTAATAAATCATCTCTTTGGTTATGTTACCCGACTGTACTTTCTTGGCAAGTGAATTCGAAAAGCAAATACGATAACATCACCGGAAACGGAGCATAAACATGGAGTTTTTTCAGTATAAGAACAAATTGATTCCGCAAAAAGGAAGGCTGCTGGCATCAGAACCTTATCTGCCAGATCCGAACTTTGAACGAACCATCATTTTGTTGACCGAACATAATGAAGAGGGATCCGTTGGATTTATTTTGAACAAACCTTCTGAAACTATGTTGTCGGAAGTGTTGGAAGAAATGACTGGCATTGAAGCACGTGTGAATATCGGAGGGCCAGTGCAACAAGATACTTTGCACTTCATCCATCGAATGGATTTCATTGATGATGCAATCGAAATTGGAAATGGTTTGTATTGGGGAGGTAATTTTGAACAACTGGTGAGCCTGGCAGAGTTGAATAAGATTGACCCCATCGATATTAAGTTTTTTCTAGGATACAGCGGTTGGTCTGCCGGACAATTGGAAGACGAACTAACGGCTAACTCATGGATTGTGAGTGATAAAGTGACGGAAGAATTAATTTTCGAAACCCCACCCGAAGCCATGTGGAAAAAGTCATTGCAATACTTAGGCGGACGTTTTTCGGTTTATTCGAATTACCCCCTCGACCCAAGTATGAATTGACGGTTTTTTTTTAACTTTGATATCTTTGTAAGACGATAACTCATGATAGTAAACGAAAACGGACTGCTTGTGGAGAAAGATGCATTAGATCAGATGGCCAGCGAGGGAGAAGCACTACATGGTGTAGGCTCGTCTAACACGCATGCGGAAGCGCATTTGGAAGAGGAAGAATCACCTATTGATTTTACTCATTTTCAAAAGGCAGATTATGTCGAGTTGGTAAAAGAACTTGCCAAGAGCGACAACTATAAACGTACCGATGTATTGGTGAAAGAAATGAAGCCACTCTTCGATGCCATTCGTAATGCCGAACGTAAAGCTGCTTTAGATCGCTACTTAGCCGATGGCGGTGTAGCCGAAGACTTTGAATACCGTGCCGATGAATTGGATCATCAGTTCGATGCGACACTAAAACTGATTCGCGATAAGCGCCAAGCACATTTTAAACATCTCGAAGATCAGAAGAATGCGAGTTTACATAAGAAGGAAGAGATTCTGGAAAAGCTGCGCGCCTTGGTAGATGGGGAAGATTCACCACAGGCATTTCATCAGTTTAAAGATTTGCAGAAAGAGTGGAAGAACAGTGGTCCTGTACCAGTGGCACATATCAAAACCATGTGGGCTAATTACAATGCTCTAGTTGACCGATTCTATGATCATCGCAATATCTACTTTGAGCTGAAGGAGTTAGACAGACGCAAAAACCTTGAAACCAAGAAGGAGTTGTGTGTGCGCGCAGAGAAGTTGAAAGAAGTAAATTCAATTCAGGATGCGGTGCGGGAGTTGAACGAACTGCACAACGAATTCAAGCACGTTGGCCCGGTGCCTGCCGAAGATCAGGAGGCCGTGTGGCAACGCTTCAAAGCAGCGTCTGATGCTGTGTATGCTAAGCGAGATGCCTATGTCGCTAATTTGCAACAAGAGTTGGTTAAAAACATGGCACTGAAAGAGGCGATAGGAGAAGAGGTAAGTGCTTATGCATCGTTTGCTTCAGATCGTATCAAAGAATGGAATGAGAAGACCAAAGAGATTTTAGAGCTTCAAAAGAAATGGGACGCAATCGGTGCGGTGCCGCGCGCCAAACAAAAAGATACCAACAAGAAGTTCTGGAGTTCATTCAAGCTATTCTTTCACAATAAGAGTGTGTTCTTCAAAAAGTTGGATGAAGAGCGCGCCAAAAACCTGAAGCTGAAAGAAGAGATTGTGGCGAAAGCGGTTGCTTTAAAGGAAAGCACCGATTGGGATAAAACCTCCAACGAATTGAAGGTGTTGCAAAACCAGTGGAAAGAAGTAGGACCGGTGCCTGAAAAATGGAGAGACAAGATATACCTTCAGTTTAAGGAGGCTTGCGACTTCTTCTTCGAGCAGCGTAGAGGCTTGCAAAAGCAAGCCGATTTAGAACAAGAAGCCAATCTGGTAAAGAAAGAAGCCATTGTGCGTCAACTGGAAGAACTGACTGCTAATAAAGCAGTTACAATTGCCGATGTGCAGAACCTTCGCTCTCAATTCAATAGCTTAGGATTTGTTCCTAAGAATGCCATGGCATCCATCAAGAGCCGATTTACAGAGGCTGCTAATAAGGCCATTGCATCGATTGAAAACTTAAGCGAACAAGATAAATCACAGGCTTCATTGGAGATTGAAATCAGTGCTTTGCGCAACGATCCGCAATCAGATCGCAAACTATTTCAACGCGAGCAGACCATCCGCAAGCAGATTGCGAAAGCAGAAAACGATATTGGGGTGCTGGAAAACAACCTGACATTCTTTGAACGCTCTAAAAATGCCTCCCAAATGAAGGAGGAATATGGAAATAAGATCAAAGAGGCCACAGCACATCTAAAAGACTTAAAAAAGCAGCTAAAGATGTTGCAACAACCGACAGAAACGCTTGCAAAAACAAATTCTTAACGTATTTTTGCGCCTCATTTAAGCCTCCTTAGCTCAGCTGGTAGAGCAACTGACTTGTAATCAGTAGGTCGTTGGTTCGATTCCGACAGGGGGCTCTTCCTAAAAAGGCAGTTACGAAAGTAGCTGCCTTTTTTGTTGGAATCCTGCTCTTCCGAAAAAGGGAAACTTATCTTCATGTTACTTTTCAAATACACAAAATCGGAGTTGGTCTACTTTTGAAGAGTGACAGATATGCGTGATCAAGAAATACCCGTTATTCGGGTAAATGATTACTTCAAGCAACACGCCATCAGTTGACGAGCACTTATTAAAAGAATCATGATCGTTTAAGAAAAAGGCGAGGAGGTACAGCTTGCCGGGGTTATGTGTATTACTGTATCAATACTTTTTGTTTTCCTCCAGGGTGTGTGGAGACGCTGCTTGCCCTGGAGGTTTTGTTTACAGACTATTCACAATCTCATGGTTATCTTTTGATTTCTCGCCAATCCAGATACTGAGTAGTAATATGTGAACTGTTGCCTGATTGATAAACATACTGAACTCGCCCCACAAACGTCTCCTTCGGAAACTTCGAGTATATGAATGGAAGAACCTCTGATTTTAAGTGCTCAAAGGATTTGTCATTTACTAAATCATTCTTTTTAAGTCGGAAAATGAAAGAGATATATTTGAGGTCTTCGCCTTGAATCTTGTCGTATATTTTTATGTCGGCTATTAGTTTGTTTCCTAAGCTGTCAGCGAACAACTGCTCCAATGCTTTGCTATCGGGTTCGTTGTACGAGGTCTCGATGTAATTAATTTCATTGCCACCGGGAAGTAAATTATTAAATGATAACGTGATGAGTAAGATGGCGCCATAACCAAGCAGGAGTGCTACTCCAATTTGTGGCCAATTCAGTTTGGGTGCTTCGGTGGTTGGCTGAAAGGGAACAAGTTTAGTGCCTGCAACAAAATCTCCGATTCGTCTTTCCGGATTTGCCAAAGCAACAAGTGCTTCTAGGGGCCAGAGGATGCAGAAAAGATTTCGAATGAAACACTTGATCGGAGATGCCGGTTTTCCTGAAGTATTGTCGACCACCTGCAGTTTTAAGATTCGTTTAGCGGGACTTCTTCCATGAATAGAGTCTTTGCAAAAGTAAACTGCAAATCCGATCAGCATAAAATACATGGAGTCACCAAACAAATCGGGATTCTTTTGCTCATGGCTAATGTTAAATGCTTTTGAAACCCCCAATATGATTCCCGGAATAGTGAAAATCATCATTACAAAGCACATGATAAAGTGATCTAAAAGCATAGACCCTAGCCGTGTGCCGGGATTTATCTTTTCTTCGATCATGAATTGATTCGTGAACGATGAACGGTTGATCTCTGGCGCAGGTGATTCTTGTTTTGGCAAGCTTGGCTGACTTACAACTTTTACGGGTGCTTTTTCTTCTTTTACAAAAAGATATCGTTCAGCTTTTTCGTTTGGGTCAATGCTCCAGAAGCTTTTACCTAAAACAACTTCCATTTGATTCCAGATGATCTCAGAAACATCTTCGGATTTGTTTTCAACCTCGAGTTTTTCTCCTTCCTCCGACATGCGGTTATCTTCCACTTGCATGATGGACCTTTTTACGACACCATTCTCGCAATATGAAAGGTTAAATGCCATTGAAGTTTCGGAAAGAGCAAATGTTAATGTATTGGCATTTTCAAGTGCCCATGATTCAGTACACATATCCATGCTAATAAATAGCAACGTTCCATTCTCAGAGAAATAGACATCGCAAATGCCATCTTCTTTCCAATTTGAAGAAGCAGTTTCAAAATTAATATCACTTTCTTTTTTAAGCGTCCAGCCTAATTCTTTTTGTAATTGATCAAAAGAGTCTTTGTAATTCTTGTTGATGGCTAATCCTGATATATTAAATCCCATAGCGTAAAAATTTTCTGATTGTTATAAGTGGGTTATGTTTATGTTGTGGATTTTATTAGACGACCTTCATAGAGGGGAAGTTGCTTCTATGCTCTTTAAAGTCTTTTTTCTCAAATATTTTTGCCTTCATAAAATCATCCCCGAAAATTTACCTTCTTCCATTAAAATACGATTGAAAGCTATTGCAGTTAGAGGTAAGATCTTCATAATAATTCGGGTAATTGGATTGTAAATCTACATAATAGGTATTGGCTGCTAGCTCACCCGGTAAGTTTCGTGGACTCCAGTCTCCAATATATTTGTATTCTATTTTATGGTTTTCACAAAGGGCTGCCATTCGTAAACACAATGCCTGAAATTTAGGAGTAAGCGCATATTCTTTCGCTAATAGGTAATAATGTTTGGCCAGATTGGATTGCCGAAACTCCGGTTCGTCTTCAATCGGAGAAAGACGATAGCTTGACCATCGGTTTATTCTGCGCATTATCGTGGCATTACCTTCTCGCGACATGTTGTAATAGGCGTTGGCTACCAGAAAGTAATAATAGTCTCTGTCTTTCTCGCTCGTGTCTTCTGCCCGCTGCAAGTAGTAGATGAGTTGTTTGGTGATGGAATATTTATTCAGACGAATCGTATCGCGGGGTTCAATAAACCGCGGTGTGTATTTTAGTGTATAAAATGGATTTTGTGTAAGAACAATCCCCTGATCATCCCAGGAAGTATAAGCTCGGTTCCAATATCGTTGCCCCGCTTTTTCATAGGCGAACAGCGCCTTGTCTAACTTGTTTTGACGGATGTATTTTGTTCCCAGCAAATCATACAATCGCGGAAGTTGCTCTTTCACATTCTTATATTTGAATGCTAAAAAACGATCTGTTTCATCTTGATGCTTTTGAATGTCGTCAATTAAACGTTGGATTTGTTCGGTGGTGTAAACGGCATCTGCATAATCAAAATAATCCGTATAATAATCGAAATAGTTATTTCCCTTGTTTTGCGGTATCCGCCAAAACACTGTATTTCTATCATAGGCAGTATCGGTCAGATAATTCATATCAGTCAGTTGAGAATACAGTAATGCCGCATCGGTTGTGTTGCCTAAGCTCTCCAGTTCCTTTCCGATGGCGAATATAAATTGTCCGTTTTTTGGATTCGATAGAATAACGGATTGAACTGCTGTTAGAATAATTGCTTTTCCAAACGGTTGCTGAGCTGTCATGGCGATGGCTCTGATAATTTGTACTTGATTCGCGAGCTCTTTATTCGGTGCTGATTTTTCCAATTGTGCCACTAACGTTAAACAAGCAGCATAATCTCGGGTGATCAACTGCAAATAGGCTTTGCTGATTTGCCAGAAAAAGAGATTGTCAGTTTTTCTTTGATTCACCGAACCAATAAACTCCAATACTTCTTTAGCGTAAACCCGATCTTGTTCCGCTCTTTGCAGGGTTTGCACCACAGAGCTATCTTGTTTGCTGTCATCACTCCACCTATTAAAGGATATGGAGGGTTGAAATAATGTGTAATGAGGTGTTAGTACAAAATCTTCAATTTTATTGATTTCACGTAAGAGTAGGAAAGAGAGTCCGTCTGACTCCGGATTTAATTCATATATTTTTCGTAGGTGTGGCAGCGCCTTATCATATTTCTCAATGGCTGCCAGCAAGTACACATTTGCTTTTTCTTCCTTCGTTTGGGCAAATGAAATCATCTGTTCTATAGAAATGCTTTTATGATATTGCACATGGCATGCAAAACGCTTGTCGGGAGCATTCGCAAATACTTGCGCCAATTCAAAATTGGCCAGCGCGCGATCCTCTTCAGCAAAGCTATTGAAATACAAACTCCAGTAGTAAATGATGTCTTTGGTTTTGGTTTTCTTAAATGTAGTTTCAAACAATGATTTAACTTGCTGGTAGTCGCGGTTATACCACGCCAACCGAATGGCTAAAAATGTATAGCGTCTCTTCAAATCTTGATTCTTTGATTGTGTAGCGAGATTAAGGGCCTTTTGGATTAGTTCGCTTCGCATCGGTTCTGCGATCAGCGTCTTTCTTTCCCATGGATCATTCTGCCATGAATTTAAAAACTCACAGCTCTTGGCAAATCGAAGATAGTTGAGCGCATCATAATCTTTTTTCTGATACAAATATTGGATCATCTCGTTGGGAGAATTTTCGTCTATTTCTGTTAACGTATAGATCGCATTTTTAACATCGTACAGATCCACTTTGCCACGGCAATAATCAAACCACAATTTTAGATTCGGCTCCATTTCATGGACTTGAAAAGGACGTTGTTCGTGGTAAAACGAGTTGGATGAATAATAAAAGTCAGAATACAAATGAAACCCAAAGGCATGAGGGTTGAAAAGGGAAATGCGCGTGTCTTCTCCGCTTGGATAAAATCCGCAAGCGTATACTACCTTACTTGCTAAAATCAGAATAAAAAGAAGCCAGTTCCTCATTCGTAAATTGGTTAAGTTGTTCTTCATCTAAATGAAATAGTGTGACAGTAGTGTTTTTGTCGAAATGAATATTCTTTTTAAGCAACTCAATAGCCTCTTTAATTTTAGCGGCATTTATTTCCTCCCATTTTAACTGATCGCCCGTGCGAAGATAGATATCGTTGATAACCGTGTCATGCATAACAGTATGCCATAATGGTTTCTCTTGTTTCAGAATCGTTTTGAGAATTTGATTGTTCGTGTACAGCACCCCTGAAAAACGTTCGTTGTGATATACCTGCGCCCATGAATAAACTGGTAATGCGACATCCAAATGCAAAGGATATGAGGGGCTATCCTGTAAATAGTTTTTTAATTCTTTTATATCCAGAATGGAGTTCTTACCGGGGTTATCCAACGGATTCAGGAGGTTGTAACACATCAGCGTGGCTTTATCAACTGGTGGAACACCCATTTTGTCGGGGTACTTAAAAGGATATAGGCGCAAGGTGCAACTGATCTTTTTGTTTGCTATTTCTTTGAGCTTCTTCAGGAAATAGAAGTAATTGTCCTTCGACTTTAGTGTCCAGTCGCAGTCCATTTGAAACTCCTGAATGATCGTTCCTTCTCTAAATTTTTCGCTGGCATACTTAGTGATCAGAAAATTGGTATTGTCAGCCAATATATCCAGCTCCTCTTTCGTTGATTTCAAAAATACAACATTGCGCAAGTACACGGTAGGAATAATCTCTTCAAACATACCGGGTTGGGAATAGCCTTCCCACCAATCTGTTTTTGATTCAGGAAAACTTCCTCGCTCCGGACTGAAGTTTACTTCAAAGAACTTTACATATAGTTTTTTGACATCCAGTGTATCGCACACGGCTCTCTCTTTATTAGTAAGATGTGCGTTGCTCTTCCAATAATAGAAAGCGTGCTCTACTTTTTCTATTTTCTGTTGTGTGCAAGAAGTGAGATACAGGGGTATCATTATCACGAGCCCGCGTACAACATTACTATACAGGTAAAAATATCTCTTGTGGATTCGTTCCATGATGGGGTTATTCGATGCTTTTGGGAGATTATTACAAACGCGCAAAACTTAACTATAAAAGTGCGATTTTCTTATTCCAAACACAAAAATGCCAACAAAATTAGGACTTGATGCTTTGGACTAAAAATTATGAACTAGGAGCTTAGAATTTGGAGGGGTAGCCTTCTAAAACAAAAAAAAGATTACACATTTCAAAGCAACGGAAATGTGTGCAATAGGATTAGAGGACTTAGGACTTTTGTCTTGCAGATGTAGTGTATCGAAACATAAAGGTGTCAATAGAACAACTCACTTGCAGCTTGAGATTTAGTCATTACTCATTGTTCAATGGATAATGTACCATCAATTAATCAGTCCATTACTTAATCAAACTGTATCTATTCCTAAAAACAGATCAGTTTTACACAAAATGGAGACGTGTGAGATCATAACAGAACCGAGTGAGATCATAACAGAACCGAGTGAGATCATAACAGAACCGAGTGATATTCAAATTGACTCAATTGAGATAATAATTGAACTGAGTGGGATAATGATTGAACTGAGTGAGATCAGAATAGAACTGGGTGAGAAAATAATTGAACTGAGTGGGATCCAAATAAAACTGAGTGAGATCTGAATAGAACTGAGTGAGTTCTTAACTGAACTGATGGAGCTCAGCGCTCAAAATTCAAAGAAAAGAGAGGAGTAGTGGCTATAGAAGGGCGCAAGTGTGGGTGCGCTAAATGAAATGCGATCAATCTAAGAAGAGACTGACCTATATAAAACAAAAAGCAATACACGGATTCCTCCCTAAGGAACCCGTGTATCATAGTCTGGGCACTGCCCATTTGCCTAGGCGGCATTATCCGCGTTGTCGGAAGGCTTCTTTTTAGAAGCCCTTTTGCCTTGACCTTTGAACCGTTTGCTCAACTCATCATGCACGCTCTTTAAACCAGGCGTGGATTTAGAGGCTGAGCGCACCAGCTCGTACACCGTCAAACTGGAGTTCATCGACTCGGAACCCACAGCTATGTAGGTGCTGTCGATTTTCTCATTGAGCGAATTGATTAACAATTTAATCTCACCCAATGATTTGAAGAGCGCGGTGTCTTTCCCATACTCTACCTTGTCGAACACCGGAGGTAGAATGGAAGGAAAATTGTTCGAGGCGTTGTACGCCTCTTGCACAAAGTCGATGCTCTTCGGCCCGACTTTGGTCAATGCCTTCCGCTCTTGCTTAGTCAGCGAGATCAAGAAGGGCAAGTTGTTCTCAAGCGTTTTGATCGCTGCTTTTACAGCGTCAAGATTTGCCTGAGAAAGCGCAAATGAAATCTGCGTCTTTATCATACTATGGGCGACTGAGGGATGTTATCTCAGTCGTGAAAACCTTTCCAAACCGCGTGCCAGAAAAAAAACATCGAAATTGATGATGATTTCAACGTTTTCGAAAATCAAATCCTCGAAAGTGACGATATAAAACGAAAATGCTAACGAAATAAAACGAAAAAGCGAATTTTTGAATAAGATGGACGCTTCAGTAAAACGAAAGATGGATTAAATGAATGAAGGCTGTTTTCTTAAAGAGAAAGTTTTGTTTTTACAAAAACGGTAGGTGTTTACTTTGTTGTCGCCCGGCTGCCGTTTATTTTGGCGCCATCATACCTTATTACTTCAGCAACAGGTTCTGACTCACCGCAAATAACACCAATCCCACTGTATTGCGCGAGCCTGTCTTTTGCAGCAGGTTGTTGCGATGACCGTCTACTGTTTTGGCGCTAATGAAGAGTTTCTCGGCAATCTCTTCGGTGGTATTTTGTTGGCAGATTAACTGCAAAATCTCTACTTCCCGCTTGGTCAGATTCAGGGATGCCATCAGCGCTTTCGGTTTATGGCGTTTGCCTAAATTGTTTTGAATGGCTTTGAGGGATTGCTCGTTGATATAAGAACCTTTGGTGTGCACCGACTGAATGGCATCATATACTTCCTGTGGATTGCAATCTTTTACCAGATAACCGGCTGCACCATATTGAATTAATTGAGCAATCAGACTATCATCGTTATGCACTGATAAAATCATGACCTTGATGTCCGGAAAACGCAAAGTGATGTCATTCGTCAGTTGCATTCCATTGTACTCTGTTTTGCCATTGGGCGGCAGCGAAAGATCTACCAGCAAAACGTGCGGCAATTCAGGACAGGCTGTAAGCTTATCGACAACAGAATATCCATCGGCCGATTCAAACATCACTTCCACATTGGGAAGATTGGCTAAAATAGCTTTTAGCCCTTGCCGGAATAACAGTTGATCTTCTACTAACCCCACGCGAATTTTTTGATCTGCCATAAATGTTATGCTGAAACAGGAGCGATGGGTACTTGCACCGTGGCGATCATACCGCGGCCTTCTTCATTTTCAATACGGAGAGTGCCACGTAATGCATTGACGCGCGCCTGCATGTTTTTGAATCCGATTCCATCTGAATGATCGCTTTCAGAAATGCCTTTGCCATCATCGCGGTAGGTAAGGTTTAACACCTCTTCAAACTGATCGATCTGAATGTAGATGTACTTGGCTTGCGCATGCTTCAACGTATTGTTGATTAATTCCATACAAATTCGATACAGACCCAACTCAATGGAAGCAGGCCATCGTTGCTGCTCATCGAAAATATTAAAATCAATGCGTATATCCTTACTATCTCCAATTTTTTTAATGACGTCTTGAATGGTTTTACCGATGCCGAACATTTCTAGCTGGTAAGGCATTAATTCATGGCTAATCCTTCGCATGGAGTCCATGGCTACTTCAGACATACTGCGGATGTCTTCCAATGTAATTTTGTTTTCTCCTTCCAGTTGTTGTTCCAGTTGCACCATGCGCATACGGGCAATGGAAAGGGTAGCCCCTAACTCATCGTGCAGATTGGCGGCTATGCGTTTCTTTTCTTCTTCCTGGGCGGCAATAATAGAGGTAAGTAAATCGTGTTGATGAACACTTTTGAGTTCCTCATTCTTTAACATTTGTCGGTATAAGTTCTTCTGAAAGTTTTGATTGAGCATGATCACGCCCAGTGCAATCACAAAAACAACACCGGCAAAGGTGAGCAGAGTAATGAGAAAATTTAGTTCGTTGGCCTGTGCCATAGCCCTGCAAAGAAACAACAATACATGATCATTGAAAAGAACGCGTGAATTACCCATGTATATAAACTGGCTTCTTTCGAGAAGAAGTGGGTAATCATGTTGCCAAAGTAAAAGATCAGTAAACTGGAAGAATAGTAAATAAACAGTCCCGAGTTGATCCAGTTCAAACTTTTGGCCAATTGCATTCTATTTTTCTTCACAATGTCATTGAGCATGATGGTGTAGGTAGACAGCGAGAAAATAATGATCAGGATCGACTCAACTGTAAGCCCATTGGAGTTAAAAGTATAAATATCTTGAATAAACAGTGAGTTGAAGATGGTGAATACCAGAAAGACGGCTGTAATCGCCCAGATGATTTTGGGATTGATAAAACCGCGCAGCACTTCTTGGTAAAACATGGCTAAAAAACAAAAGCCCCCCGCAACGTACAGGTGCAGAAAGGGCATATTGTTGATACTCTGAAACCACCAGATACGAGAAAATAACTCGATCACCGCGGAAAAGAAAATAAACCAGGTAAAGATGCGGAGTTCTTTGGTTAGCTGTCGGTAAACAAACAACGCATAAACAGTAACGATTAATAAGGGAATAAAAGCAAACTTGACAATGAGAAGAAAAAAATCCATTGAGGGGTGCTATTGGTTGAGGGGGCTACCATTGGGGCAAGTATTGGGGCATGGAGCTGTAAAGTCAAGTACATAACTTCCATCGGTAGCCAGGCTATTATCGGCATCGGCTAAGCCATGCTTATGTGGTCCTTTCAAAATTACATCCTGTCCGGCAATACCATTTTTAATGGAAGCACCCTCTACGGGCGTGAAGAAAAGACGGAACTGATTATTTTTATCCATGCCTAAATAAACACGTGCATGAGTATAGTTGACTGGTGTCTTTTCAGGAAGCCCCAATGCTTGTAATAAATCGGCTGCGCGAATTGTAAATGCTTTAATAGGAATGGAGCCTTGCAGATTTGCTTTCGATACTGAATCGTAACGGTGAATATAATAGACAGCCGAATCAAGATCAAGTGCATATTCGGCCACAGCCGGTGCTTTCTTTTCAGTATCGGTTTCTTCTTTTGGTTGTGAGCAACCAATAATCAAGGCGAGGAATAGAATTGTGAGTAGACTATTTTTCATACGATCCATTTAGTTTTTAATACAACAATACCACGTTTTCATTAATAAAGATAGCCCCCCGCTCCAATACCGGCAAAAAGCAAAGGGAAATACCTGCATCTTTCTAAAAAACAGGTAAAAACCCCTGCTTTTACAATCAGGTAATATCCTGCATGTTTCAGTTCAGTGTTCCTATCAAATTTGTTCAAACAAAAACACAGCGAATAGAATTCACTGCATCAACACCATGATTTATCAGGCATTGGATACCGTAGCAAATGAATTGAATGACTACTTGGTAGCGCGTTTGCACAAAGGAGGAGAAAGAGCAGCGGTGCTGAATGCCATTGTAGGGCAGGAGGGAAGCATACCAATGAACAGCCGTGACCGGGTGGTGCTCTCATTGATTAATCTGGAACATGAAACGGCCATGCAATTCAATCCCATCTTTTTTCAGAACAAAGAAAAGACCAACACAAAGAAACCGGAGAACCTACCTTACAATTTTAACCTGGATGTATTGGTAACAGTTGTATTTGAGGATAACTATGAAGAAGGACTGAAGCATCTGTCGGAGGCGATTTATTTCTTTCAAACCAAGAATGTATTCAACATTGAAAATACGCCCCGCCTAGGCATGGGGATTCAAGAACTCACTTTTGAGTTGATAAAATTAAGTTATCACCAAGAGCACAGCTTGTGGGGCGCCATTGGTGCCAAATATATGCCTTCGGTTTTATTCAAGATACGGATGCTTTCGTTTCAAAGCGGTCAGTTAATAGACGTTCCGCAAATTGCTCAGATTGCTCCGGCCAAAGATAAAAGTTCTATCACTCAATTAAATCCATCTCATTCAATTCAAAATTAATTGTACAAACCATGACGACAACTGCTTTAGTGACACCGGGCGTTTACATTAATGAAGTAAATGCTTTTCCCAACTCTGTGGTGCAGGTGGCCACAGCTATTCCGGCCTTCATTGGCTACACACCACAAGCTGCCTATGAAGGCAAATCGTATGTAATGAAGCCGACTCGAATTACTTCGATGAAGGATTTTAATGCATTCTTTTCATACCCCGATGCGCAGGCCAAGCAATATTCGCCTTCTTACTATTTAACGAAGCAGAAGAAAGCACCGGCTGCCGGAAAATCGTATTCTTTTAATGGCGACATCTATACCATCGAACCCGACCCCGGCACCATCTATTATCTCTATAATAGTGTGCAGATGTTTTTTGAAAATGGCGGTAGTGTTGCGTACGTTGTTTCGCTGGGCCCCTACGGATCTGCTACCAACTCCGCAATTAATCCGGGCGATGAAATTACCAATATGAACGTAAAGCTGGCCGACTTTCAATCGGCTTTGCTGGCATTGAAAAAGTTTGAAGATGTAACCATGTATGTAGCACCGGAGTCCACCTTATTGTCGGATGGTGAATATTCTACCTTACTGGAAGAAATGTTGCTGCAAGCCAACAACATGCAAACGTTTATGAGCATCATGGATGTAAAAGGCGGACGTGAGCCGGATCCGCAATTGTGGTTAGATGATATTACCAATTTCCGGAATGCTACCGGCAATAACTACTTAAAATACGGAGCAGCTTACTATCCCTATTTGAAAACCACCGTCATGTCGATTGATGACGTAGACTACACCAACATTAACGGAGGCGATGTATCTACCTTGATGGACCTCTTGAATCCGGCCGCTAATCCAAATCCTGTGGCAGCCAAAATTATTAACTCCATCAAGGCGGGTAATACACTGTCGGTATCTCAAAATAATCAGGCGCTCCTGATGGCGAGCAAAACCTACGCACACTTGTTGGCCATTGTGCTCGAGCAAATAAATACATTACCACCCAGTGGTATTGTGGCCGGTATTATCAGCCAAGTTGACGGAGACAAAGGTGTTTGGAATGCGCCTGCCAACGTTTCGCCCGTAGGTGTTACAGATCTCACCATTCAATTGGATGAAGATGATCAGGGAGGATTGAATGTGGACGCTGTAAGTGGTAAATCCATTAATGCGTTCCGCTTCTTCAACGGCCAGGGAGTGTTGCTGTGGGGTGCCCGCACATTGGATGGCAACAGTCAGGACTGGCGTTATATCAACGTGCGCAGAACGGTTACTATGATTGAGCAATCGGCTAAGCTTGCGTTGCGTAACTATGTGTTTGCACCCAATGTGTCCATTACCTGGAGCACAGTGAAAAGTATGCTCACCAACTTCTTAACCAATGTGTGGAAGGAAGGAGCCTTGCAAGGATCATCGCCCACGGATGCATTTCAAGTGCAGATTGGTTTAGGCGTGACAATGGATCCGCAGGACATACTGGACGGATACATGCGCGCCACCATTCTCATTGCGGTTACACACCCCGCAGAGTTTATTGTTTTGTCCGTTGAGCAACAGCTGGCTAAATCTTAAAATCATTTCAGTTCATAAATACATTACCATTTAAAAATAGATCATTATGGCAGATAATAATGGAACAACACAAGGCGCCCCTTGGCCCACCCCTAAGTTTAGATTCTCGGTTGACTGGGGCACAAAGCAAACGAACTTATCCTTTCAGGAAGTGTCTGGCCTGGATGCCGAAACACAAATCATAGAATACCGCGATTCCAACAGCCCCATTTTCTCTACGGTAAAAATGCCCGGCATTGCCAAGTATGGAAACGTAACGATGAAGCGTGGCATTTTTGCCAATGACGCTTTATTCTGGACGTGGTACAGTCAGATTAAAATGAACACCATTGAGCGATTGGCGGTGATTATTAAATTATTGGATCAAAGCGGTGAAGTGGTAGTAACCTGGACATTGAATAACGCATGGCCCACGAAAGTCAGCGCTACGGATTTAAAGTCGGATGGCAACGAGGTGGCCATTGACAGCATTGAAATTGCGCACGAAGGTTTGACGATTAAATACGGCAAATAATAGATGGCCAATTTCTACCCCCCCGGTTCATTTTACTTCGCGGTCAGTTTTAGCGGCATCACGGCAAAGATTGACGCAGCCTTTCAGGAGGCCAGTGGCATCAATGCCGATATAGAAACTGAAGAAGTGGTGTGCGGGGGAGAGAATCGATTTAAGTACAAATTACCAACGGCAATGAAGTATGGCAACCTGACGCTGAAGAGAGGTTTTGTCACGAGCGATTCAGACTTGGCCAAATGGTGTAGCGATACGCTGGGCAATGGATTCAATACTCCGATTGTTCCTAAAACCATTACTGTTAAGTTATTGAATGCCGAGGGCAACACTTTGGTGAGCTGGGATTTCATCAATGCCTATCCGGTAAAATGGGGTGTATCAGAATTTAAGTCCACCGAAAGCACGTACGTGGTCGAATCGTTGGAATTTGCTTACAACTACTTCACCAAAGATTAGCCATGCCCATCGAGATACGAGAGCTCATCATCCGCACGCATGTAACCGATGAAGACATGGCTCGAAAGAAGAAAGAAACACCTTCAATCCGATGGAATGAAAAAGAAATCATTGAGCGATGTGTAGAAAAAGTAATGCGCCAATTAGATCGCAAAAAAGAACGATAATGTATGAAAGACGCTAGTGGACGACTTCAATATCTGACCCTGGTAGGATACAAAGACAATGCGTTTAGCAATAAGATCGATTCGTATCGGGCACTGATTAATCCGGATAAGTACACGCAAAACTATGAGATTGCTTTCAATGAAGAGCAGGGCATCGGTACATCGAATGCCAGCATTAAGTATAAGAAGTCGGCTCCACAAGGAGTTAGTTTTGAATTAATTTTTGATGGAACGGGTATCTTGTCATCTGCTCGTACCGATGTGCAAGCAGAGATTACCAAACTGAAGAAGATCGCGTATGATTATAACGGAGAAATTCACAAACCCAATTACCTGAAACTTATTTGGGGCAAGGGGCTTAGTTTTCCTTGTCAGCTTACGTCACTCAGCATTAACTACACATTGTTTAAATCTGATGGTTCGCCCTTACGGGCAAAGGCCAGTGTCTCCTTTAAAGAATATCAGAATCCAAAGAAGGTAGCTGCGCATGCCGATGCCAAATCTCCGGATATGACACATGAATGGCTGGTGCGTGCAGGCGATAATTTACCCATGCTGTCTCATAAAATTTATGGTGACAGCAGTCAGTATTTGAAAGTAGCCAAATTTAACAAGCTTACTAATTTCAGGTACCTGGTGCCCGGTACAACCATTTATTTTCCACCCTTGATTTAGTATATGCCTGCTACACCTGTTGTTGCTACCAGCGATTTAGTAACCTATACCATTCAGATCAATGGGCAAGCCATCGACTCTTCCTATCAGGTGCTGTCGGTGATGGTGAACAACCAAATGAATCGCATTCCCTTTTGTGAGATTGAAATATTAGATGGAAATGCGGACACAGAAGATTTCCCCATCAGCGATAGCAGTGCTTTTATTCCGGGTAACAAGATGGAGATCAAGGCCGGGTATGAAAGTGGCACAGAGACGATCTTTCAGGGACTCATTGTAAAGCATGCCATCCGAATCAAAAAGAATGAAGGCCCCGTGTTGGTGGTGATTGGCAAAGATGCAGCCGTGAAGATGACGAAGGTGCGCAAGAATGCCTACTTTACTAATACTACGGACAGCAGCATTCTGTCTTCCATCATAGGTAAATACGGATTGTCAGCAGATGTGTCTTCGACTACTCCGCAATTAAAAGAAGTCATTCAATACTATGCCACCGATTGGGACTTTGTATTGGCGCGTGCTGATGTGAACGGAATGGTGACTATAGTGAACAACGGCAAGATCAGTGTGCAATCGCCCGCTAGTATTTCGAACACTGTGCTGACGCTCACCTATGGAATAGACATATTTGAATTCGATGGGGAAGTAGATGCTGAAAATCAATATAAATCAGTGAAATCTTCAGCCTGGGATATGAAAGGACAGGCAATCACATCGCAATCGCAATCTCCCACTGATTTCGGAGCAGGTAATCTTTCTACCTCTAAACTTTCAAGTGTGCTCGATCTCGATTCGTTTGATCTCCAGACGGGTGCCTTTTTAGAAAGTGATATGTTGACTACGTGGGCGAAGGCCAAAGCCATCAAAAGTACTTATGCAAAGATGACCGGCACAGTTCAGTTTCAAGGCAGTGCCACTGTGATGCCCGGTGTGTTGATTGAATTGAAAGGTGTTGGAGAACGCTTCAATGGCAAAGGCTTTGTATCAGGCGTGCAACATGAATTGCACGAAGGCAATTGGATTACCACCGTTACGCTTGGTATTTCACCGGATTGGTTTACTGAGCAACTCAAAGTAGAAGCACCGTTGGCCTCCGGTCTGTTACCCGGTGTGCAAGGTTTACAGATTGGAATTGTTAAACAAATCAATTCCGATCCCGACAATGAACTCCGTGTAAAGCTCGATTTGCCTTTGGTAGGTACGGCCGGAGAAGGAGTGTGGGCGCGGTTGGGAAATGTATATGCCTCTTCGGGTTTTGGTTCTTTCTTTTATCCCGAAGTGAATGACGAAGTGATCGTTGGATTCTTCAATGACGATCCGCGCTATCCGGTGATACTCGGTTCCTTATACAGTAGTGGTCGTGCACCGGCCTTTACACCGGATGAACAAAACAATACCAAGGCGTTGGTTACGCGTACCAAAATGAAAGTGGAGTTTCAGGAAGATAAAAAGATCATTACTATTACTACGCCAGCCAACAATCAAATTGTATTAAGTGATGAAGCGAAGAACATCAAATTATCCGATGAGAATAATAATTCCATCACCCTATCGGCCAGCGGCATTGAAATTAAGAGCGCTTCTGCGATTACGATCAATGCAGGAACCAATTTGAACATGGAAGCTTCTACCGGAGCATCCGTGAAAGTATCCGGAGGAGATTTGTCCATGCAGGCACTCAATGTTTCCAATGAAGCACAACTTTCGTACAAGGCGCAAGGCAACGCGTCCGCACAACTAACAGCAGCCGGAGAAGTAAAAATTCAAGGAGCCATTGTTATGATCAACTAAAAAAATAAATGAGGACCAATACTATATACTATTGATATGCCACCCGCAGCACGACTCACCGACTTTCACCAATGCCCCATGATTACACCGGGTTTACCACCTATTCCCCACGTAGGTGGCCCGGTGATTGGCCCCGGGCAGCCAACCGTATTGATTATGAAATTACCGGCTGCTACACTGGGAGATATGCTGGTATGTGTAGGTCCACCCGATACCATTGTAAAAGGTTCGTCTACGGTGTTAATCGGAGGGAAGCCGGCTGCACGCATGGGTGATACGACTGCACACGGAGGAACAATTATGTTAGGAGCCATGACGGTGATGATTGGTGGGTAAAACGAATGATAAAACGCAATGAAAAAAGCTAAATCATTTTTAGGACAAGGTTGGGCGTTCCCTCCTGAATTTCTGCAAGATGTCAATTCGGTTGCACTTTCATCCGAAGAAGAAAACATCCAACAGAACTTGCATATTCTATTTTCTACACATTGCGGAGAACGTTTTATGAACAATGGATACGGTACCATTTTACAATCCTTGCTTTTTGATGACCCCGATGCCAACATGTACAGTGCTATTCAGGATACTATTCGCGATGCCGTTATACTATACGAGCCACGGGTGAAACTGGAAGATGTTCAGATTGAACCCGATCCGCAAAATGAGAGCAAGATCATGATTACGGTGAGCTACACTGTAGTAAAGAATAACAGCCGCAGAAATTTTGTATTTCCCTTTCATCTGATTGAAGGCACGAATTTGAATTAATACTGTGGATACTTCCTTCAACATATCGCCATTTATACAAGGAACCTTGCAAGGAAGGCAAACACCGGCTGCGCTGGCTACTACTCATTTTATGGTTGATGAGCGTAGTCAATTAGATTTAGTGGAATATGCAACGCAGATTAGCCGCGCACTGGATTTCCATACGGTGAATGGTGGTGTGAAGGGAACATGGGAATCGTTCTTGCTTTCAGATGTAACGATGTTGAGCGCGCGGATTGCCACTACTGAATGTGTAAACAACTACAATCAATTTATCTCATTGTATGAGGCCGCTAAAGAGCAGGGACAACAAAAGGAAAAATACCTTCCTTCTTTGTTTGCTTTAGGTTTTGATGTAGTGATTCAAATGGATGGTTGGTTTAAACTATCGAAACAAAACTTTTCGGTGAACACCATTGCCACCTTTCTGACTGACCTCCTTTCGACTACCGGCCGTAAAATAGTGAATGAGTTTTTTCGCTTATATCGATCGCTGCAAAATGAAAGCCCATTTGCAGAGCCTTCTAATTTGCAAAAGCTTTACCAATTGGATCCGGCATGGAAATTTAATCCGCTGCTGGAGATGTCAACTAACCCGTCTGGGTTATTGAAAAAGATACAGAGCA
>DGYK01000021.1:97144-99101 GCA_002398365.1 Flammeovirgaceae bacterium UBA5008
AATACAGAGCAGCGGACAGCAGTTATTTAATCTACATTCCGAAATTATTCATTGGGCAGAAGAGATGTTTCAGAAATCGCTTTTGCGAAAGGATATTCCTCCCCATATAGGATTATTGCTTACTTATTTGGATTTATTTCAGGAACAACAAAAGGCAATCAATACCATTACACAACGCCATTTAGAATTTTATTATAAGTCGGTATTGAAGGCAGAGAAGAAAGCAGCTTCACCCGACCAAACATTTATTACAATTGAACTTGCCAAAGATATTGACAAATTGTTATTGCCTAAAGGCACTCCATTTTCGGGTGGAGTGGGTGCGAACGGAGATTCAATCGTATTTGGGGTGAAGGAAGATACTCCACTTACTTCCGCCAAGATAAGCTCATATCTCACACTGAATCTTCCAAGTGAGGATGAGAATATTGGGGATGCGGACATGAGCCTTGGCGAGGTCACTCATTTCAGCGAATTAGGAAATACAGCATGGCCGTTGTTTGGTGGGGGACTTTCAACTAATAATTGGTCAACGCAAAACACCACACTTGGCTGGGCCTTTTCATGTTCTGATCTTCTATTGGCACAGGGTACCCGATCTGTCACTATTGAATTCATATTTTTGTCACCCCAAGAAGATGTATTGGCAAACATTGACTTTAGTAATTTATTTGATGTAAAGCTGACAGGCAAAAATGGTTGGCATACGGTTTCCCTTTTGGAAGTTCAGTATCAAAAGAATTGTTTACGACTTTCCTTTTTACTCTCACCTTCCGATCCTTCTATTATTTCATATGATGAAAAGCTTCATGGAGTCGGATATAACTCTTCGTGGCCCGTTTGTGCACTCACATTGACAACTGACGGAAAAAGAAAGTATGCGTCTTTAGCAAAGTTCCGCATGAGCGACCTTTCTATCTCCACGGATGTAAAAGGTGTTTGTGATTTTCTGATTGAGAATGAATCGGGTAAACTTCCCACTACGTCTCCTTTTATTCCATTCAACGAACCGTTGCCCGGAAGCAACTTATATGTAGGTGGACAAGAGTTTTTTGTTAAGAAACTGACGCAGTTTGATCTCACGATTGTATGGGATAAACTTCCTGCCAGCTTTCAGGAATATTACAGTGCCTATAATACCTATTATCAGGAGAAAGATGAAAAGAAACGCAAGGCCGTAAGCAACACTGCACCTGCGGGTGCTTCAGAGGAATTCTTACGCAACCAATCGTTCAAAACTAAAATATATGAATTAGATGGCGACCGATGGAAAGCTGTTTCGAAAGATGGAGTCAACCGTAAGGAGTATTGTCTTTTTACAGATGATGTGACACCACAACTGAGTACTTCCATCAATGAAACTCCGTTTGTGAAAAATAAGCAGAAGATTATTTCCTTAAAGGGACCCTTTCGGTCTAATCCACACTTGCCTGTGTATACCGGCCTCAACAATAATCTCCGCGAAGGTTTTTTCTGTCTTTCACTTTCATCACCCGGTCAGGGATTTGGCAGCGTAGATTATCCCATCATTGTATCCAGCGTCACATTAGACAACAGTGCTGCTTTGATGCACAATGCGCGGCCTCTCATTTTTAGATTGCCATCCGGCAAGTGGCCCATCAAACCTCTACCTGCTATTCCATTTGTTCCCAAGATGAAAGGAATAGAAGTAGGTTATCAATCTTTGCAGCACTATGCACTGGAACAAACAACAGACACGCTGAACTGGTATCACCTTCATCCGCTTGGGATTGAGGCGGTCGATCCTTCCAAAGAACTTCCAGCATTACTCCCTACCTACAACGCGGAAGCATATACGTATTGGGGCTTAGATACTTTACTCCCCGGCAATCCATTGTCCATCATCTTGGTGATAGAAAGCAAAGCTAAATCCATTAGTCAAGTGGCTTCAGATGCATATACCTTTGAATATTGGAGTGCACACGGCTGGAGAAAG
>DGYK01000021.1:99304-103829 GCA_002398365.1 Flammeovirgaceae bacterium UBA5008
TGGCACAGACGGATTTCAACGTTCCGGAGTAATCAAGTTATCAGTCCCAAACGATATAGTCAAAGGAGGAATGTATATGCCGCCTTCTTTGTATTGGCTGCGATGCGGACAAAAAAAATATTCAAAAATTAAATGCAGCTTCCTTTCAACACAGGCGGTTTCATTGGAGCGGGCGGTTCCAGAACAAAATAATTATCAACCACTCAAAGCGGGTGCGATCACGCAATTGATCAGTTCCGTGCCAGGTATCAAAAGTGTAAAACAACCGCTGCCAAGTTTTGGCGGAGAGCCACTGGCCATCGATTCACAATACTATAGCACGGTATCGGGTCGATTGCGCCATAAGCGAAGAGCCGTTACGCTCCACGATATTGAAACGATTTTGTTGGATGAGTTTCCGCAGTTATATAAAGTTACCGCCTTACCGATGGCATATGGAAATGTGGCACAATCAGGATTAGTGCGCGTGATCATGATACCTTATACCGATGCTGCGACAAGTGATCGCTACCAACCGATCGCATCGCAAGAGCTGATGTTAAGCGTCTTTGATTTTTTACAAGAGATCGGAATACCCTCTGTGAGGTATGAAATATCAAATCCTGATTTTGTTGAGTTGAAAGTAAGTTGCCAGATTCAGTTTAAGGAACCCAACAAAGCGCAGGCATGGATCGAACAGTTGAATACAGATTTGAATAATTTCTTAAGCCCCTGGATAAAAGGCAATCCATTGTCTTACGCAGCTACTGAAAATCTTTTAGGGAGTAGAATATATTCCTTTATACAATCAAGGGACTATGTGGGGGAGATTGAAGACTTTAGCTATTACCTTTTTGATTCTAATCAGGAAGAAGGAGGAGATGTTATTTCTGTGTCCCCGCAAGCCTTAATTATTCCGGATAAGCATCATATGATTTACTGTGGCAGTAAGCAGGAAACTTTGGAAGAGGAAGAAGATTTGCGTATTGGTGAAACGTTTTATGTAAACTCCTGATACCATGCCTGCCCAATCAAGAGAACAGTTAAAGAAATATTTTCGCAATGGCGCTTTGGTCAGGGAAGAATACTTTGCCGATCTGATTGACTCTACGGTTAATAAAATCAGTGATAAGGTAGAACCCACATCAGATAGTGGCTTAGGTCTTGCCCCCTCAGACACAGGCAAACGATACCTTTCGTTTTTTAGCGATGCGGTAAGTGAGAAGAATAACACACCATCGTTTATTGTCCATGCTGTAGGTAATCAGCAAGAAATGCTTTCGATTGGGATTCCTGCCACAAAGAAAGAGGAATTGAAAAGTGTGATGGCATTTAAAACTGTCACAAATTCCATGGGCGTAACCAATGCTCGGATTGGTATCAACACAATTAATCCACTTTGTGATCTAGAGGTGAATGGAAGTATCGGTATGCGTAACCGAATTGGTCGCTATTATGATAGTACCATTGATTACAATCAGGTAAAAGCAGACGGCCATTGGCATAAGATTCTGACTAACCTCAGTGGGTTCACATCATTTGAAATTATCAGTGCAGTCAATGAACCAGATGGAAAATATGCGATGTATTATACGGTGTTGACTATCGCCAAAGAATCCAACAAACGAATCAGTGCAATCAATCAGCAATACAAGTGGTGGTGGCAGCGATTGCAAATGAGATGTGTGGTAGAGAGGAAAGGAGTTTATGGTATCGAGATACGAACAGCTGTAAAATACAATGGTTCACCGATCATTTATAATCGAATAACCAGACTATGGAACTGACGGCCTCCACACCACAAAACGCGATTGCTCGAGCAGAGCAATATCCCTTTCACCAGGATTATGCAGCTTTGTTGAAGTTCGCGTATGAACGCATTGCTTCTTATTCAGGTGATGTGTGGACAAATTACAACGACTCCGATCCAGGTATTACTATTTTACAAAACCTTTGCTACGCATTAACTGAATTAGGAAGTAAAGCCGATACACCAATAGCGGATATTCTATCAGGCCCGGAAGATCGCATCCCCTACACAGATCATTTTCATACTCCGTTAGAGATTCTTCCTGTCAATCCTGTTACAAAGAAGGATTTTTGTAAAGTAATCTTAAACGACATTAGCGAGATAAAGCAAGTTTATCTTCTTGTCAGTAGTGCGTTTATGAATGGGTTAATCATTCGTCCTTATTTTGAATTAAAGCCGGAATACCTTTCGGAAGATAAAGAGGATCAGGAGCTACAAAAAGCAATTGGTAAAAGAGTCAACCAACTCTTGGTGCAGCGATCCAATCTGGGGCAGTTGTTTGATGCACCAAAAATGCTGAGCGCTATTCGCCTTTGCATACAAGGCGAGATTGCGTTCGAAAAAAATGCAAATATAGAGAAGGGGGTGGCCGAGATCATCTTTGCCATCAACCATCTGTTGTCTCCCTATCCGGTTTATAAAAGTTATAATCAGTTAGCCGAGCAGGGTAGGGCTTTGCCACAACTGCTGGAAGGACCTTACCTTTCCGGTGGATATATAGAAGATGACTGTATTCAACCGAAGCGGGCAACGATTACGATGCAAGAAATTAGCGCAGCGTTGCTGTCTTTGGAAGGCATCGAACGAGTTTTATTAAAGAGTATATCATTAACTGGAAATGATACCGAATCTCACCGCATCGAATATGCTTTTGAAACAGCACCTTTTGTTGACATAGCAAGTTTTTTAAATGCTGCTATTTTAGTAGCCAATAAGAGCATAACTTCCATCAACAGCGATAAGGTACAATTCTATCTTCAGCAATTGATACCTCGGCCCATCGAATCTGATTTGAATGAAATTCTTCCTCATGGAGAACATCGAAATTTAGGCGACTATTATTCAATTCAGAATAGTTTTCCTTCGGTTTATCGGCTGATCGGCAAACCTCCGGTGAATGCAGCACACCAAGGTAAGATCAAACAACTCAAAGCGTATTTATTGCTGATGGAACAGTATATGACCGACTATATGGCTCAACTCAGCAACACGTATCAGTTGTTTTCCTTTCAGAGCGGAAGAACGTCTACAGAACTCACTGCAAGAACTTATTTTACGCAGCCCCTTTATCAGGTTCCCGGTGCGGATGGTGTATTGCACGGAGTGAAAGGTTATGCGAGCCGGTATGCTTCCGCCCCTTTTCTGACGGATTGGAAAGCGTATCAACAAGATACGAATAACCCGTATGTCCAAACGCTATTGAACGCTGATTTAACGGATTCAGATGTATCGCGTAAGCTGCGGGTGTTAGAGCATTTGTTGGCCAGGTGTGGCAAACAATTCAGCCATCAGCCTTTGCAAGCCATCAATCCACGCTATGGCAATGACCCGATTGCTGAAATGGAATATCTGAAGCAAACACTGAAGAATCAACCTTTTCTTTCCTCCAATCGCGCTCGATCTTACTTTAAACAAAAAACCTTGGGACATCTGGCTTGTGGACTTGAACAGAATCTTGATAATGAGTTAGGTCTTCGAAGTTATTTTGACGGTGTAGCAGATTGTATTCAACAAAGCTTCCAGAAGAAAGAAGGGATTGAAATCTATTTCTACGATTCACTAGGTACACAACAAATTATTTTTCCACCCAAAGCCAAGGCAGTTGAATCCAAGATGCAAGCTGAGCGCAGCAATAGCATAGAAGTAATTTGGAATAAACTTTCACTGATTTCTTTTGCACAAAGTCAGCCTCCAGCTTCCACTGAGGAGTTATGGAGTCTTCTTCAGAAGTATACACAATCACTGGAGGATTTGGCAGATCCATACTATGGCTGTGTGATGATGGATGCCAGCCGGTTGATGAATTTTCTAAAATACAATTGGATTCTTCAGGGAAAAGACAGTAAGCTATTATATCGCAGCGAAGAAGTGTCGCTCCGAAATTTAGTGACAATGATGTCAAATCTGAATGATGTAGCTCCGCTGGAAATAAAATCATTGAATCAGGACAGAGGATTTGAAGTGGGGCTAATGATTGCTTCAGGAACATGGGCGCGTCTCTGTCTGGCCGACACTCAAGACAAAGCACTCGAGATCAAGTTTCAATTGGATAGTTATCGAATGGGGCAATCACCCGAAATATTGTCTTTCTCGATTTCGAATCCCGGTACGAGTAACAAATCCTATCCGATCGAAATAATAGTATCGAAAGTAATTGCTTTTTTTCCGGAGTGGCTTTCCATTTTTCAGCAGACTCACTACTGCAAGTTGGTGTTTGAAAAGTTGATGGAATTAACTCCTGTTTCAGTGGTAGCGGATGCTAGAGCCATACCGATGAAGGATATGGAAAGAGTACTGAAGCTATATGAAAGTTGGCTGAAAGCGCTTGAAAAACAATATGATGGCAAAGATTCATCTCTGTCTGAGTTAATTCAAGCAGATCAGATCGCGATGGAGCTGGTAGATTTTATTTCAGAAACAGTCACCCGTTCAATTATTCCAAAGACAAAGTGAAAAGCAGGAATCATCAAATACGAACCCAAAGCCTCGAGTTATTACTGGATAATGAATCGAAGG
>DGYK01000021.1:103975-128825 GCA_002398365.1 Flammeovirgaceae bacterium UBA5008
TAATGAATCGAAGGCAAAGCCACTGCAGCAGCAAATGATTGATTTGTATCTGCACGAACTGCAACAAATGCTGGGGATTTGTTTGGACGCCAGTTGTCCTCCTGATAAAATTATACGATTTAAGAAAGTAGAGATTGATATCGGCACTATCGATATTGAGGATATTCGGTCACAATGGCCACAGCGGGTAGTAAACGCATTACGGTTGGCACTGACTGATGCATTGCGAAATACAGTGGCCAATGGAGTAGAAATCACAACCATTCCCTCCGGTCAATTGGATGTATTAGCTCATTATTTTCGGTTTGGCTATTTGCCCTGGAGTGATCATCAAACCAATGTGGTAGCATTATTAGAAAACACGGTTAAACATGAGCCAAATGCATTAGCTCATTTAATGCGAACGCTGGGCGCTTCATGGACGGTTCGTGCGCGCATCGTTGAGCGATTCAATAGCGATCGATTATGTCAATTAGTAAGTGTCTTAGAGCCACGATATGCCAATGACTTGATTGCATATCATTCCTATTTGTTAAAACTCAATCAGCAAGAGGATATTGTTGAGGCACAACAAAGCGCACTCGAGAAGACGTTGTGGCTATTTGTATTTAACTACCTGTTGGTAGAACGGGACTCCGTATTCAATGCGAAAAGTTATGCGAAGAGCATATTGCAACAGTTTGCCTTTCATTTCAACATCGCATTCGATGACTTGGTGTCGTTGATTGTTGCTGCTTTGCCAAAATGGAAAGGAGTATTACCATCGCCATTTGCCGGAGTAATTACTGAGATACATCATGAATTTCCGGGGATTAAAAATGTAATATCACTTGAAGAGAACAATTTAAGGACAAAAATCGAAACATCGGACGGTTTGAGTCATACGATTCAAAGGATGAGTGAGGAAGCAGAAGTCAAGGAAGAAACACTGACCAGTTTTATTCATGAAATTAAACGCTATCGAAACAAGGCTCCTATTATTTCGAATCTTCTGACGAAGAGCCATGAGCGACTGGCTTCGCAGCTAGTTCGGTATCTTTTGCCGGAACAGGCAGACAAGATCGAGGCTTATCACGCCTGTTTAGTATCAGTTCACCGCTATGACCCACTCGCCAATATATCTCAGCGAGAGGTCATCAATACCATGTGGACGCTGATCATTTCACATTTGCTGGATACACAAGGATCCTATTTCAATCAAAAGTATTTTTTGAAGGCGCTGATTCATAATACCGCAGCGCATTACAATTTATCCGAGCAGGTATTCTTAAAAAAATTGTTAAAGGCTAAAGATGCATTGAAAGTGTTGCCTTTTGCCATCAGTGGGTTTCTTCAATTCATCGAGGAGATTTATCATGAGTCGACTGGCATGCTTTACGTTTCTGACTCAAGAAAGAAACACAAGAAGAAAAATCGATCCCTTCTTCAGCAAATAGAAATGGCATGGAAGCAATTACAAGATCATACAGGGCCTCAGGACATTCAACTGGCAGCATGGATTCATCAGGGTTTGCAAACAGAGCCTGTTCAATTGGCGAAAGTGATCAAAAAACACTTGGACAATGTTCATATACGAAAGCAAATTGCCTCTATTTCTCATAGCGATTTCCGGCAAATACTGGCACAGGTTGTGAAGTCGCCTACGGCAGAGAGGATGAGCCACGTTATGCTGTTTCTTGAAACAATTACAGATAAAATGCTTCCTTTCTTTGGCAGTGAAGCAAAGTACCGATTAGCGATCAATGATACCATGCTGGAAGTAGCACATTCGTTGAAGGGCACCATGCGTGAGTCAGACTTGGTTCAATCGATTCTAGAAATCCTCACCTCCAGATACCGTTCACTTCAGGTAAATGAACTGTTGATGTTGTACACTGCATTTACAAATAAATCGTTGCGTGAGGAGAATAACTCTTTTTCTGATCAGCCGATTATTCAAAAGAACCATTTGCAAGAATCCGGACAACGATTGGAGAATTATATGCAGGCGGTGATCGAGCAGCCTTCATTCCAACAACTGCGCGAAGGGGGATTTCAATCAGTTGACGAGGCTATTCAATTTTTCAATACCCATCACTCGGATCAACTTTATCGAGTGTTGCGTAAGGCGAACCCTCAGCAGCGAGAGAAATTTGTTGCTTCTCTTTCAGTCGATACACGCAAGGCTTTATGGAATTCAAATCCACACATCCAGCGCACGGATCATTATTTATGGTGGAAGGAGTGGAGCAAAATTCTGGTGGGATATAATAGGGCAGAGGAAATGCTCGATGAGATTGGAAAACTAATCTTTACCGCGGCTATTTCTAATACTTCGATTACGCATCAGTCCACATTGCGTTCACTCTTGCGATTAGTGCGCCACTACCGGTTACCCAATATATTTTTAGAGCGTTTGATTCATTGGTCACTACCGGCTTTAGGAGATGCCACCGAATCCATTCGATTCATCGAACAGAAGGTGTTGCGATTAGCAGGCAAATCAGGTAAAGAGGATGAGAGTAAAACTAAGATGAAAATCTTGCGGGAATCGGCAGAACAAGTAAAGCGATTGTCCAAGGAGACACAAGCTGTCTCATGCGATCGTGAATTAGAACCTGTGTTTATTTCCAATGCAGGTCTGGTACTGGTCCATCCCTACTTTCAATTTTTGTTTGATCAATGTCACCTATTGGATAAGAAGGATTTTAAAGATGAACGAAGTCGTGCGCGTGCAATTGTGTTGATGCATTATGCGGTAACGGGAAATGAAGACTTCCGAGAAGAGGATTGTATGTTATATAAACTATTATGTGGCATGCCAATGAATGCCGTGACGACCTCCGTAAAACTTAAGCGTAAAGAGAAGAAGCTGGTGAATGAGATGTTATCCGTGTTGACGACACATTGGCCGGTGATCAGTAACAGTACACCCGATGAAGTTCGTGGCAACTGGTTGGTGCGTGACGGCAGACTATTGGAACATGAAGAGTTTTGGGAATTAACCATAGAGCGTAAACCCTATGATATCCTTCTGGACAGCCTGCCCTTTACGCTCAGCCCAGTTAAGTTTTCGTGGATGTCCAAGCGACTTAGTATTTATTGGTTATAGCAACACTATGAAATAGAAAAATGAATACCATTCATCAATCCAATCAAGTAGCACTCCTGAACATAAATCATTTTGATTTTCCGCAGGCGTCTTTGTACGAAGAATCACCGAATACGATTCACGTGGCGGCCATTCTAAATGAGATCGATTGGTTTGTTAAAGTATTGGACTTTCGATTCACGAACTATTTTTCAGCTGAGCCATCTGAATTGGAAATAGATAGTATTGAATCGCCCGATTTGACAACCGATCGCTCACACTATGCAGCTCTTGTGCGAGATTACAACCTGACAAATGATGAACGTCTCACCATTTTGTTAGCCTCAATTCCCCACTTGCGTCCCAACTTATTGGATGTTTTCTTCACCAAGAATGCACACTTTGATCGACCCTTTTCTGAATTTGGAGGTGCGATCAATAAGAAGCATGCTGGTTTTATACCTACTGCCCAAACTCTTTATTTTCTGCTAGGGAAGGGAGCTGTCGAGAACCGCTATCGCGTAGAACAAATACTTAATCCATCACATGCACTTATTCTACATGACTTTGTTCGGTTAGAGCAAACAGAAGCAAACGAGCCATTTCTAAGTCGGCCGTTGCTAACAAGTGAAGAGTTTGTTAATTACCTCTTCACGGGAAAATTTGCAGGGCCCGAAACCAGCGAAGCATTTCCGGCAAAGCGTGTTACCACACACTTGCAGTGGGACGACTTGGTGGTGAGTAACGAAGTACGCGAAGAGATAGCACTGATGAAGCAGTGGATTAATAGTGAACATGAGCTGATGCAATGCGATGTGTTTCGAAAGCACATGAAGCCGGGCTATCGTGCCTTATTTTACGGACCACCTGGCACAGGCAAGACATTGACTGCCTGTTTAGTGGGTAAGTCTACGAATATGGATATGTATCGGGTAGATCTTTCATTGATTGTTTCGAAATACATCGGTGAGACAGAGAAAAACTTAGCACGATTGTTTGACTTGGCCGAGAAGAAAAAATGGATTCTATTCTTTGATGAAGCCGATGCATTGTTCGGAAAACGAACGCAAACCAGTTCCAGTAACGATCGATACGCGAATCAGGAAGTTTCCTACCTGTTACAACGAATAGAATATTTTCCGGGTGTAATTATTCTGGCATCTAATCTGAAAGCAAACATGGATGAAGCCTTCTCGCGTAGATTTCAATCCACTGTTTATTTCCCTATGCCCGATGCACCGCAACGCCTCACTCTTTGGCGACAATTTTTTACCGGACAATTTTACGCGTCAGCTAATTTAAAGCTTGAGCAAATAGCGGAGAAGTATGAATTGTCCGGAGGATCGGCTATCAATGTATTTCGCTATGCTGTGCTGCGGGCGGCTAGCCGACAATCGAACCAGATTGAACTCGATGATTTGATGAAGGGTCTGCAGAAAGAATATCAAAAATATGGTAAGACAATAAATACATAGGTATATGAAGCATACAACCACATTCAATACCAGTTAATAAAATCATCTATTACGATCGAAAAATTAATCATTCATTATAACCCATAAATTTTATAGACCATGAGTAATCTTTTAAACAACCAGATAGGGCAGGCGCTGATCAGCGTAGGCAATGTCCTTCAACAACAAGAATTGACCGAGTTCAATACTTTACGTGGAGCCAAACTCAGCTTATACCATGCACACAGCATTACCTCAAAAGCAGAAGGTGAATTGCGTGAACATCAGGAGCAGAGCCAGCAGTCAGCAGAGCAAAACAAGATTGCAGCCATTGGAGTGAACGCCACTTCGAATGTGGTTGTGGCCGCAAAGGCAGCCGTGTTGGATGCTTCAAGCACTACCAGCAATGCAGCAGCGGCAGCAGCAAGCGTACAAAAAGCAGCAACGGCCCTCACCACACTGTCTGGCAACATTGCGACTACATTGGCAGTAGCGAATACATTAGACAAAGGAAGTAAAATTCAAACCTTAGTTGAAAAGGCGAATAAAGCAACCAATGAAGCAGCCAAGTTGGCGGAAGAAGCGAGTCTGATTGCACTGAACCTTACTATCGAAGCGTCACAATCCAGAGCTGCCAGTGTGGTGACACAGAGTGATGATGTAAAAAGCAAAATGGTTGCATTGCAAAAAGCATTGTCCGATACGTTCAGCAAGCAGCAAGATTTAATAACTGAAGATGAAGCCGCTGTAACGAGCGCGGTAGCGGATGAAAGTCAGCAGGCAGGAATATATAAAACCGCTTTGGCAGAAGATCAGGCATTACGCCAGTCAGCCGCATTTATCAATCGTTATATCAACAATAATCTCACAGTCAAAATCAATGAGTTTAAGGGAGATGCCGGAGAAAATATGTCGGGTGATACTTTTACTCTCAGCTTTGCTCCGTTTAAAGATAGCGAAGGTGGATTGAAAATAATTCATGAACATCGCCTGATTATCGTTAAGGCAGATGACGCGGTTGCGTTTAATGTGGAATCGGCTAAATCAACACCTGCAAAATATTATAGCCTTCCCAACGCGCAGCTTGTAAATGGATTATATCAAAAGGATTTTTTCTTAGCCAATGTGAGCAATGAAATTGATTCCGATAACGAAAGCCTTTTGTTATCGTTGCAATTTCCAAGCAAACCCATACTAGCAATAGACTACACCGGCCAACCGGTAGTAAGAGGAACCCCATACAAATTCTTCGTGTATGTTGTTTACACAACCGAATATCAATCAGAATACAACGATACCAATGGTTTGTTGAGTCTTCCTTCCGAATCATTTACACTTCGTACACCACTTCCGGTAGTGGCTGGTTCTGATATAGCAATGCAATTCTACCAAAAGAAAGGAGCCGATGCAATGCGAATGATTTTTAAGGTGCCAGCCAGCGAAATGAAATTGGGTAATGGTACTGATTTGAATGAGCTGATGGAATTCAGAGCATTCATTTTCAATAAAAACGATAAAGATGCATTTAATCGTAACAAAAAAACCGATGAACAAACGAAAGTTCTTTTTGAACTGGATGACGAGTTCCGGTTAAGAGAGGAAGCTTATCAACAGGCAAAGATGGCATTTGAAACAGCACTTTCGCAAGAAGCACCCAAGTATGTGGTGCAACAGTGTAAAATGGAAATGGATATTGCGAAGGCACATTATCAGACAGCGAAAGCGAACTACAACAATCAAGTTGTTTTGATCGACCGCTGGAACGAGTCTAAGATCAGTGATTTTACATTTGATGTGGAGATCGCACAAACCATTCCGGCTTCCAATTATAGTGTGGCCACTTTGAACCCCCATCTGCGGAAGGAGTTGGAAAAAGAAGCAAAACATTTATCGCATGAAGTAGATAAATACACGGAAAAAATCCAGGCAAATGAAAATTGGCAGAAGAACCATCAAGAAGATTTTGAGGAGTTAAGCCGCAAAATTGATGCGGCCGTGAAAAAAGAAGAACCACTGCCAAACGATATTCAAGCCATTCAGCAAACCATTGCCGATAATATTTCCAAATTGGAGGCATCGCTTAATCAGAAAGTCAACATTAAGTCCGAAGAAGAGGCAACGGCATTTAAAGAGCATCTCGGGGCAGAGAAAACAAAGCAGATTGAATTGCTGGAATTGATCATTAAAGGTTTCCATGACCTGAAGGAAAAGGAGAACAGCGACTTTAAACTTTCCAAAGAGATTAATGAATGGCGTAGCAAACAAAAGAAGATAAGTACCGAAATTGTTCTTCATACAGCAGAGAAGAGCATGCTGCAAGATGAATTGGCGATGTTCCGTACGGAAAAAGCTGCGGTTGATTTGCTGTTGGAGAAGATCAAAGGGGATGAAGCAGATACGTATGATTATTACGAAATCATTAATGAGGATGGCGATTTCACCGATAACTTCGGAGAGCCTTTGGTAGATGGCGATTCGTATTGCGTAGCCGTACTTTCCATGATTAAAACTACCGAGCCGGATGCGGCACCTTTGTTCCAAGGGACCTTGTCTGACTTCTCTGATGAAACCTTATTCAACCTAGAGCAAATTTAATTCACCATTAACTAAAATACGTATGAATATTACAGCGATTCGAACTAACACATTACAAAACCTGATCCGTCAGTATAACGATGCGACTACCATAGCCGCTACAGCGGATGCCGCCTACCAGTCCTATTCCAACAAAGCCGATATGTATCAGAATCTATACACACAGGCAGTAGCAAATACGACTACCATAAATGGGCAATGGACCATGTTTCTTCAGTTGAAGTCGAGCCTCGCCTCACTCTCGCAAACATCCAATGATTGCAATTTAGTGGCCGATGTATCGTATAACAACATCCAAAAATTGGTGAAGAAGTGGGAGCAAGTCATGCAGAAAACCGTAGAGGCTACCAATGCTATCAATTTAGCTTCCGACTACATAACGAAAAGGAAGGCATCTAATCCATTGATCTCAAATGATCTGGTAAGCGATGCCACCACTACAGCAAAAAATGCGGCAACTGTTTTTACTGCAGTCGTGGCGGCACTCACCGCTACATTAAACACGCTTACGTCTGCGGCACAAGCAAAAAAATCAACCGAGTTGACGGGCCTCACCATTGATGTTTCTTCAGCCGCTTTGTTGATTCCCAAGGCAGAATTTTTCCATACGAACCAATCAGCACCACCACCAGCAGCACATAAACCGTTGGAAAAGACACTGGGCGATTTATTGAAAAATACAAATGCGAAGCAAACGGCTGTGTTGGCAGCACTCAACAATGCCAATGCAGAGAAAGCCTCGGCCAAAGAAGCGTTAGATACCGCCAATGGAAGAGTGGCCTCTACACTCGCAGCGCTCAATTCAGCCAAAGCAGCCGTAGCCGCTTAGATAAGATAGGTTAGTAGTGATTGCAAAATTACTGCTAACTTTTTTTCCGAATGGCAAGAACAAATTTTGTAACCACACCAATTCGTATGAACGTCATTGAGAAAGCAAATATCCTCTATCATCACCGTCAATGGTTGCAACAGGAGCAAACGGATGCACAAAGAGTAGGATGGGTAGACGAGCGATCACAGCAAGAGCGCTTCAACGTTCTTGCCACTATTGCCGACTTGAGCGATCAGGTGATCATGGATGTAGGTTGTGGTCTGGGCGATCTAAAACCATTTCTCGATAAGCAGTTTCAGCATTTTGTCTATCTCGGTATTGATTTGGTACCCGAATATATTCAAGCTGCCAAACAGCGCTTTGAACATGAAAAAGATACTTCTTTTATAAATGCCGATTTTACAACAGATGGATTACCGGAAGTAGATTACGTGCTGGCCAGTGGCTCGTTCAGTTATCAAACCGATAATAAGATGTTAATCTACCTGGTGATTGAAAAATTGTACGATTGTGCGCGCAAAGGTTTTGCTTTCAATTTGCTGAATGAAGAAACCTACCCATCCACCGAAGTCATTAAGTCCTACAACAAGTACGAAGTGCTTGGTTACTGTTTGCGATTAGCCAACCGGGCTGAAATGAAGATGGGATATTTGGAAAATGACTTTACAATTATGATGTATAAGTAACTTTGAAGAGTTCAAAACAAGTGCGATTTTAAACTGGGAGTGAGTTTTGTAATGTAAAATTGATAAGATGGAAACAAGAAAAGTTCTGCACAGAAAGATGAACACTTGCGCTGACGTGCAAAAGAAAAGTAAAAGCGCGCTCGGTATTCAGCCCCCGATTTATGGATTGGATGTTATTGATAGGCATTTAGTTAAACGCCAAGAGGTAGTACAGTTTGGAGTTTCGGGTAGTAAGGTTGCGGTATCTGGTGCAAAGAAGGCTATTCCCGCGGTGGAAGCGGCAGCTCGAAAATGGCATCTTGACCAACACACTTTGCAGATATTATTGAGAGATAGAAACTATCTTACACATGGAACAAACAACGAAGCTGTTGGCACACTTCAAACACCTAATAAGCCTCAAACTGGTTTAGACAGAACAAATCCCGCAGCAGAATCGGCTGTTTTTGGTTTGAATGATTGGCGGAACGCATATGGAAAGTACATTATTTTTTATAAGAAATCGGTTGGATGGCAAGCCAATGCACATGACCCGCTTACTTATTTGCATAGAGGTGAGCTCGAATCTGATCAGGCATGGGGCTGGGCATATCGCGATGACGTGGAGAAAGCTTCTAAGGCCAATAAAAAGGATTAGAGTTGAGGAATTTCTAGTCGAGGCAACTTCATTGCATAAAAATAAACGCTCGAATCAATCACAAATGAAACATCCAGTCATAAAACATGAAACTTATGAGCCAAATAAAAACGCAGTCTCAAAAGCCGCTAGCGTAAGTCCGCCATCCTCCGGCATTTCATTTGTAGATCAGCCTGTTCAAAGAAAAGAAAACAACACCGGCTTACCCGATCAACTCAAATCAGGAGTTGAATCCCTTTCCGGCATTGATATAAGTGATGTAAAGGTTCATTACAATTCTTCACAACCCGCGCAACTCAATGCACACGCTTACGCACAAGGAAATCAAATTCATATTGCACCTGGTCAAGAGAAACATTTGCCACACGAAGCATGGCATGTAGTACAACAAAAGCAAGGGAGGGTGAAGCCTACGATGCAACTAAAGGGTAAAGTGAATATTAATGATGATGTGGGGTTGGAGAAAGAGGCGGATGTGATGGGAGGGAAGGCCATGCAGTTGGTCAGTGTAGACTCCAATAACGAAATAAACCATTCCGGAATCACAACTAAGAAGATCACAGATTCATTAGTTCAACGGTCAGAGAGTAATACATCATTTGGCGTACCGGTGATACAACGCACAAAATTTGAGGAAAAATCTAATCCTAATGGAAAAAGGGCTGCCCCTTTTCAATTAGCGGCTGTCCAGTTTACCGGTGAATATGACATTAAGCAGTTTGAAAATGAAATTGCTGAGTATGCAAGTGCTTGTCAGGCAGCAGGCACAGTGCCTGTAATTGAACTTAGAATGTACGATGCTGCAATACCAAAAAGCGTTGATAATTATATGGCAGGGGCGAGGGTGCTTCTGAATCAAATAATAAAAGGACCTTTTGCTGTAACCTGCTCTATTCTCCGTGACGAAACACTGCCTCCTGCGCAGTTGCTCAAAGAAGAGGATGCACCAGTAATGAGCGTGATGGAAAGATTTGTGGAAGGGATACAACAAATGAAGGATTTAACAGTAAGAGGAGATATGAAAGGCCTTCCGCGAGGACCTGCAGCCAAAGAAATGATCGACAACCCATTAGCTAAGATGTTAGCCGGAAAAATGATGATTCCGCTACCGGAAGCTTTAGAATATATGCACGCACCAAACTCTGAACTGGAGGCGATATGTGCCGGTGGTGGAGCTGCCCATTATAGCTTGCATGAAAAATTATTTGCTAGAGTCATTCTGATGAATAGAGGGCAACATGCACCCTCAGGTGCTGCAGCACAGCAACAGCAAGCGATGTCCGCAGCGGCAGCAAGCAATACATCCTTAGCTAAAACAGAAGCACATCTTCCACCAACTGCGGCAAGTCCGGCTGCACTAGCCTTCGGTTCAGCAGCAGCAGCGAGTAGCACAAAAGCTAAAGTGACAGGAAGTGGTTCGTCCTTAGCTGCAATAGAAGAACAAACTGCAATTGCAAGCCAAGACGCCTCAGCCTATGGTGCTGCAGCGGCAGCAAGTAGCACAAAAAGTAAAGCAGTGCCCGATCAAGCCTTGGTGGAAGCGGAGATGAATCATAAAGCTGAAGCCGCAAGCTCAGTTGCTGGTTCAGCAGCCGCTGCTGCAAGTGCTGCCGCTGCTCATGGCTCTGCACCGCCACTGAGACTTAGAAGAAACTCATTGGTCACACCTCATACCTTAACCCTCACCAACCTCGTAACTGGAAGCGAGGAAGCGACAGCCGAAAATACATTGCGCGCATGCCGCGCAGCGTTTGAAAAGGGAGCAACGCAAGTTTTGCTTATCGTTGAAGTTGAAGGCCCCAAAAATTACCCACGTGCGGAAACCCAAGTGACATTATTAAGGAAAGAAGGATTTACAGTAGAAGTTGTTGGAAGAATAGAAAGCGCTGTTGGTGTGCAACAAAGTGGAGTGATGTTAAGTGAGGGTAAGCCACAACCAAGAGTTAAACTGAGAGTAACCGACAAACCTTCCGCTGAATCCGCAGCTGCCAGTGCAGCTGATGCAGGACTTGTTAAGTCTTCAGGTGGTGGTTCTGGAGCAGCCGCAGCTGCTGCAAGTTCTGCTGCCAGCTATTCGAGTGCTACAGGAGGAGGTTCCGCAGCAGCATCAGAATCCTTCTCTGGTAGTTCAAGCGGCTTAGGGGGAAAACAACATGCTACGGCTGCCGCTGCAAGTGCAGCTTCAGTTCGTAATGCACCGCTTTCCTTTTATCAATGGATGGAGTTTCGCGGATATTGGGGTGATTATGACAGTGCTATGGAAGATATTATGTACAAAGAATATCAAGAGTATAATCCCAAAGCCCCTGACAGACATTAGCCGACTTAGCTATTAGGTCACTCTAATAAGCCACATACCTAGATTCTAAGAAACTAGTGCGACCGAAAAATCAATCAGCAACCAGTCAATCCCACCCATGCACCACCATTCCCCCACCTTCGAACTAAAAGCTTTCGTCTGCCCACATTGCGGTGTGTTGGCAGGACAAACATGGTCGTACAATATTCATTGTCACTATCATTACCTGCAGCCCAACGGAAGCAGCCACCCAGCCATGTATGATTTGGGAAATACAGCAGCCGCCAAATGCAGCAACTGCCAGAACTTTACACTTTGGTTGTATGGCAATATGATCTACCCTTACAAAGGAAATGTAGAGATGGCCAATCCCGATTTGCCCAAGCAGGTGTTGAGCGATTACAACGAAGCCGTAGATGTGGCCAACCTATCTGCTAAAAGTGCTGCGGCTTTACTGCGACTGGCATTGTTTAAGTTATGTGCGCATCTGGTGGGAAAAGATTATTCCATGGATGAATACATCGAGCATTTGATCAAGAGAGGATTACCCAAAGAACTGGTGAACGGTTTATATAAAGTGCATTGTATTGGGCCGAATGCCGTTGCTCCCGGTGTTATTGACTCAGATGACAAACTGGAAATGGCCTTTGCACTATTTAGTTTCATCAATTCTATCTGCGATTGCTTTATTACACAGCCCAGAAGAATACACGAATCCATCAACAACTTGCCGAAGTAGGGGGCTATTTGAATTCATGAACGAAGCCGATTCTAATATTGAAATTTAAAGATCCGATCGAGATACAAAATTTCTCCTCCGTCTTTTTCATTGCTGTAGCGGTCTATTTGAGTGGTGCGACCTTCTTTATCATAGGCAAATTCATATTCTTTACCCATTAATGATTCGGCATATTGCACACCATTTTTAAAGCTGCTGGTGTAGGTATAGTCGCTGGTGATATTATGTGTGCCGATGGTTCCTTTTAAATTCAGTAGGGCATTGTATCCGGTTATATTTCGGAAGGGGTTGGGTTTGTCATCGTATTCCAAGACGTTTGCGATGATGTTGTATTCATCACTTACATTGAAGAAAGTAAACAGAGCAACGTCTTCCGTCACATTTTGGTTCACAAATGTAAGCTCACCTGTTTTTTTCCAGTCGTCACGACCATTGAAACTATACACTTGTTCATAGGCAATCGTTCCGTCCGATTGATGGGTGTAGGTAATATGATCTCTGTTTCCAGTGAGTTGGTCGTTGTTGGTATATTCTACCAATTTGCCATCGGTGTAGCGATAGGTATGCGTGAACCGAATGGTGCCGGCCTGATAGTGTTCAATTTTCGTGATCAGATCTCCGGTATAAGTAAACACTTTCTTCTGTGTGCTATTGTAGAATATTTCGGTGATTTTGCTTCCGTTGTAAGTCACCTTTCCATTTAAATCACCTACCTGATTACCATCCTGATACAATTCAGACATCACTTTGGGAAGACCCAACAAATTGGGATCGGCTACAATGGCTTCGTTTTCATCTTTACAGGATGAAAACGAAAGCATTAGAACGAAAAGTAAACAGAGGGCTGGAAGGAACCGGAGAACAGGGGAATTTCTTAGTACAAATGATCTCATGCGCAATACTCCACTTTTTTCAGGTTGCAATAATACTATATTTTTTAAAATCCGATCGGATGACAATCTGTAGTTGTTAAACGGGTTCTGAAGGGTTGGGTTTCAACCCTTTGTGTCGGAATCATTTCCGTGCGTCCAAATGAAGTGGGTTAAGAAAATACTTGCATTTTAACCAGGAGATCCAGCAGCCCGAACAATCCGGCACTGATAATAATCGCCCAGGATACCAAGTCTTTAAATTCATTCTTTTGGTGTTGAAGGAATAGTATGTGAAGCCCTACATGGATCATCAAAAATGCATCAAGCGCCAACTTGAGTTGTGTATGATCTCCGTTTCGCATGAGTCCCCAAAACAGAAAATAGAACAGCGGGACATGTGCAAGCATAAATAGGTTAAATCCCCATGCATCATTGAGTAATGACAGCCCCGGAAATATTCTCCATTCTTTGCATCGAACAGCATCCATTTCATGAATGATGATGGCTGATAAACCTAAGTAAAAAAATAGTTCACTACGCATCGAAATACTTATTACGGGAATTTAGTAGGTTGAACACTTACTTCTTTATTTTCGAAATCGTTTTTCCTTTGACCAATGACGGTTTATCCATTTCATCGATGGCCAATTGAATAGCGGATTGGAGTAAGTCCTTCACTTTCTTGTTTCGGTATTCTTTAGGACTTTCTACCGGAATATGTCGGATCAGATTTCCCGTGCCAGCTAATAACTGATGGGGGTCTTTGAGCAGCGTACCTTTGTTGAATCCTAAGTTTACATGATTGGTATAAATGGGCAACATACAAAACGCATCGCCCAGTTTATCGGAGATGGAAAACACTGTGGTTAAGGCATGGGTGTGGTACAGTATCTCGTTGCTCTCCGGATGTATTTCAAGAATGTATTCCCGCAAGTCTTTAAACAAGTCGATTAGTTTCTGTTCTTTCATTTCCAACAGATATAGAAAATCGGGATGAATTTTTCGGGGTTTTTGCATACGAGTAATTTCGTGTCAAGGCATAGTTTATAGCCATCTATTTTTGTTTTTCTTTTGGATCAATTCATAAGTTAGCAACAATGGTTCTTTTCACCAAAATACAAACGGTTGTTGGTTTAGAAGCATGATTCGGAGCATCCAAAAAGCTCTTTTACAGGCGGGAAAGTTATTTATCTTTGCACCCGAATGAAATCAGTGGTTTCTTTTGTTCGGAGTTACGCACGTTACGGTGCCCTGGTTATACTCCTTTTATTTAGCGGGTGGCTAACCTATCAGCAACTTACATTAAGCCTTCCTGTTCATTTAAACGGTCAGGAGAGGCTGCTATTAATCGATGATAACATTGAACAAGGGCCTTCACGTGTTGTGGAAGAAAGCCACCCTATCCCTGCTAATTCACGTATCACCAAACAACTTGATTCTTCGTTTTCTTATTCCTCTCGGATTTATTCTTATTCCTCTAACATTCACCTGCGGGCGAAGCTTTCGCCATCCCATTTTTCATCTGCCAACCGACTGATTTTATTTAGCGGCCTACGAATTTGAGAGACTGTTCTTTCGAACAGTTAAAATCAATTTTCAAATTCTACATTCTTTTAGCATGCTTAAAGTTTATTGCTTTCTATTTCTATTTTTAATTTTTTCATTCAACGGGATTGCTCAAAATACAGAGACTCTTCAAGATACCAGTAAGACCACTCTTAAAAGACCGGGTAATCTTTCTATCAACGGCTATTTTGATTTTATCTATGCGGCCGGATTTCATGATCCCACTCGGGCTGCTACTGTTGATTTCGGCAGACGCCAATACACAAGCTCACCATTGTTCGCTGATAAATTTACAATGCCGTATGCTTACCTGGGGGCCACGTATGAACTCGACAACCTAACGTTTCGACTGGCACTTCACACAGGCGACATTGTTGAGTCGCTGTATGCCCAGGAAATTGAATCCATGCGTTTGGTCAGGGAAGCAAGTTTGAATTATCAATTCACTAAACGCTTCTCTGTTGAAGCCGGTATATTTCCTTCTTTATATGGCTTTGAGATTTTCCTCAGTAAAGAAAACCTGCATGCAACACGTGGATATATTGCCGACTTTGCCCCCGACTACGAGGCGGGTGTTCGATTGAAATATGAAGTGAACAAAGATTGGTCAGTGCGGTTGATGGTTCTAAATGGATGGCAAGAAATCAAAGACTCTAATGGGAAGAAGGCTATCGGCTTGGTTGTGCAACGAGATAATCATAAAAACTCTTTCTTCAATTGGGGCGTCTACCTCGGTGACGTGCGCGAGATCGGAGAGTCGTTTTATCGTAGCCGGATGTATCACAACATTTTCTGGAAATACACCTTCGATCGTTGGACTTTCGTTCCTATGCTTGATGTTGCGTATCAGCTTCAATCGGGTGCACCTGAAACTGAATTATTTATGATTGCTCCTGCATTTTCTGCCCGTTATCGCTTTAATACAGATTGGTCATTGGCTTCCCGCTGGGATATGGTGCACGATCCTAAAAATATGATTCCCGAATTGAATGGCAAGTTGGTGACACCTTCTTTGATCAATGCTACTAATAACACCAATGGGTGGCAGTCACAAAGCATCACTTTAACACTAGAGCGGAGTTTCAATTCCAATTTTGTGATGCGTTTAGAAAACCGATACACGGTGAATAAAGACAAGTTATTCTTAACAGGCATTGATCAGTTGGTCGATTACGATGGGTATGTATTACTGTCCATGGCAGCAAATTTCTAGCGTGCGATTAAAGTAATCAGCTGCAAGAGGTTTTATTGTACTCTGAGCAATATAAAATGGATCTTTCGACTCGCCAAGGGTTGCAATAAAGGCTGCTTGGGTTCTATACAACTTTGATTTATATCACTTAAAACAACCAAGCTATCCGAAACCCAAACGTTTCATGTTTGCCGTCTTCATTTCCGTTTTTGAAAATTGAGTCAGCTCCTTTTTTATACACATTGGATGTTCCTTTAGAATAAACCAAGTGAACTTGCAAGATGGTATTTCCGGCCTTAACCTCCGGGCCGAATGAAAACTGTAAACCCACATCGTTCAGGTTGTAACTTTTCGTAACATCCGTTTCTTTGTGAAATCCGTCTTCAACACTTAAAAAGACATCGTTTATATAATCACTATTCACAAACACTATCCCGGCAGCAGCGCTTAGTTTCATTCCTTTTATTACTTCTTTAGGAGTTTGTAATAACAGCGTAACCGGAATTTCGATGGTGTTGAAGCGTAGCCGCTCTCTATAGGTAGAGTCTGCATCTCCTTGCTTCCCATTCAGACCAACTACCCATGGATTTGAAAACGAACCGCCCGTTTTATCCGGATTGATAATGCCTGTTCCCCGTTGTTGCATACCGATGCCAACGCCAATACCCAGAAAGGAGAGGGGGTAATATTCAGCACGCAAATTAAATCCAATGCTCGGCTTCCAGAAGAACGATTTAGGTGTGTATACTTTCGGTTGCCCGGTCGATCCGGCCGGAATCAACACAAGTTGTCCGCTAGCATCTTTTTCTAAGTTGGGTGCAGAAAAGGACGGATTTTGAGATCCTGAAATGGTGCTCCAATATTGATTCCAACTGATTCCCCAACGGAATTTTTTGTTGAGTACATTTTTTTCTTCACCCTGCGCAAGAATACTTTCTTTGGTGGGGTTTTGCTTTTTTTCTTGAGCACGTACAGCCACTGAGCTGCTTATTATTAAAATCGTGCTGATCCATAATAATTTTTTCATGATCCTATCCTTCATAGTTTTCGTAATCTTTTTCTTCTTCATCCGGCACCGCAACAGAGATACTATTTTGATGCCAGATATAGTAAATAGCAGGAAGTGTAATGAGTGTTAAAATTGTAGCGGAGATTAAGCCGCAGATTACCACAATAGCTAATGGTTTTTGTGTTTCTGATCCGATACCGGATGAGAGTGCGGCCGGCATTAAGCCAAGGCCTGCCATCAAAGCTGTCATCACTACCGGTCGAACTCGACTCATGGCTCCTTGCTTAATGGCCTGAACCAACGGTACACCCATGTGCAAATATTTGTTGAACACAGATACCAGAATGACTCCGTTTTGAACACATACACCAAACAACGCAATGAACCCTACTCCGGCAGAGATACTAAAGTTAATGCCCGTGAAGAATAATCCTAAGATTCCTCCAATGAGTGCAAAGGGTACGTTGAGTAATACAATAGAAGCATCGCGCACGGAGCTAAACATAAAGTAAAGCCACATGAAAATGAGTAGAATTGAAATAGGTACTACAATTTTTAACTGATTGGTGGCACGCACCTGATTTTCAAATTCTCCATTCCAAGTCATGAAGTATCCTTTGTCCAATTTAATCTTCTGAACTTTGGCTTGCGCCTCTGCAATGGTGCTACCGAGGTCGCGACCACGCACTGAGAATTTGATCGGGATGAATCGCAAATTTCCTTCCCGATACACAAAGGCCGGACCATTTTGTAATTTGATGGTGGCAATTTCGTTCATTGGTATTTTGGTGCCATTCTCACAAGGCACTAACAGCTTGCTTATCTCTTTTTCACTTTTTCTAAACTCGGGTGAATAGCGCACCCGAATATCAAAGCGCCTTTCTCCTTCATAGAAGGTTGATACTTTTTTACCGCCAATGGCCATTTCAATGATATTGTTGGCTTCTTCTACGCTGGCCCCGTAGCGTGCCATTCGATCGCGATCCAACTCTACCCGAATTTCAGGCTGACCTAAACTCTTGAATATTCCTAAATCTTGCACACCCGGAACTGTCTCCATAATGTCGCGCACACTGTCAGCCATGTTTTCAAGCTTCGTGAGATTATCACCAAAAATTTTGATGGCCATTTCACCCTTTACCCCCGATACGGCCTCTTGCACGTTGTCTGAAATGGGTTGAGAGAAACCAAATACAACACCGGGAAAATTGGCTCCAAATTCGGCTTGCATTTCCTGAATCAATTCATCTTTTGAAATGGATCGTTTCCAATCGTCTTTCTGATAGAGATCAACGAAGAACTCTACATTGAAAAAACCCGTTGGGTCGGTTCCGTCATTGGGGCGACCGTTTTGCGAGATCACACCTTTCACCTCTTCGTACTTCTCAAAAATCTTCCGCATTTTAGCCGACATCTTATTCGCCTCCGAAAAGGCAATGCTTTGCGGCATGCTGGCGCGCACATATACAGACCCCTCATTCAATTGAGGTAAAAATTCTGTTCCTAGACTTGTGCCGATTAGCAAACTGATAGCTAGTATCGACACAGCGATTCCAATACTCAACTTGGGTTTATTCAGCGACCATGCTAAAGTTGGCTTGTAGATATTCTCCAAGCCGCTCACCAATTTGTTATCTCTTTCTTTTACGTCTTTGCTCAACAAGATTTTGCAAAGCAACGGTACCAGTGTGAGTGTAAAAATTAATGCACCCAGCAAAGCAAAACCCATGGTGTATGCCAATGGAGAAAACATCTTTCCTTCCACTTTTTGGAATGCGAAAATGGGGATGAGTGCCGTGATGATAATTAGTTTAGAGAAAAGAATAGGTTTACCCATTTCCACAGCCACCTGTTTGATCATCGTGAATTTCGGTGCTTCATTGAATTTGGAAACACCCATTTCGTGTTGCTTGTGAGCCAGATAAACAAACACACCTTCCACCATTACCACTGCACCATCGATAATGATTCCAAAGTCGATGGCGCCAATGGATAAAAGGTTGGCAGACATGCCTTTGATCTTCATACATATAAAAGCGAAGAGTAATGCCAGTGGAATGATAATGGCAACGATTACCGTAGTGCGCCAGTCCAGGAGGAAGATGGCAAGAATCAGCGTAACCAATAACATACCAACCAGCAGGTTTTCCGTTACGGTGTGAATGGTCAAATCTACCAGGTTGGTGCGATCATAAAACACGTTGATTTTTACACCAACAGGAAGCACCCGGTTATTTAAATCAGCAATCGTTTCGTTGAGCTTCTTCAATACTTCGCTGGGATTTTCGCCTTTGCGTAAAAGCACGATGCCTTCGACCACATCTTCTTCTTCGCCACGTCCTACCTTCCCAAGTCTTGGTCGAAATGATTCTGCTACTGTGGCAACATCATCAATATGAATGGGGGTTCCATTTACATTTTTGATAACGATGGATGCGAGATCTTCAATGCTTGTAACAAGTCCTAAGCCTCGTACCAAATAGGTTTGCGTGCCTCCTTCGATTACATCGCCTCCCACATTGCTGTTGTTGTTTTTCAGTGCATCGAATACATCATCCGGGCTGAAATTGTATGAACTGAGCAGGTTGGGATTTAAAGTAACTTCATAGGTTTTTACTTCGCCACCAAAGCTGATTACATCGGCTACACCTTGCACGGCTTTGATTCTTTTATCGATCACCCAGTCTTGCACTTCTTTCAATTCGCGAATACTTTTATTCTCGCCCTTCAAGGTATAGCGATAAATTTCTCCCGTTGGCCCGGAAGGAGGTTGTACTTCGACATCGGCCCCATCGGGCAGATTCATGTTTTGAAGTTGATTGAATACGACTTGACGAGCATTAAAATCTGTTACATGATCTTCGAAGAAAATCGTAACCACAGATAAGCCAAACAATGAAATGGAACGAAGACTGGTTTTGTCGGGGACAACGTTGATTTCGGTTTCAATGGGTATCGTTACAAACTTCTCTAGTTCTTCGGCACTTCTGCCGGGCCATTGCGTAATAATGACTACACGCGTATTGATGACATCCGGGAAAGCTTCAATGGGAGTTAGCATGAAGCTTCGCACACCGGCCGCAATAACAACCACCGTTCCCAGAAATACCAGTATGGCATTTTTAAGCGAGAAGCTGATGATTCCTTTGATGAGATTGTTCATTTTATAAGTAATGAATGTTCAAAAAATTACTTCAGATTATAGGCTGTAAGAGCAAAGAGAGAACCACCTACAATAATTTTATCGCCTGCTTTCAATCCGGTTTTAACTTCTGCCAGGTTGTTAAATTTCTTACCGATTGTGACAGCTACTTTTTCAAAACTGTTCGGTTCTAATTCACGCATTGCATAATAGTGGTTATTCTCAAGCACGAGTGATTCAGTAGGTACCGCCAGTACCTTTTCGCTTGTTTGTGAAGTGATGGTGACGGTGGCAAACATTTCTGGTTTTAACAGACCGTTTTCGTTTTCCAACTCTGTGCGCACGCGGATCACACGCGATGCCGGGTCCAGCATCGTACCTATTTTCTTGATGGTTCCATAGAATGTCTTTTCTGGGTAAGCAATCGTGGTAACACTTACTTTGTCGCCTTCTTTTACTTTCCCCATATCACTTTCGTGTACGTTGGCCCATATCCATACAGTCTTCAGATCAGAAATGGTAAAAATGGCGGTATTATTATCGGTTCTGATTTGGGTTCCTTCATTGATGTTTCTTTCCACGATATAGCCTGAACGAGGAGCCACCACACTAAACATCGCGTCCAGTCTTTCAGAAGATCCACCATACAATTCCAGAATTTGTTTTTTCTCATTGAAGTCGGATTGTGCATTGGTATAATCTTTTTTGGCCTCGGCAAAATCTTTTTCACTCATCATCCCGCTGGAATAGAGCTCTTGCGAGCGGGCGAGATTTTTTTCTGCTACTTCTAAATCAGCTTTGGCTACATTATAGTCGCGTTGAAAAGTGGTAATATCTGTACTTAGCAGAGTGGCCAGCAGTTGACCGCGTTTCACATAATCGCCTAGTGATACATTCACCTTATCGACTGTTCCACTCACGATAGGGTAAATGCGCACTACATTATTTTCATCGAAACTGATGTCGCCTACTGCCTCAAACTCATCGGAATAGGGAACAATCGAAACGGGCTGAACATCAATCTGTTTCATCTGCTCTACGGAGAGTATGATTCTTGTTTTTCGTTTCTCTTCATGTGAAGTGTTTTCTGTTTTTATTTTTTTGCAACTGGCAATTGATAAAACAAGAAGGGCTAAAGTGAATGTGATATTTTTCATGGAATGATGGTTCAGTATTCAATCAGATTGGTTCCAACAGAGAAATTTAATTCGTTTACGTTATTGATAAAGAGTTGCTTGAGCTCAATCATTTGCAAATTGGTCTGCACATAAATGCGTTGCTGATCAATAAATTGAAGCAAACCAATATTTCTTTTCTGAAAGTTTGCGTTGGTATTTTGATTCAAATCTTTCAGTTTTTGGAGAAAGTCATTTTTGTAATTGGCAAGTCCTATTCCTGCACTTTTATATCGGTTATAAGCAGCTACTACCTCATTCTTAACTTGATTTTCCATTTGATCAAACTCCAACGAAGCTTTGTCTACGCTATGTCTCGCGGCTTTGATGCGGCCCTGGTTACGATCAAAAAGAGGTAATGACGTTTCTACATTAAAGCCTTGATAAGGTCTTACATAGTTACTTCCTCTATCGCGCGGTTGATAGGCAAACTTGATATCGGGCACGCTCAATGATTTTTGCAGCTTTAGATTTCTTTCTTCGTATTGCAGATTCAGTTTCTTGGCTTGTAAATCAGGGCGTGAAGAAACAGCTTGTTCTGACAATATTTGAGGATCAAAATCACCGGCTATTAAGGGAATGGTTTGCTCAACGAAAAAAGTAGTATCGGCCGGAAACCGCAACATAATTTTTAAATCGGCCATTGCCTTTTCTTTTTCATTGTAACTGCTGAGTGCTTCTGTTTTGATGGCCAGATATTCTGACTCTAACCGAAGTGCTTCTGTCATTGAAATAGCACCTACTTGCAACTGCTTGCGGGTAGCTTCCATCAGCTTGTCATAACTGGCAATTACCTGAGCAAACAACAATTGTTTTTCTTGTAGAGCAGCAACCGCGCTATAAGTATTACCCATTTCAAAAAGCAAACTTCTAAGAACATCTTCCATCTGCTTTTCAGCCATTTCAACTCCTATCTTGGCAAGCTTCACGGTATTTGTGTGTTTACCCGCGTACGAAAAAGTTTGCTCCAATTGAAGCAAGTGTTGGTTGCGAAAGGCGAAGTATTCATTAGTCTCGTTGGTATAAAGATCTCCATTGAAGATGAAGTAGGGATTATTCCACAGTTTGGCTTGAATAACATTTGCTTTGGCAATATTTATATCATAGTACGTTGCCAGCAGCTGAACATTATACTTCATCAGCCGGCCTTTGGCCTCTTGAAAACTTAGTATGGTGTCCGACTGCTGACCATTTACATACATGGGAATGCATGCTAGGAATAGCATCAATGATTGAAATGAAGATTTCATTCGAATTAAAATAATGATGTAAGAAATATTTGCTGGACGCAAACAGAAATGAGGGAATAGCGATCTGCTAATTCCCAACTAGAAGAAAAATAATGAAGCTTATATCAGGAGTTGAAGTAGCCTGAGGTATCTTTTGGTAGAAAAGCCATAGTTGGTAGTTGTAACTTGTTTTTGTACAAACTGAACTTGGCAGATAGATGAAAAATTAAACTCACTCGCAAGATGGTCGGATAAATCGAAGGTTTCTTCGATTTCAGAGATTTCTTCGATAGTTGAGCGAACTGGTAATTCGCTTGTGTTGTCATTTTTATCGGTAAAATGATAAACGCTATATTTTGATTCGGAGCTCTTTTCTAAAGCAGGAAACTGAAACCAAGAATAAACAACAATGGCCGCAAATGCCATTATTATTGATCTTGAAAATCTTCGTTTTGCAGTCATCTAGAACAAATGTAACGGATGCTCGCCAAAAATGTTAATTCTAGGTGTAAAGATTTTATAAAAACCCTTAAACACTTTCAATTTATTGGACTTGAATATGGTGTTCGACACCCCCACCAATCAAAAGGGAATCAAAATTGACTCCCTTTCAATTATTGGATATCCTTTAAATATTTTAAAATTGATCCTTTAGGGCAGGGTCCTTATTTACTTTTACCAACCCCCAATGATTGAATTTGATCGCGATTGAAAGCATAATGAAAAAATCATTGTCTACTTTTTCATCAGACTTATGGGTCGTAAAAATGGCGTCTTTGCTGAGGGAGTGTCTACCCTCCAGACGGAAAGTGGTTTCTTTATTGAATAAATGCTCAAGTGTAAATGTAGATCCGTGCATTTGAAACCCATTTGGCGTTGCAGTAATAATGTCATTAATAATTTGGTCTGGATCGTAGATGCGTTCATAGCGTGCGGCTACGCCCCATTTGGGATTAACTGCATATCGAACGGAGCCCCCATAGGAATGCCAATAGTTCATATCATTAGTGACCGGGTCTTTAATCATTCCCAAATCAAACATTGGGGCAATGATCCATTTGCCCAAGTATATACGACTGAAAATATTGTGATACATTTTAAATTGCTCGGTCGCATCTTTACTTTTATAAACTTCATTTCCAGCAAAAATGCCATAATTAAACAAAAACTTTTGCGGTTTGTCATACACATGCACGAGTCCAAAACCTGGGCTGTTATTATTATCTCGCACCACTTGCCAACCATTGGTAATTTGCGCTACTCCACTCCAATATTCACCTAATCGATATTTCATTCTGAATCCTGTTTCAAAATCAGGAGCAAAGTCGGTCATGACGGCACGCGTGGCATGCAGGTTATCTTTGTTGATGAATGTTTCAGCTCCAAAAACGGCAGGAAAGATTCCCATTTCAATTTCAAAGCGATCGTTAGCTTGATAGGTAAAAGATAGTTCACGTATAAGTTTGAAAACATAGGCCTCTTCATCTATATACATGATGTCTACAATATCGCCAGCATGCATAGCCACTTTAGCCCGAAACTTTCCATAGTCAAAATACACTTGCCCGTAGGTATATGCCAGCCCAAATTGATTGACGTATTCCGGATTACTATCAAATTTTCGGATGCGGTTAAAGGGTCTGTTAAAATCGTAAGAATAATGAAAGTCAACATACGCTTCATATCCTACTTGCAATTTGTCACCAATACTCAATGTATCTTGACCGTATAATGAGATAGAAAAAAATAAAACAAAAGCTATTGCTAAATATGCCTTCATGATAAGTAAGTATAAAATTTGAAAATAAATCATAGCATTCTTAACTCCGTTAAGAATGGAACAACAACTTAGTGGGTTCGCGCCTTTTAAATCCTCAGGATGCGGATACTGATAAGAATAGATTCAAGTGATAAATGATTACCCCAATTGATGGGATGAATCTGCTTGTTAAAGCAGGTATCAATAAAGTTTTGCTTTACGATGGCAAGTAGCGTACCGGTCGTGTTTTTTAAGGATGAGGCGCTTGTGTTGTGAAAATCAATTTGTAAGAATATACTGGGCCTGAATTGATCTTTGGCGGTGGCCAGTATCTTGGCTTGAAATGTAGTGCTGTTAATGGGGGATGGAGTTGGAACTTCTTTTTGCTGAACAATTGAAAAAAGGCTCAAAGCTAGATATAGGACGAATAAGTAAAAACCCGCCCTTTTTCGCGATGGAACTTGATAAGATCTTTGGTTCTTCATTCAAAAAAACAAAGATAATTTTTTGATAGTTTAAATAAATAGCTCATACAAAAAATCTATGATTATTTCGGGTGCGCGGAAGCATTTGTTACTTCAACTTCACCAAAAT
>DGYK01000056.1:0-19891 GCA_002398365.1 Flammeovirgaceae bacterium UBA5008
TGGAGCAATAACTATTTTGAAAATTTGTTTGGCTATGAGTGGGAATTGACCAAGAGCCCGGCCGGGGCACAACAGTGGAAACCAAAAAATAATGGAGGTGCCGGCACCGTTCCCGATGCACACGATACTTCGCGCAAGCATGCTCCGATGATGCTCACGACAGACTTGGCGCTCCGTGTGGATCCTGCGTACGAAAAAATCTCTCGTCACTTCTTCGAAAACCCACAGGCGTTTGCCGATGCATTTGCTCGCGCGTGGTTCAAGCTAACGCACCGCGACATGGGTCCGATTGCTCGTTACCTTGGTCCGGAAGTACCGAAAGAAGAACTGATTTGGCAAGATCCTATTCCGGCAGCGAAACTTCCTTTGATTGACGCGAAGGACATCGCCACATTGAAAAGCAAAATTCTAGCTTCTGGATTATCGATTTCACAACTCGTATCAACTGCATGGGCTTCGGCTTCTACCTTCCGCGGATCAGACAAGCGCGGGGGTGCCAATGGTGCTCGCGTGCGTTTAGCTCCACAGAAAGATTGGGAAGTAAACAACCCTGCTCAATTGGCAACTGTTTTAAAAGCATTGGAAGCTATTCAAACAGAATTTAATCATGGTGGCAAGCACGTTTCGATGGCCGACTTGATTGTATTGGCGGGTGTTGCAGCTGTTGAAAAAGCAGCGAAGAACGCAGGTCATGATATTCAAGTGCCATTCACACCGGGTCGTGCGGATGCCAGTCAGGCGCAAACCGATGTAGAATCATTTGCTGTGTTGGAGCCCGGAGCCGATGCGTTCCGCAACTATGCCAAACCGAAACACAAGGCATTGGCTGAAGAAATGCTGATTGACAAAGCACAGCTGATGACGTTGACAGCCCCTGAGATGACGGTGTTGATCGGTGGTATGCGCGTACTCAACACTAATTTCGATCAATCGAAGCACGGTGTGTTTACTGATCGCGTGGAAATACTTACTAACGATTTCTTTGTTAACCTTTTAGACTTCGGAACAACGTGGAATGCGACCAGCGATGCACAAACTACCTTTGAAGGTCGTGATCGTGCTACCGGAAAAGTAAAGTGGACGGCCACACGTGCCGATTTAATCTTTGGTTCCAACTCGGAGTTAAGAGCTATTGCTGAAGTGTACGGCTGCGAAGATTCACAAGCGAAGTTTGTGAAAGACTTTGTAGCAGCTTGGAACAAAGTAATGAACCTCGATCGCTTCGATTTGAAGAAGTAGTAGTTAGATTAACTCAATCAAATAAAAAGGTGACCGTGCAAACGAGTCACCTTTTTTTGTTTTAGCTAGGGATTGCTCTACTGAAAATGGAGCAATCCAAATTGTTGTGTCTTCTTACGCTTGCCAAAGAGCACGACATCAGTATTGGAGATCTGTTCACATACTTTTGGAACGGTAATCACATCTACATCCTTGGAGTTATTGATTGGTTTTTTGGTGACAACTCCTTTTTGGTCAACCGAAACCACTACAACCACAGATTTTTTAGGATTGTAATTATCGGCCTTCTCATCGTCATCCAACATCATATTATCCGGATTGTCGTTATAGATAAAACATAAGTTTCCCTTTACAATGGCAAGGGCATAACTGGAGTAATAGCCATTGTCGCTTCGGGTGTGTTGTGTCTTCGGTATCTTGGTGCTCCACGCGATTTCTCCATTCGGATCCATTTTCACCGCAATGATATCATTGTAGTAAAAATGATATACTGTGTATGGATCGGAGCGGCCGTTGATGGATCGATACATGGTGACTGCCTCCATGAAAAATTGCTCCGCAATCAAAATTGCGCTGCCGTCTTTCCCTACTAATAACTTATCCAAATCATACTCCAACAACTCGACTTCTTCGCCTCTTTTTTCCTGACGCGATGCCCGTTTGGCATCTCTTCGTTTCATATTTTGTGTAATGAATCCAATTTCAAATTCTTTGAAGTTTTGGGCTTTAATCGTTTTTGTTCCGGCATCGACTTTTAGGAAATACGTTCCGCGAATGCTGACTGTACCTTTGGCTGAATAGAAACCAGCACAAATGATGGTTTGTGAATCCTGAATTTCGATTTGCATATCGGTAAGAAAGCGTTCATCCACGCTGATCGGATATTGCTGAATGCTGGCACCGGCATCGCGGCAAGCGATTACCTCATACCGATAATTGGGCAACCCTCTGCGCTTTTCCTTTCTTTTTTCATTGAATACTTTTCCCAGCAAATAAGCATTGCCTTCGTTATCAACCCGAAAACTGGTGAAGTCAAACAATTCATCCTCATACGGCAGTTCGATGTTTTTTTGCCAGAGCGTTTTCAGTTGATTATCCAATACATGAAATCCAAATTTCTCCGGTGCATCTTGGTCATACGGCAGGGAATAAACGATTAACATTTTAGAGCTGTCTCTGGAAACTCTATAAAAAAAAGCTCCGCTATTTTTTTGCCGTTTGCCTTCATAGTCAATCTCACCAATTTTGACAATGTCGCCTGTGGGGGTCAGTGTCTTTTTATCAATCTCTTGTAAACTGAGTATGTTCTTTTTGATGCTACGCTCCGGAGTAGAATAGAACATATAGAGTTTGCCTCGCAGAAAGAACACATTATTAACTGTAGCCTTATCTCGGTTGCCCTTCAATTGCAAATCAAAAGCGTGTGTCGGTTTAAAGCTCTTATCATAATGTTCTAGTGTGTACTCACTTTTAGAAAATCCAACACGTGCCTGAATGGCATAGATTCCAGTGGCATCATATCCAATGATATCTGTCAGAGTAGATCTACGCGAAGCATCAAATTCTTGTCCCCATTGAAGGGAAAAGCGAAGCGGTTGTGCATAGCCCGAAAAAACGAAAGATAAAAATGCGGCAAAAGCCAAAAGTTGTTTCATGGATTTACTTTTTAATGGATGCGACAAAGTAGAAATAATCGGTTATTTCCCCTCTATCACTGCTAAGGAAGGTGATAAATAATTAATGACAGGCTTCTGTTGGAGCAAATCTGAATACGCCAGAAAGTCAATGTAACTATTGAGTATCTCGCGTTTCAAACGGGCCGTGAGCACTTTTAGTCGCAAACTGCGATTTTGCAATTTGATTACCGTAGTTGGATTGTTGCTCTTCATTTGTTGCATGGTGGAAGCGAGCTCTCCAAAGTTTAAATCGGTTGTCATTTTCGCCACCTCTTTGTAACGTAAGAGCAAGTTCATTATTTTCTCATACGAAAAATCTTTGCCTATCCGCAGGTTCAATTTGGTTTGTTCAAATACGCCTTGGGCTTCAATCACCTGCAGTTTTCGTTGCGCCATATCTCCTTTATTCGGATTGAAAAGCGGAATGGTGAGCCCAACCGAAATACTCCAGGGCCTCCGGTTAGTTTCTTCCCGAAAAGGTTCATATTGCGTTTGTATAAAGCCTACATTGATATTAGATTTCTCGAGGTGCCATTTGCGCATCGCCAGCTCGATTTGCTTTTCATGGTATGCCAACTCACTTCCGGTGGTACTTCCCTCCTGTCGCGCGCGGTTTGTAAACTCTTCAATTTTTTCAACAGTCATTAAAGATGCGCCCGTCCATCCGATTGACTTTTGCTTCGCTGTTTCGTACAATGCTTCGATCTTTTTTTGCAATGCATCTCGGTTAAAAGCCATCTCCTCCAATTCAATAGTTTGATCCACCTGATCCAGTTTTAGCTGCACATACTCTTCCGGATTAAAATTGGTTGACAAGCGCTGCGCTTCCATAATTGAAAGCAATTTCTGTGTATTCATCTTCTCTTCTTCTTTGAGGCGATGAATTTCATCCCAGTAGCCCCATTCGATGATCAGCAGATAGCGTTCGCGTAGCGATTCCCGTAATTGCCGCTCCTGATCAATTGTAATCAGCTCCGAATATGTTTTAAAATAATTGTTGGTGTTGCGAACCTCCCATGGATTGGATGGCAACACCCGAAAGGTATAATCTTGCCGTGTGCGATCGAGTTGATTGCTGGTGGTTTGAAATGCCAATTTGCGAATAGGCGCCAGTTGATAGGGCCTTGTTTGTAAAAAGCTCTGTTGTTGTCCTAGGGTCAATAATCGCTGCGATTGAAAGGCCGCACCTAAAAATTCTTCCATGGATACCTGTGCAAAAACGCTTGCCGGAAAGAGGTATAAACTTAAAACAATTAGGAAGCATCTCATCTTACCAACACCTTTTCGCCATTGGATAATTGATTATCAATCGGAAGCTCAATAAAAACTTCTTGTCCGAAAGCTTTAACGGCTGTGGATTTTTGGAGAATATCAGGTAAGGGGCTAACGGAACCGTACCCAATTACTTTTCCTTTGATGAGTTGACCCGGTCGATCGTAATGCGATACGGTGACCTCCCGCCCGATCTCAAATTTCACTTGCGAGGTACTTACCTGATAAACAATAACCATCGTAGGGTGCTGCGGATTGATGGTCATTAACGGTGTAAATGCATTCACCTGTTCACCGGCTTTTACTAATACTTTTTGAATGACGCCCGGACCCGTAGCATATTTGTTCAGTTTTGCATTGGTCTCTTTCAGCAAACGCAATTCATTCTCTTGCAACTCAATCTGGTTGCCCAAAACGTATTGATCCGTAGAACTCACTTGCTTTACATCTTTTACTTTAATCTCAGTGGCCTCGTTTTGTTTTTTCTTCTGCTCTTGCAATGATTTGATTTTGATGATGAGCGGACTTTCCGATTGCTCTGACGAAGCAGCAACAAATTCTTTTGCCAGCCGGTCATTCATCTTTACCTGACTTTGAGCCTGTTGCAATTCGGCATCCAGCTCTTCCTGCACAATACTGTTCTGTGCTTGGATATATGAAATCTGTGCAACTGCCAGTTTACTTTTTTCTATACGCTCCAACTTCAATGTGGTAATCTGGTTGTTGAGTTTGGCTATTTGCGCATCCAACTCCTGGCTTGTGAGTTCTATCAACAGATCTCCTGCTTTTACTTGTTGGCCCGGAACGGCATGAACTGCTTTGACTAAAGTGGATTTTTCGGAATTGATTTTGTATTCCTGTGTGGCCGCCAAACCAATGGAGGCTACGCCATTGCCTTTGAAATACCGGGCACTGATAAACAACATGGTGCACAACAACACGGCTACAAAAACATAAAACCAATTGATTTTATTAGCACTCATTACTCTGGCATTATTTCGTTTGATGAAACCCGAATTTGCTTCACTCCTTCCTGCATTCGCAAGGCATCCACCAAATCTATTTGTGATACATTTTTTTTCAGCGAAAAAGCATAGTGATAACGGGTGGCATTTTCTTTGTTTACCGTCACTGTGATTACCCGGAAATCTGCACAATGTTCAGTTACGGTTTGCAAAACCGACTGAAGTTGTTTTGAATCGTTGATGGTGAAAAACAAATGACTGTGATGCGCCCAACTCCGAAAAGGGGAATAATGTAAACCTACCGCAACCAGACAAAACAAAATGGAACCAATAAAGGAAATGGTGAATCCATACACGCCAATGGCCAACCCCGTGCTGAGTGCAGCAAACAAAAAAAGTACATCGCGCGGATCATCAATGCGAGTACGAAAACGGATGATCGCCATGGCACCAAACACCCCCAACCCTCTCGCCAAACTATCGCCAATAGCCATCATGACCAAAGTGGTAACAACAGCTCCTAAAATCAGCGATTGAAAAAAATTCTTTGGGTAATAATCTCCTGTAAACGTTACGCGATGCGTGATGGCGATGATGGATGACAACAAAAATGCCCAGAGAAAGGAATACAGAATATTAACAAACTGTGGATATTCATAAACCGGTTGATCAGGAAACAATTCAAACATACAATCGTGTCATTTAGTTAATTGGACTGCCCCGGAGTTGGTGTGGTGAATATTTTCCACGTTGATGCTCCGTTCGTCACACGGCCAAAAGAAGTATTTTCAGTTTGTCCACCAAAGGTGTACACATCGATCGTACGGCCATCTACATAAAACAAACCTACATCTTCACCCAGATTGCTCAATCCAAAATTTAAATGCAGCGGTCCTTGAGATGATGAGTTATCTGCCCACAGCACTAAGAATCCTCCCGGCTGAATGGTAGTGCTGGTTGGTGCATTAGAAGGAATCTGATGTTTGAATGGATCATTCTTGTCATCCGACAAATACATGCCCGCAATATTCACGGCCACGGTGCCTTTGTTATAAATCTCAATCCAGTCGTCATACTCGGCAGCGCCCGTGCTGTTATCCGGGCAACAGGAAGAATTAAAAGCCATGAATTCGTTAATAACCAACTGAGGCAATGCATCGGTATTAAGTAAGTATTCTTTCGTCTTGGACGGAGCTGTAGCCGGTTCATAAGCTACTTTACCATTCGTGCCGGTTGCTTCCATGTAGTATTCTACTTTGCCCGTAGTGGTAATTGCCGGTATGGTTGCTGAATAGGTAGTGCCGGATGCAGTCATGGTAACCGAAGTATAGGCTGCACCATTAAACCGATGATACATTTTTACGCTTGCTACTCCGGTGGTGGTGGCAAGTGTAATGGAAATCGTCACGGTTTGGTTGAGTCCAGGAACCAGAGGTGTGCGTGTATGGTTGGTAATGGCGGGCGCTTGAGAGTCGCCATTGGTTTGACCTTTGGTGACTGTTCCGGAGATAGCTAGTTGTGTCGATCCATCCGGGTATCTTCCGTAGGACTGTCCATTATCCAGTGCAGGAAATTCCACGCGATCAATCAGAGTACCTGAAGCATTTTCCAGATAAACTGTTTCACCTGCTGCATCTAATTTAAAATTCGTGTTAAGGCCGGTCGCTAAGTCGTTGCAAATCACAACCAAATACCCCTTGGCGGGAATGGTGGTGCCACTGGGCAACGTATACTTAGTGGTTGTGTTGTCGGAAATCGTAAACCCACTTACATCCTTTGTGGTTGAAAGAGAGTTATAGATTTCAATCCAGTCTTCACCGGAGGCATAGATTTCATTGACAAAAAGCCCCTCTTGTATTACCGGTTTAACTTCATCTTTCGGAGGATCGCATGACAAAGCTAGTGCGAGCAGTCCCAATAGCCATCTCTTATTCATTCTTCAAGTTTAAGATAAGATAACCAAAACTTAAAGATAAGGTAAAGAACAATAAAATCGATACCCAAATTTGATCTAGCAGTTGGATGGATAATTGTGTCTACCAAACATAGGTTGCCACAGCCCCTGCCGGCAAGCTGGCCGAGGCATTCATATCTTTGTAACCAATTGAAAATGATTTGAATTCACTGGCATCGTTAACTACAATCAGCACCTTTTTTCCAGATGGGGTTACGAATGCAACATTGTATAAGTTATCTGTTACATTAGATTGAATCCGAACAGAACCGGGCGGAACAAACTTAGAGGCGTGACCAATAATGTAGTACGAAACATTTCGAGTTGTAGTGCCTGCTGAGGTTATGGTTAGTGCGCCAAGGCATAATGTACAACCTCCATCGGTATGTGGTTGTAAATTTTCATCGGCCGCCAGGTTCCACTCCAACACATTTTTGCTCCAGTTACGAGGTGCACCAACAATCAAATTTTTCACATGCCAACGTAAGTCGCCACCGAAATTTCCATTGCCACTGGTCCATTGCTCTGTAAAGTAAACATTCTTATCCGGGTGTGCAGTGTGTACCGTGCTGAGCGCACTAATATCTCCTGCATATAAATGAAAAGCAGAGCCATCTACCAGCGGCTTTGTTTGGCTGTCATCTAAAATGGATATAGGGTAATTCGGATGATCGCAATTGTGATCGTACAAAATAATTTTTGTTGATAGTCCTGCAGCCTTCAGTGCGGGGCTGAGGTGTGATTTAATAAACGTGTTTTGCTCACTGCTCGTCATCGTCATACTGGGATTATTGCCGGGGTGCTCCGGTTCATTTTGTGGGGTAATGGCATCGATGGTAATACCTTCTTGAGCCATTGCCTGAATGTACTTCGTCAGATAATTGGCATATACCGTGTAATACTCCGTTTTCAAACTTCCACCTTTCGATAGGTTGTTAGTCTTCATCCATACGGGTGCCGACCATGGAGTAGCCATTATCTTAATTTGAGGAAAGAGTGCTACAATTTCCTTCAAAACTGGAATGAGATTTTTTCGGTCTTCATCAATACTAAATTGAGTAAGCCCCACATCTGTTTGGCCTACGGCTAAATCGTTGTACGAAAATACATGACCATCTAAATCGGACGCCCCGATACTGATGCGTAAATAGCTCACTCCGATTCCGTTTTGTTCTGTCGTAAAAAGTTCTTTCAACAAAGCGGTCCGACTAACCGCATTCATCTTGGTATTAATCAGTTGGGTGCTGCCTCCCGTTAAGGTATAGCCAAATCCATCCATAGATTGAAACCGAATGGTGGTATCAACAGAGATGAGAGTTGGAAGTGCAGCTTCTTTTTTAAATGTAATCGAAGAAACCGGAGACAACAAACTTGTTCTTTCTGGTGTAGTGAGCCATACGTTTATCGTAGGCCCTGTAGCAACTGGAGTAATCACAATGGGTGGAAGCACCGGTGTGGAAGAACAAGCTATTAGCAGTAGGGCGATACAAATGGAATTTAATCTCATATAAAAGTGATCACGGGGGATGATGAGTATAACATATTATTCTATTGAATCAGCATGGTTGAGATAGAGTGAGGTTGCGCAACAATCAATGTGCTAACCTTGCCAATCATTAACTGATACTTAACTAGTTTGCCGGATGGATTCATTACAATAACAACTTGCTCGCCATCCGGGTTGATAAAGGCAGTAGTTAACAAATTACTTCGACTGGCAGATGCCGCAATTCGCTTCGCTCCTCTTTTCAAGAATTTAGAAAAGTGCCCGATGTAATAATACGAATTTGAAAATATCAATTGACCTGAGCGCGTATCGGCATGTATTGGTGCCATACAAAAGTTCTTCACATGATTGGGACCACCAGTTTCATCAAGCAGAATATTCCAATCCGTCCAAGCTACAGTTCCGTTATTAAAATCATTGATCATGGAGATACCATAGCGTTCGCCCCATCTCCAGTCATTAATCTTTTCATACTCAAAAGGAAAATTACATCCTTCCGTAAAAATCAGATTTTTATCTGGCCACGATTCATGAACTCTCTTGACGTTATCAAACATCTGGTTGCCACCACTCCAATCTTCATACCAGTGGAAGCCCATTCCCCAGATATATTTCGCTGCTTCAGGGTCATTGAAAATATTCTGTGCACGATGATACATTAAATCCCGATTATGATCCCACACAATCAACTTACGATCTCGCAATCCATTCTTTTCTAGCGTAGGGCCCAAATAGTTTTTTACAAAATCGCGCTCCTCTTCTGCCGAGAAAATGCAACTCTCCCAAAGCTGTTTAGCCATGGGTTCATTTTGCACGGTAAGGCCCCACACAGGAATGCCTTCGCTTTCATATGCTTTTATGAATCGAACGTAGTAGTTTGCCCAGCTTTGAAAATATTCGGGTTTCAACTTACCTCCATGCAGCATGTCATTATTATCTTTCATCCACGCAGGCGGGCTCCAAGGACTTACATAGGTAGTTAGATCACTACCAGCAGTTGCAATTGCTTTTTGGATCAGTGGAATGCGAAATTGTTTATCGTGCGTAATGTTGAATGTCTTTAATTCTAGGTCATTGTCTTGCACATAAGAATAACTTTCGCTGCTGAAATCACAACTGTTGATATGGGTTCTTACCAAGGTATAACCTATGCCCTTTCGTGGATCGTAATACGCAGTTAGTAAAGCTTGTTGTTGATCGATAGGAAGCTTGGCAAAAGTCTCTGCCGATGCATCTGTAATGGCTCCACCTATGCCCAGAAAGGTTTGAAACGTTTGAGTTGAATCAACGAATACGCAAGTTTCTGTTTCAAGAGGTTGTGCGTGCTTCGTAAATCTTGACGTGTCCACCAATGTGATTCGTAATTGTGTGGAATCAGCAGTGGTATAAATAATCGCATTTCTAGTTCGGGAATCGAATTGGTTCTTCGTTTCCTTAATTGGGTCTAATTGCTTTTGCTTGCAAGCAAATAACAATATAGCAACGAAAGCAAACCATTTTATATTTTGCATTGAGGTGTAAGGCTAAAGGATCTCCAAAGGTTCAAAATAAAAGGGTCTGTTCTATTTGAATCAGACCCTTTTGTAAGGTTAATAACCAGGATTCTGAACCAGTTTTGAATTTTTGTCCAGTTCAGATTGCGGAATTGGAAATAAAAGTCGGTTAGCTGTTAAATTGTAATTAAGACTTACATTATCTTTTCCCTTCACCGCGTTCATCACGGTTATTGCTCTTCCGGTTCGTTTGAGATCATACCAACGATGCCCCTCCAAAGCCAACTCTAGTCTTCTTTCCTTTTCGATTGCTAAACGTAAGGCAGCTTGATCATTCGCTGCGGTATTTGGCAAGCTTACGCGAGATCGAATTTGATTAACTAATGCTTTGGCTCCTGCCACGTCACCCAACTCATTAGCAGCTTCTGCTCTCAATAAAATGATGTCTGCCAATCGTAAGAAGATATAATTTTGATCACTTGGGCTAAGATATTTTCTATACTTATTCTGAAAGGGATACGCTGTTAGTGGCCAATTATTGTCTGACCATTTTCCTGTAACATCAAGGAATACGAGTGTGGAGGCTTTGCGAATAACATCATTCTCTGCATCAAACGCAGCCACTAAATCGTTGGATGGCGTGTTGAATTTTTTCCAATCCAAACCTCTAAAAATACTGACGCCCCAGTTATGATCTATCGTTCCTCCAAAATAGTTAATCTCAAAGATGGATTCCGAAGAATTTTCAATTGAGTTATCCCATAGTTTTTCATAATTGGGAAGTAAGCTGTAACCACCTGATATTACCGCATCGCAATACTGTTTCACCTTATTCCAATCATGTGGCTCTTGTGTTGCATAAACCTTTGCCAACATGGCGTTAGCAGCACCTTTTGTTGCGAAACCCTTATGTGCAGCTGTGGCTGCGGTATTCTGAGCTGCATTTTCTAAATCTAAGATGATTTGCTGATATACTTCACTGGTGGCGGTACGTGGCGGAAATAGAAGTGGGTAGATTTCGGGCAAGACTTCTGCACTAATCGTTTTTACACCTTTCGTTAAAAGAGGCACATCGCCCCACAATTGCACTAACTGAAAATAGCAAAACGCCCGGATGAAGGACGCCTCTCCTATTATCTGCTTCTTGCGATCAGCACTGAGGGCCGGATCTGTAACAGCATCAATATTGTTAATTACCAAATTAACTTTCCCGATGGTGCTATATAAATAGCCCCAATCGCGCGCCACATTTTTGTTAGTAGCATCAATTTTAAAATTATCTTGCTGGAAGTTATTGGGATTATCTCCACCGGCATAAGCATCATCACTTTGAACATCACCGTTTACGAAATAATCTAACTCAAAGTATTCGTTTCGAAAATCAGCATAGGCACCTGAAAGTGCGGCTTCTACCTCTGAGGCGTTTGCATAGAGCGGGGCATCTACATTTGTATTGTTAACCGCAATACCTTGCGATTTGGGCTTTAACTCTAAAAAATCATTGCAGGCGTTCAGAACTACTGAGAATCCAACAAAAATGATAAATCTAAGTTTCATGAATGTGTAATATTAAAATTCAACATTGAGTCCTAAGGTGATGGTTCTAGCTTGTGGATAAGTTCCATAGTCAATACCAACTTCGGTAGCACTTCTGCCAAATGCATTCACCTCCGGATCGAAACCACTGTATTTCGTGAATGTCAACAGGTTTTGACCTGTAGTGTATACCGATAATTTCTTGATACCCCATTTCTTCATTTTTTCCGTATTGAAATTATAAGTAAGTGTTACCGATTTCAAACGAACATATGTACCATCTTCTACAAACCGGGATGAGTTTCGCACATTGTCGAAGTTTCCTTGAGATGCTCTTGGAATATCTGTTATTTTGTTGGTTGGTGTCCATCTCCGCAAAACAGCCTTTGATTGATTTTTGCTATCAAACATTCCTTCCAATGCAATTCTGTTTGCATTAAAAATATCATTGCCAACACTTCCTTGAAAAAACAAACTTAAATCGAATCGTTTGTAGGAGAAATTATTCGTAAATCCGAATATAAAATTAGGCTGGCCGTTTCCAATAATGGTGCGATCAGCAGTATCAAAAATTCCATTGTTATTGATATCGCGATACTGAATGTCTCCCGTTTCTGGCTTTACTCCATCTGAAATGTATCCATACATAGCACCCAATGGAAGTCCTTCTCGCACGATATTTACAGGAAGAAAGTTGTTATCAAAGTTTCCAAAGAAATACACCTTAGCATAGTCGCCAAGACTGGTAACTTTATTGCGATTGAATGAGATATTAAAATCCGTCTTCCATTGCAACTTGTTCTCCATGTTCACAGTTGAAATATTTAGTTCAAGACCTCTATTTTCAATATTTGCTGCGTTTGTTTGAATGACCTTACTTCCTACCGATTGAGGCAGTTGCACATCCAAAAGTACATTGCTGGTTTGTTTGATATAGGCATCCAACGTTACGATTACTCGCGCCTGTAAAATGGAAAGATCTAAACCAATGTTTGTTTGATCGGTTGTTTCCCATTGCAAATTTGGGTTTCCGTATGAGGTTTGAGTTTCCGCTGGCCCAGACAATGGATTGGTTGGTGCTCTTCGACTGTATGAGGTTAATCCATAACGAGCGTAGTTTGAAATTCCATCTTGGTTTCCACTTCGTCCCCAACCTCCTCTAATTTTCAAATCATTGATGAATCCAAATTGTTGCATAAAAGGCTCAGATGAGATACGCCATGCGGCAGAAAACGCGGGCATAGTTCCCCAGTGCTTTGCAAGTTTTGATGAGCCATCTGTTTTAACAGTTAAACCAAATAAGTACTTGCCTTTGTAATCATAATTAATCCGACCAAAGAAAGAAACCAAACTAGATTCGGTGATATTGGTAGCTGCATAGGAAATGTTATTGGCAGCATTTAATGTCTTAATTTCTACATTGTTTGGAAAATCGTTTCCTTGAATGTAGGAGTTATTAACATAGTTTTTCGAAATGTTCGTTCCAACCAATGCAGTTAGATTATGATCCTTAACCGTCTTTACGTAGGTAAGATAGTTTTCTATTAAATACGTTGTGCTGGTAAAACGATTTGCCTGACCGTACCCGTGTTGGCTTCTTCCAAAGTTGGTGCGGAAAGGATCAAGGTAATAGTCATAGCGGTAGTTAGTATAGTCAATACCGATATTCGTTTTATAGGTTAAATCTTTGATGATTTTAGCTTCTGCTGTCAGGTTACCAAAAAGCCGACTGTCAACAGCTTCCTGATCAGGGCCGTATTGTCCTGCATATGGGTTTTCCCAAGAGGCTTGGTATGGATTCGGATCGAACTGACCACTTCCATCACTTTTATAAGGTTTTAAGAACGGAGGTGTGTTTAAAACACTTAAGATTATTCCTCCGCGATCTGCACCGGTGTTGTCGTTGGTGTTTTTAGTAGTAGTACTTAACAAGTTGAGATTGGTTCCTATTTTCAACCATTCCTTTACTTGATTATCGAGATTCAAACGAACTGAAAAGCGATCGAAGGTAGCGGGTGCCACGATTCCTTTGTTTTGCAAATAGTTTGCAGATAGGTAAAACTGTGATTTTTCATTTCCACCACCGGTTGCCAATTGATAGCTTTGATTGACGCCTGTTCCAAAAACTAAATCACTCCAATTCGTGTAACCTGTTGCGGCAGGATCTACCGGGATATTCATTTCTTCTAATAAAGTGCGATACTGTTTTGTAGATAGAGTCTCAACTGTCTTGGTCAAATTTGAAATTCCGGTATAAGCACTAAAGCGAATAAACGAGCTGTTAGAGGTTCCCCGTTTAGTTGTAATTAATACTACCCCATTAGCAGCCCGTGCACCATATATAGCCGCTGCAGATGCATCTTTCAATACGGTCATGGATGAAATGTCAGATGGGTTAAGACCTTTGATGTCCATGGTTTGCATTCCATCAACCACATAAAGAGGTTCATTACCAGCAAGCACGGAGGTGGCACCGCGAATGCGTATGGCAATGTCAGCACCCGGCTTACCAGATGTTTGTATAACCTGGACACCAGCAGCCTTTCCTTGCAAAGCTTCGGCAGCAGAAACCAATGGCCGATCTTTCAGAGATGCTTCGTCAACAATGGCAACGGAAGTGGTAATATCTTTCTTTTTCTGAGTGCCATAACCTACTACCACAACTTCTTCTAGTGTCGTAAGATCTTCTTCTAAAATAATGTCGATAGATGTTCTACCCGAAATGGAAATTTCTTGTTCTTTATAACCAATAAAACTTATCACCAAGGTGCCCTCAGAAGCACTAATTTGAAATGTTCCATCGGCATCGGTAGCAACTCCATTCGAAGTTCCTTTGACGATTATGTTTACACCCGGCAATGGCAGGCCTGCTCCATCACGCACAGTGCCCTTGATGAGATTCGTTTGTGCGAATGTCCATTGTGTAAGAATTAAAAAAAGAAATAAGACGTAAATTTTATTCATAGGTAATGAATTATCATAAAATCTGTTGCTTGCATTGAATGAAGGAAAAGTTGAAACAAGAGCAGTTGTTCAAGCTGCTCTTGTTAACCCTAAACTCTACCAATGTCTGAATGTATTTTTATCGAACTAAAACCACCGACCAAGCTTGTGAACCATCCTGGCTTGCGGTATAGTCAATCGTAATGAACAGATATTCTTTGTTGGTCGAGGTATTTTTTACATAAGCCATCACTTCATAGGTGGTAGAAGTTTTTCCTCCATTAGCGGCTTTTGTTTTATCTGAGTTTTCTCCGCCATTGTATGGCTTATAGAAGCCCAAGAATGCAATTGCATTGTTTGCTCCACCATTCGTCACCGTAATTTTAGCGCGAGTGCCACCACTGGCAGGTGTCAATACATAGCTATGTGCTGCTTCGGTCTTAAATAGTTTACCATCATTAGTAACAGTAGCCAATTGAGCATCTGTTAAACATCCATTGTCAAATCCAGCCATATACCCATCGTTGCGAACGTCTCCTTTGGTATCATAGCCAAATACTCCACCCGTACTAAACTTGAATTCGTCATTTGTCATACATACCCAGCTTCCGCCTGCACTTAAATCTGCTTTAGGCACCACATACCAATCATTTTTTCCAAAACCTGGGCCCACAAAGACTGAGTTCACATCTGCACGAACTTTCCAAGGTAATCCTTGCAACACCGCATCTGTCAGCGTAAGGTTAGCACTATTCACAACAAACATTTTAGCGCCACTGGTATTATCACCATTTGGATTCGTAGCCTTTACCGTTACGTTGTAAATTCCATCTGCGGTATAGGTGTGTGTGGGGCTTGCTGCTGTTGAAGTTCCACCATCTCCAAAATCCCACAAATAAGAAACACCATCAGTTGTTGTGTTCGTGGTAGTCAATGTACTTCCACTGAGTGTAGCTGTAAAAGATGCGGTTGGCTTAGGACCAGGCAATACAGGCTCGTTGGCAGAATTATCATATGCAACCAACACAAATCTCCAGTATGCATCCATTTCTGCGTCACTATCGAAGTTGTATTTAATCATCAACTTCAATGTGTCAGTTCCGTTGGGAGCATCATATATTTTTTCTATTTCGTAGGTAACATCAGCTTGAGGCACTTTTACCTCGGCATTGGTTGCTACTTTCTCTAATCCGATGTAGGCTCCTGTTCCAACAATCTTCACTTTAGGAGTCGAACCAGGCGTGAGAACAAAAGTACCAGTAAATGGAGCATGCCAAGCTGTGATGTCTGCGCCATCTTTGCTTGTATTCGTATTTGGTGCACCTACATTCTGGCAGCTGAATTCAGGGCCACCATCGGCCTTTGATTTATAGATTCCGCCATCTCCGGCATAAAAATCACCTTTCAAATCGCGATTGAAAACCAAACCCGCGCGTGTAAATTTAAACTCATCGTTCAAAAAGCAAGGACGCTTGGCAAGATCTTCATCTTTACCAAATCTCCACCAAATACCTTTAACCGTTTCGCTTCCCGCTGCTCCTTGCAATTCACCTACGGTCAATGGAAATGCGCCTTTTCCTCCTGCCATATCGGTTTGACGCAACATTTTCCAGGTCTTAGAGGTGGTTCCTGCGATTGCGGTGAGTAGCGCATTCGGATCTGAAACAGTGACTTTAACTGTTTTCACATCTTTGGTTTTACCATCCGCATTGGTGACTGTCAACGCAACGTTATAATCCCCTGCTGCAGGGAAAATATGCACTGGATTGGTATCTGTTGATTTTGCACTTGCATCCCCAAAATCCCATGAGCTTGTAGCGAAATTTTGAGATGTATTTGTGAAAGTCAATTTCTTGAAATCAGATGCATCTACAACAAACGTAAAACTTGAAATTACTTCTGGTGCAGGATCATCGGTCTTGCATGAAATAACTTGAATTAAGAGTGCAATCGCCATAATGGATAACCATCGCGAGTTCAGTAATGATTTTTTCATAGTTTAAGTGTTGGTTAACAATTGTGATTTTTTACTGGATTCAAAAGTAAATAATCTCAAATTAACACACTGACAATTAGATGTTTACAATCATTGATACGCTTCAGTCGCAATTAAAAAAAGCTGAAATTAAAGACACAGGCTTGAAAATGGAGAATAGTACCGAAACCGATTGATACGCGTTTTTTTTCGCAATCGATTGATATGGGCATCCTGTTAATCGATTGATTATCTAATGATTACAGGAGCCGAGGCTTGTTTGAAAAAAATTATGTTTTTTTTCGATTTGATAAACAAGACTTAAAAAAAGCCCTTTTTGAGCAGATTTAAGCGTTTTCGTGAACCATCAAAATCGAATCCCACCCATGCTGATGAGCATTTTTATGGGATTTAGCATACTCACGCATTGCTTTTTTGATTTTCGAGCTATATGCCCAGCAGGTACTTTGGCGAATTCCTAAAATTTCAGACAACCGATGTGACGAGATGGTGCCATTAGATGAATACACCAAAAAAATCATATAAAATGCCTTATTGATCGGAAGGCGCGTGTTTTGAAGCAGCGTAAATGCTGTCACCGACTCATCATAGCCACAGCGAGAGCATCTTCTGCTGTAGAGCGTCTTCCCTTCGCTATAACCATCATAATTACACTTAACACACTGAAAATCATGTACCCACTTTTTGTCAGCTATGAAGCGTAAGCAACTTTGATCATCCGGATACATCTTGCTGAATTCTTCAAAGTCTACTTCTTTAGATAGTATCCGTGCTTCTTTTACTTCAGCTACATCATGTTGTAGCTTTTGATTGTCTTTAGAAAGCAGCAAATTGATTGCAGCAATCTCTTGTGCTTGTTGTTCGAGTTGATGATTGGCAGTTTCTAACTGACGGTTTTGTTCCTCGATAAACAAATTCTGTTCACGGAGCTCTTGCGTTTTAAGCTCTACTTGCTCGGTGAGCAACTGATTCTGATTTTCTTTGAGTTTTTGATTTTCATGAAGCTGTTCGATCGTGCGCGCTTGTGCTTGCTCCTTTTCCAGTCGCAGGAATCGGATCTTATCGGTAATTGCGAAGGATAGCAAAAGCATTTCAATGATAAAGCTTAGTCCAAGGCTATAATGTGACAACTCACCAAGTGGCCTCCATTCGATTTCCAGGTACTGCAGCACTTTATATAGGACTCCAAATGCCACAAATGAATAGGCCATCACCAGAAACCGTGCCGGAGGGTATTTCCTGATGAGAAAGCTATATAGACTCGCTCCATAAATAGCTGCAAATGGAATGATTTCTACAAACCGATACCTGAACCATTCCGGGATCCAAATCATGCTGATGATGAGAAATACTGTTCGGAAAATAAAGGCGGCTAAAAACACCCGTAACAATAACTTGTTTTCGTGTCGAAGATTTAGGAGTGATGCTGAAAATACTAATGCAAAAGATGTGGATAGGTACAGAAAAATGCCACTGGCATAATAATTCCATTGAGGAAATTCGGGCCATAAATATTGAAATCCTATTCCATCGGCACTCATTTCATATAAGCCAAGACTAAGTAGATATAAAATATAAAATAGATAGTGCCGCTCGCGTACTGCTAAAAACATCAGCAGATTATAGAAGCTAAATACTAGGATCATTCCATAAAAAATGCCGAAGAAGAAATACTCATCTAATGCATATTGAAACAACCAGCTTTGCGCACGCAACACAATTAAGACATCGGCTTTTTGCCGTGAGTTGAGCTTTACGTAATAGGTAATTTCTTGATTGGGAATAGGCGTTATTGGAACAATAAAATTTTTATGCCATATCTCGCGCTTACCAAATTCCATTTCATCGCCAACCAAAAAGCTCTTGTAATTTCCATTGGAATCGGGTGAATAAAATTCGAGGTGATCAATTGTCTGATCAAAAAACTCAATTACCCAACTGCGTTTGGTGGTAGAAGGAAAAGCTACCTTTACCCGAAACCAATAGGTGGAGTAACGGTGTTCATTGGTTGGGTTAAACCTCTTACTAGGTAAGAAATTTGAATTCCATAGTGAACTACTCACCTCTTCAATACCTAGCTTACTCTCTCGATCTTCCAACCACTCGATCTCTTTGAAGTTAAATAGATGTTGGTCTATACTATCTGTCAGTGGTACAACAACTTGGGCATCCACCGATAAGGCCAGAAATTGGAATACAAAAAGAATGGTCGATAGATATACCCGTTTCATTGCTGCGCTAAGCTAAGCACAATTTATACAGCGTTGAAAATTGCAGGTTTAAAGATTGTTAAGGCCTAACTCTTCTTTCGCGGCTTTGTTTTATTATTTGGCTTGGAATTCCCTTTCATCAATTTCTCTTTCTCCTCCATGCATGCAATCAGTTTTTTTCGACATTCATTTAAGTCTGCTTGCAAGCCGTAGGAAGTCGATGGTTCCTGAACCCCTGTGTGTGTTGGCTCATCGAACATCAGGCTAATGAGGTTCTCATCAAAAACTTCTTTCCACTTAATAGCGAGTGCCAGAGAAGGCATGCTGGTTCCTTTTGTATAAGATAAAATAGCTTCGCCAGATACCCCCAGCATTCTACCAAGTGAAGCTTTGCCTTTTACTTCATTTATTTTTTCTTCAAGAATATCAACGAGTTGTCTCACAATGCTAATTATTTTTAGGTTATTGCTTTTAAATCCTAAATATTTTCAGGACAATTGCATAGCAATTCAAATATAATCAAATGACAATAACGGAAGAGCTACGTAAGCGAATTGCTCCCCATTTGCCCGATTCGTTCAGAGGTATCATTGCACTTCAAACAGGCTACAGTGAAAGTATGGTCAGTAAAGTATTGAACGAAGGTCAGCCCAATGCAAAAATTGCGGCCGCCCTAATTGAATTGGCAAAGAAAACCAAAGAAGAAAAAGAGCGAGAGCAAGAACGTTTAAAGCGTTTAGCGGATCAACTTTAGTTCTTACACTAGATGGATTATGTTTCTGGTTCGGTTTAACACTAAGACTTACCAATTTTTATCCAAGGAGGACGCCTTGGGTTTTGCTAAAACCTGGAACTTGCAAGTAGAAGAATTATTGGATGAAAGTGCTCCGTGCTTAATGGTCTCTTATTCCAGTCATGCATTGGATACCATTGCCAATCTTAGAACTCATGAGGCTATTGTAGACTTGATCAAAACGTATGATCTGGAATGGATTCTTTCGGCTCATTCTGAAACCGAATATTAAATCAGGGCATAAAAAAACCTCATCTTCTTTCGAAGTGAGGCTTTTAAGCGGTCCGGACGGGACTCGAACCCGCGA
>DGYK01000056.1:20088-35981 GCA_002398365.1 Flammeovirgaceae bacterium UBA5008
GGCATTCTAACCAGCTGAACTACCGGACCAAACTATCAATTAAGAACCATCTAATCAACCCTTTTCGTCACTACGGGCGAGCTCAAATCGTGATTGAACCCTCAGACAATTGCTAAACGAGGCGCAAAGATAACTTTGCGTTTCATTAATCCAAAAAAAACATTTCAGATATTTTTCTAACGCCTTTTCGGCTTTATAAACTCCGAAGCTCTTTTCTTCAATATACCCACTTCGCGAAAGCGATAACCAAACACCAAACGAAATGTACCATTACGACTCGATAGGTGAACGTTCTCATAATCAATCTCTACCGACTGGTAAGTGTAGGTCATTCCTGCAAAAAAGCGCTCGGAGTTCAACCCTCCGGTAATTCGCCAATTAATATAGGGGCGAACATCTACTTGCGATTTGTGATCAGAGAGTTTGCTGTATTCAAAAAATTGTAGAACCGGCCCCACTGCTACATTGCTTCCAATAAACCAGTTTTTATGAAGAACCAGATTATACCCGTATCCTCCCGATACGGCAATGGTTTGATATTGCATGTGATCAAAACCGCCTTGTGTATCCAGTGTCTTTTGGTGGTATTGATTGTAGACGAGCGAATCAGCGCCTAGCGTAAAATGATTGTACGACACACTGACCAAAGGCGAACCGGCACTTCGCAACTGACGCTCATAAAAGTTATAAATTGCTCGCACTGAATACTTTCTTTTGTTGGTAAAGAAAAGTGCTGAAATGCCTCGATTGCTTGTGGCAATATCTCTTCGCTGAAGTTTTGGGATTCCGCTCGGAATCGGCACTTGCGAGTCTTCCAAATAATAGCCTTTATAATCTTCTTGGAACAGCTCCACATCCCAATTTTTTCCTACCAAACTTGCCTGGAGGTCAAATGAATTGGACTCACCATATTCGGTAATACTGGAAGATGGCCGCGGAATAGCCACAATGAATTGAAAGCCAATTTCGAACAAGTAAAATCCTAGCCCGGTGTGAAAACGAATATTAGGACTGAAGGTAAGATTGCTATTGGTATTGGAGGCATTCTGCAGCACAAACGATGAGGCACGCTGGCGAAAGACCGGCCAAACGAAAAAGTAATCCGGAAAACGTTCGATGTATTGCGCTCGGGAAATAGAGTCCAGATACTCCTTTTGTGAAAACAGAGAAGTACTTATTAAAAAGAGAGGGATAATCAATAGGTAGCGCACCGGCTAGCTTGCCTTTCGATGGCGGGTTGTTTCCTTTTTTTCTTTAGCTGTTGCACCCACCGCTTTCTCCATTGGCTTCTTCTTGGCTTCGATACTAGCCTTCAATGCCGTCATAATATCCACTACCTTCGGCTCTTCTTCCACCACCATCACAATTTCTTTGCCTTCGATTTTCGCATCAATAATTGATTTCAAGGCATCGTAGTAGCGATCTTTCATTTCAATCTTGCCAAAGGTAGTCGACATCGAATCGACCAGCGTCTTTGCTAATTTCAATTGCTCCTTATCTGTCTTTACATCAATCAGTTGAGGTACTTCGCCTATGTTTTTAACTTCATTGGGGTAGCGCAGTCGATACATCAAAATGCCGCCCTCATGCGGAGTCAACAGCACGGGCGTTTCGCGATCGCGAAGCACTACTTTACCGACACCTACCTTTCCGGTTTCTTTCAAAACTTCCTTTAGTAATCCATAAGTTTTAGCCGCAAGATCTCCATCGGGTCCTATGAAATAGGGAGCTTCAAACAAAGTTGGATGCACCTCTTGTGTGTTAACGAAGCCTTCGATCTCAATTACCTTTTCGCTCTTCAGTTTTACCTTATCTAAATCGGTTTGTTCTATGATCACGTACTGACCCGGCTCGTATTGATAGCCCTTCACGATTTCTTCCGCACGCAAAGGCTGACCAGTTACCTTGTCTTTCTTCTCGTAGCTCACAGGATTGTGGCCTTCTTTGGAAAGGAGGTTGAAGCTGATGGTCTGCCCTGTATCAATCGCGTTGTAAATCCGAACCGGAATAGTAACCAGCGAAAATTGGATGTGACCTTTCCAGATAGCTCTCATAAACAATGGGATTAACTTAGTTTAAAAAATGAGGTGCAAGCTATTAAAGCATTGTAAATGAAGCACTTTTTAAATAAAAAAGCAATACTTAATCCCGGAGAGGCAATTCTACAGCTTTACGTAAGAAGTGGTGTCGATGGAAGCTTTCAGCTCATTTAAAAGGTTATAGAGCCCGTAATACGTGCGATTGATGTACAAGGCATCTTTTACACCTCTGGCTTTTTTAGATTCTCTGAATTCCTTCATTTTACCAATTTCCTCTCCGAACTGATACAACTGCCGGAAGTATTCGGAATCCGAAAAGTCAAAGCGGGGTGTGCGGAATGGTCTGCCTAAAAGCTCGACTAATTTTGAGAAGGTCTGAATAAAGAAGTGTTTATCCTCATCGGTGTCATCGTCATAAATGAACCGTAGCTCTTTGAACACGCGCAGCTTCTTCTCTTCGTTTTGCAGGATGTCCGGATGCAAAAGCTGGAAGTACGTCTTATGAAAAGTAGTTGGGATCACTTTCACACAACCAAAGTCTATTATGCCTAGCTTGCGATCGGGTGTAATAATGAAATTGCCTGGATGCGGATCTGCATGCAACGAGTGTAGTGTGTGCATTTGAAAATGATAGAAGTCCCACAATGCCTGTCCTAGCTTCTGCCCTTCTTCAGCCGTGAGGACTTTCTGCTTAAGTATTTCGCCTAATGGCTGACCTTCCACCCAATCCATTGTCAAAATGCGCGAAGATGAGAACTCGGGATAGTATGTTGGGAAAAACAGATTGGGAATGTCTTTGCATAGGGTGGACAAATCAATGGAGCGTTGCAACTCCAACTCGTAGTTGGCTTCTTCCAAAAGGCGAGATTCTACTTCCCCAATAAACTCATTGTATTCAGAAACGTTGAGCTTAAACATACGCAAGGCAATGGGCTTCACCATCGCCAAATCACTTTTCACACTATCTCCCACTCCGGGATACTGAATTTTAACAGCCAGTTTCTTTCCCTTATACGTTGCCTGATGTACTTGACCAATCGAAGCCGCATTGGAAGCGCTGGTAGAGAAGGCGTCAAAGATTTCGTTGGGCCGCTTGCCAAAGGCTTTCTCGAACGTGCGCACCACCAGCGGATATGACAATGGCGGAGCACTGTATTGCGCCATCGCAAATTGATTTTGATAAGCAGTTGGCAACAGGTTTTTATCCATGCTCAGCATTTGAGCCACTTTTAGCGCACTGCCCTTTAACTGACTGAGGGAGTTGTAGATATCGACTGCATTGTTGGCGTGGAGTTCGTCTTTCGTTTGATCAGGATTGACCAACTTCTTGCTGTAATGCTTTAGGTAGTTCGTTCCGATTTTCGCACCGGTTGAAATGAATTTGGAAGCACGTTGAACTTTCGTGGTAGGGATGCTGGTTTGCTCCTTTTGCTTGGCCATTTTTTCACACTAATTTTTTGAGTTCTGATACAGAAACTTTCCGAAGTCCAGCGCATTGTCTAAAACACCTTTGCCGATAAGCTCAAAAGCCAGTGTTACTGATTTCTCGATGGCAGCATCGGTCTTCTCAAAAGCGGGGCTCTGGTCCTTCGCCCAGAATTGTAAAATGAACCACAGTTGCATCCAAAACAGGTGATGGTAATGATCATCTAAAAAGGGTCTTTTTGCCACTTCTCCTGTGCTTTTGGCTTCCGCCAATACCGAGTTAATCCAATCTTCAAAACTCTTCTTAAATCCTTTGATAAAATCGGGCAACAAAACAGGAGGTTTTACGGAGGAGAGCTGATGCAACACAAAGCTGCGATCGTTTTTCAATAGCTCAACCAGCGAAAAATAGAAAGTGAGTACCTTTTCCTGAGCGGTAAATTGTACATACGCTTCATCGCTGGTTAATCGATCCACCGTAGTGGAAATGTACCCTTGCCAAATTGATTTTTCGATCGACTCGAAAGAAGCAAAGTGAGTATAAAACTCCGCTTCCGTTAGTTGAAGGTCTTTACAGAAGCTAAAAACAGAGGCCGGTTTTTTACCGTTCGTTAAGAGATAATTGCGGTAAGCAGATTGAATCTCGGATGGATTTAAACTCGTTTTTTTTGATTTCGCTTTTTTTGTGGTTTCCATATGCATGTAAACAGAATTGAATAGAAATAGTTGAGCTTTCTATGCGCGAATTTTTACTTTACTTGCGATTCATCCAGGTTATGCGTTTTACCGCCTATATTCTCTTCCTGCTATCGGTTGAGATGGCCTTTGCTCAGAAGCAACGAACTCCTGCTGATCTTTATGCGTTGGGCGAACGCGCCATTCAGAATCAATCGTATCGTACTGCTTTAGCACATTTCAATGAATGCCTGCGAATCGATCCCTATTTCTGGGATGCCTACTCGCTAAGAGGTTTCGCTAAAGAAAAACTGGGCGACTCCAAAGGAGCGATTACAGACTACAATATTTATCTGGAAGCGAAGCCGCAAGATGCAGAAGCCCTACTCACCAGAGGTCTACTCAGGTACAATAATGGGCAATGGGCAGCTGCCAAAGATGATTTCAAGAAATTACTATCAATGCCTCCGGGAGAAACAAATACCGTATTTTTTCAAACAGACAAAGGTGGACAGAGCAACAAAGTCTTTACTACACAGGGTAATTCGAAAGCCATTTACCTGAATTACTTGGGATTAATTGAATGGAAACTAAAACAGTACAAACAAGGAATTGCTTACCTCGATTCGGCTATTCAATTAGAGAAATCAACTGCAGACTATTATGTGAATCGCGGATTGATCCGGCAATCTTCTAAAGACACCATTGGGGCATTAGCCGACTATAAACAAGCGCTTACATTGGACGATGATCACCCGACTGCCATTCACAACGTAGCGGTGCTATCAGGTTTTCAAGGCAACTTAACTGAATCGGAAAAACAGTTGACGGATGCAATCGCCAAGAATCCAAAGTTGCCTTACTCCTACTCTGAACGCGGCTACGTTCGGCTGAAGCTCAAAAACTGGAAAGGCGCGATCGATGATTTTACGCAAGCCATTTCGCTGGATTCAGACGAACCGGATAACTACTTGCAGCGTGGCATCGCTAAAGAGAAATCGAAGGATCATCCAGGGGCGCTGGCTGATTACACCCACGCTACCCGCATCAAATCGGACTATGAAAGCGCCTGGCTGCATCGGGGAAATTTGTTGACCAAAATGAATCGGCATGCCGAAGCCATTGAAGATTACACAATCGCAATTTCATTGTATCCGGAATATAGCCTTGCCTACTACAACCGGGCGCTGACCTATCATAAACTGGGAAAACTGAAAGAAGCTTGCAACGACCTGAAACAAGCGCAAAGGCTCCAAATGAAAATAGACGCCAAAGTGATGACGTCTATTTGCAAATGAGTTGAAAGCAAACTTAGAATAACTGCTTGGCAATTTTATAAATCGGATCGGATTTGCCCATGGAGTAAAAGTGAACCAGTGGCACACCGTGTTGCATCAGCTCTTTTGATTGCTTTACCGTCCATTCAATTCCTACTTGTTTTACGGCTGCATTGTCTTTGCACTTCTCAATTTCATCGGCCAACTCTTCCGGTAAGTCGATATGGAAGATGGTAGGCAGCACGTTTGTTTGTGTTTTCGTAGTGATCGGCTTAATGCCCGGTATGATGGGCACCGTAATTCCTATCTCGCGGCACTTGGCAACGAATTCGAAAAACTTCTGGTTATCGAAAAACATCTGGGTGACGATGTACTCCGCTCCCAAGTCGATTTTGTTCTTTAGGTACTTCAAATCAATTTTCAGGTTTGGCGCTGAAAAGTGTTTTTCAGGATAGCCTGCAACACCAATACAAAAATTGGTTGGAGAAGCATTTTCCAACTCTTCGTCAATAAAGCGGCCTTGATTCATTTTTACAACTTGCTCTACCAATTCGGAGGCATACTTGTGTCCATCCGGATCAGGAATAAAGCGGGCTTCCGATTTAATGGCATCGCCCTGCAGAGCCAGCACATTGTCAATTCCTAAAAAGTGCAAGTCGATCAGCGCATTCTCGGTTTCTTCCTTGTTAAAGCCACCACAAATGATGTGTGGCACGGTATCAACTTTGTAATGATTTTGAATAGCCGCACAAATCCCTACAGTACCGGGACGCTTGCGCGTAGAACGTTTTTCCAGCAAGCCATTCTCTTTCTTTTTGTAAACGTATTCTTCACGATGATAGGTAACATCGATGAACGGAGGTTTGAACTCCATCAGCGGATCCATGTTATCGAACAAGGTGCGAATGTTCTCTCCTTTCAATGGCGGAAGTATCTCTAAACTGAAGAGCGTTTTTCCGTTGGCGTTTTTTATATGATCAACTACTTTCATAGATTTCTTAAATCGTTGTTCGTTTCATTTCTTTTAATAAGCCAAGTTAGGTGATAACCAACGCTCGGCTTCTTCCAGTGTCATTCCTTTACGGGATGCGTATTCGATCACTTGATCCTTTTCAATTTTACCCAAGCCAAAATAGCGGGAGGCTTCATGAGCAAAATAGTAGCCGCTCACGGCTGCGGTGGGATACATAGCAAATGATTCCGTCAGGGTAATACCCACTTCCTTCTCAGCATTCAGTAATTCAAAAATGGTTTTCTTCTCGGTGTGATCGGGACAAGCCGGATAACCCGGTGCCGGACGAATACCCTGATATTTTTCGCTGATCAAGGTATCGATGTCAGCATTTTCATGAGGTGCATAGCCCCAATATTCTTTGCGCACTTTTACGTGAAGCAATTCAGCGAATGCTTCTGCCAACCGATCAGCCAATGCTTTGGCCATGATCTCTGAATAATCGTCTTGCTTGGCTTTGAATTCATCGATCATTTTTTCCAAGCCAATTCCGGCTGTCACAGCAAACATGCCGATGAAATCTTCTTTGCCGCTATCTAACGGAGCAATGAAATCAGATAAACAGAAGTTCGGTAAATCTTTTGCCTTCTTATTTTGCTGACGCAAAAAGTGAAGTGTTGTGAGTGGCTTTCCTTCTTTGTCTTTCAATAATACGTCATCCGTAGCGGTGCTCTGCGCGCGATAAAACGCAACCACACCACTCGCTGTTAGCTTTCTTCCGGCAATGATCCGCGAAAGCATGATTTGCGCATCGTTGAATAACTTCGTGGCCTCTGCTCCTACTTTCTCATCTTGAAAAATGGCAGGGTACTTTCCAAACAACATCCACGTCTGGAAGAATGGAGTCCAGTCGATGTATTTAGCAATTTCTTCTAACGGATAATTAACCAACACCTTCTTGCCTATAAAAGCAGGTTGATAAGTAGCGGTTGTCGACCAATTGATGGCCACCCGATTTTTGCGGGCTTCCGCCAACGAAATGTAATTCTTAAGTTGCTGTTTACCTTCGTGGTCTTTGCGCAATTCTACATACTCTTGCTTCACTTTTGCCTTGAAGGCATCGCGCGATGTAGGGCTGATGAGTTCACTCGCCACCGGCACTGAACGCGAAGCATCCAACACATGAACCACGGCACCATCATACATCGGATCAATTTTAACGGCTGTATGTAATCGCGAAGTAGTGGCCCCTCCTATCAACAGCGGAATATCCAATTTTTGATGCTGCATCTCTTTGGCAACGTGCACCATCTCATCCAATGAAGGCGTAATCAACCCGCTCAATCCGATAGCATCTACTTTTTCTCGCTTCGCAGCTTCAATGATTTTTTCGGTGGGCACCATCACACCTAAATCTACCACATCGTAATTGTTACAGGCCAATACTACTCCTACTATGTTCTTGCCGATGTCGTGCACATCGCCCTTCACGGTTGCCATCAATATCTTCGCTGCCGGTTTTCCGGAATTACCGCTTAATCGTTTTTCTTCTTCCAAGTATGGTGTGAGATACGCCACTGATTTTTTCATTACGCGTGCGCTCTTCACCACCTGTGGCAAAAACATTTTACCGGCACCAAACAAATCACCGACCACGTTCATACCGGCCATCAGTGGGCCTTCAATTACATGCAGCGGTCGGCCATACTTTTGTCGCGCTTCTTCCGTATCTACATCCACAAAGTCGATGATGCCTTTCACCAACGCGTGGGTCAATCTGTCTTCTACGGTGCCTTGTCGCCATGCATCGTCTACTTCTTTTTTCTTGCCTGCACCTTTTACGGTTTCGGCCAGTTCCAACAACCGCTCGGTGGCATCCTCTCTCCGGTTGAGCAATACATCTTCTACTCGCTCCAAAAGTTCTTTCGGAATTTCATCGTACACTTCGAGCATCGTAGGATTAACAATTCCCATGTCCATGCCATGTTTAATCGCATGGTATAGAAAAGCCGAGTGCATCGCTTCACGCACCATTTGATTTCCGCGAAAGCTGAAAGACACGTTGCTCACGCCACCGCTCACATGCGCTCCGGGCAAGTTTTCACGAATCCATTTAGTGGCCTTAAAAAAATCGAGCGCGTAGTTTTTGTGCTCTTCAATTCCCGTGGCAACGGGGAAAATATTCGGATCGAAGATAATATCTTGGGGTGCGAAGTGTACCTGATTTACCAGGATGTCATAGGCACGTTTACAAATGGAAATTCTTCGCTCATAGGTATCGGCTTGACCGAGTTCGTCAAACGCCATCACCACGGTGGCGGCACCGTAGCGCTTCACCAGTTTAGCCTGCTTGATAAACTCTTCTTCTCCGGCTTTTAAGCTGATGGAGTTGACGATTCCTTTTCCCTGCAAGCACTTCAATCCTGCTTCTATCACATCCCATTTGGATGAGTCGATCATCACTGGTATGCGGGCGATTTCCGGCTCAGCAGCCATCAAATTCAAAAACTTGACCATCGCAGCTTTTGAGTCGAGCATACCTTCGTCCATGTTCACGTCAATCACCTGCGCGCCACCGCGCACCTGATCGAGCGCTACTTCGAGTGCCTCATCGTATTTATCTTCTTTGATCAATTTCAAAAAACGAGCAGAGCCTGTTACATTGGTACGCTCACCAACGTTCACAAAGTTCGACTCGGGTGTGATCGTCACCGCCTCGAGGCCGCTGAGTTGTAAATTCCGATTATTGTTCAAAACCTTTTTGCGTTAATATTATTTCTACTAAAAACCAATTTGGCAGACACTGTCTGCCAAATTCAAAATCAGGTCATAAGTTGTTTTCTTGGAGTATAATTCTTTGACAAGTTCGCTATCACACGAATGTGATCCGGTGTAGTACCACAACATCCACCTAAAATATTCACCAACCCTTCTTTCAAATATTCTTCTACCTGCTTGCCCATCTCTTCAGGAGTTTGATCATAGTGACCAAATGCATTCGGCAAACCGGCATTCGGATACGCACTCACAAAAAATGATGCGTTCTCATTTAAGATTTGTAAGTAAGGTCTTAGCTGCTCGGCACCCAGCGCACAATTCAATCCCACACTCAACAACGGCACATGCGACACCGAAATCAAAAAGGCTTCCGTAGTTTGGCCACTGAGTGTTCTGCCGCTGGCATCGGTAATCGTGCCCGATACCATCACCGGATAGGTTGCGCCAATCTCTTCAAACAATTCCTGCACGGCAAACAAAGCCGCCTTCGCATTCAGCGTATCAAAAATGGTTTCAATCAACAAGAGATCCGCACCTCCATCAATCAATCCTTTCGCTTGTTCTTTGTACGCTATCCGTAAATCATCAAAGGTCACAGCCCGATACCCCGGATTATTCACATCCGGTGATAGCGAAGCTGTTTTGTTAGTTGGTCCTAGAGCACCTGCAACAAACCGTGGCTTCGATGGATCACGTTTGGTAAACTCATCTGCCGCTTCTTTCGCAATCTTAGCCGATTGATAATTCAACTCGTAAGCCAACGGCTCCAGTTGATAATCAGCTTGGGCAATGGTAGTACTGCTGAAGGTATTCGTTTCAATAATGTCCGCACCGGCTTCCAGGTATTGCATGTGAATATCTTTGATGATATCCGGTCGCGTAATGGAAAGCAAATCATTATTGCCCTTCAGAGGAGAAGGATGATTTTTAAATCGCTCACCGCGGAAATCGCTTTCCTCCAGTTTATGGCGTTGAATCATGGTGCCCATGGCGCCATCCAATACCAAAATTCGTTCTTTTAACAGGTCTTGTATTTTCACTCTTTCGGTTGTTTACAGTTATCCAGAAAGAGCCATGCGAAAGATGGATCGCCTATCTTCTCCTACACCAACTGCCGAAGCAATCGATATAGAAAGGGAATTAGCACCCTTCTCGTGAGAGAACTCAGGTTGCTAAGACGTCATCGGGCCCTGTCCCTCGGTCTTTCTGGATAAGCAATGCAAAGAAACAGAATCTTGTAGTAAATAAAAAACCATTATGCGTATTTTAGCCACTTAATCGCGCTCACTTGAAACTCGCTGCTATCGATATTGGCTCCAATGCCATTCGCCTTCAAATCTCCACCATCCTCGAAGATGGTAAAACACATCTCTTCAAGAAGCTCGAATACGTTCGCTTTCCATTGCGTTTGGGACACGATGTTTTCACCATCAACCGAATCAGCGACAGCAGCGCGCAGAAGTTCAAGAAGTTAATGGGCGTTTATAAAACACTACTTGAATTGTATGAAGTAGATGATTACATGTTTTGCGCCACCTCGGCCATGCGCGAATCAGAAAACGGTGAAGAAATAGCGCGACAAGTACAAGAAGAACTGGGCGTAACCATCAACATCATTGACGGCCACCTCGAAGCGGATCTCATCAACAAAGCCATTTTTTCCTACCTTGGCAAAGAGACCTACCTGCATATTGATGTGGGCGGTGGTAGCACCGAACTCAACTTGTTTGTCAAGGGCAAAAAGATAAAAACACGCTCATTTAAAGTGGGCTCTGTCCGCATTCTAGAACACCACGACTCGCCCATTATGTGGCAAGACATGGAGCACTGGGTACGCGAAAATGTAAAGTCATCGTATGGAAAAGTAACCGCGGTGGGTACAGGCGGAAACATCTCTAAAATATTCGAATTGGCCGAAAAGAAAACCGGCACCGTGATGTCGCTGAAAAAGGTAAAATCGATTATGGAAATGGTGAGCGAACTCACGATTGAAGAGCGCATTTACCAACTGCAAATGAACCCCGACCGTGCTGATGTGATTGTGCCTGCCAGCAATATCTACATTAAAGTAATGGAATGGGCACACGCCAGTAGCATACTCGTACCCGATGTCGGTTTAAAAGATGGCATCCTTCTCCACCTGCTGGAGAAAAACGTAAAGCAGAAAAAAATAGAATTTAAGAAAGGCAGATTTTAGGGGGCATGGCCAAGCTGCGCAAGGCCACCGTGCTTTCCGCTTCAAGCCACCCGAGGCGTGTGGGCTTTCCGCTGCAATCACTTACCCGCGCACGGCACCTCATTCATCGCTAGTCAAATAACTTAACGTCCTGAATGATTTCCTTCGTCACGTTATAAAACTCTTTATGGATATTAAACGGAGGCTCTCCGTTTTGTTCTTTGATCACGTACTTGCCATCTTCCTGCATCGTATACGAGTTCACATTGTCTTTCAGATTGTAACGCAAAATATTCATGGCCTGCTTGCGCAGCATATCCGATTCCAGTAAAAACAGCGACTCAATTCTACGGTCAAAACTGCGAACCATCGCATCGGCACTGCCAATGTAAACCTTCGGAGCGCCCATGTTGTGGAAGTAATAAATGCGTGAGTGCTCGAGATATTCTCCTACAATCGAAATCACTTCAATGTTTTCACTCAAGCCTTTGCGACCCGGACGCAAACAGCACATACCGCGCACAATCAGTTTGATAGTCACACCTGCATTCGATGCATCATACAACGAATTGATAAAATCATTGTCTTGCAGCGAGTTCAGTTTAATGATAATACCAGCCGGTTTTCCTTGGCGAGCATTGTCGGCTTCGTTGCGAACCAGATACATCAACTGATTCCGCATATCGCGAGGTGAGGTAATCAGGTTTTTGTACGTGGTCGGATGCGAGTGCCCGGTGATAACATTGAAAAATTCCGACACATCGTTGCCGTACGTTTCATTCGTACTCAGCAAACCAATATCGGTATAAAAACGCGAGGTCGTTTCATTGTAATTTCCACTCGACAAATGCACGTAGCGATACACCCGATTTGGCTCGTTGCGCACAATCAACAAAAGTTTGGTGTGTGTTTTCAAACTGCTAATTCCGTAGATCACAAAGCAACCGGCCTGCTGCAACTTCTTCGCTTCGCGCAAATTGTTCTCTTCGTCAAAGCGCGCTTTTACTTCAAACAACACTGACACGTGTTTGCCATTCTCAGCAGCCTTCAGTAAAGCTGCACTTACTCTTGATTCTCCTTTCGCGAGTCGGTAGATGGTAATTTTAATAGACAACACATAAGGATCGTCAGCAGCCTTTTCCAACAATTCCAACACCGGTTCCATTGAGTTATATGGATGGTGCATCAGAATGTCGCGCTCTTTCAATACTTCAAACAAATCGCGTGTGCCCAATTCCGGAAAGGAAACCGGTTTTACTTGTGGTGGCAACGCAAGTCGCTTGGATTTAAATTCATTGTGCCCGATAATTTGATTTAAGCCGCTGTAATCGAGCAATCCCTCAGCCGGGAACTTAAAGATGTTCAAATCATCCAAGTCCCATTGTATTTTCAACAAGCGAATCAACCACGGATCAGGATTTTCCTCAATCTCTAACCGCACTACCCTACCCGACCTCCGGGTTTGCAATTTCCTACGCAGTTCTTCTAAAAAATTTGATTCAATATCTTCGCTTTCCTCTAAGGTAAAATCACCATTGCGATTGATGCGGAAAAGATTGACACTGTTGATTTCAATGTTGCGAAAGAGGTTATGAATGTTGTAGCGAATGATTTCCTCAATCGGCACGAATGACAGGAAATTATCGACACTCAAAATCTCAAAGAAGCGCGGCAAGTTGCTCGGCACTTGAATAAACGAAACCCGCAATTGATGATTGACATCTTGTGGCGCCTTCGTCACTACACCAAACAACAACCGGTTATTCTTCAAAATGGGAAACGTATGGTAGTTGTCGAACAACATGGGTGTGAGCATCGGGTAGATTGTGCGCTGAAAATACTGATCTACCCTGCTTTTGTCTTCGGTGGGAAGACTTTGATAACTCGCTATTTTGAAATTGTTCTTTTCGAAGAATGGACTTAGTTGTTTGGTGAAATTCTCATGCTGCTCGGACGTGAATTTTTGAATTTCACCTAAAAGATATTGACGAAATGGCGCCTCGCGCATACCGCTGTAGTCGAAGCGCTCTTTTCCGTAATCCAAGTAATTGTACAAACTACCCAAACGAATGGTGCAAAACTCATCGAGGTTCGAAGAAGTAATAGCCAAAAACTTCAGTCGGTCAAAAATGGTGCGATCCATGTGCCGCGACTGATCTAAAACGCGGTAGTTGAATTGAAGCCAGCTTAAATCGCGACTAATGTACTTGCTCTCGAAAACTTGTTTTTCGAGCGGGTTCTCGGCTGCCTGCTTTAAGTCTGCTCCTGTTTCCATCTGAAACTAGATATCTATTTTAGCATATCGAGCATTCTTCTCAATGAAGTCTCTGCGAGGTGCTACTTCATCACCCATGAGCATAGAGAATAAATGATCTGCCTCAGCAGCCGACTCAATACTTACTTGTTTAAGCGTACGCTTGGTTGGATCCATGGTGGTTGTCCACAGTTGTTCGGGATTCATTTCTCCCAAACCTTTATAGCGCTGCACACCTACGCTGTCTTCATTTCCACCTTTGCTCATTTCCTTGATCAAGGCATCGCGTTGTTCTTCATTCCAGCAATAATGCTCGACTTTACCTTTCTTCAATTGATACAATGGAGGCAATGCGATGTATACATAACCTTGCTCAATCAGATCGCGCATATAGCGGAAGAAGAAAGTCAAAATCAACGTACGAATGTGACTGCCATCCACGTCCGCATCGGTCATGATGATGACTTTGTGGTAGCGTAACTTCGAAAGATTCAATGCTTTATTGTCATCGGCTGTACCAAAGCTTACACCCAATGCTGTGATGATGTTTTTGATCTCATCGTTTTCGTAAATCTTGTGCTCCTGCGCTTTTTCCACGTTTAGGATTTTTCCCCGTAAGGGAAGAATGGCTTGGAAGTTACGATCGCGACCTTGCTTGGCCGAACCACCTGCAGAATCACCCTCTACCAAATACAATTCGCAAATGGCAGGATCCGAACTTGCACAGTCAGCTAACTTACCGGGAAGCCCCGTTCCTGATAGCACGTTTTTTCGTTGCACCATCTCGCGTGCTTTCTTCGCGGCAATGCGAGCCTGAGCAGCTAATATGACTTTACTAACAATTGTCTTCGCTTCTTTCGGGTTTTCTTCCAGAAAGTTTTGAAGCATCTCACCAACTGTTGTATCAACCACGCCCATTGCTTCGGAGTTACCAAGCTTCGTTTTGGTTTGTCCTTCGAACTGCGGCTCCTGCACTTTCACAGATATTACGGCTGTCAATCCCTCACGGAAGTCATCACCGGAAATTTCCACTTTAGCTTTTTCCAATAAACCCGATTTGTCTGCATACGCTTTCAATGTTCGTGTAAGCGCCCTGCGGAAACCTGCTACGTGTGTTCCCCCTTCATGCGTGTTGATGTTATTTACATACGAAACCAGATTTTCGCTGTAGGAGGTATTGTATCCCATCGCCACCTGCACAGGAATTTCCGACTTGGTGTTTTCGATGAAGATGGTATTGGGAATCAATTTATCTTTGGTAGAATCGAGGTATTCTACAAATTCGCGTAATCCACCAATGGAAAGAAAGGAGTTCGCTTTGGCATTCCCTTCTTCGTCTTTCTCGCGAAGGTCTTTTAGATTCAACTTGATGCCCGGATTCAAGAAAGCTAATTCGCGCAAGCGGCTGGCAATGGTTTCGTAATTGTATTCCAGCGAAAGCGTGAAAATTTCAGGATCAGGTTTGAAATGTACCGTTGTTCCTCTGCGAGTCGATTCGCCAATTACCCGAACCGGATATTGTGGTACACCTCTGTGGTATTCCTGTTCAAAAATTTTGCCTTCGCGGTAAACGGTAGCCTTAAGCATGGTAGAGAGTGCATTCACGCATGAAACACCCACACCATGCAATCCACCGGACACTTTGTACGTGTCCTTATCAAATTTACCACCGGCATGAAGCACAGTCATTACAACTTCCAGAGCCGAACGCTTCTCCTTCTCGTGCATGTCGGTAGGAATACCGCGACCGTTGTCTTCAACTGTGATTGAGTTATCTTCATTGATAGTAACAAACACCTCATCGCAGTAGCCTGCCAACGCCTCATCGATCGAGTTATCCACCACCTCATAAACCAAGTGGTGCAACCCTTTAATTCCAATGTCGCCTATGTACATGGCGGGCCTTTTTCGCACCGCTTCCAGACCTTCTAAAACCTGAATATTGTTAGCTGAATAATTGCCTTCGTTCTTTGCTTTTTCCTCGTTCATTTTGGGTTTTTAAATAACCTGCGAAAATACGTTTTTACTACCTATTTGCAGTATTTTTTAACCAATAAAATGAAGTTTTTTTGAGTCAAAATTGGGATGAAAAAAGAGGGCTTCGGAATCATCAACTAAATTCTTAGTTTTGATAAAAATAGTAAGGTTATGATCCGATTTTTAATCGTATTGCTTATCAGTTTTACAAGTCTTAGAAGTCAATGTCAACATATCGTAGAATTCACGAAAGTTGATAAGAACGGAGCTGTGAAAACGGTCCGAACGGATCGCCCAGACACGCTGCCCGGCTATAGCAAGCCAAAAATTGAGCCACATG
>DGYK01000056.1:36086-41003 GCA_002398365.1 Flammeovirgaceae bacterium UBA5008
TATCAAAAATTGAGCCACATGGTGCTCAGTCGTTTGACCAGCCAATTTTTAAAATCAAATCGGACTCCATACTCTTTGAAAAGGTCGATAAACAAATTAAACATTTGATGAAAATTGGAGATGACAACTCTACTCTGGACAGTCTGATGGATATATTCAGACAATTGCGTGAGCGTTCGATGGGTACGCGTAAAATTTATCGAGCTAATATAGATTTTCTTCCATATGACAGCTTGGTATTTGAACGTGATAAAACAAAGGTTCGTGCATTGAGTATTTCCGATTCTAAAATGAAGAACCTTCCAAAATCAGTCTACGAATGTAGCCAATTGGAAGAACTGGAATTGGTTAATACTTTCATTACCAAATTACCCAGAAAACTAAGGCACTTAAAAAATCTAAAAGCCATTTATATCTATAATAATCGTTCCGTCAAGAATTTGAAATTTAGAAAGAACACCTCTATTGAAATGGTGGTGATTCATGGCGAAAATCCTGCCAATGTTCCGACCCGTTTTGCACCACTTAAATCGTTGCGTTATTTGGATTTATCTTACAATAACCTGAACACCTTTCCAACCGGAACAGCCAGCAACAAAAAGCTTAAGGAATTAATATTATCCAATAATAAGATCACATTAGAGAACGATGCTATCGACCTTCATCCTACACTAGAAAAATTGGATTTGGGGAAAAACAAAATTACGCGAGTTCCGGCAAGCATTCAGCAGTTTCCACAACTCAAACTTCTCAAGTTTAATCACAATCAAATAACGGCAGTCGATCCGGCCATTAATCGTCTGACCAAGTTGGAGCAGTTATCCTTTTATAGCAATAACCTAAAGACGATCCCCACAGGTGTGATGGAGCACAGGAACCTGAAAGAAATTGATTTATACTACAATGAAATTGAAAAAGTAGATCCGAATATCGCCCAATGGAAACACTTGGAGATTCTTTACTTAGCATTTAACAAGATTTATTCACTGCCGCAACAATGGGATTCGTTGAGGCAATTGCACGAACTGTATCTCCACAATAACCGCATCAGTTCCATCCCCACTTCTATCGGGTCCCTTTCCAAGCTGCATACCCTTCGGGTTAATAATAATTTGCTGACGGAGATTCCGGGATCGCTTCAACAACTTCAGCAATTAGAATACATTGATTTATCCAATAATAGCATTCGAACCATGCCATTGAATACATTACAATTTCCCAAGCTCAAAATTCTAAGCTTAGTAGCTAATGCTTGGGAAACTGAAACCAAAACGAGTTTAATCGCGCAGACGAAAAGCCTGCGCGAAAAAGGTGTAGTGGTTCACCTCAACTCGTTTGATGAGACGGTCGAATAGCTTAAGCCTTTGGAGCCTTCTTGACTTTCTTCTCTTTTTTATCCTTGGTTGAGGAGTCGCCATCTTCGCTCATCAATTGGACTTTGGCTTTTTGTAGCTCTTCTTTTTGGGCTGCACTCACTACCGGATAGCTGAGTTCTAATTTTGCGAATTCAGATGCGATGATTTCGGCAATGGCCAACCGAGCATACCACTTATCATCAGCCGGAATCACAAACCAAGGAGCAGTATCGGTCGATGTTTCGGCTAAGGCTTTACCATAGGCTTTTTGATACTCATCCCAATAGGCTCTTTCTTTCAAATCGCTAAGAGAAAACTTCCAGTTCTTGCCCGGGTCGTCAATGCGCTCGAGGAAGCGTTTCTTTTGTTCCTTTTTGGAAACATGCAGGAAGAATTTCAAAACGATGGTGCCATTCTCTGTAAGGTTCTTTTCGAAGCGTCTGATTTGTTTGTAGCGCTGCTCCCAAAATTCATCATCAATCTTTTTGAGTGAATCGATTCCTGGGATGTTTTCATTCAGAATCCACTCGGGATGCACACGTGTTACCAGCACGTTCTCATAATGTGATCGGTTGTGAATGGCAATTTCGCCACGGGCCGGTAATGCTAATTGGTGGCGCCACAGATATTCGTGATCGAGTTCGGTAGAGTTGGGAGCCTTAAAGCTGTAGACCTTTACACCTAATGGGTTGAACCCCGACATGATATGCTTCACTGCTCCATCTTTGCCCGCTGCATCCATCGCCTGAAGAATGATCAGTACGCTGTATTTGTTATGTGCATAGAGTTCATCCTGCACTTTCGCTAAGTGTTTTCGGCCGAGCTCGAGCATTCGCTCTGCTTCTTGTTTGTTGAGTACTTCGCCTGTGTATTTCGTGGGGAAGTCTTTCAAATTAACCTTCTTTCCGGGTTTTACATGATGATCTTTAATCGCAATCATGCTTTCTTTTTCTGCCATGGTGTGGGTGGTTTAATTGAATACAATCTACGTCTTTGTTCATTTTAGTAATATGATTTTCGTCAGTATTTGAAAAATATAACTACCGATTGCATCTTGAAAAAACGAAGGTTTTCATTATATTTCTTATACAAACTAATCTACGAATGAATGTCTCATTTCATATCGTAGATATGAATTATTATTACCAACAACTAAATCATTGAACTATGAAAACAACCCTGCGGTATTGGATCATGGTGGCATTTACCTGCTCAATTGTCAGCGCTTCAAACGCACAACAAAAGGACATTGAAGCGATAAAAACGGTAATTGCAAAAGAAACGAGTTCATTTATGAATGTTGATTACGCAAACTGGGCAGATGCCTGGTTGAAAGTTCCATACGTCTATTGGTCCTACTCAGATTCGAGTGCAACCAGTTATGTGGAAGGTTGGGAAATGCTTACGAAAACTTTTGCTGAGTACTTTAAAACCGCAAAGCCTTCCAAGGCTACCATTACCAACGAGTGGCAGGAAATTCGAGTATATGGAAATGGCGCTTACGCGCGATTCATTCAACGGGTGAAAGATGACATTGACCGCGATGAAACATCTCAAATGCGCGTTCTGGAAAAAACGAAAGATGGTAAGTGGAAAGTGATTTGCGTGGGTGCCATCGCAAAATATCCAAAGGAGTAGCGCAACGCTACTCCACCTTTACTCCTAAGTTGTCGCCCAACAGCGTAAACTGTTTGAGCCAATCTTCATTGATCTCCTCCGGTTTGCGTTGTTTGTTTTCCAACGACATCTCAAAGTATAAATTCTGACTGTGGTGCAGATTCGGTTCCAGCTTGAATTTCTCCAACACAGGAAACAATCGATTCAATCGCTCAATGCGTTTTACATTTTCACGTTCAGCCCGCACCCGCTTGATCTCCTTGAAAATGCTCTCTCCCGCTAATCGTTCTACTTTGCCGGTATCCTCAATTTTTAGATTCCATCTTTCCAATTCGGAAACAATCCGCTCCAGCGTTTTCACATTGATCTTCTCCGGCTGAAAGCACTTCAACAAATCAGCATTTAAAATATATTCGAATGTAGTCTTGTATGCTTTTGGAATTGGAATGTCATTGTTGGAAAGCGCATTCACCAATGGATAGTCGCGGTTGTAGGTTCTGCGCAACGAACTCTCAATGTCTTCCATGCCTTGTCGGGCAATGGAATCTAAAATTTTACGCTTCTCTTCTTTGAACAGCGACCAGATAGAATACTTCTCCGGACCGAAATAAGTTTGCATAATGCTGATCACATCGCCCAACCGGCCTTCTTCAAATGCATTGACCATACGGAATTGCATACCAAAGAACTTATCCATTTCAATATCTAAGGACAAGTTGCCGATCAGATCATGTTTGCCTAAGTAGATGACGGCAAAGGCGAACTTCTTTTCAGAGCGTGTAACCAATGATTGAACTTTGGTAATACCAGTCACCAGTTTCTGCTCACCAGCTTCTTTCTTTACAAAAAATTCGTTGGTGGCTTTGTAATTAAACAAAGGCAGACTCTCCGGCTCATCTTCAAAAATAGATGATACCGCATAATGCATGCCTACACGCGGCAAGTTGGTTTTAGCAGGCAGCACCAACTTACGATACACATTAGCCCCGTTTTCGTAGGTAGCAATATTGCTGGGCGCCAATTCCAATTTACTTAAGAAGGTCGCCTCCAAATCCTGATCGGTTAGCTGCTTGGACAATTGGATCGCGCGACAAGCATATTGAATAACCTGCACAGTTTCTATGCCGGATATTTCGTCAAAAAACCAACCGCAACTGGTGTACATCAACATGGCATGGCGCTGGAGTTCCATCAAACGAAGTGCCTTGTTCACGTCAACATCAGCAATGGCTTGCGTTTTGATGAATCGCTTTACGGACTCATCGTTACGCTTTAAAACTACTTTGATGTACTCGTTGCGGGCTTCCCACGGATCGTTGAATAACTTGTTGCCTTCTTGTTCGAAAATTTCAGTAAGCGTATCACGAAGCCAATCCAATGCTTCACGCAACGGCTTTCGCCAAGTTTGGGTAAATCCTGGTTTTCCGGAGTTACATCCGCAGTTGCTACGCCAGCGCTCTACACCATGCACACAACTCCACGAACTGTCCTCAATAATTTGCGCTTCATATTCCGGTTGAAACTTGGCAGCAAACGCAGCATAATTGATTAACTCCACATCGGAGTGTTTATCAATGTACTCAAGAGCAAATGCCAATGCCATTTCGCCATGCTTGTGGTGATGTCCGTAGGTTTCACCATCGGTGGCAATATGAACTAACTGAGGCTGATCATCATTGTGATTAATGGAATTGATCAACTGTTCGGCAAAACGCTTACCATCGTTTAGCAGTCCATTGAAGGCAACGGATTGCGAAATATTCCCATCGTAAAAAAACAGCGTGATGGTTTTTCCGGAAGGCAACACACAGCGATATGCTTTCTTGGTATCAACCGTTTGGTCGTTCACTTCATTCCAATTTGCATCGCCAATCTTTCGGGTGGCTTTGGCCTGACGCGGAGCCAATACCGTGAAGGAGATTCCTTGCTCTGCCAAAATCTCCAT
>DGYK01000056.1:41177-66905 GCA_002398365.1 Flammeovirgaceae bacterium UBA5008
CTCTGCCAAAATCTCCAGCGACTCTGTGTCCACAGCCGTTTCGGCCAGCCACATTCCTTCAGGCTTACGCTTGAATCGTTTCTCAAAATCACGAATCCCCCAAATGACTTGTGTTTCTTTATCTCTGCGGTTCGCTAGCGGCAAAATCATGTGATTGTACACTTGCGCAATGGCCGAACCGTGCCCATCAAATCGAGCGATGCTTTCGCGATCGGCTTCCAGAATTCCTTCGTACGCTTCTTTGTCGTACAATTCCATCCACGAAAGAAGTGTAGGTCCGAAATTGAAACTAATGCGTGCGTAGTTGTTGGTGATATTTTTGATCACCCCTCCCACTTTATCCAAAATACGCGATGCCGCATTGGGTGCGTAACACTCCGCACTGATGCGTTCATTCCAATCGTGGTAAGGATGTGCGCTGTCTTGTACTTCAATTACTTCCAGCCAGGCATTTTCGCGCGGGGGTTGATAAAAGTGACCGTGTATACAAATGAACTTTTTTGCCGAAGAATTCAAAACTCAAAATATTTAAAAATGAAACTACTCTAACTCAAACTCTGCTTGCTCTTTATCTAGTTTAAAAATTGTCATACCCAACGGTGGTAAGGTAATAGCGATGGAATAATCTTTGCCGTGGTATTTCACAGGAGTTGTATTGAGAACACCCGGGTTCATCACACCACTGCCGTTGTATTTCAAATCATCCGAATTGAATAACTCTTTCCATGTGCCGCGGTAGGGCACACCAATTCGATAGAGTGATCTCGTTTCAGGTGTGAAATTGCAAACGATTAATAGCAACTCTTCCTTCACTTCCGTTTTGCGGATGTACACAATCACACTGTTTTCGCGATCGGAGTAATCCGACCATTCAAAACCTTTATTATCGAAAGCAAATTCATACAAAGCTTTTTCTGTTTTGTATAACTTATTCAGGTCTTTAATCAATTTCAAAATTCCCTGATGCGGTGCGTAATGCAGTGCATCCCAATCCAAACTCTTATCATGGTTCCACTCTCCTGTCTGACCAAACTCTCCGCCCATAAACAACAGTTTCGTTCCCGGATGGCTAAACATGTACGAATACATCAATCGTAGATTGGCAAACTTGCGCCACTCATCGCCCGGCATTCGGCCAATCAATGAACCTTTACCATGAACAACTTCATCATGCGACAAAGGCAGCATGAAATTTTCAGTGAAAGCATAAATGATACTGAACGTGATTTCGTCCTGATGATATTTGCGATGAACCGGATCTAGTTTGAAGTAATGCAGCGTATCGTGCATCCATCCCATCATCCATTTTTGTCCGAATCCTAAACCACCCATGTAGGTAGGTCTGGAAACACTTGGCCATGCAGTCGATTCTTCCGCAATGGTAACTGCATCGGGAAATTGTCCATACACCACTTCGTTGAATTCTTTGAGAAATGAAATGGCCTCTAAGTTTTCATTGCCACCGTGTTCATTGGGAATCCATTCGCCTGCTTTACGCGAATAATCCAAATACAACATGGAAGCTACGGCATCTACTCGCAAACCATCTGCATGGAAAATATCTAACCAGAAAAGTGCATTGCTGATGAGAAATGAACGCACCTCGTTACGGCCATAGTTGTAGATGTAACTGCTCCAGTCCGGATGAAAACCCTTCCGGGGATCGGCATGTTCAAACAAATTCGTGCCGTCAAATTTATATAAGCCGTGTGCATCGCCCGGAAAATGCGATGGCACCCAATCCAAGATCACACCAATGTCAGCTTGATGCAAAGCATCGACCAACTTCATAAAATCTTGTGGATTGCCGAAGCGACTGGTGGGTGCGAAGTAACCCGTAAGTTGATATCCCCAAGAACCAAAAAATGGATGCTCCATCACCGGTAAAAATTCTACATGTGTGAAGCCAGCTTCTTTCACATAATAAACCAATTCATCTGCTAACTCCTGATAGCTAAGCGATCGGTTTCCGTCTTCTAACTTTCTGCGCCAGCTACCCAAGTGAACTTCGTAAACAGAGTATGGTTTTGGTTTACCAATGGATTGCTTGCGTTCGTGCATCCATGAAGAATCTTTCCACTTGTATTCGTGATCCCAAACGATCGATGCGGTGGCGGGAGCGATCTCCGCATAGAATGCAAATGGGTCTGCCTTTTCTAAATACTCTCCGGTGTTGGAGTGAATTGCGTATTTGTAGGCTTCGCCTTTCTTTACACCGGCAAAGAATCCTTCCCAAATTCCGGATTCATCCCAGCGTGGAGAAAGCTTGTGTTCATTGTTATTCCAGTAGTTGAAATTCCCGATCACCGAAACAGCGCGCGCATTCGGTGCCCACACTGCGAAGTAGGTTCCCTCCTGCCCTTTGAACTTGGCTGTGTGGGCTCCCAGCTTTTCATACAACTTGAAATGCTTTCCTGAACGAAACAAGTGAATGTCGTAGTCGGTTAACAAACTGAAGTGATCCGGCTCTTCTACAGTTGATTTGGTTGATGCCTTTTTGCCCATATTTTTTTCAGTTAATTATTTCTTTCCTTTAGCTTCCTTCGCCTGTGCATAGCGCATCATCTGATAACGAATGCCACGGAGTGGTACGTTTACCCAATCCGGTCTTCCGTTGAGTTCATAGCCCAATTCATACACCGCTTTTTCTAAGAGGTAAGTACGAATCAACACTTCGTCTTCATCCGACAGCGATTTCTCCATGCCCATTTTTTCAAGATACGCTCCAAGATAGAAGCGACTTACATAATGTTGCCATTGCTCGGCCCACTGCTCTAAGAATTCAAGATCTTTCTCCCGATAGTTTTCATTGAGCAATATTTTTCCGAAAGCCGCATAGTGGAATGATCGCATCATCCCCGCCACGTCTTTCAATGGGTTCTTCTTTAGTCTGCGCTCGCTGAAACTAAAGCCTGGCTCGCCTTCAAAATCAATAATGATAAAGTCCTTTCCTGTGAACAGTACTTGCCCTAAGTGATAATCTCCATGAATGCGCGTTTTGATGGCATTGATTCTGGTTTGATAAATCTGACTGAAGCATTCCAGAATATCATCTTCCATTTTCAAAACTTCCTGCGCTAGCTTTTGTGTTTCGTTATTAAGTTTGGGAAGACTTTGCTCCAATAACTTAAAGCGGTCACGTAATAATTTGCGCAAACTCGAATACAACGAGCGCTGGTAATTGGCTGAGAAGTATTCGGGAGCAAACGCAGGCGTCACCGAATCTGATGCCAACGCCAAGTGCATCTCTGCAGTGCGTTGCCCGAGGCGAACCACTCGTTCGTAAAAACCACGGCCAATAAACTCTTGAATTAATTCAGGTGCTTCTTCAAACTTAATCGCATCGCGATTGATCAGCTTCGGCAGCTTTTCTTTCTTCGCCTTCGCCATCACCCGCTCGTAAAAGCGACCTACCGAGTCGATGGTCATCACCCAACTATCGCCTTGATTTTCAACCTTCTCTTGCAACAAACCAAACACCGTTACTTTTCCTTCATTATCGCGGTACTCAATGCTTCCTGCATACTTAGGTGCATTGCGGAAGCTGGTATTTTCTGATAAGAAGCGAACGATTTCAAGATCAGGATTAATTTCATTTTCAATCTTCCGATAGAATTTGAAAAAGTATTGATCGTTGTAGATGATCGCTGTGTTGCTCTGATCGGCTTTCAGAATTTTTGATTCTACTTTTTCAGAATTCAATTTGGCGTACACACTCGAATTGAACTCCAACGTGCCTTCGTCTTCCTTCACCCGCAACTTGCGGTCCATTCCGGTAAACAGAAAATCGCGGAAGGTTTTGTCGTAGCTGCTGTCTAAAATAAATCCGGATACTCCTTGAATTTCGGCACGGCTCACTACACTTTGTGCTGTGTACTCGATGCGATCAAAAATACTTTCGGTAGGGACAAAGCACATAGGTAGAAAGTAAAACTCCGGCAAGCGTTGCACATAATCTACTTCGATGATCGTGAGAAAATGAGTTTCTCCTTCAACTTTCAAAGGAATGACTTTGTGAATACTCATTTTACTAATCACCTTCGCCTTTCCGCCAAACCATCGGCACTTCTTCATGAATGGCTGGAGAATTTTCCTTTCGAAGACGCGCACTTCATTATAATTGAAGAACAGGCGTTCCCACGAAATATCTGTTTTGTATAAGAATAGATCCGTGTTGGTACTTACCACATCTTTTTTCTCTCCGGCATCTGCCTGGAACCAGAAATATCCATACGGTCCGATCGTGATTGAGTAGTCGCCATCGCCTACATTCATAAACCGATTTTGGCTAAATACTTCGGTGATATCACAGTCTTTATAATCAGCCAGATTTAAGATCGTTGCTTGTGAGAACTGTGATAAGTTAGCTACCACAATCATGCGTTGATTCTGGTAAGTGCGCGCAAAAGCCAAAACTTTGGCATTCGAACTTTCAATGAATTTTAAATCACCGCGACCAAACACATTCAATCGCTTGCGCATCGCCAACACGTTTTTTATCCACCACATCAATGACGATGGATTTTCTTCGTGCGTAGCTACATTCACCGATTCATATCGATACACGGGATCGGTTATCACCGGCAAATACAATTTTTGCGGATTCGCATCAGAGAATCCTGCGTTGATGTTCATGTTCCACTGCATCGGAGTGCGAACACCAAACCGATCTCCCAAATAGATATTATCCCCCATACCGATCTCGTCACCATAATAAAGAACAGGTGTTCCCGGTAAGGAGAATAGAATCGTATACAGCAATTCAATTTTTCTCCGATCATTATTGAGCAGCGGTGCTAATCTTCTTCGAATGCCTAAGTTGTGCTTCGTATTGGGATCTGTGGCGTAGGCTTTGAAGAGATAATCTTTCTCTTCTTCGGTCACCATATCCAAACCAATCTCATCGTGGTTGCGCAAGAACAATGCCCACTGACTATTCAGTGGAGTGGCCGGTGTCTGTTCAATAATGTCGATGATCGGATAACTGTCTTCCGTTCGCAAACCTAAAAACAAACGAGGCATGAGTGGGTAATTGAAACTCATGTGGCACTCTTTGCCATCGCCAAAATATTGAGCAGCATCTTCCGGCCACAAATTGGCTTCAGCCATTAAGATGCGATCTTCATAGTGATTATCGATGTGCGCGCGAATCTTTTTGATGAAGGCGTGTGTTTGCGGAAGATTTTCGCAATTGGTTCCTTCTTCTTCAAACAGAAACGGAACCGAAGCCAATCGAAATCCATCCACGCCCATCTTCATCCAAAAGTCGATGACCTTGATCATCTCTAATTGAACTTCGGGGTTTTCAAAATTCAATTCCGGTTGATGGCGATAAAACCGATGCCAGAAATAGGCTTTCGCCTGATTATCCCACGACCAATTCGAAGCCTCGTCATCTGAAAACATGACGCGAGCTTGCTTAAATTTGTCTGGCGTGTCGCTCCAAACATAATAGTCTTTGTATTTCGATCCGGAGCGTGCCTTCCGAGATTTTTGAAACCACGGATGTTGATCGGAAGTGTGATTTAAAATCAGTTCGGTAATTACTTTTATTCCCCTGCGGTGAGCTTCCTTCAAAAATAACTTGAAGTCTGCAAGTGTTCCGTAATCCGGATGAATGTCGCAATACTCACTCACATCAAAACCATCATCCTTCAATGGGGATGGATAAAATGGCAGCAGCCACAAGGTATTGATTCCGAGATCTTCGAGGTAATCCAATTTTTGAATCAAGCCTTGAAAGTCGCCAATACCATCGCCATTGCTATCATAAAAAGCACGAACACTTATCTCATAAATGATAGCGTCTTTAAACCACAGCGGATCATTTTTTACGGCTGCCATAGGCTTACATGTTTGACTCGTGAATTTCTAACTTAAATAAGTGGAATGGCATTTTAAATGGATTCAACTCCACAAAGTTCCACTCTTGTGTCCAGGTGTAATGCTCATCGGTAATCAGGTCATGTAGCTTGACGTTGATCTTGTCGCTCAACTTCAATTTGTCTTTTGGCAACTGTACATAGCCCGATTGCTTTCCATTTGGATCGAGATTCACAATCACTAAAATGATATTCGACAGATCATCGGTCGTTTTAAGATACGCGATGAGTTGTGGATTTTCAATTGGGCAGAATTGCAAATTCCAGGTTGAGTGCAAGGCTTCATTTTGATGACGAACCTGATTGAGCAAACTCATAATATCTGTCATGCGATTGGTTCGCTTCCAATCATAATGACGAACTTCGTACTTCTCTGAATTATAATATTCTTCTTTTCCTTCGATGGGCGTGTTTTCTAAAAACTCATACGATGGTCCGTAGACTCCATAATTGGAAGACAAAGTCGCTGCCAATGCATAACGCAAGATGAAACTGTTCTCGCCTTGATTCTGCAAATGATATGGAAGAATGTCCGGTGTATTAGGCCAGAAGTTAGGACGGAAATAATTTCGCGATGGACCATTAATCAATTCGTTCATGTATTCCACCAACTCTTGCTTTGACACACGCCACGTGAAGTATGTGTACGATTGCGTAAATCCAACTTTGGCCAAAGATGCCATGATGCGTGGTCTTGTGAAAGCCTCGGAAAGGAAAATGATATCCGGATATTGTTTGTGTACTTCCGTGATCACCCAACCCCAAAAAGGAATTGGCTTGGTATGTGGATTGTCAACTCGGAATACATTAACACCTTGCTCAATCCAGAAAATGAATACGGATTTCAATTCTTCCCACAAGTTCTTCCAATCATCCGATTCAAAATTGAATGGATAGATGTCCTGGTATTTCTTCGGTGGATTTTCTGCATATTGAATCGATCCGTCCGGGCGCTGCTTAAACCAATCCGGATGTTCCTTCACATACGGATGATCGGGCGCACATTGAAATGCAATGTCCATCGCAATGTCGATTCCCAACGCTTTGGCATCAGCCACTAGTTTTTTAAAGTCTTCAATTGTGCCTAATGCCGGAAGTACCGACTTATGTCCACCTTCGTCACTGCCAATGGCCCATGGAGAACCGGGCTCTCCTTTTTGCGCACGCACATTGTTGTTTTTTCCTTTCCGATTCAGTTTTCCGATCGGATGAATAGGTGGAAAATACAATACATCAAAACCCATTTTTGCAATTCGTGGCAACAGCTTCGCGCAATCTTGAAAGGTGCCGTGCTTGCCAGGCTCGAGTGAACTTGAGCGCGGAAAGAATTCATACCACGCACTGAAGTTCGCCTTTTTGGTTTCTACTAAAACCTGTAATTCGTGAGCGTACGTAGTTTCGTTTTCTTTGAGCGGATAGTCTTTCACAATTTGTGCAAAGCCTTCACTTAAAACCAATTCAACCGCTGCCTGATGTTGATCGGTATTTTCTAATTTAGTAGCTAAACTTAACAGATTCGCTTTGCCGTTTTCGGCCAATGTTTTTAAGAAGATAGCGCCTTCCATCAACTCCACTTTCACATCCACTTTGGCAGCGGCTTTCTTTTTAAAGCCATCGTACCATGTGTCGAAATGATCGATCCATGCCTGCACCGTGAAAACGTAGGTGCCTTGCTCTTCTACTTTAAAGGAAGCGCGCCAATCGTCATTGAAGGTTGGTTGCAGCTCGATTGTGTTCCACTTCTTAGCGTTTTGTTTTTTATACAACACCGCAGCACGAATATGATCGTGGCCATCACCAAAAATAGAAGCGCTTACTTCTACTGTTTCTCCTACGGTGCGCTTGGCCGGATAAAGACCTCCATCTACCTGCGGTTGAACATTCTCAATGATTACTCTCGCCTTTCCTTGCATGAACTATTTGATTTTTAAAATGAATGAACTGTATGCCGGCAATTCCATTTCGGCTGTTAATGATTCGTTGATTCCAATCTCAGCACCACTCCGAAATAAATCTCGGCCTACATACGCTTTGCCTTTCTCTAATTTCAAACTGCCAGCTAATAACTCTGGAATTACAATTTTGATTTTCTCTGTTTTAGAGTTGAAGTTTGAAATGATCAACAAATTCTCTTCTCCGATCCATCGCGCGTAAGCGCTTACAAAAGGAGAAATGTTGCCGCTCTGAAAATTCGAAACGGTTAAATCAAAGTAATCTCCTTGAGCAATCGCTTGATTGGTAGCCGCTAAGTTCAAAATATCACCATAGAACTGGCGAAGTTGTTTTTGTTCGTCTGTTAATTTATCGCCATCAAATTTTCCACCATTTACCCATTGTTGATGTTTGGGTACACCCCAATAATCAAACATTGTAGTACGGCCATCTTCACCACCAAATCCTTCTGCTCCGGCTCCATCCTCTCCTACTTCCTGCCCAAAATAAATCATCACCGGAGATTGATCGATCGTAGCACTTACCACCATCGCGGGAACTGCCTTCCATGCATCACCTGCAAAAAACGGTGAAGCAATTCGCTGCTCATCATGGTTTTCCAAAAAGTGCAACATGCGATGGTTCATACCTTTTAGGCTTTCCTGAATAGCCGGGATACCACTGGCATGTGCTTTTTGATTCACCATCAAACGAAGCGTGTCATACAATTGAACTTTGTCGTAGAGGAAATCAAACTGACCGTTTTGCAAGTAATTGTTGTATTGGGCCGGGTTGTAGATTTCTGCGATGAAGATAATATCCGGATTAACAGCCTTTACTTGTGGAATGGCCCATTTCCAAAATTCCACCGGCACCATTTCACTCATGTCGCAGCGGAAGCCATCTACTTTTTTGTTCGCCCAAAACACGAGTATGTCTTTCATTTTGGTCCACGTAGATGGAATCGGATCAAAGTGCGTGGTGCGATTATTTTGAATGTCCACTCCGTAATTCAGCTTCACGGTTTCAAACCATTCGTTGATGCCGGGGCTATTCGTAAACTGATCGTTGCCCGTTACTTTCGCGGGGTTCTCCTGGTACTTCTTGTCTTTGGTGGGAAAACCATTCGCGCCAAGCGATTGATAACCTGCGGGAGGCACAAATGACTGACCGGGGAGGTAGTAGAAATTATTTGAAGCTTTAAATGCTACGGTATTATCATCGCCTTCTCCGAGATCTTGTACGCCCGAGGGCTTCGCATCGCTTTTGTAGGAACGCGCTACGTGGTTCGGTACAAAATCAATGATCACTTTCAGGTTTTGTGCATGTGTTCGTGCAACCAATTGCTCAAACTCTTGCATGCGATTTTTAACATCTACTGCCAAATCAGGATTGATGTCGTAGTAATCTTTGATGGCATAAGGCGAGCCTGCCCTCCCTTTCACCACATCGGCATCATCCAAAGGGATTCCGTATGCTGTATAATCGGTTAACAATGCATGTTCAATCACACCGGTGTACCACACATGCGAAACGCCCAATTCGCGTAAGCTGATAAGAGCTGAATCGGTGATGGCATTCATTTTTCCAACGCCATTTTCCTGAATGGTGCCATACTTTTTATTGGTGGTGTTAGTGTTGGCAAACAAGCGCGTCATCATTTGGTAGATGACCATTTTTTGAGACTTTTCAGGCATAGGCAACGACTCAGGAATTTTTTCCTTCGGGGATGAACAAGCAACTAAAAAAAGGATGAATAATGCGGGCAGTAAGGAGCACTTTGACATAAGGGTGTATCAAAGTTCTAAGGTAAAAAATCCTTACTGAATCCAGTAGGATATGGGCAATTTTATGAGCTTAAAATTGACAATTTAGAAGATCGCACCTGCAATCGTTGCCGTCATCATCGTAGCCAGCGAAGCCGCTAGCATGGCTCGCAGTCCAAGCTTTGATAAATCGCCCTGACGGCCCGGAGCCATTCCTCCGATTCCTCCGATCTGAATAGCGATGGAACTAAAGTTGGCAAATCCGCAAAGTGCATAAGTTGCAATTCGAATGGACTTCTCGTCCAACACTCCGGCAGCTTTCATTTGTGAAAGATCTACATAGGCCACAAACTCATTGATCACCATCTTTTGACCGAGCAAGCTACCTACCTGAAGTGTCTGGCTCCACTCTACTCCCATCGCGAAAGCAAATACCCGGAAGACTTGCCCTAAAATGTACTGTAACGAGAATCCGCTGAAAGCGCCATTGGTGCTCGATACTACAAACTCGTTGAGGCCTGTAACTGCACCGATAAAGTCTACGAGAATCCAGTTCACAGCATAAATGATGGCGATGAAGGCGATCAGCATTCCGGCAATGTTCAACGCTAGCTTCAAACCATCAGCTGCTCCGGAAGCCAACGCATCCACCAGGTTTACACCGATTTGTTCTTTGTTTACTTTCAACTTTGAGTCGATTTTATCAGGCTCATCTTGTGGATAAAAGATCTTTGACAACACAATTGCTGCCGGGGCATTCATAATGGAAGCACAGAGCAAATAGGTGGCGAATAGAGTCTTCTCTTCTAAGCTTCCACCGCCTAAAAGGCCTACATAAGTTGCCAACACGCTGCCCGCGATAGTGGCCATACCTCCCACCATCAAACAAAAAAGTTCTGAGCGAGTCATGCCGGCTATAAAGGGCCGAACGAGTAACGGAGCTTCGGTTTGTCCCATGAAAATGTTAGCGGCAGCGGATAGACTTTCGCTTCCGGAGAGGCGCATGGTTTTGGTCATGAGCCAGGCGAAGCCAAATACAATCTTTTGGAGGATCCCGAGGTAATACAAACCAGCCGTGACAGCTGAAAAGAAAATAACGGTAGGCAGTGCCTGAAATGCGAAGATGAAACCAGTGCTGGATGAATCGAGCGCGAGCGATCCAAATACAAACTTGCTACCTTCTTTCGCGAAGCCCAAGAAGAGCACAAACTTCTCACTGACGAACTCAAACATGTAGCGTACGAACCCTACTTTGGCAATTGCTAGTCCGATGATGATTTGCAGCGTCAATCCGATCGCTACCAATCGCCAGTCGATTTTACGTTTGTTGCCAGAAAGTAAAAAGGCTACACCAATAATGAAGGCAAGTCCGATAATGCCGCGCAAATAATCCATGACCGTGGTTTAGCGTTAGTTTCTTTTTTCGAGTTCGTCTCTGATTTTAGCGGCCTTCTCGTAATCTTCTCTATCCAACGCTTCCTTCAGTTGCTCTTTCAGTTTTTCGACACTTACATTTTTATGTTCTTCTCCGGCTGCTTTTTTCGTTTCTTTTTTAGCCTTGGTTTTAGGTTCAGGCTTGGCTTCTGCTTTCTCCTCATCTTCTTGATCCGTCAGCACGATGCCTGCTTCAGCCAGAATATTTTCATAGGTAGAAATGGTCGCATCAAAACGTAAACCAATAGCGATGGCATCCGAAGGACGCGCATCTATCTCGGTCTTATTCAATCCATCGCTGCAAACAATCTTGGCAAAGAACACCCCTTCTTTCAAATCGGAGATAATGATTTCCTCGACCGAGAAATGAAAAGAACTCGCGAACGACTTGAATAAATCATGCGTCATCGGGCGATTGGGAATAATCTTTTCGATTTCAATGGCGATGGCTTGTGCTTCGAACATGCCAATAATAATGGGTAGTCTGCGGTTGCCGGCAACCTCTCCTAAAACCAATGCAAAAGAGCCCGTTTGTGACTGACTTGATGAAAGGCCGAGTATTTCTAGTTTAATTTTCTTCACTTACAACAATTGCTAAAACTCCTATTCTATGTTCAATCTAGGAATTATTATTCTAAAATCTATTTCATTGATTTTACGGCCTCGGTCAATTTTGGCAGAACTTCAAAAGCATCGCCAACAATTCCGTAATCTGCTGCCTTAAAGAAAGGTGCTTCCGGATCTTTGTTGATTACCACGATACATTTAGAAGAGTTTACTCCGGCCAAGTGCTGGATCGCTCCGGAAATACCAATGGCGATATAAAGCTGAGGTGCCACTTTTACACCGGTTTGGCCAACGTGCTCATGGTGTGGCCTCCAGTTCATATCAGACACCGGTTTGCTGCAGCCGGTGGCAGCGTGTAGCGCTTTTGCCAAGTCTTCCAAAATGCCCCAGTGCTCCGGACCTTTCATTCCGCGTCCGCCCGATACTACGATCTCAGCTTCCGGTAACAGAATATCACCTGATGCCTTTTCGGTGGCGGTGATCTTCGTGGCAAAGTCTGCATCATTCAGGGCAACTGAATAAGCAACTACCTGCGCGCTTCCTCCTACCTCTTTCGCCTCAGCGGCATTTTTCTTGAGGGCAATTACCTTCTTTTGGTTTTTCATTTCTACCAGCGAAAAGGCTTTGCCGGTGTAGATGCTGCGTTTCACCACAAAACCGGATGAAGTAGAGGGTAATTCCACCACATTTGATGCAAAACTTGCATTGGTCTTGATTGCCACTTTCGCACCTACCGGAGTAGCCAGCGATGAATTGGCCAATACCAAAACATCGGAATTTTCATCTTGCATGGCTTTCGCCAATACCGATGCATATGCCTGAATAACAGGCTGATCTAATTTGCTATCTGACACATGAAGCACCTTTTGTGCTCCGTATTTTCCAAGTGATTCTAATTCAGAAGCGGCTACCGTGCCCAACGCAATCGCGGTAACGCCACCTCCCATTAGATGCGCATAGGCCACTGCTTCCAAAGATGATTTCCTCACTTTACCTTCTCCCACTTCAACAAATACTAAAACTGCCATATCGTTATTTATTAAATGTTCACTATTAGATTATAAAACTTTTGCTTCGGTTTTCAGTCGAGTTACCAATTCTGCCACATTATCGGCACTGATCATTTTCACCGCTCCCTTCGGGGCCGGTAACTCGAACTTCTTCGTCACTACAGTTTTGTCGGATGATGTAGCCTCTACCACTTTCAATGGCTTGGTTCTAGCCGACATGATACCGCGCATGTTTGGAATTTTCCATTCGGCAATTGGCTCCTGGCAACCGGCTACCAACGGAAGAGACGCTTCTACTTGCTCCTTTCCTCCTTCGATCTCTCTCGACATTTTTACTTTAGTACCCTCAATGTCCAGTTTCATCACAGGCGACAGAGAAGGCATGCCTAACAGTTCGCCCACCATTGCGTGAACCACGCCTCCGTTATAATCGATGGACTCGCGGCCCATTAAAATTAAGTCATATCCTTGCGCATTGGCGGCAATCTGGCTCGCTACAAAAAATGAATCTGTTGGTTCTGAGTTTACGCGAATGGCATCGTCTGCCCCGATAGCAAGTGCCTTTCGGATAGTAGGTTCGGTATCGGCTAGGCCTACATTCAGAACGGTAACAATGGTGCCGGGGGTGGCTTCTTTTAACTCGATGGCGCGCGCCAAGGCATAATCATCGTATGGTCCGATGATGAATTGAACTCCATTGGTATCGAATTTGGTGCCTCCATCCGTAAAATTGATTTTGGAGGTCGTGTCGGGAACATGAGAAATACAAACTAAAATCTTCATAGGAATGATTAGCAAAATGATTTACAGAGAATTAACAAGCAAAACCTAAATTTGGCTCAAGATAAAGCATAAAATTCTAATAAAAACCGCTCAAACCTAAAAAAGTAGAATGGACAACGAACGGATAAAAATGCTGCAGCAAGGAGCTTTGGATGAGCCGGATGATCCCTTCTATCCGTACGGGCTGGCTCTGGAATATCTGGCCACCGAGCCTGCTGTGGCAGCCGAGTTATTAGAAAAGTTGATTCAAACCCATCCGGATTATTTGCCTTCTTACTACACGGCTGCTAAGCTGTTCACTGTCAACAACTCCAAGCGGGCGATTGCACTTTTAGAGGCCGGATTAGCACTCGCTAAAGCACAACAGAACACCAAAGCACAACGCGAAATACAATCGGCATTGGATGAGCTGATGTTTTGAATGACAAGTCTTGTCAGGGCATTCTTCTTCCTATGTTCGGTTATTAAGTAATTAGTTGCGCAATCAATTTTCTGCGTCATCAGGAGGGGTTTCGTTTTATTGACAGAAGCAGGTTTAAGCTACCGAGCTTTTCAGATGATTTCAGACTATGGTGGTTCTTATTCAGATCTTTTCGGATGATTTTAGACCATGATGGTTCTAATTCAGACCTTTTCGGATGATTTCAGACTATGCTGGTCCTAATTCAGACCTTTTCGGATGATTTCAGACTATCATGGTTCTAATTCAGACCTTTTCGGATGATTTCAGACCATGATGGTTCTAATTCAGACCTTTTCGGATGATTTAGATGCGAATTTCTCCTAAACAAGAGCTTTTCGAGTGATTTCAGTGCGAATTTCTCTTAAGTAGGAGCTTTTCGAGTGATTTTGATGGGATTTCCTCTTAATTCGGAGCTTTTTGAATGATTTTACTACGAATTTCTCCTAAACAAGAGCTTTTCGAGTGATTTTAGCTCGATTTGACCCGAAGTTGCAAGCTTTTTAGATGATTCTATACCAGATTGATTGTAACTCAGTCAACAAAACTTCAACACTTAGCATGAAAGCACCGGATGAAATTCAATTGAATATGCTAGGCTTTAGGCACCTATCTTACCCAACCTGAAACACAATCTTGCCCACTTTATTAGGTCTTGTAATATCTGCGAATGATTCCGCGATACGCGAGAACGGGCGAATGGAATCTACCAATGGGCGAATCTGATGTTGCGACACAAACGCCAGCATCTCGTTGAACTCATGATCACTGCCCATCGTAGTGCCTACTAACGAAAGCTGGTTCCAGAACATGCGATACAGATCAATTTTTGATGGCAAGCCATTGGTAGCACCATAAAATACAATCTTGCCTTGCGGGCGGAGCATTTTGATAAAGTTGTTCAGCTGATCGCCACCGGCACTGTCAATCACCAAATCAAAGCCACCTTTTGTTTTCCACAACTCTTCATAGTTCACTTGCTTTTTGTAGTTGTACGCTCCTTTCGCACCCAGCTTCAATGCTTTTTCAATTTTCTCATCGCTACCGGAAGAAACATACACATTCGCTCCGGCTGCTTTGGCAAACAAGAAGGCAAACTGAGCTACTCCTCCACCAAAACCCGAAATCAATACGTTCTGTCCTGCTCGTAAACCACCTTTGCGGAACAGCGCACGAAACGCAGTAAGTCCGCCTAAAGGCAAAGCGGACGCTTGCAGAAAATCTAAATGAAATGGCTTATGATGCAGGCGGTCTACCGGAACCACCACATATTCGGCAAACGTGCCATTCACCGGCATACCGAGAATGGTATATTTTCCGGATTGCACATCTAAATCAGGCCCCCAATCGATGTTGGGATTGATAATCACATCTTTTCCAACCCACGACTGATCGCTGTCTTCGTGAACAGACTCCACAACACCGGCACCATCCGAGCCCAGTATTCCTCCAAACTTAATGTTAGGATATTTTCCTTCCCGAATCCAATCGTCTCTACGATTCAAAGCCGTGGCTTTGATTTTGACAAGCGCCTTGCCGGCCGATAGCGAGGGCGTTGGCACTTCTTTCAATTCTATTTGACCGGGGCTGGTAAGAACAAGAGCTTTCAAGTGAAAATTGATTTAGGGTGTAAGGTGTATTACACTCAAAACTAAAATCAAAATTGTGAAATCAAAAATCTAGAATGGGGTTTCGTCATCCCCACCTGGAGGTAAAGCGGGCGGCTCATCGCGGAAAGTATTCAAGCGACTTTCGCGGGTGATGCTGCTCATCGGTGTAAAGCCATCCGGAGCATCATAATCAGCAAACTTGGTATACTTACCGATGAATTTGAGTTTCACATTTTCAAGCGAGCCGTTTCGATGCTTGGCAATGATAACCTCCGCCATACCTTGGGTAGGCAAACCTTCCTCATCAACAGTAATCTTGTAGTATTCAGGGCGATATAAGAACATTACAATGTCCGCGTCCTGTTCGATAGATCCCGATTCACGTAAGTCAGAAAGCTGCGGGCGCTTATCGCCTCCACGTGTTTCCACTCCACGACTCAACTGCGAAAGTGCGATCACCGGAACGGAAAGTTCCTTGGCGATTCCTTTCAGCGCACGTGAGATGGATGCAATTTCTTGTTCGCGGTTACCGCTCGCCTCGCCTTTCATCAACTGCAGGTAGTCAATCACTACTAGTTGGATGTTGTGTTCTGCTTTCAACCTACGGCACTTCGCACGTAATTCCAGAATTGAAAGTGCAGGTGTATCATCAATAAAGATCGGAGCGCTCGAAAGGCGGTTGGTTTTGTGCACCAACTGTTGCCATTCAAACTCGGCCAAGTTTCCTTTCTTGATTTTTTCAGATTCCAATTCAGCTTCTGCCGAGATCAAACGATTCACCAACTGAAGTGAAGCCATCTCTAAAGAGAAGATCGCCACCGCGTGATTGAACTCCACGGCTGCATTGCGCAAAGCAGAAACAACGAACGCAGTTTTACCCATACCGGGCCGCGCTGCGATAATCACCAAATCCGACTTCTGCCAACCGGAAGTCACGCGATCCAGTCGAGAGAAACCACTGGGTATTCCCGTAAGGCCATCTTTGTGATTTTTCTTTTCTTGCAATTCCTGAATCGCCCGGTACATCAACGACTTCATGTTGTCGTAGTTCTTACGCAGGTTCGAATCGGAAATTTGAAAAATGGATTGCTCAGTCTTATCTAATAATTCGAATACGTCTGTGGTATCCTCATACGCATCTTGATGAACTTGCGAAGCAATCTGAATCAGGTCGCGCTTGATGGCCATCTCGATGATGATACGCGCGTGGTATTCAATGTTCGCAGCTGAACTGACTTTGGAAGTAAGCTCGGCAATGTAGTAAGCTCCACCTACCAATTCGAGTTTGGCATTCTTCCGCAACTGCGCCACTACCGTGCGCATGTCCACCGGCTCAGAAGCCTTGAACAAGTCAATGATCGCGGTAAAAATCTCTTTGTGTTGCTCTTTGTAAAAATGATCGGGACGAAGAAACTCAACTACCGCGGTGAGTGCGTTTTTCTCCAACATGAGGGCACCCAAAATGGCTTCCTCCAAATCAACGGCCTGAGGGGGTAACTTACCTAAACTCTCGGAGATATCTCTCGCTAAGAGTTTAGATCTGTTACCCGTTCCGCTCATCACAGAACTTAACCTCGTTGGCGTTGACCGCTGCTCCATACTTTGTGGTTGTTGGTATTGAGTTGCTATTATTTAGGAGGACAAACCTACATCAACTCATTTAACTTCAATATACAAGTTATCCATGTTGAATTGTGGATAACATTTTAAGCAACCAACCGGAAATCATCATTCAATATATCAACATGCTCTTTGTCAACACTATAAAGTATTTTGTCTATTTTTAGCTCGAATATAAATTAACTAGGCGTGAGCGAACTTATTAGCACTATTGCAACCGGAGTGTGGACTCCCATTCTTTTCTTATTAATTCTAGGCGGAATTTATTTCTTCTTCTACTCTGGATTTATTCATTACAAACATTTCTTCCATTCCATCGCCATATTAAAAGGTAAGTTTCATAATCCAAACGATCCCGGACAAATCAGTCCCTATGAGGCATTATCAACTGCACTTGCGTCTACCGTTGGTATGGGCAACATTGCGGGTGTGGCGGCAGCCATTAGCATTGGTGGACCGGGAGCTTTGTTTTGGATGTGGGTAACTGCCTTTGTGGGCATGTCTACCAACTTCTTTACCAGCACGTTATCGGTGATGTATCGCGGCAAAGATTCGGCCGGCACTATTCAAGGTGGCCCCATGTATGTAATCCGCGAAGCGCTTGGAAAACCATTCTATCCTCTGGCGGTTTTGTTTTGTTTGTGTGCCATGATTGGTTGTTTACCCATCTTTCAGGCAAACCAACTAACACAAGCGATTATCGACATTGGGTTCTCTTCTTTTGACTTCAAATCATCTACATTCAACTTTCTTGGCTTCGAAATCAACACCTTGAAATTTATCATCGGAGCTATTCTGATGATCATCTCTGCGATTGTCATCATCGGTGGTATTCAACGCATTGGAAGCTGGGCAGGTAAAATGGTGCCGCTGATGATTGTTATCTACTTCTTTTCAGTGATTGCGATTTTAGTGGTAAATATCACCGAAGTTCCTCATTACCTGTGGATGATCATCACCGATGCATTCACGGCTACGCATTTCCATGGCGATCCGCTACTAGGTGGTGTGGTTGGTGGATTGATAGTTGCGGGTGTTCGTAGAGCTTCTTTCTCGAATGAAGCCGGAATCGGAACAGCTCCTATGGCATTAGGCGCTTCACAAAGCACGGAACCAATTCGTGAAGGACTGGTATCGATGCTGAGTCCTGCCATTGATACTTTGCTGGTATGTACGCTCACTGCGTTAGCCATTTTAGTCACCGGTGTGTGGCAAACTTCCGGAGCGAGTGGCGTTACATTAACAGCTACTGCATTTCAAACTTCATTGCCGGGTGTTGGAAAATACCTTTTGTTAACTTGTGCTTTCTTCTTTGCAATTACCTCGCTCTTCTCTTACTCCTATTACGGCAATAAAGCATTGTCATTTCTCATTGGTGTAAAAGCCGGACGTTATTATGATTACTTCTATTTATCAACCATCATTTTTGGAGCAGTTGCTTCGATGACTGATGTGATGAACGTAATTGATGTGGCATATGCCCTGATGGCAATTCCTACGATGGTATCCGGATTTATTCTTGCACCAAAAGTGCTGGCAGAAGCCAAGTCATATTTTAGACGAATGAAGGAAGAAGGAAACCTTTAAGCAGGGAGTGGTTTGGTTATTTCCTTAGGATAATCAAACAATCCATTTTCTTTGATGGCCTCTCCTACTTTGTGAGGAACAAATTTCTCCCAACCGCTCTCTCCTTTCTTGATCATGGCGAGTACGTTGTCTGAAATGATATTCAGGTTGCCCACATTGGCATCGTGAATGTCTTCCATTTTGTTGTTGTCCATCAAATAGCGGAACAAATTCTTCAGATTGTCGGGTAATTCACCTTCAAAATTCTCCAAGGTAAAGAGCGAGTTATCCTTCCGCAGCGCGGGATAGATATACAGCTTGATGTTCGATCCAAACAAAGAAGCAAAGCATTCCAAGATGCCACCCCAAATTTTCTCGTAGGTTTTCTCATCGAATACCTTTTGCAGTGCATAAACGCCCATTACCATGGCAATCTTCTTGCCTTTGGTAATCTTCGACAAGTAGTCTACTAATTTATAGTACTCAAAGTAATTGGAGATCAATACGTTTTGACCAAGTGAACAAATGATGTCGGCCCGATTTAGAAAATCCTTTTCATCGATTGATCCATCCAAACTCAAATCATTCAGCGTAAGTTCGGTAAGCGTTACAATTTTTGCTCTCTCCACATCGGGCTCTTTCTTAAAATGTCGCAGCGAGGAAAGGAGCATATCTACGTTTACATGCGTTACCGGACGAAAACGGCCACGCAACACCAGCACATTTTTCTTATACAAGTATTCAGATGGCTGCATCACCTGGCCATCCGGTCCAAACATGGCCGCCTTGGTCAAACCATTCTTCACCAGCTTCAACGCCATTAACCGATTATCGACATGCTGAAAATCCGGACCATTAATGCGGAACATATCCACTTCAATGCGCCTGGTGGTCAGACCATCCAATAAAGATAAAATGATCTGCTCCGGATCAGTTAAAAACATACAAGCATGCAGCAAGTTAACCCCCACAATACCTAATGATACTTGTTGCTGCAGCGGATCGTTGTCATGCATTTTCACGTGGATCACACAATCATTGGGTGTGGAATTGGGCTTCAATTGAAAGCGCAATCCAATCCAACCGTGTCCCTGATTCGTTCGTTCAAAATTGAGGACCTCGACCGTATCCGCGAAAGCGAAAAAACGGGTTTCATGTATGCGATGCGGCAAGCGCTCTGGCAATAGTGGATATTCATGAGCCAGCATGCGCATCAGGCGATCCTCACACACATACCGATCTCCGACACCATAAATCGCATCCGAGAACTTCATGTCATACGCTGACATGGTTTTGGCGATGGTGCCGGAGGCTCCTCCTACTTTAAAAAAGTTGGCGGCTACTTCTTGTCCAGCGCCTATCTCGGCAAATGACCCATAAATTGACTTGCTCAGGTTTATACTTAGTGCTTTCTCTTGTGTGGTCAACTTCTTGCGCTCTTCCATGATCTAATTCGTGCTTAAATATCTCCTTAATAGATGCGATTTACAACGTTTTTTTGATGCTATGGGTTTAACGTGCTATTTTGCCAAACAATTGTAAGTCTATGGCAAATAGAGGAAGTTTTTCGAATAGGATAGGATTCATTTTGGCGGCAGCGGGTTCGGCTGTTGGCTTGGGCAACATCTGGCGCTTTCCTTACTTGGCGGGACAAAATGGTGGTGCTGCATTTTTGGTCATTTATCTCATTTGCATTTTCACGCTGTGCTTCCCGGTAATGGTGGGAGAAATCGCCATCGGACGCAAAGCGCAAAGCGATGCTTACGGATCTTATCAAAAGCTGGGTGGCGGCAAGTGGGGCTATCTAGGATTGTTCGGAATCATAGCTGGTGTATTTATTCTATCGTTTTATAATGTAGTTGCCGGTTGGGCATTCGGATACTTTTTGGAGATATCATTTGGTAATCTTCTTAATGAAAAAGACTTTGGTGCATTCTTCGGTTCGTATATCAACAACGTAGGCATCATTAGTGTGTTCTCGATTGGCTTCATGGTGCTAACCGCGTTGGTGGTTTCACAGGGCGTTCAAAAAGGAATTGAGAAAGCCAATAAGATCATGATGCCTTCTCTCTACTTAATTTTGATCGGCCTCATCATTTACAGCCTTACCTTGCCCAATGCCATTGAGGGAGTTAAGTTTTATCTGGTTCCCAACTTGAGCGAAATCAATACCCAAACTTTGTTTGATGGTTTACGTCAGGCCTTCTTTTCATTATCACTCGGAATGGGTACACTGATGACGTACGGCTCGTATGTCGATAAAAAACAAAATATAGTTTCTTCAGCAGCCGTTATTTCCATTGCCGATACATCGGTTGCATTTTTAGCTGGACTCATGGTTTTCCCAATGGTAGCGGCAGTTGGTGCTTATGATGTGAATGGACCAAGCTTAGTGTTTGTGGTTCTGACCAATGTATTCTCAAGCATGGGCCCAATTGTGGGCAGATTGGTAGGTGGTTCTTTCTTCTTGTTGTTGTGCTTCGCGGCATTAACATCTACTATTTCATTGTTGGAAGTGCCTGTAGCTTATTTGGTAGATCAGAAGAAAATGCCGCGCAAACCGGTGGTTTGGGGTACGGCAACATTGATCTTTTTGATTGGTATCCCTAGTTTGTTGAGCATGGGTCAAGTGGATTTCCTGTCGCACTTGCCATTTTACAAAGACCGCGATTTCCTCACGTTCGTTTCAGACATGTGTGATTTGAGTTTAACTATTGGCGGTTGCATGCTCTGTATTTTTATCCGCTACAAGTGGAAGATTGAAAACATGAACGAAGAATTAGCAATAGGCAATTCCGGATATATGAACTCGTACCTACGCAAGTATGTGAGCTTCTCGATTATGTGGGTGTGCCCTATCCTACTCGGAATCTTATCGGTGCTGATTCTGTTTGATAAGTTCTTCGGAATTGAACTGATATTCGGATAAGGCTATTTCTTCGCAATAAAATTTTCCAAGGCGAATTCACGCATTTCATCCCACTCGTCCGGTGCGGGTGCTTTACCTTTTTCGAATACCTCAGTTAAGAGCCATTTCACGATTTCTTTCTTGTATTGAAATTGTTTGGCTACATCTTCACAGAAAGAAACCTCTTTCTTTTCAACTACGCCATCGGCAAACACGATCAGCATTAAATCGTACAGTACATTCATCTTATCATGATGATTGTTGGGCACGTTTACCTTGAACTTTTCATCGCTCTCCATAATGGCCTTTACCTGTCTTTCCTTCAGTCCGTAACGTTTACCGATTTTGTAGATCACCGCTTCCTCTTTCTCATGCACGTGACCATCGGCTTTCGCCAACGCTAACAGGTTCTTGATGTGATCTTTTTTGTAGGACAAGTACTGATTTTCAAAAAAGCCGATCATGGGGATATTGATTTAAAATGAGTGATGTTCTTTGTAAGATACCGAATTTCTATACGAATATTTAGATTCCAAAATCAAACACTAATCTACCCAATCAGCTACAAACAAATTGGTATTGCGGGTTCCTCCATTGTTTCGGTTCGATGAAAAGATAATCTTCTTTCCATCGGGTGAAAACATTGGAAACGAGTCAAACACCTTGTCATAGGAAATCTGCTCGAGTCCGCTGCCATCGGTATTGATCATAAACAAATTGAACTCAAAACCTCTCTTTCCTTTGTGGTTGGAGCTGAAAATGATCTTCTTTCCGGAAGGATGGTAAAACGGTGCCCAGTTGGCTTTTCCCAGATTCGTCAATTGTTTCAGATCAGAACCATCCACATTACAAGTGAAGATTTCCATTTGCGTTGGCGCTACCAAACCTTGTTTCAGGTAATCGAGGTATTCTTTCTTGGCTTCTTCGGTTGTAAAGCGTGACGCACGAAAAACGATTTTCTTTCCATCAGGTGAGAAGAACGCACCACCATCGTACCCGATTTCATGGGTGATTTGCTTTACGTTTTTGCCGTTGATGTCCATTGTATACAAATCCAAATCTCCATTTCGGGTAGAGGTGAACACGATCTTATCTCCTTTCGGGGAAACCGTAGCTTCGGCATCATAACCGGGCGTTTGGGTCAATTGCTTCAGTTGTTTTCCGTTCAGTTCGGCAACGAAAATATCATAGCTGTCATAGATCGGCCACAGATATTTGCCACCGGGTGTGCGCTCTGCATCTTTGGGACAATCCTTACCGCCTAAGTGTGTGGACGCGTATAGAATGGTCTTGTTTCCCGGAAGGAAAAAGGAACAGGTAGTTCTACCCTGTCCAGTGCTTATCAAGGTTGGCTTTTTAGCTCCATCGCTTAAATCCATTCCTTCAATCGGCATGTAAAAGATCTGATCACAGTTTAGTCCCCAAGCTTTATTGTTCGATTGAAAGCTGACCATTTTGCTGTCGAAGCTCCAATACGCTTCGGCATTATCGCCACCAAAGGTTAACTGACGCAGGTTTTTGAAATGCTTTTCTTCGCTGTAGCGCAAAGAATCTACATCGGAACTTAATGAAGTGGTGGCCGAGCGAAATGAAAACAGCGCAACAGCCGCAGCAAAAACGAAAACAAGTATGAATCTCATATTTAAGTTAAAAGACAAAGATATAATTAAGCTGCTTTCGCTGTCTCTTCTTCCTTCAAGGTTCGTCTCAAAATTTTGCCCACATTGGTTTTAGGCAGTTCGGTCCGGAATTCGAAATACTTGGGCACCTTGTAGTTGGTCATGTTCTCATGGCAAAACTTCTTCAATTCTTCTTCAGTCAGGCTTTGGTCTTTCTTCACGATAAAGGCTTTGATTACCTCACCTGATTTCACATCGGCCACACCAATGGCGGCAACTTCTAAAACTTTTGGGTGACTAGCCAAAACATTCTCAATTTCATTGGGAAACACATTGAAGCCTGACACTTTAATCATGTCTTTCTTCCGATCTACAATCTTGAAATAACCATCCGCATCCATTAAACCGATATCGCCTGTTCTGAACCATTCATTATTAAAGAAAACACCCTCATTGTCTTTTTGCCAATAGCCGCGCATTACCTGCGGACCACGCGCACAGATTTCACCGGTTTCGCCCTGTGCCAACTGTTTGCCATCGTCATCGAAAATAGCCACCTCGGTGCTTGGCATCGGTATGCCAATAGTACCCCTCTTGTGGTTACCCACTAACGGATTGCAGCACAGCACCGGAGAAGTTTCGCTGAGACCGTAGCCTTCAACAAGCGGACTTTTGGTAATTTCTTCCCACTTGATGGCCACAGCATCTTGCACAGCCATCCCTCCGCCTACCGCACCTTTCAATTTAGAGAAGTCACAGGTAGCGAAATCAGGATTGTTTATTAATCCATTGAATAATGTATTTACTCCTGTAATTATCGAAAACTGATATTTCTTAATCTCTTTTACAAAGCCTGGAATGTCGCGTGGATTGGTAATCAACACATTGCGCAAGCCTTTGTGAAACATTAATACCCCATTCACAGTGAAAGCAAAGATGTGATACAAAGGCAAAGCTGTAATAACAATCTGTTGTTCATTAGGCGTTAATAAAGGGCCAAACCAATGCGAAATCATCATATTATGCGCAATGATATTTCGGTGTGATAGTTGGGCACCTTTCGAAATACCGGTGGTACCGCCTGTGTATTGCAGCACAGCCACATCTTCTACCTCAATGGCGGGCTTTTTCAAAGTCTGAGAAGCACCTTTCGCCAACACCGACTTAAAAGAAATAGCGGTGGGTAGACTATAATCCGGAACTAATTTTTTGATGCGCTTCACCACGAAGTTGACGATGGCTCCTTTTACAAATCCGAGCATATCACCCATATCGGTTACGATGATGTGCTTCACATTCACGCGGTCCTGGATCTGTTGGAGATTGTGAGCAAAGTTGGATACGATCACGATGGCTGAAATGCCAGCATCTTTAAACTGATGCTCCATTTCACGAGGTGTATATAACGGATTGGTATTCACCACAATCAACCCGGCTTTTAGCGAGCCGATCATGGCAATCGGGAATTGCAATAAGTTAGGCATCTGAATGGCGATGCGCTCTCCCTTCTTTAGGCCCAATTCATTTTGAAGGTAGGCCGCAAAGTTGGTCGAAAGCCGATCGACCTCGCCATAGGTAATTTTGCCACCCATATTCTCAAAGGCAATTCGGTCGGAATATTTTTTACAAGCCGTTTCAAATAATTCAGGAAGCGAAGAAAATTCGAGAGGCTGAAGTTGTTGCGGAATACTAGCAGGATAATTTTTAAACCAAGGAAATGAGCTCATAGTAACAGGATTTGAAAACAGAACCCAATTAGGTTAAAAATGTTGCGCGAAGCAATCGTTTGTTTAGACGATTTTTAAATAAATGAAAAAGCCCTCCTGAAAATCAGGAGGGCTTTTAGCTGTAGAGGAAGGGTTCGAACCTTCACGGGGAAGTTAGCTGCAAGGCATTAAGAGAACATTTAGTGGTCAACCCATTACCTTGCGTTTATCCTTGGCTCCCCACCCCCGAGACAGGAGGGCTTGTCTGCCAATTTCAACACCCTACATTGTAAATTATGTTACAAATTAACGCGTTTACTGATACAGAAGTCAACAATACATACGAATTTTTACAATATTTATAATTATTTATTTAATTGCTTATACATTTATCAAAATTTCAATTTCATTATGCCCAAGAATTATCAACTTGACAATACCGATCTGCGAATCTTAGAGATTCTCATGCAAGATGCGAAACGGCCTTACACAGAAGTGGCCAAGAAGGTCAACGTTTCGCAGGGAACCATCCATGTGCGAATGGCCAAAATGGAAGAAGCGGGCATTCTCGATAAAACCACGCTCAAAATCAACTATGCCAATCTCGGCTACGACATTACGGCCTTCATTGGTATCTATTTGGAAAAGAGTGCTTTGTATGACAAGGTATTAACGAAACTCAAAGACATTCCTGAAATTGTGAACATCCACTACACCACCGGCAATTATTCGATGTTCCTAAAGATCCATTGCCGGGATACCAACCACTTGAAGGAAGTACTTCACGATAAAATGCAACAGGTAGAAGGAATTGATCGAACGGAGACTATGATATCGCTCGAAGAAAGCTTAGACCGTAACCTGA
>DGYK01000056.1:67156-67869 GCA_002398365.1 Flammeovirgaceae bacterium UBA5008
TCTGGTCAGCTAAATAATTTTACTGTTTAAAGAACCTTAAAACCCGTTTATTGTTCTTATTTTTGACTTTCTATTTAAAATTAGTCTAAATAGGTTGGAATGAGCAAAGACAATCAGGTTCTGGAGGAGTTTACATCCAAAGAATACGAGCACGGCTGGAATGTAAATTTGGAGGCAGATGAAGCGCCCAAAGGCTTGAGCGAAGACACAGTGCGTTTTATCTCAGCTAAAAAAAATGAACCCACCTGGCTTTTGGAATGGCGGCTGAAAGCCTATCGCCAATGGGAGAAAATGGCTGAACCCACCTGGCCAAATGTTCATTACCCGCAAATCAATTATCAAGACATTATATACTACTCTGCTCCCAAGCAAAAGAAAAGCATCAGTGGGCTGGATGAGGTTGATCCTGAATTGATTAAGACCTTTGAGAAATTGGGAATTTCAATTACAGAACAAAAACGATTAACGGGTGTAGCAGTGGATGCCGTCATTGATAGCGTGTCGGTAGCTACCACCTTCAAAGAAACATTGGGTGAATTAGGAATCATCTTCTGCTCATTCAGTGAAGCAGTAAAGGAGCATCCGGAGTTAATAAAAAAATACCTGGGCTCTGTAGTGCCCATGAACGATAATTATTTCGCAGCATTGAACTCAGCGGTATTCTCAGACGGTTCGTTCTGCTACATTCCAAAAGGCGTTCGCTGCCCGATGGA
>DGYK01000056.1:68090-68283 GCA_002398365.1 Flammeovirgaceae bacterium UBA5008
CCTTGATCATTGCCGATGAAGGTTCGTATGTCAGTTACCTTGAAGGATGTACCGCTCCGATGCGTGATGAGAATCAATTACACGCTGCGGTAGTTGAGCTTTACGCGATGAAGGATGCCGAAATCAAATATTCAACAGTTCAAAACTGGTATCCGGGAGATAAAAACGGAAAAGGTGGCATCTACAACTTCGT
>DGYK01000056.1:68417-91742 GCA_002398365.1 Flammeovirgaceae bacterium UBA5008
TCCAGAACTGGTACCCCGGCGATGCCGAGGGCAAAGGTGGCATCTACAACTTCGTTACAAAACGTGGTCTTTGTTTTGGCGATCATTCCAAGATTTCGTGGACGCAGGTAGAAACAGGCTCGGCAATCACCTGGAAGTATCCTTCGTGTGTATTGAAAGGTGATTATTCCATGGGTGAATTTTACTCAGTGGCCGTTACCAACAACTACCAACAAGCTGATACCGGCACAAAGATGATTCACATTGGTAAAAACACCAAGTCTCGCATTGTGTCGAAGGGAATCTCAGCCGGAAAATCACAGAACAGCTACCGAGGTCAAGTACATATCATGAAGCGCGCGAGCAATGCACGCAACTTCTCGCAATGCGATTCACTGTTGATGGGCGATCAATGCGGAGCACACACGTTCCCTTACATTGATGTAGAAAATCAAACCGCTCGCATAGAACACGAAGCAACCACCTCCAAAATTGGTGAAGATCAAATCTTCTACTGCCTGCAGCGCGGTATCGATGAAGAAGCAGCCTTGGCTTTGATCGTCAATGGCTATGCAAAAGAAGTTTTAAATCAGTTGCCAATGGAGTTTGCCGTGGAGGCACAAAAACTGTTGGCGTTGACATTAGAAGGAAGTGTTGGTTAATAATTGAATTTAGTATGTTATCTATAAAAAATTTACAGGCGCGTATCGGTGAGAAAGAGATTCTGAAAGGAATCAATTTAGAAGTAAATGCCGGTGAAGTTCACGCGATTATGGGACCGAACGGTTCCGGTAAAAGTACGCTGGCATCTGTGCTGGCTGGTCGTGAAGATTATGAAGTAACCGGAGGCGAAGTGGAATTCAATGGAAAGAATATTCTCGAATTGGAGCCCAGCGACCGAGCTGCGGAAGGAATTTTCCTCGCATTTCAGTATCCGGTAGAAATTCCGGGTGTAAGCACGATCAACTTCATGAAAACTGCTGTGAATAAAATCCGTCAATACCGCGGACAAAGCCCGTTGGATGCAGTAGCCTTCTTGCAATTGATGAAAGAGAAAATGAAGTTGGTTGAAATTGATCAATCACTTCTCAGCCGTTCCCTCAATGAAGGTTTCTCCGGAGGTGAAAAGAAACGCAACGAAATTTTTCAAATGGCTATGCTTGAGCCTAAGTTGTCGATCTTAGACGAGACAGACTCTGGCCTGGATATCGATGCATTAAAAATTGTGGCGAATGGCGTAAATTCATTGCGCTCCAAAAACAACGCCACCATTGTGGTGACACACTACCAGCGCTTATTGGATTACATCGTTCCTGATTTTGTACATGTGCTTTACAAAGGCAAAATCGTGAAATCAGGTACGAAGGAGTTGGCTAAAGAACTCGAAGCAAAAGGATACGATTGGATTAAAAATGAAGTAGCACTCGCTTAACGTATGACTACTGCTACCGAATCCATATTGAAACAAATCCTGGAGAGCTCCACTCCTGCTTACTTTGAGGCGGGAAATGAGGGTCGTAAAAAGGCTTTGGCCCAACTTTCAGAAATTGGATTACCTACATCCAAATCAGAAGAATATCGATTTACACCCATCACGAAGGCGTTGGAGAAAAAGTTTACGTGGACAAGCTCCACCCCTGCTTTATCTACAATTTCGATTGATTCATTTTTACCGGCTATTGGCGATACACATCGGATCGTCTTTCTGAATGGTCGATTCTCTAAGAACCTTTCTCAACTCGAAGGATTAGAACCGAATGTAGTCGTGTCTACTTTTGATGCAGCCGACTCTAAAACCAAATCAGTGATTCAATCGCTGTTGGGTACCATCAGCAAAACAGGGGATGCTTTTGCGGCAATGAATAGTGCTTTCTACCTGGAAGGAATTTTCATTCATGTGCCGGCCAACACGCAGGTGTCCAAACCCATTTTGGTGTTGCACCTCAACGATGCGCAAGAAAAACAAGTTATCGCACATACACGATTGCTCGTTTCTATCGAAAAAGGCAGCAGCTTATCCATCATAGAAAAATCGGATTCGCTGGGAACGGAACCTTGTTTCCACACATTCATGGAAGAGATGATGGTAGCGGAAAACGCTACACTTGACTACTGTAAAATTCAAAACGATGCAGGCGCTGTGCATCAGGTTTCAAATACCTTCATCGCGCAAGCAGATAGCAGTCGGGTGAATACATTTACGCTTACGCTGAATGGCCAGATTATCCGAAACAATCTGAACATTCAGATCAATGGCGAACAGTGCGAGTCTCACTTCAATGGATTGTATCTGGTGAATGGAAATACGTTGGTAGACAATCACACAGTTGTCGACCATCAAAAGCCCAACTCATTCAGCAATGAAATGTATAAGGGCATTATGGACGATCAGTCCAAGGGTGTTTTCAATGGAAAGATCTACGTTCGGCCGCATGCGCAAAAAACAAACGCATTTCAATCGAATAGAAATATTCTGATGAGCGAAAATGCCACCATCAATACCAAACCGCAATTGGAGATTTGGGCTGATGATGTGAAGTGTTCCCACGGATGTACTACCGGTCAATTGGATGAAGAAGCTCTTTTCTATTTGCAAGCCCGTGGCATACCACACGCCTCCGCGAAAGCGATGTTGCTTTACGCTTTTGCCTTGGATGTACTTAGTGTAGTTAAAAACGAAAACTTAAAAGCCTATCTGGATCAGTTGATTTCAGAAAGACTTCATAAAAACTTTTGATATGAGTGCTGTGCTCACTCCTGTTTTGAATATCCAAAAAATCAGAGAGGAATTTCCGATTCTTCATCAACATGTGAATGGCAAACCTCTGATCTACTTCGACAACGCAGCCACCAACCAAAAGCCAAAAAGAGTCATAGAGGCGCTGACGAATTATTACCAAAACGACAACGCCAATATCCATCGTGGTATTCATACGTTAGCCGAAAGAGCGACTCGTGCTTACGAGGAAACGCGTTTAGCGATGCAGGCATTCATTCATGCTGAGCACATAGAAGAAATCATCTTTACACGTGGTGTTACAGAAAGTATTAATCTTGTAGCCTCGTCTTACGGGCGCGCATTTTTAAAGGAAGGTGACGAGATTATCATTTCCGGATTAGAACATCATTCCAACATCGTTCCTTGGCAACTGATCGCAGAAGAAAAGAAAGCGACCATTCGGGTGATCAATATCACTCCTAGCGGTGAAATCGATCTGGATCATTTCAAATCGTTGCTCAACTCAAAAACCAAAATCGTTGCGGTCAATCATGCATCCAACAGTTTAGGAACCATCAATCCCATCAAAGAAATCATTGCATTTGCACATGATTTCGGTGCCGTGGTGTTAATTGACGGAGCGCAGGCATCAGCCCACTTACCGATCGATGTGGTTGCGTTGGATTGTGATTTCTATTGCATCTCCTCGCACAAGATGTATGGTCCCACCGGCACCGGAATTTTGTACGGTAAAAAGGAGCTGTTAGAGAAAATGCCTCCTTATATGGGTGGCGGTGAAATGATTAAGAACGTGTCATTCGCCAAGACCACGTACAATGACCTGCCTTACAAATTTGAAGCTGGTACACCCAATATTGCTGATGTTGTAGCGCTCAAAGAAGCGATAGATTTCATTAATGATTTGGGCAAAGAAAACATCGCGGCTCATGAACATGAGTTGTTAGTTTATGCCGCGGATCGCTTATGTGAAATTCCTTCTGTTCGATTGATAGGCACGGCATCGCAAAAAGTAAGCGTTCAGTCATTTGTCATTGAAGGAATACATCCATTTGATATTGGACAGATGTTAGATGCCCGTGGAATTGCAGTTAGAACCGGGCATCATTGTACCCAGCCCTTGATGGATCACTTTGGTTTGGAAGGAACGGTACGCGCATCGTTTTCGGTTTACAACACCAAAGAAGAGATTGATGCCCTTTTGGAAGGATTAAAGAGAATCGTTAAATTTCTTAACTAAACAATTGGTTATGGAAAACGAACAAAGAATAGTTGAATTGCTGGCCGAAACACTGATCAAATTTGATCAGATGATTGATGAACAGAAACAAACAAATAAAAGGCTTGAGAATGTTGAGCGTACCCTTTCTGAGATGGAAACGAGCTTGGTAAGTGTCGATAATAGACTTGAAAAAGTAGAATCGGGTGTTGTTAAATTAAATCTACAATCAACAGAAAACACGCGCGCCATCATCAAATTAGCCAACGAAGTTGAAAACATCGCCCATTTGCACGAACGAGTAACCAAGTTAGAGAAAGCAGTTTATAAATGACCATCAACGAAACCCAAGATCAGATTATCAGCGAATTTTCCTTGTTGGATGGTGACATGGAAATGACGGTATTCTACATCATGGAGTTAGGTCAGAAATTGCCGGAAATGAATCCAACTGATAAAACGGAGTTGAACGAAGTAAAGGGTTGTCAATCCAAAGTTTGGCTTACATGCAGAATGGAGAATAATGGCCTCCACTTTTCAGCCGACAGCAATACCGCTATCACCAAAGGATTGGTGAGTTTGTTAGTCAGAATTTTCCATGGGCAAAGTCCGGATGAAGTTTTATCAGCTGATCTTTACTTCATGAAAAAGATTGGCATGGAACGCTTTATCGGAACACAGCGTTCCAATGGTTTTGCCGCCATGATCAAGCAAATTAAAATGTACGCTTTAGCCTTCAAATCGCAATTGACAGCACACTAACCAATGGAAGAAGCTACAATCAATAACGTTTCCACGCCTGAGTCGGGCATCAACCTGCGCGACAAGGTTTTGGCTGCCATTAAAACAGTCTATGACCCTGAAATTCCTGTGGACATCTACGAACTCGGACTGATATATGAAATCAATATTTTTCCGGTAAATAATGTGTTTATCCGCATGACCTTAACCTCGCCTTCCTGCCCTTCGGCAGAGGTTATTCCGGGTGAAGTGGAGCAACGAATCAAAGAAATTGAAGGAATTAATGATGTGAAAGTAGAAATCACGTTCGACCCACCCTATTCACAAGACATGATGAGCGAAGCGGCTAAATTGGAACTAGGCTTTATGTAATTTTGTTATCAATTGAACCTCAAATAAAAAGATAAAACAATAACCTTAACTAATCTGAAACAAACCATATGTATCCCGAACACTTAGTTGCCCCGATGCGCACCGATTTAACGGTGGCCGGATTTACAGAATTAAAAACTGCTGATGCTGTTGATAAGGAATTGAAAGACCAGAAAGGAACCACTTTGTTGGTAATCAATTCTGTGTGTGGTTGTGCCGCAGGTGCAGCACGCCCAGGCATTAAATGGGCGCTGCAAAATTCTGAAAAGAAACCAGCACATTTGACTACCGTATTTGCCGGTGTGGATAAAGAAGCTGTTTCGAAAGCAAGAGAATACACACTTCCTTACCCTCCATCCTCTCCTGCCATTGCTTTATTTAAGGATGGCGAGCTGGTGCACTTTGTAGAGCGTCACCACATCGAAGGCAGAAATGCTCAAATGATCGGCCAACATCTGGTTGAGGTGTTTGACGAATTCTGCTAATCAAAACTTAATGACCAAGAGAGAGCCCGTGAAATCGGGCTCTTTTAGTTTGTTTCCAGTTCTAAATCGATACGCGCCTCCTCCAGATCCAATTCGTGCTCCAGTTTTCGAAGTGCCTCCGCACTGATTTGCTTTTCCTTCGCCAGATTTTCTAATACCACCCGCTCTCGATTAATCAATTCGCGCTGTATGCGGTGAAACTCCTGGATCTCTTCTTCCGATAATTTATTGTCAGTGTTTTTATTGAGGCGTTGAATGCGGATTTCATACTTCGATTTGATCTGCGCTAATACGGCATCATTCAAACCTAGGGAATAATTCTCTTCTATGTGTTCTATCACCGAAGTAGCAATCTTAAATCGAGCGTGATCTTCTTCTACTCTGCCTCCGGCATCTTCTTTAATTCCCAACTTCTTCACCAAGGCCGGCAGCGTAGTTCCCTGCAATACCAGCGTAGCAAAAATTACGGCAAACGTGAGAAAGATGATCATGTCCCGGTTCGGAAAAGGAGTCTGATCTTCGAAGGCCAACGGCAATGCAAGGGCCGCTGCCAGTGATACCACTCCTCGCATCCCCGACCAGGCCACAATCGACACAGATCGGATACTTGTTTCCGGCTCACGCTCTCGAATGCCCTTGCTGAGCCAGCGAGGAATGTAAGCTCCCGGAAACACCCAAACAATCCGCGCAATAATCGTAGCAATGCTCACCAAAAAGCCATACCACAACAACGTGCCGAATGAATGATTTTCAATATGCGATAAAACCGTTCGCAACTGCAATCCAATCAAAATAAAGATGACACCATTTAATATAAACGTCACCGTATCCCAAGTAGAATATGCTTGAATTCTGGATTGATGCACAAAAATCTTGGACGATCGCTGACTCAGAAATAAACCACATGCTACCACTGCCAACACACCTGAAACGTGAATGCGCTCGGCCAGCAAATACGCCACATAAGGCGTGATGAAAGTAAGGGTTGTATCAGTAGTTGGATTATTGGGCGTGATTCGATGAATCCAATAAAACAACTGACCTATCGCGAGTCCAATCACAATCCCAACTGTGGCTACATAAATGAAGTTAATAGTAGCCAGCCAAAAGATAAATGTACCAGTGGCAGTCGCCAGTATTGCATAGCGCATGGCAATCAAACCGGTAGCATCGTTTACTAAGCTCTCTCCTTCCAAAATGGTAATCAACCGCTTGGGCACGCCTAACCCTTTTGTTGCAGCGGTAGCAGCCACGGCATCGGGTGGAGAAATAATAGCACCCAACACAAAAGATTCAGCCCATCCAAAACCGGGTATAAAGTAATGCGCTACGAAAGCCACCAAGGTGGTTGTAAATAAAACGCATCCAAATGCCAGTAAAGAAATAGGTCTGCTGGCTGCCTTGAAATCATTCCATGAGGTTGTCCAAGCGGCTGAATAAAGTGCAGGTGGCAAGAAAATCAGAAATACGACCTCCGGATTTAGTTCTACGATGGGCAGATTCGGTATAAGACTAATACCAATACCTGCCAGTACAAGTAGCACCGGATAAGGAACTTTAATACGATCAGTAACTTCAGCCAGTGCGGTAACAACTGCTAAAAGAAGAATGATAACGGTAATCTTTTCTAAATGCATCGAGATAAATAGTCTTCAAGTAAAGAGTTGATCAGGTACCATCCAATGTAGGCATCCCGTCTAACCATACTTAGTATATGGAACAATTAATCTAGGAAAAGTAATAGCTTATTATTCCTTATGCAATGGACTATACAATTTTCCGAATTAATAATGTGGCCACCGAACCTTTTTGCTGGATGCTTGTTTTAACTTTGATTGATGAAAATAGCCGTATCCCGTAAGGAACATTTCAATGCCGCCCATCGCCTGTTTAATCCGGCATGGTCTCATGAAAAAAATAATGCCGTTTTTGGTAAGTGCAATAATCCGAATTACCACGGTCATAATTATGAGTTGATTGTCACACTCATTGGCGAACCCGATCCGGAAACCGGCTACGTATACGACTTGAAGCTGCTAAGTGATATAATTAATGATCACGTTCTGAAACAATTTGATCATAAAAACCTTAATTTAGATATCACCTTCTTTGCCAACCTGAACCCTACCGCTGAAAACATTGCCGTAGTCATCTGGAAGATTTTGAGGGAACGAATTGAAAGCCAGTACGAATTAAAAATCAAGTTGTATGAGACCGAAAGAAATTTCGTTGAATATCCTGCCCATTAAGCCACACGATGAAGATGACATGGATCATGTATCATCCTCGCATGATACACCGCTGCGTGCTGATGCTTTTGATTTGACCGATGAGCAGAAGATTGAAAAAATCGAAGGGCACTTCCGTGAGATCATGCAGGTGTTGGGCCTTGATTTGACTGACGACAGTCTGAAGGGCACGCCTAAACGTGTTGCCAAAATGTACGTGCAGGAGGCCTTCAGTGGATTGAATCCTGCGAACCGCCCAAGCACACGACTCTTCGAAAACAAATACAATTATGACCAAATGTTGGTAGAAAAAGACATCACTTTTTTCTCTCACTGCGAGCATCATTTTGTACCGATTTATGGTAAAGTGCATGTAGCTTATTTTTCCAGCGGAAAGGTAATTGGCCTTTCAAAAATCAACCGGTTTGTACAATATTTTGCTAAAAGACCACAAGTACAAGAGCGGCTTACTGTGCAGATTGGCAAGGAGTTAGAGCGTGTTTTAAACACTAAAGATGTAGGTGTAGTAGTGGATGCAAACCACATGTGCGTAGCATCCAGAGGCGTGAGCGACACCAATAGTAAGACCGGAACAGCCTATTTTTCCGGCAAATTCAGAGAAGAGAACACGAAGCGCGACTTTCTGAATTACATTAACACCCGGTAGTAAAGGACATTGATTTACCAATGATAAATACGCGACAACCTCGCTAATATTCTTTATCAAATCCTTTAAATCTCATCATATTTTGTAGATTAGCGACAACATTTTAATCTACAAAATATGGTATTCGATTTAGACATGATCAAGGCCACTTATAAGGCAATGCCGGGCCGAATTGCGAAAGCTAGAAAAGTAGTAGGTAAGCCCCTTACCTTGGCGGAAAAAATCCTTTACTCTCACCTTCATGCTGAGCAAAAACTTGAGAACTTCGGAAGAGGAAAATCATATGTAGATTTTGCCCCAGACCGCGTAGCGATGCAAGATGCTACCGCCCAGATGGCATTACTTCAATTCATGTCAGCAGGAAAACCTAAAGTAGCCGTGCCCTCCACCGTTCATTGCGATCACCTTATCACTGCCAAAGTGGGTGCCGCTGACGATTTAAGTTTTGCGAATACCGAAAGCAAGGAAGTGTTTGATTTCCTTTCTTCTGTTTCCAATAAATATGGATTAGGCTTCTGGAAACCAGGTGCGGGTATCATTCACCAAGTGGTGTTGGAAAACTACGCTTTCCCTGGTGGAATGATGATCGGAACTGACTCACACACCGTGAATGCCGGTGGTTTAGGTATGGTGGCAATTGGTGTAGGTGGTGCTGATGCGGTAGATGTAATGGCCGGAATGGCGTGGGAATTGAAGTTTCCTAAACTGATTGGTATCAAGTTAACCGGCAAACTCAATGGCTGGACTTCTGCCAAGGATGTGATTTTGAAAGTAGCCGGTATCCTAACTGTGAAGGGTGGAACGGGTGCTATCGTTGAATACTTTGGCGAAGGCGCTACTTCCATGAGCTGTACCGGTAAAGGAACCATCTGTAACATGGGTGCGGAGATCGGTGCTACTACTTCCACATTCGGGTACGATGAATCGATGAGCCGCTATTTAGTAGCTACCGGCCGCGCAGAAGTGGCTAAGATGGCCGATAAGATTAAGAAAGACCTAACCGGTGATCCGGAAGTATATGCAAACCCTGAAAAGTATTTTGATCAGGTAATTGAAATCAACCTTTCTGAATTGGAGCCACATTTGAATGGTCCGTTTACTCCGGACTTGGCCACTCCTATTTCTAAGCTGAAAGAAGAAGCGGCTAAGAATGGCTGGCCAACCAAAGTAGAAGTAGGCTTAATCGGATCTTGCACCAATTCATCCTATGAAGATATTTCCCGCGCAGCGAGCTTGGCAAAACAGGTTTCAGCTAAAGGTCTAAAGACCAAAGCTTTGTTTACGATCACTCCAGGATCCGAACAAGTTCGTTACACCATTGAGCGTGATGGATTCATTGAAACATTCGATAAGATTGGTGCCAAAGTGTTCGCCAATGCTTGCGGTCCTTGTATTGGTATGTGGGCGCGTGTTGGTGCTGATCGTAAAGAGAAGAATACCATCGTTCACTCGTTCAACCGCAACTTCCAATCACGTAATGACGGAAACCCAAACACGTATGCGTTTGTTGGCTCCCCTGAATTAGTAACTGCTTTGGCCATTGCCGGAGATTTGGGCTTCAACCCAATCACAGACTACCTAACTAACGAACAAGGTCAGCAGGTAAAGCTCGACCCTCCTACCGGAGATGAATTGCCTAAAAGGGGATTTGATGTAAAAGACCCGGGCTTCATTCCTCCTGCAAAAGACGGCAGCAAGGTATCGGTGAAAGTGAATCCGGATTCGGATCGCTTGCAGTTGCTCGAGCCATTCGCGCCATGGGAAGGCACCGATCTGAAAGCTTTACGCTTATTGATTAAAGCGAAAGGTAAATGTACTACGGACCATATCTCGATGGCGGGTAAATGGTTAAAATACCGTGGACACTTGGATAATATCTCTAACAACTTGTTGATCGGTGCTACTAACTTCTTCAACGATAAAATTAATAGCGTGAAGAATGGCCTGACTGGCGAACATGATGAAGTACCTAAAGTACAGCGCTCGTATAAAGCGAAGGGAATCGGAAGTATTGTAGTTGGCGATGAGAACTATGGTGAAGGTTCTTCGCGCGAGCATGCAGCGATGGAACCACGGTTCCTAGGAGTTCGTGCGATATTAGTAAAGTCTTTTGCTCGCATTCATGAAACTAACTTGAAAAAGCAAGGCATGTTGGCATTGACGTTTGCCAACAAAGAAGATTACAATAAAATTTTAGAAGACGACCGGATTGATATCAACGGATTAACTACCTTCTCACCTGACAAGCCGTTGACATTGACTTTGAACCATATGGATGGAACTAAAGAAACCATTACGGTGAACCATACCTACAATGCCAGTCAGATCGGGTGGTTTAAGGCAGGTTCTGCTTTGAACAAGATGGGATCTGCTCCGGCAAAGAAAGCCGTTCCGGCATCGAAGAAATCGGCTCCTGCGAAGAAGGCGGTTGCTAAGAAAGCAACAGCAGCCAAAAAGGCCTCCACTAAAAAGGTAGTGAAGAAAGCCGCACCGAAGAAGGTGGTAAAAAAGGCGGCTCCGAAGAAAGTCGTGAAAAAAGCAACCGCTAAGAAGGCCGTAAAAAAAGCAGTTAAAAAAGTAGTAAAGAAGGCAACTAAGCCTGCTAAAAAGAATGTGAAGAAAGTGGCTAAGAAGAAGAAAAAGTAAAAGCCAAATCGCTAAGAACAGAAAGGCTTCCCGAAGGAAGCCTTTCTTATTTTATCACAGATTTAAATTCAGTTAACCAATACGTTTAGTCAGGATTTCTGAAAGAATCAACAATCCTTCTCGAAGAACTTCGTCATCCATCTTTTGGAGATCGTTCACCGGTAGTCCCTCTTTAGAAGTAATTTTCGTATCTAATTTTCCTTGCGCCTTGCGCTTTTCAGCCTCTTCCATCTCCTTTTTGCGAACAGCTTCATTCAAAGATATCTTTGTTTCGTTCAAATTCTTCTTCAACTCTTCGGTATCCTGAATGTACTTCTTCAAACTCACATCGAACTTGGATCGCTCAAGATAAGACTTATTCAACTTCGCGATTAGCTTATCGTTCACATCTGCGTTTTGCTGAAATGCAGCAGCTTTGATCACATCCCATGGCAACGCATTGGGACTGGCGCTTTCTCCGTATTGGGTGGCATCCAGCGCGCTAGGTAATACCACATCCGGAGTTACTCCCTTATGTTGAGTACTGCTACCGGTAACGCGATAAAACTTTTGAAACGTGAATTTCAATGAGCCGATCATTTCTTTTTCCCTCATAAGCTTATTCAAATCGAGAACAGATTGTACAGTTCCTTTGCCATAAGTAGTTTCTCCAACAATCACTCCTCTCTTATAGTCTTGAATGGCTCCGGCAAAAATTTCAGAAGCTGAGGCACTGAAGCGGTTAGTTAAAACAACCAGTGGTCCGGAATAGAAAACTCCATTGTCGTCATCCGGCAATACATCAATCCGATTACCACTGTTTTTTACCTGGACCACCGGACCCTCTTTTATAAACAATCCTGTTAAATCTACCGCCTCTGGCAGCGAACCACCACCATTATTACGCAAGTCCATTACAATGCCATCCACACCTTCCGCTTTTAATTCGCCAATCAACTTTTTCACATCGCGTGTGGTGCTTCTGTAGTCTATATCACCTCGCTGATAAGCATCATAATCCATGTAAAAACTAGGTAAAGTAATTACCCCCAGTTTTTGGTCTCGTCCTTCCGACTGGTAGTGAATCACACTCTTTTTTGCAGCCTGATCCTCCAGTTTTACCTTATCACGGGTTAATACGATCTCTTGTGAAGCTCCACCAATTCCCGTGGCACTTGGGATGATTTGAAGCCGAACAACCGTGCCTTTAGGGCCTTTGATTAGTTTTACCACATCGTCAATGCGCCAGCCAATCACATCCACCATGTCTCCGTCTTTTCCTTGCGCTACACCTACAATGTAATCGTTGATGTGTAATAATCCGGACTTATCAGCCGGACCACCCGGCATGACATTCGCTACTTTCGTATAGTCGTTTTCTGTCTGCAATTGTGCCCCAATCCCTTCAAGGGAAAGGCTCATGCTTTGCTTAAACAAATCAGACGCTTTGGGCGAAAAATAATTGGTGTGCGGATCATATGCTTCTGTAATTGAATTCATGTAAACGCTGAACACATCTTCGGAATTGAATTGAGCCACAGATTTCTCAAATCGCTCAAATCGCTTCACTAGCGTTTCTTTAATCTCTTCAGGTTTTTTACCAGCCAGCTTCAAGCTGAGGGCCTGGCTTTTGATGACCTTACGCCAAATTTCATTCAATTCTTTGGTTGATTTTGCCCACGGTTCTTTTTCGCGGTTCGTTTCATAAAACTCATTAACCGCGTAATTGTGCTCCACATTGAGAAGAGTATTAAGCACATAGTCCATGCGCTCGATATACCGCCTTCTGAATATGCTGTATATTTCAAACGCGGGAGACACGTTTTCCATACGTGTCAAATCATCGATCGAATTGCGGTATTTTTCAAAGCCTTTGATATCTGATTCTAGGAAGTAGGTGCGGTTATTATCCAACTCCTGAATGTATCGATCCAGAATAGCAGATGACAGAGAGTCATTGAGTTTTATTTTTCGATAGTGATTGCCCGACAACAGTTCGGTTATGGCCCGGGCCTCTCGTCCATATACCGGCTTGGCTTTTAGCTCCAATGTATCCTGACGCGTGGCAAAAATGGGGGAAGCGGTGGTTATAAACAGCACGACAACCAAAAGTCTTTTCATATTCATTCGATCAACATTTCTAACTACTACAGCGAATCTTATACCAATTTATCAAAGTCAAACTCAGAGAGGAACTTCTGAGCTTCTTCTACCGATGAAAATTCAAACGATTTTTTGTGCCCAAGGTTAGAATGCACGTCCATCTTTATCAATTCAACGTTTTTAGGATTTCCTTTTCGCTTGGGCTTTTGATTCTTATAATCTTCGGCTTCTTTGCGCGAAATGGTAAATTGCGTAGCCCGCACGTTTTTACAATAGGCACATTGATAATGCTTTAACAACTCGCGGGGGCTGCCGTCCTCGTTTCGCTCCACAATTTCCTCTCGTTGCACTTTCATGGTATAGAACCCGCAATTGTTGCACTGAAGTGCTAGCAAATGACCTTGGTACTTCTCAATTTTAACGTCTCCAGTTTTTTCATCTACCCAAACATCGTAGTCGATGGAGAACAAGTTTTCTTCGGCTTGCATGCCTTCATCTAGGTGCACATCTTCCTCATCTTCACTCAACAAGCGCATTTTACTACCGGTTTTTGGGTTAACACGAGGGGTGTAGCGCAGTCTCCGTAACTTGAAGTTTAATACCGTAGGATAGTAGTATTCAAGCACTAATGAAGCAACATAACCGATTAGTGTTGCAGCGCAAATAGATATAAATAATCGGACAATAAACCAGATTCCTATACCTCCATTGTTATCCTGTCCGTACAGATTTACAGCAAAGGCGGCTGCCGCTCCTATTAGGTAATAAAACCATTTATACCACTTTACTTCATTTTGATTTATAAAGTCATGTTTCTCTTTCAAATCATTGATCATCGAGACCCGCATCTTGTATATGAGGTAGACAATAATGGCGAGTGCCACCATACTGATTGATCCAATCATCATAGATGAGTACCATAATTCCAAGAATCCTTCGTTGCTCTTATTCATATTGACACAAAATTTTTTAAAGATAAAGATAATTCACTGCCTAAATTGCCATCATCCATTGAATCATACGAGTTTCAACCTGATAAATTTCATTTTCGTCATTTAACTTTTTAGACGAATCTAGGATGAATCCCATATCAACAACACTCTAGGCATCGTTTCATTGCAATACAAAACGAGCAGAATAGCTCGAATTAGCTGGTTTTAAGGATTTTTATAAAATATTGTGTAAAATTACACATAAATACTTGCTTAAAGTCTAAATAATAACGTATTATTGTGTATTAATACACATTTATATGACAGACTTCGAAAAGAGAAAATTGGAAATGGAGCTCAAAAATTTCACATCGAAAAACTTTGAGAAGCCAAGTGATTGTAGAAATGCTGCTCAGATCAGATTCTATGTCAGTGAGTTATGCAACAAGATTGAAGAGTATGAAACACGCTTCAATTACGTTCCAGCGTGGGCTTATTCGTTGCTTTCGCAGTATACAGCTGTGCAAAATCGTATGGTGCATGTTGAATTTGTAAAGGCCTATGCATAAGCGGGTATGAAGTACATCCCCTCTCCTATTCCAATCAAATACGACTATATGTATAGTGCTACGGCCAATAAATCAGGCCGGATGCAATATCATAAGGTGCGGCCGGGGGTCAGCAAGCTGCGTATTCCACGGCAGGAGTTTATTAAAGCATTTAATGATATGGCTATCCTGGCGATCAACCCCATTCAGCAACGGGGTCAGGATATTGTGTTCCAACTAGAATTCTATGTATAGCTTACTTGAAAAACTGATCCAAATCCGCTGGCGAGTAATTGACCGACTTAATCGTTTTGTTGTCATTTTTCCGATATACCAGCCATTTCCCACCTTCCTGCTTGTAATAGCATTCAGTACCATCTTTCCGATTGTAAAAGGCTACCGTTTCAATCGCCTCGGCTTCTGAATTGCAAGCCTTGCTCATATTCGAGCGCTGCACTTCCTCAAACAAAGCCTTAAATTTCTCGCCCAGTCCGAACTCCAGAATCGCACCCGAAAGCACGTACTGCAGATCGCACAATGCATCGGCAATCTCCACAATATCTTTATTGGCAATGCCAACCTCCAACTCCTTCAGCTCTTCGGCCAGTAAGGCAACCCGCAGTTTACAACGCGACTCGTCCGGGATGGTGGGTGTGGGTAAAATAGGGTGCTTGAATGTTTGGTGAAACTCGGCTACGAGATTAAGAGAATCGGGCTGCTGCATGATTGGGTTTAAATTAAAGCTTAAAGCAAGCAAAAAATAATTCCAACCGAAAGTAATTCTTGAACTTTAGATTGAATTAAATAAACCATTTGATATACAGATATTTATGATAATTTAATTAGAATTTACTTCCGCTTAATTTTAGTGTTTTGATGTGATTCTCAAGGCTTATATTTGCGGCTCAGAAACAGGAAAGTCCTGCTGACCCGATTGAATGAAGACGAATTTTGTTGAAGAACTACGCTGGCGCGGAATGGTGCACGACATCATGCCGGGAACGGAAGAACTGCTAAATAAGGAAATGGTTTCCGGTTACATTGGGTTTGATCCCACAGCCGACTCGCTTCACATTGGTAACCTGGTTCAGATCATGACGCTCGTTCATTTCCAGGCGGCAGGCCACAAGCCTTTTGCTTTGGTGGGCGGAGCCACCGGTATGGTGGGCGATCCTTCCGGCAAATCAGCCGAACGCAACCTCCTATCCGAAGAGCAACTCAACCACAATCTGGCGGGTGTTAAAAAGCAGCTACAGAAGTTCCTGAACTTTGAAAGTGGCCCGAACAAAGCCGAGATGGTGAACAACTACGACTGGTTCAAAAACTTCCATTTCTTGGACTTTATCCGTGACGTTGGTAAGCACATCACTGTGAACTATATGATGTCCAAAGATTCGGTGCAAAAGCGCCTGGAAACCGGCCTTTCGTTTACCGAATTCAGTTACCAATTAGTGCAGGGATATGACTTTTACTGGCTGTACGCCAACAAGAATTGCCGCTTACAAATGGGTGGTTCGGACCAGTGGGGAAACATTGTTACAGGCACCGAATTGATCCGCAGAAAAGCGGATGGCGAAGCCTATGCCCTCACCACTCCCCTCATCAAGAAGGCAGATGGTACTAAGTTTGGCAAGTCAGAACAAGGCAATGTGTGGCTCGATCCGAACCGAACATCCGCCTACAAGTTCTATCAATATTGGCTGAATGCCTCGGATGAAGACGCGGCCAATTTCATCAAGATCTTCACCCAGCGCACCAAAGAAGAAATCGAAGCGCTGGTAGCCGAACACGAGGTTTCACCCGGTGAGCGCAAACTGCAGAGAGAATTGGCGAAAGACATTACTATCCGGGTACATTCTGTGGAAGCTTTCGAGACCGCCTTAAAAGCATCGTCATTGTTGTTTGGAAGCTCGACTACCGAGGATCTTGTCAGCTTAGATGAAGCCACCTTATTGTCTGTTTTGGAAGGTGTTCCTCAGGCCGTTATCACCAAGTCCGCCTACGAGCAATGTGGTTCAGCCATCGAGCTCTTATCAGAAACAACACAAAACATCATCTTCCCATCTAAAGGTGAAGCGCGCAAAATGATTCAAGCTGGAGGTGTGAGCATCAACAAGTCGAAGATTACCGATGGCAACGCGAAGCCAGCCTTGGCATTACTTCACAACAAGTTCCTGTTGGCGCAAAAGGGCAAGAAAAACTATTTCCTGATCGAAGTTAAAGACTAGCCCATGACCTGGAAGGATGCCCTCAACAGCACCCCGTACAAGCTCTATTTTGCCTTGAATGTCATTGCCTTAATTGGCTTTATCGTCATCCTACCAGGGTTTTTTAATGACGTCATTCAGCCGAAGCCGGGCATTCAACTGAATGATTGGTTCATGAATCTCTTTGAGCCTCGCGACTGGTCGAACTTTATATTCGTTATCATCTTCGCTGCGCCCGCTCTATTCTTCGTGACTAATTTCAAAAATCCAGAAGCGATCTTACTCAGTCTGCAATGCTATGTAATTGTCAATTACCTTCGCATAGCGTCTATCTACTTTTTCACATTAGAGGCACCTGATGGCTTGATTGCACTCAAAGACCCATTTCTAGCTAAAGTGGCTTACGGTGGCAACGCAGTTTTCGTGAAGGACTTATTCTTCTCAGGGCACACCAGTACCTTGGCGATCGTATACTTCATTGAAAAAAGAAAAAATCTGAAAGCCATTCTGTTGATATCAACGCTACTCGTGGGCTTGCTATTGATCTGGCAACGCGTTCATTATTCAATCGATATACTGGGAGCGTGGACGATTACTTGGCTGGTTTATAAGGGCATAGAGCAACTCAATAGACGAACACTTTTAGCTGATTAAAGTCAGTTTATGCGGTTATCCATTAAAAAAAAGCCTTTTTTTGAACTGAATCCCAATCCCTGCGTTTATAATTTTGTTAAAATTAGTTTAACTTTGACGTTGATTTAAGTTAATGTAGTACTATGGAGTTGAATGGAGTAGCAGCCAAAAATGGCACACATAAAAAATCATTGAATAACTATCCTGAATTTACTTTAGGAGACGTTTTATCCCATGAGCAGAAAGAGTTCTTTGAAAAAAATGGATTTATTCATTTTAAGAATTTCATCTCCAGAGAAACTGTTGACACGTTGCTGCGCGAAGCTGAAAAGATTCAGGATGAGTGGGTTAGCCAAGGCTATAAGATGATCAATGGAGTTCCCATCAAATATGGCACAGACATTACCGGCAAGAGAATTGTACAACGCTTTGCCTTCTTAAATCAACACAGTCCATTATTCTCCGATTTATTAAAAGATCAAAGACTCAAAGCTCTTTTTGATTTCATCGGCACGGATGATTGCCGTATTGGCGAAACTGAGAAAGATGGTCTTGTATTCAATCATTATATCAACACCGAAGAAAGTAACTATAGCCAGTTGGGCTGGCACACAGACGCTTTGCGCGATGTGTTCTACGGTCAGAAAATCCTTCCGATGTTAAATGTCGGAATCCATTTAGATACTTCCACCACCGACAACGGTGGTTTGCGTTTGATTCCCGGAACGCACAATCAAGGTTTGCGCACCCTCCTATTTAAGAAGTTTTATTTCTTAAGCCACAAGCCGGACAAGAATGAAATTGGCTTGAATGTGGAGCCCGGAGATTTGACGGTGCATGATGGCCGTTTGTGGCACCGTGTTGCTCGCTCTCCATTTATTGGTGAGAAAAGCCGCAGACGTGTGATGTACGTTCCGATCATTACCGGAAAGTTTACACCACGCACGGAAAACAGCAAGCCATTATTCTATCAGCGTCTTATTTCACTCACGAATAAATAATAGCGCATGGCCTACGCCTTAGTAACCGGTGCCAGCGGTGGCATTGGTTTGGAATTAGCCCGAGAGTTGGCCAAGCGAAAAATTGATCTATTATTAATAGCACGATCTTCTTCCCGACTGGAAGAAATCTGTAAAGAATTTCGTGCCACCTATTCCATCAAAGCCGAATACCTCAGCGTTGATTTAAGTCTTCCGGATGCGGTTACTCAAATTGAAAACTGGATCACCACTAATTCTTTTGCTGTGAATATTCTGGTGAATAATGCAGGTTACGGCATCTGGGGACGAGTAGACGCTACATCGAAGGAGAGTCTCAACAACATGATGCAACTCAATATGATTGTGGTGACAAACCTTTGTCACGCATTGATACCTGAGTTAAAGAAACATGCTCAATCGTATATCTTAAATGTAGCCAGCACAGCCGCGTATCAGGCAGTGCCTACTTTAGCTACGTATGCTGCCACGAAAGCCTTTGTCTTGTTATTTACTCGCGGCTTGCGTTTAGAACTCGAGAACACATCAATCTCTGTAACTTGTCTGAGTCCCGGAGCCACTTCTACGAACTTCATTGACCGTGCCGGCATGGAAGCGTTGAAAGAGAAGGCAGAGAAATTCAGCATGAAAGCCGAGGACGTAGCAAAGATTGGAATAGAAGGAATGTTTAATAAAAAGGCCGAAATCCTTCCGGGCTTTGTTAATTGGATATCCGTACAGCTTACCTATTTAGTACCCAAGTTTATTCCCGAAAAGATTGCGGCCGGTTTATACAAGTAATTAGTCTTGTAGTTCATAGCACTCGCGCAGCAGATCATCAACAGCTGAAATCTCGAATTGCTTCAATTGCTTTTGCAGCATGGTATTGAAAGGGTAATAATTTTCTTTCTTTACAAATGCGGCTTGGTTCATCCACTCTTCCGCTCCGTACTTCACCACAAACTCTTCAATCTGTGTTTCTTCCATCCGTGAATGTGTAGTAAGGTACTCCGACAGTTTCAAAAGCAAAAGTTTGTTTCGCTTCATCAATTGCATGGCTTCTTCCTCACACTCCTTGATTAATTCCAACGCTTCAATTTCGTACTTCTGGTTCACCAGAAATACATCGTTGTTGTTGGTTGTCTTAATCGCCATGTGAATGGGGTCCTTCCCCATCGCGTAATTTCTTACTGCCCTGTTGGCTAATGATGAAGCTTCTTCTACATCAGCATATACACCGGTGCTGGTATATTCTTCGCCAAAAATCAACTTCTCGGCCACGTATCCGCCCAGCGTAATGATGATATCTTTGCGCAGCGTTTCGCGGGTAACGGGCCCTTTCGGGAAGTTGATTTGACAGAATCCCTCTGCCGAATCGGAAGCTGTGCGTGATACAACCAATGCCGGAATGATATGCAAAGTAGCCACAGCCAATACAGCATGACCTGCCTCATGCACTGCAGTGTGTGCCTGAATTTCAGGATCGCAGCTTTTACGCAGATTCTCCAATTTCAAAACCGCTTCATCGCTGATGGTTTTAATAAACTGATTTTGTTCATCGCGCAATTCAAAATAAAAATGTTGCTGCTCATAATACCAGCGAATGTTTTTCACGGGCAAATTTTCTTCCAACAGCATCACCGCCATTTTACTGATGCGTGACTCGATCAGGTTTTTGATTGTGGTAAAAATAGGGCGTGTGCCTTGTGATGGAAACACACCTTCTGCATAAATCACATCGGTTACGGAAGTATCAAAATGAATATTCCATGCAAATTGTTGCTGAACAAATTCAGCAATGCGCTGAAATTGTACCTCAATCAATTGGCGAAATTGCGCCTGATTGAACGAGCGGTAAATGATGTGGTTGTTTCCTAAGCGTGCCACTTGCTCCGGACGAAACCGCTTTTTCAACGCCCGCTTGATATGTGCGATGGTGATTTTGGATGTTTGTTCATAAAAATCATCGGCACTGATATCCGGATTCATGTTGTGACTCATACGATAGGCCTCATCCAAATTGCCGAGAATGAATATCAACGACTTGGAAAGATCTAATTGCCGAGAAGCTGTTCGTGTGTGTAAAGCATTCAGAATATGATTGGCCAATTCCTCCAAAGAAGAACTCGTAATAAAAGATTTGATTTCTTCCTTGCGGGTTTCTCCATGTAAGAAAAGTCCACACATTCCTTCCAGAAAATCAGTTGAAATAAAATAGTCTTTGCTGATAGGCTGATTGTATCGATCGTGATCTTCGAAATAAAATCCATCAAAAATCTTCACAAACCACTCTACTTCCGAGACGACAACACCTTGCTCTAACTGAACACCTGAGCGAAGTGCTTTCTCCATTCGCTTCAAACAACTTTCTGCCCGATACAAGTAATAGGTGTTATTACTTGGTATATAGGATATTTTGCCTGAATCAATCAACTCCCAAATAACACGCAGTTTATCTTTACCCAGCTCTTCACCATTCTGATTCAGTGTACGAGCAAACTGAAATTCATCTAAACAGAGGACGGCCGGCTTTTGATCAAAGAACTCCATGTCTTCCGTTAATATTCGTTTTATCCACGCAGCTGAATCGGATTCAAACTCGCCCATATCCATGTGGGCGAAAAGTTGTTTGTACTCCAGAAATTCAATCAGTTGATGAACTAATGCGGTTTTACCGGAACCCGTCAATCCCCATAAATTAATTACAGTAGGGCGCAATTGTGCGTCTGGGAAAAGATACCACGGCATCAGCAACGAAATCACTTCATCGATGATAGCATCCAGACCTAAAAATTGTTTTTTCAATGAATCCGATACCTCGCGCAGTTTTTGTCGTTTGGTGATCAGATCTTGATAATTTGTATTTGTACTCATTGTTAAGCTCTATAAAAAAGTAAATAAAGAGCTACTCCTTGCAACAGCAACTAAAGACATGCGCACGAAAACAATAGAAATTGTTCTAGTACTGCTTACCTGTTATTGAGTGTAAAAGAAATAGCAAACCGATTAGTTGAGAAATCTCAACTAAAAGCTACTTGTGGATATGTAAACGTAGTACAAACATAGTTTCTTCTTTAAAAAGGTGTGATAAGAAGAATGATGGCACAAAAGTAGCCTGAGTTAAATTATTCTTCCTAGCATTCTTCCAAATTTATTTTTTAGAAACATTTCATGACACTTGTCTATGCAGTCTTTTTGCGCAGTAGAAATAAACACAACTTTTCATTTTGAGTACTTGTTTGATCGAATACGCCTCTGTTATATTTGCACCATCATGAACAAGAAGCAATCACTTTTTAATCATTATCGCATGCCGAGTATACGTTTTACGTATTCGGAAAGTCTGCGCGTGGTTTCAATTTGATTTTGATATATACATTAACAAAAACAAAACCCCGGGTCAGACACTCGGGGTTTTTTGTTGTCTGACACACCAATCTATCCTGAGCTGATTCGAAAGATGACGAGACATATCGGCTCACGCTTATATCGTGTTGAAACCGTAACTGGCTACATGATGGTTCGAATCCATCTGTCTCGACCCAATTTATTGGAGATTAAGCTAACTAAGTAGAAGCGTCCCGTTGAAGCCGGGAAGGACTGGAGCGTTACCAGTAATCTCCACTTAGCCCAGGTGGCGGTGATGTGATAGCATAGCAAGCAGACAAATGCGTAGCGTTTCGCTAAGATCGAAGTTGAAATCTTCCACATCATGCTCATTTATGATACATGTCTTCAACCTCACTGAAGTGAAGATACGCGCAATCGTCACAAATGTAATTACCGGTAAATGTTTATTGATTCCTGAGATGCCTACTCTGCATTATAAAGATGTAGAGAAGACAGAAGGATTCGAACCCTCAATCTGTTGGTTCGTAGCCAACTGATTTTCCATTAATCTATGTCTTCTATAAAGTCTTCTTCATTTAAAGAAAGAAGCCTGAAACATCTCCTTATTATGATGCGGAAGAAAGCTTGTATAAAAATTCTGCCGATTCTGTTTCTTATCGTGCGCTAACGAACCATAACAAAGAGAATGGTTGGCTTTTACCAACGGCTTTCTTGCTAAGCAAAACAATAAGTGTGCAGTAAGTGCTATGGCGCTAACTGATTGCACAGAGCTGTCTCAAACTTCTTTTGAGCGGGCTGTTTTTATGGAAGTCAACCCAACTTCCAAATGGAGGATTACCCGTCCATTACTCACCAAACGAGTCTCAATCATGGTTGAGAGCGGGATTCGAACCCGCGTTTGCTGTTGCTCTACCATTGAGCTATCTAAAAGAGAAGGATTCGAACCTTCAACCCACAGATCAGGAAACAACTCTCAGCCAAAGCAGCATATTGCCACCGAAATTAGTGACAACACTATGGGGTTGTTGAAGCCCTCATCCGGTCTTTGACTGACCATTTTTCCCCGTTTCATTTCAAGCCTTTCGCCTGAAAGAAAGTCTTTACCGGTTCCCCGGCATCTATATTTTACTTTTCATTTTCGTTCAAAAGCCACCCCGACCAATTTCGGGATGGCTGCCGCTTTCTCTTATCACGCAACAAAATTGAAACGCTGCTGCGCAATCTATTTGCGCACACAAATTATTTTCGATACTTTTTCAAAAATAATTCTGTTTATGCCGGTCAATCGTAATGCTTTAATTCGTTTTCGCACTATTGATGAATGTCTCAAGAACCGACAGCGCAGATGGACATTGGAAGATTTAATTGAAGCTTGCTCGGAAGCGCTTTATGAATATGAAGGCATTGATAAAGGGGTGAGTCGGAGAACGGTGCAAATGGATTTGCAATTGATGCGAAGCGATAAGCTGGGATACAATGCACCCATTCAGGTGTTGGAAAAGAAATATTATACCTATGAAG
>DGYK01000056.1:91905-100510 GCA_002398365.1 Flammeovirgaceae bacterium UBA5008
ATATGAAGATCCCAACTATTCCATCACCAACATTCCGCTGACCAAGCAAGACTTAGGTAAGTTGACCGAAGTGGTGGAAATTCTCCGGCAATTCAAAGGGTTTAGTCATTTTCAGGAGTTGAGTGGTATGGTGCAACGACTGGAAAACAAAATCCACACAGCTAAAACCAATCAGGAGCCGATCATTGACTTTGAAAAGAATGATCACCTGAAAGGGCTCGAACATATTGAAACGCTTTATCAAACCATTCTTCAAAAGAATGCCGTGGAGCTTACCTACCAAAGCTTTCGTGCGAAAGAAGCTTCGACATTTACTTTTCATGCGTACTATTTAAAGGAATATCGCAACCGCTGGTTTGTGTTGGGTAATAAAGGTAAAAATGCTCCCATACTTACATTGGCTCTCGACCGGATTATTTCTATTGAGCCATCATCTGTGAAGTATATTGAACGCAAAGGTTTTCATCCGGCTGAATATTTCAATCATGTGATTGGTGTAACCGTTGAACCCACTACCCTTCCGGAAGAAATAAAGATCTTTGCAGACCGTGACACCGCTCCTTACATTGCTACGAAGCCCATTCATCATAGTCAGCAGATCATTGATGAGCAGCCGCATGGGACGATCTTTTCTTTGCATGTTCAGCTCAACTTTGAATTGGAGCGTGAGTTGCTTGGCTTTGGCGATCGCATTAAAGTAATTAGTCCCGAGCGACTGAAGCGAAGAATTAAAGAGAAATATGAACATGCGCTGGATTTATATCAATATGAGTTTACCAATAGTTCCATTGCCAATGAACTAAAGAAGTTTTATCACAAAGGATTTGCGATGCTCCGCTACGTGTACACACGCAAGGAGCTCAATCAAATTAAAACTGCCATTGATCAGTATTTTAAGAACAACCCTGAAAAAGAGGCGTATTCAATCAGGCGCTTATTCGTTGCCATTCCTGAAATTAAATCAGTGGTGCTGAATGCCAACTTACAATCTATTTTAAAGAAGATTCATCCGGACTTGCGTTTGTCGAAAGCTATTTTCTTTGATAAGACACCGGACAGCAATTGGTACGTTACCTGGCATCAGGATATTACGATTAATGTAGCCGGTAAAAAGGAAACAGAAGGGTATTCCGGTTGGTCGAAGAAAGATGGATTCTTTAGTGTTTGTGCACCGGAAGAGGTTTTGAAGAACACCGTTACCATTCGGGTGCATTTAGATGATGCGGATGAATACAACGGAGCATTGAAAGTCATTCCCGGCTCGCAGAATAAAAAATTAAGTGATGCTGAGATTCAGTTGATCACGCAAAACAGTCTGGCGTATGGTTGTGTGATACGTGCCGGTGGCATTCACCTGATGCGTCCTCTCCTACTTCATGCTTCCGCGAAAGCGGTGAATCAAAAACACAGACGCGTGGTTCATTTAGAATTTACTTCGTCTGAATTGCCAAATGGATTAGAGTGGGCGGAGCAGTTTGTTTGAAATTGACAAAAGGGCAATTGACAGTTGACAAAAGTCAGAGAATAAAAATCAATTCTTCTTACAATCTCTCATGTAACAATAGGAGATTGCAGCCAGCTGATCAAAATCAATTGCTGCAGAATTAAGTAAAATTTCTCTTTCGGTTGAATTTGTCAATCGCAAGATCAAGTAAACTCGATCTGATCCTTCATCGGGTTCTGTTTTCTTATGAATAAAATCAATGGCATGCCAGGGTACATATTCTTTTTTATTGATTAGAATCCCAAGTGGGCCGATACGTAAAATCTCTTTTTTTAATCTGGATCTGTAAATTACATATATCCATACCACGAATAATATGAAAGGTATCCAATCGATCCCCTGTCTATTTCTACCATTGTAAATTAGAAAACCAATTATCAAAGGAAGCGCAATGATTTGAAACTGTAAGCCATTCTTTTTATTGGACTCTAGTACAATCGTTTCTTTCTTTGAATCCACTGATACAGGAATAGGTTTACTTTTATCCAATAGAAAGTCAATGTATGTTACATAACCAAACAGCTTATTGGCATTCGTCTTTCGTTTCTGAATGCCAGTTTCAATCTCATCAATGTACTTTTTGTTTCTCTCTTGCTTTGCCGGACTATCCAACGTAAAATGCGGACAACTTATGTCAAAGTCTGCCTTCTTATCAGTTAAAGAACAAATAAATCCCACCTCGGTTGTAAACTTCCTATTCGTGCAAACACTGCAAAATGATAGATGCTCCGAGCGTGTCATTACCCAATCAACTAAATGTTAGTAATTTTTACGGTCATAAGAATAAATGAAATCACTATCAAAAACAATCGATGAAAGGAAATGTAATTCTGACGGGTATAAATAAATAGCAATCGCAGTGTCAATGCTACTGAATCAAAAAACACCACGGAAAGATCAGGGAAACCTCCTAATCCCACGGCATATCCTCCTTTAATAAACAGCAATTTGATCAGCCAATACAACAGCTCAAAACAAAGAATTATCCACGCGTTTTTACCCGGTAAGAAGTATCCAACCGATAAAAGCAATAGCGATATACTGCTGTATCCTATATTTTGACTATTCAGAACTCTATTAGATCCGCTCCCTGCAATACACCCAAAACTCATTGAGTTGTCTAATACAAAAACAAATCCGGCAAACGTCCAAAGCATTAATGCTATATAAATAGCCAGTGGGCTTGATAATAGCCGGACTGATTTCCACTTGCTCATTGTTAATACCAAAGCTATCACGGTGATGATAGCATAGAATATCATTAAATTAATTACGTCTTGACTCATATCTCCACCATTCGATAACTCACCTATAGCAATCCATTAGAAAATAGCTGGCTGAAAATTTGAGTGGAGAATTGCATATATCTATTGATCCGACACCCGATCAATCGGAATAGTCACTGTAAAAGTGGTCCCTACTTCATATTCACTCTCCACGCGGATGGTTCCATGCATCAGCTTCAATGCTTTCTTTACCAGATACAAACCAATTCCATTGCCTCGCGATTGTTCTGAACCCCGGAAGTACATATCAAATATCCGGTCCATATATTCCGGTTGAATACCAATACCATTGTCTTGCACGGTCATTATTACCTGCTGATCGACCTGCGCTGTAACGATACGGATGAACCGGTTCGTACCCATTTTCTTCTGAAAGCGGATGGCATTCTCCACCAAATTTAAAATCACCACCCGCAGCAAACTGTGACTGAAATATCCTGACACTTCCGGTTGCTGCACATGCTCAAAAGCAATTCCCTCGCTCACCAGATTATCTTTGTATCGCTCCGTCATCTGATGAATAATCCAGTCGGGACGAATCCAGCTCTTGTCTTCTATCGGTCGGTTGAGCAAATAAGCCATTTGCAATTTACTCAGCATGCTATCCATTTCGGAAGCTGTTTTCACTACAGATTCAAAAAGGAATTTGAGATCTTCATCATTTTGTGAAAAGCGCGAAACTCTTTCCAATCCCAGCAACGTAGAAATCGGCCTGCGGATATCATGCGAAGCGTGGTAGAGAAACGTATCCAACTCCTGGTTAAGTGACAGCAAATCTGCGGTGCGCCTTTGCACCCGCTCTTCGAGTGCTTCTACATTGCTTTGCACTAGTTGATTATGTTCTTGTAACTGTTGACTTTGCGCTTCCAGTTCTACATTCTTATTTTCAATTTCATCGCGCTGCAGGCGAATCACTTCTTTCTGCCGTTTCACGCGCTTGTAGTTAAAGAAAAAATAAGCCAGAAAAGAGGTTCCCAATAAAATGATCACCACAGATGCCGTAATAAGCCACTTTTGATTATCTATTTGTTTGTTCTTGAGCGCATTCTCCTGCATCAGCAAGAGTACTTCGTTTTGTTTTTTCTTTAATTCATACTGGGCTTTTACCTGCGAGGTGCTCAACAGTTTCTCTTCCAGAATGGTGGAATCTTTAATCACCCAATATGCCCTCAGTTCCTTATATGCCTGCGCATCATTCCCAACGGCATGATGATAATAAGACGCAGTTTCGAGCAGCATGGAACGAATACCCCGTGAAGCATTTTCTTTTGCAGCTAAGATAATGGCCGTGTCGAGGTAGTGTTTGGCTTTCGCCAACTCTCCTTTATCTACCCATGCTTTGCAGAGCGTGCTGGCTGCAGCAGTTGCACTGCCATAGGCTTTGAAACGCACGCTTATTTCAAAGTCTTTTTTAATCAACGCCACGCCTTCTTCTGTCTTACCAGTTTTTAAAAGCAACAAGCCTTTGTTTCCGTTGATCAATCCTTGCCAAAAAACATGATTCATTTGCACAGCCAGCCGGTGTGCGCTGTCGTAGGCATGAAATGCTTCTGCGGGGCGCTTCATCTCTCCATAACAGAGGCCGGCTGTATTCCAGCCACTCATCATAAAGAACCGGATGTCATCGGTTATAGAGTCTTTAGGCAGTTTGGCGAAGTGTGCTTTCTGTACTTTAAAATCGTTGATTGCTCCGGTAAAATTCGATGCCTTGTAGTTGACAATCGATGCCTCGTAGGCGGTGATTAATGCTTTCGTATAAAACTGTTTTTCCTCAAATATTTCCAGCGCCTGATAAACATAGGTAAGGCTTTCGGTCAGCATTTCTTCATTTTGATAAATCAGTGCCATTTCTTGCAGCGAAATGCCCATCTGTAGCCGAGATTTAGTTTGCTCAGCTTTCTTATATGCCAGTTGCAAAAACTGCAATGATTCAGCTTGCATTTTACGGCTTGCATAAAACTTGCCCATTCGCAGCAAGACTGAAATCACGGCTTCGTTACTTTCTGTTTGCTCAAAATGCCCTAGCAGATGAATGGCTTTGGCTTTGAGCTGATCGGGCGAAAGACGTTCGAGAGAAGAAAAGTAATTGGTGAAATCGGGATTTGATTGTTCTATCGACTGTAAAAACGTATCGTCTGTACTATCTGATTGTGCGAGCAGATTATTGATGCCGCAGCAACACGATACACAAATAAAACAAACAATCAGCGTTTTCACCTGATAACGATTTGGAGTTGGGGAACACAACCAATATCGAAAGATAACGAAACTTGGTGATTTGCTTGGCGAATTAAACCAAATACAGATTAGAAAAACAGGAAATTCATGCAATGGCAGTTTGTGAACTAAAACTACCACTAAAGAAAACCTTCAATAAAGCCATTTATACATGGCAAATCAAGCGAATACCCCATAAATGGGGTAGGCTAATAGCATTTTTCATAATAAATCACCCGGCAGCGTTCTCAATTGAAAACGCTGCGGGCAATTAACCGGGTGTTTAAGAAAGCTATAATTTAAAAGTAACTCCGATGCGTGCGTTGGTAGAACCCAACCCGCCTAGCTCCAGAAAGGCACCGATGCGATTGCTAAAATAATAGCGCCCTCCCACATGAATACCTAAAAACAAGCCACTGCCATAACTTGAATCGACCGGATTATAAATATTGTTGGCATTGTCTCTCCAGGTGAAGGAACGAAATCCCAAGCTCAAGCCACCGTAAACATCAAAGCGTTCGTCATTAATTTTCAGTAACTCATTGAAGTGATATGAGCCACGTGCGCCTATATACAAAGCGGTAAATCTGCGGCTAAAATTATAGGTATAGGCATATTCATGCGATAAATAATCAATGCCCCCGCCTACGCTGATCTGTGGGGTAATGCCCACTTCATAAATGGCGCTGATGGGAATGCCACCGCTATAATAAGAGTTTACACCCACGCCCAGATTCAACAACCGGTCTCCCTTTTGAAATTGTGCTTGCACCTCTCCTACTGCGAGTAACGCACCTACCAACACCATCACACTTACTAATCCTTTTTTCATATTCTATTTTTTGTGCAAAACTAAATCAAATACTAGCACCAACGTTAGTAAACCGAAGAAAATTATTTAGATTTTTTCATAGCACGATCACTTCTGCGGAAAGCAATTCTGTTTGCAATACATTCGTTTTATAAAACGTGCTTCGTTATATGTTTTGTTTTATATCGTCATTATTTACTTTCTCATACGATTATAAAATGGTACGCTGTGCTTGGTTGATAACTATTAGAACCATGCATTCAACGTCCATCAACAACCATAAACCTGCGCATACATCAAAATAATGAAAGCTTCTACCTGCTCATGGTTGGTATACAGCGTGTTATCGCAGCAGAAATATTCAACAACTACCACCTCCCTTTTTTTCGTTGCTACCGTTTCTTTAATACACACTGGGAATCATCGCAGACTCGTTTTTTCGTTTTATATCGTTAGTGATTTCGTTTTATATCGTCAATTTTAATTTGTCGATTTTAAAAAACGCGGAAATTATATTGAATTTCAATGATTTTTTTTTGGCACGCGATTTGGAAAGGTTTTCACGACTGAGATTACTTCCCTCAGTCGCCAATTAGTATGAATAAAACGCAGATTTCATTTGCGCTTTCTCAGGCTAACCTTGACGCTGTAAAAACAGCGATCAAAACGCTTGAGAACAACTTGCCCTTCCTAATCTCGCTCAGTAAGCAAGAGCGGAAGGAATTGACCAAAGTCGGGCCGAAGAGCGTTGACTTTGTGCAAGAGGCGTACAACGCCTCGCTAAACTTTGCTACTATTCTACCTCCGGTGTTCGACAAGGTAGAGTATGGCAAAGACACCGCGCTCTTCAAATCATTGGGTGAGATTAAATTGTTAATCAATTCGCTCAATGAGAAAATCGACAGCACCTACATGGCCGTGGGTGCCGAGTCGATGAACGCCAGTTTGACGGTGTACGAACTGGTGCGCTCAGCCTCTAAATCCACGCCCGGTTTAAAGAGCGTGAAGGATGAGTTGAGCAGACGGTTCAAAGGCCAGGGCAAAAGGGCTTCTAAAAAGAAGCCTTCCGACAACGAAGGCACAGCCGCATAAGCATATTGGCAGTGCCTAGACTAAAATACACGGGTTCCTCCAGGAGGAATCCGTGTATTGCTTTTTGTGTTCTATCCCTCATTCATCTCTTTGATGGATCGCATTTCATTTTGCGCACGCACGCTTGCGCCTTTCTACAACCCCTACTCCTCTCCTTTCTTTTCATTTCGAGCACTGAGCTCCATTAGTTCAACTATTTTTCCACTCAGTTCAATTATTTTTTCACTCAGTTCTATTCTGAACTCACTCAGTTCTATTCCGAACGAACTCAGTTCAATTCTGAGCTCACTCAGTTCTATTCTGAACGCACTCAGTTCTATTCTGAGCTCACTCAGTTCTATTCTGAGCTCACTCAGTTCTATTCTGAGCTCACTCAGTTCTATTTTGATTTGACTCGGTTCTATTTTGAACGGACTCAGTTCATAGTTGAACTCACTGGGGTCTGTCATTTTCTCACTCAACTCTATTTTTTGCAACATCGTTGCCATTTTTTAGTGGGATGTCGCCTGTCGACTACTAACCCTAGACTATTGACTACTGCCCATTGACTAATGACTAATCCCCATTGACTAGTGACTATTGACCATTGACTAGTGACTATTGACCAATGACTAATGACTACTCCCCCCCAACAGTTTTCTCTTAAACTCACTCGGGTTATCGCCTACCAATTTCTTAAAGAGCTGACTGAAATGGGACAAACTCGAAAAACCCACCGCATACGTGGTTTCTGAAATATTCATGCCGTTCAGCAAATACGTTTTGGCCTGACTGATCCGATATTGATTCACAAAATCGGTAAACGTCATGTTCGTCTGCTTCTTAAAATAGCGACAAAATGCAGCCGTGCTCAGATTCACCTTCGCGGCAATCTCATTCACATCGGGGTTTTCGTTAAAGCTGGCATGAATGTATTCATACACCGAAGACATCCGCACTTTATCTTTCAAAAATAGCTTCACACTCGTGTCGCGGTCGTTGAGCAATTCATATTCGCTGCTGTTGGCCAGCAACTGAAACACTTCCAGCAAACAGAGCAACTGCTCAAACGGAGGCAGGCGCAACATGCGTTGCATTTTTTCGGCCGCCTTTTTTTTGGTCACTCCATAAAATGATAAGGCCAGTGCCGAGCGATCAAACAGTTGTTGAATCGCTGCCAACTCCGGAGACGCGCGAAGGGCCGTGCCCACAAAATCTTCTTTCATCTGTATTACAATCTGCCGATAATCCGTTTGCAGTTCGTAATCGAAGTTGAGATGCGGAATGTTCGACCCAATGAAAATCAAATCACTTTGCAGGTAGCTGGACACATGCTGACCCACATGGCGAATGCCCGAGGGCGCTTCTACGAATGTCAGTTCAAACTCCGGGTGATAGTGCCAATAGAAGTAGTGCTTCAGGCGCGGTGTAAATATTTTAAAAGACTGCCCCTTGCCGGGGATTACTTTCTCCAGTTGAATTTTCATGCACGTTTCATTACATACTCTAAATATACATTTTTGATGATTGAATTCCACCCGAAAGGTCAATGGAGAGCAAATAATGGTCATTGTTCACTCGCCCTTGTTGGTGTTCTTCACCAACAAGTTGCTTGTATGCTTGCCCTCGTTGGTGTTCTTCACCAACGAGTTACTTGTATGCTCGCCCTCGTTGGCGTTCTTCACCAACGAGTTACTTGTATGCTTGCCCTCGTTG
>DGYK01000048.1 GCA_002398365.1 Flammeovirgaceae bacterium UBA5008
ATCACTTGCCGAAATACATAAATGTGACTGTTTTGAAGCAACTAATGCTGGCTAGGCAAATTTAGTGTCAATCGATTGCTAAAAATTGTAAGTATTGCAAAAGAAAATTTGTATTATTAAATCTATATAGTAGCTCTTCTTGCAACTATCTGCAGCCTAACGCTTTTCTAAGATTAATTTTAGCTTGCTGAGAGCGCTCGCTTATTCATTACAGTTGAACGACATGTTTCAAAGGCTGCAATAATGAAAATTGGAATATTGCTTGTTTATACTTTTCGACCACTCTATTTTCATCAAAGTTATCTTGCACATATTTTCTACCATTTATTCCCATAGTGCACAAAGTTTGCTCGGAAGAATCTAAAATTGATTGCATCTTTTCAGCCAGATCGATGGCATTCATAGGTTTGCATAATAATCCGTTGAATCCATCTTTCACCACATGATGGCAACCGGGAACATCCGTGGCAACCATTGGCTTACATAAGCTGGCTGCTTCCAATAATACGCGAGGAGTACCTTCTCGGTAGGATGGCAATACCACGCAATCTGCTTTGCCCATGATTTCTCTCACTTGATCCGAAACACCTAAATACTCTAACAAACCTTCATTTTCCCAAGCCTCTATCATGTCAGGTTTCACAGCGCGATCAGGTTTAGAATCAAATGCCCCAAGCAATTGAAACTTCGCATTACATTTCTTTTTCCTTAAATGTCGTATTGCCTCCACGTATTCAAAAATTCCTTTATCTGAAATTAGTCTGGCAACCATTAAAAAAATAAAAGGTGATCCTTTGTGGTAATCAATCGTTTGGAATTTTCGCAAATTAATGCCAGATCCGGGTAGCAAGTCGGTCTTAGCCTTTTTAACTAAATTCTTTTGGACGAAGAAATTTCGATCTTCATCATTTTGAAAAAAAACCTTTTCGGCTTTAATAAACGCTAGTTTATAAAGAGCCTGAACCATATAATAAGTGATTGTTTTATGATGAAATGCAGATCCAAGTCCCGACACATTATTGATAACAGGTATCCGTAAAATTGCTGCAGCTAGTGAACCATAAATATTGGGTTTGATCGTGTAGTGTAAAATTACATCCGGACTAATCTTACTATACAACTGGATGAAGTTCAATAAAAGCATGCTATCCTTTATTGGATTACTTCCGTGCGCACTTATCGAGATAGGATGATGAGTAATGCCTGCTTTCAATAGGTGTGGCACGTACTCGTCCGTTGGGGAAATGGCATGAATTTCGTGACCATCACTTTGAAGTGATTCTAATAACCCCATTCTAAAATTGTAGATATTCCAGGTTGTATTGACTACGATTACTATTTTCATACGCTGCTAATTAGGGATACTATTCTCTGTTGATCACTTTACATGCAGCACGTTAGCAAAGAAGGGGCCAATTTTTTAAAACACTGAAATTGAGCTCAAAACGCAGATTTTGCATTTTTTAAGTCCGAAGATTTTCCATTTTTCGTTTCTAAAAACGAAATGATTGTTTTTATTTAACGAAAATCTCCTTCAGAATTAATTCTGAGGTAATAAAAAAAAGGCCCTCCTTTCGGAGGGCCACTCAACATTAGTCTTCCCCAAAACCTCGTTGAGCATTTTTACTACCATGGCAGGTAGATTATTTATCAGAATACTTGGCCTATCTATTTAGTTTCTATCTGAAGAACTCACTAAGTCGATAATCAGAATTAGTACAGTTGAAAAAAAATTGACAAAACAAGCATCCTTAATTCCATTGTAATTCTTTATCTAATGATTTTCCTATAGACAAAACTCATGCCAATCGAAAAACTGCGAAATTAAGCTGGAATCAGGGTCGGATTTTTTGAACTAACGATATATCGTTATTTGTTTCGTTTTTTCGTTAGTAAAACAAGTGATTTTAAGCCAGAAAAGAGGCTCAAAGTTTACGTAAGAATAAAGAGTAACAGACTGAATAATCTCGAAGCCGCTCTTCAGTTAATACGAGCGTGCGGCTTTTAGTATAAAAATTTATTTGGATGCAAATCGTAAAAAAGTTCCCATCGGCAGGTCTTTACCTTCTTTGCCTGGCAAAAAGAATTCTCCAAACTCCGGTTGTATATTTTTGAAATAAGTTTTGGCAACATTCAAGCCCACTAAGGGAGAAAAGCCAACTGCATACATCGATAAAATCAAAAATGAATTTTTGTCCTCTAGTAACTGACTGCTCAGCGAAAGTAATTCACTCAGTTTTTCCTCGAGTGTCCACTTCTCTCCTTCCGGTCCGCGCCCATAAGGTGGCGGGTCCATAATAATTCCATTGTATTTCTTCCCGCGTTTCGCTTCGCGTTTCACAAATTTGAGAGCATCTTCATGTACCCAACGAATATCGTTGAGTTGATTGGCTTGCATATTTTGATTTGCCCAGTTTAATCCTGGTCGGGATGCATCCACGTGGGTGACATCCGCCCCGGCAGCTTTAGCGACAACCGATGCTGCGCCTGTGTACGCGAAGAGATTTAAGATTCTTGCGTCCGATAAATTCCAAGAAGTAATCGTATCGTAAATAAAATTCCAGTTTTGACCTTGTTCGGGAAACATACCCACGTGCCCAAAATTGGTTAATGCCAGACGAAGTTTCAATCGTAATTTTTCGTAGTGATAATTGATGTCCCAGCTATCGGGCATGGCCTTGTATTTCTTCCACCCTCCTTTGATTTCTTCACCAAATCTAAAATTATCTTTTTGTTCGCGCGTGAAATGCGCGTGTGCTTGTTTGAGCCATTCATCGTGGCTTACTGTTCTTTCCCAAATGGCTTGAGGTTCGGGACGAATTAGAATATATTTTCCAAATCGTTCCAATTTCTCAAATCCTCCTGAATCGAGGAGTTCGTATTCGGTCCAAGATGTGGGGCTTAATAACTTCATGAGCTCATTATTTGAAGGTGCAAAGATACTCCATTATTCAAAACCCCTGCCTACTTTATGATCTGTCAATCGATTCTATTTGAAAAGGCCTGAATTGAACTTGAAGCCACTTATTATTTACGGTCTTGAATTCTTATTTTTGATGCCTATGCATTTTAAAATTACCAGCACACAAAATCCCAAGGTAAAGAGTCTGCTGGCTCTGGAGAAACCACGTGAACGCAGAAAGCAGCAACTTTTTATTATTGAGGGTAAACGTGAAATAGGTCTGGCTTTAGAGGCGGGCTATAAGATTGGTAATTTATTCTTTTGCGATGAAATAGTGAGCGAAAGCGAACTGGCATCACTACCACTTGAGGACAAGCTACTTATTCCGGTTTCGAAAGAAGTTTTTGAAAAGATTGCGATGCGCGAAAGTACAGGCGGACTATTGGCAGTTGCGGAGCAAAAGCCGCATCGGCTGGATGGAATTCGGTTACGTAAAAATCCTCTGATTTTGATTTTGGAAGGTGTTGAAAAACCCGGAAACTTAGGGGCTGTTTTACGCACAGCGGATGCTGCCCATGTTGATGCTGTGATTATCTGTGATCCTCAAACCGATTTTTATAATCCCAATGTGATCCGCTCCAGCGTAGGTTGCGTATTCACCAATCAACTGGCTGCCGCATCGTCTGAAGAGACAATTGCCTGGCTGCGGAAAAACAACATCTCAATATTCTGCACCTATCTCAAAGCTTCCAAGCCTTACCATCTTACCGATTATTCTAAACCCTCGGCCATCGTTATGGGGACGGAAGCCACTGGTCTTTCTGATATTTGGGTGGAGAACGCTTCTGCTAACATTATTATTCCTATGCTTGGCAAAATCGATAGTATGAATGTATCCAATGCCGCAGCGGTTGTTGTCTATGAAGCGATGCGGCAAAGAGATTTTAGAGTTGATTAAATATTCGGCAATAAAAAACAGCCGCTAAAAAAACGGCTGTCTCTATTTGAATCATCTTAAGTTACTTCTTTGTTTTGTTTACCCCTGGGTCGCGCTTTAAGAATTCATCATATAATTCTGTCTGACGGCTTACCATTGGCATTTGCCAGCCGTCAATAAAAACATGCGATACATTGGTCTTTGTTTCAAATGGATCTCCAGTACAAATGAAAAGAGTAGCGCTCTTTCCAACTTCAATGGATCCTAATTTATCTGCCACACCAAACAGTTCAGCGGGAATTATAGTAATAGCTTTTAATGCATCTTCTTTATTCATTCCATAGGCTACTGCAAACCCTGCATGATATGGCAAATTGCGATAGTTATTATTTGAACTTTCAGACTTGATTGCCACTTTAACACCGGCCTTCTTTAACAATCCGGCATTTGCATACGCTCTGTCATAGCGATCATAGTCGCGGGTTGGTAATTCTAGAACGCCACCGGTAATCACCGGTATACCTGATTTTGCAATTTCATCGGCTACTCGCCAGCCTTCAGCTACACCCGTTAAAATTACTTTTTTCACCTTTTTCTCTTTCACCCATTTTAAAGCGGCAGTAATATCTTTGGAGGTATTTGTTTCTACCAATAAAGTTTGTTCACCCCGAATGACCGGAACAAGTGCCTGCAATTCCGGATAATATCCTGTTTTTCCTTTTGTTGCAGAATCGAGTTTATGATATTGAATAGCCTTCTCCCATACATCATTCAAACTGGCCAAAGCTTTTTCTGAAGCTTTCTTGATGTCATCGTCCGTTCTTCGATCAAAGAATCCTCTTCGGCCTGTGTTGGGAAAGTTTAAAACAATTCCCTCAAAACCTGCATACATCTGATCAGGTGTATACCCATGCAAGTTGATCAATGCGGCTGTTCCGGATAACATCCCTCCGGTTGGAATGGTGAGAGCTGTCGTAACACCGCTCACGCGTGTAACTGGAATAGCGGAAGCATTGGGGTTAACTGCAGTAAGGGCTTTCATCTGCGGAATGACTTCACCGATCTCATTGAAGTCTGTGGTACGTGCCACGGCACTGATCTCATTCAATCCTAAATTAGTGCCAGCATCTATCATGCCCGGATAAATAAACTTTCCTTTACAGTCGATGATTTCTGTGCCTGCTGGTATAGAAACATTCGTGCCCACACCCGCAATTTTTCCATCTAAAATCAGCACCGTTCCATTTTGGATGGTGCCTTTTGTTACTGTTTCAATGGTGGCGTTAGTTAAAGCTACGTTTGCATATTTCCCTTTAGGGCTTTGAGCTTGTGCATGCATGACTACACCACAAATGATGGCTGCTGCTAATCCGATAATGGTTTGTAAGCCCTTCATATTATTTCTTGTTTGCGTTAAACAATTCTGAATCTAAAATAAACTCTGCTCCTTCCATGCAATGATCAAGGTCGCTATTCTTATCACGAAGCATCGCGTTGTCAATGTTTTGCTTTGGATCAACCACCAAACGCATGTCATCGGGATCTTTTTCACGATCGAACCAAACGATTCCATCTACAATTGTATACATAGGAACTCCATAAATTGATAATGGATGGTTCTTAAAAATGACAATATCTCCTTCTTTGCCAACTTCAAGAGAACCTACACGACTTTCGATGCCAAGCTGCTTGGCCGGATTGATGGTGATCAGAGCCAATGCTTCCTCATCTGTAAGCGCACCGTACTTTTGAGTCTTTCCTGCTTCGTGATATAGATGGCGCATCATTTCGGCATCATCTGAATTAATAGAAGTCACTACTCCATTGCGAGTAAGGATGGCTGCATTGTAGGCGGTGGAATAATACACTTCAAACTTATACGCCCACCAATCTGAAAATACAGAGGCCATGGCACCTTGTGCTGCTAATTCCGGTGCTACTTTAAAACCTTCGTTCACGTGTTGAAATACGATGCGTTTGATACCGAAATCTTTGCACACTTTTAGCATCATGTAAATTTCATCTGCCCGATAGCTATGGCAATGAATGATAATTTTATCATTTAAAATATCTGAGAGCACTTCATGGCGATAACTATATGCCGGTGGAGCGCCACGGAATCCCTTTACCAATTTATTCTTATTGTATTTGCTCCAAGCTTCTGAATATTCTTTGGCTTCTGAAAAAGCTTGACGAATGACAAACTCCACACCCATCCGTGTACGAGGCACAATGCCGCTGCCTTCACCATGACTTCGGGTTGGATTTTCACCCAAGGCAAATTTAATCGTGCGAGGTGCGCCTTCCATCTTTAGCGCGTCCGGATCGAAATTGCCATATCGCAACTTGATCGTTTCGCATTGACCCCCGATTGCATTGGCAGACCCATGCATGGCGTGTACGGTAGTAATACCACCACCCAATGCCCGGTAAATACCAATTTGAAATGGATTGATTACATCCTCTTCGCTTACTTCGGGTGTAATGGGATTGGTACCTTCGTTAATTCCATCTAAAGCAATGTGCGAGTGTGCATCAATGATACCCGGCATCACATAGTGCCCAGTAGCATCGATTACCCTTACACCTGCCGGAGCCTGAATATTTTTAGCGATCTGCGCGATCTTGCCGTCTTTGATAAGCACATCGGTTTGCTCGAGGTTACCTTTAGTTATGGTAATAACTGTACCGTTTTTAATCAGCAAGTTTCCTTTATCGACTTGAGCCATCACGCTGAATAGTGCGAGGCTTGAAAAGAAAAGTGTTAGTAGTTTCTTCATAATCTTAACTCTTAATTTTTTGGATTCTTAGTTCCCTCAATGGAGAAACTTCCGCGTGGACCAATGCTGGCGTTTCCTTTGAAGGTATCGCCCTCTACAGTAACTTCTACATCTATTTTAATGGAGTTGCCGCCAAAGCTTAATGAATACGAGTAGGAAAGCTTGTTCCCTTCTAATGTCACTGAAGTCATATCAACGGGAGCTGGCATTCTGCCACCGGAAACGGTTCCTTTGTATCCACTACCCTCTTTTTTAAAAGTAGCTTTGCCATCATTACTACCTTGTGGCGTTTGTGTAACGGTCGACCAGCTTCCTTCAATATCTACTTTTGCATTGGGATCTGCTTTCTTCTCTTCTTTCACATCCATCTTATACAAAGTACCATCTACAAACACATAACGCACTTTTGATTTCTCATGGAAGTATGTTTTATCAGAGATAACCAAGTTTGCCATTTTACCTGGTTCTACAGTTCCCATTCGATCTGACAAGCCCAGTAGTTGTGCAGGCGTAGTTGTTAAAGCAGCCAGCGCAGCCTCTTCTGACAAGCCAGCACTAATCATTCTGCGTAAGTTGGCTGGAATGTCTTTTGCTTTTGCGCTGAGTGTTGAGAATCCGAAAGGGACGCCTGCCTTTGCAAAGGTGCTTGCTTGTGATGTGTAATTAGTAATTGCTTCTGCTCTTCTTTTCTCTAAAGCATCTTTCTCTAAATCAGTTGCTGTTTTAGGTTTAGCCACTTCTTTGGCTTTCGTAGAGTCTGCTTTTTTATCTGCCTTCTTATCGTCCTTTTTTTCTTCTTTCTTTATTTCTTCCGGTAAATCCAATGCCAAAAACACCTTGGCTCCTGAAGATTTAATTTTATTTACAATTGGCCAGCCTTCTTTTATATCGCCTAAGGTAAGAGCAAAACCCAAATCACTTTTTAACTTGAGAATGCGATGAGTCTCAAGCATTTTCTCGGATTTAAATAACACCGGCATCTTTTGGTCAATCACCGGATAAAATGCTTCTAACACTCTGTCGCTAGCCGGGCGTTCTAATCCAGTTCGATTGGATGCATATAAACTTTGATATGATTTTGATTGAGATGCCTGACGATAGAGTTCGCGCCATTTCGCCATTACAGCCATGATGGTGTTTGGATAAACATTGTTGGCTCCTGATAATTCAGAATAAAGAGCTGAATTATTTATTAAGACCATTTGGTCAATTGACTTGCCTCCCAGCAAAACGATGCTGCTTTGACCGGGGAGCAGATTTCCGTATGGAGCTACTTGGGCTACAGTAAACCCTATGTTTCGCAAATCTTCTATTGACTTGTCTGCAGGATTCAGCGAATACCGCACATCGTTTTGTGGCGTAATTCCAGCACGTTCAGGTGTTGGATTTCCGGGGTCTTTCACACGCTCGCGGCTCGGTTCTTCCTTTGGGCGCGCCACACCGACACGCGAAAGTCCATCGATAAATCCGGCATAGACATACATGGAATCAGCTTTGATGACAATCGCTTCAGGCGGAATAGAAATGCCTTTACCCACAGAAACAATTAAACCGTCTTTAATCAACACAGTGGCCATTTCTATTTTTTTACCGGGCGCTTGTATCACGTTCACATTGGTAACGGCATACGTTCGTGTAACCGGTTTTAATTCTTTCTCTTCCTGGGCTTGCAAAGAAGAGGCGAAAAGCAAGAGGGCGAAAACTCCGCTTATGCTCCGCAGCAAAGTAATAGTTTTAATCATAGTTTAAATCTTATGCTGAAAAGATAGGAATAAAACACTATGATAAGAATTTCCTTACAGGAATGGCATAAGGGTTTGGCAAGTGGATGCCTGCTCAATTCGCGCGTAATGTAAACGAAAAGGTAGACCCTAAGCCAGGCTTACTTTGAATGATTAATTTGCCGTTATTCAACTCCACAAAATCTTTTACCAATAATAATCCTAAGCCCATGCCCCTTTCATTTTGAGTTCCAGGCTTTGAAAAGTGAAAGTTTGAATTCATTAATTTATCCAGTTCATTTTCTTCCATACCGGTTCCAGAATCAGTTACAAAAACAAGAATTTCGTTTTCTGATTCAGGTTTTGCCCCTATCACAATAGTGCCGCCCGAATAACTAAATTTTATAGCGTTGGTAATCAGGTTTCGCAGAATTGAGATAAGTTGATTTTTATCAGCACAAACTTCGAGATTGGGGTTGATATCAATTTTTATTTGAAGCTTTTTTGATTCAATAGTCTCCTGCAAAAGGTTTATTTTTTCTTGAACTACTTTTAATAAGTTCACTTTAGTAAAAACAGTTTGTATTCCTTTCTGCTGTGCCTGTGCCCAGCTTAGCAGATTTTCCAAATCGGTATAAACGAAATCAATATTCGTTCTAATCTTTTTTGAGAACTCGATAAACTCTTCTTGGGTAATCATGGACTTGCTGAGCAAGTCCATCATTCCGCGAAGGCTATTCAATGGGCCTCGTAAGTCATGGCCGATGATGGAGAAAAGTTTGTCCTTTGTTGTATTCAAACTTCGAAGTTGCTGTGCTTGTTGTTCAATCAGATAATTCTTTTCTTTTAACAGTCGGTTAGCCGCGCTGGCTCTTCGATTCGTTCTGAACAAAATAATAATTAAGAGCAACATACAGGCAAGCCAAGCTACAGCAATGTAAATGCCTATTCGTTGCATTTTTATTTCTTGTTCTTTATAGATGGTATCTTTTGTTAAAAAATCGATCTGTGCATTTTTTAATCCTAGTTTATATTGTGCCTCTAATAAGTTAATTTGTTCACCACTTCGTTGTTCCAACAAGGAATCATGAAGTGCTAAGTATCGGTTTTGAAATTCATATGCATTGGCAAAATCATTCCTCATGGCAAATGTTTCTGCCATTAATTGCAAGGTTGTTTCCTGTTCGCCTTTAAAGCCATAACGATTGGATAAAAAAAGATTTTGATTCAACACTTTTAATGCCTTATCCGTATCTCTCAACCGCAGATACGTTCGGCCAATCCTAAAAAGTGTCGATGCCTGAAGAAAATTATTATTCTGATGGATGGCACTTTCTAATGCGGTATTGTAACTCTTTAAGGCATCTGTGTATTTGCCTTCTCCGTAAAACACATCCCCTAAAATTCGATCAGAAAACGCTAAACGAAAATCATCGTTGACGTGCTCAGAGACAGAACGATTTACATAAAAACGAACGGAGTCAAACATTTTTAAACGAAGAAAAGAAAAAGCTATGTTATTCAAGCTTCGGCTCATGTTCACCCGATGATTCACTGTTTTCGCGATGGAATATGCTTCCTTGAAAGAGGCTATCGCCTCTTTAAATTGATCTTGCTCAAATTGAATCGCACCAACAGTAATTAAACAAGCGGCTATTTCCGATCGGTTGTTCAAGGATTTATTGATGACCATTCCATTGGTAGTATATTCCAATGCCTTGGAGTAGATTCCTTTTCTGTAATAGATCCAACCAATGTTGGTAAATAGTTCGCCCAGCCCACGTTGATCCGATAAGCTATCGGCTAATACTCTGGCTTCCTCCGCATAACGCAATGCGAGATTGCTGTCGGTTTCGCGAAGAGCAACGGCTACCCTATTCAACAATCTTACTTTGTTTGTATCAGGCTTTGCCTTTTGCGCCAGCAGCACAAGGCTATCATGAGACTGGCTAAAGCCGATCATGGGCAAACACAGAATCAACAGAATTAATTTTAACATGCGAAAACCCAAACCAACGTAATTGATAAAATTAATTCAGATCCAACAAGTCAACGTTGGAAAATTGAGTGAAACCCTACATATAATAGCTTTTTGGTAAATCGCTCAATTATGACTGCAAAATTGCTCTTCAGAACTGCCTATTGGCATTCCGGGAGGTGCCGGCAAAAGCTCTTCACTTTTAAACTCGTCTGGGTCACTTTGTAGAGAATCAATTTGTTTGGCCACGAACCGATAGTGCGCTTTCCATTCATCGTCCGTTGTCGTTTTCAATTGTAGCCAAGCTTTCAACTGATCAAGTTTTAAAAATATAATGGCTTTAGACTCTGCAGAGGCAGTTTTGGACAATGCTAGCTTTGCCATATTGGTAAATAACGCATAATTAGTTGCCATCTGGATAGCGCCTTCCATACCCGGCTTTGGTGTAGATTTAAACGTACTGTTTATCAATCGGTCAGCTACACTTTCTAGGCTTGGTAAGCTTGCATTGCGCGCATGGTGTTCAATCAACCGGTTGGCTCTGGCAGGATGCAGAATCAAACTGAATGTAAGATCGGAGGCAGTTTCTGCAGCAGAGAGGGGATCAAACGTCAATTCTGTCTTTAACTTAATTAACTCGCGATGGCGCGAATAACCCAGAGGCCGCGGAGGTATTATTTTTAATAATGACTCGGGCAGTACTAGTGCAGCCGGATCAACTGTTTTGATCAACGCGTCTAAGGCTTTCATCTCCTGTTGTGGCGTAAGTAATTCCGTAACCGGCTGTCCATCCCCGCGAAGGGCATAACGGTAATTCAAACCGCCAATCATCTTAACAGCTGCTTCTGCCTGGTACCTATGGAAAAAATACATGGGCACAAGCACTTCTTCCAGCATGGCCATAGGCGCACCGGGCTTGATATTTTTCTCTCCAAAATTTTTCAAAGCCAGCGAACGAATTTCCATCACACGATTCAATTCATCAACCGGATCTTTACCATTGTCCCAGAGGTGAGTGTATGGATGTGCTCCTCCCAGAGGACGAGCATCCTGATCCGATAAAAAAGTAAGACCTGCTTTCAATGCGTTTTGAATGATTTGTTCAAGGGCACTTTCTTCATTCGTTCCTTGTGGAAAATCCTGATAGCCCCATGTAATCGAAACTTTATCAAAGGATCCTATTTTTGTATCATAAGCTTCGCTCAAATCAATCTTGCCATTTTTGATTTTTGCGATTGGGTGCGGATAATCCATCACGGAAGACATGTTTTCAGCACTGGAGGAATAGGCGTGTGCCAACCCAAGTGTATGGCCAACTTCATGAGCCGCTAATTGTCGCAACCGAGCAAGTGCCATCTCTTCCATTTCTTTTGATACCGGTTTCCCCTCTTCATACGGAGCCAGCAAACCTTCAGCAATCAAATAATCCTGACGCACACGCAATGAACCCAACACCACATGACCTTTGATGATCTCTCCAGTTCTCGGATCTGTAACACCACCACCATACGACCAGCCACGTGTAGAGCGATGAACCCAATTGATCATATTGTAGCGAACATCCATCGGGTCGGCATCTGGTGGCAAAAGTTCTACCCGAAAAGCGTCTTTGTATCCGGCAGCTTCAAATGCTTGATTCCACCAGCGCGCTCCATCCATCAACGCGCTGCGAATGGGTTCGGGTGCTCCGGGATCCATATAATAAACGATCGGCTTAACCGGTTCACTGATAGCCGCATTCGGATCTTTCTTTTGCAGACGATGGCGCGTGATCAAACGCTTCTCCAAAGATTCACTGATTGGTGTGGCGTAATCATAATAGGAGGTTGCATAATAACCAGCTCTTGGATCAAACTTACGTGGTTTAAAGTTGGAGTCCGGCAGTTGGACAAACGAATGATGTTCGCGCACCGTAACGATTGAAGGAGTTGGGGTTACACTGCGGATGTAGCCACCGGTCGGTTGTCCCGTGAAGGTAAGTGTTGTTTCAAACTCGCTGTTCTGTGGGAAATTTTTTGTGCGTGGCAAATAAAATGCCGAGCGTGATTTATCTAATGAATAACTTCCTTGTTGTGCAGATTTCAAAGTGCCAATAACGTCATGCGCATCTTGCATCAAAAAATCAGATGCGTCTACTAATACCTTTCCATTTTCTTCAGCTGCAACCGCAAAGCCCCACAATACCGATGAAGCAAACGACTCCTGAACAGCTTTTACTTCTGCCGGATTATTGCTGATAGCGCGATAAAAATAATTAGGCTGCGTCAATAAAACTTTCGGGCCACGTCTTTCGAACTTTACAATTCGCTCCGCACCGAGCTGATTGCGATCTAAACCAATGTCATTCGAGCCAACGCCTGCGGTAATAGATTCAACATAGATCAATTCCGTATCCCACTTATCAATCAACAAGTAGATTTTGTCTTGCTTTTCGTCATAATAAAATTCAATAAAGCCGGGGAACTTTTTCAGACCAGCCACCTTTGCCTCGATGGGCGATGATTGTGCCGGAGTGGACTGTGGAGTATCCTGATTCTTCTTTTGAGCATAAACTCCAAAAGAGGTAAAAATGGTTAAGAGCAAGAGTATTCGATTCATACGGAAAAGATTTAGAGGTAATCTAAAAAAATATTTGATTAGATCATTAACTAAATTGATAAACGAGCAACATTCATTAAGAAACCACTAAAATTGGTTTGCGTCCATCGAAATAAAAGTTGTGACTTTAGGAAATCCTTTGCATTATTAGAACATAAACCGCCTATCGCATGTCGGAAGCTGAGATCCGAAAAGAGCAAGAAGTGATCGAACGATCGAAAAAAGACCCACAGGCTTTTGGCGAAATCTATGAGCATTATTTTGACCGGATTTTCAATTATATCTACCGGCAAACGGATGATGAAGAACTAGCGGGTGACCTTTGTTCACAAACATTTGTAAATGCGTTAAATCATCTGCACAAATATGAGTTCAGAGGCTTTCCTTTTTCTGCATGGCTTTATAAAATTGCGGGTAATGAGGTAAACAAACATTATCGCAAAAGCAAAGGCAAAAAAGTTTTCAGCATTGAGGAGCTGAAAGTGAAAGAATTGGTCGAGCAGGCGAGCGATGAATGGGATGAGGAAATGGTGAATAAGGTGATCAACTACATGAATGAGTTGCCCACCGATATGATTCAGGTTTTGGAATTGCGATTTTTTGAAGACAAAGACTTTAAAGAAATTGCATTTATTTTAGATATTACAGAAAGTGGCGCGAAAATGCGGACGTACCGGGCCTTGGATAAATTGCGGACGCACTTCCACATCAAAGTAAAATACAATGGGTAAACACGAAATACGAATGCGCAGGCAACGGCTCACCGCTCGCGGTACCGAACGGTTTCGTAATTACGATGCGGTATTACGCCAGCATGAGCAAGAAAAACGCATGAAGAAAATTGTTCGTGTGTTTACATTCTTCGTTTTGATTGCCGGAATTATCGTTTTATATGTGATGGTCAACCGCTGGGAAAAGAAAGCAAAAAGCAAAGAAGCGCCTAAGAAAGAGGTTCGCGTGAATAGCAATCGCTAGATTGATAAGAATATCTTCAAACTCAATACTTCACTCTATCTATTGAATTGTTTCTGTCATTATTCACATCCATAGATCTTCCGCATTCAATCCATAATTAATATTTCAAAAGTTTTGTGACCATTATCTTCATCACGGATTATGATTACAAAACTTAAACAGTCAAACTTATGGAAGCGAAGAAAAATCCCGCGTATGATTTGAGTCGGCAACGAAATAAATTTTTCTTGGTCGGACTCTCTCTAAGTATTGGACTGGCCATTTCTGCTTTTGAGTGGACGACTGTGAAAGTTCACCCAAAATCAAAAGAAAACGATGAAGTTATCACCGAGCCAATCTTCTATATCCCAGAGGTGAAAACGGAATCGCCCGTTATTCCTGTTCAAGTCGAAAAAAAACAGGTTGTGCAGAGCCAAACGAATCCTACAGTCGCGATATCTATTATAGAAACGATTGATCAAACAATACCTGATCAGGTTGTACCTACTATTGACTTTGCAGATAACACTACTAACTCTCTACCAATTATAAACGATGTGGAAGATACAGATGTCATTCAGGTGTTTCCTGAAAAACAACCCGAACCTATCAATGGCCTCAAAGCTTTCTACGAACAACTTGGCAAATCGATAAAATATCCAATACAAGCAAAGCGTATTGGTACGGAAGGAAAAGTTTATGTTGAATTTATTATCAACAAGAATGGCGAGCCTTCTGACCTGAAGATTCTTAAAGGCATTGGCTCCGGTTGCGATGAAGAAGCGATGCGTGTGCTAGCACTCACAAAATGGGAACCCGGCAAACAACGCGGCAAGCCGGTGCGCGTTAAAATGGTGTTGCCGGTTTACTTTATGTTGAGCAACTAGTGCTTAAACAAAATATTCCGAGTGCACACATTGCACTCGGAATATTGAAGGCTTCTGTATCAGTGATTTACTTTTGTTCTTCCATCATCTTTTCGTTTTGCATTCTCCTTCATATCATCCGGATCATCTAACTCGGGTGAATTGCGAAAAGCTTCCCAATCAAAATTCTCATGCAAGGGAGTCATTGCTTCCGCAGGATCGAAGATGCGTGGATCAACGGCAACTGCATTGTACGGAGTAAAGTCTGGTTTATTTGTAAAACAATCGCTTACATCATTCACACCAAAGTCATATTGATTTAAGTAAGAAGTTCCAAGCACATTCCAGAATGTCTTAAAGATGCTTCCGAAGCTATAATGCCGATGGCTATTAAAACTTTTTTTCGCATATGGTGAAATCACCATCAACAAACTTCGGTGTGCATCAATGTGATCAGTTCCGCCTTGCGCATCGTCTTCAGTAACAACGATCATCATATTTTTCCAATACGGAGTGTGGCTCAGAAATTCCACTACACGTCCCAACGCCAAATCGTTATCTGCCATATAACTCTCATTGAATGGAAATCCCGCAGCGGGTCGCTCTCCTGCTCCATGATCGTTCAACAATTGCAGTGTGAGTACGGATGGCAATTCACGTTTTGTTTGAATATACTTCTCCTGTATTTCTTCTATGAAAATATCCGCTCGGAACTGATCCGGTATCGCCATATTGAAGGTCGGGAATTTGCGAGAGGTTCGATCATACAGAGGCCCTGGCAATGGATAGTTAACCAAGTACCGAACACCTCCATACTTGAATGTGGAGTCCGCAAAACTTCCTGCATCAAACTCCACTCCAAATCCAAAATTATAAAACTCAATTCCATGTCGCTCTAGATTTTCCCACATGGAACCTGCCTGATTGTAACTCTCTGGAAAGATCGCACCCGCAGCTCCTGTCATTCCAAACTTGCCCGGTGCTTTCGATTCTTCACGTTGTGATCTTCTATCGCCATAGGCCGCAGGATGATGCGTTTCCATCCATTGATTGGGATAGGTATTCGTCAACCACACGTGTCCATCAGCTGATACATCCGAGTCAACATAAAAATTGTCGCTGATGCTAAAGCGCTCAGCTAAAGCTAAGTGATTTGGCATGACGGTTGCATTTTCTACTTTTAGTCTTTTGTTACGATTGGTGAACGAAACATTCGTAGCGTAGTGCGCCAGATTAGCATCGCCTTTGCCGGAAGGCAATTGACCAAACACTTCATCATACGTTCGATTCTCTTTCGAAATGAAAACAATGTATTTGATGGGTGACTCCTTTTCAGTAGGGAAAGTAGGAATTGGGTTTTCGTTGGAGGACTCGCTAAGCTCTCGAAAATGAAAATTGTTTTCGAGTACCTTTCGCGTAAGCGATTGAATGATTTCATCTGTAGGAATATCAATCACAGAAACGGTTCCTAACATCAGTGCGCCAATATAATTTGATTGCCCTTGATGAGTCGATTCAAAATCAGCACCGCCATTCGGGCCGCTTCCGAAACCTTTTGCGTTGGAAACAATCAATTGCTTTCCATCCGGTGTCACTTTCAACTTCGAAGGGAACCACCCGGTGGGAATATGTCCGATTACTTTTCGGGTTGGCAAATCAATGACAGCTACAGCATTGATTCCTGCCTCTGCAACATATAATCTTTTTTGATCTGAAGAAATTGTTAAGCCAAATGGAATGATTCCTTTCAAATTGCCCAGTCGCTCGTCAAGTTTTAACTCAATGCTCTCCATTACTTTTCTTTTCGCCACATCAATCACTGAAATGTTGTCATTGTTTCCATTGCTAACAAAAACAAAATCATCTGTGGCCACTAAAGAATTAGGGCTTGAGCCACCCACCGCAGAAATCCCTTCTACTTCCTCTCCAACTAAAACACCTGTTTTGACTTTGGAAATTACTTCGGGCTTCGACTTACTAACATCAATCGACCAAACCGAAAAAGATTCCGGAGCATTCGGATCACCAAGACCGGCAAATTCTATCGAATCATTCTTCACTCCTTCGCGCATCTCTTTAGAACCATAAGCGGAAGTAGGATATTTTGCAGCAGTTTCTTTCAGTCTTTTTTTATCCAGACTTTTGATATAGCTGTACTCGAACATGCCCACGTTGGCAACATAAACTGTTTTTTGATCGGGTGATAACGCAATTCCAAATGGATAGCGACCTGTTTCCACATTTCCGATTACCTGATTTAGTTTCGTATCGATAACAATCATTCGAAATCCTATTTGGTCAACAGCGTACAATCGCGAAACATCGCTACTGAGCACCATATCACCAATGTATCCATCGCTATAATCCGATTCATCAAACGTTTTATCGCAATTGATTTCAGCTAATTTTTTGTTTGTCTTTAAATCAAAAACATAAATGCGATTTTGCTGACCTCCAGCAACATACACTTTTTGGTTATCTGGTGAAATCGCTAACCCCATAAAAGTCGCCTCGAGCAAGCCTTTCTCTCCGTTGGCGGATTCGGGAATTTGTTTGATTGCTGGAGTTGCTGAATTGAAATCCGTTATGATTGAAATCGAAAAAGGTCCAGTACCGGAATTAGCTGTTATAATTGTTTTTCCATCCGAGCTAAGTGTTAACCCAAAAGGGTGTGGCGCTACCGTGATTTGCCTTCCGATTGGCGTAATGATGCGACCATTCGGCAAAACAGTTTCGTTCTCACGATCAATTTGCGTGTAACGATCACCTGCAGGAGCGGTGGCTATCCAACCATTTTTGTTTGGCTTCTTTTCAGATTGCCCACACGACCCAAGAAATAGGGCGAAAAATAAAACAATCAGATACAAATTGGAATCGCGAGAAAAAGCAATCATACGTTTCGGCTTAGGTGACACATCAAAGCTAAATAAACTTTTGCGACTTCAATTCATGAAGCAATCCATAACAATACTACGCTAGGAGCTTTGAACACGAATTGCCTCTATCACTTTTTAATTACATCTGACAAAACCTCTCCAACAGGTTGTTCGCTTGTATAATTCAATCCGAGTAATGCCGCCATTGTTTTGGCAATCTGATTTTGATATGCCTGTCCTGTTTTTATTTCACCCAAAGCAGGGGTATCAGGGCCGAGAAATGCAAACCAGATTTGCGTAGCCTCGGGTATTTTTTGCCCATGATGTTTCCAGCCTTCTGCATCTGCACCTCGGCCATGATCGCATGTAATGATGATCGTTGTTTTGTTTTTGTAGGTTGGATCGGACTGAATGTAACTCCACAACTCGCCAATGAATCGGTCTGTGTATTTAGCCGAATTGAGGTAAGCTGCGTATTCCCCACCATGTGCAAAGTCGTCTGTCTCATCAAAGGCAAAATACATTACACGTGGCTTATTCTTTTTTATGTACTCCATTCCATAATAAAATGTAAAAGCGTCTAAGCGCACATCACCTAAAGGATTGGGCAGCGATTGCAAAAGCTGATTCATCATCTTCTCACGGTCGGTAAGGTTCGTATCTTTGATGGGTTCCCAACCCGTGCTTACAAACACGCCACTTCGCTTGTCGTTGATGATGTAGGGGAAAACATCCCATGAGGTAAAAGCAGCCACTTTATTTTTAAATGCCGGGAGCGAATTAAAATACTCCAAAAGATTCTTATTGGGATTATATATTTTATCGTTACTGTGAATGCGTTCGTTGTCTGCATGACCTGTTAATATTTCGTTGTAGCCGGGATAAGAAAATAATTGATTGTTGGTGATATCTACTTTACTACCAATAGCACGATTACCATACAACTGCCCTTGCGAAGCAATCGTACTCCAGAAAAAAGGAAATAAAGCTTTTCTCCTTTCATTCAAATCATTGCGCCAATATTTTACCTTCAGATTTCCATCTTTTAAATGTTGCTGTTGACGCATAAACGAAGAATCGGCACCGTTGAAAACTTCCTGCCAGCGCATGCCATCGAGCGTGATAAGAATGACATTTTCTGTTTTTGTCTTTTGTTGTGCGAATAATGTATGGGCGGTTGCGAATAGCAACAGAGTGAATACGTAATTTTTCATGTTGATTTTTTTATTAGGACGAAAAGAGAAAAAAAATCCGGAGCCATTAGACTCCGGAGATTTTGATTAAAACACGCAGCACGAACTTCTATTTATTGATCCAAAGATCATTGTTCACATCGTCTACACCCGTTGTAAATTGACGGGTAAGAGCTGCCTTCAAATTAGCTTCATTGTAAAACGATTCATCTGAAGGATATAACCAACGTTTTGGAATAACACCTGTATTTCCAGTGCCTGGGCCAGCGTGAAAAGCCGGTATCCCTGTTCTTCGGTAATTGTAAAATGCTTCAAATCCAGAATTTTGAAAAAAGGCCAGATACTTTTGCGTTAAAATTTGATTAAGTCCGGTTCCATTATTTCCAGCATAAGCTACTGAAGTTTGAGCCAGGTAATTTGTTACCGAAACAGTGGTGGTTGCCAAAACTGTTTCGGTAACAAATTACCT
>DGYK01000035.1 GCA_002398365.1 Flammeovirgaceae bacterium UBA5008
TCATTGAATTGTTCAAGCAATTGTCTCTTCTCTCCTTCAGTTAGAATCTCCAGTTCAGATATTTTTGACTTAGGACGGTCTATAATTTGCTCCAACACCGTCCTAAAGTGGCCCCTTATCATTTCAACATAAGCTTTCTCCAGCAAACTCTCGTTGTAATCAAATGTCAGACAAAACTCCTCACTCCCTCCTGCGGAGATTGTCAAAGGAAAGTTTGTCCATCCGCTAGTCGATGCCTCGCCAATTTCCACACCCCACGTTTCGGAATACATAGCTGTACTCACAGGATAGTTCTCAAAAACGACTAAACTGTCAAACAAAGGTCCATCGACTTCTTTCCATTTTTGAATATCGCTGATTGAACTGTATTGAAAATCCTGACATCGCAATTGGTCACGAAGAATCTCCGTTAACCATTGATTGATAGAAATGTCTCCATCAATACTCACTCTAAAAGGAATAGTATTGATGAACAACCCGACCCGACTTTCAACTGAGGAAATCTTCGAAGGGCGCCCCGCCACTGTCATCCCAAATAACACAACTCTTTCATTCAGGTAGCGGCTCAGAATCAAACCCCAAGCAGCCTGCACAATGGTATTTAAAGTAACTTTGTTTTGATTCGCAAAGTTTTTCAGGCGGCCTGTCCTTTCTTTATCCAGAACTAATCTTACCTGACCGTACTCCCCGACGCCAAAATTTCTATCGGTTGCTGTTCCCTGTAGGTAAGGTAATGCAGTGCCATTCTCAACATCTTTCAAATACTCCGTCCAGTAAAGCTCTTCAACAAAATGATCTCTTCCTTGAAGAAATTTGATGTAGTCTTCAAATTTGTCGACAGGTAATTGAACAGGCACTTTCCCTGCAAGAAGAGCCGCATAAGTTTCAAGAAACTCTTTCATTAACACAGCCACTGACCAACCATCCAGTATGATGTGATGATGCGTCCAGATCAACATGAAGTCATTGTCATCAAATCGGATCAAAGTGACGTACATCACAGGACCTTGGGTCAGCCTAATTTCATTCGTTGCCCACTCAGTTGCATCCTCGACTGCTTTTTCTCGAGTGCCATGCAGTGAAAAATCAAATTGAATAAATCTGAAGGGCACATCACAGCTATTCAAAACGTACTGTACGGGCGACGACAGACTTTCGTATTCAAAAGCCGTACGCAGAATTGAATGATTCTCGATCAGTCTTCGCCATGTTCGAACAAAACAATCGACATCGACGTGTCCGAAATGGCATTTGAACGAACTTACGTATAATGGCGATGAGCTTTCGATCAATGAATGAAATAGCATGCCCCCTTGCAAGGCGCTCAGAGGATAGATTGAGGAAATCAATTGATCGGATTCGCTCTTACAATTCTCAACAAATTTTGTTAGCTCCTCATCGCTGCCACTCCCTCTCATCCACAAATGGAAGCTTTCAGTTTTTCCTTCGGAGACACAAAGCTCGCTTGCTTGCCTGAGAACCTCAATCAGGCTATCCGCCAAATTCATAATAGTTTTTTCCGCAAAGTGGCGGGTGCTATACGTCCATGCTACGAAAAGCTTGTCGTCTTTAATGAGACTGTTAATTGAAAGTGGTACGTTTTCAATCACGTCAGCATGAATAGCTGAGCCCATGCCCTCTGCCCCTGTCCATGCAAGGGACTTGGCTGATCTGAAGACTCCGTCGAACTGGCCAAGATAATTGAATATGACATTCCAGTGATTTCCCTGAAGCCTCTCCTCGCGAGCAACGTATTTCAAAACACCAAAGCCAATTCCGTTGTCGGGTCGGTCTGCGATCGCATGACAAACCGATTTGATTGTTGCCGCAAGATCTGACTTTGTGAGATTTAGGGTCATCGGATAAATCGATGTGAGCCAACCAAATGTATGATTAATATCCAGGCCACCCACACCCTCCCTGCCGTGTCCCTCCATTCCAATTACCAAAGACTCTCCTGAACACCACCGAGAAAATACATTAGCAATTCCAGCCAGCAATATCTCCATGACACTGGCTTCATAGAGGCGACGACTGCCACGGATAATTTGCAAAGTATGTGATGCGTCTAACGACCTGCTTGTGGTTACAAGATCAGCAGCCCTGCAATCTTCAACTGTCGGAAAATCATATGGCAACCTTGAATCTTGATTGATGACGTTCAGCCAGTATTGGCACTGCAACTTCAAATACCTACTCTCACCGTATCGCTCTAGCATGCGGTACCATTCGAATGTAGAGCGGCCCGCCAGCAGCGACTTCTTTTCCGCGCTTGCAAGATTAGAAAGACTGATTTCAAAATCCTCCAGCAGTATCCGCCAACTGACACCATCACACACCAGATGATGAATCACTATAAATAAGCGATTCTCTGCAATACCTTCCGGGCTTTTGAAAAGTACGAATCTCGCAACCCTTCCCTCAAAAATGTCCAGCGATCGTTGAAAACGGTCGCACGCACCTTCTATCATCATCTGCCAAGCTGATGTCTCCAGCGCTGAGTAGTCCTCAACGTGCAGTATTTCGTTCGGTCGTCCATATCTCTGTCTCCACTTGCCCTCTTCCTTTTGAAACATGATTTGCAGCTCACTTCTCTGTAAGCGGATATTGCTAATGATCGATGTCAACTGTTCTTCAGTAAATTGCTTGCCAATTGTAAGGATCATCGACTGATTGAACTGGGAAGGGTTGGGATGGGGCCTCTCCAGCCACTGATGTTGTGCGGGAAGTAGACTGAAGCTCTCGGTAGTAATTTGATTCAGAGTCTCTTCTTTAATGGCGACTCCATCTTTATTCAGGTAGTCAGATAACTTTTCGATTGTAGCATACTGAAAAATTGTCTTCGCCTTTAAGTCAAATCCATGTCGGTAGAGCCGGCTGATCAATTGAATCGTCAGAATTGAGTCTCCACCGATTTCGAAGAAATCATCAGTGATGCCGATATTGTCGTTGTTCAAAAGTTCCCTCCATGTTTCGAGCAGCAGTTGATCTAACGCATTTCTAGGCATTGCCTTTGCTTGCGTTATAGGTACAGCCACATCCAGTTTCCTAACTGCTTTCCTGTCAATTTTGCCATTGTTTGAGAGCGGTATTTTTTCCAATTGCACAAACAATACAGGAATCATATGTGCGGGAAGTTTTTTTACTAGAAAGTCCGAAAGCTGTTTTCTGTCCGTCTCTTCGGCTGCGGCAAAGTGGCAAACCAAATATTTTGATCCATGCTCGCCCGATCTTGCCGATACCACCGCACGTTGTACCAAATTACTAGACTCCAAGACGCTTTCAATCTCTCCGGGCTCAATTCGATAACCTCGAATTTTTATTTGGTCATCAGCTCTATCAAGAAACTCCAGCACACCGTCCGGCTGCCATCTCACCATGTCTCCTGTGCGGTACAGCACGCCCCATTTTGAAAGCGCTTCTATTGTATCAAACTTCGTTTTAGTTAGTTCTGGATTATTTAAGTATCCTCTGGCAACTCCGGCGCCGCCTACATATAACTCACCGGGCACGCCGATCGGCTGTTGCTGCTGATTTTGATTAAGTACAAAGGCGGTGGAATTCGGAACGGGTTTACCAATAGTAACTCGGCCAGAGAAATTCATGCGTGTAATTTTTGCCTGGGTGCTGTCATTTGTATTTTCAGTGGGTCCGTAGGCATTGAAAATCGTTTTCTCTGGAAATGCATCAAAAAATGCTGAGATAATTTCTTTGGTTAATTTATCGCCGCCCGACACAATCACTCGGAGAGATGAAAATGAGTCTTCAATACTCTGCCGCTTAGCCCACAAGCAAAGTTCATGCAAAAGGGCCGGCGGTAAGTTTATTTTGGTGATGCCATTCTTTGTTATTTGGTGTGCCAGATTGACGACGACGTTTTGGTTAAAATCCAACGGAGCGATATAACAAGTCGCGCCAACAAGAAATGGCAAGAGATATTCTTCCGTGGACGCGTCAAAACTAAAAGATCGAAAAAACAAAATCCGGTCGTGCTCTGTGAGACTATAACTTTCCTTGAGATACTCAGTTCGTGCCACTAGACTTTTATTCTCTACGATTACACCCTTCGGCTGCCCGGTTGAGCCGCTCGTGTAGATGACGTAGACGGGACTGTGAGGTGTGACCTCTTCCCTGACTGGTTTCATCTTGCCGCCATCTCGCTGACCTCTAAACTCCGACAAAAGCTTCTCGTCAATCAGTAGTCGGGCGCTGCTGTCTGCTAATATATCGTTGACTCGCGCCAAAGGATAAGAGTGATCCACAGGGACGTATGCCGCTCCGATTTTTAATACGGCGATTACGGATATGATCAACCATTCGTTTTTTGGCAAAAAAATGACCGCAAGTTCTTCCGGATGGAGTGACCTGTTTTTCAGAAAATAATGAGCAAGTTGATCCGAATAGATATCAAGTTCTTCGTATGAGATATTCCTTCCATCGCAAACAATGGCCACTCGATCTCCACGAATGCCAACTTGCTCACGGAAAAGTTCAATGATTGTTACATTTGCCGGGTAGGACGCTTCGGTAAGATTGAATGACTCAATTACCTTTTCCTGGCGATCGCTAAGCGGTGAAATACTCTTCACCAGTTTCCCAGGGCCATCGACAATCCTGATCAACGACCTTTCAAAATGCTCGGCAAGTTGTTCAATGTAAAATTCTTCAAATATTCCGGCGTTATAGGTAAATGTTACATTAATGTCTTCGGCAGCGCCTACACTTATCGTAAGTGAGTAATTCGTCTGCTCAGTCATATCAATTTGGTCCACCTCAAGCGACCAGTCGCTTTTTGATATTTCCTTACTGACTGGATAATTTTCAAACACCAACAGCGTGTCAAACATTTCGCCATCGATGCCTGCCCAGCGCTTAATATCTCTGAGAGAAGTGTAATGAAATCTTTGACTGACCGCCTGTTCTTCTTGTATGCGACTCAACCAGTCGATGATCTTCTCGTCGCCGGTAATTTCAGTGATAAAGGGAATCGTGTTGATATAGAGTCCAATCTTCTGCTCCACCTCAGCAAGGTCTACAGGCCGGCCCGACACGGTCGCTCCGAACACAACTATATTTTCGGAAGTATATATATGTTGGAGGTACGCCCATATACCTTGCATCACCGTGTTAATTGTAATTCGATTTTCCTTTGAAAATTGTCTAATGACCGCTGATAACTCACCGCTTAGTGAGAGACTTTGAGTTCTAAATTCACCTATTCCTTTGTTCCTCTCTAACGAATTCTTAGCGAACGGCAAGGGTGTATTTTTAGCAGATAACAATTTATCCGCCCAAAACGCCTTTTGCGAAGCGATATCGATAACATGGAGAAACCTAATATAGTCAGAATAGAGGTCAATTTTATGTTGGTCCGGCTTTCTGCCTTGCGAGATATCTCGATAGTGTTTCAGGAATTTAAGAATCAGTGCAGAAACAGACCACCCGTCGAGAATGATATGATGATGTACCCACACCATCCTATAATTTTTGTCGCTCAGCTTTAAAAGAGTTATACGCATTAAAGGATGATCCTCATTAAAGTCAAAACCTTTCTCTACTTCCGTGTTTTCAAACTCCTGGATTGCATGAGATATCCTATCTAGTCCTGAATAATCCACCATCTGAACTTCAAACTTAACATCCTTCAAAACGTATTGAACGGGAATCCTAAGCTTCTTGTAATAGATTCTCGTTCTGAGGATGCTATGCTCATCAACCAGTTTTTGCCAGGCTTTCCCGAACGCGCTGATGTCAACGCCTTTTATGTTACACGAGAATTTTTCAATGTATGCTTTGCTTCCCTCTTGGTAAAGAAAGTGAAATAGCATTCCTTCCTGTAACGGGCTAAGGCGATAAACATCCTCTATGATATTCCTTCTGGGTGCACCTTGAATTGATTCCGCGAGGAAGTCATCGAGTTCGTGCCAGCTAATATCGTTATGGAGATTAAAATCAGAAGGCGTCGTAAATGCTCCAGGTGAGAGTTTATCGATCAGGTCAATCGCAGTTCGAAGCGTATCGACATATTTCTTCGCGATAGCAACGATGGTTTCTAGTTGAAAATGCCGCTTACTAAAGCTCCATTGTGTAACGAGCCGATGCTCTCGAACAAAGGCGGTGATTGCTATCTTGGCTAGTATAGGATGTGATTTAGCGATCATCTCACCAGGAGATTCTGCTGCAGCACCAATTAAATCAATCGACTGCAAAACGTTGTCCGTTTGACCCAAATAATTGAAAGTGATTTCCCAATCACCAGCGTTTTTCAATACTTGTTCATTACGCAGATAACGAAGAACGCCATATCCCACGCCCTTGTCTGGCACTTTCCTAAGGTATTCCTTGGTGCTCTTTATCTGATCGATGATATCTTTACCGTCGGCTGATAACTTCACTGGGAACAGGCTCGTGAACCACCCAACAGTTTTTGTGAGGTCTACGTGCTTGCTGATCTCCTCTCTGCCGTGCCCATCGAGACCGATCGTAATATGGCTCAGACCAAACCAGTCCGTTAAAGCCCTTGTCATCGGTGCTAACAATAAATCATTGATCCTCGCACCCGTGACCTTAGGCAAATCGTTAATTAGTTTGTTTGTTTGCAACGAGTCTAGTTCCACGGAAAAGATATCAGTATCCTCCACTCGCGCGGTGGTTAGTTCATTTCCGAAGGGCAGAGAGCTTGATTCCTTTACAACCTCCTCCCAGTAACTGATTTGATCTAATAACCTTGTGCTGCGTGCGTAGTCTTGTAGTGTTTTTGACCAATTATGGTAACCAGATGTTTTTGGAGATAACGTATCTTTGTCGACTGTGTTTACCAATAGGAGCGTTTGAATATCCTCAAGGAGAATTCTCCAGGATACGCCGTCGATTGCAATGTGATGAACCGTCAGTAGTAATCGGTTTGATGACTCGCTCTCAGGTGTAAGAAAGAGCACAACTTTTATCAGATCCCCCTTTTCAATATCCAGGCTTCTCTGATAAGAATTATTCAGTTCTTCAAGATTGATTTTAAAGTCACTGGATGTCGACGTTAGATCTTCGACATGGAAACAATTCAAAGGTTCAACGTATTGCTGAGTCCATGTTGAATCCGACTTATGAAATTTTAGGCGCAAAGCTGGATGATATTCTTGTAGCAATCGCGCTATCTGCTTAAGCCTGGAGGCATTCACTCCTTTGTCTATCCGGAGTAATACAGCTTGGTTGAAGTGCGAGCGAAATTCCGGAACCGTTTCGAAGAACCAAAGTTGGATCGGGGTGAGCGCGAATGGTTCTGTCGGCAGCTTGTCGTCTTCTGAATCAAGTCGCGCCACCGGCGTGGAGAGTCGGGTGGAAATCCGCTCAATGGTTTGGAGGTCAAAAAGGTCACCTACTTGCAGATGATATCCTGCACGGCGGGCGCGACTTACAACTTGAATCGCTATAATAGAATCGCCACCGAG
>DGYK01000004.1:0-1197 GCA_002398365.1 Flammeovirgaceae bacterium UBA5008
ATATGATAACGGATATCGAATCGCATTTACCTTTGTCAAGAGAGGAACGCTTGATTTAAGTAGGGATTTGTCTGCCGCTATTAGTTGCTCTGCCAATTGTTCCACCGTCGGAAAACTAAACACTGTTTCGATTTTCAATCTCAAACCAAGCCGTTTGGATATCTCAATCACCATATGAGTTGCCAAAAGCGAGTGACCACCAACTTGAAAAAAATCGTCATTTACACCGATATCGTCATTCTCAAGCAATTCTCTCCAAATATTCAGTACCGACTCTTCCAAAGGGTTCTTCGGTGATTGCAACGAGCGAGGTTGAGATAGGGAAGCACTAATAGAGAACAGCTTATCATTGTCAATCTTGCCATTTGGTGTCAAAGGCAACGCTGGAATCAATAACAACCTCGTTGGCAGCATAAACACCGGCAACTTACTTCGTAAGTATTGCAGTATCGACTCTGTCGAAACTTCAGCCCTGGGCACCACGTAGCTGATGATAATCTTGTCCTCCAATTCACCACCAGACAACAGACTCGTACACTGAGACACATCCGGATGAGACAAAAGTGTAACGTTGATCTCATCGAGTTCAATTCGGTTTCCACGAAGTTTGATTTGACTATCTATGCGGCCTTCGAACTGAATATTACCGTCGAGCAGGAACCTCCCAAGATCACCCGTGCGATAAAGTCTTGCTGATGAATTCTCAGAAAAAAAATCAGGCACAAATCGGTCGGCCGTCAACTCGGGCTGGTTTAGATATCCGCAGCCTATCCCTTCTCCCCCAATAAATATCTCGCCATAGCAATTTATAGGGCTCAACACCAAGCCCTCAGTCAATATATATATCGCAGTGTTGTCAATCGGTGATCCTATTGGAGGTATACCCTTGGGCTCACCGACTATCGTAAATGCAGAGGCAACGACTGTATTTTCAGTCGTCCCAAAGCAGTTTACAATATCGAAGTTAAGGTTTGCACAATCTAGCGGTGGCAATTTATCGCCTCCAGTGAGGAGCACCTCTAATTTCAGTTGTGCCATAGGGCGGACATGCTCCAAAAATGCGGGAACCATGGCAGTTGGAACGAAGGTGTGCGAGATACCTTCACTCGCACAAAGTCCTGCCAAACTTGCTGGCGAGATTCGTTGATATTCATTTGTCAGCATTATAGACGCACCCGCCGCCAGATATGGCCAAAT
>DGYK01000004.1:1360-12497 GCA_002398365.1 Flammeovirgaceae bacterium UBA5008
GCCGCCAGATATGGCCAAATTTCCCAGCCAAAAGCATCAAATCCAATATTTGAAACAGCCAAAGCTTTACTAGCAGGGCCGACGTTGAATGCCCGTATGTGCCACGAAATCAGGTTCGTCAGATTTCCATGATTAACGACAACCCCCTTTGGCTTGCCGGTAGAACCAGACGTGTAGATCACGTACACATGATCATCCACTCCAGGTGGTGTTAATTCTTCAGGAACCTGAATTTCTTCGCTTACTTTAAGGGCGTGCTCCAACATTATAGCCCGACCTCGCCATGCCGCTGGCACATTGTCGGCCACAGTAGTGCTGGCTATTAAAAATGGACTACCGATGTCGTCCAGCATAAAACTTATTCGATCAGAGGGATAGTTGGGATCAACAGGAACGTAGGCCGCGCCCAACCTGATGACGGCAAGCATCGCGGCCACAATCACCGGGGCCCGGTCGCAAAGGATCGCCACAGGCATACCGGAACTAATTCCAACTTTAAGAAAACAACTTTGTAGTCTGCGAGCCTGCAAATCAAGTCCCTCGTAAGTCAACGTGTCTGATTCCCCGTAAACCGCACAGGCATGTGGAGCTCTTTCCAGTTGCTCCATAAACATATCGATGACCGTTCTATAATTGCTTTCGATCTTAGCACCCTGGAAGTCGGAAAGAATTCTTGTCTGTTCATGCTCGTCTGCCATTTCGATCTTGCCCACATTCTGTCTGGGTTCCTCGATAACAGAATTCAAAATATTGACGTAATGGGTGGTGAGTCGCTCAATCGTCTCCTTTGCAAAAAGAGATGTTCGGTATTCCAATTTTAACACCAATTCCGTTTTCGACAAAAACGCCGAACAACTTAAGTCAAACTTGACGAGATCTGGAGATAGGGTTTCTCGTGTAAGCATAAGCCCCTTCAATGCCGTAGAGATGTCATCACCAAAAGGACTCTGATATTCGAGACCGAACGTGACGTGGAAAGGGGATCGATGTGACACTGTTGACTGAAAAATTTCGCCTAATGAAACCGGTGAGTGCTTGAATACGCCTAAGACATTTTCCTTCACATTACTCATCACCTCCAAAAATGTCATCGCTTCCCTCACCTGTGTCTGAATCGGAAGTGTATCCACGAGAAATCCTACTACATTTTCTAGTCCGGCCCGCGTCCGGCTAGATATCGGCGTACCTAAACAAACTTCATCTGGTCCAGAATACCGTCGAAGCATAGTTTTAAAACCAGAGAGAAGAAATATGAACGGTGTTGTGTCATGTTGCTTGCAGAAAGCTCGCAACTTTGCCGGGCTAATTCCGTTGACCGTGTGCATAAAAGTCTCTCCACGATGGTCCCCTGACTCGAGGCGTGGAGAATCAGATGGCAGAATAAAGGGAGTATGTTTCTGAAGCATTCTCCGCCAAAATGCCAAAGCCTCATCTGAGGTCACCGACTCGCGCTGTGCTTTAGCAAAATCATAAAAACGCTGATGCAGTTCAGGTAAATGAGTTTCTCGTCTCTCAACTATTGAATTGTAAATTTCAGCTAACTCCCGAGTAATAATACCGACAGACCAATTGTCAGAAGCGATGTGATGGACAGTGACGACCAACAGATGTTCTTGTTCAGAAAGTTGGATAATTGACGCTCTCAAAGGATGATGCGCCGTCAGATCAAAGGGGGCATTGATTAACTCTCTAACAAAAGAATGCGCGTCTACCAATTTTGTGACTGAGTGTTCAGAAAATATTTCTAGCTTCCACTCTTTACCGATTGGACGCAAGAGTAGTCTCCCATCTCGTTCTTCAACAATAGAATCCAAAACTTCATGCCGATTGCAAATCGCCTGAAACGCTTTTTCAATTGCATTGACATCAAGGACGCCAAGAATTCTTAGGACATCAAATTGGTGGTAGTTGTCAGTGCCTACTTGACGATCCAACATCCACAAGGTTTCTTGACTAAACGTAAGCGGACAATACCTATTGAGGTCACTCATTATGGGAGCAGATTTACACTTTACCTTTATGATTAAGATAATTCAAAACACTGCAGAAAGGACAACTTGCAGCTGCCAAGCAGGATGAATAACTTGCAATTTTCAATTGGATTAATTATAAATTGAACTCATTAGTAATACAAGCCAAGCACAATCTATCGTAAATAGCTTTGTAAAGCAAGTCAACGGATTACTTTTTTTAATAACTTTGATAAGAGCAAAGAAATTTCATTAAGCCAATGAGAGACGTCAAAGATATTCGAGCACGCATAACGGAGGTAGAAATTAAATTGAATCATATTGATCAGCAGATAACCAAAGAGTTAGCTAAACCCTTTTTCGATCGCGCTGATCGCGTATGCCTTTTTCTGGATACTGAAAAAAAAACACACCTTATGATCCTGGATACGTTAAAGTGGGTTCTCTATGAATAAAGTTAAAAGAATTCTTGTGATGCCTCCAGGGGGAATCGGAGACGCCTTGGTTTGTACGCCGGCATTTCGAGCGTTGAAGGAGCATTTTCCAGATGAAAAGATTATTTTGTATTGTTATTCGAAAGCTCACTTGCAAGTCTTCAATGACAATCCCCACATTGACTCATTGAGACATTTGTCCATTGTTTCAATGATCCGGTACCCATTTCATCTTTTTGGTTATCTCTTTAAATCAAAATTAATCTCTTACACGGAATTGCATTTTCAGCACGTTCTTCTTTATCCCAACATAATCAACAAAAGCGTGAAGGAAGTTGTTAGTGATATTTTCTCCATTTCACTAACAAACAAAAATATTCAGGTTGTCGTGTCTAAAAGAGAGAATGAGAATGCAATTCGGCGACTACAACCCTATAAGAATGTGGTGCTGATGCACGTCCACTCCAGGTCGTCTTCCAATCACCATTGGCCTATTGAGAATTGGATTGAATTGGTTCGACAACTCCCAGAATACACATTCATACAAATCGGTCACAAAAATGAGAACCTTGTAATAGGTGCAATAGATTGGAGGTCGACGACGACGCTAAGGGAAGCCTTTGCGTTAATCAAGAATGCAAATAGTTTTGTAGGCGTCGATTCTAGTTTCTCTCATGCCACGAATGCTTTCTCGACACCAGGCGTTGTTCTCTTCGGCGACTCTAGCCCCGTGCATTGGGGGCATGATAATAATATAAACATTTACAAGAAGACGCCCTGCTCACCATGTTATTATTATCTCTGGTATCACGACTGTGTGTATAACCATCAGTGTATGAACAATATTTCAGTCGAAGAAGTGAAGCAGGCGCTAGTTAGCCAAATGAGTCGATCCGCCGCTAGGTAGCATAGCAACTTTAACCCTGCTATTATTGACAACGCTATTTCTTATCCCCAGTCCTCCCAGCGAGCATCGACAATGTTAATGGATAATAAATAAGGTTGTCAATGACTTGCTCAGTGGCAATATGACCGACATATCCTTCCGGAAAGCCCAGCGTTCGTAGATGCCATGTTCGTCCATGCACCTTACCCTGATTTCCTGATGCATAGACGTCGATTAAAGGTACAGTGAGGCCATGGCCATAAGCCTTCAGAATCGCTTCTTTTTTTGTCCATAAAGAATAGAATAAATCAAAGTCGTTTCCAGTTGAAAAGCTTTTGTATTCAGCCTCTTCAAAATACGGTCTGAAAATATTGAGATCTATTGGTGTGATTTTTTCTACATCAAGTCCCACATCGCCGTTAACTGCAACGGCACATGCTGTCAAAAATTGAGAATGAGAAATGCTGAAATTTAAGCCGCTTTCCGGAATGACCGGTCGTTTAGCTTCCGTAAAAACCATCTCCTCAAAATTTGCTGCTCGATTGAGAATCGTTTTGAAAGCGTGGCTTACCAGTAAGCGGCCAATCAAAGTGTTTTGTGCATCTTTTCTCTGCCGGAATTTTAAAATGTGCGGCAATTGAGAATGATGCACTTTTGAAATTAGATCATTAAACTCACCATCTGAAAGTTCACGTTGAGACAAATTGAAAAAGAGATGGATAGCCATTAATTAATTTGACACTGATTCTAAGCAATACGTGACTTTAGCACTCGCTTTCTCAAAGTTGAATACCAATCTCATAACCTAGCCATAAACTATATGAAAGATCTCTGAAATTTCCTGAGGACATATCGAACCCTCTGATTTTATAATCGGAAACACTAACACCCCGATCGTATAAAAAATAATTCAATGAAATAGACCCGAATACATACCTTTTCCCAAATCGTTTGCCAAAGTCAAAGTTTAATCGAGTGACGAGGTTAAATACGCGATCGAGTTCCATCGACCTATTGACATGAATAAATTTCACTCCATAGTTAATCATCCGTCTTTTATTTGCCGATGATGGCATCATAGTTGACTTGTTATAGAGAACTTTCTGAAAGCCATAGCCAAATCCCCAAGTTTGGGTACTGGGATCAAATCCCAGTATCATAACATTTTCATTAAAGATTTGGTTATCGTCAGAGAAGGGCATTTCAGAATCTATCACGCGGGAGCAATTCAGGCAATTGCCGGAGGCTCTCTCTAGGTTGATTGCAAATAAATCGCTGTGGTAGAACCGAATGTAAGTGCCTGACGAAGAGATATTAAGCAGTCCTACCGGCGTTCCGTTTCTCGCATCTTTTTCGTGCGGCGTTTCATTCGAAAAAAAATTAATTACACCAAATTGCTTGCCGCGAGAAGTCCCCCCAATATTGATTAGGCCGATTTGAGTGCCGTCCATTTTCCTGCAAAAATTGATGAGTCCAATTTGCACTCCTCTCTGAGGCGTCCGAGGGGTTGAATTTCGGCCTGTCATTTTTCCCGCGTTGTTTGTAGCCCCGATTTGAAAGCCAGTAAGCATACCGCCAGTCTTGTTGTAAATTAAAGATATCTGAAGAGCTGCCATTGATCCCTTGGTTACGTTGTACAAGGAGGCCAACTGTGCACCACGCCCTAATCCGCCAACTCGGTTGCCGACGCCAGCAATCTGAAGACCCTGAAAATTTCCGCCGATAAAATTCATGACACCCGAAAACTGTACTGCAGCGCAGGTGTCCTGCACATAGTTTAAAATGCCCGCCAATTGTAAACCACGAAAAGATGCTTGAGATTTCTCTTTCTTCAGTTGACGAATCTCGTCGTCAGTTAAGTTCACATAGCTGTTTGCGCCAATGATATTTGCCAAGCCTGCGACTTGCAAGCCTGAGCTCTCGCGCAGGTTCAGGTTAGTGATAGGACTCAACTCCAATTTCCGGTTGCCAACCGAGAGCCCACCAAAGAGGTTAAGCGAGTAATCATTCACAAACGAGCCGCTATTAATTCCATTAGTGCTAATTCCAGGAAAAATTGATAACTGAAATCTACTGTTGTAGCGGTGAACATACTTGCTTCGCTTTTTCAAGCGCGTATCCTGCCCTAGCAAGTCGGTTACCAGCAAGAAACCACACAAAGTAACCAACAATATTTGCTTCTCGACTCGCAGGGTTGTCTTTGCGAACGGTCGCTGGACATTTCTATTGACAAAAAATAAGAACCTCGCTCGCCGCATTTACATAATCTGATCCACCGATCCGACAAAAGGGTTTTTTAATTCAGGAATATCACGATTCATCAATTCTGAAATCATAACAACCTCCTTTGGTGCAAGCTTCCTTTCAAAAAAGTCAATTCTTGAAATTGAGTATTGAAAACGCTTGGCCCTTATCAGACCGGAACTGTCATCGAAGGCAAACATGAGCAACTCGTTGTCGTCGTCAGAAAAATAAGTGGTTTCATCTACCGGATAGAATGATTTCCTACCAGAAACCGCCCCCTCGGTTACGTCTAATCGGCGCGCCCCATCTTCGGCAACACAAATGTTACTTTCAAACTTGTGTCCGTGATACACACCGGACAGAATACGGAACGCCTCTGGGATAATCTCGACGTTGAGCCTGCTCTTGGTTTTCTGTAGGAAATAGCTAATAAAACTGGAGTCGGTCAGCGCATTTGCATATTCAGAAATGCTCCAGTTGTTCAAATTGGTTGAATAAGAATGAAAGCCAAACTGGCCGTTCCATTTCAGTCCATGTTTTGCATTCGCCTCGAAACTGAATTTGGCAGCCAATTCGGTGGAAGGAAAGCGAATCCCCTTTGACTCGAGATAGGGCCGATATTTAATTCCAATAATACCATCTTCAGGATGGAAATCATCGATAAAAGCATCCTTTGCCAACAATTCCATAAGTTTCCTACTACGGAAACTGAAGCCCCCATTTCCAACGTCCAGGTGATCGGAAGGCCAGGGTGCTCCGATGTAGTCATAGTTCATAAAATTCATGTCCCATGCCTCTGGATTCAGGACATAGCCGTCATATTGTATCAACAAAATAAAGTCAGTGTCGATGTACCGATAGAGATCTTTAATGATGAATTTGGCACATTCCTCTAGGGAAGCCAGATGCTCAATTTTAATTACGTCTTTGTCATCGGATGGCAACGATGATAAAAGCTTGACAGCGCCAAAATTGATCCGCTTAGTACAAATTTTGGATACATCTATCAGCCTATTGATGTCTACACAATCGATACCCAATAGCGTGACGTTTTCTAAATTGATGACCATAGGTTTCAATCAATTAATAATTCCATTTGAGTTTGAAAATTTCCAAGAAGGCTCGATTCATTAATTTAAGTTTCACTCAGTTCTTAAACTCTTAACTGGATTCGTTGATGCCGCCTTCACCATCTGAACGGAAATGGTGAGCAGGGCGACGGAAATTAATGTACTTGCAGCAACTGCAAAGGGCATCCAACCGATACTTATGTGAAACGCGAAATTATTAAGCCAGTTTTGCATACAAAAGTAAGTCACCGGAGCTGCGATCATAAAAGCCATCAGGACGAGAACCAGAAAATCTTTGGTCAACAGCACCAGAATCTCTGCCACGGATGCGCCCATTACTCTCCGTATTCCCACTTCCTTCACCCTTTGTCGTGAAGCGTAGACTACAAGTCCCCAAAGCCCAAGGTAAGAAATCAAGACGGCTATTCCCGCGAACAATCGAAACAAAGAATAGAGCGTGCTTTCTGAACTGTAGTAAGCATCAACCTGTTTGTCGACAAACGTATACTCGAAAACTCCATCACTAAAATGTCGTTTCCAAGTCGCCTCGATCATAGCAAGCGTCTTTCTAATATCAGCGTTAGCCTCCAACTTAACATTGGCGTGGCTATAAACTTTTTTGTCCTGATAAATCACTGCTGCAGAAATGGTATAATTGAGCGGCTCATTATTGAAGTCAGCTACAACACCTGATATCTCGGTGTCCCCATCCCACAGAAAGTGTTTTCCGATAGCTTCCTGCGGAGTTCCCATATCCAATTCCTTTAGCAATTTTTCATTTACGACTACCTGTTTAGTGCCTCCTTTGGTTGCAGTATCGCCTGAGACCGCCTCAAGTTGTTTTGGGATAATACCGCTCACCAAACTCAAATCGTATACGGAGAAAAAACGACTGTCAGCATATATGGCACAGACGCTTTTGTTCTCGTCAGACGTAACTTTCTTTATTGAATTCCACCAATGGTCATCACTGATCGGAGGAGTTCGTGAAAATGAGACATCTTTTATTCCAGGTATCCTCAGTAAGTCATTCGCAAAAACCTGCATCCTATCGTGATTACCGATTTCAATTCGGACAATATTCTCTTTGTCGAATCCAAGATCTGAGTTGTGCAAAAAGTCGGCTTGTTGAGCAAGCAACAGTACAGCTACTAACAGGCCCGACGAAATCGTGAATTGCAAAACCACCAGGGACTTTCTCAGTAGTTGCCCGCCTCCTTTTGCTCCAGAGGTACCCGATTTCAACACAACCACTGGTTTGAATTTAGACACAAGCCATGCCGGATAAAATCCCGCCAAGATGCTGGTCAATACGATAAAGAAGAGAAGCTCAGCTAGCAGCTCCCAGGATTGAAACGGGCTAAATGTAATTTGTTTCCCCAGAAGGGAATTCAGATAAGGAATCAGAAGTTTGCTAATGACGACGGCAAGCACGCCAGAACAAAGAGTAATGACAAAAGCTTCAGACAAAAACTGTCCCAGAAGCTGTGTCTTCTGCGCGCCAATTGCTTTTCTAATTCCAACCTCCTTGGAACGCGAGATTGCCTGAGCAGTTGTCAGGTTCAAGAAATTAATGCATGCCAGCAGCAAAACGACAAGACCGATTCCTGCGTAAAACCAAAGCCATGAAACATTCATAGCTGACACCCAAGGGCCACCCCCGAATCGCTTGGTGTCAAAGTGGATGTCTGTTAACCCCTGCAGTTCAAAGCCACCCCTGATATTCTTGCCCAGCGTCGGCGCAGAATTGATATTTTTGTTTGCAACTGAGCCAAGCTGATCATTGAGATTTTGCAAATCAAAATTTTCTCCTGCCACAATATAAGTCGAAACAGAAAGTCTCGACCAAGGAAAGTCACTGAAATTCCAAGTATCTCCATTGTCCATAAATGGATCACTTGAAACATATGAAAGAAGCATCGATGCAGGTAAGTGAGTGTCGTGTGGTAGGTCTTTAAATACGCCAGCCACTGTCATCATGAATTTATCACGATACTTAAAAGTCTTGCCGACAGCGTCTTCACTACCAAAATACTTTTTGGCGGTAGTCTCATTAAGAAGCGCCTGATAAGGCGCTTTGAATGCAGACTTGTTACCCCTAATAAGTTCAACCTGAAATATGTCAAGGAATTCCGGTTCAACAATCAAAATATGTTCTTGCTTGAAGATTCGCTGCGGCGCGACCTCCACCAAAGATTTGTACTCGGCTCGTGCTAATGTCACTTTATCCACGCCAGTCATCTCCCGGCGGATCACTTCAGATAATTTTTCCGATGTCGCATAGACGTCAAATTGACGGGTCGATTCCGTCCAGACGGAATTGACCCGGTATATCCTGTCAGCATTTTTATTGTCATGCTCAAACTGAAACTCATAACGCAGGAAAAGACCGATCAGCAAACAAACACTCATTCCAAGAGTAAGGCCAACCAAGTGAAGGGTGGTGTTGAGTTTCTCCCGTTGTAAGTGTCGCAGACTGAAACGCAAATTGTACGATAACATACCTTAGAAGTTTAAGCAACTCAAAAAATGATTAAATGCAAAATAGACAATGTTTTAATAGTCTCCAACAAAATTTCGCTTTCGGGTATGTTTCGACCTTTTCACAACGGTCAAATGAAATCCTAGTGTATTAATCGCTCTAGCCGTGCTACAAATTTGAAAAATCGAGTGACCTACAATTGGTGGATTCGATTGATGGATTCGATCAGGTATCAATAACTTCTTAGACACCACCAATACTTTTGGATACGATTGATGAAGCTAAGAAACGTTTCTTTCAACCAATTTCTTATACCGATCCTTATGACTCAACCTTCCGATTGCGAATATTTTTATTAAAATCTTTCTGGCTGAAAGACAAGACCGTCTTAGAGGAGATTTGTCATTAGCAACCTATACAACGATTCTGAACCAATTTTTCAATAGTATTGAGTCTGATCTAAGTAGGTTCAACAAGAGGGCCGTTGAGAAGTTTGTCCTCTCCCCATCCATAGCTGATTACACGAAGCCACTTTATAAATCCGTACTGAAAACCCCTTGCGATTGGGCCATCCTTTACCAAGCTTTTCTGATAAAGAACTATCCTAAGAGCAAAAAACGGTTAAAAAAGGCCTTCGGTTAATCTGTACACAATCACTTCGCCAGATTTCTGCGATGAAAGTCCGATCTTCGAGTAGCCAGTTAAAAAAGTATCACAAGGAGAGCCTTACAGAAAGGCAACGTGAAAGGCTGCTTGGTATTTGCAAGTACCAACGAGAAAGAGCTATAATCTCACTTATGGCTTGGAATGTCTGAGAAAAGTTGAAATCACAAGACTTAATGTCTCGGACTGCTCTTGTTCAAGGATAGAAAGATTGCGGTTTGGGGCAAAGGTAAATCTAGTAAGTCTAAGGATCTTATCCGATTCTTTTCGGTACCTATCGGGGAAACTAAGTCGTACCTTAAACAGAATTCAATTTCAAAAGGAAAGACATTTCCGGGGATTTCAAAAACTGAAATAGACATGGTAATCAAAGACAAATTTCAAGAATTAGGCTTGCTAAATAAGCCTGGGAAATATTCACCTCATAGCCTTCGGCACACAGCAGGACAAATCATGTGCGACAAAAAAGTTCCACTTGAGTTTATACAAAAAACGCTTCGTCACTCTTCAATGGAGACCACTATGGTATATTCGCAAAAAGCGATCGATCGTAACTATTCCAAGAAAATGTCATTTAACATTTAGTTGAATTGTATCAGCTAACTCAAAGCGATAATAGATCAATACAGTCCAAAAAAGCCATTTTTTTAGTGCCATTTACAATCCGGCTTAGGTAATTCCTCACAAGTGAAATGGATCTTCTGATTCTCAGGCCTCCAAACATAATCCATTGTTAAAATACTAGACGTAGACAACCCATCGCTTAACCATCGTCCAAATTCTTCTCTCTGGAGAGTAAAAAATCGCAAGGGTAAATGGAGTTTATCCCGTTATTTTGTCGTGGCTTACTCGAAAAAAAAGTCTCTCTCCTACCCTCCCCTGCCGAAGCGCCTCGCAAAGGCACTAACTTTCCAAATCATATCCCTCTAGCAGTATTTTTTACGGCAGTCAAATCTACGAAAGCTTTATAGCGGAATTCGGAAATACTGCCGTCACACCTTTAACATTCGTCTTAACCAGTAGAGAAAAATTTTTGGGTCCTTTGGTAATTGGCTTAGAATTTTGACAGGTTGTAAATATAGATTACTGACTTGAATTTTGTATAGTTGAACTGAAACAGAAGCGGGCTCTGCTGAGGAGCAACCTGCCAGGGTTAAGTTCAAACGACTGGAATGGTCAAGCCCTGCCTGAAGCGCAGGGCTTTTCTTTTGGATCATTCCAAGAGTTTTATGCCTTAAGAAAACCTTACGCTGCATAAGCCATCGGGGTTTGATAGTTGAGCGATTGATGTGGCCTTTCATTATTGTAATCATCGACCCATTTAGCAGTTACTTCATTGGCTTGTTCAATAGAGTAAAATAGATTCGCATCCAGCACATCTTCACGAT
>DGYK01000024.1:0-135 GCA_002398365.1 Flammeovirgaceae bacterium UBA5008
TGCCGTTCCATTGAATCCTTTCGCAGCATCGCAAATCGAATTCGGGGTACTCTTTAACGTAAGAACTGGTAAGACTTTGGAATCCGTCAGTGTACTGGTCAACGTGTTGGTACATCCGCTCACATTGTTATACAC
>DGYK01000024.1:463-32682 GCA_002398365.1 Flammeovirgaceae bacterium UBA5008
GTATTCCCATTGAACCACTGAAACGCAAACGTCTCGCCTACCAAACCATTCGTAACACTCGATGCAATCTGACCATTGGCCGCACCTCCAACACAATTCGTGGATGCTGTTATTACATTTGATATCGCAGGCAAAACCTGTATGTTCTTAATCTCTACCGTCTCCGGATTTGAAGTACAATTCAATCGGTTATTGGTTACTGTAGCCGTGTAAAATCCTCCATTCCGATTCGTTAATGTCGAACTCGTCTGGCCAGCAATAATCGAACCCATTGTATTACCTGTGCTCCAGGCATACGTATACGTGTCGCCTCCTACCGCATTTGCATCCGTCAACACATCTTGCAACGCACTTCCGTTAAAGCCTTTCGCTACATCGCAAATCGAGTTAGGGGTGCTCTTTAACGTGAGAACCGGCAATACTTTTGAATCACCAACTAAAACAGTCGCTGTGTTTTGGCATCCCGTTGTTTTGTCGGTAACCAATACTGTGAAGTTACTGCTAACACCACCTTTCAAGTTTTGAAGTTTAGGATTTGTTTGTCCTGCGATCACTGTGGTCGTTCCGATTCCAGTGTGCCACTGGTAAGTAAAATTGGTAGTTGCACCAACATTAACCGTATTGACTTTTGTTACCTCGGCAGATCCGTCTCCGGTAGGTCCTGCATCGCAATTATGCGAAGGAGATTGTGAAGTAATCAAAGTTGGTAAGGTTGGAGTATTCGAAACCAATGCAGTTGCAGGAGCTGCTGCACATCCCTCGGTTGTTTTAGTAACCACTAGTGTATAGTTACCACCATTCAGTTGATTAATGTTTTTTGAGTTTGCACCTGCTATTACTGGATCGGTTGGTAATGAACCATTGTGCCAAACTAGTTGGAATGGAGTAAAGTCGGTTACTGTTGATCCATTATACGTAATATTAGCAGTTACGGATCCTGTGAATGCACTTGTTCCTTTCGTTGGATCACAAACCGCGTTAGGTGATGGCGTTAATGTAACTACAGGATATACAAGAGTTTGGGTAATTGTTGCTTCAGCCGTTGCAAAACAACCAGTGGTTGTATTGGTAGCTTTTACTGTATAAACTCCAGCAGCCAAATTAGTAGGTCCAGTAACTGCGTCAGCTGGAGCCGTACTTTGCCCTTTGAACCACGCAAAAGTAAACCCAACTGTAACCCCACCAACATCTGCAGTAGCAGAACCATTCGGTGTTAGCGGATTACAACTTGTTTGTGGAGAAAGTTGAGCAGCTGTAACCGTAAATGGTGGCGGAGTATTTACATTCACTGTTACAGGAGCTGATTTACAACCTGAAGCCGTTTCGGTGGCAATAACTGTATAGGCTCCTGCCGGAATTGAACTATACGTGGCGCCTGTGAAATCGGCTGTTGGTTTGGCTGCGGCACCATTGTACCAACTGAATGTATACCCAATGGTTATACCACCTACAGTAGCCGATGCGCTGCCCGAATTTGCTGGCACGCATAGAGCATTGGTCGTTGATGCTGATGCAACCGGTGTGACAGTAATATCTGGCACAGCCAACGAAGATACCACCTGACAACCAGAAAAATTATCTGTAACAAGTACGGTGTATGTTTTACCTCCTTTTAAGTTTGATGCAATGTTTCCTGTTGCTATTTCAGGTGATGTAAATATATCATTCCCCTCATACCATTTAAAGGTATAATTGATAATAGGGTCTCCACCATTAACCACTGCATGGAATTGTCCATTAGGAACACCGCAACTACTGTTTGCTTTATCAACAACAATTGCAACCGTGAGCGGTGCTTTATCTACCCGGTTAATTACTACGGTCGCGGTATCTGAATTACAACCTAGTACTTTATTTTTAGCAAAAACTTTATATGTTCCTGCTGCTAAGGCCGTGTAGGCTACGCCTGTAAAATTGGGAGCACCTGCAACCGTACCGTTAAACCAAAAGAAGTCATAGTCTACCGTATTTTCTACCCCTCCAACCAGCACAAAAGCTCGAGCTGCCCCATTATCAGGTACGGTTGCACCTAAACACTTGATGTTATCAGCTACTTTTAATGCCGTAACTTTTACAGACTTGGGGAGAATATCAGCGTCTATTACGTTATCATAACTACATTCAATAATGCTTGTATTGGGCAACACTATTGGCGTAGGGACTGAGGTGCCTGCATCGTTCAACGAGATAAACAATTTGAAAGCCCCACCAGTGCCTGTGACCGTTAAATTTGTGAATGTTTGTGTTTGTCCTTTGGCTAAATTCACATTTACACTAACCGTATTTAGTTTAACTGCGCCAGCCAATCGAGGGTCTCCTTTGTAAAATGTAACGGGGACAGCACCGATCATAGTGACGTCTCCAATATTTTGAACTCCCATCGTGACCGTAAAATCCTTATCTGGGCAAGTAGGTTGATTGACTTTAAATAGCGTTTTGACATTGATTAAATCTGGAGATGCATACGTGGGGCACCCGCGAGTATCGAGAAAAGGTGTTTGATTTAAGAAGGTATTAAGTGGGCGATTGGGGCCTTGGGTACATGTACCATTCGACCATATTAAATGGTGTTTTTGAACTACCTTCGGAATAGTCAAATCATCATTAACATTCACATTGAAATACGCATGTTGATTCCATAGTTTGCGAGATGGCACCCAAGGCAACGAGGCTGATTCAAATACGCGGACATGTGAATTAACCGAGTATGAAAGGTTGCAAAAATTACTCCAGGCTAGTTTATCATCAAACCCGCATGTAACACATAATTCAGTAGACCCATCACCATTGATATCTGCTACAATAGGATACTCAACGTTTGTGCGTGCAATACATTGTTGTTGGGTATTGATCGATCCATCTTTTCCATTGATGATATATAAAAATTGTTCATCCCGATAAACCACCTCAGCGGCACCATCTCCATTAAAGTCATAAACAGTAGACCCTGTGTATCCAGAAGTTTCTTCGTTTACAACTACGCGCCATTTTAAATTCCAGTTTTCATCTAAGGCATATAAGTATTTACCCGACACATAGGATGCATTTAACTTTCCATCATCATCAATATCCGCAATATTGACGCGACCTGTTCCGTTCTGCCAACCATTTTTGTAATAAGTACCAGAGGTATTGGAACAACCCGCAATAAACACGGTACTAGCAATCTTATCTATGTATTTTTTTATAACATTATTTTTTACATCCCAGAAAAACAAAGTTGTGTTAGCATCGGGAGCCCCATCAGATCCGGAAGCTATTACATCCAAGCTTCCATCTAAGTTATAGTCGGCAACACTTGTGGAGGTATGTGTCTGGCGAATAAAAAAACTGGGAACATTTTTCTGAAGTGTAAGACTTCCTGAATTTAGTGTTCGGGTTCCAAGATTGACGGAGTAAATATTACAACCAGATATCAATTCAAGTTTATTGTCGTTATTCAAAATATCTACTGCTACCGGTTGTCCAGCTGCATTTGAAGAATTCACTCCTTTTACTATTCTTATACCTGTTTGAGCATCCAATATTTCATCTCGGCAATAAATCTCTGCCTTACCATCACCATCAAAATCTGCAATACCGAATTGAGCAGGAGATGCATTTAATGTTGTGCTCTTCCATAAAAGGTTCAGGTTACAATCGTACGCGTAAATGTTAGTTCCACCTGACACAAAAATCTGTCCGCAGTTGGTATTGTTAATGTTAGCTATCGCTATTTCTCTATCCAAGGAAAAACCTGTCTTCAAAGATTTTTTAGTAGTTCCTGTTTTTCCATCCAGCACGTAAATGAAATCGTTCTCAATTTCTGTTACCACTACTTCCGGAATCCCATCTCTATTCAAATCACCAACTGAAGCACGATTTAAGTGATTGGTCGTTTTATTAGCCGAACCCCATAACAACTTCATGGAAAATTTTGGAAATGCAGTGGGTTTTGCCTGGCAGAAAATATCATTACCAAAATAGTTACCATCGCATAATGAATTCGCGGAACAATCGCTATCAAAACAATCGATAAAACCATCACTATCGTCATCTTTTCCGTTGTTACAAATCTCTTGAGCCATGACAGAAGTAAATCCCATCATTAGCAAGAATAAAAGCAACAGGGGTTTTCTAAAGCAATTTGAATTGGGGATATTCATTTCTTGTGTTTTCAACTAGTTTATCGAATTAAATTTACACTACCAGCTACATAGTCTCCCGAGGAATCATCGCATCGAAGAATGTAATAATACACTCCGGCTGGTAATAATTTACCGCTCGTGGTTGTACCTTTCCAATCATTCAAATACGGTTTTGCCTCGTACACTTTAAAGCCATGTTCATCATAGATTGTAACACCACATTGCGGAAGGCTCTCTGCATTTTTTACCACCCACGTGTCATTTTGTGTGTCCACCAAATCCGGTGAAAGTATGTTAGAAGCTACTAATGAGTTAAGGGCGTTATCTTGAATTACAGCAAGCTGTAATGTACCCTCGCCTACACAACCATTGGCATCCTTGCCTTTTACTTTGTAGGTGGTTGATATTAATGGAGTGGCAATCGGATTTGAAATCAATGCATTATCTAAATCTGCAGAAGGCGTCCATGTATAATCCAACAAACCCGATGCAGTAAGCTGAGATGTTTCGCCCGCTCGAATCGCTGTTGGGTTAGCGGAAACAACAACAGATGGGCCATTGAATTTTACGATAGGCTTAGTTGCTTTTATCTTACATGTTCCAAACATAACTTCAATCGAAGCATCTCCACCTGTCTTATAGTACGAGAAAGTAGTTGTTTTACCATTGCTCCATAAGTAGGAATCAAAGGCTCCTGCCACTTCCAACTTCAAACTGTCGGTTGGGCAGAAACTGTAGATTCCATTTGCATTCGTAATGGTAAGCGCTGGTGCTGACTGTACTGCGACTCCTTTTTGTTTAGAGGCCGTACAACCTGCTGTGCCATACAAAATGGTTAGCTTTGGATTAAATGTTTGCGCGGCTGAATAGGCATGAGTCGCATTTTTAGTAGCAGCCGATGACGCATCTCCAAAATCCCATGCGTATTGAACATCCAAACCGGTTGGATCCGGATCAATAACAGATTGATCGGTAAAATCAAGTACTTGTCCGATACAAGCTGTAGCCGGAACCGAAAAATCAACTACAGGATTTTTGGCAATACGGACTTGCTTTGACAGTGTTTGAACTGCTGGACAAGTAGGATTAGCAATGGAGCGAAGTTTTACTAAATAGCTTCCGGTAGCAGAGGCAAGAAACGTTGAATTAGTTGCACCCGATATATCTCCGGTGGCTTGTTCTGCCCATTGGAATGTATATCCACTTGGAGAGGGTGAAATGGAGTATTGCTTGGTTTGCCCTTCACAAATAATTTGAGAACCGATATAGAAAACACTCGCATCCGGAATGACAACTGCGTCCACAATCACTGTAGCAGTTTGGGTTTTGCACGTTCCTACCATGATATCGACAGAATACTTTCCAGCCTGATTCGGTTGAAAGTTAGGGCTACTTACTGTTCTACCCATCATACTAAAGGCATTCGGTCCGGTCCAGATGTAATTTGTTGCTCCTACATCATTCACAGATAAATTCAATGTGCCACCAATGCAAACCGGAGTAACTGGTACAGGTGTAGCGGCTCCCAATGGTGCTCCCGCAACAACCGAGATGGATACTGGAGTTGACGTTTTGCTACAAGCGCCATTGGTCAATGTAATTGTATAGAGTCCGGTTGCGGTAGCATCGATAAAGGTATTGGTACCCGGGGCGCCCAAAGAAACTCCATCTTTGAACCACTCGTAGGTGGAACTAATGCTGGTAGAAGCAGTGATACGCTGTGTTACTCCACTACAGATAGTAATAGGGCCTGCAGGTGAAAGTGTTGGAAGTACGCAATTCAAATTTTTAAAAACAGAAACCTTAGAAGCAGGGACACCTAAATTATTATCATCAATACTAGTAAAAGTAATATCCGGACGACCATCTATATCTGCGTCTGCAATTCTCACATGCCGATTAATGAATGTCGTTGGGATAGTTTGCAACTGAAAAGAAAAGCTTCCGGAGGTGCTTTGATTGTTTAAAATAGTTACTGCTTTTTGAGTGATGGAGGCAACTACAATGTCGGCCTTTCCATCCCCGTCCATATCACCAAAATCAATTCCCCAGGGACGCGCGTTGGCAGCTACTGAAACTGGGGCTGCAAATTGAATGGCCGAGGTTGTGCTTTGATTGGCGAACACAAAAACACTCGAAGCTAAAAGACCGGTAGCAGCCAAATCAAGTTTTGAATCACCATCCAGATCGCCAAGCTTAAGGTTGGAAATCGTTGTTGAGGCCACTATCTCAATTGAAGCTGTCAATTTGATTGTACCGGGCGTACTTTGATTTTTTAAAACGAATATCTTTCCTGACGGGCTAAGAAACTCGCTGGTGATTACTTCAGGCAACGCATCACCATCTAGGTCATCTATGGCAATTCCATCGGTAACTGATGTACTGTTTACGGTAACGATGGCTGGGGTGCCCATTTGAATCGTAGCAATAGAGCTCTGATTTGGCACAATAAAGATTCGATTGAAAGCGTGATCTGTAACCACTAAATCCGGTTTCCCGTCTAAATCGAGGTCACGAATGCCAATCATACTTAATTTACCTCCAGAAAGCGAAATAGAGGTGGGAGCTGAAAAGGCAATTGATCCAATTGTACTATTGTTTCTGAAAATAAAAACACGAGGTCCGTTCAACTCTGAAACCAGTATTTCCGGCTTGGCGTCTCCGTTTAAATCAGCAGCAGAAACATGCAATGTTTTGGCAGCAGGTGTCAAAATCGATTTTGTATAGGATATGGTACCCGTTGTGCTCGTATTGAGAAAAACCGCGATATTATTCGAGTTATCATTGGCAGTTGCAACGTCTTGCTTTCCATCACCATCAAAATCTGCAATAGCTAAATCGTATAAGCCACTTTCAGAATTGAAATCATTTTGTGTTGAAATTTGACTCGTATTAAATGGATTGGTCCCTCCAAAACTGATAAAAAATGGATTTTTGGAATACCCGGATAAACCGTTGGTTGTATTGAGAACTCCAATGTGATCAAATGCGGCTCCGGCAGGCACAGGCACTTCTATTAGTTGATCAGTAATCGTTTGGGGAGTGGCGCTTACATTTCCGAAAATGACTTTTATTGCTGCCGGATTGGTTCCGAAATTAATACCTTGAACGGTAATGGTTTCCTGAGCTCTGGCTGATTTTTTATCAACCACATTAACATACGGGGCTTGTCCGAACGATTCGGAAAGAGCAAACATTGCCAATATAAAAAAAGACCTTGTTACCTTCATAGATTTACCTGATACTTAATCATCATTCCTGAACAGTCAGTAACCAAACATCTTTAAATATCTTATTCTTTTGCAACTCATCTCGTTCCTGACGCGCGACCGGTATTTCCTTTTCCTCGGCCACAAATACATACCAGAGATTTCGAGCGGATAAGTGCCCAAAATCAGCCTCATATCCCAAAGCCTTTAACTTCGCAACATAATGCTCCGCATTGGCCCTGCTTTGGAATGCACCGGCAATCACATAGGTAGCCAACTCTAATTCCTCATGATGATTTCCTTTTTTGACGAAATCATGGCGTTGGTTAACCGGATGTTCGTGCGCATCATCGTGTTTGCCATCTGTATGATCGTCCAAATGCTGATCTAGCTGTTTCCGCTCTTCAGCATGTACTTCTGCCGAAACGGACGGAGTATTGGCTGTTGTGTTAGCTGGTGGGGGCTGATTGGCCGGTGGCGTAATTACTGCCGGTTTTTGAACTACCGGATTAGTCGGATTTGTTTTAGCTGGTTCTACCCCAATTTTAGGTGGTTCCTTCTTAAATCGAGCCTGATGATTTGCTGATGTATCAATCTTTTGAGTTGGTTTTTTAGCTGCAACGCGTACCGGATTTGCTTTGATTTTACTTAAAGGCGGAGCCGGCTTTTTATCTCTGAACTTGCTTTCCTTGCCAAATTGCATTGAAAGCATAATTTCATGAGTTTTTAATGGCAAGTCGCCTCCTAGCCCTGTCTCGTAAAAATATCCAAAGGAAAGATCCTTGGTGTGTACTCCAATACCTGGTATAATGCCCGCATATTGTCTATACGTTCCTGAAAGCCAGATATTAGCATTAAAGTTATACTTTGCAGTAGCTTCAAATAATCCACCAATAGAAGAATATCTGTAAATAGCGAAAGCCTCTAAAGGCATGTTCGTTTTCTTCTTCTTCTTTACAAAAAGCTTCTCCTGTCCTTTTTTGATGACTTTTGGATTGGGGTCCCAGCGGCTGAAGGAGGCCGTTAGAATCACATTGTCAAAATAGGAAAACGTGAAATTCGCATCCAAACTGCTGTTACTAATTAGTTTGGGAAGTACGAGGCCCAGATTGAGCCCATTGGTATTCTTGTAATACATACCAAAAGAAGCACTGGGTGTAAATGAACTTGCCACATTTGCCAAAGCTGGGTCGGTTGATGCGATGTCTTTGGTATTCAAGGAATTTGACAAAAAGCCACCAGAGAGGCCAAAATACAATCGAGAAGTTTTATCTAGAGGAACACCATAGGCATAGGCAAGCGACACTTCCGATGAACTTAAAAAACCTCGATTGAAGGAACTTGCTCGGAAACCAATACCCGCCCTGCGTTCGTTGAGCAAAGTGGAAACGGAAAGGTTAAGAATAGTTGGTGAGCCGGGAATTTCTATCCATTGTTTTCGATAAGCAGCATTTGCCTGTATACGTTCTGTAGCTGCAGCGGCAGGATTATAGGTAAATGGATTTAAAAAATAACCGTTATAAATAGGGTAATTTTGCCCTTTTAGCCCAAACGATGTGAGTAAAAAAATAAAAAATAGCCCGCTAATAAGCTTCACTGGAATTTTAGGTTTGGGTACATTTTTCAACCATGCAACTTAATAATTCTTCAATTAATTTGTGCAAGATATTCGATGAAGGGTTGTGAGTTAATTTAAAATAAATCAACAGTTAATCGGTTACCTTTTAGATAGTATTGTTTTAAATTCCGCTAACGCACTTTTTTGTTCTACCAATTTTTTCGATTATCATTGTCAGTTGATGGCAAAAATGAAATGAAGCATTTATCCACTTCTCTCCTACTCACGGTTTTCATTTCTCTGAATTGCTCTGCGCAGTTGCTTGTTGGGCCGGTTGTAGGAGGCAGCCTCTCTAAAGTATTTTTCTTTGACGATCAATTTCGGTATCAATCCTCGCCAACGCTGGGATTTGATGTTGGGTTCATGGCATCTATGCGGGTACATAAAAACTTTGTTTTGAATGGACAGCTATTATATTCACAACGAGGAAGGCATGTTACAGGAATTGACGATCCACGATCAGACAGCAAATTTGATCTTTACTCCTCCATGCAATACATTGAACTTCCTTTGTTTTATGTATTAGAATTTAAAAAGAATACAGGTGCTTACAGTGGCCAGGGTGGCCAAACAAAAACCTATAATTGGTTTATAGGCGGTGGACCTGTGATCAGTTATTGGCTGAGCAACAGTGGAACCATTAAAAGCAGCTACCTACTAGAAAACAACATTGAATCATTGGAATACACCACTGTTTTTGGGAAGGTAAAAGAAACATCCGATCCGATAGCAGATGCGCAGATAGAAGGAATCACAGATCCAAACCGATTTCAATTTGGATTAAATCTTACCGGTGGCTTAGCGTTTCAGCCTGTAGGAGCGAATAAAATCGTAACGTCTATTCACGTGTATTTTGCACAAACATTTTTAAGTGATAAGGGCGATGGATTTTTTCCCATCAGCTTTGTAGATGTTGACTTATTAAAAGTAAAAAATCACACAATCAGGTTTTCAGTTGCCTATTTATTTGACACGAAAATTGAAACACGCAACAAGGGTAAGAGTACACAAAAGACAGTAACCCGTAAAAGAAAGCGATAAATCATTCTTTGCGATTGAATGTAGGACATGGAATAAAGCGTTCCTTCTTCTTGGATTTTTCCTTCAAGTTAATGGGTAAACGATATTTCAATGCTACTTCGTGGGTGCCGCCAGAAATTGGTCCGAGTGCAGAAACTGTAAAGTCGTAACTGTATGAAATTTCAATGTGCTCCATTTGAAAGCCCAAGATCAAAACTGCAGCATCTTGACTCACATTTCCTTGCACATTTTTAGTGAGTGGTATTCCTCTGTACCATACGCCTAGTATAATAGGGCTATAAAGCAAATACGCTCCTACATCCAATTGTTCAAAAGTGCCTTGCTGCTTATAAACAAAAGAAGGTGAAAGGATAGGAATACTAGCTCGCTTAAATGCACCTCGATACAATGGAATTCGGACGCCCCCGTGAAGTGTATATTTCACCGGCACGAATGCGATATCGTTCGTCAAAGATCGATTGGGTTCATTGATATGACTAACAGCAAATCCAAGCCAGAAATTTTTGTTATAAGCCAAAGCACCTGCTTTAAAATCAAAGTAATTTGCCATGCCCAGATTAAAGGTAGAAGGATCATCACTCGGCACATTTCCATTGGCATCAAATTGCAGCTGATCGCCAAAAAGTAACTTATTAAAGTCTAAACTGCGCATGGCGTAACCAAAATTTAGTCCAGACGAAATAACCCACTTATTCGATATACTCCACTTGTATGAATAAATAAAGTTAAACTGAGATGATCGCATCCCTGCTGTACCCGCTTGATCAACCGTAGCCAAAAAACCAACCCCACTGTTATAGTTATGGAGATTATAGTCATAGGAAAAGGCATACGTTACATACCCTCGTGCAATGTTCGGCCATTGATTGCGGTAATTCATCATCAGACGATGATCGGCAGTTGTTCCAGCAAATGCCGGATTCAAATACAATGGTGCTGAATAATATTGAGAAAACTCTGGATCTTGTGAATGCACATTCCATGAATTCAGTGAAAGAACAAACCCAATGATCCATTGAAGACCGATAGAATAGCTGGTGTTATGTGTAGACTTCATCATGATTAACGAATCAAGTTAATATCACCTACACGCACTACATTCTCTCCATTCTCGAATCGGGCGGTTAGCTTATACATGTACACATCTTGCTGGCACAACTTGCCATTGTAATACCCATCCCAACCACGGGTTGCATCTCTGCTTTCAAAAAGTAATTCGCCCCAGCGATTAAAAATTAATAACTCAAATTCTGTTACACCCCGCATCAACGGAAGAAATACATCATTTTTTCCATCGCCCGCTCCACCTCCGCTGCCACCTCCACTTCCACCAAAACCGCTTGGAGAAAACGCATTGGGCACAAGCACCTGCCCTCCTTTTTTTACCTGAACTACGTTCACCAACTTAGCTGAGTCAACACAATCGAATTGATTGGTCGCTTCTAGTTTTATGGTATAAACTCCCTCGCTGGTATATTGGTGTTCTGGTTCTTCGGATGAAGAAAAAGTGCCATCGCCAAAATCCCAAACAAATCGGCTTGCATCAAAGCTGAGATTACTGGTGTACAATGTTCCCCCTGGTATATATATGAGTCTTGGCTTTACATCAAAGCCTGCGGTAGGTCGTGGATAAACTTGAATGGCATTGGGTTTGGTAGCGGTAATCTTTTGACCCGTAACGTTCGATGCCGATAATGAGACGGTGTAGGTATCTGCTCTGCTGTATACATGTACCGGGTTAGCTTCATTCGAAGTAGATCCATCTCCAAAATCCCATTGATAGGTTCTGCTGTCAGCAAATCGGGTAAGGTTGGTAAATGTTACCTGAAGTGGCACACAACCCGCTGGCGGGTCAAATGAAAAGTCTACCTGCGGTGGAATTGCATTAATGGTGATGCTTTGCTTAAAATTTTCTTCGCAAAATTGACTTTTTACGGTTAATGAAATCTCATAGGTTCCATAGGTGGCATACGTGTGACTTGCGATGGCAGGATCTGTAGATGTCGTTTGATCTCCAAAATCCCAACGATACGTCCATGAACCAACATTCGTAGTATTAGCAATGGTTACCGTTGATGCGGGCAATGTCTGATTGAGGGGGGTAACCGTGAATGAGGTATTTATAACATCTTTCTGTGGCACTTGAAATGCGCGTGATGACACTGAACTTTGACAATTTGCAAAGTTTTCCGTGTCCAAAGAAATTGATGCAGAACTATTACCGGCTAACAATCGATTAAAGGTGAATTCAACTATCTCCTGCGGTGTTCGTGTGTTTAATACAGTGATGTTGTTTTCATCAATCACCCAATGATAGGAAGGTAATCCTTTTTGCACTGCGGTTGCTCGCACCTTCATGATGTCGCAATCCAATTGCAGGGTATCCAACAAAAATTGTGAAGTTGGCACAGGGCTGATCCGAATGATTCTGGTAGAATCTCCCTGACAACCTGCAGGCAAACGGGTTGTTAAGGTTACATTAAAATCTTTGTAAGAATCTGTAGTATTAACAAACAAAAAGTTAAAATCAGGGGTAACACCAGTGCTTACTTGAGACAACACACCAGTGGCATCACGCACCGTCCATGTGAAGTCAATTGGATTCAGCGATTGCGTTTGTGCATCTACTTTGAATGAAACAGTTTGTGGGGAGCAATTGGAATTAAACGGTGAATAATTCAACTCACTAAATCCGGAGGCTGTTCCGGGAAAGGCAATGATCACTTGAGTGGATGACGTTTGTTCACATCCATTGACAGTTATCACTCGCAAACGGATATCATATAATTTGTTGTTGATAGTCAGGTTTGGAAAAACGTAGCTGAAGGTGGATGAGAAATTACTATCGGTAGGTCGTTGAATGGCCACCGGCTGAAATCCTGCCCCGATCCGATCATCCACTTCCCAAACATACTGATCAATGACATCAGGTTGAGCCAATACCGAGGTGTTCGTAAAGTTAACCATCAAGGGCCCACATCCGGAAGTAACATTGGGCGTGAAACTGGCGTTTGGCAAGGGATCTACCTGGACTGGCAAAACAAAAATTGCGGAACATGCATTTTGATTCGTTGTTACTCGCAGTGCCACTTGAAACGTGCCTGATGTTGGGAAGATCCGATCGAAATTAGTTTGGTTTGTAAAAGCTGCATCGGGGTTAAAAACTCCTGAGTAGTTAAAGTCCCATTCCCGCAATAAAATTGATTCACCTCGAATGGATGTAAGCGTAGAGCCATCAACGAATGCGGTCGGTTTACCTTCACAAACCCGTGTGACTACAAACAACGGAACCGGCTTGATATAAACACGAACCTCTGAATCATCCACCGACTCGCATGAGGTAACATTGTCGCGCACACGCAAGCGCACCCGATAGACTCCGGGTGTTGAAAAAGTCTGATCGATATTCGGAATGGCAATCGCTGAAAAACCGACCGCAGGATCTTGCCTGATCAGATTATTTGAAGGATCATATATCTCCCATCTCCACTGGGTGGTAGGCGTTACTACACCTACCGATGCGTCATTAAAACGTGCTGAAAAAACGGTTTGAGTGCCGGAGGCTTCCTGACAGAAGTATGGTGTTATATTATTGTTTGACAAATCAGTAACCTGAATTTTTGCAACTAAAGAAGGAGAAATGGTAATCACCCGATCAAAGCTATTAACACAATTCCCGGCAGCATTACCATCACGAACCGATACTCGGATTAATTTCTGACCTGAAAGCTGATATGCAAAAGTTGGATTGGAAGAATTTGATGTAGCAATCGGAGAACCCGTGCCAGTTGCGTTGTCGAAAAATTCCCAAGTATATTGAAATGAAGCTCCGGCTATTCCGGGAGTTTGATCATCAAAAAATATATCATCGCCAATGCAAAAGATAGATTGAACTGCACCTGTAGCACTACCCAATCTAGTTATAAAATTCGGTTGAGGCGAGGGAACTATTACAATTCGACCAGTGATGACCTGGGCGTTATTATCACCATTTATCAAATCTCCATTGACCGGATTAAATGCATTTCCATCCAATACATTGTTATCATACGCATTACATTGATTCCAATTCTTTAGTGTGACTACAAATTCTTTACCTATATCCGCAGGCAGGGTTGCCGGAATAGTAATCGGCAGGCTTACCTGACCGGGCGCTAGTACCGGATGGATGGGATTGCGAAAAGGCGCAGGATCCAAATAAGGAAAGCCACCGGGAGCAATACTATTCACTTGTACACCATTCACCTGATTGACCGCAGGACCGGTTCCATACAACCATTGTATCCATCGAGCTTCGCTATTCTCTCGGGTTAGTCGGGGGAAACAATTCCATTGGCTATCATCCGTAAATCGCAGCGTAGAAGCAAATCCCTGACATACCCGGAACTCCTGGGGGTTGATGGAAATCGCATCGTTGGTCCAAACGATAACTTGCGTGTTGATCGGCACTACACTACCACGAGGATTACATGCGTTTGATGCATCGATCACCATATCATATCCACAGTTTACAGAAGCATTGGGGTAGTTATGAGATATCGTTACCCCCGTTGCATTGATTTGCGTGATCTGTTGCTCGGGAGATCCATCGCCCCAGTCGATGTAATAAACCGTACCCGGAACTGAGGACAGATAAAAGGTCTCCAGATTAACTGTAAAAGGCGCACATCCTCTACTGCTGGTTAAAAACTTAAAGCCGGGCTCCAATATGCCGCCACATTGCGCATAAAGCGAAATAGAGCTTGACAGACTTAATAATAGAAGTAGATATAAATTATAGCGTAGTTTCATTTTCTTTAGTCGGCAATGACTAAAGCAAACTTTTAGACTTCGGTAAATAAGTCAATAAAAGAAAAGGGAACCATGCACTATTTGCGTTAAGGAGAATTTGTCGATAGACCTATTCTATTAGCGATAAGATGGCAAAATGGCAGTTGAAATTAGTTCCAAAAACCTTCTTTGCTATTGAAGCTAGGACAAGGGATCAATCGATTTCTCTTCTTTACTCCGCGATGAAGTGGTTTGGCTGCAAACTCATATACGACTGAAACTTCATGTGCTCCCCCTGTGGCAGTAGATAATCCGGATAAACTAAAATCATAGCTATAACCTACCGTCAGATTCTTTAAATATAGCCCCATCGTGAAGACTAGCGCATCTTGCTGAACTGAATTGGCAATTGTGGTTTCCCAAGGCTTACCCCTATACCACACACCCAATGAAACAGGATCGACATGGTAATTCACTCCTACATCAAATTGAGAAATCAAACCTTGCACACGGTATACAAATGATGGCGTGAGGTACGATGGTTTTGCCACTGTACGAATGCCTCCATTTAAAGTGATTCGTCCACCTCCATGAAAAACCATTTTCATAGGAAGTCGAGTCTCCGTACTTAAAATTGAAAGATTGGGTGTATTGATGTGCGAAAAGGCAGCACCAAAAAACAAATTCTTATTGTAGAGAACAAAGCCCGCACCAAAATCAAAGTATTGTGTATTTCCTAATCGTTGCAATTGTGGGTCTAATGAAACACCATTGAACTCAAGACCATCTCCCATCTGTAGCTTAGTACGATCAAGTCCATTGATTCCATATCCAAAACTTAAACCGGGTGAAAATACTAACTTATCTGTAATTCGTACTTTATAACTATAGTTCAGTCCGACTGTAGTTGTTCTCCAACCGGCCGACCCCATTTTATCAGTGGTTGCTATAATGCCAAATCCACTTCTCAATTCATCTACCCATATATCATAGCTGGCTGCATAGGTAGCAAAGGTTTGTGGCAAGTTAGGCCATTGCAATCGATGCACTAAAGTAAATCGTTGCTGATTGGTGATACCAGTAAATCCGGGATTTAAGTAAAGTGGAGATTGATAGTATTGCGAGAACTGCGGGTCTTGTGACACCGCTGCTCCGCTAATTACCATGAGTAACCCAACCACCCATGATCTCATCTGATTGAATTGAATGCTTTTCATTGCTTAATAAATCATGGTTATATCCCCCACTTGTGTTGTTCGTTGCGAGTCTGAGAATCGCACCGTCAGTTTGTAAACATAAACTCCTGCTGGCATCAACTTGCCATCTTTGTTGTATCCATCCCATCCGTATGACGAACTGTTGCTTTCAAATATGAGATTACCCCATCGATCATAAATCTGGAGGTTATACGCATCGGCATCCGCTGGCACACCCTTCACTATTGGCAAGAATACATCATTGAATGTACCACTACCTCCATTACCACCACTCGGGCCATTCGTATTTGGAGTAAATGCATTCGGGATTTTTGATTGACCACCTTGTTTGGCAATCACCTGACGCACGAGTGTATCTCGACAAACTACGCCCCCTCCATGATCATTTTCCGCAATCAGTGTGACATCGTATTTTCCTTCAATGGCATAAGTATACTTCGGCTCTTCGTCTGTAACAAAATCAGGCGTGTCACCAAAGTTCCAGCGATAGCCGGTAGCTCCATCTGAGAAGTTGAATGTTTCCAACTGCGTATCGGGTACAAACACTACATCTGGACGAAGATCAAATGATGCCATTGGCAAATCAAAGACTTCTACTTCCAATGGTGGATCCGAAGTAGGGGGGTAAATTTTTACTTGACCCGTTTGAGGAATGGAAGTTTTATACCGAATCAGATATATACCTGGTTCAGATATTTTAAACTCTCCTGGATTAGCCTGGCTATAAGTTGATGATACCCCCGTCTTTTTATTGGTCACAAACCATTCATGAATGAATCCGGTACCAACTACATTGATTAGTTTGATGTTGCCAGGGAAACAGAATTTCTTAGGATCTACATCGAAGCTCGCATCCAAAGGAGGTAATATGATGGTTATTGATTTAAATGCATCGGATCTACACGTTAGCCCTGCAGCCTCAGAGACTGTATTAATTACTCCAAGTGAAATATCTTTAGTGCCCGGAGAAGAGTATGTAACCGGGATATCTCCAACAACAGTTTGTGTCAATGTCGGAGGATTGGCATCTCCCGTTATACCAAACGACCATTCATGACGGAACTGAGTGAAATTAATCGGAGCTGGTGTTGTGTTATTTGTAAACGTAACGGTAGAAGATCCGCTATTGAATAATGGAATCGCTCCATTGCTAAATGATGCCGTAGGTTTTGTATAAACTCGAATCGTCTTGACTACTTCAGGAGCTGGACAATTACCAGCATTATTAGCGCGATACACCACTTCAATATCTTCATATCCAAGTACAGATGAATTGTTCGTGAAGACATAATCAACGGTAGATGTAGTCTTCGGTTCATTTTCAGTACCCGAAAGGTCTCCTTTCAATCTCCAGAACCACTTGTGAGATGTTACGCCCAAGCTTTGATTTCTAAATGAAACCGTTTCTCCACTACAAACATCCTGCACATCGGGAATATTTGTTATGATGATTGATTTGATGGTCACCTTCTTTGTAGAAAATTTAAAGCAGCCAGGGAAAGGAGCTGGAAGTTCTACACGCAATGTGACATTGTAATCCTGATTTTTATTTGGATTGAGGTTCGCAAATGTATGTGGTACTATTTGATTGGCTACGTCAGTCGTTGCTACATATGTACTATCGCTCGAACCGTCCTGCCATTGCCATGTGTACTGAGTACCAGCTTTTTGGTTATACTGGAAATGATATTGGAACGGACTACATTGAGAGGTAGCCTCTACCACACTAAATGCAGGGTCAGTATCTCCTACGGTAATGGTTACTGACTGTCCTGTTATATTGATCGGACAATTGAAAGCATCTTTAATCGATTTGATGGTATAGGTGGTAGTTACCGTTGGATTGACTTGAATCACTTTAAAATTGCCCGCTCCATTCACCACTTTATCGGTATTGGTAGTACCATCATCTTCGCTATAAGTAAATGAAAAAGGTGCCTGACCATCGATAGCTATAATCAAAAACTCTGATGATCCCTTGCAAATAGAAGCGGATGAATTTTGAAAGGTTGCGTTCATTTCAGGGGCTACTGTAACGATTACAATTTTCTGATCTCCTTCGCAATCATTCGGATTGGCTCCAGGTCCAAATGCTTTAATTGTATAAGTAATACTTGCCTGAACACCCGTTGTATTTAATAACAGTTGATTAATAGAAGCTGCAGAAACTGGAGTAGTTTGATCTGTAATTCCTGGCAAACCATTCAAATTCTCAACCGTCCATGTGTAATTGGTGCCTACCACATTGCTTGATAATGGTATTACCAAAGAGTTATTATGACAAATCTTATAAGTACTTGCAGGACCATTGATTTTAGGCTTCGGATTAACGATGACAGGTATGGTAATATCGGGTCCGGCACATCCGTTCAATTTAGGTGTAACAGTATATGTTACTGTAACTGGTGAGTCACTATTGGTTACTGTTGGAGTAGTTGAATTGTAGAACAAAGTCTGGAATATCACATTTCCGGCACCATTTGTCTCACCTGTAATTTTTCCGGATGGATCACTTGCAGTATAGGTTGAAATGAAGCCATCATAATTTGGATCCGTTGCTGAGAGTGTAATGTTTACAAAGTCCGAACTACAAATCGTGGCATTAGCCGGAGTGGCCACAATAGTAGGTCTTGGATTAACCGTTAACACTGCAATTAAATCTTCGCTGGTACAGCCTAAGCCAGAACCACCAATAATCCTTGCTCTGAAAGTGTATGTTACTGTTTGTGGCAATGATGTTGGATTATCCCAGATATCAGTAACGGATTCATTGTTAATATAGGATGTCTTGGGCACTGACAACAACGCCAAAGACGGATCCGACTTAACCGTTGAAATCAAATCAAATTGAATAGTACCACCACCGCTTGGTGCAGAGGTACTGGTAAGTTGCATGGCTGATGGAACCGCTTCACAAACCGTTTGTGTAGATGGTGTAATCGATAGTTTTGGTTTAGGCTCTACCGTAATCACCACTTGAGTTGAAGTAGGTGACGTGCAGCCTAATCCGCCTTTCGCACTTGCTGCTACCGGTGTGATGGTATAAGTAACAGTGGCAGGGCTATTGGTAGAGTTCACTAACTTATCAGCAATGACTGTAAACTCTGTCAAGCCAGTGAGAGGTACAGGAGTAAATCCAGTTACAGCTCCCGGAGGAGTTGATGTAGCGAAGTAATTGAACGTAACAACACCGGAAGAAGGAACTGTATTTGACTCTAACAGTATATTCGTTGTACTTGGAGAATTAGGTGTGTCACTACAGATCGTTGCATTGGGTGGCACAATCATGGTCACTGTTGGCTCTATAGTAAGAACTACATCAACCTGAGGTCCTTTACAACCTGCTGCAGAAACGGGTTCTATTTTATAGGTCACGGTTAGGATACCATTTGTTAAGTTCTCAAACCGATCACCTATTAATTCATTCGAGGCCACTCCTACTCGAGCGCCTGCATTGCCGGCTGTTTGTGTAAGACCTGGCTGAATGGTAACGCTAATAATATTATAGTTGGCAGCCGCTACACTTGAACTTTCTGAACCAAGTGTAATTCCACTTGCTTCCGTTGAGCATACTGTAGTAGATAAGTTATTGAATAAAGCAGGTGACGGATTAATGGTTAATGTAACCGTTGCTTCGGCTCCTAAACAACCCGCGGCTGATACCGGAACAATTTTGTAAACAGCAAATTGAGGCACACTGGTTGTATTAACATAAACATCATTAAAAATGGCATTTGCTGCTTTACCAGAACCAATGCCCGAATTACTTGGACCAGCCGTAAGATTAAGCGAAGTAATTGAATTAATATTATACGAAACAGCCGCAACAGAGCCAGGACCTACACCCAAGGTTACACCCGATGCAACTCCGCTACAAACAGGCACTGGATTCAACGCTGGATCTAACACAGGTTTAGGATTGATCGTGAGATTGATAAGCTGCACTTGTCCTTCGCATCCTGCATTACTTGTACCTTGAATAGAGTATACTACCACTGCCGGTGTTGAGGTTGTATTGGTATACTTATCATTTCTGATAAGGTTGATACCTCCCACAGCATTAACAGCCACATTGCTTGGATTAGCAGTAATTGTGCCTGGAACATTAACTGCAACCAGTCTGTAAGAAGCGGCATTGGCCGATGTTCCATTCGTACTCAAGATGATATTCGAGGCTTCATCACTACATACAGTATTATCCAAAGTTGGACTGATAACCGGTTCAGGGTTTACAACAACAGTTATCGTAAAAGAGGCTCCATAACATCCAGCAGCAGATCTAGGAATTACCTGATAGGTTACTTTCAAAGGAACTGCTGTTACATTCTCAAAAGAATCATTGAAAATTGCTGCAGCTGCTAGCCCTGTACCCACTGTTGGTGTTCCTGTCAGGCCAAAATCTTGAGAAACTAATGATACATCATACGTTGTGGCAACCACAGACGAGCCGTTGGTTCCCAAATTTTTATTGATGATTCCACGACTACAAATTGTGATGTTTGCCAATGAAGGATCCATCACTGGTTGTGGATCGATGGTTAGGGTAACTATGAGCGGATCTCCTAAACAATTGTCTGCGCTTACCGGAACTACGGTATATCGAACTGCCAACTGACCATTCGTTGTGTTCGTAAATTTATCATTAGCCAAATAGTTTGCAGCTACTCCATTAGCAATGGATACATTCCCTGCATCCGGTGTTAATCCACCATCTGCTGATATCGAAGTTACGTTATAGGCAGAGGCCACAACCGAAGTTCCATTGGTATTTAATACAATACCTGAAGATAGACCACTGCAAACAGTTCGATCTAACGTAACTGCTACAACTGGTTCTGGTGTGATGGTTACAACTACTAGTTTCGGATCACCCTCGCACCCAGAAACGCTCACCGGAACAATGGTATAAGTTACGGTGAGTGGCGTAGATCCAGGATTGGTGTATTTATCGTTGAATAGATAAGTAGCGGCTACTAATGATCCGGGTATTGAAGCATTTGTTCCTGCCGCTGTTAAGCCAGGAGCAATTGCTACATTCGTCACATTGTAATTTGCAGCACTCACAGAAGTGCCGTTCGTGTTTAGCGTTAATGAAATAAATTCATCGCTACAAGCCGACTTATTCAGAGCACCTACTACCGGCTCCGGGCGAACCGTATGTTTCACAATGAGAGCAGCACCCAAACAACCATCGGCACTTACCGGAACTACGGTGTATTCCACATCCAATGAAGTTGCTCCTGTGTTGGTGTACGTGTCATTGACTAAATAATTCGCAGAAACAGCTGTTGCCGGAACTGCCACCACACTCGCTGCCGATACGCCTGAAGGAATAGAAACAGCCGTAATGTTATATGACACAGCCGCCACTGAAGTGCCATTTGTATTTAAGACTATACCACCTGATTGATCACTACATGAAACCTTGTTGAGGCCAGAAGCCACAACCGGCTCTGGATTGATGGTAATGGTTATCGATTGTTGATCACCCACACAACCTGCTGCACTAATAGGAACAACTGTGTAAACTACGGTAGCTGCAGCGTTGGTCGTATTACTAAATTTATCTCCAGCCAGGTAGTTAGCGGTAACACCATTGGCAGGTACAGCCACATTACTTCCGTTGGATGTTAAGGTAGGTGCAACTACTCTACTCAGAACATTATATTGAGTAGCGGCCACAGAAGTGCCGTTTGTTGTAAGATTCAATCCAACAGAACCATTACTGCACACGGTGGCATCTAGCAAGACAGAAACAACAGGCTGAGGATCTATTGTGATCGTAATTAATTGAAGGTCGCCAAGGCATCCATCCGCACTAACAGGAACTATAGAATAGGTCACTGCTAACGGTGCAGAGCCGGTGTTAATAAACTTATCAGAAGCCAAATAAGAAGCGGATTCTCCATTGCTTACTGTCGCGTTTCCCGCGTCAGAAATTAATCCGGGCGCTACATTGATCGCAGTAATATTATAGTTTGCGGCCACGATACTTGAACCATTGGTAGCGAGTGTTAAGTTGGTTGCATCACCACTACAAACAGTAGCATTTAAGTTAGTAGCTACAACCGGCTCCGGTCTAATCGAAACCACTATTGACTTGGAGTCCCCCAAGCAACCATCTGCACTCACTGGTATTACCACGTAAGTTACGTTGAGTATGCCAGCGGTTGTGTTGGTATACTGATCATTTGAAAGATAATTGTCTGCAACACCGATGGCGGGCACTGTAGCGTTTGCTCCATTCGCAATAAGTCCGCCAGCTACAGAACGAGACACAATATTATAACCACTTGCAGGAATTGAAGTCCCATTCGTATTCAATAACAATCCAATCGCATTGTCGCTGCAAATGCTTGTATTTAAATTCGTTGCAACAACCGGTTCGGGTTTAATCGATATGGTGATTGTTTTTACATCTCCTTCACAACCAGCACCGCTGATAGGGATAAGTGTATACACTACGTCCAAGGTTGTGCTTCCTAAATTCGTAAACTTATCGCCTGCCAAGTAATTTGCAGTTACTCCGTTTGCAGGGACAGCCACATTTGTTCCAACTGACGTTAAACCAGATGCAACTGTCCGTGTAATGATGTTATAAGAAGTCGCTGGAATAGAAATTCCATTCGTATTTAAAGTTAATCCGATCGAGCTATCACTACACACCGAGGCATCCAATCCATTGGCCACAACAGGTTCTGGATCAATGGTAATTGTTACTATTTTGGGATCGCCTTTACATCCATCCGCACTGGTCGGAACAATGGTGTAGGATACTGACAATGATCCTCCGGTTGCATTGGTAAATTTATCATTCGCTAAATAGCCATCGGTCACACCTCCTACAGATGGAACGACCGCGTTACTTACTGCAGGTGTTACACCAACTGGTATAGAGATAGCCGTAACATCATAATTGACTGCTGCAATGGAAAGTCCATTCGTATTCAAAATAAGGCCTGTCACCAAATCACTACACACAGTCTTATCAAGCGTTGTTGAGACAACTGGCTCCGGTTGGATTGTAACCGTGATATTCATCGGGTCACCTAAACATCCATCTGCACTAACAGGGACTACCGTATATACTACTGTCTGATTGGTCGAGCCCGTATTCATAAATTTATCAGCAGCTAAATACGCATCGGATACTCCGCTAGCTGGGATAATAGCGTTTGTTGGTGCTGGATTTAAGCCTGCAGCGATTACACGGTTCGTGATGTTGTAGTTTGCTGCACCAATAGAGGTTCCGTTCGTATTCAGTATAAGGGCAGTAGCTACATCACTGCACTGCGTTAAGTTGAGTGCCCCTGAAACAACAGGCTCCGGATTAATGGTGATGGTAATGGATTGAGTATCTCCCACACAATTAGCACCACTAACCCCTGCTACCGTATAAGTAACTGTCAGTGGAGTGGCACCTTTATTGGTGAATTTATCTGTACTTAGATAAGTCGATGCCACACCGTTGGCCGGAACTGCCACATTGGAAACAGCCGGTGTCAAACCGGAAGCTATCGTACGCGAAACAATATTGTACGTTGCGGCCGATACTGAAGTGCCATTGGTAGCCAAATTTAAACCCGTGTTCGCATCACTACACACGGTTGTATTTAACAATGTAGAAACAACTGGTTCTGGATTGATCGTTATGGTGATTGTACGACTGTCACCCAAGCAACCAGCTGCGCTTGTGCCTGCAACCGTATAGACTACATTTAATGGAAGACTTCCGGTATTGGTATACTTATCGCTGCTGAGGTATCCAGCAGGTCTTGCGCTCGCAGGGATGGTTTGATTGGCAGGATCTGGTACTAAGCCCGCAGCAATCGAAACGGATGTGATTTCATAACTCGCAGCAGCTACAGAAGTGCCATTTGTATTGAGCGACAGAGCAATGACCTGATCACTGCATATTGTTGCATTTAATGTAGTCGCTACAACCGGCTCAGGGCGTATTGTTACGGTCACTTGAACAGGATTTCCCAAGCATCCAGAAGCACTTACCGGTACTATTTCATAAACAACGGTTAAATCACCAGCTGTTGTATTTGTAAATCGGTCATTCGCCAAGTAATTGGCATTTACACCGGTGGCCGGTAACGTAGCATTAGTTCCAGATGGAGTTAAGCCGGCAGCGATTGAAACCAATGAAATATTATAATTCTGCGCAGCTACTGATGAGGCTACAGTGGATAAAGAGAGTCCGGTAGCCACATCACTGCATTGTGTCAAATTCAAAGTGCCCGACAATACGGGTTCAGGATTGATAGTAATGACTATGTTTCGAGTTGCTCCAAGGCAACCTGCTGCACTAACAGGTACAACGGTATAAGTAACATTCAGCGGAAGCAATCCCACATTATTATACCTATCATTGAGAAGGTAGTTCGCTGCTACAGCAGTTGCAGGCACACTTACATTTGTTCCTGCTGCAATTAATCCACCATCAACTGATTTACCGGTGATATTATAATTAGCAGCAGCTACGGAGGTGCCGTTTGTATTCAATGTTAAATTTATGGTAGCATCGCTACACACAGTTGCATTGAGCAAAGTTGAAACGACAGGCTCAGGTTGTATCGTTATTGTAATAACCACCGGATCGCCAACACAACCACTGGCACTTACAGGAACAACCGTATAAGAGACAGTCGCATTTGCCGAAGTTGTATTGGTGTATTTATCCAAACTTAGATAGTTAACCGCAACACCATTTGCAGGCACCACTGCATTGGTTCCTGCAGCGGTGAGTCCCGCACCAACTGAAATGGCAGTAACATTATAGCTGGCAGCAGCCACTGAAGTTCCAGTAGTCCCTAATGACAAACCGATTGACTGTTGGCTACAAACCGTTGCGTTTAATGTTGATAGGATAATAGGCTCAGGATTGATTGTAAGGGTAATAACTTTTGCAGCACCCACACAACCGTCTGCACTAACCGGAACAACTGTATACGTTACCGAGAGTGGCAATGAAGTTGTATTGGTAAATACGTCTGCCGCCAAGTAATTAGCCGCAACACTAGTAGCAGGAACGGTTGCATTGGCTACACCGGCACCTAATCCACCCTGAATGGTTCTCGAAGTAATATTGTAGTTAACTGCTCCTACCGATCCACCAGATGTGGCAAGGGTTAATCCGGAAACCACATCGCTACAGATAGAAGCATCCAGTGATGATGAAACTACAGGCTCTGGATTGATCGTAATCAAAATGGCTCTTGAAGGGCCCGGACAACCCGCAGCGCTTACCGGAACAACTGTATAAGTAACTACCAGAGGACCCGCTGTTGTATTTATAAATTTATCATTCGCCAGATAATTGGACGCTACTCCATTTGCCACAACTGCATTCGCACCATTTGCCGTGAGGCCTCCCGGCACACTAATAGAAACAACATTGTAACTAGCAGCACCCACAGAAGTTCCGTTGGTATTCAGTGTGAGACCAACTGCATTGTTACTACATACGGTAGCATTCAAAGATCCAGACATGATGGGTTCTGGATTAACAGTCATAGTAATCACTCTGGGATCACCTATACAACCAGCGGCACTCACCGGCACCACGGTATATGTAACCGTCAAAGGAAGAGCCCCAGAATTCGAAAATACATCGTTAGAAATATAACTTGCCGAAACCCCATTGTTGGGAACTACTGCGTTACCTCCACCTGGTGTTAATCCGGGGAAAGAAATCGATGTAATATTATAGGTAGCTGCTGCTACCGAAACACCATTTGTATTGAGTGTAACTCCAATAGGCAAAGAACTACAAACAGAAGAATTCAATGTACTGGAAACAACGGGCTCGGGATTTATTGTGAGTATAATCACTTTGGAAGAACCTAAACATCCAGAAGAACTTACCGGAACAACTGTATAGGAAACAGTTAACGGAAGAGCAGTGGTATTTGTAAAGACATCTGCAGCTAAATAGTTAGCTGCAACACCGGTTGCAGGAACTGCCGCGTTTGCCACATTTGGCACTAGACCACTGGAAATACTCCTAGCAGTAATATTATAGCTTGCCGCACCAATCGAGGTACCATTTGTATTCAATAGCAGACCAGATGCAAGATCACTACATACGGTTGCATCCAGAGTGGTTGACATTACTGGTTCAGGATTAACTGTGATAGTGATGATTCTTGCGTCACCTACACAACCATCCGCGCTTTTCGGAACCACCGTATAACTTACTGTTAATACAGAATTGGTTTTATTCGTATAAACATCATTTGTTAAATAGGTGGCTGTAACATTGGCGGCAGGGATCGAGGCATTCGATCCTCCAGCTACCAGACCTGGATCAATAGAAATCGCGGTAATTGAATAATTCGCTGCAGCTACTGAAATTCCATTGGTATTAAGAGTCAATCCCGATACAATTCCGCTACAAACGGAAGTATTCAAACTGGAAGAAACTACTGGCTCCGGACGAATAGTAAGAGTAACGGATTTTGGAGGGTCTCCGGCACAGCCCAGCGAACTTACTGGCACTACCTGATAAACAACAGTAAGGGGACCGTTTGTGGTATTCGTATAGCTATCATTTGCTATATAATTGCTTGCGACACCAAAAGCACCGGCTCCTATTACGGCATTCGAGCCACCTTGTATTAATCCGGGAGCGACCGTTTTTCCTACGATGTTGTAACTAACTGCAGCAACAGATGCTCCTGTAGTAGCCAGTGATATTCCGGAAACCTCGTCACTACAAACCGTTTTATCCAGACTCGCAGAAAGCGATGGTTCAGGATTGATTGTAATCGTTATGATCTTAGCTGTTCCAGAACATCCGGATGCAGATACAGGAACGACCGTATAGGTTACAGTACCTGGCAGGTTGGTGGTATTAGTATAGTTGTCATTTGAAATATAAGTTGACGACACTCCTGATGCTGGAATGACAGCATTGCTAGGTGAAGCAACCAATGCTCCTGAAACGCTAATGGCTGTGATATTCCAATTATTGGCAGCTACAGAACCTGCTGCAGTAGTCAATGTAGTTCCAATTGCTACGTCACTACATAGCGTATTATCTAAAGAGGTTGATACGATAGGCTGGGGATTCACTGTAATTACTACCGTACGTGGAGTTCCTGTGCAACCTGACCCGCTTACAGGTGTGATTGTGTAGGTAGCTGTAATTGCAGAGGCTGAAGTATTAGTCAGTACATCCAGAATATGCGGTGTTCCTGCCACACCCGCAGCAACGTTGCCGGGAGTTCCTTGAGATGAACCATCCGACATAACTGGAGCCGGCCACGTAAATGAAGTGCCGGAAGGAAGATTTAATGGTGAAGTGAGAATCTCATAATTAGCAGCTTGCCCGCTGCAAATCGTTTTTGTTTGAGCCGCTACTAAACTAGGCTCTGGATCAACTGTGAGCACTACGGCTTGTGTTGTTCCTGTACATCCTGACGCGGAAGAGGTTGGCGTTACATTAAAAGTAATTGAACCTACTGCACCTGAAGTATTGCGTAAGGCTCCAGCGCCTGTAAATGTTGCAGATAAATCTCCGCTGCCCGTTTGGCCCACCGTTGCACCACTAATGGATCCTGTAATCCCTCCGGGTGGAATTATCCAAGAGTAAGTACTGGCAATGCTTGATGTAAAGACTAAACCCGGAGCAACACCACTACAAATTGTATTAGTTGAGCTAGAGGTCATGCTCGGTCTGGTATTGACGATAACATTTTTTGTGGCCGCTGAACCAACGCAACCAGAAGCACTTGTTTCTGTTACTTGGATGGTAACCGGACTAATCACACCAAAATCAACATTTAGTGAAGGGCCAGCAGTGCTCGCGATTGTAGCACCAGAAACTGTCCATGTATATGTAGAAGTTACATTAGGTGAAGCCACCTGAAAATTAACAGCTGTCTGACCTGAACAAACCTGAGTCACCCCATTGATTGTATTGGCAGCAGGTGCAGCGTTTACATTAACAGTCAAATGATTCGTTACACCAGTACATCCATTTAAGGTTTCAAAAACATCTATATCAGCTGTTCCAGTGGCAGACGGGAATTTCAGCAACACGAAGAAGTTTGAAGAGTTGGTTCCCCCTCCTCCAAACACCTGCACCGCAGCAGCAGGAGTTCCTGTAACTGCCCAAGTGTAGGTTGAGCCTGGGTTCAAAGACGGATCTAATTGATAAAGTATAACTGTATTTCCAGTACAAACTGATGCATTTCCTTGAATGGCGTTGGGCGCTGGCCGTGGTTTGGTTGTCAAATTAACTGTAGCCACATTAGTACATCCCGTTACTGTATTGGTAACTCGAGCAAATAAAGTGGTTGATCCGGTTAATGTATAAGCGGTTGGTGTTGGGACTGCCGTTGTCAATCCTGCATCCGAAAACCAAGCAACCGAGCGATTTGCTAATGACCCATTGGCAATTGCCAGATTGTTGGTAGTTAAATCAAAAGGGCCATGAACGTTGGTTCCCTGTACATCTTCACAAAAAGAAAGATTTTGATCAACTACAGTTGGAAGTGAGTTTATGGTGAATACGATTGTTCCATCCGTAACGCAACCTGTACTTACTGTTGTAACTCGTGTAAAGTAAGTCTTGCCATTGGTGATCGTTTGAGGAGTTGCAGTTACGTTGGTTGTACGACCGGCATCCGAAAAATAAGCAACCGTTCTGTCAGTTGATCCAACAATTCCCGTAACACCATCATTATGATCGGTTAACATTTTTCCAGTAATCGAACCTCCTCCAGCCAATGCTTCACAGAAAGCAGGAGCCGGGTTTAAGGCAGCCGGTAACGGGTTGACAGTAAGTGTTGCAGCATTACTATTTATGGAACAAGATCCTGTTGTGGTTAATCGAACTCGATATTGGTTATTGTTTAAGCCGGCTGTTACTCCTGTAATGTTAAGTGTAGCTGTAGTTACATTACTATATGGAGGGGTATTAGTCAAATCTGTAAAGAGGCCTCCGCCATTAGTACTAATCTGCCATTGTCTGGTGATTCCCGGTCCGGAGGATGCGATGGTAAATGAGGAATTGAGACCCACACATTGCACTGCATTAGTTGGTTGTGTGGTAATTGTTGCAAATGCATTGACTGTAAGGGTTGCTGTGCTACTGGTAACGGAGCAAGTTGGTGCTAAACTGGGTGCGTTGTAACCTGTAACTATAACACGGTATTGATTCGTGCTCATTGCAGTCGGTGCGGCTGTGAGGGTGAGTGTTGCTGTATTCGAGCCTGAGTAAACACCACCATCGGCCAGATTCGAAAATGCGCCTGCCCCTACCTTTTCCTGCCATTGATAACTTAAGTTCGTCCCGGTGGCAGCAACCGTGAATGAAGTATTGGTTAAGCTACAGATTGATGAATTACTCGGTAGGGTAGTAATGACCGGAAGTGCTCTGACCGTAAATGAAAGGTCAGTGTTAAATGTGGTGATACAACCTGTAGGTGTTAAAATTGAAATGATCCGGATCGTATGAGTCGCAACAGAGTTGAGTGCTGTTTCCGTAAATTGAATCGTTGAGGGATCACCACTAGCATTAACCGTAAAGGTTTTTGTTTGATTTGCCAATGCGTTTACTCTGTATGTTAATGTATAGTTACCGACTACCGATGTCGATAAAGGGGTTAAACTAAAATTTAATACTGGGTCAGATGTGGAACCACCTGCATCGCACGTAATGTCTGGTGTCAATGTTGGTGCGGTATCAAATGCCGGAGCGTTTCCACCAATCGTTACCGATGCGGTTGAACCCATCGAGGTAGCAGAACATCCATTAGCATCGGTCAGTGAAGTAATCTGATAGCTAGTTGAAACGCCAGGAGTTGGAGAAGAAATAGTAAATGTTGTTGATGGCCATCCTGTAACCACTACTGGGCCACCCGGAGTTTCTGTATAGGTAATGTCAAATGGAGGCGTTCCGGTTAGAGTCCAATTGATGTCTGGAGCCGGATTTCCACCACAAACTGCGCCACCTCCGGTTGGATTAGCCGCGGATGGCAATGGATTAACCGTGACTTCAATCACATTGGAGTCAACAGAGGGACACGCACCTGATGTTGTTTTTCTTCTATACCATGTTGTTTGTGTTAGAACTGGTGGATCATAGGTCTGCAAATTATTGGTACCTGATGCACTTGAGAATGGCCCCGTATTACTAGTCGTGGACTGTTCCCAAGCATAGGTATAAGTGGTTCCATTTCCTCCGGTAGCAACAGAGGCTGTAAAAGCAACTGGATTTTGTCCTGAGCAAATGATTTGTGCGCCACTAATGGTGCCGGGATTAATCAAATTATTGACAGTCACAGTTACTACATTCGAGAATGCAACATTATCTGGTATGCCGTCTGTATTGGCATCACTCGAACAAACACCACTAGTGACTCTTCTACGGTAATAAGTTGTTTGAATTACTCCGGCAGGGGGGTTGTAAGAAGTGCCAGTTGCTCCTGTAATATCTGTGAAAGGACCAGTTGCAGCTGTGGTAGATGATTGCCATTGGTAAGTGTAGGTTCCTGCATTGCTACCACCTGTAGGCAGGGTCGCATTCGTAATGTTTGCGGGATCACCAGGACTTTCACAAATGGTCGGTACGGAGTTGATAGCCCCACCAGTAACAGGAGTGTCAACTCTAAATTCAATAACATTTGAGTTCACAGTAGCGCAAGCTCCAGAAGATGCATTTCTTCGGATAAAAAGATTTGATGTAATCGATGACGGATCGAAAACATTGCTATTAGTACCGATATTAGTTACACCCGCAGTAAATCCGGAATTGGTAGCTGACTGCCATTGATAAGTCACAGTACCACCTGGGCCACCTCCAGTAGCATCTGAAGAACTTGTAAATGCAGCTGGATCAGTTCCTGAGCAGAAAACAATAGGTGTTGCACCTAATGGATGGGCTATAACTCCCGGAGTATTTGTATCATCTACTCGAATCGTAACAGTCGCAGGAGGACTTGTACAATTATTACTGCCTTGAGTAACGGTTACATAACGATTAAAAGTTGTGCTGGCCGCAACTGTCTTATTAATTCGATCGATAGCGGGCCCTTCCGTAACAGGGTTGAATGTATTATCAGCACTAGTCGCTTGAAGAGTAGTTGTAAGTGCTGGATCCTTGTACCAAGTATACGTTAAAGCGCCAGAACCTGTACCTGCTGCTGTTATGTTAAATGAAGCGTCTGACGAAGTTTCACAAAATGGTGATGATACGGTGATGACTGGTGCATTGGGGCTACCGATTATCTCGACAAATGCAGAGACAGATCTTCGCACATTGCCAATATCACCAGCTCCATCATAAGCATTACATGTGTTCCAATAATCCAAACGAACCCAAAAACGCTGCCCGACCACTTGACCTACGGTAGACGTAGTAATAATCTGTTCTAATACTCCTCTTGGGGAATTGACAGGTTCCGCAATTTGTACTACACCAAACGCATCAGGCGAACCAAATGTGGTTGTTGCAGGCGATACTGGAAAGTATCCACCAGGGAAAAGCAAGTTTCCGGAAGCATCAGTTACATTTGTTGCACCAACTCTTATATTGGGAATATTAGAAGTTGCTGTATTTCCGCCTCCCAAATCAGTCGATCCATAAACCACCCGTACCCATCTTGTTTTGTCGTTAACTGGAGCCGGTGCAACAGCAGGATTACAGTTGAGATCGGTGTTGTCGGTAAACGTCATATTGACATTGGTACCCAGACAAACTTTGTCAGAATTTGCTACTGTTGGTGGCATTAATACAGCGGCACCCACTCCCGTAGCATCATTATTATAGGAAGCGTAGGATTGTGTTTGGGCTGCTGAAGTAAGAGGACAGTTGGCATTTTGACCTTGCCCTGCTGGATAAATCAATCGTACATTCCAATTGGATGAATATCCGCAAACAGGATCGGCAGCTGGATAGGTGTATTTACCTGCTGGATTAGAGCCAGCTAAAAAATCATTTGTGCTAAAAGCTACATAATAAGAATTTGGAGTTACTACTCCCCCTAAATTAGTTTCTCTGGAAGACATGAGTGTAAATGGCGCTGCTCCCGAGGTTATCCAAGTAGTCCTTCCAGTAGTATTACTTAAATTCCATCTTTGCGAGTTTCGAGCTCCTTGCTTAACACTATAAACCATTTGACTATTTGGCGTAACAGGAGCACAAGACAAGCTTGCATCTACAAACGCGGCAAAATTAAAGTCGGAACAAACAATGGGACGGGCATTGTAAGAAGTTCTATTT
>DGYK01000024.1:32893-33268 GCA_002398365.1 Flammeovirgaceae bacterium UBA5008
GGGCATTGTAAGAAGTTCTATTTGTGAAATTTGTCAACCCTCCTCCACCGGAATAGCTAACGAGAACGGTCTGACCGATGCCAACAGCCGGAGTAAACAAAATGGTAACCGAAGTAGCTCCCGATGCTCCACCTACTGCTGTGACAGTTGCAGGAACACCACCAATTGTTACTGTCCAGTTGGGGCAAGCCCCTGCACAGCCTACAGAAGCTGTCAGTGGAGAGCTAAGAGGAACAAATATCTGATTCTGATTATCTGTTTCGTGCCTAATATATTGCACTGCATAGGATGCATCGTAGTTGGCAGGGGGAACATTACCAGCTGGTACAACAGTACCCTGAGCAAAAGTGGCTTGAAGAGAAGCCAATACCAGGG
>DGYK01000024.1:33513-38247 GCA_002398365.1 Flammeovirgaceae bacterium UBA5008
AACGGAAACCAAAAAAAATAATTGAAACTTTGAATTAAAATGGGGATATCTCATGTAGACAGTGGGGGAGTGTCTTTAGTTCAAATATTAAATACTAAACATTCATCAATTGTAACCTTGCCAAGGTATTACACGTAGCGTCCAAAAATAGTCAAAAAAGCTCCAAAATCGAAATAATTTTAAAAACTTAGGGTTAGGGATACCCGCCAAATCCGCTACCTTTGCGCCCGAAATTTCAAGGGTTCATGTCTTCTTCAACAAAGTATATTTTCGTAACAGGTGGTGTTACCTCTTCATTAGGGAAAGGAATCATCTCCGCATCGCTGGGTAAACTTCTCCAATCCAGGGGGTTCAGCGTCACCATCCAAAAGTTTGACCCTTACATTAATATAGACCCCGGAACGCTCAACCCATACGAACATGGCGAATGCTATGTAACTGATGACGGTGGCGAAACTGACCTCGATTTGGGACATTATGAGCGTTTCTTAAATGTCCGCACCACAAAAGCCAATAATATCACCACCGGACGCATATATAATAATGTAATCACGAAGGAGCGTCATGGCGAATACTTAGGCAAAACGGTTCAGGTAGTGCCACACATTACCGATGAAATTAAACGAAACATATTCCAACTGGGCGAAACCGGTCAATATGATTTTATCATCACGGAAATCGGTGGATCTGTAGGAGATATTGAATCTTTGCCATTTGTTGAAGCTGTTCGCCAGGTGCGTTGGGATCTAGGCGCCAACAACGCGATGGTCATTCACCTGACCCTCATCCCCTACTTGAAAGCGGCCAAGGAATTAAAGACAAAGCCAACGCAGCATTCGGTTAAAGAGCTCCTCTCCTACGGAATTCAACCGGATATTCTGGTTTGCCGCACCGAGCATCCTCTTTCCATGGAAATTCGGAAGAAGCTGGCATTGTTTTGCAACGTGAACCTCAATTCGGTGATCGAAGCAATGGATGCCGAAACTATTTATGATGTTCCGCTTTTAATGAAGAAAGAAAAGCTGGATGAACGTGTATTGGCAAAGCTAAAGGTTACCACCAAACACGAACCCTATATGGAACAGTGGAAAGGCTTCTTAGGTAAATTAAAAAATCCCACAAGTGAGGTAAGCATTGGGTTAGTTGGAAAGTATGTCTCTCTTCCTGATGCCTATAAGTCGATTGCCGAAGCATTTATTCACGCAGGCGCACAAAATGATTGCAAGGTTCATTTGAAGTGGATCTCTTCAGAAGAAATTTCAAAAGAGACAGTAGAAAATGTGCTGGGTCAGTTGGATGCTGTTTTAGTGGCACCCGGTTTTGGTGAACGTGGATTGGAAGGTAAGATTGAAGCAATTAAGTACGTTCGCGAAAACAAGATTCCTTTCTTAGGTATTTGTTTGGGAATGCAGTGCGCGGTGGTAGAATTCGCTCGCAATGTATTGGGATTGGACGCCAGCTCAACGGAGCTAAATCCGAAATCAAAGCACCCGGTGATCGATATGATGGAAGAGCAAAAGAAGATTACCACCAAAGGCGGAACCATGCGCTTAGGAGCCTATGCGTGTAAATTAAAAAAAGGATCAAAAGCCAATCATATCTATGGTGATACCCTGATTCACGAACGTCATCGCCACCGTTATGAATTTAATAACAAGTACCTAGAGCAAATCGAGGAAGCCGGCCTGAAAGCGGTGGGCATCAATCCGGATTCAAATCTGGTGGAAGTCGTGGAATTGAAAGATCATCCGTGGTTCATCGGGGTTCAATACCATCCTGAATTGCGAAGCACCGTGCTCAATCCACATCCGCTATTCGTCAAATTTGTGGCTGCTGCATTGGAGCACAAATCCAACTAAAACAATAAAGAACCCATTTGATCGTCACTAACTGAATTAGACTTACACTTTTTATTATTTGAAATATTATGGATAGGAACTCGGCCATTGGAATGACATTGATTGCGGTGCTGTTGATGGTATACTTTTATTTCTTTTCAGCGCCTCCTGTTCCTCCAACTACCAAAAAAGCAGATTCCGTAGCAGCTATTCTTAATAAGAAAGAAGTAACGAAGAGTGAATCAATTGCAACGGTTGACAGCACCACCATTCGTGCATACGGCAGCTTAGGAAGTTTATTGCAAGGTGCTGAAGATACGGTTGCCGTAGAAAATTCAGACTTGAAAATCAGTTTCTCTACCAAAGGTTTTATCAGTCGTCTGGAGCTTAAGAATTTTAAAACCTATACCCAGAAGCCTCTCTTTCTTATCAATGATGGCAACAATACTTTTCATTTAAATACTCAGTTTGAAGGAAAGAATATTGACTTATATCAACTGCATTATCAATCCAACGTTGCCAAGAAAAATGATACCACGATCGTTACCTTTACCGCTCCAGTTTCTGATCAGGCATCCATCAAACACATCTATTCTATCCCGGCCAACGGTTATAAAATTGGATATCGGGTAGAATCGAACAACATTCCATTAGGTGGCAATACAGTAGCTTTTCAATGGACTGACAATATTCCCTTACAGGAAAAAGATATCAATGACAGCCGGAACAAAACAACTGTTAATTACTATTTAAGCGATGGAACGTTTAGTGGAATAAGCGAAACCGCCACAGAAGTAAAAGAAGAAGCATTAGCCAACCCGATTAAGTGGGTATCAATTCGTCAGAAATTTTTCATCAGTTCGATCATCGCCCATCAACCTTTTGCTGGCGGTGCTGTAAAAACGATCCCCAATACACTTGACTCTACCTATGTAAAGAGAGCGGAGGTTCAATTATTCATACCGACTGAACAAATTACTAAATCATCGGCTAGCTATACGTATTACTTCGGACCGAATGATTATAAAATCATCAGCGAGGTGACAGAGGGCTTCAACGAAAACTTGTCGCTCGGCTGGCCTCCAATGTCATGGATTAACCGCTTTGTCATCATCCCAATCTTTAAATTCCTTGAAGGCGTAATTGGCAACTACGGTTTGATCATTGTGTTGCTCGTTCTATTTGTGAAGTTGGTATTGTTACCCCTCTCCTACAGCTCTTATTTGGGCATGGCCAAAATGAAGTTGTTAAAGCCGGAGATTGATGTGATCAAAGAGAAGAATGGCGACAACATGGCGCAAACGCAGCAAGACACCATGAAGTTGTATCGTCAGGCGGGCGTGAATCCGTTCAGCGGTTGTATTCCGCTGTTACTGCAAATGCCAATTCTGTTCGCGATGTTTTATTTCTTCCCTATCTCCATCGAACTGCGTCAAAAATCATTCTTGTGGGCAGAAGATTTATCTACCTATGATTCTATTCTGAATTTGCCATTTACGATCCCGTTCTATGGTGCACACGTAAGTTTGTTCGTATTACTGATGACGGCATCCACTTTGATCTACACATGGCAAAACAATCAAATCAGTTCGGTAACCGGACCGATGAAATCCATGTCCTACATCATGCCGGTAATATTCCTGTTTGTACTGAACTCCTTCTCAGCAGGTTTAAGTTTCTATTACTTCGTTTCCAACCTGATCACATTCACCCAGCAAGCGATCATCAAACGCTTTGTGGATGAAGATAAAATCAAGGCTATCATGGAAGAGAACAAAAAGAAGGCCGCCACCGGCACCGGCAAAAAGTCAAAGTTTATGACCAAGCTGGAAGAAGCCATGAAAGCAAGCGAAGAAGCACGCAAGCAAGCCGAAGCACGCAAAAAGAAGAAATAAGATCAATTGATAAATCCTTGATTGCTTGGGGATTAACGACCCAGGATTGGATTTGTGAGTTTGAATGTGCATTACCTTGTTGATAGTACGTGGATAAGTACTGTTCCACGAACGTTCCACGATTAGCGTATTGACCTATATTTGCCCAATCTAGTTCGATGATTCGTTTCGTTCGGTGATTTGAAATTTGGTTTGTAGATAACTACAACTACGTTTTGATGATCGAATCGGCACATTATCGAATCTACGAATCAACTAAATACAGAATTAATTCATGGGTAAAATCATTGCCATAGCAAATCAAAAAGGTGGTGTTGGAAAAACAACAACTGCCATCAACTTGGCAGCAAGTTTGGCGGTTTTGGAGTACAAAACACTTCTGGTAGATGCCGATCCTCAGGCCAACTCCACTTCCGGATTGGGAATGAACCCAAAGGAAATCAAGAAGAGTATTTATGAATGCATGGTAGATGGAATTCATCCCAGCGATGCAATCGTCAAGAACGAACTCAAGTTTTTAGACATCCTCCCCTCGCATATCGACTTAGTGGGAGCTGAAGTGGAGATGGTTAATATTGAGCATCGCGAAGAGAAGATGCGCAACGCGCTTGGCCAGATCAAAAGTCAATACGATTTTATTATTATCGACTGTTCACCTTCATTAGGTCTAATTACCATCAACTCGCTTACTGCGGCTGACTCTGTATTGATTCCGGTGCAGTGTGAGTATTTCGCTTTGGAAGGTTTGGGTAAATTATTGAATACGATCAAAATCATTCAAACCCGATTGAATCCCAAGTTGGAGATTGAAGGCATCTTATTGACGCTTTACGATTCCAGAACTTCCCTCGGAAATCAAGTGGTGGAAGAAGTAAAAACCCACTTCAAAAATATTGCCTTCAACACGATTATTCCGCGCAACGTAAAATTGAGCGAATCCCCTTCTTTCGGACTACCGGCTATTGTACACGATGCGGAAAGTAAAGGAGCGATTAGTTATC
>DGYK01000024.1:38451-38867 GCA_002398365.1 Flammeovirgaceae bacterium UBA5008
TTATCTGAATTTAGCCCACGAAATCTTAAATAAAAACGGTCTATCCAAATGAGTAAAAAGAAAGCACTAGGCCGTGGCTTGAGCGCCTTGCTGAGCGACACACCCACTGAAGATAAATTAGAAGTTGAAGTAACCGCTCCGGTGGCGTTACCGGAAGGAAATGGATCCATCAACGAAATCTCCATCGAAGAGATTGAAACCAATCCTTTCCAACCTCGACAACACTTTGATCAGGAAGCGCTCAAAGAGCTTTCGGAATCTATTCAAGTGCATGGCATCATTCAACCCATCACTGTTCGCAAGCTGGCCAGAAACCAGTACCAGTTGATATCCGGAGAACGCAGATTTCAAGCATCGAAATTAGCAGGGTTAACATCCATACCAGCTTATGTACGATCGGCCGATGACCAGCAAAT
>DGYK01000024.1:39096-41275 GCA_002398365.1 Flammeovirgaceae bacterium UBA5008
CGATCGGCCGATGACCAGCAAATGCTGGAAATGGCACTGATCGAAAACATTCAGCGCGAAAACCTCAATCCAATCGAAATTTCATTGAGCTACCAGCGCCTGATTACCGAGTGTAACTTAAAGCAGGAGGAATTAGGTGAACGAGTCGGAAAGAACAGATCGACCGTCACGAATTATCTGCGTCTTTTAAAGCTGCCACCCGATATTCAAATTGCTTTGCGCGACAACAAAATTTCCATGGGGCATGCACGCGCCATCATCAACGTAGATAATCCCGATTCACAGCTTTTCATCTTCAAAAAAATCCTTTCAGAAGACCTGTCCGTTCGTAAAGTAGAGGAACTGGCGCGCGAACTTCTGTCAAAAAAACAAACTCCCGAGCCCCCAAAAACGGATGCCAATGGAGTTACCAAAGAAATAAATAACTTGCAATCGCGTTTATCTTCGCACTTTGGCACGAAAGTTAGTGTAAAGAGTGATGGAAAGAGAGGTGATATCCGTATCCCTTTTTTATCCATTGAAGACTTAAATCGAATTTTGGATATTTTAAAAGTTTAGATGAACTACAGATTGCTCGGCCTGCTACTTTTCTTGCCTCTACTTTCCTACGCTCAAGATTTAAGAAAAGATACAGCCGCCTTATCTATTGATTCTATTCGTATGCGTTCCGGTAAGGTGGTTTCCATCGACAGTTACGCGCGCAGGTTCAACCCCCGAAAGGCGCTACTCTATTCGGCAGTGCTTCCGGGAATGGGACAAGTGTACAATAAAAAATACTGGAAGGTACCGCTGGTCTACGGTGGATTGGTAGGCCTAATTTTAGTGGTCGATTTTTATAATCAAAAAGGAAATCAATTTAGAAATGACCTGTTTGATTTACTCAACAGTCCTGCCGGCACACTGAAAAGTCCCGATGGATTTACCGAAACTCAATTACGTAATGGTATTGAGGTAGCCCGCAGGCAACGCGATTACTTCATGATCTTTACCGGATTCATGTATCTTCTCCAAATGATCGATGCCCACGTAGATGCCCATCTCAAAGAATTTGACCTAAATCCGAAACTAAAGGTGAGCATTGAGCCCATGATGAACGATAACTACTATACTGGCACCAGTACTGGAGTAAGCATCAAACTCCGTTTTTAATTAAAAGTTCATGAGGGTATTATTAATTGGATATGGCAAAATGGGCAAAACGATTGAGGCTTTGGCTAAAGATCGTGGACACACCATTGCCGGTATTGCCGATAACCGGGAGGAATTAGCGAAATTTTCTGGTGACGCAGACGTAGCCATTGAATTTTCGCAGCCGGAAGCGGCCATTGCAAATTTGAAATTCTGTTTCGATAAGAATATACCGGTGGTTTGCGGCACCACCGGTTGGCTCGAATATAAAAGTGAAATCGAGAATTATTGTCTGGAGAAAAAGGGTGGCTTCTTTTATGCTTCCAACTTCAGTTTGGGTGTTAATTTGTTCTTTCAGCTCAATGAGCGGCTTGCCCAACTGATGCGCCCCTACTCCGATTATCATGTCAGTATGGAAGAAACACACCATACGCAAAAAAAAGACGCGCCCAGCGGCACGGCTATTACACTGGCAGAAGGAATTATCAAAAATAATCCGCTCATCAAAGAATGGCACTTAGGCGAAACCACTGACCCATCAGCTCTCGTTATTCACTCCCATCGTGTTGATCCTGTGCCAGGTACACATACTATCCGATATCGATCAGAAGTAGATGACATTGAAATAACGCACACCGCGCATTCCCGCAAAGGATTTGCTTTAGGAGCTGTTATGGTAGCGGAGTGGATGGTGAACCGGAAGGGCATCTATTCGATGCGTGATTTTTTGAATTTATAGCCCGATGCTATGGCAAAAATCCCTTTCTTTGCCGAATTATATTGACTCAATAATATGCTGATATCATGAAATGACCATTGAGAGCGTTCTGCACCAAGCAGACGTCATTGTCTTGGCCATTCTATGTGACCTTTAAAAATTAATTTTATACACATGAATTGGAAGTTCTGGAAGAAAAAGGAAGAAGAAAAACAGGTTAAAAAATCTGCTTTACGCGAATGGTGGGATGCCATACTCTTTGCTGTAGTGGCCGCTACCCTGATTCGCTGGCTAATTATGGAAGCTTATACCATCCCCACTCCTTCCATGGAA
>DGYK01000024.1:41452-49992 GCA_002398365.1 Flammeovirgaceae bacterium UBA5008
CTTCCATGGAAAATTCACTACTCGTAGGCGACTTCTTGTTTGTGAGTAAGTTTCATTATGGTACACGTACTCCGCGCACGCCTTTACAAATTCCGTTGACGCATCAGAAGATTTGGTTTACCAACATTCCATCCTATTTGGATTGGGTACAGTTGCCATCATATCGTTTGCCGGGCATTACTTCTGTAAAAAATGGAGATGTGGTCGTGTTTAATGTACCCGGACTTCGAGAAAACAATTGGGATAACCAAGATGGATCACAAGGCCCTTGGGTAAAATATCCGGTAGACCTAAAAACCAATTACATCAAAAGATGTGTTGGCATTGCAGGTGACGTGCTTGAAATCAAAAACCGACAAGTTTTTATCAATGGCAAAGCGGTAGAACCAGCGCCTCAACAAAAATTCGATTATCAAGTTGAGTCGAAAGATGAAATCAATGAACGCAACCTTCGGGCGATAGGTCTTGACGGAGATGATATTAAATCCGCGCAACGATACGGAGATCAAGTGTATACGATCATGAGTTTACCGGAAGATATACTGCAAAAAGTAAAAGCACTTCCTTACGTGAAATCAGTACAGTTGGCTAACAATAACAATCCGACTTTTCCTTACTCACCTTACACCAAATCATGGACAGGAAACAATTTCGGTCCGCTGACTATTCCGAAGGAAGGAATGAAGATTGCTATCAATGATTCCACACTTTCTATTTACGGTTCTACGATTACCGATTATGAAAATCTGAAGGACGTAAAAATCGAAAACAACAAATTGCTGATCGATGGTAAAGAAGTAACCGAATATAGCTTCAGTCAGAATTATTACTTTATGATGGGTGATAATCGTGATAACTCACACGACTCACGCTATTGGGGTTTTGTACCCGAAGACCATATTGTTGGCAAAGGATTCTTTATCTGGCTTTCCATTGATAAGTACGGTAGTTTCTTAGACCGAATCAGATGGAGCCGTTTCTTTAATTTGATTCGATAATCGAATAGAGAACGATTTAAAAATAGCAGGCTGCCATCATCAGCCTGCTATTTTTTTACCACTCAATTTTCTTTAACCCTTTACTGAGCAGATATTCATTCGTTTTGCTAAACGGCTTCGATCCAAAAAAGCCGCGATCGGCCGAAAAAGGAGAAGGGTGCGGAGATGCAATGACAAAATGCTTGCTGCGATCAATCACCTCCCCTTTCTTTTGCGCATAAGCGCCCCAGAGTATAAAAACCACGTTTTGTTTCTCTTCCGAAATCAGCTTCACCACGGCATCCGTAAATGTTTCCCAGCCTTTATTTTGGTGTGATCCCGGTGACGATGCGCGCACGGTGAGCGTTGCATTGAGCAACAATACGCCTTGTTGAGCCCAACGTTCTAAATTTCCGGACACGGGGATTGGAATGCCTAAATTCTGTTTAATCTCTTTAAAGATATTAACAAGTGAAGGAGGTGGCTTCACACCATCATTCACCGAGAAGCAAAGCCCATTAGCCTGACCTTCCCCGTGATAAGGGTCTTGACCTAAAATAACCACGCGGGTGTCGTCAAACGAACAATTATCAAAAGCACTAAATATTTGTTTTGCCTTAGGGTAAACGGTTCCAGCAGCGTATTCTGCCTTAACAAAAGCGGTCAATTGCTCAAAATAAGGCTTTTGAAACTCTCCCGACAGCCTATCTTTCCAAGATTGGGCAATTTTTACCTCCATAATCAAAAATGATAGTTAAAATACATAGGTCTTTAAAAGTTGGAAATTAGAAAAAATTGATATTTTTGACCGTATGGTAGCTGAAATAACTGACGGTGTAAAGGTAATCGTAGAAACGGAGTATCAACCTTCGTACTCAAGCCCTAGTCAGTATCACTACGTTTTTACCTATAAGATCACCATCGAAAACCAAAGCGAGTTTACCATTCAACTAAAACGCAGACACTGGCATATTCATGATGCCGGATTTACACCTCGCGAAGTGGAAGGTGAAGGCGTAGTTGGATTACAACCCTTATTGGAACCCGGTGAATCCCATCAATACGTTTCTGGATGTAACTTAAAATCCGGTATTGGTAAAATGGTAGGCACTTATCAGATGGAGCGCATTGTAGACGGCACCCAATTTACAGTCAACATACCTGAGTTTGTGATGGTGGCTCCGCTGCGAATGAACTAGCTGATCCTCAATCCCCTTGACATTCTTTCATTTCCAAACATTTTTAAGCCATTGGCTCAACGCGGTTGATGAGCATTCTATTCATTCACCTTTTTTCTTCGATTTTTACACGAAGGTAATCAATCAGCAAAAAGCAGAACCTACCCTTTCTGCCATCGAAAATATTCGGCAAAAATTGCTTTCCTCGCAAAGTGAAATACTCGTCCATGATCTGGGGGCACCTTCGCTACATTTCAAAAGTAACCACCGGAAAATAGCGGAGATTGCTGCCACCAGTTTAACGCCTGAAAAATTTTGTTCACTTTATTGGCGAATGATCCAATATTTCCAGTCGAAAAATATTGTGGAATTAGGAACAAGCTTGGGTATTACCTCTCTTTACCTCGCGCAGTCTAAATCAACCAAAGTGAGCACCTTTGAGGGAAATACAACCATCGCAGACATTGCGCTGACCAATTTTGAATTTGCCGAGGCCAAGAATATAAAAATCATATCTGGCAATATCGATGAGACATTACCGGAGTTTCTCCAGACGCCTCAGAAGATTGATTTTGTTTTGATGGATGCCAATCATCGCTACCAGCCTACTCTCAATTATTTCGAGTGGTTGAGTAGACGCATGGCCGACAAAGGGGTCATAGTATTAGATGACATCCATCACTCTCCTGAAATGGAAAAAGCTTGGGTAAAACTAAAGAACAACGAGTTGGTATACGGAAGCATCGACTTATTTCGTTGTGGTATTTTATTCTTTGATCCGGCTTTGAACAAACAACATTTTATCTGCCAACTGTAAGTAAGCCGATAAAGTCTATTTTTGCACACTAAACTTCTTTCGTGTATGGAATCCAATACAATCAACGAACCCAAAAAATCAAATCGTTCTACCATTATCATCATAGTTCTGTTGATCATCAACATTGTTCAAGGCGTGAAAATCTATCTGGATAGCGGAGAAAAAGCCCAACTCACAACCGCGAAGATTAACACTGAACAAGATCTGGCATCTACCATGCAACGATTGAACGATGTGAAGGCGGAATTGGATCAGAAGATTGCGGACATTCAAAAACTAGGCGGCAACATAGCAGACTTGGAGAAAGCTAAAGCCGAAGTAGAGAAAGAACTCAGACGCAGCACACAACGCAGCGCCAAAGCCGTAAAAGAATTAAAAGACCGGTTGGACGGCTACGAACAATTATTAAAATTGAAAGACGAGGAAATCGAAAAACTAAAATCAGTTAACAAGGAGCTTTATACCGAAAACAAAACACTCAAGAACAAGCAAAACAAACTGAGTGATTCCATCAACGTGCTTTCGAAAAATAAAGAAGAATTGGCGGGTAAAGTAGCCATCGCTTCGCAATTGAAGGCGGAAAACATTTCGGTGAAAGCAGTCAACTCCAAAGGGAAAGAGCGCGAGTCGCCATTCAAAAACCGACAACTTCAAAAGATCAAAGTTGAATTCAACTTGGCTGAAAACAAAGTAGCTCCTATTGAAGGAAAGAAAATTCTGATTCGTATTATCGATGAAAATGGACAAGTGATTTTTGATGTTGCGAAAGGTTCAGGCACGTTTATTTTAAATGGCAAAGAAGAATTTTACACAGCAGCACAGGAAATACTGTTCGACAACACCAAGCAGAAGCTAATTTTCTTCTATGAAAAAGGCACTGAATATGCGGAGGGAAATTACACTGTTGAAATTTTTACCGATAGCTATAAAATGGGAAGTGTAGCTTTTGCCGTGAAGTAAAATGAAACACTGGGTAGTTAGCCTATTCTTTGTTTTCCAACTGATTTCAGTCAACGCACAGCAGCCGGCCAACCTGCACGAAATTTTCAATCGGCTTTTACAGAAAAATGTAGCTGCCGATGGCCGTGTGAATTACCGCGCATTCCTCCGCGATTCAGCAGAATTAAATCGCTACCTGAAGTTGTTGAGTAAAAATCCACCAGACACTCAGAAGTGGACATCGAATGAACAGCAGTCGTACTGGATCAATGCGTACAATGCATTCACCATTCAACTTATTCTGAAACACTATCCGATCAAAAGCATCAAAGACATTGGTAGCCTTATTCAAATACCATTTGTCAATACGCCTTGGGCACACAAATTCTTTTGGATCGGTTCGGAGAAGATGAGTTTAGATCAAATCGAACACAGCATTCTGCGAAAGCAGTTTAAAGATCCTCGTATCCACATGGCCTTGGTTTGTGCTAGTAAATCGTGCCCCAAGCTGCTCAACGAAGCCTACGAGGCGAAGAGACTCAACGAACAATTGGATAGTCAGGCGAAAGCCTTTCTATCGGATCCGAAACGCAACTTGATCAGCTCAGAAAAGGCTGAAATCAGCAAAATTTTCAGTTGGTACAGTGGCGATTTTGAAGAAAATGGAGGCTCGGTAAAGAGTTTTATTGAGCGCCATTCCGGCAAAAAACTGAAATCGAAGGCCAAAATCAGCTATTTGGACTACGATTGGAGCCTAAATGAGTGATTTTACCCGTTTTCACGGAATTGATTCTTGGAATCCGTTTGCCGGATTACGAACCTTTTCCTACCTTCGCGCCTCATTTTAAAACAATTGTTAAACCCATGAAAAACTACGAGACGGTATTCATTTTAAATCCCGTTTTGTCTGAAGACCAGGCAAAGGATACTGTAGAGAAATTCGTGAAGTTGTTGACCAAGGCTAAAGCTAACGTCATCAACGTAGAAAAATGGGGACTGAAGAAGATGGCGTATGCTATCCAAAACAAGTCTACCGGTTTCTACAATCTGATCGAATTCGCGACAGCGGACAGCACACTCATCAACACACTCGAAACCGAGTACAGACGCGATGAGTCAGTAATGCGATTTATGACAATCGTATTAGACAAACACTCTATCTTGTACAACGAGAGAAGACGCAAAGGAGAATTTAACAGAACTAAAAAACAAGCACCACGCAAGGAGGCGGCCGAAGTATGACATTAATGAACGAACCTGTAAAGCGTGCCGAGGTAAAACCTAAATATTGCCGCTTTAAGAAAAACGGAATCAAGTACATCGATTATAAAGATCCTGATTTCTTGTTGAAGTTTATCAACGAGCAAGGTAAAATCCTTCCTCGCAGATTGACTGGAAACAGCTGGAAATATCAAAATAAGATTGCTCAGGCTGTGAAGCGTGCCCGTCACGTGGCTATTCTTCCTTATTTGGCTGACCAAATGAAATAACCCAACCTGTAACAACTATGGAAATAATTTTGAAACAAGACGTAACAGGACTCGGTTACAAAAACGATACAGTAAAAGTAAAGCCCGGATACGGTAGAAACTACCTCATTCCAAATGGAGTAGCTCTGATTGCCAACGAGTCGAACAAAAGAATGGTAGCAGAGAACATCCGTCAGGCTGCACACAAGGCTGCTAAAGTAAAGCAAGATGCAGAAGCATTGGCCGCTAAAATTGGTGAGTTGACTATTGAATTAGGAACCAAAGCAGGAGAAAGCGGAAGAATTTTCGGAGCTGTTACGGCAGTTCAGGTTTCTGATGCATTGAAAGCAAAAGGATTTGATGTGGATCGTAAGAAGATCAGCTTCAAAGAACAACCTAAGCAATTGGGCACTTACACAGCACACTTAGATTTACACAAAGAGGTGAAACACACCGTGACTGTAAATGTAGTAGCTGAATAAGCTTACTTAATTTAATCTACCAAAAGCCTCTGAGAAATCAGGGGCTTTTTTGTTACCATCCTTTTCTCAACCTGATCAAAGTCATTCTTTTAGTCGGTCATTGCGCGCATCTTCCGCTCGATTTAAATAGTGAGCAATGAATAAACAAGTACAAATCTGGATCAAGCTACTTCGGATCAGCCTGGGCGTAATCTATTTGTGGTTTGGTGTGCTAAAATTTTTCTCCGGAGTAAGTCCCGCAGAAGCATTGGCACAAAATACCATTGAGTTACTCACCTTTCATTGGATCGATAACAACACTTCCCTCCTCTTATTAGCGATTTGGGAGAGTCTGGTGGGTATTCTTTTGATTGCAGGTGTTTTTCAACGTGTTGTAATTAAAGCAGCATTTGTGCACTTGACCTTTACGTTTACACCATTGATTCTTTTACCGGCTACTTCGTTTACGGCAGCGCCCTTTTCACTGACGTTGGTAGGTCAATATATTATCAAAAATCTGGTATTGATTAGCTCGCTCGGATTACTTCATTCAGTGAATACACCAACTGATAAGAAAATGATCGAATCTAAAAGCTAAGATTTGGTTTCCACTTTCTCCACCAACTCTTGATACCATCCTTCTCCGTATTTGCGGATGAGCGGGTCTTTCAGAAATTTATACAGTGGCACCTGAAGGGATTTACCAAACGTGCAAGCGGCTGAACAAATGCTCCACTTGTGGTAATTGACTGCTTCAAAACCCTTTTTGTTTTTGGTGATTCGGATCGGATACATGTGGCAAGAAATAGGCTTGCGGTAACTGATCTTTCCATCCAAATAAGCTTGTTCGATGCCACATTTCAAAATGCCTTCCGCATTGTAATGGGCATAAGCACATTCTCTTCCGGCAATAGTAGGCGTTGAGTAATCGCCATCTTCATCTAAGATGTAAGCACCCTGTTCTTCAATCGACTTGAGTCCATCCGGTGTGAGGTAGGGCTTTACTTGCTCCTGAATCTCTTTCATGATGGGCAACTCGTCTTCGTCCAAGGGAGCACCTAAATCACCTTCCACACAACATGCTCCTTTGCATTTTTCGAGATGACAAACAAACTCCACATCACGGATGTCGTCAGAAACTAAAACCTCTCCTACTTTAATCATTTCTGTTTAATTTAAATTCCAATTTGGCACGTTGGCTGTCGCCTTTCTTTTGTTGATAGTGCGCTTTATCGGCAATGTAACACACGCGCTCAATTTCTGCATGCACCACGCCTTTTTTATCCTTCCACTGAATGACAAAAGTGCGGGTAACTTCGTTTTTCTCCCTTACCTCTTGCCGGATAGCCTCCAAGTCTTCTGCTGAGATAAAATAGCGGGTGTAAAGCGTTTCGCGGGCCGGCTTCTTAAACCGGATGTTGGCCGATTTATCCCATACCACGTAGTTGCTGCCCAGCGCTTTGAAGAGCATGAGCATGTAAAATGGATCAGAAGCCGCAAACATGCTTCCGCCAAAGATGGTGCCTACATAATTGTAGGTCCACGGGTTGAGTCGCAGGCGCAGGTGTACTTCCAGAAAATCGGCAGACCAGAACAAAATCTTGCCTCCGGTTCCGAAATACATCGGATACCAATTCATGAGGGTTCGGAATTTCCAGGTGGTAAACGACTCTCGTTTAGTAGTGGTTAAAAAATCGGGTTTCATACACTATTCTTCTTCAATTCAATCCTCTCTTTGAATCCGTTAATTCACTTATTTTCTCCAATAAAAGCATAAAATTAAACTCATTTTCTTACTCATTGCTGTGTGTCGATATTAACTTGCAGGATAAATTATGGATAGTTATTTAGATGGCCTGAATGAGCCACAATTAGAGGCTGTATTGAACACCGATGGCCCTTGCATGCTAATAGCGGGTGCCGGATCGGGCAAGACGCGAGTCCTCACCTTTCGCATCGCCAATTTGATCAAAGATCATCAGGTAGATCCTTTCAACATCATGGCGCTGACCTTTACCAATAAGGCAGCTCGTGAAATGCGTGAGCGTATTGAAAAGGTAGTTGGTGCCGATGCCCGGAATCTTTGGATGGGAACATTCCACTCCGTTTTTGCGCGTATCCTGCGAGCGGAAGCACATCATTTGGGCTACCCCAACAACTTCACGATCTACGATACCGATGACTCGAAATCACTGCTTCGTTCCATCGTGAAGGAACTCGGTCTTGATGAAGCGCAGTACAAAGTGAATACGGTGTACAACCGAATTTCGTCTGCTAAAAATAAATTGATATCCTGGCAGGAATACCTTGCCAATCCCATTTTGATGGCCGATGATGTCGAAAATATGCGACCGGAAATCGGTAACATTTACAAAGCCTACGCCCTGCGCTGCTTTAAATCGGGGGCTATGGATTTTGATGATTTACTGTTCAATACCGATAAGCTTTTCAAAGAACATCTGGACGTGCTGAACAAATACCAGCAACGCATTCATTACGTGTTAGTCGATGAGTTTCAGGATACCAACTTGTGTCAGTATTTCATTGTGCGGAAGTTGGCTGCCGTGCGGCAAAATGTATGTGTGGTGGGCGATGATGCTCAAAGCATTTACGCATTCCGCGGAGCGGACATCAGCAATATTCTGAATTTTGAAAAAGACTATCCCGATTTACGAATCATCAAACTAGAGCAGAACTAT
>DGYK01000024.1:50096-79074 GCA_002398365.1 Flammeovirgaceae bacterium UBA5008
TATCGCTCTACCAAAACCATTGTCGAAGCCGCCAACTCGGTAATCGCCAAGAATAAAGCACAGCTTCCTAAAAATGTGTGGACTGCCAACGAAGATGGCACTCCGATTGAATTGATTAAGTCCGTCTCTGATAATGAGGAAGGAAAATTGGTAGCTTCTTCCATTTTTGAAGAGAAGATGCAACATCAATACAAATTCAGCGATTTTGTAGTGCTGTATCGTACCAATAGTCAGTCGCGGGCAATTGAAGAATCGCTGAGGCGAATGAACATTAAGTACAAAGTGGTGGGTGGACTTTCGTTTTATCAACGTAAGGAAATTAAAGATCTACTCGCCTATTTGCGCTATTCACTCAACCAACAGGATGAAGCTTCTTTCCGCAGAATCATCAATTTACCCAAGCGCGGTATCGGTGATACAACCATCGATAAGATCATTATTGCGGCCAACGATCACGCGATTTCCATTTGGGAAGTAGTACAAAATGCCAGTTCATTTTTGGGAGGTAGAGCATCGGGGCCCATCGATGATTTTGTGACAAAGATCAAACGGTTCGCCATCGAAATTCAAAACAAAGATGCGTATGAAGCGGCAGCAGAGATCGCCAAATCATCCGGCTTATTGAAAGAATTGTATGAGGACAAAACTGCAGAAGGTTTAAGTCGCTACGAAAACGTGCAGGAATTGCTCAACGCGATTAAAGAATATGTAGACGATCCTGAAAAAGAAGATAAAAGCTTAGGTGCCTTTTTGCAAGAAGTCTCACTTGTAACTGGACAGGACGAAAACAAAGACAACGATCCCGATAAGGTTACACTGATGACCATCCACATGGCCAAGGGATTGGAGTTTAAGAATGTGTACATCGTAGGGATGGAAGAAGATCTTTTTCCTTCGCAAATGATGCTGAGCAGTCGGGCAGAATTGGAAGAAGAGCGCAGACTCTTTTACGTGGCAATCACGCGTGCCGAGCGAAAGCTGTTTCTATCGTACGCCCTTACACGCTACCGCTTTGGGCGTTTAAAGAATTGCGAGCCAAGTCGCTTCTTGGATGATATCGATAAGCGATTCATCAAAGTGAGTACGAAGTTTGTAAACTCGGAGCCAAGTGCACCGAATTCGAACTACGCCAAGAGTTTTGTGAGCGGCATGAAGAAGTCAGTAAGTTCACAATCTGTGGCGAAACCAACTGCTTATAAACCATCGGCTGACTTTGCTCCCAGCGATACTCGAAGTCTGGCTGTGGGGATGAAAGTAGAACATCCAAAATTTGGTTTTGGAACCGTAGTAAACATGGAAGAACTGGGGGCCGAGCGCAAAGCGAAGATCCAGTTTGCTGATTTTGGGGAGAAGACTTTATTACTTAGCTTTGCTAAGCTGAAAATACATCCAAATTGATGAGTGCCAAACCGAGTAAAAGACAGACCCCTTTCAAGTCCACGTCTTCAGCATTCGAAAGCACATTCCCAAAAAGCACAAAGTAAGTTTTCAAAATAAGATTGAGTTATCAAACCAATAGTCGATGAAATCTAATTCCTCAGTGATAGGAGAATACAACACGCAGCGCGAAGGCATCATTCTGAAAGAATATGGTCGCAACGTGCAAAAACTGGTCAACTACATTCGCACCATTCCCGATAAGGAGAAAAGAACGAAAATGGCCACCACTTTGATCGAGCTTATCAAGCAGTTGGCTCCGGTGGTGAAAGAAGCACACGAAAACCCACAACGCATGTGGGACGACCTTTACATCATTGCGGATTTTAACTTAGACATTGACAATCCATTTACTACACCGGATCGTACCATTCTTTTTAAGAAACCGAGAAAGATGGAATATCCACAAAGCGATGTTCGCTTCAAGCATTATGGAAAAAATGTGGAGCGTCTGATCAAAGAGGCGATTAAAAAAGAAGATCCCATTGAACGCGAAGAAGCTACAATCTATTTGGGCAAGTTGATGAAGACATTTTACAGCAACTGGAACAAAGAGACGTTGGATGATTCGGTGATCGTAAAGGATCTTCAGATCATGTCGCAAGGAAAGTTGACGTTGAATCTGGAGAAAGTACGCGAAGACAATTTATTTGAGAAACTCTATCGCGAACGAAAAAACCCCAGACCAAATGGTGGTAATGAAAATCGCGAAGGCGGCAGAGACAATCGGAATCGTAACCAACGATTCAACAAAAACAGAAGAGGCAATAACCCACATCGTAGAAGAGATCAATGAGTTCCTTCAAAATCAAAGGAGGGCAAAAACTAAAAGGAGAGATTACCCCTCAAGGCGCCAAAAACGAAGCACTACAAGTTATCTGTGTTCCACTCCTTACCGGAGAACCCGTCACCATTCATAACATTCCGGACATTGTTGATGTCAACAAACTGATTGAGTTGGTGGGCGATCTCGGCTGTAAGGTTGAAAAGCTAGGTGTAGGTTCGTATCGATTTACAGCCGCGAACGTAAACACTGACTATTTAAAAACGGATAGCTATCGTAAGAAGGCTGCCGCTTTGCGCGGATCCGTTATGTTGCTCGGGCCGATATTAGCTCGATATGGCCAGGCAAATATTCCAAAACCCGGTGGCGACAAAATTGGTAGACGCAGATTGGATACGCATTTTATTGGTTTTCAAAATCTGGGAGCAAAATTTAACTACAACGCGAACGAAAATTTATACAACATCGATGCATCGCAATTGAAGGGATGCTACATGTTATTAGATGAAGCTTCTGTAACGGGAACTGCCAACATTGTGATGGCAGCAGTGCTTGCAAAAGGTATTACAACCATTTACAATGCAGCCTGTGAGCCTTACTTGCAACAACTTTGCTCGATGCTCAACCGCATGGGTGCAAAGATCAGCGGCATTGGTTCTAATTTATTGACGATTGAAGGTGTAGAAAAACTACACGGTACGGAGCACACCCTCCTACCCGATATGATTGAGATTGGAAGTTTCATCGGGATGGCAGCGATGACACAATCGGAAGTGACGATTAAAAATTGTCGGATCGATATGTTGGGGATTATTCCGGAAATCTTTCGCAGATTAGGAATTAAAATGGAATTCAGAGGCGATGATATTCATATTCCGGCTCAAGAGCGCTATGAAATCGAAACGTTCATTGATGGTTCCATCCTTACCATTGCAGATGCACCTTGGCCCGGATTTACTCCTGACTTATTAAGCATTGTTTTGGTGGTAGCCACGCAAGCAAAAGGCAATGTGCTCATTCACCAAAAAATGTTTGAAAGCCGATTGTTCTTTGTTGACAAGTTAATTGACATGGGAGCGCAAATTATCCTTTGCGATCCACACCGTGCGAGCATTATGGGCTTAGATCGAAAGCAATCACTACGCGGCATCAAAATGTCATCACCTGACATTCGTGCCGGTGTTGCGTTGTTGATCGCAGCGCTTTCCGCTTCCGGTGAAAGCGAAATTTCAAACGTAGAGCAGATTGATCGGGGTTATCAGGATATCGAAGGTCGCTTGAAAAAGTTAGGCGCGCAGATTGAGCGGGTAGCGTAAACGCAATGGATGAATATGAGAAGATCGTGAACTACTATCTCGAAAGAATCAATCGAGGTGAGATTGAATTCGATCAGATTCGCAAAGAACTGGAAGAGAAAAATGTCGATGCTCCATCCATCTCGATCATCATCCGAAAAATTGATGATGAACTCATTCACCATACAACCAATCAATATCGTCTAGCTACTTTAAAAAATTTAGCTGTATTTGGTGGTGTACTCACAGCTCTTGGTCTTGTAACAATTATCATTTCCTTCCTCGGTTTACTAAATACTAGATCACAAGAAATCATTGTATTCGCTTATGGACCATTCTTCAGTGGTATTTTCATTTTACTAGCCGCGATCCGCAAAAAGAATCAAAAAGGAAAAATCTTCTCGAAAGAGAAATCGCTGTTTGATAAAGTGGGTAAGCGGTTGAATTAGAAAATACGCTTCATCGTTGGCACTACTCAATTCATGACGACTAATTTCTTTGTGATGGAGTCAGTAAAACGAATTAAATAAACCCCGGCATTTAATCCTCTTACATCTATTGTTGAATCTAAAACCGGTACCACGATGACTCTGCCATTGGTATCAATAAGAACAATGCTCGAAAAAGAAATCGGAGCTATTATTGAAACCTCCTTAGTAGCAGGATTAGGGTAAAGATTAAATTCTGTATGCACATCTTCTACACCTGTTACTTCACTCACAATAAAATCCTGAACTACCTCTGCCGCCAGGTAATTTCCATTACCGGCTTGTTGAGCTGAGATTTTTGTCGTTCCTGCTTTATGTATGGTGGCTAGATTGGCTGCAATAGAAACTACGGTTGGGTCACTGGAACTAAATGCCACCGGTAAAGATGATGATGCACTTGCAATTAATTCAAAGCTTCCATCCAGAGAATTTTTGGGCATCAACGTATTGAATTGAATTAGCTGAGAAGCTTTATCTACAATCAATTCTTGTGTCAGTTCTATCGGCAGGTAATCTTCATTACCCATTTGCTTGGCTGTAATGGTCGTCTGTCCTGCACCGACAATCTTAACTTTATTGTCTACCGTGATTTCAGCGACTGCAAGATTTGAACTAAAATAAGTAATAGGTAGCCCCGTATTCACACTTGCCGAAGGCAGGAATGGTAGATCACCATACACCTTCTTTGCAATGCTTGTAAATTGCAACACTTGATCCCACCGAACGACCTCGCTTTTGATTTCAATTTTTTGACTTGATACATTTAAATCAACCTTCGCGTCATGCTTAGCAACATCCGCCACGATTGGCTTATTATCTTTTACCTCATCAAGCTGAAAAGAAACAACCACTTTATAGCTTCCGTCCGGCAGATTACTAAATTCGTAAGAACCATCCTCACTGGTTTGAGTCACTTTTACAGGCGTCCCGTCTTCTTTTAACAATATTACCGTGAATATCTTGCCGCTGCCCTCTGTCCTGCCTCCGGTAGATTCGGAGGTGATAGTTCCGCTCACTTTCCTACCACCAATTCCAATCGGCTTCAAGCCCAATATTTCGAATTGAACAAACCGATTATTGGTAAGTGATAAAAATGAATTATCGGTAAGAACAACTGTCTTTCTTAAAATGGTTGGAACTAAGTCCGGATTCTGAACAAGATTTGGAATATAATACAAAGTATAAGGTCTTCTGTCTACTTTGAAAGTAAACAAACTATCCGTTACCGGATCTATTTTCTGTACGAATTGAATAACTCCATTCGCCTCTTTTCTATAAAGAAAGAGCTTGCCGTTATTTAACCGCTTGCCGTCCTCTTTGGTGAGAACACCGGATAAGTTCCATACGGTCGGTTCGATGGTAAATGGAATTTTGAATCCAGATCCGCAATTGCCATATGGGTCATAGCAAGAAATTTCCAAGTTATATTTTCCTGCTAAAAGTGGTTCCTGAAGCTTGATACGCCAACGAAAAGAAGTCTTCTGATTTACATCCAAACTAATATATTCATATTCCGAAGTGCTTACTACTGTTCTCTGAAATTCATCTAAAATTGTAATGTCAAAGCTTTTTAAATCAGCCAATCGAACTCCACCGGTGTTCTGAACATTGACATCTACCTCTATCTCGTTATCCAGATCATTGTATTGTTGAACCATAGCTGCTGCCACAATATCTGGTTTGCCAGGTGCCAAAATCTCAATCGCATTCGAACTTACGATTGTGTTGTTAGCCATTGAACTCTCTGAAAAATACTTTTCCTGATTTAGATAGACTATCACATAATACCTACCAGGGGGCGGAAAATTCCGGAGATCACGCTGACTCGTAGAGAAGAAGAAAACGGATGTGGCTTTTGCGTCTAATCCTTTGTACGAACCACTAACTCCAAAAAAGTAATCTCTTTCATCCAAAACTTGATCTGATGAAATCCAAATCGTTGCAGAAAATGCCCCAACTCTTGTAGATCCATTATTCCTAACTTTTAAATCAAAATAAAAATAATCATAAGACTGGGAATACATTGCAATCCAACCAGAGTTTACGGTTAGATCAAGATCAATATCATCCTTTACAATGGATATTGGCTTAATTATTATATTGTTGGTCTCATTCTTCTCATCAAATGTGTAACTAGTAGAATCATAGGGAAAGAAGTCAGCCACCGTGATCAGGTGATAATCTCCAACTGCTACATCCGGCATATAAAGTTCAAACGAATAGGAATCATTTAGCTTACTTGTTTTTATTGCTAGTAAAGTATCTTTTGAATCCCAAAGGTTATCCTTACTTAAATAGGTAGAACTATAGATGTATGAATCTGTTAAATCAGTAGCACCTGAATTTACAATAACGATGTTCATATCAATTACATCAAATCGGGCAGCTACCGATTTTGATAACGTAACCGATGAGAAAGATAAATCAACATCAGCAGGTAGGATCGTAATTTCATTTGAGACAAAGATATTATTGGTTTCATCTGTCTCTTTGATTCTATTGGCAAAATCAATAGTAACAATTAAATAATAGGTACCAGGTTCTTGCCGAATATTGTTATAACTAATTATATTCAAAGAATTTATACTACCTGCTTTAGGATCTTTTACGTTGTTGAGTCCTAAAGAAATATCCTCTCTATCGAAGATTTTATCCTTCGATAAAAAAATCTGACCAAACGCGTAACCGAGTGCATCCACAATCCCTTGGTTCTTTATCGAAATTTCATAAGTTGGCTTGGAATATCTTTCAAAAGAAGTTGGGCCATTAACACCTGTGATGATTAAATCCTGAGAAAAACTATTTAGAACTATAAAAAACCAAAACAGGGAGATGAATGTCTTTTTCATAATGGGGTTTCTAAACAAAAGTAATCAATTCAACTCTATCTTCAACCCCACCGGGCAATGATCCGAGCCGTGGTATTCATTGTAAATGAGGGCGTCTTTCACCAATGGCAACAATTTGGGTGGTGTTAAGAAATGGTCGATACGCCAACCGATATTTTTCTCGCGACCAAAAATCACCTGATTCCAATACGAAAACTTTATTGTGTCGGGATAGAGATGGCGGAAAGTATCGGTAAAGCCAGCATCCAACAATTTTGAAAATCCATCAATCTCCTGTTGCATGTAGCCTGCAGATTTATTGTAGTTTTCCTTCGGGCGTGATAAGTCTATTGGTTGATGAGCCACGTTAAAGTCACCACACACAATCACCGGCTTTCGTCTGTTCAGCCACAACAAATATTCACGAAACGCATCGTCCCACGTTTGTCGGTAGTCCAAGCGAGCTAATTCAGAACCGGAGTTCGGAGTGTAAACCGTCACCACAAAGTAAGTACTAAACTCCGCGGCAATCACACGCCCTTCTTGATCAAACTCTTCAATGCCCATGTCGTACGTTACATGCAGCGGATCTTCCTTCGAAAGAATTGCTGTTCCTGAATATCCTTTTCGTGCTTTAGATGAATTGGCATACGATTTATACTCCGGTAGGAGTTCCAATGCCGATAAGGTTTCTTCTTTCGCGGCTTTGGTTTCTTGCAGGCACAACACATCGGGCTGCATGGCACGCACACTTTCAATAAACCCTTTCTTTACAATCGCACGAATGCCGTTCACATTCCAGGAAACCAAATGCTTCATTACTTCGAATTAAAATTTATATCTCACAAACGCTTCCATCGCCTCATATTCTGCCAAGCCCAGTTCGTTATATCCCTGCGCGGTAGCATGATTGCGATCTTCTGCCCGTACCCAAAACTCTCGCTTGTCATTGCCCGGAAACACCGCACTATCTTTCTGCGATTGATGCTTGAAGATCGCTCTGCGCTTGCGCATCAATTCATCCGGACTTAACGGTACTGCCATCTCAATCTGATCAATATCCCACTCCTGCCACGCACCACGGTAGAGCCAGAGGTAACAATCCTTCATCCAGGATTTATTCTTTAACCGATCAACGGCTTGAAAAATAGCAGCCAAACATACGCGGTGTGTTCCATGCGGATCGGATAAATCACCCGCGGCATAAATCTGATGCGGTTTGATTTTCTCTATCAAGTCAACGATGATCTGAATGTCCTCTTCTCCTAAAGGTTTCTTTTTCACCGCACCCGTTTCATAAAACGGCATATCTAAAAAGTGAGCCTGCGAATCGGGAATGCCGGTGTAGCGACATCCTGCTTTCGCTTCTCCCCTGCGAATCAATCCTTTTATCTTCATCACTTCCGGACTATCTACATCGCCCGGCTTTTTCTCTTTGATAGCCTTCACCACTTTCTTGTAAAATTGCTCTCCCTCCTCTTTATCCAAACCGAATGAAACATCAAAGTCGCGGACAAAGTCTGCAAAGCGAATCGCATCATCATCAAACACTGCAATGTTACCGGATGTTTGATAGGCCACATGTACTTCATGGCCTTGATCAACTAATCGAATAAACGTTCCGCCCATTGAAATCACATCATCATCCGGGTGCGGACTGAAGATGATCACTCGTTTCGGAAATGGTGTTGCCCGTTCCGGTCTGTGCGAGTCATCTGCATTCGGCTTTCCTCCGGGCCAACCGGTGATAGTATGTTGCAGTTGATTGAATACTTTAATATTTACCTGATAGGCCGAACCAAACTCGTTGAGAATATCGCCCATTCCATGTTCCATATAATCATGGTTGGTCAATTTTAAAATGGGCTTCTTCACTTGTTGACACAACCACACAATGGCCTTGCGAATCAACTTATCATCCCACACACAGCTATCCACCAACCAAGGTGTTTTCACTGCCGTGAGATTAGAAGAAGCGGCTTCATCCAAAATCACCAGTGTATTCGGATGACGTTGTAAAAATGTAGAAGGGATTTGATCCGTTATCGGACCTTCCACAGCCTTTTTAACAATTGCACTTTTGCCTTCACCCCACGCCATCATGATGATGCGCTTCGATTTCATGATCGTGCCTACTCCCATAGTAATGGCTTTGGTTGGCACATTTTCTTCTCCAAAGAAATCGCTGGCTGCATCAATACGAGTCACCTGATCAAGTGTAATCATGCGTGTGGTGGTTCGCTCAGAAGAGCCAGGCTCGTTGAAGCCAATATGTCCGGTTCTTCCTACACCTAATATCTGAAGATCAATACCACCTAGTGCTTCAATCTGGGCATCGTAGTTCTTACAAAACTCGGCTACTTTTTCTTTCGGCAACGTGCCATCGGGAATATGAATGTTCTCTTTCGGAATATCCAATTCATTAAACAAATGTTCATTCATAAAACGAACGTAACTCTGCAATGAATTCGGGAGCATCGGATAATACTCATCAAGGTTGATGGTGATCACGTTTTTGAAACTTAATCCCTTTTTGTGAAGCGCGATCAACTCCGCATACACACGCGTAGGTGTTGAGCCCGTAGCAAGACCCAAAACACAAGGTTTGCCTTCGGCTTGTTTGGATTTGATCAAAGCGGCAATCTCATTGGCCACGAAAACAGAGGCCGCCTCAGAAGTTTGAAATACACGCGTTGGTATTTTTTCGATTTCAGCTTGCGATAACATAGTAGTGGAATAACGGTAATCAGAAGCTTAAAAATAGATACTTTTGGTTGGATATTAACTGACTCGAACGAAAAAACTAACCGGATGAATTCCTGGAAAACAGACCTCGTTGTAACACCAACCACTCCGATTCAATTACAAGATTCGGTAGCTACCTTCGGGTCTTGTTTTGCGGATGTGATTGGCAACTATCTGACCACCAATAAATTTAATACGCTGGCTAATCCGTTTGGTACGATTTACAATCCCATTTCTATTCACCGAACCTTACAAATGATCTGCCGAAAAGATGTGCAGGCTGAAATGGATTTCGTGGAAAGTCAGGGAGCCTGGTTTCACTACCGGTTTCATTCGAGCTTTTGTGGTAGTTCACGAGAAGCGCTACGCGAAAGAATAGAGAAACAAATCAAAGTAACTCACGAGCATTTAAAGAGTTGCAGGGTGTTGATTCTGACATATGGAACAGCCTTTGTCTATCGTAGGAAAGACAACCAAGAAATTGTATCCAATTGCCACAAGATGCCTTCGTCACTTTTCACCAAAGAGTTGTTGACTTCAGAAGAGATCATGCATTCATCAAATGAAACTTTCGATTTGTTAAGAAAACTAAATCCGAACATTCGAATCATTACCACGGTTAGTCCTGTGCGCCACACCAAAGATACACTACAACTTAACTCCGTCAGCAAATCGATCTTGCGGTTGTGTGCTCATGAACTACAAAAATCGGGTATTGATTATTTTCCGGCTTATGAAATCATGGTGGACGACCTACGCGACTATCGGTTTTATAAAGTCGATCGGATTCATCCTACGGAAGAAGCGGAAGCATATATCATTAAAAAGTTTGGTGACCAATATTTTGACACGGCTACTAAAAATTTGTTGATGGAATGGAACAGCATTCGTCAGGCGTTGCAGCACAAACCCTTTCAACCGAACTCCTCCGCGCATCAAAGTTTTTTGAGAAAAACGCTGGAACAACTGGAACGCATTCGCCAAACGCTACCCGTTGAAAGTGAAATTACTGCCATAAAATCGCAATTGGTATGAACGGCTTTTCTATTCAAACAAAAGACAGAATCTACGCTTCAGCCGAATTACCGGAAGGCAATGATGACTCATTTGAAGGTAGGGCATTTCAGTTTTGCCGAATGTGGCTGCAAGGACAAACAACTTATTCACTGACAACTTCAGGTTCAACCGGAACTCCCAAAACAATTCAGGCAACGCGTGACCAAATGCGGAAAAGTGCATTGGCCACTGCCCAGGCGATCGGACTCAAAGCAGGGCAAACATCGCTGGTATGCCTCGACCCGAACTATATTGCCGGACGTATGATGTTGGTTCGAAGTATGGAAGTCGGAATGAATATGGTGTTGTCCGAGCCCAGCGCAAATCCCTTTACCAATTTACCAATCCAATCACCGATCGATTTTGTTGCACTTGTTCCCTATCAAGTCCAAACCATTCTTCAATCCGATGAAAAAAGATTCTTTCACTCTATCAGCAACATACTGATTGGTGGTGCTCCTCTTTCGCAAAAAACAGAAAATGAGCTGCAGACATTTCGATGTCAATTCTATGAAACATACGGGATGACTGAGACACTCTCGCACATTGCGTTGCGAAAGGTAAACGGAGCAGAAAGAAGTAAATACTTTCAAAATCTGCCGGGCGTTCGTATCCGACAAGATGATCGCCAATGCCTACGCATACAAGTTCCATTTTTAGAAACAGAAATCATCACCAACGATGTTGTTGAACTGCGGGATAAAAATTCATTTCAATGGCTAGGCCGTTGGGATCATGTCATCAATAGTGGTGGAATTAAATTACATCCTGAGGAAATCGAAAAGAAGATTGCGCTTATTTTTGATTCGTTGGGGTTAACGAATCGGTTTTTTATTGCCGGGTTGCCCAATGAGCGATTGGGGACATCCGTTCATTTGATCGTGGAAGGCGAACGATCGGTAGAAATCCAAAATCAGATAATTCAACATTGCGAATCCACCTTAAGCAAATATGAAAATCCCAAGTCAATCCGATGGGTACGAAACTTTGCAGAAACAGCTACGCAAAAAGTAGATCGCAAGAAAACAATCCGGTTACTCGAATAAACCCTCACTGCTCCCGTGGCCAATGAAAATCAAAGGCCATCGGAAAACAGGTTTTGGCAACCGCTAAGTTATTTATCTTTCTCTTTTTCAGCTTTCAACTGAAAAATCTCCTTTTGTAAATCCAATACAACACTCGCCAACTCTTCTATTGACACATCATTTTTTGAATCGATGTCAGGGAACTGCACACTGATGTATGCTTTAGCTGCCCACACTTCCATCACTTCGTTTGCGTCTAACTGATAAGGCGAATAATGACGATTATCCGAAACTAAAAACAGCTTGCCGCTCTCTTCGAGGTAGTTGAACACTCGCTTGTACACTACACCTTCGCGTTGAGAAACAACGATGTAGGTCTTACCGCTCTTTATCTTCCGAATGTCTTCCACATATTCACCAATCACAATGGTGCCCGGCAAAATGGGTAACATCGAATCGCCACTGATTTCAAATGCACGATAAGTTCCTTGCTTTAAAATGGGCAATTGAAACTTGGGCAACTCCTTAACAAACTCCGTATCGGCATAACCATTTAAATACCCGGCTGCGGCTTTTAAAGGCACTAATTCAATATTGTCCTTGCCATTCAGATCAGATGTAACCACCAACACTTCTTTTCCTTTAGATAAAGACATAGTTGAAGCGGGAGCTCCTTCATCTAAATCCTTTCCAATCAGGTCATCCACTGAAACATTGAAGACCGCTGCGATCTTTTGTAGCAATTCGAGTTTCGGCTCAGCACGGCCTTCTTCATAGGCACCAAGAAGCGAGCGCTTGATCTCCAATTTGGCTGCAAATTGATCTTGTGTCAATTTGAGTTGTTTGCGCAGCTTGCGCATGTTTTCATTGAGCTTTACCATACTATTTTTTGAAAATGAGTATTCTTCCTGAATTGACCTGACGCTTTCCCAGTGAAAAGAGATTACGCTGTAAATACTGAGGACGGTTTGTCATCGACTCGATGTGGCGATTGATCTTTGCAATCACCTCATGAACCGGTGTAAAAGGCTCCGCTAATAAGTAGCCGTAGAAGTTTTCGCAACTTCCCTCTGTAGAGAAATTCACTTGAAATCTTCCTGAATTTAACTTCTTACTGGACAGTTTTAGTTTCGCCTCCATAACTAATATTTTTAGCGAAATAAAGCTTTTAGCGAATTGAACGCAAGAAAAATAACTAAAATATTTAGTTATTCGTCCAGATAAAGGCTCTCACGAGGGAACAAATGCCTCAAATCCCACTCCAAACGCGGATTATAGCTCAAAGCGGCATTCTTTACTTCTAAGGGTGAAGGGAAGTTATTGGTATAAATTGTACCCGTTCCGAGCCCTTGCGGCAAATTAATTGGGTAAGTTGAAGCAAACTGGGCAATCGCATTCAAGCCTATAGACGACTCCAGCGAAGAGGTTAACCACCAGCCTACATTGCATTCTTCCGCTACTTCAATCCATTCATGGGTGCCATAGAGTCCACCATGTAAACTTGGCTTGATTATAATATAATTGGGCTTTACACGATGGAGCAGGTTTCGCTTGTCGTTCACCGTATCAATACCAAGTAGCTCTTCATCTAATGCGATTGGAATGGGAGACTTGGCACATAGTTCTTCCATGAAGGGGTTGCCCGGTTTAATCGGTTGCTCAATAGAATGAATCGTAAACCGCGACAATAAATTCAGTTTATATAAAGCATCTTCCGGTTTGAACGCCCCGTTGGCATCGAGCCGCACTTCAATGTTATCCCGAAAGTACTTTCTTCGCACATATTGAAGGATGTCGCACTCTTTTTCAAAATCGTGGCCACCTACTTTCAGTTTAATGCAACGAAATCCATCTCGGATCTTAATATCAATTTGCTGGAGCATTCGATCGAGACCTCCCATCCATATCAAACCATTGATAGCGATGGCATTTCCTTCAACAAAATTGGTTTTAAACAACGTACGCTTACCACCATGAAACAAATCCAAAATAGCCGACTCGATTGCCATGCGATTGGCAGAGTGCTTCACTCCCCACGTTGTATTGATAAAATGGTTGAGGTCATCCATCGTATCCAAACTCTCCGGGAGGGAGGAACTCATCGCATTCACTTTTTTCATGAGAGCGGCCAGTTCCGTTTCCACATCTTCCAATGATTCTTTACTCAGGCCTGGCAAGGGTGCCGATTCGCCTAACCCAAACACATCGGGGTTGGATTCCTCCCACAATTTCACAAACCACGACACGCGTTCTTTCATAGCTCCGCGCGATGTACGTGCATCAAAATTGAATTCCAGCACATGCTTGTGAAAACTGAGGCGAAGCGGCATGATCAAATGTTTGAAAATCAAAACTAACAAAAAATATCTGCCCGCTGCACATAGGCTTGCTTCCCGCTCATCTATTACCTTTGCGCGTCATGACGACTCCGATTATTGATATCAATCACTATAAATACGATCTTCCCGCTGATCGAATTGCTTTACATCCGCTGGCGGAACGTGATCACTCTAACTTGCTGGTTTACCGAGAAAGTAACATTGCGCATGATCGCTTTCATCAATTGTCTTGTCATCTTCCTGAAAACAGCATTCTTTTTTTCAACAATACGAAGGTGATACCCGCACGATTACATTTTGTGAAAGACACCGGAGCCCTGATCGAAATCTTTCTTCTCCATCCGATTGCACCATCACCGATTGTAGCTTTGGCGATGGAAGCTACCGGCCAGACACAGTGGCAAGTGGTGATTGGTAACGCCAAGCGATGGAATGGACAAACGCTTACGCGCGAGAGCGGCACGACCAAACTGAATGTAAATCTGATCGATCGGGAGCAATCTATTGTATCGTTTGACTGGGAACCGCGTGAGAAAACTTTTGCCGAGGTCATTTCTTCTTTAGGAGTAACACCGCTGCCACCCTATCTCAAAAGAGAGGTAGAAGCCAGCGACCGGGAGCGATATCAAACCATCTATTCAAAACATGATGGCGCAGTGGCTGCACCAACTGCAGGGCTGCATTTCACCGACCGGGTGTTTAAATCGTTGAGTGAAAAGAAAATTCAAACGGATTTTGTAACACTTCATGTAAGTGCCGGCACCTTTCAGCCGGTGAAGGTAGAAAACGCCTGGGAGCATGTGATGCATCAAGAGCAAATTCATATTACAAAAGCCAATGTGCTCAACCTACTTCAACGCGATCGCACCATAGTGGCTGTTGGAACTACATCGCTTCGCACATTGGAAAGTTTGTATTGGTATGGCGTTAAATTAGAAACCGATCCAGCGGCTGAATTTTTTATTGGTCAGCGTGATCCCTATATTGATTCCAAGGCCGTGCCACGCGAAAAGGCTTTTGAAAATGTGTGGAAGAAAATGGAGCGTGATGGCGTAGATACCATTCAAGGTGAAACGGCTATTTATCTGATACCCGGTTATCAATTTCAAACTGCGGATGCGTTGATCACTAACTTTCATCAGCCGGGTTCCACCTTGATGTTGCTGATTGCAGCTTTTATTGGTGAAGATTGGCGAAAAGTTTATCAGCAGGCATTGGACAACAGTTATCGCTTTTTAAGTTATGGCGATAGTTCGTTGCTTTATCGATCAAACCTAAACTCTTCTAAATAAAAAATCCTTCCCACGAAAGTGAGAAGGATTTCATATTGTTTAAGGGCAGTTTACTTCAATTCTACCACTCGTACTTCCACTCTTCTTCCTTCCTCTTTGCTGGCTTTTTGATCCTTAGTGGCACCGTAACCTTTGGCTACAATTCGTCTCCTCACAATACCTTGATGATTGAAATAATCCAAAATAGCAATCGCACGCTTGTTCGACAATTCGCGGTTGGCTTCTTCGGTTCCTTCGGAAGACGCAAAGCCGGAAATCTCAACACCTAAGTCCGGATATTGTTGAAGGGTTTTCAGAATACCTTCCAATTCTGGATTGTATTGGGCTTTTACATCACTCTTGCCCTGATCGAAGAATACTTTTACGAACTTCGCTAATGCCGCTTTGTCGAAGTCAGCTTTTTTCACTTCGGTTTTTTTGTTCTTAATCTCCTCAGTAATGTTCATGGTAGGCAACGAGAAAATAGTCTTTCCATCCACCTTCTTTTGCTCGAACTTGCTTTCATCGCTTTCATCAAAATAATAAGTGCGAGTAGCCACTTCTATTTTAGAGTTTTGTTTCTCATCAAAATTGATTCCATCAATTGGATCGGTGTGTTCAATCAACCCCACCAAATAATCCAATCCTTCTTTGTCGGAAGATGCCATCAAGTCAATCATCATGTCATACACATCTACTTTTCCGGTTTGCACCAACTTGGCTTCATTGGACTTGCGGATTTCCGTTTTCACATCACTATCGGTATCGTAAAAGGCATTTTTCACCACCACCTCTTGGCCCACCACCACGTCAAACTGCTTGATGGTTTTCAAACTCACCTGTTGATATAACTCATAAAAGTAGGTTTGATTGGGAATGTTCACATTTAAAGTGTAAGGCAAAAATCCTTCTGACTCAATGACGATATCGTAGTTTTTAGAAGGCGGGAGAATGATCAAATACTCACCCGTTTTTGGATCCGGATCATAAACAAACTCCAATTCCTTTTTGGTTTCATTATCCACAACATACATTTTGGTCGGCATCGGTTTGCCGGTTTCGCTGTTGATCACTCGGCCCTTGATCATTGTTAAAGGAATAGTCATGGCATTCTCGGGCATATCCAGATAGTATATGTCCTGTGCTCCTTGTCCTCCTTTTCGATCCGATGAAAAGTAAGCGCGTTTACCATCGGCCAATAAAGTAAAGTAGTTGTCGTTTGAGGTTGTGTTCACGGGGTAGCCCATGTTCTCCGGACTAGTCCATTTACCATTTACTAAACTAGTTTTGAAAATATCTCTGCCGCCCATAGTGTTGTGTCCATCGGAAGTAAAGAAAAGTGTCTTTTGGTCGGGATGAATAAAGGGCGCGTCTTCATTATCTTTTGTATTGATTTCCGGCCCCAGATTGACCGGTAAACTCCACTTACCATCGGCTTTCATTTCGATCTTCCAGATATCGAGTCCTCCCTTTCCGCCTTGACGGTCGCTGGCAAAATAAATCACTTTGCCATCGGGTGTTAAGCTGGAGGTAGATTCTAGTCCTTGTGAATTGATGGTGGGCGCCAGAATAGTTGTCTTGGACCATTCTTCTCCTGATTTCGTAACTTGAAACAAGTTGCCCGGATCGGAAGCTCCTCCCATAAAAACCACCATCTTCTGTCCATCCGCAGAAATACCGGCAGTTCCCACATTGTATTCCGAAGAGATCGGAACCACTTTGGCCTCGCTCCAGTTGCCCGCTTTATTATAAGAAACCAATATCTCCTCGATAAACTTATCACCCGACCGCGTGCGACCGGTGTTGGGCCGTAAGGCAGTAAATGCCATGACACTTTCATCGGCAGAAACAACAGGATTGTATTCTGTGTATTTGGTATTAACCGAGCCGGGGAAACTATGAACTGTAAAGTTTCTGGGCACTGACATGAAGGCGATGGCATTTTGGGTGGCCGATAGTCCTTTCTCGGCCTGAGCCAACGCTTTCTTATCGGCCTTAACCTTGTCGCGATAAGCCGAGAATGTTTCAAGCGCTTTTTGTAACTGCTCGTTCTTCAAGTAAAGATTAGCTAAATCATAATAAAAGGCTGGTTGATCCGCTTTCAGCGCGATGGCCTGTTCGATATAGGTTATTCCTTTCACCTGTTCATCGGTGCTCTGCGAATGCATGTAACATTGCGCAGCCTGATGAAACGCATTGGCATCTTTTACTCCCGCCAGAAAAGCTTCCAGGAACTTGGGCAGAGCCTGCTCATAGTTTTTTAAGGTAAAATAACGCTGTGCTTCGGTTAAACTTTTGGGGGATTGTGCAGAGGCATGGCCAAAAGCTGCAAAAAGTAGGGAGGTGATTAATAATCGCTTCATGCAAACTTCATTAAAATTTTACAAGTCTAAAGTATTTTCAGGACAGCACCTATCCAATTCATGCCAGAATATTACAAGAGCATTCTTTTCTCGCTGATAATCAGTTGGTCAAGCAGGTGGAATCAACCCCATTACATCCGGTTCCCGACAGATGGTACATGGATACTTAACATTCAAATCATAACCACCTGTTAATCAATGAAAGGAACCAATCAACATCAACGGTTAATTATTAGGAATTTTCGACAAAATATTTGAATTTTAGAAGTTAAAGAACTATTCCCTATGTTAAAACGACTCTGGAACCTGTTGGATGTTGAGCCCGAAGAGACAGGGCCAGTAAGTTTGCTTCTTGCAATCAGTTTTCTCTTAGGTGTTTTTTTAGCTACCGTAGCCGTAGCATCCCAAACTCTATTTTTGACTTCCTTTAATGAAGGTAAAGACTTGCCCGAAGCCATTTTTTTCTCGGGTATTGCAGGTATTGGAATCACCATGCTTTACAATTTCCTGCAAGGAAGAATCTCTTTCAAGAATTTGGCGATTATCAATCTGATTCTAATTATCGGATTTACTGCCTTTATTGAATTCGGAGAATCTTTTGTCGAAAACAAAAAAGAACTATATCGGTTTGGTTTCATTCTGATATTGCCATTTACATTTATTACCCAACTTATTTTCTGGGGTGCGTTCGGACGTATGTTCAACGTGCGGGTGGCCAAGCGAATCATTGGAAGCGTGGACTTAGGTACCAGCATTGCATCGATTATTGCGTTTTTCTCCATTCCGATCGCTCTCGCATCAGGCGTAAAAGTAGACGCCCTGTTCTCAATTGGCCTTGTAAGCATCATCGGTTATTTGGTACTATTTTTAGTACTAGCCAATAAGTACATCACGGGCGAAAAATCTGCCGTGAAGTCCGAATCAGAAATCAAGAAACTTTCCCTGTTCGGGTTTCTGGGCAATAAGTACATCGTTTCTCTTTCCGCCTTTGTAATTATTTCTACAGTAGCACTTCGATTCCTTGATTATTCCTTTTTCAATGTCTCAACGGTACAATTCAACAGCGAATCGCTGCCCTACTTTCTCAGTTTCTTTGAAGCAACAGTGGTTATCTTCTCCTTTTTGTTCACCACGTTTGCCACCGACCGAATCAATCAGGATTATGGTCTTCGGGTTTCGTTAATTATCAATCCAATTCTTCTGATACTATTTACCGGAGCAGCCCTGGGACTTGGTACCTTTTTTGGCTACGACCTTCAAACCGCAAATCAAGGTTCTTTAGTCTATTTCTTTATTGCGGTTGCTATGAGTAAGCTTTTTGTGAACTCATTGAAAGATGCTTTGGATAATCCCACTTTCAAGTTTTATTATGTACCGATCGACAAAGACTTGAAAATTGATACCCAAACAAAAATTGAAGGTACAGTCATGGCGGTAGCCAGTACAGTTGCCGGGGGGGCGATCGTAATCATCAACACGTTCGAAATTTTCAATTTATTAACCATTACGCTTTTCACCATTCCAATCTTGATACTTTGGTATTGGCTAACCAATCGAATGTACTCCGGATATCGCGAAACACTCCAATCCTCACTCGTCAAAAATAAAGCAGCTGTCGAAAAAGATGTTGTACGCGAATACACCATGGACAGTGTGCTAGGCAAAGAAATACATAGCACGGCTGAAGAGAAAATAATTTACGGCTTAAAGTTAATGGAGAAACTGGAGCCAGCGCTTTTCGAATCATCATTAATGGAACTTAGCGAAAGCAAAATCAAAAAGGTTCGCCAGTTTGCTCTTGATAAGATTAAAGAACTTGGGCTCCAGCCTTCCGATGGGCAAGAAATAAAGGGGCTTGCATCATTAGCCGCGGGTGCTGCCGAAGACAGTGACATGCTTTCGATTTCTCCTGATAAATTAATGAAAATCAGTAAGTCGGTTAAGCAGGCGGACCGAATATTAGCCGCCAAACTTTTGCGTAAGCTGACGAATCAAAAAACCATCTTTATATTATTGGAATTACTTCGCGATGCAGATCAAAAGGTACGCAACGAAGCATTACTGACTGCGCGCAAAGTAAAGAGGCCTGAAACTTGGGGTGTGTTGATAGACTTGTTATCCTCTCCATTATATTCCCATCAGGCCGCATCTGCTTTGAAAGAAGCAGGAGAAGCCGTATTGCCCTACTTGGAAACAGCTTTCCACAAGTCGGGACAAAATGAATTGGTAATGGTGAAGCTCATTCAAATCATCGGCCACATTGGCGGCAAGGAAGGGATGCCATTGCTATGGAAAAAGATCGACTATCCGGATAAGCGCATTGTCCGTCAAATTCTTTACTCGTTACGTCTCATTAATTACAGAGCTACTGGAAAGGAAGCATTGGCTGTGAAGGAATTGCTGGATGTGGAAATGAACAAAACGCTGTGGAATTTAGCAGCACTGGACGAATTAGCCGAAGGTGATCATTTTAAATACGTGCGCGAAGCCCTTCGTGAGGAGATTCGAGAGAACTACGAACATCTCACCTTACTCCTCTCTTTATTATATGAGCCGGAGTCTGTTCAATTGGTAAAAACCAACGTAGAGTTAGGAACACCTGATAGTATTCAATATGCTTTGGAGCTGTTGGATCTTTTCGTAGAACAAGACCTGAAGCCAAAATTGATTCCGTTGTTGGACGATAGCCCTACTGCAGATAAACTGGAAAAACTTCAGACCTTCTTTCCGCGAGAAAGCTACAACCCAATTCAGACTTTGAACTACATTTTGAATAGGGATTTTAATTATAACAATCGCTGGACAAAAGTATGTGCCGTGCACTCCACTGCTTACATCGCAGACTTCCGGGTGAGCCGTGGGTTGATCAGTCAGATGTTTAACCGTGATAAACTTTTACAGGAAACGACTGCCTGGGTCATTTATAATAAAGACAAAGAAGCATACCAGATCGTGGCCGATCGCCTGCCATTCAAGGATAAAAAATTCCTCGACTCATCGATCGAAAACAACCAACTGCTAGATGGTTTGGATGACGGTTTCTTCCTTGCCATTGAAATGGTGATGCTCATCAAGAGTTTACCTGCCTTTGCCGGCATTACAGGTAAAGTATTGAGTGATCTGGCTGACAAGATCATGCCGATTACTTTGAATCCTCGCGAAAAACTTACCATTCCTGCAGGCGAAAGCCCGATATTAATTCAAGCTGCTGGTGATGTTGTATTAAAAAATAATTCCGAGATTGTGCAGCCTTTAAATCAAGGCGAAGTCTTCGGTGATTTATTCCAGGAGGGCCCCACACCTCTCATCACTGAAGTAGAAGCAGTTAATCGCGCGGTAATTTTTAAAATTAATATCGCTGATTTTTATTTTGTGATGGCCAGCCACCATGATTTGGCGCAGGGCCTTATCTATAATGTAACTGAAAGAAAAAAAGAAGTAGCCAACCAAACGATTTAAACCATGGCATTTGAAATTGACGTACTTGTTACCTACGCGGAAAAAGATAATGAAGTAGCTAAGAAAAGCGAACAAGGCTGGGTAACACAATTTAAAAAGTTTTTAGAGCTCATGCTCTTTCAGGTATTGGGTACCAAGCCCAACATCGTTATTAAGAGTGAGTTCGACACGGCTACTGCTCCTGCTTTGGACAATGCGGCCATTCTGGTCACCATCTTAACAAAAGAGTTTGCGGAATCGGGTCGCTGCCTCGATTTGGTAGAAGCATTTTACAAAGCTGCTTCCAAAACAAAAACCAATCGCGTTTTCAAAGTTTTGAAATCCCCGCTCAACTTACATGAACAACCTCCTCGCCTTCGCGATTCTCTGGGATACGAAATGTATCAGTTGGATGACGAGACCGGAAGCATGAAAGAATACTCGGATTTCTTTAGCCCGGAAGCCGAAAAACAATATTGGATGAAGATGGTCGATCTGGCGTATGATATTCATGAGGCGTTGGTAGTTCTCAAGGATGGCGACACCAAGTCAGAGGTGAAGAATATCTACAAGCGCAAATCCATTTACCTGGCGGAAACGGGTCATGATCTTTCAGTTCAGCGTAATATCATCAAGCGCGAATTGTTACGCCACGGTTATGTAGTGTTACCCAATCAAACATTACCCACTAACCTTAATGAGGTGGAGCGTTCTATCAAACGAGATTTGGAAGAATGCTCTCTTTCTATTCACTTGATCGGAAGTGCTTATGGCGAAATTCCGGAAGGTGCTGATCGATCGATTGTTGATTTACAAAACAAATTAGCAGCCGAGTGCGCATTGGCCAAAAAGCAATCCAAGAAAGAGTTTTCGCGGTTGATCTGGATCGCACAAAACCTGAAAAATGCCAGTGACAAACAAAAAGCATTTATTGAAACCTTAAAGCGTGATACTGAAGCCCAAGAAGGTGCCGAGATCATGCAGAATCCATTAGAAGATTTTAAAAACATAGTTCGCGAAGAGCTTTTGGATTCACAAGAGCGCATTGGATTAGATGAGTCTGCTGGCAAATCCATTTATCTAGTTCATGATCGGGTAGATTCTGCAGAAGTTAAGCCTTTTCAGGAAGTGATTGAAAAATCCGGATTCAAGGTATTGTACCCTGCTTTTGAAGGTGACTTATTGGATGTGCGTAAACGCCATATAGAGAATCTAAAGAACTTTGATGCGGCTATTATCTTCAAAGGAAAAGTAAACGACCAATGGGTTCGTATGAAGGTACTCGACTTGCTCAAAGCACCCGGCTTTGGCAGGAAAAAACCCATTCAAGGTAAGGCTATCGTTGGCAATGGAAATCTGGATGGTTATAAAAACCAAAACCTCACCCTGATCTCTGCTGACAGCGCACGATCCATTGAAATATTAAAGAATTTTTTAAGCGAGTTTGGAAGCTAATCCCCACATTAATCTCAAACAATTATGAGCCAGATCGTAGACGAAACACCCGGAGCCACCGCTGCAGTCGGTACGGAAAACCCCTTCCCCGGGCTAAGGCCATTTAAGATCGAAGAAAGTCACCTGTTCTTTGGTCGTGAAGGTCAAAGCGATGAAGTGCTTTTGAAACTTTCCAAGAGCCGATTTGTTGGCGTAATCGGTCCCTCTGGTTCCGGTAAGTCGTCATTTATTTATTGTGGTGTGCTTCCCATTTTGTACGGAGGCTTCCTCACCGATGCAAGTCCGAACTGGGAAGTAATCGTTACGCGCCCCGGCTCCGGTCCGATCGATAACCTGGCAGAATCATTACTAAAGACTGCCAAAGATTACAACTTAGCCGATACCGAGGATAAGAAAATCAAACGAACCATTGTTTCCACACTGTTGCGAAGCAGCTCGCTTGGTTTAGTGGAGGCTATTCAACAATCCAGAAGATCCGCAGATATTAATTATTTGGTATTGGTCGATCAGTTTGAAGAGTTATTCCGCTTTAAAGACAGTACCGATCCCAACTCCGTCAACGAATCATTGGCATTCATCAATTTGTTGATGGAGGCGGTGAACTACGAGGACTCCCCTATCTATGTGGCCATCACCATGCGTTCTGATTTTATTGGTGATTGTGCACAATTCCCCGAATTGACACGCAAAATCAACGATAGCCATTACCTGATTCCTCAAATGACACGCGAACAAAAGCGCAGAGCTATTGAAGGACCGGTAGCGGTTGGTAATGCAAACATAGCTCCTCGTTTGGTGCAGCAATTACTAAATGATTTGGGAGACAATCCGGATCAGTTGCCCATTCTTCAGCACGCGTTGATGCGTACGTGGAGCTATTGGAGTCGCTACAAAGATTACGAAGGTGAATTAGTAGACCTGAAGCATTACGAAGCCATCGGCACCATGTCCGAGGCGTTGTCCATGCACGCGAATGAAGCTTTTGATGAATTGGACGAAGATCAGCAGCGGATTTGCGAAATCATGTTCAAGGCCATCACCGAAAAACGCGGTGAGAACTTTGGTATACGAAGACCGACTCGCTTAAATGAAATTGCATCCATTGCCGATGTATCGGAAAACGATGTGATCGCAGTGATTGAAAAATTCCGCGAGCCGGGAAGATCGTTGTTAACACCTTCCTACGGAACACCGCTGCACAGCCGATCCATGATCGATATTTCGCACGAAAGTTTGATGCGTATTTGGGTACGGTTGAAAAACTGGGTGGACGATGAAGCCGATGCTGTGCAAATGTATTTGCGCTTAGCGGAAGCGGCTGCCATGTATCAGGTAGGCAAGGCCGGTCTTTGGAGACCACCCGATTTACAATTGGCACTTAACTGGCAGGCAAAACACAAACCTACATTGGTTTGGGGACAGCGCTACAATCCGGCCTTTGAGCGAACGATCATTTTCCTTGAGTATTCAAAAAAGGAATTTGAAACCGAACAGCGCATCAAAGAACTGGAGCAGAAGCGCAAACTGGAACGCGCGCGCACCACGGCCATCGTGTTTGGTATATTGATGGTGATTGCGTTGTTATTCCTAGTATTTGCCTTTGTTCAACAAGCGGAAGCGAAACGCCAAGAGGCATTAGCAACACTAAACGCAAAAGATGCCCTTAAACAAAAAGGTATTGCCGATCAGAAAGCCAAGGAGGCCCTTGAAGCGAAAGACCTAGCCGAAGCTGAAAAGCGGAAAGCAGAGGCAGCTAAAAAAGATGCCGAAGCGGCCCGAGATGAGGCAGTGATTGCAAAAGCACAAGCCTTGGAGAACTTGGATAAAGCAACCAAAGCCGAAAGAGCGGCAAACATTGCCAAAGAAAAAGCGCTTGCAGCTGAAAAAGAAGCCAACATTCAAAAGAACGTGGCCATTGCGGCTAAAAAAGACGCGGATCAAAGACGTTACCTTTCTATCGCCAAAAGCATCGCACTTAAATCAAAACAATTAAATGATATAGAGTTGCAAGCGCTATTAGCTCAGCAAGCCTACAACTTCAACAAAAAGTATGAAGGTTACGAATACGATGATGACGTGTACAACGGTCTACATGCAGCCTTGGATAAATTCCAGCATCCATTAACCAAAAGCTTAGAAGGTCATACCAAAGCAGCACGCGCTATTACTACAAGTCCAAAATCAAATTCCATTTATTCAGGCGGAAGTGACGGCAAAATATTCCAATGGAAGCAACAAGGCGGTGTTTGGAGCGGTAAGATTTTGAAAGAATTCACACTGCCTCCACCAAGTACTATAAGTATCTATTATCAAGTCTACTCAATGGATGTAAGTCCAGACGGGAATTTATTGGCGATTGGAGGATTATTTTCTGATAACAGAGATGCAAACTATGCTATGGTTCTAGATTTAAATAATCCATCTGGAGAACCAAAGAAGATAATTGGTTTTAAGGCAGATATCGAAAATGTTACTTTCTCACCTGATAGCAAAGGCTTTTTTGCACGAAGCAATTCTGGTCATAGCATAATGTATTCAGATCTGACAACCGCGAAAGAAGTTATTTCATCGAAAGAAAAAATAACATCAATCGATTTAAGTCCTGACGGGTCGAGGCTTGCAGGAGTAAGTGAAGATGGCAACCTTTTTGTTTGGGATGTAAAGAAAAATTTCAGCCAAACCAAATACAACATCTTGAAAGACGGACTGAATGATGTTCTGGCTGTTTCTTTCGCTCCAAGTGGAAACGACATTATCATTGGCGATCAAACAGGAGAAATTCGAATTATCAACAATGGTATTGTTCGAAGAACGCTTTCTGGTCATACTTCTCAAATCGAACAAATTAAGTTTAATCATTCTGGCAAGTTTATGGCTACTGCTAGTAAAGACAAAACCTTACGTCTTTGGAATATGGATAAACTCAAAGAGCAACCAACTGTTTTGAGTAACAACGACTGGGTATGGAGTATGGCCTTCTCTCCGGATGATGAACAAATCATGGCAGGTATGCATAGCATTACCACTGGCTTAAAGCCAGAAGATACAGATTTTACCATTCACGCATGGCCTACCCAAATCAAAACAATGGCAGGAGAGCTTTGTGGAAAGCTGAGACGTAATATGACGCAAGAGGAATGGGAAATATTCGTAGCTGAAGACTTGACCAGAGAATCTACCTGCTCCAATCTTCCCCTAAAATAAAGTAGCATGAAGAGAATTTTAGTCGTTGTATTTCTGATTAGCTCATTTCTTACCGGAGTTGCACAAGATGCCTCAACGAATTGTGCTCAAAAGTTGCGATTAGCTCGTTCCACTTACGATCAGGGTCGCTTGCATGAACTTAAGGGTTTAGTGGAGTCTTGCCTTAAGAATGGTTTTACCAAGCAAGAAAAAGTGGAAGCATTGAAGTTGCTCACCATGTCTTATCTCTACTTGGAAGAACCCGAAAGAGCCGACAGCAGTATGCTTCTGTTGTTAAAAACAGATCCTTTCTTTGAATACAATGAAGATGTAGATCCACAAGAGTTCATCGGTTTGTACAACACGTTTCGCACCAAGCCGATCTTTAATGTGGGTTTGAAATTAGGTGTGAACACTACTTTTAACAATGTCACTGCCAATTATTATGTATCTGCAAATGGTCCTGGGAAATTAGAGTACACGCCACAAATCGGGTTTCAATTAGGATTAGCATTTGAACGAGCCATTTTTCAAAATTCAAAAATGGGATTTCTGAAAAGACTGACACTTGCTCCGGAAATACTCTATGTACCCAGAACCTACGGACTCAATAATGTTCAACCACTATTGGGAGACAATGGTATTTCCATTTCAACTTTTGAAGGTTCCGTCAATCAAAACTGGCTGGATTTAGATGTGCTGGTACAGTACAAACTGGTAAAAGATCGAAAAGGAAAAAAATCCACCTTCAACCCCTATGTAACTTTAGGCCCCAGCGTCAGTTATCTACTAGGCTCTACGCTCCAAGCTGTTCACACTTTTAAATCCGGCAACGTTACCTCTGGCCCAGACCTGGACGTTACTTCTACTGTTAATACACTGGTATACTCTGTAGTAGTAGGCGCTGGTGTAAAAATAAAAGTGGGAGGTATTTACCTGACAGGTGATGTTCGCTATCAACATGGCTTTTCCAATATTACAGATCCGGCCAAGCGGACCAATCTGGAGTCGGCATTGGATTATGGCTATGTCCCGGACGACTATACCATTAATAATGTCTCCATCATGATTGGTGGATCGTATCCTGTTTTCAGACCTAAGAAAAAAACGCACCGCAAATAATCGTTCGATGAAGAAATTCGTTTTTGCACTTCTTGTGTTGGCTTCGTGTGCCAAAGAAGATTCGGTTGGCCCCGCATCTGCTAAAACCTTTATTCGTTACTTTAATGGAGGCAACAGCGATGAAGCCAAAGCCATCTTAGAAACTTCGGATAAAGGTCTTTTAATACTGGCCACCACTCAAGTAGCCATAGAAGGCGCGGACCCAATATTTAAAATAAAACTTATCAAAACGGATGCCTTTGGAAATCTGATTTGGCAGAAATTATATCCTGAAATTAACAACACTACAGACAGTTATAAGGGGAATGGACTTTCAGTTGACCCGGCTGGTGGTTACGTAATTGTGGGAGAAGATATTCAACAGAGTAAATCAAAATTATTGATCCTTGTTGTCGGAGAAGATGGTACAGAAATATCCAAAAAGACCATGATGAGCACTTTTCCTGCCAAAGGTTTAGGCGTAATGCCCTCCCCTACTGTTGGGAATTTTTATGTATTAGGATCACTGCCTGAGGGTGCTTCCAGCAATAATATAATACTGACCGAGTGCAGACCAAAAACAGCCACCCTCCATTTTGATTCCTTGTGGTATCAAATTTATGGAGCTGGCACGCTAAATGGACTTATGAACAGAATTTACACGTACCAATCCAATATCTTCTTTGCTGCCAATGTTGCAAAGGATTCAAACCCTATTCAAGTTCAATTCACTAAAACTCCTCCTAACTCTAAAGGTACGATTGGAGACTTCAGTTTGGGTGAACCAGGTACAGAGGAAATTGGAGATGACTTAGTGCCCTTCGGTTTTGATTTTCTTTTGGTTGGCCAAAGTAAGGCCAATGCTACTGCTGACTTTTTAGTGATGCTAAAAAACATAAGTTCTGCTGGTATTGAAATCTCGTCAAAGACCTATCCAATTCCCTCCCAAGAGGGCCCTGCAAATGGAAATGGGGTTTGTATCTCCCGGAATGGTGGTACAGTAATCTTGGCAACATCCAAACTGAGCGGTAACCTTGGTAGAGGCGAAACAGATTATTGTTTAATTCGAGTTGATGGTGACGGAACTCAGCTTTGGACTAAATCCTATGGCAGCAAATACGAGGATGTAGGTGTGGGTATCATCACTACGAGCGATGGTGGCCATGTCATTTTAGGAACGACTAATTTGGCAAACACCAAAAGTATTTTAGTAATGAAGACCGATAGTAACGGAAATATAGAATAAGAATAACTGAGTGAGTTGTTATGACTGTGCAGAGTACGCTCTAACCATTCTAACATACTTTACTCCAATCTGAAATAGTAAGCATTTTTTGAATTTTTAATACTCTACCACTATGAAGAGAATCTACACTCTTTTTGCATTCTTGACCCTTTTTTCTTGGATTAGCCAAGCCCAGCCTTCTACTCAAGCCACTAACATCAACTTTAGTGCGGTTGGTATCAATGGATTTACGATCAACTGGACCAACGGAAATGGGGCAAACAGAATAGTGGTGGTCAACTCTGCGGCTATTACATTTAGCCCCGCGGCTTCAACTACCTATGCAGCCAACACCGATTTTTCTTTGGGAACTGATTTAGGTTCAGGGCAAAAGTGCGTATTTAATGGATCTGGCAATTCGGTGGCTATTACTGGACTAGCAGCAGGTACTCAATATTTTGTGAGAGTTTTTGAATACAATGGTGCTGCCGGAGCCGAGCTCTATAATGTTACAACTGCTACCAATAATCCGAATAGTAGATATTCTCTTGCGAACGCACCAAGCTCTGATGCCACTGGCTTAACATTTTCTTCTATAACTACTACCAGCATGACGGTTGGTTTGACACCGGGTAATGGCAGTTCAAGGATGTTGATTGCTTTCAATGGTGCCATCGGGTTTGTTCCGGTGGATGGAACATCGTATACCGCCAACAGTAACTTTACGACCGCTACCAATCAGGCGGGCAACGGAAAAATTGTTGGTCTGGGTACGGGAAATTCATTCAACGTTACTAATCTAACAGCCAACACTTCCTACACATTCAAAGTAGTAGAAATCAATGGAACATTAGGATTAGGTTCCGAAAACTACTACAATGGTGGCACACCTCTTACCGGATCACAATCTACGGTACCAAATCCTCCTGGCACTCAAGCATCCAA
>DGYK01000010.1:0-278 GCA_002398365.1 Flammeovirgaceae bacterium UBA5008
AACTACAGCATTCCATTGACAGGTGGTTGCGGTACAGTGAATGCAACGGGTACAATTACCGTCTCGGTTAACAACACAGCCGGAGCACCATCTTCAACCCCAACACTTTGCGTAAACACTGCACTTACGAATATCACCCATACGACCACCGGAGCCACTGGCATTGGAGCACCGACAGGTTTACCCGCAGGAGTAACAGCAGCATGGGCCGCGAATGTGATTACGATTAGTGGCACACCGACTGCAACGGGTACCTTTAACTACAGCATTCCATTGAC
>DGYK01000010.1:562-14516 GCA_002398365.1 Flammeovirgaceae bacterium UBA5008
ACAGGCGCTACCGGCATCGGAGCCCCGACAGGCTTACCCGCAGGAGTAACGGCAGCATGGGCAGCGAATGTGATCACGATCAGCGGCACACCTACGGCTACTGGTACATTTAACTACAGCATTCCATTGACAGGTGGTTGCGGTACAGTGAATGCAACTGGCACTATTACTGTTTCAGTGAATAATACAGTAAGTGCAGCTTCATCTACGCCTACTTTATGTGTGAATACAGCTTTGATCAACATCACGCATAATACAACAGGTGCTACTGGCATCGGAGCACCGACAGGTTTACCTGCGGGAGTCACTGCCGCATGGGCCGCGAATGTGATTACCATCAGTGGCACACCAACCGCAACGGGTACCTTCAACTATAGCATACCACTGACTGGTGGCTGTGGTGCAGCAATCAACGCAACAGGCACAATCAATGTGACTTCGGATAACACTGTAGGCGCAGCTTCATCTACACCGACCTTGTGTGTAAATACCGCCTTAACCAACATCACGCATACAACTACGGGCGCCACCGGCATTGGAGCACCGACAGGTTTACCCGCGGGATTAACGGCCGCATGGGCAGCCAACGTAATTACGATCAGTGGTACACCTACTGCATCGGGTATTTTTAACTATAGCATACCATTGACAGGTGGTTGCGGTACAGTAAGTGCAACCGGCACAATCGATGTGACACCGGATAATACCGCAGGTCCGGCTTCTTCAACACCAACACTTTGTGTAAACACTGCACTGACAAACATCACGCATACCACAACAGGTGCTACTGGCATCGGAGCACCAACAGGATTACCTGCGGGAGTAACAGCCGCATGGGCCGCGAATGTGATCACGATCAGCGGCACACCGACTGCAACGGGTACTTTTAATTACAGTATTCCATTGACAGGTGGTTGTGGTACGGTGAATGCAACGGGTACCATTACAGTATCTGTTAACAATACAGTAAGTGCAGCCTCATCTACGCCTACTTTATGTGTGAATACAGTTTTGACTAACATCACTCATTCCACAACAGGCGCCACCGGCATCGGAGCACCTATAGGCTTACCCGCAGGAGTAACAGCAGCATGGGCAGCGAATGTAATTACGATCAGTGGTACACCTACTGCATCGGGTACCTTCAACTATAGCATACCACTAACAGGTGGCTGTGGTGCAGCAATCAACGCAACGGGAACAATCAATGTGACACCGGATAACACCGCAGGCGCAGCTTCTGCAACTCCAACCTTGTGTGTAAATACAGTCTTGACCAACATCACTCATACGACTTCCGGAGCAACAGGTATTGGAGCACCTACTGGATTACCGGCCGGAGTAACTGCAGCATGGGCAGCGAATGTAATTACGATCAGTGGTACGCCTACTGCATCGGGTACCTTCAATTACAGCATACCACTGGCAGGTGGTTGCGGCACGGTAAGTGCAACTGGTACCATCAACGTGACACCGGATAACACAGCAGGTCCGGCTTCTTCAACACCAACCTTGTGTGTGAATACTGCCTTAACCAACATCACGCATACGACCACCGGAGCCACCGGCATCGGAGCACCAATAGGATTACCTGCGGGAGTAACAGCCGCATGGGCCGCGAATGTGATCACGATCAGCGGTACACCGACCGCAACGGGTACCTTTAACTACAGCATACCACTGACAGGTAGCTGCGGTACAGTGAGTGCAACGGGAACAATCAATGTGACTCCCGATAACACGGCTGGTCCTGCTTCTTCAACACCTACCTTGTGTGTGAATACGACCTTGACCAACATCACACATACAACGACAGGAGCCACCGGAATCGGGGCACCCACAGGCTTACCAGCTGGAGTGAACGCAGCGTGGGCTGCAAATGTGATTACGATCAGTGGCACACCAACCGCATCGGGCACCTTCAATTACAGCATACCACTGACAGGTGGCTGTGGAACAATCAATGCTACGGGAACCATTATCGTAAATCCGGCTCCAGTTACTTCCAGTATTTCCGGACCAACTTCAGTTTGTGAAAATACAACAGCGTCAGTTTATAGCGTAACTAATACAGTCGGAAGTACTTATGCTTGGACAATTACCGGAGGCGTACAAGCGAGCGGAACAAATACGAATTCCATTACTGTAAATTGGGGAGCAGCGGGTGCCGGATCAGTAAGCGTAACTGAAACAAATAGTAATACTTGTATTGGAACTCCGGTTACTTTGCCGGTTACAATCAATGCATTACCCACCGCATCACTTTCCGGAAATGCCTCCATTTGCGTTGGCCAGCCTACCACATTAACAATCAATTTAACGGGAACCGGCCCTTGGAACATTTCTTATTCCGATGGTTCAACTGTGACACCTATTAATGGTATTGTGAGTAGTCCACATACATTCACAGTAACACCTTTTATCACCACCACCTACTCGTTGGTGGCGGTATCCGATGCAAATTGCACAGGTTCACCGAGTGGAACAGCGTTGGTGACTGTCAACCCAATTCCGGGTGATCAGGTTACATTCGGTAATGAGACGTGGATTGGATATGTATACAATGATGCTGGCAGCCCTTCGCCTCCCGTTTCAAATATTAATTATAGTGGTACCAAATACAGAGGATTTGTAAATGAAAATGAAATTGGATTATTAGGTACTTCGAGCTACGATTTGTCGAGAGACGCCTTTGATTTGAATTTAGGAAGCGCTGTACCAATGGCCGGAACAAATATTTGCGGATCCTTCTTAAATGATTTTAGTATTCGCTTCAAAATGCGGAAAACAATGACTGCCGGAATTTATAATTTTACGGTGGGTGGCGATGATGGTGTTCGCTTATTTATAGATGGTGTACTCGTCACATTAGCTCCGGCCAATTCATTTTCTGCGCATGCGTATACGGCCTACACCGCTGCGAATGTTTGTATTTCTGCTGGACAACATGATTTTATACTCGAATATTTTGAAAGAGGCGGCTTTGCCCGCGTTTCCTTCGATTACCAAATCGTGCCGGCACCGGCTGTGATTTCTCCAGTTGCAGTGTGCGTTAATACCACGGCTCCTACATTAACTGTCAATCCGGTAGATGTTACAGCAACAGGGTATCGTTGGTTTAGCGATGCCGCGTTAACGACACAGGTTGGCAGCGGATCTTCATTTACTCCATCAGCAGCTCAATTGGACTTAACAGTAGCAGCCACTACCAGCTTCTTTGTGGCAGCTGATTATGCTTGCGGACAAGGTTCATCCACACAAGTAGACGTGAATGTGGTAAGTAGTGCAACGATTACAAATCCGGCTACCGCGCCTACTGTATGTCAGACAGGTGGAGTCGTTGACTTAACTACCCTGGTTACAGTTTCTCCGGCCGGTGGTACCCTATCTTTTTCAGGAACCGGAGTTACCGGAAATAATTTTGACCCGACAGGATTGACGGGAGCGATCTCAATCACTCCTACATATTCGGTGGGCACATGCGTTGCACCAAGTGTTCCATTTACAATCAACGTAACTACCACAGCATCTGTAACAGTTCCAACCTCTGCAACTACCGTTTGTCAATCTGCAGCGGCCATTGATTTAACTACGCTGGTGACCGGTTCACCAGCCGGTGGAACCTTTACATCTTTTGTAGGTCCAGGCGTGACAGGAAACTTGTTCAATCCGGCAACTTTATCCGGAACTCAATCCATTACTGCGAATTATTCTGTAGGTGGATGCACTGGTTCGGGAGTCATTTTAATCGATGTGATTAATACAGCAACTCTGAATTTACCAGCCACTCAAACTGTTTGTCAAACTGGTGGTAATATTAACTTAGCCAGCCTAGTTACGGCTTCACCCACAGGCGGAACATTTACATTTACAGGCACAGGTGTTAATTCACCCGCTGCGACCTTTAACCCTTCCGGCTTATCGGGTCTTCAAACGATTAATGTGAGTTATAATGCAGCCGGATGTAGTGCGACAGGATCTTTCCAATTCAATGTTATCAACACTGCGTCTCTCAACTTGACGAATAGTAATATTTGTCGTAATGCAGGGCCTTTGAATTTGATCACCCTGGCTACGGCATCGCCATCAGGCGGAGCATTTAGTTTTTCAGGTACCCAAGTAGCCGGTTCTTTGTTTGATCCTACTGGATTGAGCGGTGCGATTAATATTGCAGTAAGTTACAATCAAGGTGGATGCACTGCGAATGGTACTTTGATTATGACTGTATTGGATTCTTCCAATCCATCGTGTACACCTACTGGTAATTGTGCCACTGTGGTGATTACGCCAGTGCCTTCTCCGGCTACTTGTACACTTTCGAATGGTTCGATCAACTTCAATATCAATCCGGCTACACCTACCATCAATAATACGGGGGTAAAAATTACGATTACCGGAATTTCTTCTACAAACAACACCATTTCGCGCACGAACTTCAACGATCCTGCATTCCCAGCATTGCCGATTGGTGTCTATAATTATGTGATTGAGTATGGCGATCCAAGCTGTACAAAAAATGGTCAGGTAACAATCGATCAATCCGGAACTGTAGGCACACCGGTCGCTACCAATATCCTCGGGCCGCAATGCGCAGGAGCTTCAACCGGTTCATTGCAATTGGATGTCCCTGGAGAAACGGGCAATTTGCTCCAATGGTCACTGGACGGAATTACGTTTAACAACTTCACTGCAGGCAGTGTCATCACCGGAATACCTGCCGGTTTAGCACCTTCCTTCCAACGTGTGTTGAGCGTTCGCAGAAATGCCTCCGATCCTTGCTTTGCTGCGGTTACGGTAACGATACAAGATGCGCACCCTGCTATCACTACTACACTCACTACGACTGATGCAACATGCGCTAATAATGACGGAACCGTTGTGATCGGTCCCATTAGTGGGGGAGTAGCACCTTATACATTCTTGCTCGATGGAGCAGCGAAGGTGCTTCCAGGTAACAACACATTTACTGACCAAACTGGAGGAAACCATATATTCTCTGTGGTGGATGCCAATGGCTGTCAGAAGGATTTTCCTTACACCATTAATTTCCCTGGTCTCGTAAATTATACCACCGCCATCACTCCACCGGATTGTTCGGCCAACGGAACCAATGGAAGTATTTTATTGACAATTACTTCAGCAGGCACATTCCAGGTGGGGATTACAACTGATCCGGTTAATCCGCCAACGACCATTCAAAATGTGATTTCAAATGGAAGTACGGTCGTGCCATTTGGCGGACTATCCAACAACACGTACTACATTTCGATGACGCCAACAGGCGCAGCTTGCCCTACCAAAACACTTGGTCTTGATGTGAGCTCAGGTCCATCCGAAGTAGACTTTACAGTTGCTCCTTTGGATATTGTTTGCTTTGAGAATAAAGGAGGCGTGGCACTGACTTCCATTAAGGGTTCATTGACGGTCAACTATATGTATGAAATAGTTGATTCGAATGGAAATCTGGTTCCAGCGGCTTCTGTGACTCCGGCTAACCCGATTACTCAACTGCAGGCATTGGGTACTGTCAACCTGATGGGATTAGATAAGGGAGATTACAAAATCAGATTGTATCAAGATCAGTCCGTTGCTACCGGATGTATCAATCCGATTTCAAGCGCGTTTAAATCAATTACCATTGCAGGCCCTTCGGCATCACTGGATACCTTATTTACAGTTCGGAAGATTTCATTGCCGGATTTAGCAACCGGAAGCCTTTTGATAGGTATCAAAGAAAGTCAGCAAGAGCCTTATGAAATTCAACTAGAGCTTAAAACACCGGTAATTTCCGGCCAGTTTTATTTGTTGAATCCATTCGGAGTTCCTGCTCGCAATCCGCAAAATCTCATCATGCAATACGAAGCCAAAAATCTCTTTGCTGGATTGTATGAATTGAAAATTACGGATGCGTTGGGTTGCCAGAAAGTGTATCCAGATATAGAAATTAAAGTTGATACGGAGATATTCATTCCGAATGTGTTCACCCCAAATGGAGATCAAACGAACGATACGTTCTATATCCGCAATTTGCCTCCGGGGTCTCAAGTGAATATCACCAATCGTTGGGGTGCAGAAATTTATTCTTCATCCAACTATGAAAACAATTGGGATGGAGGAACTACCGCTGATGGAATTTACTTCTACCGGGTTACTGCCGGAGGCAATGTATTTACCGGCTGGCTTGAAATTATCAGAGGCCAATAATTTTCTAAATCGACAAAAGAAATTGCATGGTGTCTACCTGATCCGCGTAATCCCACGGATCAGGTAGCTGCGCCTTACCAAAAGGGACACTTCCTTTGTACCAACCTTGCGCAGAAACAACACACTGAATTTTTTCTTTTTGGGCAGCGATCTTTTCATCCAAATCCTGCAGCGTAGCATAATATTCAAAGTGCACTACTGAAATAGGTGAAACCACGGAAGAATTCTCAATCAGTAATAAAAATCCATTATCATAATGCGGTTGTCGGTTCACCAGAAAAATAGATTTTCGATAATCGTAATTGTTGACGTATTTATTATGGTGAATAACCGGTTGAAATGATTCAATCGGCTCCATCAGATTATTAATTTCATAGCCATCCGGCAAGTAAATCTTCGAAACATTGCGACATCCCAATCCAAAATAGCTAAAGATATCAATGCCCAGTTTGCTAATTTCTTCCGGACTTTCTTCACCCATAATGACGGCACACGATGATCTGTTTTTGCGGATGATGCGCGGGATATTTCTAAAGTAGTATTCAAAGTAACGCGCGGTGTTGTCGCTGCCGGTAGCAATGATGGCGTCCACATGGTTCAGTCGCTCTTCAATTTTAATCCGCTCGCGTAGCTTGGGATCGATTTCATAAAGCCATTGGATGATCTGCCGCATCAGGTATTGATCTTGCGAGCTCAATTTGACCACCGCAATGTGCCCCGAAAGTACAATGCACAATAAATCATGAAAGCCTACCAGAGGAATGTTTCCGGCCATAGCCACGCCCACCTTTTTGGGCTGGGAATTGACGATGGCATACGAACCTAGCCATTGTTTGAGAGAGTTTGGTTCCAGCATAAAAGCGATCCCAGAAACGGCCTGCCGGACAGATTCATCTGTAAACCAGGCATTTTCGGACTTCGCACCCATCGCCAATACTTCGCGATCGGAGGGGGAGAGGCCCTTTAATTGGGTACCCAATCGTTCGAAAGCCTTTATTCGGTCACTTAATTCCATATATCTGCTAAAACTTTTGGCTGCATTTCGCTGTTTTGTTCATTGATTGTACTTTTGTGAGCTTAAAAAGTAGAATCAAAGAGCTTTATGGCCATAAAGATAACAGATGAATGTATTAATTGCGGTGCTTGCGAACCCGAGTGCCCCAATACTGCCATTTATGAAGGTGGACGTGAGTGGACGTGGGCAGGTGGCACTGCTCTCAAGGAGGTTAAAGCATCAGATGGAGCCGTTTACGATGCGAAGCAGAACGAGAAGCCTGTCTCGGACGAGTTTTATTATATCGTATCCGGAAAATGCACCGAATGCACCGGTTTTCATGAAGAACCGCAATGTGCGGCTGTTTGCCCGGTAGATTGCTGTGTTCCTGACCCGGATCATGTCGAATCCAAGGAAGTGTTGTTGGCGCGTAAAGCCTATCTGCACAACGAGCAATTACAAGCTTAGATTGAAATTCCATCAACGATGCGCATTTCTTCTTCAGGCGGCAGTAGCGCTGCTGCTGATCTTTGGAAATGGTGGATCGTTGTCTACTCCCAGTATTTCAGAGCCCACACGCACCGAGTGGGTAAGTATCCGTAAACAGAAGCCTGCATTTCAACTAAACGTTGCAAAGGCAAGTGGCATTCAGGCACCCGGCAAGTCGTCTTTTCAATTTCAATCACTACAAGTAGCTAGGAAGACACATCTGCACCTTCTTCTTTACTCTACAACCTATTCTTATATCCCTCGTTTTCTTTTCCATACACACTCCTTGTGTCCGTAGGGTAATCAGTTGATCATCGCTTAGGCGAATTCAATTTCTATTCCTGATTACGAACCATTGCCATTGGCAATAAAAAATTCCATTTATGCTAAAGTTAAAAAAGGCACTCCGCGCGATCGGTTTGGTGCTGCTGATTATAATGGCCTGCACGGGACTGTTTGCAGGCGCTGTGATGCTTCCGCGCCACCGCGAACCAAAATTAAATAAGGAGAATACCATCGAAATGATCGATCAGAAGAAAGATCAGGATGAGCCGGATTGAGTACACAATCCAATAACTAGTATTGTCAACGTAATAGGTTAGTTGACTACTTATTCTTTTAATAAGGAACTAGCCCTATTGGCAATGATTGCCTTCAAATGAAAGCGGACGGGTGGTTCATGAAATAGTGCGGGTGGGAGATAAAACTTGACGGGGGCGAGATGAAATGTGCCGGGAGCAAAATAAAAAGTGGCGGGTAATAGATGAAAGATGGCGGCTGGAAAATGAAACCGGGCGGGTGCGAAATAAAACTGGGCGGGTAGGAGATGAAGTATGACCGACACTAAATGAAAAGTGGCGGGTGCGATATAAAAAGAGGCGGGTGCGAAATGAAAGATTGCGGGTAGCTTATGAAAGTGAACCTTCCTAAAATTACTTCACACTTTTAAGGGTAGTTACTAAAGGTGTTTTACAGGTTTGAAGTATATTGGTCGTATTTCTAAAACCACCTGACCGGGTGTGCCTTATTTCTCATTTGATTTGGGTTAACTAATCAATAATTCTGATAAAAGGCTTTCAATTAAAGAACGTAATCAACTAAATTCCTATGATTAACAGATTGAGTTAGCGCACTCCTGACTTGGGAAATGGCAGAGCACGGAGCAGTGCTTGAATAATTTAAAATTGAAACTCTTTAAAACATAGCATGAGTCATGGTCATTTCTCCTTTAAACTCTCCGCTAGTTTTTTTAAGGCTGCAATTGTTCCGCGTGCGGTTTCTATATCCTTTACAACGATTTCACTTGAGCTGATGTACGGCTGAATTTTGCCTTCTTTGTAGGCCTTGATAATTTTGTTTTTGAAGTTTGTTTCAAAACGAACGTAGATCCATTTCCCTTTTATCTCATAGGTAATACTGTTTGGATTGAGGTCGCTTAAATTAAACTCCATCACTTCTTGTGCCGATGAGGAACTCTTAACTTCAATGCTGGTTAACTTTATCTTATTTTGATTTCCTTCTTCGGCCAATTCAAAAATCTGCCGAATGCTGGCCTGATCAATAATTACTTCTCCGATGTTAGCTTTTAACCATTCTAGTATCTGGGCAGTATTATCTGAAAATGGTTCTTGGTAAGTAGTTTTGCAGCTGGCGATTGTTTTCTCAATGGCGTTTTTTAGCCTGCGTCCAATTTCTATATCTTCTACGTACAGGAATAACTCATTTTCATAACCATCCAGTTTATCGTTTTTGTATTTCATAATGAGCTTCTTCTTATCCAACACCGGAAGTTCGATTCCCATCTTTTCCCCTGAAACTTTAATCTGAATGGTGTTTGGGTTAATGTCCATCCAGTTAAACTGATACCCATTTTTCACCGTGGTAGAGGTAGATTGTTCTACTATGGTAAGCGTGGTGATACATTGACCGCGCAGCGATTGCCCGAAAGTTCGTTCATTTAGCTTTACATCTTTTACCAGCGATTCCAACGTTTTGAGTGCTTCTGCCTGAGTCTTTAAAAGTGGAATATCAGACTTTACTTTATTCACTGCCAATGGAACTACTAATGAAATCACGGTCTTTATATCACGAGCTTCGTCTACACTGTTTGTAAAAATCACCAGGTCATCAACGGGCGGTTTTTTCTTTCCATCTTTCACCGATTGGATGGATTTCAGGCGTTGATTCATTTCAAAGCCAACCCCAAATTGATTGCCGCTCACTTTAAAATTTATGGTATTCAAATTGATATCTGCCAGGTTGAAGGTAAACTCTTCGTGCTGCGATGTTTTTCCATCACTGCTAATTTGCAATAGTTTGAAGCTCGCTACGTACGCTTCTGGTTTGAGATTTTGAGTGATTGATTTAGAGCCCGTGGAACTGTTCTTTACATTTAGTACTAACCAATCAATCATTTGGTCGTAGGTAGTAAGCTTTAATTTAGAAGCTATTATTTTCTCTCCGAGCGGAATGCACTTCTTAATCAGGTCTGAGATCTCGCGTGCATGATCGACATTTCTAGCATGAATACGTACTTCGTCATCATACGGAATGGACTTGCCATTTTTTGAGCCTTTTACCAGTTTTTGTTTGTTCTTAACCGAAAGCACAACCAGAATGATATCCTTTTGCGTAACTTCTCGAACTGTGTTGATGTCGATATCCGCAAAGTTAAAATCGTATGCATACGCTACTTTGTTTCCTTTTTGGTCTACCTCGTTGAAGGAATACCGGATGGAGGAGTAATCCAGCAGGTTAACATCTTGCTCAAATGTTTTTGTTGCTGTTTCAACCTTTGAGCACGCAGCCTGAATTTTACTTATCAGAGTCGTTAATTCTTGTTGCTGTGCCATCCCCGTAAGGGAAATGAAAAGGAGACAGAAAAGAATGAGTTTCTTCATTTTTAAAGATTTTGATGAAATGATTGGAGGTAGCGAAAACAAATTCACCTCATTTTTGATCGCTTGATTAAATATGCTTGCAATACTTCAAAGTAATTGGTCTTCGAATTGACTGAAATCATGTCCAGCTTCAGTTGATGGCACTTCATCTGCAACTCTGCATGCAATGAAGCCAACTGGCTTTCATATTGGCCGCGAATTTCGGCCGGATTCAATTTAATTTTTTCGTTGGTCTCTAAATCCACAAATTCATACGGCCTTTCTTCAAACGAAAAGTTCAGTTCCGTTTCGTGGTCGGTAACATGAAAAAGCAACACCTCGTGTTTGTTATGCTTCAAATGCTGCAGGGCCTTGAATACTTCTTCTTGCTTGTCACCTCCGTCAAACATATCACTAAACAAAATCACCAGTGATCGTTTATGGATTTTTTCAGCCAGTTCGTGCAAAACGGTCACCACATTGGTGGACTGTGTGGTCTTGACGGGTTTTTCGAACAGTTTTTCTAATAAGGCAAACAGTTTATTAAGATGAACAGACGAAGATTTGATAGGCGTGAGTTCATCAATCTGATGGTTGAACAAAGCCAGACCTACGGCATCGCGCTGCTTATGAAGTAAGTAGGCTAGTGCCGAGGCCGCCAGAATACTGAATCGGATCTTTGCCAAGGAAGGTCTTGGATAATACATCGAAGAAGAAGTATCGATGGCAATCAGGCATCGCAGGTTGGTTTCTTCCTCGTATTGTTTCGTGTAAAGCCGGTCGGTGCGGGCAAATACCTTCCAGTCGATATGGCGCGTGCTTTGGCCTTCGTTATAAAGACGGTGTTCGGCAAATTCTACCGAAAAACCATGGTAGGGCGACTTATGTAGCCCCGTAATGAAGCCTTCAACCAACTGTTTGGCCAGCAATTCCAGGCTACCCGACTGTTTTACTTCTTCAAAAGATACTTGCATGCGAACCTAAATAAACGCAAACCCCTTAAAAATTGTATCTTCTTTTTGCATTAAATTTTTAAAATACTACCTTCGGATTACCTAAAACCCTAACCTAAACCTAAGATTCTGTGGAAGAGCAAAAGAACAATGGCCGTGAAGAGATTTATTCTGAAAAAGTGAAGGCGGGAAAACGCACTTACTTTTTCGATGTGAAATCTACCCGTTCAAACGATTATTACCTCACCATCACCGAAAGCAAAAAACGCTTTAATAAAGATGATGAAGGTTTTACGTATGAGAAACATAAGATCTTTTTGTATAAAGAAGATTTTAATAAATTTATGGAAGCACTCAACAGCACGGTTAATCACGTAAAAAACGACTTGATGCCGGATGTTGACTTCGATTCGTTTGATCATGCCCGCGAAGAAAAAGAGGCCGAAGGCGACAAGCATGTGCCGGTGGACTCTGAGCTGAAGTGGGATTAAGATTTTTTCTTTACCTAAACCGGAAAAGGCCTTGGTGAAAACTGAGGCTTTTTCTTTATACCCCACCCATTAATCAGGAAAACTAAATTATCTTTGCCGCCTCAATTTAAAGAAACATGGGTTTAAAATGTGGTATTGTTGGTCTTCCAAACGTAGGTAAATCAACGCTTTTCAATGCAATCTCCAACAATAAGGCCGAGGCTGCCAATTTCCCATTTTGTACCATTGAACCCAATGTAGGTGTCATTTCCGTGCCGGATGACCGCCTCAAAATACTGGAATCGCTGGTCAATCCACAGCGCGTATTACCCACCACTTTTGAATTTGTAGACATTGCCGGCCTTGTAAAAGGTGCCAGCAAAGGCGAAGGATTGGGCAACCAGTTTTTGGCGAACATCCGCGAGGTAGATGCCATTGCCCACGTGGTTCGTTGCTTTGACAATGACAACATCATTCACGTAGGCGGAAAGGTAGATCCGATAGCCGACAAGGAAATCATCGACACCGAGTTGCAATTGAAAGACCTCGAGTCAGTTGAGAAAAAAATCAGTAAGGTTGAGCGCACAGCGAAGAGTGGTGATGCCAAAGCCAAGAAAGAATTGACCACTTTAGTTGCCTACAAAGAGACATTATTAGCAGGTAAAAATGCCCGCAGCCTGAAGGTAGAAGCGGAGGATAAAAAGGCAGTAGAAGATTTGCTTTTGCTGACCGACAAGCCGGTAATTTATGTAGCTAACGTAGACGAAAAATCGATTCACACTGGCAATGCGTATGTAGACGCGCTTAGAAAGTTAGTGAAAGAAGAAGGTGCAGAGGTAGTATTGGTTTGTGCAGCCATCGAAGCCCAGATTGCTGAATTGGAAAGCGAAGAAGACAGAAAAGTGTTTCTGGATGAATATGGTTTGACAGAATCTGGCTTAAGCCGACTCATTCGAGCTGCTTACGAGTTGCTGGATCTGATCACTTATTTTACCGCTGGCGAGAAGGAAGTAAGAGCCTGGACCATTCACAAAGGATGGCGCGCCCCCCAGGCAGCCGGTGTGATCCATTCCGACTTTGAAAAAGGCTTTATCCGTGCCGAAGTCATCAAAATACCTGATTACCAGAAGTATAAGTCAGAGGCTGGCTGCCGCGAAGCGGGTAAATTGGCCGTGGAGGGTAAAGATTATGTGGTACAGGATGGCGATGTGATGCATTTTCGCTTCAATGTTTGATTATTCCTTACATTGGTTTCTTCGATTTAATTGATTTTTAGTACTTTAGTCTTCCGCATACCCCATTTTTAGAGCGGATTTAGTGTTGAAGCTATTTTTTTAGCTATTAATATCGTGAGAACCAGAATCGTCTTTTCATTAAAAAACCGAGGTGCGTATGTGCCTTTTCACCATCAGTTTTTGTTGGCGCAAACCATCAAGGGACTGATTATGTTGGGAAAGCGCAGCGAGTTTTTTTCATTCACTCAATTCAACTTCTCCGGACTAAAAGGCCAAATTAAAATTAGCCGCAAAGGATTACACTTTTACTCTTCGCGCGTTACGCTCGTCTTTTCGTCTTCCGACAAAGCTTTTTTAGAGTACTTCATCAAGACTCTTTTTGAACAAAAGGAACTGCTGATCGGCAATTTGCAATTGGTGCCGGAAGCTACCGAGACTGAAGAACCTGTCACCATCACTGACTCGGTTAAGTTTTTGTGCATCTCACCAATCGTGTTGTTGCCTTCTTCCTTTAACGATGAAAGCAGCAAGCGTTTTATTGCGCCCAACACCGATGAGTTTTCTGATCTGCTGTACGATAATACGATAGAGCGCATGACAGCGAGCGGTAAATTTACGGAGCAGCAGTTGGCCGACTTCTATAAATTTCAATTGGTGGCAGATAAAGATTATATCGACCGCATTCAGGCTTCGCACAAGAAATTTGCACGCATTTATCCGTTGTATGATA
>DGYK01000010.1:14725-14887 GCA_002398365.1 Flammeovirgaceae bacterium UBA5008
CCGTTGTATGATTCAGATGTGAAGTACGAAGTGCGCGGATATACTTTTCCTTTCACCTTATATGCACCACAACCGGTGCAGCAATTTATCTACGAAAATGGCCTTGGTCATTTTTCGCACAAAGGTTTTGGTATGGTGGATGAAGCCGGAGCCAGCACCTTG
>DGYK01000010.1:15074-40800 GCA_002398365.1 Flammeovirgaceae bacterium UBA5008
GTATGGTGGATGTAGCCGGAGCCAGCACCTTGAAGCGCGAAGCAGATATGGAAGAGGCGTTTGCCTGATTTTTGCTTAATTTAGGATGACAGTACCTTCTCAATATGGATATTATTGCTGAAAAGTCGTTTCTTATAAAGAAGTTAGAAGAGATTAATGACGTGGCCTTACTAAGAGAAATCCATGCATTGATTGAGCGTTCACAATTTCAGGACCAAGGTTACCTAGGTGAAAGTATTGAAGTTTATAACCGCGAAGTAGAAGAAGCAAAATCAAGAATCTTATCAGGAAAATTTACTCCCCATGAAGATGTAGAAAAGGCGTTTGTCTAACGCGGATTCACATTGATTAAGTAATAGCCAATCAGCAAATCGGCATTCGGGCGAAAAGGTCGATTATAAATCAAAACTTCGTAGACATTTTCAGTTTGAAAGTAGCTGCCTTCGATATCGTTCGGTGAAACTTTATCCGAGAATACTTCATATAGATAATTGTAAAATCCCTGCTTTAGAAATTGCCGCGATTCATAGTATCCTACCGGATTGTAGCGCATGCGGTTTTCTTCACTTCGCACATAGTCATTGAATCTTCCTACCAGATAGACTTCTCCGTTTATTTTTTGAGGTGCCTTGAGAAGAAATTGCGTGTAGACATAGTTTCCGGTAAGATCGGCTTCACCTACATCCAGATTTTCAATGAGAAAATTTCCATTCAGATCGGCATATTGCGAATACACTTGCTGACTGCGATAATCATCCAGCGCAACTGAAAGTTCATGAGGCTTTACCGCTTTGTTGATTTTGCCGGTATTCTGTCCCGGAAAATTAAGTGATCGGAAATCGACAAACCGAAACTCGTTGCAGCCATCAAATTGCTGATCGCTGTTGAAAAACCGATATTCCATGCGGCTTGACTGCTCGCGAAAGAAACTCGGTGCCACATTAAACTTCGCTTGATCCCAACGTTGATTTTGGCGAATGACGACATGCATCGTTTCCAGTGGATTGAGTATTTCGATATTGGAGTAATCGATATCAAAATTGAATTGTTGTTTTTTAGTGGAGAGATTGCCGGATCCTGCCATAATGTTGTCTTTCGTCATAGTTACCTGATTTTGGTAAATCATCATCCGTTTCGATAAGATAATTTCAGAGGGCGAATCACGGTAGGCGATGAGCAGGTAGTTGCCTGGAATTTTTACCGGAGGAACCACATAGCGATAATGAATATATCGGGTGTGAGTATTAATCGAAAATGCATAGTCGGTGATAGGGTTTTCGTTGAAGTTTTCAAGAAAATCCAGATCGCGCAGGTTGGACTGCGTCCAATCGTAATTGCAATGAATTAACTTTACATAGTAGTTATTTCGATCGTCTTGCAAGTCGTCAAACTCCAACAGCAGATTTTGGTTTTCAATGGGTGCTGCGGCTGATTGCAGATAGTCGCGCATACCATCAAAGGAAGGGTAGAGCTGCACCGTTTTTATCTGAGGTTCGTAGCTCTTATCGATAAACTCTAATGTGGGTTGTGCGTAGATCGAAAAATTAAAGAAAAGAGAAACGAAGAGAAGTGAAAAACGCATGAAGAGCACGGATGAAGAGGTTCCATCGGCCAGGGATTGTAGCGGAAATCCCACACGCCTCGTGTGGATTGCAGCGAAAGCCCGCCCGGCCGCCAAAAAACGGAAATGTTTTCGTGTCATAACTCAAAACTAAACGTTTTATTGAAGCAATTTGTATTCCAACGTTTTTCGAATACCGTGTGTCAAAGATTAAAATAGCGAATGCATAGCGAAATTGAGCTAATTCAAGGCTGCGCCAAAGGCGATCGGGCTGCGCAGCGTGCATTGTACGACCGTTTTAGCGGACGTATGCTAGCACTTTGCCACCGTTATGCAAAATCGACACAGGAGGCGGAGGACATTTTACAGGAGGGATTCATAAAAATCTTTGGAAGTATAGGATCATTCCGACAAGAAGCCAAGCTGACTACCTGGATGACGCGCATCATGATCAACACAGCCCTGAATATGCAGCGACAAAAACTCTACCTGCTTCCGATGGTGGACGTGAATGAAGTTAATCTGTATGAACAGGACGAAATTGGTTTATCAGACTTTCATTTTTCGGAACTGATCCGGATGGTGCAGAGTTTGCCGGACGGATGCCGGATTATTTTTAACCTCTTTGCTATTGAAGGCTATGGTCACAAAGAGATTGCCGACATGCTGAACATTAGTGAGGGTACATCGAAATCGCAATACAACAGAGCTAAAAGTTTGCTGCAGGCAAAACTGAAGGCCGAACGAAAATATGAAAACGTCAGAGAACAGAAAATTTGAGGAGGAATGGAAAGACGCGATAGAGGGTGCAGAGATAGCACCGTCTGATCGCTTATGGAATTCCATTGATTTGAAACTGTCGCATGCCGAGCGCGGTGAAATGAAAAAGCGGGTGTTGTTTTATCAGCGTCTGGCAGCAGCCTCTGTTTTGTTTGCGTTGTGTTTAGGAGCAGCGGGTTGGTTTTGGAACTATGATGGAGCTGGCGTGAAATCATTGGCCAGTCAGCAGCCGGTTGGAGAAAATCAAAGTGAAGCTGCTTCGGCTACACCAACACAAAGTTCTTCTGCCGCAGATACAGGCAGTACTTTAGCGTCCGTCAGTGAAAGTCCATCCACGATTCGTGAAAATAGTGCTAAAGCCAATGTTGGAAATGGTTCAAAGAACTTAGTTGAAAAAGGTAAAAAAGCGAATTCGAGCAGGCAGGAAACTTCCGTTGGAGATGAGATAGCGGTGGTGACTGCACCAAGCGATAAAAATGATCTGCAATTTGGCAATTCTGGGATGACTGAAAGTAAATCTGGTTTGTTTAACGCCCAGAGCGAAGAAGGTGATCTTTATAAAAGTATAGCTGTTTCAGGCATCGCACTATCGGAAATTCATTTAAGCGGCAAGCCCGTAGAACAAATCGAATCGGCTCGCACATTTAAAGTTGCGAAGAAAGAAGAGAAACGCTCAGATGTTGCAGATGGGAACTGGTGGGCCTCATTGAATGGCTCAGGTGGAGCCTATAACCAAAGCAGTAGTTCTAATTTATTAGCCAACAGTCTAATTCAACAGGGACCGACCACCTCGTTAAACGGGGCACCCAGCAGTAGAGAAGTGGGGGTAGGAACGTCCTTTACGTATGGCATGAGCGTAGGTAAGAAAATTGCTAACCGATGGGTGGTGATGGGAGGTGTTAATTACCTTAATCAGTCAATCGATTATAATTCAAATATCGTTTTACAAGATGCCAGCCAGTCGAAGGTATTTGTGGCAGATTTGGCAAGTCCTTCTTCTAATTTGGCAAGTACAGCTCCGTATTTGCTCCGCAATACCAACGAATTTATTTCGATACCCGTACAGGCGGGTTATTTGTTAGTCAATCGAAAAGCCGGAGTGCAATTGAATGCCGGTGTGGCAGCCGATATTTTTTATCGAAACACTATGACCGACTTGAGTGGTAAGTTTGGAAGCTTCTCGCAAGATGCAGGTGAAAATTCTACGTATCGAAGTTTAAACTGGACAGGTTTGTTGGGCACAGAGTTGAGTTATCGAATGAATAAGCATTACCATGTTTCGCTGATTCCGGGCTTCCGCTACAGCTTTAACTCTGTATTGAAATCGAGCACAGGTTCTACCATCAATCCACTGGTGTGGGATGTTGGCTTTCGGTTGAAGTATGTTTTTTAGAATTATTTCTTTTCCCACTCTTCAATCTCCAGCGCCACCGATTCCCATCGCTGGTTGAGCTCTTCCAACTTGGCATCTGCTTTTTCAAACAGTTGCTGTTGCTCATTGAGTTTTTCAAAATTCGAAAATACCTCCGGCTTCGCCATTTCATTTTCTATCTTCTCACGCTCTTGCTGTGCTACTTGTATGGCATCTTCGATCTTCTTTAACTCTTTATTCAGTTCGGCAATTTTCTTAGCATGATTGGGTTGACTGGCCTTAGGCTCTGCCGGTTTGGTTTCTTGTTTTTTAGGCGGAGGGGGAGGAGGTAAAGCAGAAGCTTCATTTTTCTTTCTCCAATATTCATACTCTTCGTACGTACCGGGATATTCTTTGATCTGGTGATCTTCGATGTACCAGATTTTGTTGGCTACCTGACTTACAAAGTGGCGATTGTGCGATACGACTATGAAAGTGCCCTGATATTGTTGTAAAGCCTGAATCAAAATGTTTTCAGATATAAAATCCAAGTGGTTGGTAGGCTCATCCAGCAACAAGAAGTTCGCTTCGGATATCAATGTCTTTGCTAACGCTACCCGCGACTTTTCTCCTCCGGAGAGAACTTTGATTTTTTTGAAAACATCATCATCTGAAAAAAGAAAACAACCGAGCACCGTACGCAACTCCTGTTCGCTTTTTCCGCTTCCAGCTTGCTTCAACTCATCCAGAATTTCATTTTCTACATGCAGCGATTCTAATTGGTGCTGCGCATAAAATCCGTAGATCACATTGTAGCCAATGGTGCGTTCGCCTTCGATTGCTTCATCGTTGGCGATAATGCGCAGCAAAGTGGATTTTCCTTTTCCGTTCGCACCGATCAGCGCAATTTTATCTCCTCGCTCAATCGTGGCGTTGCTGTTTTTTAGAATCGTGAGAGGGCCGTATGATTTGGAAATGTCCTTCATCGTTACCACATGCCTTCCCGAAGGTTGCTTGAAGGTGAACCGGAAATTAACCTCGGCTACATCGTTCACTACTTCTTCTACTAAATCCATCCGATCGAGTGCCTTTACGCGTGATTGCACCTGACGAGCTTTGGTTGCCTTGGCTTTGAATCGCTCAATGAATCGTTCGGTCTGCCGGATTTTAGCTTGCTGATTTTCGTAAGCACCTTGCTGAATTTCTTCGCGCAATTCTTTTTCCTTCAGATAGAATGAGTAATTGCCCTCGTAGGTGATGAGTTGTTCTTGGGTGACCTCTACTGTTTTCGTGATCACATTATCCAGGAAGGTTCGATCGTGCGATACAATGACCACAGCGCCTTCGTAATTGCGCAGGTAATCTTCTACCCATTCAATAGATGGAAGGTCCAAGTGGTTGGTAGGCTCATCCAGCATGAGGCAAGAAGGTTTCTCCAAAAGAAGTTTGGCCAACATCACGCGCATGCGCCAACCACCGGAGAACTCGCGCAAAGGGCGATGCAGATCCTTTGTGGAAAACCCAATTCCTTCTAATACTTCTTCTGCTTTGGATTGCATGGTGTAGCCATCCAATTGCTCAAACTTCTCTTGTAGTTTAGTGAGTTTGTTAACTAATTCATCCGAGTATTCTGTTTCCAGTTGATGGATGGTTTTTTCTAATTGCCGTTGGGTATCAACCGCTTCTTTAAATGCACCCATAGCCACGGTAAGAATGGCATCGTCTGTTTGATAGGAGAGAAGATCTTGATTGAGAAATCCAATCGTACAATCTTTGGCTTTGCTGATTGAGCCGGCATCAATTCGAATTTCTCCATTGATGATTTTCAGTAAAGTCGATTTGCCACGCCCATTCAGGCCGATTAATCCGATTTTGTCGTTGGGTTTGATGAACATGGACGCATTTTGATACAATGCGCGTCCACCGATAAAGTACGAGATGTTTGAGACTGAAATCATTTTGAAGAAAATTGTAGCAAAGATAGTTTGATTTTGGGTATTTGGGGCTTTGTACCAGATAAAGATCAACGAATGCAACTTCCATTCGCCACTTCCGATTTCAAGACCATATCATTCAAGCCCACTTTGATTTTGGTATTGTCGGCTTTTTGTTTGGTATGCATTCATTTTTTAAGTGGTCGCCTTGGGTTTGACTTTGTGTCTGCTCAGTTTCCAATGCTTTCCGAGGAGGCACATCGCGATTTTTGGAAAATGATTTTTTGGGCAGGCACTACCATTTTCTTTTATGTGGCTATCCCCATTCTTGTCATTCGATTGGTCTTTAAAGAGAAAGTCAGCGAATACGGTCTGAAGCTGAAAGGTGCGTTTTCGTTTGCAGGTTTTTATGCGTTGGCTTTTCTGCTGTTGTTTCCCTTTGTTGTGTGGGTTTCTTTTTCTCCGGAGTTTCAAGTCACCTATCCATTTTTTGTTCCGGCCAATCGAAACGAAATGATTCCCTACTTTTTAGTGTGGGAGATTTTTTATGTGGCGCAGTTTTTTGCGTTGGAGTTTTTCTTTCGGGGTTGGATGGTGCTGGGTTTGAAGAAAGACTTAGGCCTTTATTCTGTTTTTGTGATGGTGATTCCATATTGTATGATTCACTTTACCAAGCCGCTGCCTGAATGCTTGGGTTCTATTTTCGCGGGTATCTTTTTAGGATGGATGACCTATCGCACCCAATCGGTGTGGATGGGTGCGCTGCTTCATGTTGCGGTAGCATTGAGCATGGATTTTCTGAGCCTGTGGCACAAAGGGTATTTTTAGTACCGCTTATCCATCCGAATTTCAATTAATCAACAATTCATCGGGTTATCTGTTTGAAACAGTAGATTTGTATTCTAACCGATTTGAAAAATATGCAATCATCTAAATCTCTTATCGCTATTGGCCTGCTGGCGGTGGTGCTTTTTTGTAATAACTCCACGAAGAAGAACTTTCCAAAGTCAACAGCATCTGATAACTCATACCCTGCCATTACAGATGCCAGTGCCAGTCTGCCGCTGGATCTCATCAAACTTCCGAAAGGATTTTCAATCAGTGTATATGCCGAAGTAGAAGATGCTCGCTCGATGGCAATGTCGCCCAGCGGTACTTTGTTTGTGGGAAATCGCAGTGAAGACAAAGTGTACGCGGTGAAAGATACCGATGGTGATTTTAAAGCCGACAAAAAGTGGGTAATCGCTTCCGGATTGAATATGCCAAACGGTGTTGCATTTAAAGGCGGCAATCTTTACGTGGCCGAAGTCAACCAAATTCACAAATTTGCTGACATCGAATCCAAATTGGCCAATCCCGGCAAATCACAAATTGTTTATGACAAGTTTCCTACTGAAAAACATCATGGTTGGAAATACATTGCATTTGGTCCGGATGGAAAATTGTATGTGCCCATCGGAGCACCTTGCAACATCTGCGAATCGAAAGATCCCATTTTTGCTTCGATCCATCGCATGAATGCGGATGGCACCGGACTTGAGTTGTATGCGAGTGGTGTGCGCAACACCGTTGGATTTACCTGGCATCCGCAAACAAAGAATATTTGGTTTACCGACAATGGCCGCGATATGCTGGGCGATGATATCCCTCCGTGCGAGTTGAATTCGGCTACCAAGCAAGGACAGCACTTTGGATATCCTTATTGCCATGGTGGCACCATTAAAGATCCCGAATTTGGCGACAAGCGTGCGTGTGGCGAGTTTATTAAGCCTGCACAGAATTTAGGTGCGCACGTGGCGCCACTAGGTTTAAAATTTTATACCGGAAGCATGTTTCCAGCAGAATATAAAAACCAAATCATCTTAGCTGAACATGGCTCTTGGAATCGTTCTAAGAAGAGTGGCTATAAATTGAGTTTAGTGAAAGTTGATCAATCAGGAAAAGCAACATCTTATACTACGTTTGCCAATGGTTGGTTGGATGAGCAGAAGCAGAAGTCGTGGGGCAGACCGGTGGACGTGTTGTTATTACCGGATGGATCTATGTTGGTAAGTGATGATCAGGCAGGTGTTATCTATCGAATCACTTACAAGGGATAAAATCAAGGTAGGGGAGATTAAAAGTCATCTGCAATCTCCTCTACTTTTTTTCCTTTATCGATAAACATGAGTTTGCTAATTGGCATGCTGCGATAAATCAGTTCAATCTTTTTAGGATGCCCCTTATACACTAAGCTGAGGGTGTCAGTGGCACGCCAATAAAATCTTTCTGCACGAATACTATAAATCGCTTTCCCATAGGTTTTTTCTAAGGCTTTCATCACTTGCGGATCTTTTTCGGTGAATACGGTGATCTGGTAGATAAATCCACGGTAGACTTTCAATTCAATATGTTTTACACCGACAGTACCGATTTTATCGTAGTCTTTGTGATGCACTTCATACAGCTTAGCCGGAAACTCTTTCCCTTCAATAATATCCTTTTTGAATTCAGCCCCTTTCACACTATCAATCAGTCCGCCAAGTTTAATGTCTTTAAAGCCATTTCTTTTGGCAAGCTCACTTTGTGCGTTTAAGTGAATTTGAGATGTAACACAAGCTAGGAAGGTCAGAGAAAAAACAAACAGACGCATATTTATTTAGGTTCGTTGAACTGAACTGGAAATGAAACCTGAGTGGTATCCCATGCAAGTGAAATAGTGGCTTTGTCGTTTTTCGAATCTATCGAAATGATGAATGACTCAAAAACCGTTGTTCCGGTAGAAGTCACGGGAACTTCAAAGCGCAAAACATCTTTCTTGCTATTATAATTGTACGATCCCCACATTCCGACATCGCTGTTGATGATGATGATCCATTTTTCTTTTGAAGGAATGGTGAAGAGCGAATAGGTTCCAGCCTTCAGGGGTTGTTGATTGATCAGTAGGTCTTTTGTAATGGTGATTTCGGTAGCTTCGTTCGCACCGGTGCGCCAAATCTGATCGTAAGGCACAAGTTTGCCGAAAACCTGACGGCCTTTTTTTTGTGGTTGACTATAGGTGATCTTCAAATAGGTTTCTTTGTAACGGGCGGTAACGATTTGCACCGGACTCGGTCGTGTAGAAGCTACGTCTTGCGCTAACGCAAAGTATGGTAAGAGTAGTAGGAAAAAGCCAACAAGCCGCATCGGGTACTTTATTTCTCAGCGAATATAAGAAAAAGGAGGCCACACACTTCACCTACTCGGTTGGGGGTGGAAACAAAAATTATCATCCTATCAAAGCAATCCTGTATTTTTACTGAACGATATACCAACACTATGCCTCATCGTCCTGCCTTTGAAGATATTTATATGGAGCTCGCCGTCAATCTGGCGAAGCGTTCGCATTGTATTAAAAGACATGTGGGGGCGGTGCTGACGAAAGATACGCGCATCATTTCCATTGGATACAATGGGCCGCCATCAGGAACGCACAACTGTGACGAGCAATGGCCAGAAGTGGGATGCCCGCGCGATTCAAAGGGTGGTTGCTCACTGGCCATCCATGCCGAACAAAATGCTATCTTGTATGCGGTAAAGAACAAAACTTCAGTTGAAGGTGCAACACTGTATGTCACCCTTTCCCCTTGTCTGGCTTGCTCGCGCATTATTTATAGTATGGGAATCAGCAAAGTGATTTACCTCAACTCGTATGCGGAGTTCAAAGGGCTTGCTTCGGATGAAGGTGTAGATTTCCTCAATAAGTTTGGCGTGCAGTGCGTGCGATACCGAGGCACACTTACCAATGTAACTCACATGATCTGATTGAAAACAAAAAATGCCGGAATTCCGGCATTTTTCCTGTCTGCGACAATAGCAATTAGGCGTTTGCTACCTTTTCGATTTCTGAAATGAACTTGGTAGTAACTCCTTTTGTCTTTTTTGCCAGCTCTGATTGAAATACAGCTAAAGATTTTTTAGCCGCATCAATCAATCCTACCGGATTTTGATCGTACGCATAGCTTCCTAAGCACCATTCAATTTCTGCTTGAAGGGTTGGTTCTATGCCTAAGGATTTCAATTTTTCTAAGATGCCGGCAGAGATTTTAGCAACATCAACAGCTTTAGAAGCTGCAGCGCGCTTGGGAGCTGCTTTTTTCGCAGCGGGCTTCTCCGTATTTGGTTTGGCGATTGTTTTTGCCATAGGTGATTTGTTTTGATACAAAGTTAAAGGCATCGGTCACTGGCAAACAAGCATCATGGACACATTATTTACGCAACCGTTGGCTAGAATTTTAGTAGTGCTACTGATTGCAATTGCTGTTTTGCGTTCTGTTGCAGCATTTTGGCAACTTTTTGTATGATGCGAGGTAGGAGAGTGAATTTTGACTTTGAAGAAGATTTATTCGCAGAAGAAGGACATAATTGACTTTTCAAATCCGACAGAGTCGCGCGAAAAGGAAATTAGAATTGAGTGATACCAAGGTCCATAAAAAAAAGAAGGGGAAGTGATCCTGGATCGCTTCCCCCGAGCATCAAGCTATCGCTTGATTACTTTTTCTTCTTAGCAGCCTTCTTTGCTTTCTTAGCTGCTTTCTTAGCGGGTTTTTTTGCCATAGCGTTTTAATATTTTAGTTTAAAACTTACGAAATGTATAACAAAAAATTAATCTGAAAAAATTTTGAGCAAAATATTTTTTTATGAAGTGAGAAATTCATGTCGATGATTTTTCTCTTTGATCACATAACTCACATTTTTTTTCACGCAATGATGTTCACTTCAGGTGTGAGTGTAACATTAAATTTTTCTTTTACACTCGCAGAAATTTTCTGAGACAATTCAAAAATTTCTTTTCCATTTCCGTTTCCATAATTCACCAACACCAGCGCTTGTTGTGCATGAACACCTACTTCATTTATTTTTTTTCCTTTCCATCCACATTGTTCGATCAACCAACCTGCTGGAACTTTAACTTCTTGATTTACAGTTGGGTAAGATGGAGCTGTTGGATTAATTTTTTTAATCATCTGATAGTGTTCTTGTGTGATGGTAGGGTTCTTGAAGAAGCTACCTGCATTACCAATCACACGAGGATCAGGCAATTTACTTTGTCGAATACGTACTACTGCTTCACTGATTGTTTGTATGCTTGGTGTCGTTACATTCATCTGTTGAAGTGTGTCGTTGATGGCACCATAGCTCCTATTTAGCTGATGTCTTTTTGTGCGAAGAGTTAAAGTAACACTTGAAATAAAATATTTTTCTTTCCACTCGCTCTTAAACACACTTTCGCGGTATCCGAATCGACATTCATCATGTTTGATGATGTGCTTCGATCCGTTTTTCAGATCGATTACTTCTACTTCTTTGATCACTTCTTTGATCTCAACACCATACGCTCCGATGTTTTGAATAGGCGCAGCGCCCATTGTGCCGGGTATCAACGACAAATTTTCTATTCCACCCCAGTTGTTTTGCACACAATGCATCACCACATCATGCCAAATCTCTCCGGCTGCTACTTTTAACGAGACGGTTTCATCATCTTGATCTACTATTTCCATTCCTTTCAGCGAAACTTTGATGATCAAGCCTTCAAAATCATTTAAGAAGAGCACATTGCTGCCTCCACCAAGGATTAAATGCTTTTCATTTTTGAAAATATCTGTTTGCAGCAATTCCTGAAGCGCTTCCGGTGTAGTGATGTTCATGAAATACCTTGCATGGGCATCAATTCCGAATGTATTGAACTCCTTTAGGCTTTTGTTTTTTTCAATTTTGGCCATCATGATGGCGAAGGAATAAAAAACAGCGGAGATATGGAAGTAGTTATTGGTTAATTGTTATTCGCGAATACAAATGATCGCTACTTAAACGACTTCGCCAATTCTTCGCGTGAGATTTTGAACAAACAGATTCGCGGAAAGCGACCCGCCACGTAAGTTGTGCCACAAACAGCCAGCCCGCCATCTTTTGTTGCAGTCATTGCAGTTATTTCATACGGATTTGAAAATCCGAGATAGCGACTTCCCAGAAATTTGCCGGTCGTTTTTTCATATCCGTAAAGGGAAATTTGTTTGCTGCGCGTGTTACTTCCGTAAAGTGATAAGTCTTTACCATTGACTGTGGCTGAAATAATTCGCACAGGAGCGTTATTGGCAAGCTCTGGAAGGTTGTTTCCACCTAAATCAACACTAGAGGAAATGTCGGAAGGATTGAGCGTAACCAATGGCAGCAAGTAATTATCTCCAAAGTTGAAACGAGCGGCAGCAAAACTGTTTCCGCTAATCGGCATTAAGTAGCTAAAGCCGCCATCATCTTGTTGTCCCTGCACTACCCCCGGTTGATCAGAAACTAAGTCAGTGAAAACGAGCGAGAAAGTATAATTGTAAAAGCCATTGAAAAAATAGTTGCCGGAACTTGTTTTGCCCACTTGAAATGGGAATTGCTTGCCAGTGCGCAAGAAATGTTCAATAATCGGTGCTTCCACTGCATCACTACGTCCAACACTGAATCCAATGAAGCTGGAAGTAACACCTGCTGTGTTCACTACATCCACTACAGTTTCTTTACGAACGTTGTCATAGCGTAACAACAAGAAGCGACCATTGTCATTGTACGCAGCCGCAGGATACCCCCCACCGCCATCACCAACAACCGGAATCGTCTTTGTAATCGCAGCATCGGCATTCACTTCATGAAGCTCTGTCTTCAAGCCGATCGCTGTCATGGTAAAAAAGTAGTACTTATCATTAACTACCAACAGCGGACCAATCGGGGTGACTTTGTCGGATGGAACTTCCAATTCGGAAACAAACATGCCCAATTGATCTACTTTCATCAAATAAGCACCACTGAAGTTGGAATCAGTTAATCTTCTTCCACCTAAAATCAAAAAACCACCATCGGACGTTTGCTTGATGTCGATAGGGTAATTGGATGCATCAAATTTGTTGTTATCGTAAATGCGCGTAAAGTTTGCTTGATCGGTGGTTAGATCAGAATCTTTGGCACACGAACTGACCAGAACAATTAAAAATATCAGTAGAATAGAATTCTTCATAAAAATTTAGCGGTCGTTGGATTTGAAATTGGAGCTGAGGTAGCGGAGCGGAAACAAAACTCCGGCAGAGATTACCACATTTTTCAGATTCAGGTCGTCTTGCGCATCGCCAATTCCGGAAAGACGATCGTTGGCAAAGCGATTTTGTGGGTTGACAATATTACTCAGGCTTTGTCGGTACGATGCATCTAAAACCAAACGAACATTGCCGAGTTGATAGCTGGCACCAACGCCTCCCATCCATCCGCCATAGTTGCTGAATAAATCTTTCACACCCACAATTAATGGTTCGCTGGTGATGGTATTGGTTCCACCGGCCGCTTCATCTAAACTGGAAACGCTCACGGTTTTGACGGCATTAAGTAAAATTGAATAAAATACACCCACTTGAACATAAGGTCTTAGTTTGCTACCCGTGATATCATACTTGATAATGAAAGGAAACTCCGCATATTCTACTTTTTGACTTTGCCGATAGGTTTGCGTCAGCTTTTCATTACTTACAGTTGGATTAACCCATTGCAATTGATTAGAATAGGTAAATGTTGAGCTTATGTAGCCCGGTTGGGTACTGAAATAAAATCCCTTGTAGTAATAACTGATTTCCACCGTAGTCTGAATTCCGATTTCCTGAAAGGCATCGTATTTTTTTTCCACGGCCGAGGAGGAATAATTAGTTGGTAGCAATATGGTGTATCGCTTCAGCGGATCGGCCTGCGCCCAATTTATTCCGGACTTAAATCCTAACCACCATTGCTGCTCGATAAATTGGTTGGCATTTGCCTTGGTTTTGGAAGCGTTGAAGTTGGCAGCACGTTTTTTCCCTTGACCCTGTGCCGTTAACGCGAGACAACAGGCTATCATAACGAAGTAAAATTTTCTCATAAAGAATCAATGTCTGATGATTAGCTTTTTGGTTTCGTTCACAAACCCTGTTTTAAGTTGATACAAATAGATTCCGGATGGCAAACCCGACAAATTTACATTGACTGAATGTTCTCCTTCTTCTTTTCGTTCATTTAATAAGGTTTTAATTGTAGCGCCACTTTGATCCAGCAGCAACAGTGTGACATGATTGGAGTTATTCATCCGGAAGTTAATAGTCGTACTTTCAGTTGCCGGATTAGGAAAACATTCACCTAAGCCGAATCGGTTGGTTACAAAGTTTTCTTGCACTCCGGTAATCACTTGCGATGCCACGGTGATGTTCTCATAATTGGCAGTATCGTCTTCATTTCTTCCTGTGAAGAAATTACCAAAGAAAACGTCATTGTTGATAACTGTTTCATCCACCAGCATCCAGTCTCGCAAAATGCTGGCGTATACCTGGCGATAATCATATTGCATTTCCACATTGTCTTTCGTGAGGTCAGGCACTTTGCCAATTACTCCGGGCTGTACACCTTTCCCGAAGATATACATCGGGCCTCCGGTTCCATGGTCGGTGCCGTAGCTGTCGTTGGAACGTATTCGTCTACCAAACTCTGATGTAGTAACTGTCAACACCCGATCTTCCAAGCCACGTGCTTTCAAATCATTTTGAAATGCTTGCATGGCGGATGAAATGTGATACATCAAGGCAGCATGTGTGCCCATGGTCGGATCATAACTCTCCACCTGATCGGCATGCGTATCGAAACCACCAATTTTTACCAGAAACACTTTTGTTTTCACACCTTGCCCACCGCCATCTAAAAGTTTCGCTACAATTTCCAACTGACGACTAAGCGGGTTTCGCATACTGCCTGGCGGTGCGTTGAAAGGATACACTCGTGGATAAGTAACCGGTGGGCTCAGTTTATCCGCATCTTTAGCTCTGGCATAAACTTCGGCTAATCGTTCGGCATAGTCTTTGGATTTTTGTTCAAGACCCAAAATCCAGGATAACTCTTTTCCATAAGGTGAGTCAACTAATGCAACCGGAGGATATCCTCGTGGATCGACTCCGGTATCTTTAAATCCTTCGAGTTGTTTTACCAACGCATCAAATCCTTCCGGATCATTGATGGAAACGGAAGTAGGAATATTTCCGGATTGATGGAAGATGAGCGACACATCATTTCCCATTTCAATGGCGAGTGGATCTTCCATATCCGGATTCGGGTAATCATCCGGATATTTTTTTGGACTAAACTCTTTTTGCAGATAGCGGCCAATCCATCCGGAAGAATAGTAATCATCAAAACTGCCACCCATGAAGGAAATATCTCTTCCACGAAAGTGAGAGCCATTATTGTTTTTGTAAGAAACGCCTTGCACAATTCCCATACGGCCTCGATCATACAAATCTTTCATGCCGATCATATCCGGATGCAATCCCACTTGGGAGTCAGTCGGCAAGGTAGTATCGAGCCGAATCATTTTACGAGCACTGTCTTTAATCGGGATGGCGATATTGGGACGGTTAAAATAGTATTGATCATAATCCGTGTACGGGATCACGGAGTTCAAGCCATCATTTCCTCCGTGCATTTGCAAAATCACCAGCACCCGATCATTCGTACTTTGACTCGCCATTCGGGTTAAGTTGTTTTCAGCCATGAGTCGCATCGGTATTCCACCCAACATGAGTGGCATTGTGGCCATGGATAGCCTTTGTATAAAGTCTCTGCGTTTCATTTTCAATTAATAAAGTTGATACTTGGGCGACTGCATCATCGCATTAAATAAATTTTTCAATTGCATTTCGATGGTTTCCGGATCGGAGTTGGTATTCCATCGCGTTGTCCAGGCGGCTTCCGGATTTGCATCAATCATTCCTAAGAAAGTGCTTAGGAAGTAATTCATTCGCGCTGCGGTTAATCCGGAATTGGTATCAGCACCGGTTGTGTAAGTTAAGTTTTCATGAACCGGAAAAAGATATTTGGCTAATTCGATGATCAGGCTTCGGGCATCGGATGCGATGGCATTGCTAAAGTTAGTTTTCACAAAGTTGACCACATCTACTTGCAACGCATTTGGTGAAGTAGATCCCATTACCAACTCGTTGATAAAGTTGTAGCGCTCCGCCAGGTAGTTGGTGGAAATCCAACTCCGGTGATAAATAGGATATTGGTGGTAGGCATCATAGCCTGCTACATCAAACGGGTCGTAGAATGGCATGCCCATCAAACCAAGCGATCGGATGATGCCCACGGTTTGCTCATAAAATTCTGCAGGTAGTGTGGTGTAGTCTTGGAGCGGCACTTTGAAAAAGCGGAGCGTACCGACAATCAAATCCAATGGCGACTTGATGATTCCCCCGAAGTTGTCATCATTCACACCTGGAGCGGCATCGTAGAAGTGCTGACTTTGAAAGAGTTCTTCTAAAACCGGTTGTAGTTTAAATCCATTCGTGGTAAAAGTAGATGCCATCTCCTGAATGATTGAATCATCCAGTGTTTGATCAATTGAATGATACACATAGAACCGATAAATTCTTCGGCAAATGTTTCGGGCAGTTTCAGGCTGTGCATAAATCTGTTCGATCAGTTGGCTGATTTCATCCAGCGCACTTGCTTCGGTGGCGTTATCTCCATTTAGCAGGAGAGGATCCGGCTGAATCGTTTTGTTACCAAACCGATCGCTTAATGTTTTTACACTGTTGTCGTGGGCGGTGGCATTAGTCTTACTTCCTTTCACTTTGCCCCGTGGCAAAAGTGTGTCCGGATCGATGTTGATAAAATTGCCAAGCGCATCTTTTTCAAATACAAAATCCAAATCCCACCCGGAAAGAACTCTTGCAGCGGCTTGAATGTCGGCTTCTTTGTAAACTACATAATCACCAGGCTCGGTACCGGGTAAAGTAAATCCTTCCAGGCCACGACCTATGGTATACAACTCGTGCAGCTCGCGCGCATAATTTTCTTGTGGATTGCCGCCTTTCACATTCAAATAGCCATCCAATACTTTGAGCATGGCATTATCGACACTCACTTTTTTTGCCAACTCTTTAAAGTTGAATGCAGGCCCAGCGGTTTTGTCAAAAGCAAAAAGCCGGAACAATTGGTTTTGAAAATAAACCGCCCGGCTATCATCTACTTTTGAAATGATGGTGGTAAGAACGGTGTGAATGAAGAAGACTATTTTTTCGCGTGTGGCGTAGGCAACCGATTGATTGGCAGGAATTCCCTGACTCAGCATTTGTGCAATAAACCAACCTTTGAAATTATCTTGAAGTTCTAAGTTGCCGCTGTTCACGTCTTCCACCACACCGGAAAGGAACCATTCTTTTCCGGTCTTCGCATCGATCGGCAGAACAGGGTCGGGTAAGGGTTGTTGAAAAAGTTGAGCGACCGCCTGAGGGGCAGTAAGGTTGGCGAAACTTTCGATTAATTCTTTGGTAGGACCAAACGATGCCCGATGCAATAAGTGTGCAGCTCGCTTCGGTCCAAGAGTTCCTGATAATGGGGATAAAGGCATCTTCTTGATTTTTGCTCAAGTTAATCCGACAAAAACAGAATATCATTCACTTTAACAGATAAAGAGTCATTTTAACCGATCATTGTTCAAATTTTTCTTTGATCAAGAATTACTTCAATTTTGTTTAACCTCTTTTGATTTTATGAAGATTATTGAATGCCCACGCGATGCCATGCAAGGCTTACCCGAATTTATCCCAACAGAGAAAAAGATTGAGTATATCAATCAACTACTGAAAGTTGGGTTTGATACGATCGACTTCGGCAGTTTTGTCTCTGCGAAGGCGATTCCACAGCTGAAAGACACGGCTGAGGTATTGGCGGGTTTGAACGTAAGCACCACATCCAGTAAGTTATTGGCCATCGTTGCCAACACACGCGGAGCGGAAGAAGCGAGCAAACATTCATCCATTCTCTATTTGGGATTCCCACTTTCTATTTCTGAAACATTTCAGCAGCGAAACACCAATAAGTCCATTGCAGAAGCATTGAATACCGTCCGCGAGATTCAATCCATTTGTTCCGGTACGAACCAAGTGTTGGTAACATACATCAGCATGGGATTCGGAAATCCGTATAACGATCCGTATGACGTATCGGTGGTGGAGCGATTTGTGGATTTGCTGGCCAATCTTCAAGTGAAAATCGTTTCGTTGGCCGATACGATTGGTGTTTCGCAACCTACACAGATAAATTATTTGTTTACAACGCTGACCAAACGCTTTCCGGAAATTGAATTAGGTGCGCACTTGCATTCAAATCCCGCTACAGCGGTGCAAAAAATCGAAGCAGCTTACCTGGCCGGTTGCAGGCGTTTCGATGGTGCCATCAAAGGATTTGGCGGCTGCCCCATGGCAGAAGATGAATTGGTAGGAAATCTTGCTACCGAAACAATTCTTTCTTATTTAGACCAACAATCTGCTGCACCTAACTTAAATCGCGAAGCGTTACAAAAAGCAATGATTATGGCGGACTCTGTTTTTCCGCACGCATAAGAAGTTATTACTTGCTTAACGCGAATAACTTGCCGGGTAATGATTTGATCACACCTTTGAATTCTAATTGCAAGAGGAGGGAGGCTAGCTTTCCGGGTGATAATGAAGTGCGAATGGTTAATTCATCAATCATGGCTGGAATATCCTTTTGTTGCAATACCTGAATGACCATTTGTTCTTCCGGATCGAATGCCTCTAAATCAAGCGCATGACTTTTCTTTTTTTGAAATTCCTGATTTTCTACAGACCAGTTCATAATGTATTCCAGATCCTTTACGCTCGTGTAGAGATTGGCTTTGTTGGTTTTAATCAACTTGTTGCATCCTTCGGAATACGTTTCACCCAAACTTCCGGGTATGGCAAACACATCTTTGTTATATGAGTTTGCAATCTCAGCCGTAATCAGTGCGCCTCCTTTTTCAGCGGCTTCCACAACGATCAACGCATCACATAATCCTGCGATGATACGGTTGCGTGCCGGAAAATGATGCGCATCGGGTTTGGTGCCAAAACAGTTTTCGGTTAGCAGCCCGCCTTGCTCCAACATTTTTTGGGCGGTTTCCCGATGTGTTGCCGGGTAGATTACATCCATGCCACTTCCCATCACGCCAATGGTTTGTAGATTATTTTTCAACGACTGCTTGTGTGCATGAATATCGATGCCATAGGCAAGCCCGCTGATGATTAAGGGCTGATGTGGAATCAACTCGTGTATGAGTTGCTCTACCATTTCTTTACCGTAGGGTGTTGCCTTTCGGGTTCCTACAATTCCAACTGTTTTGAGTGGATTCAGTGACGCATTTCCTTGGTAATACAAAATGCCGGGAGCATCGTCTACATGTTTGAGCCGCAGCGGATATTTTTTATCCAGGTAAAAGATAATTTCGGTACCCGTCTTTTCTGCCTTTGCAATTTCTTTTTCAGCAAATTCAAAGCTTCTGCCTTCCAGGATGGCAGCAACCGTTACTTCACCAACGCCCGGAACTTTCAGGAGTTTGCCTTTGGGCGTTTTGAATACACGATCGGCCGATCCGCAATAACTGATCAATTGCTTAATCAGTTTATCGCCAACTCCTGTAATTTGATGAAGGGCTAAAAAGGAAAGCCTTTCTTGATCCATGATTTTACTGTGAAAAAATGATAACCCCGGTTATCGCGAATGATTTGGCGAATGCCTGTGGGTTGATGTGAGCCGGGGATAGCTCGGAATTTATTTACGACAGCTTTTCGCGCACTTCTACTAAAAAGGATCTTACTTTTTTCAACGAATCCAGTAAATCCATTTTATCGCGCACCGATTGGCTGTCATTCTTCAACATTTCTTTCGCACCCTGAAGGGTGAATCCTTTCTCTTTTACCAAATGGTAAATGGTGCGAACATTTTCGATATCTTCTTTCGTAAACTGGCGATTGCCTTTCCGATTTTTTTTAGGCTGAATAAGATCGAATTCCGTTTCCCAGAAGCGTATCAGAGATGGGGCTACATTAAACTGCTCGGCTACTTCACCGATCGAGTAATACAGCTTCTCAATTTCTTTTTCTTTGTACGCCATGTAGTGGTTAAGAGAGGTATTTCATTTTTTACAAAATGAACATGATGCAAAGTAATAATTCTTTGTGCTGGAAGCAATGATGGCTAATTTTTTTATCGAATAGATAACCCCAAAATCAGTTGGATTTCAGTCTAACCCATCCCAAATCATCAATTTCGATTTTGCATTCGGGAAAATCTTGTTTCGTGAGTAACTGAATACGCTTTAAAACACGTTTTTCAGGGTCAATGGCAACAGGACCGTAGAATGATTGCTTCGTAGAGGTGATATGCGCCTTATAAAATTTGCCGTTGTTGCTGGTAAATACCTTCACGATCGGTGCGAGCCCATTGATACCTGACACATTGATGCCTCCATATGTGCAGAAGTTGCCCATGCTGTAGGCAATGAATCGATCTTTGTAAACTTCCACCGCTCGTGTTACGTGCGGGCCATGTCCGAAAACAACATCCGCACCTACATCAATCAATTGGTGCGCGAATTGATACACATTACCCCGATTTTCTCCATGAAAAAGTTCGTTTTTGCGTGGCACGTGTTCATGCTGCGGGCCTTCTGCTCCTCCATGAAATGAAACAATCACCACATCCACTAGCGAATCCAGCTTGCGAACAATTCGTTTGGCTTCATTCAAATCATTGATGCTCGGGCAACCGGTGTTCGGTGCAAAAGCAGCCATGCCGTACTTTACACCATTGCGCTCAAAAACTACAAAAGGCTTGTTGGTTTGCCCCGCTTGATAGATGCCCGCGTTTTCCAATGAGCGGATGCTGCTCCGTTTTCCCATATCGCCAAAATCGCCTGAGTGATTGTTCGCCAAACTCATCACATCAAATCCGGCATTCACCAGGTTTTGAACATATTTCTCCGGACTGCGAAATACATAACAAACTTTTGGATCGCGACATGTTTTAGCAATGCCGCCTTCATTCAACAGCACGCCTTCCAAATTTCCAAAGGTGACATCTGCATTTTGTAAAATCGGTTCCACCTCTTTCATCAACCCACGGCCATCATCGGGCGGCAATTTCCCGCCATTGGGGTAATTACTCCCCATCATCATATCGCCTACACCAATCAGTGTAACTGTATCTTTTTTAGATTGAGCAAAAACCGAAGTGAATAAACCGCAGATGAATGCGAATAGTAAAGTCGAACGCATGTTGTTAAGATGAAATGAGCCGCGAAAATAGAAAATTTCAGATCAATCCAACGAAGTGGTTGACTGGCTGCCCAATTCAATCAGCTTTTCGTATTCTTTGTTGCTCAAATCGCGCTGAAAGAAGTTGATCGGGTTGATGGGTACATTTTTATAGTGCACTTCGTAGTGCAGGTGCGGTCCGGCAGAAACTCCGGTGTTACCTACATAACCAATGATTTGTCCGCGCTTGATCATTTGTCCCGGCTCAACAATATAGCGGGTCAAGTGTGCGTAGCGGGTTTCAAATCCAAAGCCATGATCGAGGTAAATCACATTGCCATAGGTAGAGTAGCCGGTGTACATCACTACCGCATCACCGGTGGCATAAACCGGAGAACCAATGGGTGCTGTGAAATCGAGACCATTATGAGGGCGCACATAGCCGAGTGTGGGGTGCATGCGCATTCCGAAAATAGTGTGAAGCTGTTTTAAATCTTTGTTGTTGATGGGCTGAATGGCTGGTCGCGAAGCCCACATCTTTTGTTTTTTCTGGAGCTCTTCTTTTAGCTCTTGCATGGATTGTGTTTCAATGTCGAGTCGATTTTTTATCTTCTCGGCCTTTTCGTACACATATTTAATAACCGGGTAGGAGATGCCCGCACTTTCTTTTTCTCTACCACCCACACCGGCTTCGCGTTGTGTTGGCGACAAAGGATCGAGATCTAAAATAGTTCGGTAGTTGTGGTCATCATTTTTCTCTAGTGCAGTGAGTTGTTCAGCACTTCTTGTAAACTGACGATTCAGTACTTGCCACTCCGCCTTTAGCTGGGCATTTTCTTCCAACTGAAGTGTTTCATCTAAAAACGGATATTTGAAGTGGAAATATATACTTCCGGCTAAACCGATCAAAAAACAAACCGAAAGAAACCGCATTGCTTTTTTTCCAAAAGCTTTTGGCGTTACGATGATGGGCTCGTACTTACACGTTTCTTGATTATATGTGTATCTGATCTTCGCCATCAATCCAACGACTGGTTTTGTTTGGTACTATTATACAGCATCTGTTGAAACTGCGCGCTGGTCAAACCACCGATGATATAATACACCGGATTTACATTTTTTCCATTCTTGATCACTTCATAATGCAAATGCGGGGCAATTGATCCTCCACTCGAACCAACAACACCAATCACTTGTCCTTTAATCACTTTTTGTCCGTAGCGCACTTTCAATTCGCCTAAATGAGCATAGCGGGTAATGATTCCGTTTCCGTGATCAATTTCTAAATAGGTTCCAAAGCCGGCAACCAAACTACTTTGACTGGCTAAAATGACTGTACCACTGGCGCTGGCTAAAACATCGGTGCCGATGGGTAAGGCAATATCGACCCCATCATGGTGATAAAGGCCTTTATGAAATGGATTGATCCTTTTTCCAAAGCCTGAGACCAGCTTATCTACTTCAAATCCGGCTACGGGAGCTATAGTAGGAAGCGTTTTGATGGCCGAAATATCACTCCTATATATATGTGCAGATTGACTGAAAGCCTGGTTCGATGTTTTGGCTTTATTAAACAGCATTTCGGTTTGCTGACGCGTAGTTTGTTCCCATTCACCAAACAATTCGGGTTCGGCTGTTAATATCTCGTCTTTTTCTGCTTTGGAGTTATCGGTGGGAAGGTTGGCCTTCGTTTCGAAAAGCTGTTCGTAGAGACGGGTATCTTCTTCTTTTAGTTGGTTGATGCGTTCGTTCGATTCTTTCAGGCTGGCCGCCAATACCACTTTATATTCTTTCAAGGCCGCATTTTCTGCCCGCAATGTCTTTTCCAGAGGGGTGTCAACAAAATAGTTTTGAAGCATAACCAGCCCCACAAAGAAAAGTCCACCTAAAACGATATAACCAAATGCACTAAAGACAATGCTCAGCACAGAAACACTCGCTCTTTCATACCGCAAGGTTTTTGGGTTATATCTAAACTTAGTTTCAGCCAACTTTTACGCGTTTTCTTTTAAAATGCCCTCAATGGGTTAATTTTGTGCTTTTGTTTGTTATTGAACCCATAAAAATAGGGAAATACTTTTCCCAACCAAAAGCTTAATTCGACCAAATGCATATGAACTCGGCCACCATCCGGCAAAAATTCCTTGAATTCTTTGAAAGCAAAGGCCATAAAATCGTGCCTTCTGCCCCTCTAGTGCTTAAAAATGACCCTTCCTTGCTCTTTACCAATTCTGGGATGGTTCAGTTTAAAGATAATTTTTTAGGCAACGCGGTTCCTAAAAGCAAAAGGGTGGCCGATACCCAAAAGTGCCTTCGCGTAAGCGGCAAGCATAACGACCTGGAGGATGTAGGGCTCGATACCTACCACCACACCATGTTTGAAATGCTCGGTAACTGGAGTTTTGGCGACTATTTCAAAAAGGAAGCAATTGCTTGGGCGTGGGAACTGCTCACGGAAGTGTACCAATTGCCTAAAGATAGGTTATATGTTACCGTTTTTGGTGGCGATAAAGGCGATAACTTGCCGGTCGATGAAGAAGCAAAAGATCTTTGGCGTGCCGTAGTGGCCGAAGACCGCATTTTGCACGGAAGTAAAAAAGACAATTTCTGGGAGATGGGCGAGAGCGGTCCGTGTGGCCCATGTTCTGAAATCCATATTGATTTACGTCCGGCCGAAGAAGTGGCGAAGAAACCCGGTCGCGAGTTGGTCAACAGCGATCATCCGCAAGTAGTAGAAATCTGGAATCTGGTATTTATTCAATTCAACCGATTGGCATCCGGAGCTTTAGAGCCGCTGCCGGATAAACACGTAGACACCGGTATGGGCTTCGAGCGCCTGTGCATGGCGATTCAGGGAAAAACTTCCAATTATGATACCGATGTTTTCCGTCCGATGATGGATTTCATCGCTATGCATGGCAACGTGAAGTATGGTGATAACATTAAAACCGATATTGCCATTCGGGTGATGGCGGATCATATTCGCGCTGTTTCATTTGCCATTTCCGATGGACAATTGCCTAGTAACACGGGTGCGGGTTATGTGATCCGTAGAATTTTGCGCAGAGCGGTGCGCTATGGTTTTTCGTATTTGAACTTTAAGGAGCCATTCATGCATCGTTTGGTGCCGTTGTTGGCCATTCAACTCAAAGATGTATTTCCTGAATTACACCAGCAACAAGAGTATGTGGAGAAAGTGGTGCATGAAGAAGAAATTTCTTTCTTGAGGACGTTGGAGAAAGGATTGAAACGTATTGAGAATTTTGATAAAGTAATTTCTGGCGAACAAGCTTTTGAATTGTACGATACGTTTGGTTTTCCTTTCGACTTGACTTCACTAATTGCAAGAGAAAGAGGTTGGTCGGTAGATGAGAAGGGCTTTAACGAGGAGATGGCCAAACAAAAATCCCGCTCCAAAGCCGATGCTTCCAAAGAAACCGGAGATTGGGTAACGGTAGCAGAAGGCGACAAGCCGGAATTTATTGGTTACGATGAACTGACGTCCACTTCGCGCATTTTGCGCCACCGCAAAGTGAAGCAGAAAAACAAAGAGCTGTTTCAGTTGGTATTAGATAAAACACCTTTCTATGCTGAAAGTGGTGGACAGGTAGGAGACACGGGTGTGTTGGAAATTGCCGGAGAGAAAATCCAGGTGGTCGATACCAAAAAAGAAAACGACTTAATTGTGCATTGGGTAGAAAAACTTCCAGCTCAAATCGAAGCCCCAGTTACAGCATTAGTCAATGTACCCAAGCGCAAGTTGTCCATGAGCAATCACTCAGCTACACACTTGTTGCACGCAGCCTTGCGTCAGGTGCTGGGCAAACATGTCGAGCAAAAAGGCTCTTTGGTAAACGATAAAATCCTTCGCTTCGACTTCTCGCACTTTGCGGCTATGACTAACGAAGAACTTTCGCGTGTGGAAACCATTGTCAACGAAAAAATCCGGGAGAATATTCAACTGGATGAAAAACGCCACGTGCCCATTGAAAAAGCCAAAGCGCTTGGCGCGATGGCCTTGTTTGGCGAAAAGTATGGAGAGTTTGTTCGTGTGATTACGTTTGATCCTTCCTTCTCTGTCGAGTTGTGCGGAGGCACGCACGTAAAAGCTACCGGACAAATTGGTTTGTTGAAAATTGTATCAGAAAGTTCGGTAGCAGCAGGCGTGAGAAGAATTGAAGCCGTAACTGCAGATGGCGCTTTCGAATACCTCAACGGATTTTACAATCAGTTGGAGCAAATCAAATCGCAACTGAAAAACCCGAAGGACGTGGTAGCATCGGTGCAAACTTTAGCCGAAGAAAAACAAGCGCTGGAGAAAAAACTGGAGATCATCTATCAGCAACAAGCTAATCAGATAAAAGATGTATTAGCCGCGAAGGTGGTGAAAAGTAATGGACACTCTTTAATTATTGAGAGAGTAACAGTACCTACAGCCGATGGTTTGAAAAATATCGCATACGCCTTGCGCAATCAGTTTGATGATTTGATTTTGGTGTTAGCTGCCGATATCGAAGGCAAACCTCAGGTAGCGGTGATGCTCGGAGAAAAAGTGGAGGCCGCAAAGAAATTCCATGCCGGAAATATGGTGAAGGAGTTAGCCAAAGAAATTGATGGTGGCGGAGGCGGACAACCTTTCTTTGCTACTGCCGGTGGAAAGAAGCTAGAGGGATTAGGGAACGTAATTGTGAAAGCCACCGAATTGGTTAAATAGTGAGCGCCAGCGAAAAATATCGTTTGGTTATTGGACTGGAAGTGCACGCACAACTGCTTACCTCCAGCAAAATATTCAATGCCGATGAGGCTGCTTATGGTGGCGCGCCTAACACGCAGGTGGGTGTAATCACACTAGCGCATCCCGGCACGTTGCCTAAACTGAACAAACGAACTGTTGAGTTAGCTGCTCGGATGGGCCTCGCCTGTAACTCGCGCATTTCGGCTTTTCAGATTTTTGATCGCAAAAATTACTTCTACCCCGATCTCCCCAAGC
>DGYK01000010.1:40942-50028 GCA_002398365.1 Flammeovirgaceae bacterium UBA5008
ATCAGATTTTCGATCGAAAAAATTACTTCTATCCCGATCTTCCAAAGGGGTATCAACTCACACAAGATCGCACACCGATTTGTGTGGGTGGCTACATCACCATTCGCAATAAAGAAGGCGTAGAAAAAAAGATTATCCTTAACCGCATTCACTTAGAAGAAGATGCCGGCAAGTCCATTCACATCGAAAATGAGAGTGATACACTTTTGGATTTCAATCGCTCCGGTGTTCCGCTCATCGAAATCGTGACGGAGCCCGTGATCGAATCTTCTGAAGATGCCGGTGCACTAATGACCGAAATCAGAAAGTTGGTGCGTTATCTTTCCATCTGCGATGGAAACATGGAAGAAGGATCGCTGCGCTGTGACGCCAACGTGTCGGTGATGTTGAAAGACGCCAAAGAACTAGGCAAGAAGGTGGAAGTAAAAAATATGAATTCTATCCGCAATGTGCAGCGCGCCATTGATCACGAATTCGAACGCCAGGTACAGATGTTGGAACAGGGTAAAGCAGTGGTGTCAGAAACCCGCACCTTCAACGCCAATGATGGAAAAACGTATAGCATGCGCACCAAAGAGGAATTGAACGACTATCGTTACTTTCCTGACCCGGACGTAAGCCCTTTGCAAATTTCGGAAGAGTGGCTGAGTGAAATAAGAAGCGCCATGCCGCTTTTGCCGCAGCAACTGTATCTAAAATTTACTACCCAATATCAACTTCCATCGTACGATGCGCAAGTGATCACCGATTCGAAAGAGATGGCCGCCTACTTTGAAACAGTTTGTCAGTCCACTCAAAATTTTAAGGGAGTCTCGAATTGGTTGATGGGGCCCATTAAATCTTACCTGAATGAAACCGGAATTGAGATGGCCGAATTTCAACTGCCGCCACAGTCATTAGCCGAATTAATTGCTCTGATTGATCAGGGCAAACTTAATTTTGCCATCGCATCACAACAATTGTTTCCGGAGGCTATGAAGCAACCGCAGAAAAGTATGAGTGCATTGGCTGCCGAACTAAATCTAATGCAAGAAAGTAATGCGGATGCCATTCTCACCATTGTTCAGGAAGTGGTGAAAGAATTTCCGACCAAAGTAGCGGAGTATAAAAAAGGCAAGAAGGTAATTGTTACCATGTTTATGGGTGAGGTAATGAAACGCAGCAAAGGAAAAGCAGATCCGAAGCTCGCTACCGATTTGATTATTCAGGAATTAGCTAAATAAATTAAAATGAAGTCATCTATGATACTGTGGATTAATGTTTTGCTGACAGGTTTCCTATTCAACTGCAGCCCGGCTGCGAAGGAAGAAGCGAAAGATGGAGGTTGGGATATCGTACTTTCCGGTAAAGTAGGATTTCCACAACAAGGCGAAATTTACATTCAGGAAATCCGACAGGATGGAAATGCAAAACGCGACACCATCAAATTGCGAAAAGATTATTCATTCGCCAAGAGGTTGCACCTAACCGAAGCCGGATTTTACAATGTCAATTTTTACAACCGGCAGTCCATCAACATCATGCTCTACAAGTCGAATGTCGAGTTGAATGTGGATGGGAACAATCCACAAGGTTTTGTGCAAATTAAAGGATCACCCGACCATGATCTCATCAGCCAAGTACAAATGATGATGAACCAATCACAGAACGGACCGGAGATGATGGCATTGCAAGCCGAATTTGAAAAGGCCGTGGCAGCGAATGACAATCAGAAAGTAGCCATGCTGCAAAACAAAGCGATGTCGCTAGTTGAAAAAGGAAAAACGCAATTGGTAGCATTGTTAAAACAACAACCCGCATCACTAGCATTATTCAATCTTTTACAAGATCCTAATTTGGTAGATAAGGATAACAATCTTGATTTGTTCGTACAGTCTGCCGAGAAATTTAAAAAAGACTGGCCCACCTCACCGTTCACAAAAGAGTTGGTCTCTATGACCGAGAAGATTAAAGTCACTGCGGTTGGTCAGCTAGCTCCCGAAATTGCGTTGCCAAATCCATCCGGTCAGATTGTAAAACTTTCATCATTGCGCGGCAAATATGTGCTCATCGATTTTTGGGCAAAGTGGTGCGGACCTTGTCGTAAAGAAAATCCAAACGTGGTGCGCGCGTACCATCGCTTCAAGAGCAAAGGCTTTGAAGTGTTTGGCGTGTCGTTAGATCGCAACAAGCAAGACTGGATGCAAGCTATTCAGGAAGACGGCCTTGTTTGGACACAGGTTTCCGATTTACAATATTTCAATTCACAGGCAGCCCGCGATTACAACATTCAGGCAATTCCTTTTTCAATCTTATTGGATAAAGATGGAAAAATCATCGCCAAAAATTTACGAGGAGCGGCTCTCGAACGAAAGTTAGAGGAAGTATTAGGAAAGTAAGTTTTACTTTTTGATGTGTTGAAAAATTGCCCGACTTAGTCGGGCAATTTTTTGTGATCTTACTTCGATTTTTTGCCTACCGCCACTACTTCTTCCAGAGAGTTTTCCACTTTGGAAGCATCTGCTTTTTCTTCGGAGCCATCCAACTTAAATACAATCGGCATCACCATTTTCATCTTCACAATCTTATCTTGATGAATGGCAGGTCGCCATTTTGTATCCAATTGCATTAACGTACGTACGGCTTCGGTATCCAAAGATTCGTCTAAGCTTCTTAGAACTTTGTAATCAGTGGTTGTTCCATCTGTATTAATCACAAATTCAATGAAAACTTTTCCTTCAATCCCTTTTTGACGGGCTTCCAATGGATACTTGAGCGTATAGGCAATGTTGCGATAGAAGTTATCTATCCCAAACAAAGGAGTAGCCATTTCATCTACTTGTGAAAAAACAGCCGACTCATCTTTAGGCAATGATTGGAGGCGTTCATAGCGTTTGTTAAACTCAATGAAAACATAACTGCCGTCCTGCGTTTGTGGAGATACGCTCACGGTTCCATAGTCTGCTTGCTTGGAATAAGCTTCTATCTTTTGGTTCGTTTCATCTCCTGCTTTTAAAACAACAAACGTGCTCGATGGATTTGCTCTCTGTAATTCTTCCAACTGCTTTTTAGCCTCTGCGGGAAGTTGCTCAACTTTAACACCACGGGCAGCACTTTCTTTTATCTGCTCATGACATGCAACTGCCAAAAGAAAAATGGGTACAACTGTGAGCATGTAAATCATTTTGCTCACGGGTATCTTTCGTTTCAAGGTCTTCATCATAGAAATTCGTTTAATGGTTAAGGAATTATGAAAATGATTGGCGATGGGAAACTCAGCCGATTGTAATGCAACTTTCGCCAATAAGCTGCAATACTGTTCTACATCCGTATTTTCAACCGAGCGCGCATCGGCTTCAAATTCGTGAAGTTGAACAAGTGCTTTTTTGTAGATCAATAATATCGGATTAAACCAACAAACTATTGTGGCCAAATTGACCAACATGATATCGACAGTGTGCCAGTATTTGGCATGAGTCGATTCGTGTTGTAGAATCGCTTCTTTCTCTTGCGCATTATAATGCGCGGCTTGTCCGATAAAAATATAGTTGAAGAACGAAAAAGTCGGCAGTGCCTCTTCGGACTCGATCACTTTAAAATTTCTCCACACGTAGGCAGATTGCTTTGAAATGAATCGATACAGCGAAGCAATGCGAACAACAAGTATGGCAAGAAATAGAAATGCGCCTCCCCAATAGATCATTTCTATGACAGTTTTCGCTGGCGAAATCACACCTGTGTTAATCGTAGATTGCTCTGTGATGATTACTTCAGGTAGCCATTGCGTTGGGATGATTTGATCAACTTGCGGTAAGACTTGAATGGGAGAAGCTATCGAAAACTGGAAAAGTGGAAAAAGAAAAGAGCTTACGATGGCGAGTAGGAGATAGGCTCGCTTAAAGGCAAATTGATTTTCATTTCGAAGGCCAATCCAATATACAATTAGGAAGAAACACAGTCCAAGATTGCATACCAGCAAGTATTGAAGGAGCGATTTCATTTCTTTTGCTTTTTTAAGTTCTCTAATTCTTTCACTAGTTGATCGATGTCTTGCACATCCATTTTATTTTCGGCTGCGAAAAACGAAACCAAGCTTTGAAACGACCCACCGAAATATCCTTTCACCAGATTGTTTAAATAAAAGTGGGTGTATTTGTCTTTTGGTACAATTGGAAAGTATTCGTGGGTTTTTCCGTATGCTTTATAGCCGATGAATCCTTTCTTCTCCAAAATGCGGACAATCGTAGATACTGTATTATAGGCAGGCTTAGGATTGGGAAACTGATCAACAATATCTTTTACGAATGCTTTCTCCAGCTTCCATAAAATTTGCATGATCTGATCTTCTGCTTTTGTTAACTCTTTCATTTCTATCATATAAAAAGAAGTATCTCTTACAACTATCAATTACGTTGTAAAACTAAATATTTAGTTATTAAAAACAAACAGATCTCGATTTTCCTTTCGCAATAAGAAATAACTGATGTCTAATTATTTGTAAAACAATAAGATATGAGATTCGCGCCCATCTTTAGCGCCTGTAAACGCTTTTCTTCGGGGTCGTTATGAATGCGCTGATCTTCCCAGCCATTACCCAAATCACATTCATAAGAATAAAAAACGACTAATCTTCCTTGATAGAAGATTCCAAGCCCTTGAGCTGGTTTACTATCATGCTCATGGATTTTGGGAAGCCCGCCCGGAAATTTGAATTTCTGATGATAAATAGGATGTGTAAAAGGGATGTCAACCAACTCAGCCTCCGGAAAAACTTTTTTTAATTCGAGACGGATAAATTTATCAAGACCATAATTATCATCTACGTGCAAAAAACCACCTCCGATCAAGTACTTTCTCAAATTGGCCGCTTCATCCATTGAAAAAACTACGTTTCCGTGGCCTGTCATATATATATAAGCGTAATCAAAAAGGGCCGGACTATTCACTTCCACAACATCTTCTTCCGCTTCCAAGTGGGTTCCTAACTCCTTATTGCAGAATGAAATGAGATTTGGAAGGGCCGTTTTATTGGCATACCAGTCGCCTCCGCCATTGTACTTAAGCTTTGCGATTTTGAGTTGTGCAAAAGCTGCGGTGGTTACAAAACAACACGTAATCGTAATACAAGCCAGTCTTCTCATGATGAAAGAAACAATTAATTTTTCAATGAATTTAAAATTTTGAAACTTTTTTTGTTTGCCATTAAACCAGCGGGAAGTAATTCGTTCTAAGCAACAAAAAAACAAAACCCATGAAAACAACATCAATTATCAATTTGAAAAGCCTTTCGAGTTTAATGCTGGCTTTTGTACTGATTTTAGGTTCGTGTAACAAATCAGATGAAGTTACCTTTTCCACTCAAGACAATCAATCTGTAAACAATGATGCCGCGTTGGAATCAAGTCAGGAAGAAACGGTAGATATGGCAAGTTCTGTTTTGAATTCTGCAGATGCTATTTCTGGACGTGTGGAAGATGATAGCCGAGTTTCTTGTGCATATATTCTTAAGGAAGTAGGACAGGACAAAACAGCGGGTACGATTGTAGTGAATTTTGACAAAACAGCTGCCGGTGCCGATAATCCTGCCGGTTGCACAGATCCAAGAGGAAACGTTCGCAAAGGTTCATTTACTATCACATGGTCTGGTGGCCGTTGGTTCCTCAGCGGATCAACACAAACCATCACATTCAACAACTATAGCATCAATGGTTTGGTTATCTCAGGAAGCAGAACAATAACCAATGTAAGCACACAAGAGTCTCCATTAACTTGGAATATTTCCGGAACTTTGACAACTACATGGCCTGACAAAACAACTGCTACTCGCACGGTTAGCAGAACCAAGAAGTGGGTGAGATCAACTACGATTGCTGACGATAAAGTGGTGATATCTCAAACTGCCGGTGCCGCAGCAGCTGCAAGTGGTACAAATCGCTACGGCAAGTCTTATTCTGTTAAGATCACCACACCTTTAGAATACAGCACTTCTTGTTTGCTGACCAACAAAGTATATATCCCTATAAAAGGTGTAAAAGAGATTACCACCGATACGAAAGTGTATACCGTAGATTTCGGAACTGGTACCTGTGATAATACCTACACTGTTACATTGAATGGTAAATCAAAAGAATTTACCGCGAAAAACGATAGCAGCAACGACTAATCATTCCGAGCAAATCATACTACAAAAACCCGCTTCTGGCGGGTTTTTTGTTTTTAATAAAAGTTTGAGATTGGCTCGTTGTTCTCTTTCTTTGCTAAACGAAATCACCTATGCGACAATATTTAGATTTGATGCAGGAAATCCTTGAGAAAGGAGCTACTAAAACGGACCGAACCGGAACAGGAACAATATCTGTGTTTGGCCGTCAATTACGGTTTGACTTGTCGGAAGGTTTTCCCTTGGTTACAACTAAGAAACTGCACCTGCGATCCATCATTTATGAGTTGCTCTGGTTTCTGCGAGGAGATACCAATATCAAATACCTGAAAGATCATGGCGTAAGTATATGGGATGAATGGGCTGATGAAAATGGTGATTTGGGCCCCGTTTACGGAAGTCAGTGGCGCAGTTGGCCAACGCCCGATGGCAAAGGAATTGATCAGATCGCCAATGTAATTCATCAAATCCGCACCAAACCTGATTCCAGACGGCATATTGTGAGTGCTTGGAATCCGGCCGAGGTAGATCACATGGCCCTTCCACCTTGCCATGCCCTATTTCAGTTTTATGTGGCCGATGGGAAGTTATCTTGTCAATTGTATCAACGGTCAGCCGACTACTTTTTAGGAGTGCCATTTAATATCGCAAGTTATGCTTTGTTGTTGCACATGTTTGCCCAGCAATGTGATTTGGAGCCGGGTGAATTTGTTTGGACAGGAGGGGACGTGCATTTGTACTCCAACCACATCGAACAAGCCAAACTTCAATTAAGTCGCACCCGTTATCCGTTGCCGCAATTGGTAATCAAGCGTAAACCGGCATCCATCTTTGAATATGAATTTGAAGATTTTGAAATTGTCAATTACCAGGCGCATCCTTCCATCAAAGCCCCGATTGCCGTATGAGACTTATCTTATTTTTTCTATGTGCCACCCTGCTGGTGATGGGGTGTGAAAGTAAAAAGAAGGATGTTAAATCAAAGAAGAAAGCCGATACGACTGATGGGCTCAAAAAGTATTATACACAGGATGGAAAGCTAAAAACCGAACTTACAATTCTCAAAGGCAAGCGACATGGAGTAGCAAAAACATATTATCGAAACGGAAAGGTTAGCCTGGAGATGAATTACGTTAATGGCAAAAGAGAGGGCATGTCAAAACGATATTATGAAGATGGAACGCTCTACCAAGAAACCAATTATAAAGACGACAAGATTGACGGAGAACGTAAGAAATTTAAAGAAAATGGTACGCTGATGTCGGTAGCACGTTTTGAAAAAGACCAGCCGTGTTTAGGATTAAAAGAAATACTGTTGGATGGAACGGTAAAAGACAACTTCCCCAAAATACTTGTTACCCCGATCGATCGATTGAAACAGGAAGGTGTTTATCAAATTAATTTATCCTTAACGGAATCAGCGAGATCTGTCAAGTATTACATTGGAAATTTGTCATCTACAGGTTGTCTGACCAGCAATCTGATCTCTATTCAAACTGACAAAAAAGTTGGAGTCATCAAGTATTCGTTACCACCCGGTGGCTTTATGATGCAAGAGTTGAACTTTGTTGCTGAAATCGAAACACGGATGGGTAATACATATTTGGCGCAAAAGAAATTTTACGTCTCAATCGAGAATTAATGTCCGCTGTTGATCATTTGTTGCCTTGTCCGTAATTCATAATTATCAGGAGATAGCTCAAGACCTCTCTCTAACAATTTCATGGCTTTCGTTTTTTGACCTTTCTTGAAGTAATATGAGCAACCCGATGAATAGGCAGATCCAACAATGGATGGTACGATATTGATGTCTCTATTGCTAGTCACCATTTCTTCAAATTGAGTTTTGTATTTTTCAGCATCGGCCAGATTACCTTTTTGGTAGGCTTCTCCAAACAACAGTGCATAACTCATCGCTACCATCGAATTGAAGTTGTTGTTCTGTGAAAGTACCGGGTATTTTTTCCGGTACAAATCTAATGTGTCATAAGCTTGTTTCGCGTTGCGTTCATTTCGCAATGAATTAGCTATGGATGTTGTAAAAATTCCTGCTAAGTCAGTATTGTTTGGTTGAAAAAATAATGCTTTTTCGAAAAATGGCTTTGCGGCTGAAAAGCTTCCCTGATTGTACAAGATTCGGCCATTTTCGAAATAATAGATATACGAAATCTCTCCTACCAGTTCTTTATCTTCAATGCCGTTTGTCAAAATTTGAAAGCACTCTTTATATAGTGTTTTATTATTATCTCGATTGAGAACTTCATTGGTCAGATTGGCAAATTCACCTTGAATCATTTCATTGGTAATACCTTGATTTTTATAACGCGATACCTTGGCGATCAGTTTTGATTTTTCCTTCGGTAGCAGTTTTTCTTTCGTGATCAACTCTACGCCAAATTGCATGAGCAAATACTCTGTTTTAGGTGCCTGATAAAGTAGATATGCTTTTTCCATTTGTTGAAACGCACCCTTGATATCATTTTTGTCTCGCTTAAAGATGGCGTCATTACTATAATGTATACCAACCAATTGTTGTAGATTTAGTTTATCTCGCTTGAAATAATAGGAATTGAAAAGTTCATCAGTCGATTTACTGGCTATTTCTGAATTGCCAATTATTTTTTGATTCTTAAGTGCCTCCACAAAGCTTTGTTTAAAACGTTCATCAAACACGACAAAACCCTTGAGCGGTGAAGTACTTTCGACCAAAATATTTTCTGAATTAGGATAGGCGAGTAAGTAAACATGAGTAGGCTCTTCTTTTACTTCATAGCTGATGCCTAATTCTTCAAAAACAAGTGCGTAGAGAGCAGAGGCTGTAACACAATTGTAGTTTCCACTACTGAAAATATCGGCAAATCGAACATCCTCTTCGTACTTTTTCAAAAATGTGTTATGCACGTCTGCATAAATTGCTTTGATCTTTTTTTCGTTCTTCTTTTTCAAC
>DGYK01000010.1:50219-148079 GCA_002398365.1 Flammeovirgaceae bacterium UBA5008
CTTCTTTTTCAACAGGCCCTCAGCCAATAGTTTGGCTGTAATTGATTTAATCTTGTTATTGATTTGTTGCACCGTTTCTTTGGAGGCAGTTGAGGAGGTACTCAATAATAATGGAAGCAGTTCACTTGAATTCTTTTTGTAGATAAGGTCCAAGAATGCTTCTTTTTCGAAGTTTGACACGAATTGCAATTCTTGAACCCTCACGAGTGAATCTTGGCTGTAGAGTGACTGAATCGACTGAACGACAAAAAAGAGTAATGCAAAAACGCGAAAGTATAATTTCATGCAGTCAGAGTTGAGTTTCAAATTTATTTAAAAACCGCGATAGGCGGTAAAGTTCAAGATGGTAAAAAGCCCTGTTAGTCTGTGGACCACCGAATGTTCATTATCGCCCACTACCATTTCTAGCGACCGACTTTACCAATTTTGGAAATTCCACATCTAAAATGACCCTAAAAGCCTATTTTTGCCGCTTGCAATAAATACCTGATAAGGGTGTAGAAATACCCAAAAAAGAAATCCTTTTCGGGTTTATTGCGTTAGTAAACCGCGTATGCACGAAAAAAGCAGTGTTTTTGATATGATCGGCCCCGTTATGATCGGCCCATCCAGTTCGCATACTGCGGGTGTGGTGCGTATCGCCAAAGCAGCCATCAAGGTTTTAGGCGGAATTCCAGAAGAAGCGGATATCGTTTTCTATAATTCCTTTGCTCGTACCTACGAAGGGCATGGCAGTGACCGGGCAATCTTAGCTGGATTGATGGATTTTTCTACTGATGATAAGCGAATCAAAGATGCCATTGAGATCGCAGAAAAATCGGGATTAAAATATCATTTCAAATCGGTCGGAAATGCGTCAACACTGCATCCGAATTCCATCCGACTAACCCTTAAGAAGGGAACCCGTTCAATCGAAGTCTTGGGAGAGAGCCGAGGAGGTGGGATGATTAATATTGCTGAAATCAATGGTTTCAAAGCCGACTTTACCGCTAATCTGCATACGATTATCATTTTTGCAGACGATGTAAAAGGTAGCATTGCTTTTATTGCCGATGTCATCGCACATGACGATTGCAATATTGCTACGATGTCGGTTTCAAGGAAAGGTAAGAACGACTTGGCTTGCCAGGTTATTGAGATGGATTCGGGCATCAAACCTGTAACATTTCAGTATCTCATGAGTCTAAGTTGGATAAAGGAAGTTATTTATATACCAGATATCAATCGTTAAATATGAGGAAAGGATTACTTTCAATTGGTTTGTTTGTTTTGATAACAACGGCTTCGTGGGCGCAAGAGAAAAAGGTCTATACATTGAAGGAGTGTATAGAGATAGCACTGAAAAATAACTTAACGGTTAAGCGTAGCGAATTAGGGTTAAAAGGTGCGGATATCAACCTGGATCAAGCCAGATACACAATGTTGCCTACCCTCAATGTCTCTGGTTCTTATGGGTCAAATTTTGGACGGTCAATTGACCCCACTACAAACTCATTCATCGATCAGAAAATTGATAACTCTAATTTGAATGCCAATGCAAGTTTGCTCTTATTCAATGCCTTTCGTGTAATGAATACCATTCGCCAAAACGTAAATGATAAAGCAGCTGCGGATTATGATTTAACCAAAGCTAAAAATGATGTTGTTCTGAGTGTAGTTACGCTTTATACTTCGGTTATCTTTAATCAAGAATTGCTTCAAAATGCTCAATTTCAATTGCGCACTACTCAACAACAGTTAGAGCGCACCAAGAAATTGGAACAAGCAGGTTCGGTACCGTTGGGCAATGTATTGGATCTCGAGGCGCAAAATGCTACTAATGAACTAAATTTGATCCAGCGCGAAAATGCGTTTAATCTCTCCCTTCTTCAATTGAAACAATCCATGCAGCTTCCGGCATCAACGCCACTAGATATTGAAGTTCCTGAATTGAGTATTGAGGACTTGTCTTCTATTCAGTCAACTGAACAAATTTATGATATTGCAAAGCAAAACATGCCAGAGATTAAGGCTGCTGTTTACAGAAGTGAAAGTTCAATGTATGCTTTAAGGGCATCTAAAGGTGCATTGTTTCCTCGATTGAGCTTAAACGGCAACGCCTTTACGAACTATTCTAGCGCTGCAAAAATATTAGCAAATCCTGTAGAGATAAACAATCCGACTATTGGATATCTAGGTAACGATCAAACGGCAATAGTCCGTTCTTTTGGTAAAACCTTTACAGGAAATATAGTTGAGAAGCCATTCAGCGATCAATTTTCCGATAACATATCACAAAGCGTAAGTCTAAATTTAACTATCCCATTGTTCAATGGATTTAGCTCTCGTGCTACAGTTCAAAGAAACAAAATAGCAACTACGCAAGCTTCTATTAATCTGACCGATGCTGAAAACAAATTACGTCAGGCGATCGAAACAGCACATAATGATGCCACCGCGGCTGCTAAAACTTTTGCATCTTCAGCCAAAGCCGTTAAGGCAAGAGAAGAAGCATTTCGTATGACTAAGCAACGCTACGATGCTGGTGCTGCTAACTACGTAGACTATCAAGTATCTGAAAACAACTTGTTTCAGGCTAAGTCAGATCAAGTGCGTGCAAAGTATGATCTAATCTTTAAAAAGAAAGTTCTCGATTTTTACCAAGGCAAACCAATAGACTATTAATAATTTTTACGAATGGCAAAGCAAAAGAAAAAGTCCAACTCACTTCTGTACTGGGGTATTGGCATCGTTATCTTCCTTATCATCTTTATCATTGTTGGCAGATCACAAGGCTGGATCGGCAAGTCGCGTGATCTGGAGGTGGAATTAGCCAAAGCTAAAAAAACATCCATCACTGAGAAGGTGAGTGCTTCGGGTACTGTGCAACCTGTTATTGAGGTTAAATTGGCCCCAGAAGTATCCGGTGAAATTATCGCCCTTAATGTAGAGGATGGTGACTCCGTTCGTGCCGGTGAGGTCTTAGTTAAAATCAGACCCGATGTGTGGATGAGTCAACTTGAGCGCTCAGAAGCATCGCTAAGTCAGCAAAAAGCAAATTTAGAATCATCGCGTGCGGCTTTGTCACGCGCAGAAGCCACGTACATACGTGCCGAACAGGAATACAAGCGTCAGGAAAAATTGTGGAACGAGAAAGTGATTTCTGAATCGGATTGGCAATTGGCTCAACAAAATTATAAAGTAGCTCAAAATGATCTGAAGTCAGCAACACAGACTTTGGAAGCATCTCGTTTTATAGTGAATAGCACCGATGCAAGCGTTCGCGAATCGCGCGCAAACGTGGCTAAGACTTCGGTAGTAGCCCCTATGAAAGGTATTGTATCTAAGCTATTCGTGAAGAAAGGCGAACGTGTAGTTGGTGCAGCTACTATGACGGGTACAGAAATGATGCGTATCGCAGATTTGAACAAAATGGAAGTACGAGTTAATGTGAATGAAAACGATATTGTACGAGTTCACTTAATTGATTCAGTATTGATCGATGTAGATTCGTATGCTAACGCTGACAAACAGTTTAAAGGAATTGTTACCAGTATTGCCAACACCGCAAAAGATAAAACATCGGCTGATGCTATCACAGAGTTTGAAGTTCGTATTTTGATTTTGCGTTCTTCGTATGAAGATTTGATCAAGCAGGGAAACAAATTTCCATTCCGTCCCGGCATGACAGCTAGTGTGGATATCATTACCACGATGAGAGATAACGTTTTGTCGGTGCCATTAACGGCTGTAACGACACGCAATCCTGAAAAAGATAAGAAGAGTGCTGAGGGACCTCCTTCCAATGATGATGATAATGATCGCAAGGTTACGGATAACAAAGCAAAGGTCGAAAAGAAAGAAGATAAGGTGGTTGTTTTTGTAAACGATAAAGGCATCGCAAAAATGACGGAAGTAAAAACTGGTATTAGTGATTATGATAATATCGAAATCATTTCAGGTCTGCCTGAGAATGCAGAGGTAGTGACGGGTCCATTCTTATTAGTATCGAAACGATTAAAAGATGGTGACAAGATAGCACCTGCTAAAAAAGACGATAAGAAAGATAAGGATAAAGAGAAGAAGTAATTGTTACCAAATTGGTGAAAACGAAACCCTTGCAAGAACTGCAAGGGTTTTCTTTTTCATGGAGATGCTAATTATTCCTACCTTCACATTCTAATTTCTATTCAATATGATTAAGCACCCTTGGCATGAAGCTCCGGTAGGAACCAATGCCCCTGAGTTTGTCAACGGCATTATCGAAATATCAACGGGTATGCGCACAAAGTATGAAGTTGATAAAGAGACAGGTTTACTAAAGTTAGACCGCATCCTCTATTCTGCGGTTTATTATCCTGCCAATTATGGATTTATTCCTCAAACCATGGGAGAGGACAAAGATCCATTAGATATAATGATTTTATGCCGTGAACCGATTCAGCCACTTTGCTTGGTGCCAGCTCGCGTTATTGGAGTAATGCGCATGGTAGATCAGGGCCTGGCTGATGATAAAATTCTGGCAGTTGCTGAGAACGATGCTAATACCAAACATTTAAAAGATATCAGTGAATTAGCTGCGCACTTCAAATTGGAATTGAAAGAGTTTTTTGAGAGCTATAAAAAACTGGAAAATAAAATTGTTACGGTTCCTGATTTTCAAGGCAAAGAAACAGCTTTGAAGATCATTACCAACGCCATCGACTATTATCAAACGGAATTCAAAAAGTAGTGGATCGCCCGAGGTCTATTCTGATTATTCAAACGGCCTTCATTGGTGATGTAATTCTCGCCACCGCTTTGATCGAGAAATTGCATGCCTATTATCCGGATGCAACCATTGATTTTTTGGTGAGAAAAGGAAATGAAGGACTTCTAGCAGGTCACCCGCACTTGCGTGAGGTGATTGTTTTCGACAAAAAAAGAAAATACAGGAACTTGCTTCTCATCATTCAGAAAATTCGCAAAACCCGATATGATGTGCTGATTAATGTGCAGCGCTACGCTACCACTGGTCTGATCGCTGCACTTTCTAAAGCAAAGCAGCGTATTGGATTTGATAAAAATCCGCTTTCATTTTTTAATACCACAACTATAAATCATCAGTCGAATGACATCCATGAGGTAGAACGCAACCAAAAGTTGATTGAAGCCTTTACGGATAAACAATTTGCCAAGCCGAAATTATATCCATCCGACAGCGATTGGAATTTTGTTCAAAACTATCAACAAGGCAAATACTTTTGCATGGCGCCCACATCGGTGTGGTTTACCAAACAATGGCCGGTAGAACAGTGGATTGAGTTAATTAAGAAAGTGCAGAAACAAGTTGATTTTATTTATCTTTTAGGTGCACCTGCCGATCACCATGTATGTGAATCCATTCGGTTAGTTACAGGCACCAACAAGGTTGTTAATTTAGCTGGGAAGTTATCGTTTCTTCAATCGGTGGCGCTGATCAAAGGAGCCAAGATGAATTATGTCAATGACTCGGCACCGATGCATCTGGCTTCATGTGTCAATGCACCTGTTACAGCTATTTATTGCTCAACGGTTCCATCTTTCGGATTCGGACCGCTATCGGATCAATCTGTCATAATTGAGACGAGAGAAAAGCTAAGTTGTCGTCCTTGCGGATCACATGGATTCAAAGAATGCCCACAAGGTCATTTTAAATGTGCGTACTCCATTTCGATGGAGCAATTCGTGTAAGCGCTTAGAATAATTGTAGTTGCTGGTACACTTTGTGGATGGGTAAGCCCATCACCGTAAAGTAAGATCCGTTGATTTTTTCGACTCCAATCATTCCCAACCAATCTTGTGCGCCATAAGCGCCTGCCTTATCGAATGGTTTGTAATGATCGACATAATATTCGATCTCTGGAAGCGACAACGATGCAAAGGTAACTTCAGTGCGATCGTCAAAAACAATTTGTTTTTCTTTGCTTAGAAGACAAACTGCTGTAATTACGACATGTGTCTGCCCGCTTAATAGTTGTAACATTCTAATGGCTTCTCCACGGTCAGCCGGTTTATTTAAAATCGTTTCCCCTAAAATCACCACCGTGTCGGACGCAATCACAATTTCATTTTGAAGTTCAGGCAATAACGCTTTGGCTTTCTTTTCGGCCAGATAACTCGGCACTTGTTCCACTCGCATTTCCGATGAAAAAGATTCGTCAATATTCGGTGCGTTTACACGAAATGTAAATCCGGCTTCGGTTAACAAAAATTGCCTGCGCGGTGAACTAGAAGCGAGAATAAGCGGGCGTTTGAAATTCATCTTGTTTGATTGAGCTAAATAAAAATCCGCTAATGACTTTTGGATAGAAGTAGGTTGACTTTTGCGGCATCGTGTATCCGCTGGCGCATACTTGTTTCACTTCCTCAATGCTTACCTCTTGTGTGATGATTGCCATCTGTGCCTGTTCATGCATCACTAGATTGAGGCAGGTTGCAAAATTTCGCTCGAAGGAAATGTTATCAGAACCACGTTGCTCTTTCCCGGGGATTCCCAGAATTCGTTCAATGATGAAATAATGCAATACCGTTAAATCTAAATTTTTTATCTCTTGCGGAAAGTTCCATGTCATTTTGTGAATAGCTTCCGGCTTCAAGCGCACTTTCAACGCCTGATTTTTCAATACGATGCCAAACGCCCATTTCTTGCCCATGATAATCTCATTCAGGCTGTCGGCATTGTCAACGAATTTAATTTCAAAGTCGTTGGCTAATTTTTGAATCACTTCTTCTTCACTGAAGTTAGGAATGTTTTGAATGATTCGATGGGTCGGTAAAATTCGCAAATCATCAGCTTCTGTATTCGTCAAATACATCAAGTGATAATGAAAACCTTCTTTTCCCGTAAGGGGAGAAGTGCTTTTTTCTAAACGGTGTTTTAGTTCCAACGAACTTTCATAGCGATGGTGTCCATCCGCCAGAATAATTTTCATGGGATCAATCACTTCAATAAAACGTTGAATCACCTTTGCATCTTGAATTACAGCCAGCACATCGCGCACACCTTGATAATCTTCTGTTTCATACAATGGAACTTGCATGGCTTCGTCCATGTATTTTTCTAATTCAAAAGTAGGATCGGTATACAAGCCATGAGTGGGACTTGCATGCAACTCCGTTTGCTCCAGCAATTCAATCCGGTCATTCACCGCTTTAGGGATTGTATTCTCGTGTCGGAGAATGACATTTTCTTTCCAATCGTACGCACGAATGTGGCAAACAAAACCTTTGCGGCAATATTCTTTGGGTGATCCGGCTAACTTAAAATATTGGTAGTACACATAAATGCTCGGTATGGCATCTTGTCGAATGACACCTTTACTTTTCCACTCATTCAATACTTGTTTCGCTTTCGCGGAAGGATTGGGTCCTTTAGGCACTGAGAGATGAATCGAGTTGTATGGATTTTCATACAACTTCTGTCGCTGTTTGTCCGACACCACATCAAACAAAGGAGCCGTGAGTTCTTCAATCTTTGTTGCCAGACTCGAATTGTATCGCCAGGCGCGAATGGGTTTTATTTCCGCCATACGTTAAACGCGGTTTTTCTTCCACTTGCTGATTGGTCGAGCCAACACCTGCGAGGTCGCGGAAGAATTTGCTTGAGCCGAAAGTGTGACAGCTAATGCTGCCACTACTTTTTCTACATCTTCATCTGCTTGCTGTTGTAGATATTCCGGCTTAAAATAGTTTTCAATAAATCGTGTATTGAAATTTCCGGATCGGAATGCTTCGTGTTTCATGACAAACGCTCCGAAACCCAGCGTAGTGGCTACACCGGTGATTTCGTAATCCGCAATAGCGCGAACCATTTTATCCATCGCCAACTCACGTGTCTCGGCATACACAATCAGTTTGGCCAACAGCGGATCATACTGCACCGGAATGGTCATGCCTTCTTCAAAGCCATCGTCTACGCGCACTCCGTGGCCTTGTGGCCTGCGATAAGTTTGTAGCGTACCAATGTCTGGTAAGAAGTTAGTGGTTGGATCTTCCGCACACACGCGAACTTCAATAGCGTGACCGTGGATCGTTAATTCATCCTGAGTAAACGGTAACTTCTCGCCTTCAGCAATTTTGATTTGTAGTTTAACCAAATCTAAGCCGGTGATCATTTCCGTTACGGGATGTTCCACCTGCAAGCGCGTGTTCATTTCTAGAAAGTAGAAACTCATGTCTTCATCTAAAATGAATTCAATCGTTCCGGCATTGTAATACTTCGCGGCCTTCGCTGCGTTGACAGCCGCTTCGCCCATTTTTTTGCGAAGCTCCGGAGTCAGCACCGGAGAAGGTGCTTCTTCTACTACTTTCTGATGTCTGCGTTGGATGGAACACTCGCGGTCAAAAAGATGCACTACATTTCCGTGCTGGTCGCCAAATACCTGAAACTCGATGTGACGCGGTTTCGCAATATATTTTTCAATGAATACTGCGCCATCTCCAAAAGAAGCCGTTGCTTCACTGATAGCGCGCTCCATTTGATTTTGAAATTCGGCTTCGTTTTCTACCACCCGCATTCCTTTTCCACCGCCACCGGCACTTGCTTTAATTAAGATAGGGTACCCAATTTTTTTGGCGATAGCTTTCGCTTCATCTACGTTGGTGATCGGTGTGCTTGTTCCAGGCACGAGCGGCACATTGAATTTCGATACCGCTTCTTTAGCTGCGAGTTTACTGCCCATGGTGCGCATGGAATCGCCTGAAGGCCCCACAAAGATCAACCCGCTTTCTTTTACCAAGTCGGCAAAGTCTTCATTCTCGGATAGAAATCCATAACCCGGATGGATGGCATTGGCTCCCGATTTCTTAGCTGCATCGATGATCTTATCCATGCGAAGATACGATTCGGAAGAGGGGGCAGGGCCAATACAATAAGCTTCATCGGCAAAGCGGACATGCATGGCATTGCGATCGATCTCGCTGTAAACGGCCACGGTTTGTATGCCCATCTCTTTGGCACTTCGCATAATGCGCAAAGCGATTTCGCCCCGATTGGCTACTAGTAGTTTATGGATTTTGATCGTTTCACTCATGGTGGTTTTGCGATAATTACTCAATCGTATAATCAGTGGTGTAAATAAACTGACTTTTTCCTATTTCAATGTAAAAGCGATTGAACTCTTTTATCTTTTCAATTTCAGGCAAGTGCTTTTCAAATACATCAATCAAATCGGAAGTGCTGCAATTTCCGAGTAACACTCGAATGAGTTTCTTTGGAGTATTGATGCCGAAGTGAAGATTCTTAAAATCCTCATCTTTTGTTATCACGATTAGATTCTGTTCGTCAGCGAGTTGGGCAATTTCAATGTCTTTGGATTTGGAGCCCGTTAAAACAAAATTAACGTGTGTAGCTTCATGCCCCACCTTCAATAAAAAATTAATCAGTCGATAAGGAATATGGACATCGCAAACAAATTTCATTTCTAAGATGCGAGTTCGTATATCGATTTCCCTGAACTCGTCAATTTTGCGTATTGCAGAGCAGCAAGAATGTCCTCTTTCTCTAATTCAGGATGATCTTCGACTATTTCTTCAAATGACATTCCAGACCCAATCAAATCCAAAATAACACCGACAGGCCACCGCATTCCTCGTATGCAAGGTTTTCCGAAGCAGATGTCCGGGTTAATGGTTATTCGATTGAGATAGTTCATGACCGTCTATTCCTACTTCAAAGTTAAAATTATTTAGGCGAATTTGTACTTAATCCATGAGGCATGTGCCTTTCCCCACAATTTTTCTATTTTTGCGGAATTATTAACTGAATATTACTACCAATGGTCGATTTATTTGAAAAACTCCGCATGGAAGAAGGCCCGCTGGCCAAGTACTCTCATTTACCTGATGATTATTTCTTCTTTCCTAAGTTGGAAGGTGAAATAGGCCCACGCATGAAGTTTAATGGCAAAACCGTGCTGAACTGGAGTTTGAACAACTATCTCGGCTTGGCCAACCATCCGGAAGTTCGCAAAGCAGATACTGATGCAACCGCTCAGTATGGTCTTGCCTCCCCAATGGGCGCCCGCATGATGTCCGGTAACTCGGTTAATCACTTATTATTTGAAAAACAATTGGCTGAATTCGTAAAGAAAGAGGACGCCATGTTGCTGAATTATGGCTATCAGGGTGTTCTTTCTATCATCGATGCCATTGTGAATAGAAAAGACGTAATCGTATACGATTCAGAATCACACGCTTGTATCATCGATGGCGTTCGTTTGCACATGGGTAAACGCTTTGTGTATCCACACAACAACATGGAGAACTTGGAGAAACAGCTTCAGCGTGCTACCAAATTGGCCAATGAAACCGGTGGTGGTATTCTTGTAATCACCGAAGGTGTTTTCGGTATGTCCGGTAACATGGGCGACCTGAAAGGAATCGTAGAACTCAAGAAAAAATACAATTTCCGTCTTTTGGTAGATGATGCCCACGGATTTGGAACCATGGGCCCAACGGGTGCCGGAGTAGGCGAGGAGCAAGGTGTTCAAGATCAGATTGACCTTTACTTCTCTACGTTTGCTAAATCGATGGCCAGCATCGGTGCGTTTGTAGCTGGTGATAAGAAGATTTTGAAGTTCTTGCGCTACTCCGTGCGTTCTCAAATCTATGCGAAGAGCTTGCCGATGCCTTTGGTAATTGGTGGTATGAAGCGCCTGGAATTGGTGAAGAAGCACCCTGAATTCCGCGAAAACCTGAAGAAAATTATGGCTGCCATTAAAGGCGGTTTGGCCGATCGTGGCTTTGCGATTAATAAGACACAAACCCCTCCAACCCCTGTTCTATTTAAAGGTGGTGTAGGCGAGGCAGCTAACATGTCGATGGATTTGCGCGAGAACTACGGCATTTTCTGCTCGGTGGTGATCTATCCGGTGGTGCCAAAAGACGTGATTATGTTCCGAATCATCCCGACAGCTTCGCACACGATGGCGGATGTGGAAGAGACCCTAACCGCGTTTTCGGCCCTAAAAACCAAGCTGGACGATGGTTTTTATAAGAAAGAAGCCTTGGTTTCGGTTACTAAAGTGTAAAAAAATGGGGTTTTTGATTGTTTTTAAAGGTTTTTAGCTAATTTGGCATAAGAATCAAACACCTCAATAAACTAAACATACCGTAACAATGAAAAAATTTGAAGAATTAAAAGCTCTTATTGCTTCACTTGAAGGAGACGCTGACAAATTTTACAACAAGGCTAATAGTGCTGCCGGAACCCGCGTAAGAAAGGGAATGCAGGATTTAAAGAACATTGCACAAGCAATTCGTGCCGAAGTGCAAGATCTAAAGAATAAGGACGCCAAGTAATTGGATAGCAATCAAAAAAAAGGGACTTGCCTAAAGCAGTCCCTTTTTTTATGCGCTTTTCTTAAAGCTTTCTTTGATTTTTTCGATATCAACCGCTTTTGCTACTGGTTTGAAGTTTTGAGTCTTCAATGCAGTTCTTCTGCGAGCCGCTTTGGCTTTGTCTTTGCGGTTCTTTCTTTTTAATCGGGTAACTGACATGGCGTATGTTGTTAAAAACGAGCGGCAAAAATAAGGATCATTTCGCAGAATGCAAGAAGTAATTGACTACCAGAGCCCTATTTCCGCACTTTTATGAAGAAAACAGATTACCGCCTGCTGGCAACTGGTTGGCGAAAGCCTTAGATTTGGCGGTTTATTACGATGGAAAAACCAACTTTACCGAAAGGCACCCGCGATTTCGGGCCTGCCCAAATGGCCAAGCGCCAGTTTATTTTCGATAACATCCGCAAAGTATTTCAAAAATACGGCTTCCAACCCCTCGAAACGCCCGCTATGGAGAACCTCACCACCCTTACGGGGAAATATGGCGAGGAGGGAGATCAGTTGTTGTTTAAGATTTTAAATAGTGGTGATTTTCTGGCGGAAGTTGATAATGAGAAATTTGTTTCTAAAAACTCAAAACTTCTAACTTTTGATATCTCTGAAAAAGGCCTACGCTACGATTTAACCGTTCCGTTTGCTCGGTACGTGGTGATGAATCGTCATGAGATTACTTTTCCATTCAAGCGTTATCAGATTCAACCGGTGTGGCGTGCCGACCGTCCGCAGAAGGGAAGATACCGCGAATTTTACCAGTGCGATGCCGATGTGGTGGGAACTGACTCGCTACTTTGCGAAGCGGATATTGTTCTGATGATTCAGGAGGTGTTTGGGGCTTTGGGTATTTTGGATTACACGACTAAAATTAACCACCGCGCCATTCTTTCCGGGCTGGCCGAGCTAACCGGCTCGCAAAACGAATCTTCGTTGTTTGTCGCGATTGATAAGTTGGATAAGATTGGCGAAGAAAAGGTGAAAGAAGAATTGCGTTCACGCGGATTTGAAGACAAAGGCATCGATGCGGTTTTTTCCATTCTGAATTTCAAAGGAACGACTGAAGAGAAAATCAATTTCTTAACTACGCAATTTGCCAATTCCGAAAAAGGCAAAAAAGGCTTAACTGATTTGCAGGAAGTGTTGCAGCTTTTGCAAAACTATTCATCTACCGGATCAACCAATGCCAATGCTCATGTAGAATTTGATATTTCGCTGGCGCGCGGATTGAGTTACTACACCGGCTGTATCTTCGAAGTGAAGATCAACAACGTAGCCATTGGCAGCGTGAGTGGTGGCGGTCGCTACGATAACCTGACCGGTGTGTTTGGTTTACCCGATGTATCCGGTGTTGGGATTTCATTTGGTGTCGATCGTTTGTGCGATGCGATGGAAGAACTGAAAGCTTTTCCGGAAGAAGCACGCATTTCATCTAAGGTAATGATCGCTCATTTTGATGAATCAACCTTTCATTATTCGTTGGGAGTTGCTCGTCAGCTACGCAGTCGGGGAATCGCTACCGAGGTTTATCCCGATCAGGCGAAACTGAAAAAGCAACTCGATTATGCGAATAAGAAAATGATTCCGTTTGTGATTGTGATCGGTTCAGACGAACAAAAGTCCGGATTACTTACATTGAAGGATATGCAAAAAGGAGCGCAGCAACAACTTGCGATTGATGCCATTGCAGAAGCATTGAAGAATAACTGATGCCTTCTGTATGTCAACTCCGTTATATCTTGTAATTTAGAATTTCGTGAAACCAACGCACTATATTTCTACCCAAACGCTTACACTCAGTGACCTGGATCATATCCTGCACGGTCACTCGAAAATTGCATTGTCGGAGGAGGCAACACAAAAGATAACACGCTGCCGCGAATACCTGGATCAAAAACTCACGTCCTCCGCAGCACCTATTTATGGCATCAACACGGGTTTTGGATCGCTCTACAATAAAAACATCCCAACCGATCAACTCGAGCAACTGCAAGAAAACCTAGTCATGTCACACGCCTGTGGCACGGGGCCGGAAGTGCCACGTGAAATTGTGTTGCTGATGTTGTTTTTAAAAGTGCAGTCACTGTCGTATGGAAACTCCGGTGTCCAATTATCAACCACCCAGCGATTGGTCGATATGTTTAATCAGCGCGTCCTGCCGAAGATTTTTGAGATGGGTTCGTTGGGAGCATCTGGAGATCTGGCTCCGTTGGCACATCTTTCGTTGCCGCTCATCGGGCGAGGGGAGGTACACTACTTAGGCAAAATTTACCAAAGCGATGAAGTATTAAAACTATTGGGTTGGGAATCGCTTCACTTCAAAGCGAAAGAAGGACTAGCATTGTTGAACGGCACACAGTTTATGAGTGCCTATGGAACGTGGTGTTTGCTGCATGCACATCGTATTTTAAAATTGACCAACCTGATCAGTGCCTTGTCCATTGATGCATTTGACGGTCGCATGGAACCATTCGATTCGTTAGTCCACGACATTCGCCCACAAAAAGGGCAAGTGCGTGTAGCGCAAGAGATAAAAAAATTACTGGAAGGAAGTCAGATCATTTCACAGCCTAAAAAGCATGTGCAAGATCCCTATTCCTTCCGATGCATTCCGCAAGTGCATGGGGCTAGTTGGGATGCGATTCAATATGTAACCGATGTTTTCCTGACGGAGATTAATTCAGTGTCCGATAATCCTAATATTTTTCCGGAGGAGGATCGGATTATTTCAGCCGGTAATTTTCATGGGCAGCCATTGGCTTTGTCCCTCGACTTTCTGGCAATTGCTTTAGCGGAGTTGGGCAGCATTTCCGAGCGAAGAACATTTCAGTTGATTTCCGGTTCTCGCGATTTACCCCATTACCTTGTAGCGAATCCGGGTATTAATTCAGGCTTGATGATTCCACAATACACAGCCGCCTCGTTGGTAAGCCAGAATAAGCAATTGTGCACACCTGCATCGATTGATTCTATTGTTTCTTCCAACGGACAGGAAGATCACGTAAGTATGGGGGCCAATGCAGCTACGAAGGCGTATCGAATTGTGAATAATCTTTATTCTATTTTGGCGGTGGAATTGATTACGGCTACGCAAGCATTGCAATTTAGAAGACCGTTGCAAACTTCGTCTACACTCGAACAGTTTGTGAATACTTTCCGGCAGGCAGTGCCGTTTATAGAGCGAGATCGTGTGTTACATGATGATATGGTGCGGGCAGAAAAGTTTTTGAAAGAGGTAAAACTGAGCAATTGAAGAAGTTAGCAATCATATTGATTTTTTTGTTGATTGTGGCAAAAGTCGGTCACGCCCAATACATCAGTGAAGGTGGCCGGTTTAGCGTAGATAATATCAGAGGCTGTGCTCCTTTTAAGATTAACATTACCGCAACTAATCTGGTGGTAGGAGCAAACTGTACGCCTTGTAATATGGATTACCTAGGCAATAATACGACTCAACAAAACTTACTAACTTTTACGTATACGAATCCGGGCACCTATCGAATGTCGGTAAATTATCCCAACTCAGGCCCTGACTTTATCAATATTACTGTCGACAATAATTTGCAGCCACCGTTTGAGGTTTATACTTGTTCCGGTTCACAAGTTTCAATCAAAATCACCGATCAGACGTACGACCAATACTTTGTAGATTTTGGAGATGGTTCTCCTCTGTTGCCTATCATCAAAAGCAATAATCAGGTAGCTCAATACACCTACGGATCTGCTTCCCCTGTTACCATCAAAGTAAATGGTAAGAAGAATAATGCCGCCAATAATTGCAGTGCAAAGAATATTGCCTTTAATCCCGTAGCAACTTTACCTCTTCCCCAAATAACCCAACTCACGGCTGTAGATGCCTCTACCTTAAAGTTGGATTTTGTGCAACCGGTGAATGTTCAATACAAACTGGAGATGGCAACGAATACTCAGGGGTTTGTTCAATTACAAACCTTGTATGGAGTAGGTACTTCTACCATTACAAATCTTAATCTCGACAATAACTATTACTGCTTCCGATTGAGCTCCTACGATGCATGTAATTTTATTAACAACTATTCACAAACTATCTGTAGCCAAAGGCTAGCAGTGACACCACAAAATGGACAGATTAAATTAGATTGGCCAACCAATACAGCCGGAGTTTCGCGCGTGGACATAACACGGAATGGAACACTCTATAATACAATCAATAATGGTACAACCGTTTCATTTGTTGATCCAGATGTTATCTGTAAGACAAATTATTGCTATCAACTGACGAGCACTTATTCGTGGAATGGCAAAAGTGTTTCATTGACGAAGTGTGGCACAGCATTTTCAAGTAATATACCCGCCACCATTACCAATGCTACCTCTGTAGTAGAAGGCGATGGCGTTAAAATCAGTTGGATTCAGCCTCCGCTTTTTACAGTAGCAAATTATTCCATACTCAAGGCTTCAGGGACTGGTACATTTAATTTTCTGGATAATTCGTTGGTAGCGAATTACAAAGACAAAGCCTTCACGGTAGGTGCAGACCAATGTTATAAAATTAACTACCTCGACCTTTGCGATAACCGAAGTTTGAATACCAATCCTATTTGCCCCATTCAATTGCAAGGTGAGCTAAGTGATGAAAACAAAGTAACACTGACTTGGAATGCCTACACCGGTTGGAACTTGGGAGTAAAAAGTTATCAGATTTTGAAATATGATCAATCCGGTAGCCTTATTGCAACGATTGATCGTGGCACGAATCTATCGTTCACAGAAACAGATGTAGACCTACAAAATCAAATTGTATTTTATAAGGTTGTTGCAATACCCAATGAATTGGGCATACTGCAATCCGAATCCAACCAAATTCAATTGATAAAGCCAGTTAATTTGTTTTTCCCCACTGCCTTCACCCCTGATCGCAAAGGCCCTGTTGCCAACGAAACATTTAAGGTCCAAGGGCAATTTGTTAAAAAAATGGAGCTTTCCATTTTTGACCGTTGGGGTGCCGTTGTTTTTTATACCGACAAAGGAGAGGGGTGGGATGGTTTCCAAAATGGACAGCCGATGCCTATCTCTACCTATGTATGGGTAGCCAATGTTACGGACATTTCCGGAAAGACTTACCAACGCAGCGGTACGGTAGTGCTCATGCGGAAATAAGTTTTGTTTCAATCTTTCATGCGGGCGGCTCATTCTAAATTGTAATTTTGTCCTTCTTAAATCCTCCTGAATATGTTTGATATGATGAAAATGATGGGCAAGATGAAAGAGGTGCAAAGCCGCTTAAAGGAAGCCCAAGATAATTTAGCAAAGATCACCGCCACCGGTGAGGCGGGTGGAGGCATGGTGAAAGCCACCGTCAATGGAAAGAAGCAATTGATGTCGGTAGACATTGATCCGGCTATATTGAAATCGGAAGATCAGATATTGATCCAAGATTTGGTGGTAGCGGCTGTTAACATAGCTTCCGAGAAAGCAGAAGTATTGGCAAAAGAAGAATTAAAGAAAAGTACGGAAGGTTTACTTCCCAATATTCCGGGTTTAGATTTAAGTAGCTTAATGGGATGACCGAAGTAGCTGTTGTCATCCTCAACTATAACGGGAAGAAATTCCTGCAACAGTTTTTGCCCTCCGTCATTACACACAGTTCAGAAGCCGAAATAATTGTTGCAGACAATGGATCAACAGATGATTCTATTTCTTTTTTAGCCAAAGAATTTCCCTCTATCCGGGTTATTAAAAGCGATCAGAACTTAGGTTTTTGTGGAGGGTACAATTTTGCACTCAAGCAGGTTGAAGCAAAATATTACGTTTTACTTAATTCAGATGTGGAGGTTACTGCCGGTTGGATTGATCCTATCATCCAACTTTTTGAAAGCAATCCGAAGATTGGTGCAATTCAACCCAAGTTGCTCTCCAAAAACAAACCTGATGAATTTGAATATGCAGGTGCTGCCGGAGGTTTGATTGACACGCTCGGATACCCTTTTTGTAGGGGACGGATTTTTGATCAAATGGAAAAGGAGCAAGGTCAATATAATGATGTAGTTCCTGTATTTTGGGCAACGGGTGCATGTCATTTTGTTCGAGCTGAGCTCTATCACCAGTTGGGTGGTTTGGATGAAGATTACTTCGCCCACATGGAAGAAATTGACTTTTGCTGGCGACTTCAACGGGCTGGTCATCAGATTTATTATCATGGAGGCTCAACGGTGTATCATGTTGGTGGCGGTACTCTTTCATCGAGCAGCCCACGCAAGACTTACTTAAATTTTCGAAATGGACTGAGCTTGGTTTTTAAGCACATGCCGCTGTCACAACTTATTTGGAAATTTCCCTTAAGGCTGCTTTTAGATTGGGTGGCGGCATTTAAATTTTTAACTCAACCCTCTGTGCCGGATGCTCTGGCCGTTTTTAAGGCGCATATCTCCTTTTTATCGGGATTGCGCAATGAAATTCGAAAGCGTCACAAACTAAAGGTAGAATTGAAAACCTATTGGGTACATCAATTTTACCCCAGATTCTTAGTCGTGGATTATTTTTTACTCGGGAAGAATACTTTCGGAAAGTTGAAAATCAGAAATCCCAAATTGTAGTACGCTTCCGCAAATGTGCCCGAAGGTTCATTAGAAAAGCCAGCGACAAATACACGATAACGGGAGAGCCTAACGTAAGAAATGAAGCATAGATAAAGAACAATCGAATGCTGGATGTAGCAATGCCCATTTTATCACCTAAAGCAGTGCAAACACCAAAGGCGTGCTTTTCAAAAAAGTGCTTTAATCGATCAATGAATACCTCCATATTTCAATAGTATCGGTTTATCCCTCCAAATCGTCTGTTTATCGAGAAATCAAATCGAAATGCAAATATAAGTCTATTTCGCGCCCCCAAAGAAGGCTCAGTTTCTTATTTTTTTGAGTATTATTGCAAAAAAATTGGTTCAGGCTTACATTTGCCGTTCCTAAAGATACCCATAATACCAAATCCATGAGAAAATTAGTTTACTCGTTGCTCATTATCGGAACATTGACGTTCACCAGCTGTACGCTTCCGCAAATGATTAAGATGGCAAAAGAGCAGAAGCTCGAAATCAAGCCAAATCCGCTGGAAGTACACAAAGACACAGTTAATTTTGACTTGTCTGGTAATCTTCCTGTTAAAATGTTGAAGAAAGGTACCGTTTACACGCTCAATACTTTCTACAAGTATGGTGAAAACGAACTAGCTCTCCCAGGCTTACCTTTGAAAGCAGAAGACTATCCAAACAGCGCGAAGGAAGAAACTAAGGTTTCAAAAGCCTTTATGTTCCCTTATAAAGACGCTTATAAAACCGGTACCATTGAAATTCAAGGAGTAGCTTCAAAAGGCACTAAGTCAAAGACTACCCCACGTATGCCTTATGCAACGGGTATCATCACAACTTCTAAACTGGTTCAAAATTCATACTACGCTGCATTTGCAGCTCACTCTTACAACAATCAAGAGGAATTGATTCCGGTTGTTATCCCGAACTTCATCTTCGAAAGAGGCAAGTCAGTTCTTCGTCCTTCTGAAATTAAAGCTGAAAAAGGAAAGCAATTGGATGCTTTCATTGCATCTAAAAACGTAACTCGCACAGTAACCATCACAGGTACTCACTCACCTGAAGGTTTAGAACGTATCAACAGCAAATTGTCTGAAGAGCGTGCTGCTGCAATCGAGAAGTTCTACCGTGCTCAAATGAAGAAGTACGATTACCAAGGTGTAGCTGCTGAAGTGAAATTCATTTTGAAGCCTATCACGGATGATTGGTCTGAATTCAAAACAGCTTTAGCTGCTTATTCCGGTATCTCAGCTGAAGAAAAAGCTGCTTATTTGAATGTAATCAACAATGGTGGTGCATTTGAGGAGCAAGAAAAACAATTGAAGAAATTGGCTACCTACAACAAGGTTTTCAAAGATATCTATCCTGGTTTACGTGCTGCTAAAACTGAAATCTTGACAATCAAAGTGAAGAAGACAGATGCTGAAATCTCTATTTTGGCAAAGCAAATCACAACCGGTGCTGTGAAGAGCGACACATTATCATTCGATGAATTGATGTATGCGGCTACTTTGACTCCTTCATTAGAAGAAAAAACAGCTATCTACGAAGCTGCTACTAAAAAAGGAACCAACTGGACAGCTCACAACAACGTAGGCGCTGCTTATTTGCAAGCCGTGATCGAAAATCCTGCTAAAACAGATTTGATCGACAAGGCTGCCGCTCAATTGGAAATTGCTGCGAAGTTAAATCCTTCATCTGAAGTGCACGCTAACTTAGCATCTGTTGCTTTGATGAAAGGCAATCCTTACAAGGCATACAGCCACGCAAGAATGGCTTTGAATGGTGCTAATAATGATGTAACAAGAGGTGTAAACGGTGTGAAAGGAGCTTGCGAAATTTACATGGCTAACTACGGTGCTGCCGTGACTTCAACGTCATCATCTGCAGATACGCATGTAAACTTGTTCAACAAGGGCTTAGCTCAGTTATTGAACAAAGATTTCAGCAATGCATCTTCTTCATTTGCTGAGTCAACTCGCAAAAACAGCAGCTATGCAATTGCTTATTATGGTGCAGCTGTGGCAGCCGCTCGTTCTGGAAATGGCGATGCAGTGGTTAGCAATTTGGTAAATGCAGTTAAGAATGACTCAAATTTGAAAGAGAAGGCATTGACCGACCTCGAATTTGCTAAATTCAATACGACTGAGGCATTCCGTAATGCTTTGAAGTAATTTGAAATTTAGAATCTTATAGAAGGCCCCCATCAGAAAGCTGATGGGGGCTTTTTTTGTGGCCAAATGCCCTAAAAAACACACTAAATAATTTTCATACTGACTATACTGCCATTAATTTTACAATCTTGCACAGCGAAAGAAACTATTCAATACTATGAGAGAAATCCAGTTTAGAGAAGCACTTCGGGAGGCCATGAGCGAGGAAATGAGAAGAGATCCTTCTGTATTTTTAATGGGTGAGGAAGTAGCCGAATACAATGGCGCCTACAAGGTAAGTCAGGGTATGCTGGATGAATTTGGTCCCAAAAGAGTAATCGACACACCCATTGCTGAGTTAGGCTTTGGCGGAATAGGCGTAGGCGCTGCTATGAACGGCATCCGCCCAATTGTTGAATTCATGACTTTCAACTTCTCACTGGTAGCCATCGATCAGATTATCAATTCAGCCGCTAAAATGCTTTCGATGTCTGGCGGACAGTTCAATATTCCAATCGTTTTCAGAGGTCCAACCGGAAATGCCGGAATGCTCAGTTCTCAGCACTCCCAGAATTTCGAAAATTGGTTCGCGAACACACCCGGTTTGAAAGTAGTGGTTCCATTTACTCCCTATGATGCTAAGGGTCTTTTAAAGACTGCTATCCGTGACAACGATCCTGTTATTTTCATGGAATCTGAGTTGATGTATGGCGACAAAGGAGAGGTGCCAACTGAAGAGTATCTGATTCCAATTGGCGTAGCAGATATTAAGAGAGCGGGTACGGATGTTACTATCGTTTCATTTGGAAAGATTTTGAAAGTGGTATTGGCTGCTGCTGCGGAATTGGAGAAAGAAGGAATATCCGTAGAAGTGGTTGATTTGCGTTCGGTTCGCCCGATCGATTACGCTACCGTAGTAGAATCGGTTAAAAAGACTAATCGATTAGTCATCGTAGAAGAAGCTTGGCCATTGGCTGCGATTTCTTCTGAGATTACCTATCATGTGCAAAAACATGCGTTCGATTATTTGGATGCTCCGATTCACCGCATCAACAGCTTGGATGTGCCGCTGCCCTACGCGCCTACATTGATTGATGCAATTCTACCCAGCGTAGCACGCACGGTAAAGGCAGTTAAAGCCGTGATGTACCGCGATTGAAAAACTTATAAAGCGCCTCGCATGCCGAGCTCAATGGCTTCCATATTTGAAATGGAAGCCTTTTTTATTTCAAATCGGAGAATCGTTTTGATGGTGTGGAAGCCGTGATTACCCGCTGCCCCCGGATTAATGTAAAGCATGTTGTCGTAAGCAGGGTCGCGTTTGATGCGAAGTATATGCGAATGCCCGCAGATAAATACACTTGGGATTTTTTCTTTTAGAATCTTTTTGATGCGAGGATTGTAGTTGGGAGGCGCACCACCGATATGTGTCATCCAGATTTGTAACCCTTCACACATGAACCAATCATCTTCCGGCAGTTGATGTTGCAGCTCCAGCGAATCGATGTTGCCAAAAACTGCACGCACCGGCTTTTGCTTTTTTAACTCGTTTAATACTGAAGGATCACCAATATCACCGGCATGCCATATCTCATCGCATTCTTTAAAATACGATTCAACTTTTGGGTCGAGGAAACTGTGCGTGTCCGAAATGAGGCCAATTTTCATTCTTGAGCAGTAAAGAAGAGGTTGGGTCTAAATTAGTTTAAGTTGCCAATCATTCAGCGAAAGAATGGCAAAAAAAAGGAGCGATAGTTCGCTCCTTTTTCTATTTATGCTATTTGTATTAATTCTTGTTCTTCAAATCTAACGCAAAGTCCTTGGCTGTTTTAGCCGTCATGATATCCATAAAGTTCAGTGCGCCATTAGTAGTTGGGCCACCGCCTGTTTGAATTTGCGGCACTACGGCACCGGTGTATTTACTAAATGCATCGGCCCATACTTTTTGTACTTCTACCTGCGCTTTTAGTTTCATTTCCAAGGCACCATCGGCTTGCATGATACGTTGTCTAGCATATGCATTGGCATCCGCCAATTCTTTGATCTTCTTTGCTTCGAGGATAGAGCCTTCATAGGCAATTTTCTGCTGCAGTTTATCTTGCTCGGCAACTTTTACTTTAGTTTGAGCTTCAACCACTTGGCGGGTTTGCTCTTGTTTTTGTTGGTATTCAATTTCTACCAGTGCTTGTTCACCTTTTGCTTTCGCAGTTAAGGTTTGTTGCTGGGCGGTCATCAGCTCTTGTTTAGAGATGGATGATTTGGTTACCGCATCGATAATTTTCACCAGCTTCTCATCTACTTTATTTTCGTAATCCACATCCGTAATAGCAGCATCGGCCACCGTGATTCCGTATTCTTTAATGGATGACAATTTTCTCTTTGGAAGATTAGTTTTTTTATCAAATTGAATTTCGGTTTGATACACTCTTTTCTTCTCCATCTCCAGCGAGTCGAAGACTAAATTTTCTTCTGTTACCAATAAGTACACACCTTCTTTCAATTGATCTAAGAAATCTTGGGCCATTTGAGCGCGACCGCCACCATAGTGCTTTTCACTGCTCATTAATTGCGCTGATGATTGCAAACACTCTTTGGTGTATGGTGCCAATCGCTTTACTACCAACGATTGAGGTGTTCGGTGTGTGTTGTGAATCAAAATCATTTCTTTTTCATCGGATGGTAAAATGAATTGTGTAATACCACGCACATCGGCAGTAGTCGCATCGCTAAAGCGTATCATGATTTGACCTACTTCAATTCCATTATCTTCAATTTCCAATTTTGGTTTTGAATCCATGTAGGTAACTGAAATTTGATTGGGCCATTCTTTTTCTTTCGCAAAAAATCCGGCATAGAAAATACCCGGTGCAAATTGTACAATCTGCTGCCCGTTGGTTCTCTCTACCACGGTGCGGTTTCCGGCATCATTCCATGAAAATGGATTTACGATTAAAAAAAGAATTAAGGCAATGATGGATAACACACCCAGAACAATGGTGCGTTTAGAAATAATGGGGTTGTTGATGTCCATAGTACTACGAGTTTTGGTTTTTGTTTGAGTTGTTTGTGTTGTTTTTGTTCGAGAAATAGTTGGTCAGCAATAATACTGCTGCATAGGCAACAATGCCGAATACGGCCAGAAATCCGACCGCTAGCGCTAGTCTAATCATAATGGTTTTTGTTTTTAGTGTGAAAAAAAATTGAAAGACGGTTTGTCTTTAGGGAAACTTGCAACGATTGGTTACATGCCTTGGTAAATTTGTACATCTATTCAGTGACGTTTCAGAATGAAACCAAGCGTATCGAAATATATTTATTAACCTTACAGATGCTTGATATTGAGCTTGTTGTATAACAATAAGGTAGTAAATTTTATCAATCTTTTGTTGGTTACTTCTTCCATTTGTTTTGCCATCGGGCAGCTTCATCTTCCACTTTCTTGGTCAAGCTCTTCAGAAAGGTAGCCAATTTTGGGTTCGTAGTTCCCTTCGAAGTAAAATGATAACATCCGCAGTCTTCACACTGATAAACAGCAATGGGACCTCCGCTTTTTCCATAATCAAATCGAACATGCGCTTCCAAGAGTGCATCTTCGGCAATAGCCTCGGTGGGGTACATTTTTTTTCCGGTAGGGCAGGTCTTCACGGTCGTATTGTCTATTGAACAGAGGCTGTTAACTTGCGTCAAAATTTTATACTAATGAAGATAGCAGAGATACACACAAAAAAGGGCGTCATGAAGATTAATTTTTTCGAAAAAGATGCCCCTAACACTGTTAAGAACTTTATTTCACTGGCTGAGAAGGGTTTTTACGATGGTTTGATCTTCCACCGCGTAATTCCCAACTTCATGATTCAGGGCGGATGCCCCAATGGCATTGGCAATGGTGGCCCCGGTTACCAAATTGATTGTGAGCTGACAGGTGAAAATCAATACCATGATCGCGGAGTTTTGTCGATGGCACATGCCGGACGAAACACGGGTGGTTCACAATTTTTTATTTGCCACACGCGCCAAACTACCAAGCATCTGGATCGCAATCATACTGTGTTTGGTAAAGTAGTAGAGGGCTTGGATGTGATCGATGCCATTCGCCAAGGCGATGTCATGGAGAAGATAATCATCACTGAACAGGCTTAAGTCAATTCTGCGACACATTCAATTTCAACCAACGCTTCCCGTGGAAGTCGGCTGACTTCCACGGTGGTGCGTGCGGGTTTGTGCTCACCAAAAAAAGCTTCGTACGCTTTATTCATCCGCTCGAAGTCAGCAAAGTTTTTTAGGAACACCGTAGTTTTTAGTACGTTGACTCGACTGCAACCTACCGTTTTAAGAACTGTTTCTAAATTCATTAGTACGAGTGTGGTTTGTTCCGAGGCGGTGGCTCCTTCGATCTGCATCGTGGCAGGATTCAATGGAGTTTGTCCGGAGCAAAATACCAAGTTACCGGATATTATGGCGTGTGAATAAGGGCCGATTGCCTTGGGCGCATTTTCAGTAAATACTTTTTGCATGGTTTTTTTATTTAGCTGTACATTTTTTCAATATCGTTTTTGTAGTTCTCCAGAATGATCGAACGAATGGGTTTTAATGTAGGGGTTGCTTCGCCACTTTCTACCGTCCAGTCCTGATGACATAAAACAAAATTTTTGATGCGCTCTACATTAGGCAACTCTTCATTGAGATGATCAAGCTCTTGCTGAAACTTAGCTCGCACTTTGATATTGTGAATCATAAACTGCGGGGCGGTCCAATGAATATCGTTTTGCTCGCACCACGTGTGTAGTATTTCAAAATGCGGAACGATTAAGGCTGTAACATACGGACGCTGAAACCCGATGATCATGGCTCGCTCAATGAAGCGACTTCGTTTGAGATGATTTTCGAGAGGCTGTGGCGCAATGTATTTTCCGGAGGAAGTTTTGAAGATGTCTTTTTTGCGATCGGTGATTTTTAGAAATCGCTGATGCACCCACTTGCCGATGTCTCCGGTTTTCATCCACCCATCCGCTAGCACTTCGGCAGTCAGCTCCGGTTTTTTGAAATAGCCTTTCATGACGTTGGGGCCTTTGACTAAGATTTCACCTTCGTGATTTTCGTTAGGCTCGTGGATTTTTACTTCGATGCCAGGAACGACCAAACCAACAGTCCCAAATTTATTGAGCCCCGGTTCAAACCGATTCATCGAAATGATAGGCGCTGTCTCTGTCATGCCGTAGCCTTCTACAATTTGAATTCCGGCTGCTGAAAATAATCTACCAATTTCAGGGCGAGGAGCGGCTGCACCAACAGCCATGTATTTGATGCGTCCACCCAACCGATGTCGCCATAAACGCAACACGAGCAAACGAGCGAGTTTTAATTCTAATTGAAATAATGGCTTTAATCGTTTCTCAGGACCATAGCGTTTGCCTACTTGCATGGCCCAGGTTATGAGCTTTTTCTTCACCCAATTTTTTCCTTCAGCTTGCTCTTCCATGAAGTCGTACATTTTTTCTAACACGCGTGGAACACACGTGCAGAAAAGTGGTCGTACGGTTTTGAAATCGTGGGTGAAGGTTTCTTTGTTTTGACTGAAATAAAGTGAGCATCCAAACGCGAGGTATGCGTAGCAAGCAGCACGCTCGAAGATATGACTGAATGGAAGAAAACTCAGCACTCGATCGCTCGCTTCGAGTGGGAGGATGGTGAGAATGGCTTTGATGTTGTGTACGATGTTACCATGCGTGAGCATTACACCCTTGGGCAAACCCGTGCTGCCCGATGTATACAAAATGGTAGCTATGTCATTTTCGGTGATGGCATTTCTTCGGTCGGTGAGTTGGGTCAGTAGGTCGTGCGAACTTTTCGCTTGCAGAAGAGGACTGAAGAAATTATTTTTTTCGGATTGAAGATGGTAGAGCGTAATGGATAAGCCTGCCTTTTCTTTGAAAGAAAAATAGTTGAAGTAAAGACCTTCATCGTGGGTGATGCAAATGCGTGCTTCGGTTTCGGTGGCGATTAATTGAAACTCTTCTTCCTTGACGGTGGGATGCACTGGCACGACAATAATGCCAACTTGCTGACAAGCGAAATCGAGCAGCATCCATTCTACACTTCCTGCTACCGGAATAAACAGAATGGTATCGCCCGGTTTGAATTGATTGCCAATGAACCAACACGAGAGTGCATTTACTTTGTTTTGAAATTCTTCAATAGAAAGTGAGCGCCACTGGCTGCGTTGAAAGTAGTTGAGGGCAGATCGATTAGGATATTTTTCTTTTTGATAGCCGATCAGATCGAATACACGGGTGAAGTCAACTTTTTTGGTAACGATGGCCATGCTATTCTGTTTTTTCTGATTTGGGATGAATGTATAAAACCGAATAGAGTATTTCGAAGAATTCCTGATAGTCGGCGAGGTTGTTGTGACGCGCGCCTTCTATGGCATGTAAAATAATTTTTTCCGGATAGAGTGCTTTGAGCTTTTCGCTTTGATGAAAGGAAATGAGTTTGTCTTTGGTGCCATGAATGATGTGAACAGGGCACGTAGTCGTTTTTAAATATTGGTCGGTGCGGATATCGTATTTCAACATCCAGCGAAGAGGAGTAAAGAAGATGTAGCGGTTGATGTTGTAGAAGAAACTGAAGTAGGGTGAATCGAGGATGAGCATGCGTGGCTTGTTCCACGATGAAATGCGGGCTGCAATGCCGCTGCCCCACGAGCGACCATACAACACGATTTTATTTTCGGGATAGGATTGTGACAGCCATTTGTAAATGTATTGGGCATCGTTGAATACTTTCTCCTGGCTACGCTTGCCGCGACTCTTGCCGAAGCCCCGGTAGTCCATCATAAAAAAGTCGTAGCCGTTGCTAAGAAAGTCTTTGGCAAATTTTCCCCAGCCTTTAATGCTTTTGGAATTTCCTTTCAGGTAGTAGACGACACCGCGCGAGTTGGGTACTTTGAAATAGATGGCATTGATGCGTCCGCCATCTTCCATATCGAAATCCAGTTCTTCAAATGGAAACGGGTATTTGTATTCGAATGCACGCGTGAGTTTTTCGGGACGGAAGAAAAACAGGTGTTGGAAGAAATAGAAGAATAGACAGAAGCCTACGTAAATACTTGCGATAATGACTAGCCACACCATTGGAGTGAAGATAGTGGTTTTATTTGAGATTGGCTACATGATTGGATGAAGAGGTGGATACAGTGATTCGGTGAATGTGGTGCTGGCATGGGCAAGTGATTGAAGCGAAAAGCCTCCCGATTGCTATCGGGAGACTTGTAGCGGAAAGCACGGTGGTTTTGTTTGCCTTTAAAAAAAGGTAAGCAAAACCATGCCCCCAAAAATTAATGAAGTACTTCTGCCAAATGTTGGTGATAGGTATCGAACTCACGCAAGTTGCGATGGCTTCCGCCTTCGATCAGAAAAAACTGATCGTTGGGTGAGAGTAACGGTTTTAATTTTTCGGCTGAGCGCAGCGGCACTACCCAATCGTTGGTGCCGTGAAAAATAATTTTACGACACGCTATCTGTGGTAGGTGTAGTTTGTTGGAAAACTGATAGCGAAGTGGAATCCACGAGAGCATGGCTTGCATGGGAGGATTGACAACTCCGGCTAATTCATCGAAGGGAGTTTCGAGAATGAGCAAATTGGGTGAGTGTTGTGTGGCGAGTTGAGAAGCAACAGCTGCACCCAACGAGCGCCCGTAGAAAATAAGTTTTGTAAAGGTGAGATGTTGCTGGGCCCACGTCAATACAGTGCTTGCATCCTGATAAAATTCTTTTTCTCCGGGCGTGCCGGTACTTTTTCCATAACCACGGTAGTCGATCATAAGCACGGTGTAACCCAGTTTTGTAAAGTCGATGGCATATTGCCCCCAGCGCTGCAAGTTGCCGGCATTGCCGTGAAAGTAGAGGATCAATCCTTTCGATGAATCGGCCGGTGAAAAAATTAATGCGTTGAGTTGTTCACCATCGGTGGTGGGGATGGTAAACTCCTCAAATGACTGATTGAATTTAAATGCGTAGTCGGCTTTGAGTGATGTTGGTTGAAAAATGAGTTTTTCCTGAAACATATACAAAGCTACCAGCAGTGCGCCTACAAAGATGAAAACAATCCGTGCTATTTTTTTGAGTCGGACGGAAAGTTTTGTTTTTGTGGTTTGCATCGATGCGGCTTATCAATTCACTTTTTATTTTTTGTATTTGAAACTTTTGTCGGGATAGGGCGGAGCTTTGGGAACCGTAACGGGTTCTTTGGCCAGCTTATCTTGTAGATATTGAATCGCAGCATCTAGTTGTGTGTCTTTGCCCATGTAGGTGGTGTAGGGTTCGTTATCGACCACCATGTCGGGCTCAACGCCATGTCCTTCGATCAACCATTTGCCATCGGCATACACACCAAACTCTGCAGCGGTAGCGATGCCACCATCTACCAAACGGTTGCTACTCGTTAACCAAATCTCGCCACCCCATGTGCGTGTGCCAATGATTTTGCCCAGCTTGAGTTGACGGATGCCTTCGGTGACAGCTTCACCGTCCGATCCTGTCCACTCATCGCAGAGTATAACGATGTGACCGCGGAAAGCATACTGCATGTTCCAATAGGGTTTGCCGATGCGTGGCTGCCAATAGAACCACACTTTGCGCATGAGTTTTTCCAATACCCAACTGTCGATGTTTCCGCCACCGTTGTGACGCACATCGAGAATCAAACCACCGCGATTGAAAACAGGATAGAATTGTTTGACAAAATCGTCCATGTCTTCGGTGGACATAGCAGCGAGGTGTATGTAGCCGACCTCGGCATTGGTTTTCTTTTCTACTTCTTGTCTGCGCGAGTAGCGCCACTCGTTGTAACGCAAATATCTTTCTTCGCCTTCGGTGATAGGCTTCACTAGTTGTGTGCTGACTAAACCGTTTTGGTTTTGTGTTTCCAACTTCACCCATGTGCCGGCTTTGCCGCTGAGGCGCTGTGAAAGACTGGCGTAGTCATCAACCGGTTGATCGTTGACTTTAAGAAGAATGTCTCCGACTTTTATTTTTGAGTGCGGTGCATTTAAAGGTGAAAGATTTTCAGGATAATCGGGATCGCCTTGATAGATGTGTGCTATTTTAAATCCTTTGCCTGCCTGATTTTTTTCGAGACGTGCACCGAGTGTGCCGATGGGTACGCTGACAGGTGAAGTACGTTTATCACCGCCATAGACAAATATGTGCAATGCAGAAAGCTCCGAAACCATTTGTGCGAGCAGATGATCTAACTCGTGGCGATCGGTAACGCGTGGCAGAAGGGTTTCGTATTGTTTTTTAACACCTACCCAATCGACACCGTGCAGGTTGCGATCATAAAAATAGTCGCGCTCCATACGCCACGCATCGTTGAACATTTGTTTCCAATCATCGACCGGATCGAACTGGAATGTCCAAGCAGAGACATCTAATTTCGTTTTATCGAAATCAGGTTTGTTGCCATCGGGCTCACTAATGTACAGCGATCCTTCTTTGTCTATGATCAGTTTGTTTTTGTTGGGCGACAAGTCAAAACCTGTAATGGATTCGGCAACCAGTGTAGGTTCTATTTTTTTGCTGAACTCCATTTTGAGTGCGTAGAGTTTTTGCTGATCGTATTGATTGGATTCGATTTCGGTCCAATATAAATATTCATTGGACGCCCGCATGCGAAGAATATTTTTTCCGGGCAACGGAATTTCGTATAACCGTTTTGTAGCCTGGTTCCAATCGATGGTTGATGTTGTGATAATAGGTGTTTTTGATATCTTAGCAGCGGTTGCTTTAGCTTTGACAATGGTATTGTTGTTTTCTTCGGCTTGGATTTCTTCTTTCCAACCATCGGGTTGAGTGAATGGAAATGCAGATGACTCTTTCAAAGCGAGCGCGTAGAGCTTAGTGGCGTTGTCGTAGTGTGGTTCGGGTTGACGCGGCCCCCACGGTGAGCCTACGGTGGTTTTTAAATTACGCTCCGATAAAAAGTAGAGCCACTCATTGTCTTTGGAAAACTGCGGATTGAAACTGTTTACGCGATTGCTGGTAATGGTGTTGACCGCATTGGTATTGACATCCACTACTTTGATCACCACACTTCCATTCGGTAATTCGGATTCGTAAGCGAGGTATTGCGAGTTTTTATCCCATGACGATGGATTGGGTGAATTGTGTTCGTTTTGTTCGATTAGTTTGGTGGTTCCATCAGTTGTGTTTAACAACGTCAAGCGCCAATCTTTATCCGTGATGGCAATGTATTTGCCGGAAGGCGAAACAAGAAAACCAGTGATGAGCACCTTGGCGTTTTTTGTGAGTTGTGTAGGCGCGCCACTTCCGTCCGCAGGGGCTTTCCATATTTCGTATTCACCGCTTTCGTCTGATAGGTAGGCAACGGTTTTATCATCGATGAATGCGACCGCTTTGTAACGGATGCCGCTCTTGCGGGAAATTTCTACCCACCGACTTCCATTGGCGGGTGTTACAAACAAACGTCCGCGAGAGATAAGTGCTACCAATTTTCCATTGGGCGATATTTCCCAATACGAAATTTGTTCGTGACCATTTTGAATCCAGCGTGGTGCGCGTTGTCCAAAGTCGGAGGTGATCGAGATGTCCAATGTTTTGTCCTCATTAGTATTGATATTGAAGAGGCCGATGTCGGCACCTTTTTGATAGACGATGTTGGCATCGTGGATAGCAAGCGTAGTGATGTCCCATCCACTAGAGAAAGTATGCTGCTTGATATTTTTTCCATCGCGATCCATCGACCAGATATTCATGGTGCCGTCACGATCGCTGGCAAAGTAAATTTTGTCTTTGAAATAGAGCGGTTCGCGGCTGGTGCCTTTGTAATCGCACGTAAGGCAAACGGATGCTGTATTGCCCGCAAACTTCCAGATATTTTGTGCAGTACCTCCGGTGTATCTTTTCGTATTGCTGCCTTGGTGTGAAAAACGTGTGAAGTAAAGTGTGCCTGATTCATCGTAGCTTCCATCTGCTGCCTGCGCCAATGGAATCATTTCCCGCGACAGCGTTTCCGGATTTAACTTGACCAGTTGATAATCTTCTAGTGGACTTTCGTTAGGAGTTGAAAACAAAATCGTGCCATCACTCAGCCAGGCAATAGCCTTAATGTTTCTCCCATTTTCATACGTGAGTCTTCGGGGAACGCCACCTTCGATTTTCATTTCATATAATTCAGGAGATCCTTCCATTTCTCCAGTGAAGACGATGCGCTTGCCATCGGGACTAAAAATCGGTTCTGTTTCTAATCCGTGATGTGTAGTGAGGCGCTGTGCTTGTAGTGTGTTAAGATCGTACTTCCACAAATCACCTTCGGCTGTAAACGCTATGGTTTGTCCGTGAATAGCGGGTGTGCGGTAGTAGCCTTTTTGTTGTGCCAGTGAAATTTGTGCCAAGCAAATGAAAAGGAGTGTTTTTTGTAGCATGTGTTTACGAATTGAATGGAGATGGTTCAAAACTGTTTTGCAAAAATAATGAATGTATTCAAGGTAAATCTACCACTTAAAGTTTTCAGTTCATCTTGATATAAAAAATAAGAATGGCTTCGATTCTTTTTGTATTTTACAGTATTACCTATAAGCTATGACCAAATACCTACTCGCACTTCTTGCTTTGTGTGCTGCCGAGTTGCAAGCACAAACTGTTGATTCAAAATATTTTGATAAACTAAAATGGCGCAACATTGGCCCCGCGCGCGGTGGCCGCTCGCTCGGTAGCTCGGGTAGTCCGGGCAGACCCAATGAATATTACTTTGGCGCCACCGGTGGTGGTTTATGGAAAACAACTGATGGAGGACAGGAGTGGTTTCCAGTAACGGACGGACAAATTTCTTCTTCATCTATTGGCGCAGTGGCGGTGGCTGAAACCAATCCGGACATTGTTTATATCGGTGGCGGTGAAACACAACTTCGCGGTAGCATTACGCAAGGCGATGGTGTTTATAAAACAGTAGATGGTGGAAAAACCTGGCGGCATATTGGCTTACGCGAAACACAAGCTATTTCTCGCATTCGTGTGCATCCTACTGATCCTAACATTGTTTATGTATCAGCACTCGGGCACCCTTACGGGGATAATGAAGAGCGCGGTGTGTTTCGCTCGATGGATGGTGGCAACACCTGGAAGAAAGTTTTATATGTAAGCCCCAAGGCAGGTGCAGCTGATTTGATCATCGATCGCACCAATCCAAAAGTCATTTATGCTTCCACATGGCAAGTGTATCGCAGAACGTGGAAGATGTGGGGCGGTGGTCCGGATTGTAAACTTTGGAAGTCAGAGAATGCCGGAGAGACGTGGATTGAGTTAACCAAAAATCCGGGTATGCCGGAAGGACCTATTGGAAAAATTGGTATTACTGTTTCGCCTGTTGATAATAAACGCTTGTGGGCGATTGTGGAAGCAAATGAAGGTGGCGTGTTTCGCAGCGATGATGCAGGTGCCACCTGGAAGCGAACCAACGATGAACGCAAATTACGTCAACGCGCTTTTTACTATTCACGCATTTATGCTGATCCGTTTGATCGTGAAACCGTCTATTGCCTCAATGTAAATTTCTATAAGTCTGCCGATGGCGGTGTGAAGTTCGATCAGGAAATAAAAGGAAAGCATGGTGATTATCATGATCTATGGATTGATCCCAATAATCCCCAGCGCATGATTTTGTCGGATGATGGCGGTGGATCTGTTTCGGTGAATGGGGGAAAGAGTTGGACTGATCAAGACTATATCACCACACAATTCTATCACGTCACTACGACCAATCATGTGCCCTATCATGTGGCGGGCGCACAACAAGATAATTCCACCATTGCTATTCCCAGCAGCGGTTGGGATCACATGAATGAGTTAGGCGAGTGGGGCTATGATGTAGGCGGTGGCGAGAGTGGCTACATCACCTCACATCCCGAAAATCCCAATGTGTATTACGCGGGCAGTCAGGGTGCGTTGCTGACACGCAAAGACGTGACCACCGGACAAGTGCGCGACATTCAAGTGTATCCGCGATTTTTTTCCGGTGAGCCTGCCAACTCATTGCCGGAGCGATGGCAATGGACATATCCGATTGTGTTCTCGCCAAAGGACTCAAAAATTTTATACACCTGTTCGCAGCATGTGTGGAAGACGACTGATGATGGACAAAGTTGGGAAAAGATTTCACCTGATTTAACCTACGCTGATCCGGAGACTTTGGGCATTTCGGGTGGAGAAGTAACGCGCGATATGAATGGCCCGGAGATTTATGCTACGGTGTTTGCGTTGGCGCCATCGTTTCATGATGTGAATACGATTTGGGCCGGCAGCGATGACGGCAAGATTCACATTACACGTGATGGTGGAAAAAATTGGACAAACATTACTCCGAAAGACTTACCTAAAAATTCGGTAGTGGCCATTATCGATGAATCAAGACATAAAGCCGGAACTGCGTATGTAGCGGCCTTCCGCTACCAGGTGGATGATCGTCAGCCGTATGTTTTCAGAACAATTGATTTTGGAAAAACGTGGACGAAGATTGTAACCGGAATTAAAGATGGTCATTTTTCACGATCGGTGCGCGAAGATCATGTGCGGCCCGGACTTTTATTTTTGGGAACCGAACATGGCGCTTATGTTTCATTTAATGCTGGAGACAATTGGCAGCCGCTGCAACTTAATTTACCGGATACACCGATTCGTGACTTGGTAGTGAAAGATGATGATGTGGTGCTGGGCACACACGGAAGAGGATTTTGGATACTGGATGATATTCGTCCGCTGCGACAGCTTACTCCGGAGTTGATGAAGCAACCTGTTATCTTTTATCAACCGGCCGATGCTATTCGTGGAATCAATCAAGCCGTGTTTCAATATTACCTCAATGCGAAAGTTGATTCGGTAGTGATTGAAGTATTGGATGCGCAAGGTAAAAGCATTCGCAAGTTTGTAGGCACCAAGCCGGAAGAGAAACCAACAGCAGGCGATTGGTGGGGTGGAGGTGAAAGCAAACCTACAACGGCTGTAGGATTAAATTCATTCAATTGGAATTTACGCTATCCGGGTGCGACTACATTTGATGGCATGATCATTTGGGGTGCGCGACCGCAGAACGGGCCGAAGGCTCCGATTGGAAAATACCAAGTGCGATTTACCTGTGGAGCTTATTCGCAAACTTATGCTTTCCAAATTAAATTGAATCCAAATTTGAAAGGAGTATCCGAAGCTGATCTTAAGGAAACATTTGATTTGGCTTCTAAAATCAGAGATCGCGAGAGTGAAGCCAACGAAGCGGTGATTCGCATTCGTGAAATCAGAAAGCAAATTGAAGAGCGGGTGAAAGAAGTAAACGATGTCACATTTTCTGCATCAGCAAAAGAACTACTAAGTAAAATTACCGCTATCGAAGAAGAGCTTTATCAAACCAAAAACAGAAGCGAACAAGACCCGTTGAATTTTCCCATCAAGTTGGGCAATCGCCTTTCTGCTTTGCGCAGAAGTTTAGAGACAGGCGATGCCAAACCAACAGCTGGTGTATACAAAGTATTTGCTGAACTGAGTAAGGAATTGGATGGTCACTTGGCGAAGCTTAATGAAAATTTAAAGAGTGGCATTGATGCAATCAATCCGGTGTTGATGAATAAACAGATGAAGGCGATTATCGATAAGAAGAAATAACAATGAGTTTAATGCCCGATCAGCGAGAGCAGGAGGAAGGTGAAAAATTGCCTTCAACAAGATTATCATCAATTGGGAAGGATTGGAAGAAATATCTTTTTGAGTTTCTTCTGATCTTCACAGCGGTATTTCTCGGTTTCTTGGCTGACAACATCCGCGAGAATTATGGAGAGCGGCAACAGGCGATCGCCTTGGCTCGAAGTTTTTATGAAGAGTTGAGGAACGATTCTGCCACCGTAGTTTTAAAAATACAAGGACGTCATCAGAAAGAAAAGTCGATCAAATATATGGTTGAGTTTTTTCGTGACAGCAGTCTCACGTCCCACTCAAAAGAGTTACCCTATCATTTTATATGGGGAGTCACTGCGCGAACACCCATTATTTTTACACCACGCACCGTAGTGTTAGAGCAATTGAAGAGTTCCTGATCGCTCCGGTATTTTAAGAACGAGCGGTTGCAAAAACTAATTGGCGATTTGTCGGTTTCCATTGATTACATTCTGGTCAGACAAGAATATGAGAACTCCATATTTGCTTCGTATATGGAGCCCATTATGATCAATCACATGGATTTTGATTTCCAGCATAAGCTCTGGCAGAATAGTGTAAACATTTTTGACCGCCTCGAAGAGTACCATAACAGTGATGAATACATTCCATTTGCCATTTCACAGCCCGATCGAATCAACAGACAAGCGTTGATGAACGCATTAGGATATTACCATACCAATGGATTACTCTCTACGCGACTCATTGCATTTCAAAAGTATGCGGTGGTGAATGCAGCTTTGCTAAAGGAACTCGGGGCAGAGTATGAGCTTAAATGATATTTTCATGTGTCTTAAACGATTAGAGTCTCTGATTCTATTTTTCGTTTCCGGATTGAGCAAATTTCGCGAACCATCCTCCTTTGTTAATCAAGGCATCGGGAGAACCTCCCTCAACAATAGCACCTTGCGACAAGACAATTACCTGATCAGCATCTCGAACCATGGAGTAACGGTGAGCAATGACGATGACGGTATTTTCTTTACGCACCTCTTCAATGGTTTTCTTGACTTCAGCTTCTGTAGCATAATCCAAGTTTGCCGTTGCTTCATCTAAAATTAAAATTTTTGGTTTGGCAACCAGCACTCGAGCAATCTGAATGCGTTGTCTTTCACCAACGGAAAGTCCAAATCCACTTTCTCCCACTTGGGTTTCAAGCCCATCAGGCAATCGTTCGAGCGTAGTTTTTAGTCCCGCTGCTTCAGCGGCTTTCTGCACTTCTTCATTCGTAGCATCACCTCGTTTGTAGCGAATATTATCTGCAAGTGTTCCACGGAAGATCGCACCATCGGCAGCCACCATTCCAATTTGTGAACGGATGGAAGCTGGGTCGGCTTCACTTAAATCTTGATTGTCGATGCGAATGCTCCCTTTCTGGGGTTCGTATAGTTTCATCATTAAATCCACTATGGTGGTTTTACCCGCTCCCGAGCTGCCCACTAATGCTGTTATTTTTCCAGGCTGAATAGTGAGGGTAAGTCCCTTTAATATTTCCTTATTCGCATTGTATTTGAAATGAACCTTTTCGAATTGAATCTCTCCCTTATCAATTTGTAGTTTCTTTCCACTTTTCTCTTCATCCCCATTTTGCAATAGCTTAAATGCGCGTGATATGGATGCCGCATTTTGTTGCATATTCACCCAAAGCGAAGCAAGATTATCGATCGGATCATAAAGACGATCTAAGTAGGCAACAAACATGACCACATCACCGGGAGTCAATTGATTTTCAAGTGTTAAATATCCGCCATAGCCAAGTACCAACGCGCTGGCTACTTTAGTCAGCACACTTTCCCAAAAAATATACTTGTTGGCTAGTTTGTTTCGCTTGATGTATTCCTGATAGGCTTTATCAGATATATTTTTGAAAAGCAATGATTCTCTTTCTTCTGCGCCTGAGAGCTTAACCGTTTTTATTCCTCCGAGAGCATCCTGCATTCGGGTCGAAACCTCTTCCCATCGATCATAGTATTCTGTTAATCCTGTTTCAAGTTGACGTGCCGAACGCCAAGCAATAACAAGATAAAATGGAATTACGATGATCGCCAGTAAGGTAAGTGTAGCGTTTTGCCAGAACATGATGAATAGGATACCGACTAAGCTGATCAGTTCAGGTAAAATTTGTTGCGACAGTCCATTAACAATCGAGGATACTTCTTCGGATTGATTAATTTGTTTACCGAGCGCAGCGCTGGATCGCTTACTGAAGAAAGGGAGAGGTAGTCGCAGCACATGCGAAAATGTGCGCTGAATAAATCCTTGTTCGATTTGACAAGCAAATTTGACATTCAGATTTTCCCCAATCCAAACAAATGCGTGTGCGAGCACATTCACCAGAAATAATAATCCGACTGCCCACAATAATGTTTTGATGGCCTGCTCAGGTGTTCTAGCCGCTACTTTATTCTTTTTATGTTTCTCTTTGATGAGCAAACTGGATATTGGATCATCGGCATCCTCACTTTCAATGGTTGTGGAGTCACTTGATTCTGTTTGTTTGGAATCGCTGAATTGGCGTTTAGCTTCATCTTTTGCCTTTTGTACAAACAATCCGGAAATGTCATTGATGGCCTCTCGATAAATGAGTGGCTCGATCAAATTGGCCCCGGTGCTGAGTAAGCTAACAAAGACAACGAGTGCCAACGTTTTTTTATGCGTAAAGAATAAGCTGATTATGTTTTTCCACACCTCCGATTTGGAGGATTTAATTGCACTCATACGTTTCTTTGATTACTTGTACATGGTGTTTAACTCTCGGACAGCATCTGTATCGGTTGAGTCCAAAGCGACAGCTAAACTAAATTCTTTTTTTGCTTTCTCATACTCTTTCCATTCTTTGTAGAGAAGTCCTAAGTTGTAGTGCGCTCGTTCGTTTTCCGGCTCGAGTTTAATCGCTTTTTGGTAGAATTTTTCAGCTTCCTTCTTTTTGCCTTTTTGATCGAGTAGATTGGCATAGTTTACATAGGCAAGTACATCCGTTGAATCGAGTTGCAAGGCTTCGCGAAAAGCGGCTTCAGACTCTTTTAGTTTTTTATTGGCCGCCAAAAAGATTCCATAACTATTGAGTGTAGATACACGCTCAGCCTTGTGGCTTTCATCTTTTTGCAAATGCAACAAAAACTGAAAGTCAACTTCTCGTACATCTTCAGGTGGTTTCTTTCCCCATTCAGGTTCATAGCTGATCCTACTGATTTTGGCTCGGAGTCGCTTCATTTCAATATCAAGCCTTTTCTCTTCCGACAGTACGAATGCTTTTTGATAGGCTTCCTCAGCCATTTCAAATCGTTCTTCTTGGAAAAAATCGTCACCTAATTCAACATATTGCTGAATTACTTTACGCGATTGGTACCGATCCCATTGGTCTTGGAGTGAAGGAATGAAAAATGCTAAGATCATAATCAACGCACTGCTGGCGCTAACCATGATGGGCCACCATTTTCTTTTGATCTGTTCGGAGTTCATTGATGCAAGCCTTTGGACTACTTTACTTTACTAACGCAAGAAGTAAATCATTATTTCCCCAACGCTTTGTTCAACATCGACTTATCTCCTGTCATTTCCCAATAGATAAGTGGCACAGGAATAATTCCTTTTCGATTGAACTCATCCATAAATTCTTTCAATACAAACTTGCCTTCACGCTGGCGAGCGTATTGCGCAATCAATTGGTCAATCAAAATTTTGCCCATCACATAACTACTGCCGTAGCCGGGCTGTTGCAGATAAAATTGTTCTTCATGTTGAATGGTTCCACCATCCGCAGGAAGTAATCCCCATGGCACCCATTTCGATGCATATTGCGTTGCCTGATCAAACGTATACTCTTGTCCATGCTGACGCAAGCCACCAAGGCCACGTGCCGCGCGCTGTGCGAGCATAATGTAAACCAATTCTTTCGCGCGGGGGCGTTTTTCTAACATGCCCATGTTCATCACTAATTCTTCCATCGCGGTTGCCATTCCCTCAGCACGGCTGTCAAAAATATTATCGAGCAAAGGCACATTGCGAATGGCACTTTCATACGGCTCTTCGCGATTGCGAGCCAAGTCAATCCAGTGATTGTGATGCGCGCGCATGGGCATCGGGTCGCGGTAATCTACTTCATCAAAAAATCCGCGCAACTCTTTAGTGTCTACAAACTCATGAATCTGCGCACGCATGGCGGGATCCATATACGGCTTTATGGTGATGATGTCTTGCTTTTCAAAAAAGTCAAGATAGTCCGTCACACCTTGATGAAGTAATTTCTTATAAGCTTCGGCATTTGCCGCTTTTTCAAGTTTAGGCAAGTTTCGATTTTGATGTTCCATTAGTCGCAAGGCACTGTGCGAGCGATAGAGTTCGCGTTCTAACAATGTTTCTTCCGATTCGTAGGTTAATGGAAGCAAGTGTACATTTTTCAAATACCAGGTGTACTTTTCTTTACCGATTCCAGAGACTCCTGTTTTGGAAGGAGCCTGTGTAGTCAACCATTCAGCAAATTGATCAGAAACTTGCTGTGCGGTGCGTGCTGCCGCTGCCAGATCGGGAAATGTTTTTTCAACCGATGTGGCAAATGCATTTAAGTCGTTGCTCTGTTCTTTAATGGACCGAATGCCCGTTACCCACAAATCTTTGGCGTTGCCGGTTAAATTCACTTTTGCTTGTTCGTAAACAGCCGGTGCTTTTCGAAGTTGGTCAGCTATCGAGGCTGCATCTTTTTCAGAAAGTGGTGAGGAGTAGGAGGGAAGATCGACAGCTCCATACATGTTGGCCCCTTCTCGCTCGGGCACATCTGATGGATACGGATAGAACCAAACATAAAATGCCGGATCGCGCACCCAAGGTTGCTTTATGCGATGATCAAAATCGAGACTATTCATTTCTGCCCATACCAAATACCAATCTACCTGTTGTTTGATAGGCCATCCCGTAGTGTCAAACGCATTCAATCGTGCCTGCCACTGCACCAGTTCTGTTTGCTGTTTTTGCATGGCGGCAGCACTGTAATCGGCTATTCCGTTTACCAATTCGGGAGAATGAAACTCACGCCATTCGTTGAACAAAGTCACTAATTGGTTGTAATCTTTGCTAGTGGACTGCTGAATGGCAGGTTCTGAATTCTTTTTCTCACATCCAGGAAATACGAGCAAACTGATTAGCAAAAGGAGCGTTTGGGTAGATTTTAGCATAACAACACGGTTGATTTAAGTTGGCTACCCTAAATCTAAGTACTTTTTGAGACGTATTTAAATTTCTATCCACAGATTGTGCGGAGTTTTCTTCGCTTACCCGTACCTTGCAGGAAACCGAAAAATTGGAATCCATACAACTGGCCATTTTAGGATTAGGAAAATAAATTATCAACCAAACAATCAATTATGGCCAAATCGCAGGAAACATGGAATAAAAAGGAAATGGAGAAAAAGCGTCTCAAGAAGAGACAAGATAAAGAGCAAAAGAAAGAAGAGCGGAAAGCAAATGCCAAAGAGGGAACCTCTTTTGAAGATATGATTGCGTATGTAGATGAGAATGGCAATCTGAGCTCAACTCCTCCTCCCATGGTGAAGCGTGCCATTAAAGCAGAAGATATCCAAGTAGGCGTACCTAAACGTGTAGATATTGTACAAGACACCGTGCGGAAGGGAATCGTTACTTTTTTCAACGACTCCAAGGGATACGGATTCATCAAGGATCAAGAAACACAAGAGAGTGTGTTCGTTCACATGAATGGATTGATCGATCCTATTAAAGATAATAGCAAAGTTACCTTTGAAGTAGAAATGGGGCACAAGGGCCCAAATGCTGTTAAAGTACGGTTGGCCGTTGGATAATCATAGGAAGTAAAAAATACAAGAGAGGGTACCATTCGGTACCCTCTTTTTTTTTAGAATTCGATGTGAACTCGCAGACCTAATACATGTGCGGGACCGCGATCTTGATTATATCCCGGATTGACTATAAACTGATAATTAGCGGTAGCATAAAATGAATCTGAGAAAATATTCGCGCGGTAAAACAATTCCGTAACGCATTCCACCCCTTCATACAGAAAACCATCACCTACAATAAATCCATAACATCCAGAAACTAAATAGCGACTGTGCTCTGGTGATAGCGTGCTTACAACTGTTGCCAATCCGGCATAATCTCCTTTTCTTTTCCATCGTTCTCCTTGAAAGGCAACTCCGGCATTAACTGAGCAATCAATTTCAGTAAACGCCCATGTTTCATTTTGTCCGTCATTCCAACTTGCTCGAGCGAAGAAGCCGATGCCATTTCCAATCTCCTGTTCCAGATTAACTCCAAAACCATACTTCGATCGGCTGTATATCCGTGTGCTGGTAATGTCTGGAAATGTTGGATTATTCTGAATAGATAATGTATAGTGCCCATGCGTGCTAGAGTGTAAAATCCCAGCAAGCGGACTTTACCTCTTCGCTTGGCGAATTGAATAGGCTTTTCGAATTCAATTACACTGGAGTTCGCCTGACTAACATTTAAATCAAATCATTTCCATTCGCATCCTTAGTTACCAGTGTCATGGCTCCTCGTAGTTTATATTTTTCATTACCATACTCAGTACTGTGCCCCAAGTGTATCCGCGCACGTTGGCCGGATAATCCCAAGCTCCATTGCTCATCAGTCCCCAGTTTAAAAATTGCGAGCGTGGATCGTGACTGTAAGCATTGTTATCAAAGTAGTCCGCAATACTGAATTTTCCGGCTACGATCATGATATATTTTTTAGCGCGCGACTTATACACTTCATTTGGCCCGGTGCCAATGTATTCGTGTGAATCATCTAGATTGAAAATTTATTTGATAAAGCCGCGAGCCAGATAAATTTTAGGCTCCAGATCGCCTACTCGAAAGGCTTCTCCATTGGTAAAAGCCGCAATACCTTTTGCGCTGCTGATACCACTACCACCGGCTACTTCCGGATTGATATAAAGACCGGCACCTTTCCAAAGTTTGGTGCCCCAAAAAAGTGTGGCTGTGAGGGTGCTGGCCGATTCATCTCCCTTGCTCAAACTATTATTACCAGTGTAGGGAGCTTTCATGGCAAAATGATATTGAGTAACACTTGTCAACTGAAAGTGAAAATTGGTGTTGAAGTTAGTAGTGCTATCGGGGATGGATGATTCTTGTGCCAATAGGGTCTCGCATCATAGAATCAAAATCAAAAATGCCGATGATTTTTTCGTCATGCGGTAGATATAGGATAAATAGAAACCAGAAATGTGAACAATGACAATCTTACTCCTAGAGATGTTTAACACCCACATGAAATTTGTTGGGAAGTTTGAATCATTTTCGCCTACCTACTGGAAAAATAATCCCTCCTTCCCAAGTCCATTGAAGACTGTAAAATGAGTGGGTCGCCTCTCCATCGTGTTTACTACCTAATTTGGTGTTGGTGTAGTTAGCGAATGCTCCTTGAAAGTCAGATTGAACAAAGAAGTGTTTAAAAAAAGAAACGCGTACGCCTAAACTGGTGGCAGCAACCCAACCGTGATAATGAAAGTAACCAAGGTCTTGATCTTTTAAAATGGTTGATATGGTATAAGAGATCAGCGGTCCTACTCCCACTTTACCAACTGCGCTAACTTGAAAATTTTTGTGATTAAATAGGTCTTGCTTCTTTGTCAGATTAAAGAGTAAATAATTGTTGCCATTAGTGTGTTGTAAATGTACGGTATCAGGATTAAGCGGAGCGATACGATCAATCGGAGTACCATGAATCTGTCCGCTCAAACGAACGTTTTGCCAATCTGTTACCACATATTTCAAATGATCCCAGGCAATTTCAACACCTAGATTATGTTTGTCATTAAACTGATAACCAATTGTGAGGTCGTATTGAGGAATAGTCAACCGATCCACATTCCAGAAGTTTTCCATATCCGGTTTATCATGCGCAGTGGCATCATAAATAGTAAAGTCATAACTCTTAGATGGGTCAGGGTTGTTGTTAAAAAAATGGATGGTGCTATTGGAATACCAATCGCGGTTATAACCCCATGTAAAATAAAGCTCTCCTCGCTTTTTGATTGGTTTTGTTTCAGAAGTCTGAGCATTCATTCCAAGTGATGAAATGCAAAGAAGAAGTAATACTGATTTTTTCAAGGCTGCTTCACGTTTTCAAGCGCCCGCAAAAATAAAAAAAAGTAAGATTTACTATCTTACTTTAAGAAAATACTATTACAAATAATAGTTAAGCTATCGTTTGTTGTTTTTCAGTTTACCTTTATAAGTTTTTTTGAAAAGTTCAAAGCGCGGGATTGAAACCCCCATTACATAGCCACTGTATGGATTGTGTTCAATATAATCTTGATGATAATCTTCCGCCCGATAAAACGCTGTAAGTGGCTTTATTTCAGACACAATTGGGTTTTTGAATGATTTGGCGTAGCTGGCTTTTGCCTTTTCTGCTAATTCTTTTTCCTGAGGTGTACTGTAAAATGCGATGGAGCGGTAGGAATTGCCCCTGTCTGGGCCCTGCCGTTCAGGTGTGGTTGGATCGTGTGAAGTAAAGAAAACATTCATCAACTCAGCGTAGCTAATCACTTTGGGATCGTAATAAACTAACACCGTTTCGGCATGGCCGGTGGTTTCGGTATTGACCAATTCGTAAGTAGGGTTGATGGTTTTGCCTCCGGCATATCCGGATACGGCTGAATCGACACCCACCACAGCTTCAAAAATATGTTCAGAGCACCAGAAACAACCTTCCGCGAAGGCGGCCACGGCCTTGCCCGGTGCAGGCGTTAGATTCATCTTTAAATCACCTTGTTTTTTGTTGGTTTGTCCTTGACAGGCGGAAATCAGGAAGATCAATGCGAAAACTGAGATGTATTTCATTTGTTTGTATTTTAAACCAATATACGGCTGGCCAATCGTTCTGTTGGCTTCCGTATGATCATATGTCGGCAAGCTGTCATTTGATTGCTTCAGGTCTGTTGTTCTAACATCCGTATCTTTAAAATTGTTCTTTGCCGATTGGCATTGGAATAATTAACTCAAAATTTTCGGTAACCAGTCGTGAAATCGGCAGTTATCCTGTTTGTAAACGTAATTCGGTCATTTGGAAGCGCTTTCGGATAATTCATTGATGATCAAAGTCAGAGACGGGGACTTGGACAAGCTCGGTCTTTTGTTTGAACGCTATAAAAAGCCGTTGTATGGTTTTTTCTATGGCCTTACGCGTGAGCGTGATCTCAGTGAAGATCTGGTTCAGAATACGTTTCTGCGCATTCTTAAATACAGACACCTCTTTCGCGGAGAGGGCGACTTTCGGGCATGGCTGTTTCACATCGCGCGCAATGTGCGACATGATCATCACCGGAAGGACAAAACGAGCAAGCAAGATGACGTGGAAAACTGGAAAGACCGTTTAGGAAACCATGAAAACCGTTCGGTAGAATGGGTGCGTGCTGATGAACACGAAATGTTGTCCATGGCGTTGGCACGTTTGCCCGAAGACAAACGGGAGATACTCTTGCTCAGCAAATTTCAGGAGAATAAATATGAGGTGATTGGACAGATCCTCGGATGCTCCGAAAGTGCAGTAAAAGTAAAAGTGTTCAGAGCCATGCAGGAGCTTAAGACCGTGTATCAGCAACTAGAGAAAATAATGTAAGTATGGAAACGCACGAATGGCAAAAGTTAATCGAGCGCTTCAACAATGGAAGCGCCACTCCCGAAGAGATTCAGCAGATTGAAAAGGCCATTGAAACCGGTGAGCTTGAGCTTTCGCAGATTTCGGGTTTCTCGACCATATCCAATCAACTGAAATCGTGGGATGCAGGCGAACCTTCGATGGAGTTGAGCAGTCGTTTTTATGAATCGCTGGCGGATGCAAAAAGAAAGGAGACCAAAAAGCTTGTATTTCAAGTACCGATGTGGAACGAACTCTGGCCTCGACTGGCATTTGGAGTGGCGATGCTAACCATCGGTTTTGGAATTGGGTATCTGGTTCCATCGCCAAGTTCTAGTAATGATGTAGCGCAACTTCACCGGCAAGTAAGCGAGCTAAAGGAAATGATGATGCTCTCTATGCTTGAAAAAGAATCGGCCACCGATCGTTTAAAAGCAGTTAGCCTTACGAACGAAATGGATCAGGCTAGCAAAAAGGTAACGAGTGCCTTGTTGCAAACTTTAAATACGGATGCCAATGTAAATGTGCGTCTGGCAGCTATTGAAGCGCTGAAGCCCTATGTGCAAGACAGTGGCGTTCGCGAAGGATTGATTCAATCCATCGCGAAACAAGAATCGCCCCTGGTTCAAATGTCGTTGGCTGAATTGATGGCGGCCATTCAAGAGAAAAAATCGGTATCGGAGTTAAAAAAATTGTTGCAAAGCGACCGCATGCCGAATGAAGTCAAGAAAAAAATTAATCAAAGTATTGATGTATTAATTTAAAAAAATTATGAAGGCAAAGATTAACTATAGATGGTGTTTGCTGATGCTCTCTGTTTTGATGGAAGTGCAGAGTATGGCTCAAGCAAGCGAAGAAACCATCAAGCGAACCGTAACATTAGAAAAGAAAAACCAGTCGAATGCATTATTGATTTTTAATGTGAATGGTTCTGTCAAAGTAGAAGGCTACTCAGGCGACCAGGTGATTATTGAAGTTCAGAAAAAAATTACAGGCAAATCGGAAGCCCGAGTAGCGAAAGGCAAATCGGAAATTGATTTAGGCCTGATCGACAAAGCCGACACATTGATTCTGTATGTAAAAGGAATAGGCGAGCGATTTGGAAAAGAGAACAAGAAAAACGGAATGCAAATGGCGGGATGGGGCTACAACTGGCAGGGCCAACAGGAAGACAAAGAGTATGATTACAATATGAGCTTTGTGGTGAAGGTGCCCTATGCCATCAATCTGCATATCTCCACCATCAATCAAGGGAATATTACAGTTCATCATACCAAAGGCACCTTGGAGGCGCGCAATATCAATGGCGGTATTCATCTGACGGATATTGCTGGTACCACTACCGCAACTACAATCAATGGCGAAGTTGATTTGGAATATACGGCTAATCCTCCAGGGGATTCCAAATATTACTCCTTAAACGGCAATATCAATGCACAGTTCAAGAGCGGCTTAAATGCACAACTCACCTTCAAGAGTTTTCAGGGCGATTTATTTTCTTCCATTGATGATATCACGCCTCTGGCGGTTTCGATGGAAAAGACCAAACGCGGTGAGGGAATTCAATACAAGGTGAATGGCAATCGCTATCGCGTGCGTGCTGGCGGGCCGCTGTTGGATTTCGAAACGTTCAACGGCAATGTGTACCTCAAAGAAAAAGCCAATTGATTATTTCAGTACGATCACTAACTAAACATTCATCCTAATTCAACAAGAAAATGAAAAATATATTCATCAATATCATTGCGATTGTTTTATTCTCATTCAATGGCTTCTCGCAAAGCGGAAACAATTTTACAGTGCCACTCAGCGATCCGATTAAGCGTGGTAAAATCAAAGTAGATATTCACTACGGATCCGTTACGATTAAAGGTACGGCTCGCAAAGATGTTTTCGTTAGTTATTCTTCCACAAAAGATGATGGTAACGCAAGTTCCAAAGATGGCCTTAAACGGATAGGTGGAGGAGGTCTGGATTTGGAGGCTAGTGAACTGAACAATAATGTGACTATCGAATCCAGTTCATGGAGTGTGAAAACAGATTTGGAAATAGAAATTCCCAGTGGGATGGACATCGTAGCCAGCACCTATAATGACGGTGATATTCTGATTACTAATGTGCAAGGCAGCCTTGAAATTGAAAATTATAATGGCGAAATCAAGGCGATGAACATATCCGGTTCCGTTATTGCCTCCACTTACAATGGCGAAGTGAAAGTTTCATTTGATAAAGTAACGGAAAACACACCGATGTCTTTTACTACGTATAATGGTGATATTGATCTGACTTTTCCGGCTACTTATAAGGCTACATTTAAAATGAGGACCGAGCAAGGTGAAATCTTCACCGGCTTTGAAATGAACATTACCAGCAGCGCACCCGTTCAAAAGAAAGACACGAAATCAGGTGCATTTAAATTGGTGATAGACGAATGGAAAAAAGGCGATATCAATGGAGGAGGCCCCGAGATTACTTTGAAAAACTACAATGGCGATATTTACATTCGCAAAAAGTAGATTGCATTCAAAATGAGAAGGTTACGGTTAAACTGTAACCTTTACTTTTTTTTGAACGACAACTTAAAGTAAATCAGCAGCAAGCTTAGCACGCTGATAATTCCGTTAGCAATAATCACCGGCCATAGCATCAACGCGATTCCATAGACTAGCCAGATGATCGTGCTGGTGAATACAATCAACAACATCGCCATGCTCAAATCGCCTGCGCTTTTGGTTTCCCAAACTTTATAAACCTGTGGAATAAATGTAATGGCGCTTAAGAACGCTCCCACATGTCCGGCTACTTGTATCCAATCCATATTTTAAGAATTAAAAAAGTTCATGGTTCGTTCAGCGCCAATCGTGCAAAAGGAAAAAATCATTTCTGTTGCTTTGTCCATAGCAGCCGGCAATTGGGTAAACTCTTCTTGCGTAAAATTGCTCAATACATAATCTACCTGCTGTCCTTTTCCAAAGTTATTACCGACACCAAATCGTAAGCGTGTATAATCTTGCCCGCCTAAAAGCAACTCTATATTTTTTAAACCATTATGGCCACCGGCACTTCCTTTCGTTCTCATCCGGAGACTGGCAAATGGTAACGCAATTTCATCTACGATTACTAACAAGTTCTCTTTTGGTATTTTTAAATCCTGCAGCCAATACGCGATGGCTTTGCCACTCAGATTCATATAAGTAGAGGGCTTGATCAGATGCAATTGGCGGCCTTTGTATTTCAACTCAGCCTTGCTGGCCAATCGATCGGTTGTAAACTCAACTTTGTGTTGCTCGGCCATGCGGTCTAAAGTTAGAAAACCGATATTATGGCGAGTTAATTCGTATTCACTACCGATATTGCCCAAACCAGCGATCAAGTACTTCATGCGATTTTTCTAACCTATTAAACTTTCGTTAAAATACGCGATTCACCTTTCGGAAATCAAATGGAAACTAAACAAAAAATCCTACCGATTAGGGTAGGATTTTTTAAATAAGGATGGAAGAACTGATTATTTCTTCTTCTCGTCTTTCTTAGGAGCTTCCGCTTTCTTCGCATCTGCAGCAGGAGCGGCCGCAGCAGGAGCAGCAGCGCCTTCAGCAGGAGCAGCAGCAGCTGACTCTTCAGCCAACTTAGCAGCGCGAGGAACTTCCACAGCAGCAATAGCAGCCGCTTTCGGATCCAACAACTCGAGGTTAGGGATTTTTACATCACCCACTTTAATAGCGTGGTGGAAATCCAATGAAGAACAGTCGATATCAATATGATCAGGCATGTCTTTCGCGAAAGCGTAAACTTTCAAAGACGCACGCTTGCGCACCAAAGTACCACCTTTAGATACACCCGGAGCTTGGCCAACCAAACGAACCGGTATGTCCATTTTAATTTTACGATCTTCGCTAATACGTAGAAAATCTACGTGAAGGATAATTTCACTTACAGGATGGAATTGAACTTCCTGCATGATTGCTTGACATTCTTCGCCTTCAATGTTCAAATGAACAAAGTGTGCTTCGTTGGTGTACACTAAGTCGCGGAACAAAATAACGGGCGAGTGGAAATGAACTTGCTTATCACCTCCGTAAAGTACGCAAGGAACATTTCCTTCTTCACGGGTTTTTTGCGAGTCATTCTTGCCGAGATTTGCTCTTCGATACCCTATAATCTCGATGGTTTTCATAATTGTTTATTGGTTTAAATTAAAATTGATTACAAACGGATAAATAATGAACTGATCGATTCATGATCGTGAATCTTGCGAATGGCCTTCGCAAACAAATCCGATACAGTCAATACTTTGATTTTAGAAACTTGTTGCTTTAAAGGAATGGTATCAGAAACAACCAACTCTTCCAAAACAGAAGATTGAATGTTTTCGTAGGCTTTACCTGATAAAACCGGGTGCGTACAAATAGCACGCACAGTATTGGCTCCTTTTTCTTTTAAGAGTCCGGCTGCTTTGCACAACGTGCCACCGGTATCCACTAAATCGTCTACCAGAATTACATCTTTGCCTTCCACTTCACCAATCAATCGCATGGATTCTACTTTGTTGGCTTCTTTGCGGTATTTATCGCAAACGGCTAACTCTGCATTGAAGAATTTCGCGAAACTTCTGGCACGCTTAATGCCACCCACATCCGGAGAGGCAAACATAATGTTTGGCAAATTCAACGACTTGAGGTAAGGAACAAAAATATAATTACCATCTAAGTGATCGAGCGGAATATCAAAGAATCCCTGAATCTGATCAGCATGTAAGTCACAGGTCATGATTCGGTTAGCACCTGCTGCAGACAAAAGATTAGCAATTAACTTGGCGGCAATGGCTACCCGGGGCTTGTCTTTACGGTCCTGACGGGCATATCCAAAATAGGGGATGATGACATTCACATTGGATGCACTGGCACGCTTGGCCGCGTCAATCATCAGCAACAACTCCATAAAGTTGTCGGCTGGCGCAAAGGTAGATTGTACTATAAAAACATCGTGGCCACGCACCGACTCTCCAATATAAGGAGACATCTCACCATCGCTAAACTGCTGATAATCAACTTTACCGAGCGGCTCGCCATAAGCGTGTGCTACTTTCTCAGCCAGATAAGTGGTAGCGCGACCAGAAAATATTTTTACAGCCATATTTTTAAAACTAAAAACCCGCTAGGTGTACCCGAGCGGGTTTTGGTGGTTGACCTACTAGGATTCGAACCTAGAAAGGCAGAATCAAAATCTGCAGTGTTACCATTACACCATAGGTCAATCTATCCCTTAAAAAGGTTCGCAAAGGTAGAATTTATTTTGAAAAGCAAAACCCAATTTTTAGGGTTTTTTTATGGGATTATGGATTGCTCAGAAATAGTTAAAGTTCAGATGTCTCTTTCTGGGCTTGCCCCTCTACAAAACCCTCGGCCCAAAAACGGTATTTGTCTAAGATCGAGATTACTGCGTTTCGTAAATGCCGCTGATTGTTAAAATCGATACCACCATAAAACGTGGTGGCATAGCCCTGCCAAATGGATTTATTCTGCCTGCGGTCGTATAATTGAATCAATAATGTGCCGCTTTTCATATTCAGCTTTTTAGGATTGTAGTCCACATCCGTCCGCTGCGATTTTACCCACTCTTCAATTTCAGGCTGGTTGTAACCGTTGAATTTCAGGCTGTCTGAAAACATTTTGAAGCCAACAATCAAATGCGGGCGGGTATCGGTTAACTTATATCCTAAAAATTTCATGCGCGAAATGATGGATTTTTCAATCACCTCATTGGTCATGGTGGTATCGTTTAGTCCAATCGGCTTCATGATGTTGAAAGTCCGGTATCGTTTGAAATTGCCGTTATAGCTATAATCGTACTCAACGGGTAATTCTTTAAATCCAAGACAAGAACTGAGAAGTAAAGCCACAAGAATGTGCCAGTAGATTTTCTTCATACGATTCTGGGTTTAGTTAACAAAAGTTAGGTTAAATTGTCGCCAACTGCAAATTCGCTGATGTTAAATTACTTCAGCTATTTTAAACGTAACCGGAAAATGACCTCTTATTCGCAACTGGTGGCTACCAGATTTCACATATACAATAGCCTTTTCCTCAATTTGCCATTTCGCAATGTGGCCCGCACAGGTGTTTTGCTGCCTCTTTTGCAGCAGTACTGTGCTACCGGATTCGCCAATGGAAAGTCAGCCTCCGAAATTCTATCTCATTTTTTTAAAGAGATGGCCCCACAAGTGAATGAGCAGGAGCAATTCGATTTATTGTTTAGTTTCATTCAATATATTGAACGGCAAGTAGCGCTGTTCGATTCGGTGGAAGATGCCGCCTTTGAACAAGTCAATGACTTTAATGGAAAAGGAACCATTTCGGCTTTGCTGCTGCGCACCAAACTGGAAAAGAAAGAGGCAGAGCTTTTGCAACGCCTTCAGGATTTTAGTTTGCGCATTGTGTTGACTGCGCACCCCACTCAGTTTTACCCTGGCCATGTGTTGGGTATTCTTACCGATTTAGAAACAGCCATTCGCCAAAACGATCTTTCAGAGATCAACGTACTGCTGCAGCAGCTTGGTAAAACCGGGTTCATCAACCAAAACAAACCTACACCTTATGACGAAGCGCTCAGTTTGTGCTGGTATCTCGAAAATGTATTTTATCATTCCATCCCGCAAATCGTTTCTTCGCTCGCGCAAGGTTTAGATGTTTCGCTGGCCGACTGGCAAAACAATAAATTGATTGTCATCGGATTTTGGCCGGGTGGCGATCGTGATGGCAATCCATTCGTAACTGCCGAGATTACGCTGCGTGTTGCCGCGCGCTTACAAGAGTCTATTTTGAAATGTTATTATAAAGATGCACGCTTGCTTCGAAGACGCCTAACGTTTCACGGAGTGGCTGATCGGATGATTGCTGTGGAGCAAAAAATCTACGCGCTCGTTTACCGAAAGGAAAAAAGTTACCAACATGCGCAAGAACTCTTACAAGAACTCAGTGAAATTCGTTCACGACTGGTAGACGATCATGGAGGATTATTTTTAGAGTTGCTCGATGCCTTTATTCTCAAGATCAACATTTTTGGGTTCCATTTCGCAACCTTAGACATACGTCAGGATAGCCGCAAGCATGATGCTGTTTGGAATGGAATCTTAGATAAACTGTCGACTAAGCGAAGTAGTATTTCATCCCAAGAGTTTGAAGCCCTTTCACGCCAAGAGCAAATCAACTATCTGCTTTCCATCAAATCCAATTTGATCTTTGTCGATTTCGAAGATGCTTTGGTAAACGAAACGATCCAAAGTATTTTGGCCATCGCTAAAATTCAAAAAGAGAACGGTGCAGCCGGAAGTCATCGGTATGTAATCAGCAATTGCCAACAAGCATTGCACGTAATCGAAGTGTTTGTCTTAGCTCGATTACTCATCGGCAATGGAGAAGAATTGGATTTGGATATTGTTCCCTTGTTTGAAACCATCGATGACTTGGCACATGCTCCGGCAATCATGGAGGAATTATATTCTATACCGGCTTATCGTGCACACTTGGAGCGCAGAAAAAATCATCAAACAATCATGCTAGGATTTTCGGATGGCACGAAGGATGGCGGCTACTTGCGTGCCAACTGGTCAATCTTCCGGGCCAAAGAAAGTTTGAGTGCAGTTTCTCGTAAGTATGGTTTGAAAGCACTGTTCTTTGATGGCAGGGGAGGCCCGCCTGCACGCGGAGGCGGCAACACCCACGATTTCTACGCATCGTTAGGTGATACGATTGAGCACGAACAAGTGCAGGTAACCATTCAAGGTCAAACGATCAGTTCTAATTTTGGTAAGGTCGCTTCCAGTCGTTTTAATTTGGAACAATTAGTTTCTGCAGGGTTGGAAGGCTCGATCTTCAAGCGTAATGAAACGCAGTTTACAGAAGCGGATAAATTGTTACTGGATGAATTAGCCAATGAAGGCTATCGCGCATATTTGGATTTGAAGCACCACGAAAAATTTGTTCCGTATCTGGAGAAAGTGACTCCTTTGTCTTTCTTTGGCGATACCAACATTGGTTCCCGACCCGTGAAGCGCAGCGCGAGCGAAGGACTTAAGTTTGAAGATCTTCGTGCCATTCCATTTGTAGGTTCGTGGGCCATGATGAAACAAAATATTCCCGGATTTTACGGTGTGGGCAGTGCAATCGAAGCGTTGGAAATGAAAGGAAAATTGCCGCTGTTGAAACAGTTGTATCAAAACTCTTTATTCTTCCGCACCCTGTTGGGTAATAGTATGATGTCTCTCACCAAAACGTATTATGAAGCCACTACCTATCTAGGCAACGACCCGGAGTTCGGTCCGTTCTGGCACAAAATGTATAACGAGTATTTATTATCAAAATCTAAAACACTGGAGGTATCTGGTTTGAATGAGTTGATGGGCAACAATCCTAATATTCGCCAATCCGTTCACTTGCGTGAACAAATTGTGTTGCCGCTAATCGCCATACAGCAATCGGCTTTGATGAATTTGCGCAATTTGAATGAGTCGAATAAAGTACACGAGTTGCGTTATCGCAAATTAATCATCCGCAGCATGTTTGGAATCATCAATGCGGCCAGAAATTCAGCTTAATTGTGATTGACTTAGATACATTTCAAGAAAAAGCGAAGGCACAGTCCGTTCAAAACAAAAAGTTTTTGATAGGATTGAAGAAAAAGAATCCACGCGAAGTGGATGATGCATTTCATGAGGTGCATGAAGAGGTGTTTCAGGAAATGGATTGCTTGGAGTGTGCGAATTGTTGTAAAACCACAAGTCCTATTTTTTATCAGACCGATATTGAGCGGGTTGCGAAAGCCCTGCGCATGAAGCCGGGCGATTTTATTGAAAAGTATTTGCGAATAGATGAAGACAAAGACTATGTGCTTAAGTCTTCACCTTGTCCCTTTTTAGATTCAGATAATTATTGCAGCGTTTATGCTGACCGTCCGAAGGCTTGCCGGGAGTATCCACACACCGATCGAAAAAAAATGGTGCAGATTATGGATTTGACACACAAAAACACACTGGTATGCCCAGCTGTTTTTGAAATGGTCGAACGGCTAAAAGCGATTGGCTGACTCAGACCTTCCAGAAATAAAAATACTTATTGATGTAAGAATTGATCAAAAATCGATTGATCGGTGAATGAAGCATTGGCTTTTTTTGCAGAAAAAAAATATGAACAATAGTACCGAGAATGTGACCCTTGCCGCAGCTTTTGTGAATGATGTTTTAACTATTTATCAGGATAAGTCAGCGACTGATTTTGAAACGTTAAAGGGGTTTACTAAAGGCCATGATCTTTCCAACCCGATGAACATGGTTCCGATTACCGTTTACAATGATATGTGCAATTGGATTGAGAACCAAGTAGGTAAAGCCAATGCTCGTTTGGTAGGTAGGCAGATTGGCAAAACGGCATTTGATGCCATGAAGCGATTCAATTTGGTCACAGATCAATCTACGCCACACGAAGTGATGAAGGCGCTTGCTACTGTAGCAAGCACGATGATCAAGGATCCGCATGGCCGAGGTTGGGAGATTCTTGAATTTGGTCCCAAGCATATCGTGATGCGAAGAACACAAACGTTTAACAGCACGCTGCAATTTGGACTATTGGACGAGATCATTCGCAAAACCAAAGTACTGGCGCCCAAAATCGAATATTTGAAAAACGTGGAAGCAGGAGATGAGTTCGATGAATACAAAATCTCTTGGCTATAAAGAACATGCTTTACATTAAAAAAGGGCAGCGGTGTTAAACTGCTGCCCTTTTCATTTCTACGTCAAGTAAAATTAAACCTGCGCTTGTAGCTTGTTAGCTAAAACAGATTTCGGCACAGCTCCAATTTGCTTATCTACAATTTGGCCGTTTTTGAAAACCAGCAACGTAGGGATGTTGCGAACGCCAAAACGAGCGGTCACTTGTGGATTATCATCCACATTTAATTTGGCTACAATGGCCTTGCCTTCATAGTCTCCGGCTAATTCTTCCACCAAAGGACCAATCATTTTACAAGGTCCGCACCATTCGGCCCAAAAATCGACCAAAACGGGTTTGTCGCTTTTTAAGGTTTCATCAAACGTTGCATCGGTAAGTTCGAGTGTTTTTCCCATGATATAGAGTGTGTTTATATGTTCATTAATTATTCTATAGTGTCCAACACAAAGGTAGGAGAAAATGTTCCAACTTCTGTTTTTTGTGTCACTTTTGGCGATAGATCCGTCAGCCAGCGTACATCTTGCTTTTCGCCAATGACGCCTACTTCGGCCCATTTTTTCAATTCGTTGATCAATTGATTCGAAGCTTTTACTCGTCCGGAACGCGATAGCAACTCGGCTTGCATAGAATCAAAATCATCTTTCAGGAACATTTTGATGGATGAGTTGCCCGCATTTTTCTTACAAATCTTATCAATCGAATCGATAAAATCACGATTCACATCTTGCACAGTAAATCGCAACGCCAACCCCTGCACTTTTTTGCTTGCCAATTCATTCAACAAATCAATCGAACGGATTTTGAATTCCAAGCTTTGGTCGCCCCACGCTTTTTTAACAATATTCCCTTCAATAAATAGGAATAGACTAGGCATCAGGAAGGATTTGAATTTGAGGTAATCATCGCTCCATAAAACCACTTCCGCTTTGCCACTGTAATCTTCAATGAACATTTTTCCGAAAGGCCGCCCCGTTTTCGTCATGCGATGTTCTACCGAAGCCACAATACCACCTATTTTGCATTCCTTGCCTTCGTTCCCTTCCAATTCACTCAAGGTGGATACAGGAGTATTGCAAAAAGCGTCCATTTCAAATTTGAAATTGTCTAGCGGGTGGCCGGAAATGTAAACGCCTACTACTTCTTTCTCAAAATGTAATTTTTCAATTTCACTGAAAGGCTCTATCGGATCAACTTTCGGTAAGGGCATTTGTGTACCGGTGCTACTGCCAAACAAACTTGCTTGCGCACTTTGTGATTCTTGCTGCAGTTTGGCAGAGTACTTAATTACTTTCTCCGTTAAAGAAAGATCGCCTTCTTTCGCGGCAATGTATTGTCTGCGATGATATTCGGTAAAACAATCAAAGGCACCAGACAGGGCAAGACATTCAAACGTTTTTTTGTTGACAGCCCGTTGATTCAATCGCTTGGCAAAATCAAACAAATCTTTATAAGGGCCGCGCGCATCGCGCTCTTGAATGATCGATTCAACCGCTGCATCGCCTGCTCCTTTGATCGCTCCAAGCCCAAAACGAATTTGTCCTTCTTTGTTTACTTCAAAATACACACCCGATTCATTTACATGCGGCCCCAACACTTCAATATTTTGTTTGCGGCATTCTTCAATAAAGTAAGTGACACTATCTAAATTACTTTGCGAATGCGTGAGTACCGCGGCCATATATTCAGCCGGATAATTTGCTTTCAGATAAGCAGTTTGATAGGCTACCAAAGAATAGCAAGTAGAGTGCGATTTGTTAAAAGCGTATTGCGCAAAAGCCTCCCAGTCTTTCCACACTTTCTCGGCAATCTGTTCATCGTGGTTGTTCTTTTTACAACCTTCAATGAACTTGCTCTTCATCTTGTCGAGCACGTCTTTCTGCTTCTTACCCATCGCTTTCCGCAGCACGTCCGCATCACCTTTTGAAAAGTTGGCGAGCTTCTGCGACAGCAACATCACCTGCTCTTGATATACTGTGATTCCGTACGTGTCCTTCAAATACTCTTCCATCTCGGGCAAGTCGTATTTGATTGGTTCACGACCATGCTTCCGTGCAATGAAGTTGGGAATGTATTCCATCGGGCCCGGACGATACAAGGCGTTCATGGCAATTAAGTCTTCGAACTTATCGGGTTTCAATCCTTTCAGGTACGCTTGCATACCATCCGATTCGAACTGGAATGTGCCGGTGGTTTCGCCTCGTTGGTAGAGCTGATACGTTTTTGGATCGGTGAGCGGAATTTTGTCAATATCAATATCAATGCCCTGCCGTTTTTTAATATTGCGAATGGCGGTGGTGATGATGGTAAGCGTTGTCAAACCTAAAAAGTCCATCTTCAACATGCCCGCGCTTTCTACCACACTGTTGTCGAATTGCGTGACCAGCATGTTCGAATCTTTCGCAGTAGAGACCGGAACGAATTTGGTCAGATCATCGGGTGTGATGATAACTCCACAAGCGTGGGTGCCCGTGTTTCGAAGTGAACCTTCTAAAATCACCGCTTGCTTAAGCACTTGCGCTTTCAAGTCCGTGCCTTTTTTTAGGTCGTTCAATTCTTTTACTTCTTCGAACGCTTTCGCCAATGAAGTGCCCGGGCGCTCGGGTACGAGCTTGGCAATGTTATTGGATTCCGTCAATGGCAGTTCCATCACACGCGCGCAATCGCGAATAGAAGATTTGGCAGCCATGGTGCCGTATGTGATGATTTGTGCTACCTGATTGTGACCGTATTTTTCAATCACATATTGTAACACTTTGTCGCGCCCTTCATCATCAAAGTCAATATCAATATCGGGAAGTGAAACGCGATCGGGATTGAGAAAACGCTCGAACAGCAAATCGTAAGCAATCGGGTCTACATTCGTAATACCAATGCAATAGGCTACTGCTGATCCTGCTGCCGATCCACGACCCGGTCCTACAGATACACCCATCTCACGTGCCTTTGATGTAAAATCTTGTACAATCAAAAAGTATCCGGGATAACCGGTTTTTTTGATGGTCTCTAATTCAAAATCAATGCGTTCTTTTATTTCCGGTGTGATCTCCTGATATCTTCGCTTTGCACCTTCATAGGTGAGGTAGTGGAGATATTCATCTTCGCTGGAAAACTCACTTGGAATTTGAAACTTCGGCAGCAACACATTGCGCTTCAGTTCATACTTTTCGATTTTATCGACAATCTCGCTGATGGTTTCAATGGCCTCCGGCAAATCGCGGAAGAGGGTTTTCATTTCCTCCTGCGTTTTGAAGTAAAATTGATTGTTGGGTAAACCATAGCGTGTTCCTCGGCCTGTGCCGATAGGAGTAGACTGAAATTCGCCTTCTTTAATACACAACAAAACATCGTGTGCGTTGGACTCTTCTTTTTCTAAATAGAAGCATTCGTTCGCTGCGAAATATTTGACATTGTATTTCCTTGCAAACTTCAACAATGTTTCATTCACCCGATCTTCTTCGGGCATGTTGTGGCGATTCAGTTCAATATAAAAATCATCGCCAAACAACTGATGCCACCATTTGAAGGCTTCTTCAGCCTGGCGTTCGCCCACATGTAAAATCAAATAGGGAACCTCGCCCGCCAAGCTCCCGGTGGTGGCAATTACACCTTCTTTATATTGTGCAATCAACGCTTTGTCAACTCGCGGATAGATGCCGTATAATCCTTCTATGAACCCGAGCGAACTCAACTTGGCTAAATTCTGATACCCCGTTTTGTTTTTTGCTAGGAGGACTTGTTGATATCGTTTATCAGGGTTGTCCTTGGTAAACTTGAGTGTTTTGCGTTCTTCTGAAACATAAAATTCACAACCGACAATCGGCTTGATGTTGTTCTTTAGTGCTTCGCTTACAAATTTGAATGCGCCATACATATTGCCAAAGTCGGTCATAGCAATAGCATCCATTTGAGAAGCCTTTGCTTTGGCAATTAACTCAGCAACATCGGGCACAGCTTGTAACACGGAGTATTGCGAGTGAACATGCAAATGATAGTATGGCTTGTCGGTGAGTTCAATTTCGTTGGCTTCGCTGTAATCAACTCCTTTCGCTTTGGCGCGCTTGGTAGAATTACCTGCATCCAGCTTAGGAGCTTCGTACTGAATTTCGTCAGCTTGCGTGCCATCTACCGTTTCAACTACTTTTCGTTGTAGTAGTCCGAAAAATGATTTTGAGGTGGCGTCTACATCATAAGCCGCATCATGCGCATCTTCAAATCCGGTACCAAAGAGTTTTTCATACAACTCATGCAGGCGCGGCATTTTCAATTTACCGCCCATCCCTCCGGGAAGTTGACAAAACTCGGTGGACGCTATGCCGGTATCAATTTTTTGCAACGACATAAATAAGTCACTGCTCAATTCATTGCGCAACAATTCCGCACCGATAATAGAAATATCAAATTCGATATTGTGGCCTACCAGCGCTTTGGTTTTGCCCACATCAACATTGAATTGACGAAGTACCTCAGTCAGATCATGACCTTCTTCTAATGCACGTTGCGTAGAGATACCATGAACTTGTTCTGCTTTGAAAGGAATATCAAAGCCATCCGGCTTGATGATGAAGTTTTTTTGAGAGATCAGTTTGCCTTTGCCATCGTGCAGTTGCCACGCTAGCTGCACCAGACGAGGCCAGTTTTCAAAGTCGGTGAGAGGTGCGTTTTTATTTCTAGGAAGCCCCGTGGTTTCCGTATCAAAAATCAAATACATGCTGAAGTGGTTGAAGGACGTAAAAGTAGGACTTAACGATCAATGAGCCAACCTGTCCCAATTCTGGATTTCAAGGCCAATAAATGGATTTTTTGGGAATCATAAAATGTGTAAGTTATTGATTATCAATACTAATTAGATTTAGGTACGCCTTTCGCAATAAGTCTGGCATGTTCAACTTAATTCTTATGAAAACCGTGCTTAGCAGTATTATTACCTTTGTGAGGAAAGAATGGTTTCTTCTTACAATGGTGGCAACGATCGCCTTGATCGTAGTTCTGTTTGAGCTAAGCTAAAAATAGATATTGTATTCCCCGAAGCCTTTTATGGCAAACATCAGGTCCTCGTGGCCTGATGTTTAATTTTAGCATACGTTTAGATGTCGCTCGTTTGACGGATCGACAAACGAATGGCGCTATTTGAAAAGATTATTGTTTGGTAAAACTTTGCGAAGTATTTTTGGTTTCCTATATAAATACTTTCAAACCAGACCAACATATATGAATTGGTTCTCACAACTAATAACCAGTACAATCGGTAAGAAATTGATCATGGCCCTTACCGGTCTTTTCCTCATCTCCTTTTTAATTATCCATTGCACCATCAATGCAATGATTTTTCTGAATGATGGAGGTGTAACATTTTCACACTGGGGGCACTTCATGGGCACCAACCCGGTTATCCGCACCCTCGAAATTGGCTTAGTAGCAGGTTTTCTGATTCACATCTTTCAGGGACTTCTGCTCATTAAGAAAAACAGAGACTCTCGTCCTGTTCGCTATCAGGTCGAAGCTCCTTCTCCGAAAAGCACTTGGTACAGCCGCAGCATGGGGTTATTGGGAACCCTGTTGCTCCTTTTCTTAATCATGCACACAGCTCATTTCTGGATTCCCAACCGATCCAATCAATTTGCTACAGGGGAAGAGTTGAATCTGTATCAGATGATGTTGAATATTTTTGCTGACCCATTGATCGTAATACTCTATGTTCTTGGTTGTATTTCTCTGGCTTGGCATTTATTGCATGGCTTTTGGAGTGCGTTTCAAACACTTGGCCTCAATCATCAGCGATACAATTCGATTATTCATTTCGTTGGAACTGCTTTCGCAATTGTTGTTCCCCTGATTTTTGCTTTAATGCCAATCGCGATTTATCTCAACTGGGTTCATTAATTCATTTAACAAGACTTTCAAGAAACTAATATGGCGCTTGATTCAAAGATTCCCGAAGGCTCATTGGCCGAAAAATGGAGTAAACATAAGTTTAACCTGAAGTTGGTTAACCCCGCAAATAAACGCAAGTACGATGTAATTGTAGTGGGTACCGGATTAGCCGGAGCCTCTGCCGCTGCATCGCTGGGTGAATTAGGTTATAATGTAAAGGCTTTCTGTTTTCAGGATAGCCCAAGACGTGCCCATTCGATTGCTGCACAAGGTGGTATTAACGCAGCCAAGAATTATCAAAATGATGGCGACAGTGTGTACCGTCTCTTTTACGATACCATTAAAGGTGGAGATTATCGCGCTCGCGAAGCTAATGTGCATCGTTTGGCGGAGGTGAGTGTAAACATCATCGACCAATGCGTGGCACAAGGTGTACCATTCGCTCGTGAATATGGCGGAACACTTGCAAACCGTTCGTTTGGTGGTGCGCAAGTTTCCAGAACGTTTTATGCTCGTGGTCAAACCGGACAACAATTGTTATTGGGTGCTTACTCTGCGCTCAATCGCCAAATTGCGAATGGCAAAGTGAAAATGTACAATCGCACCGAAATGCTCGATGTGGTGGTTGTAGATGGAAAGGCGAGAGGTATTGTTACCCGCGATTTAGTGACCGGCAAAATCGAATCACACAGTGCACACGCAGTGTTGCTTTGCACCGGTGGGTACGGCAACGTGTTTTTCTTGTCTACCAATGCAAAAGGAAGTAATGTAACTGCTGCGTGGCGCGCACACAAGAAGGGAGCATTTTTTGCCAACCCATGTTTTACTCAAATCCATCCAACTTGTATTCCCGTTTCCGGGGATCATCAATCTAAGCTTACGCTGATGTCCGAATCGTTGCGTAACGATGGTCGGGTGTGGGTGCCAAGAGAAGCTAAGAAAGGATTGAAAGCCAAAGATGCGGCTTCTATTCCGGAAGCAGATAGAGATTATTTCCTCGAAAGAAAATATCCATCATTTGGAAACTTAGTTCCCCGTGACGTAGCATCACGCAACGCCAAGTATGTGTGCGATGAGGGCCGTGGTGTGGGAGCTACAGGACTTGCCGTGTTTTTGGATTTTGCCGATGCGATCAAGCGAGATGGCCGTGCAGTAATTGAAGCCAAATACGGCAACTTGTTTGACATGTATAAACAGATTACAGGTGATGATCCTTATACGATGCCAATGATGATTTACCCTGCGGTGCACTACACCATGGGCGGGCTATGGGTAGATTATAATTTAATGACCACCGTTCCCGGTTTGTATGCATTAGGCGAGTGCAACTTCAGTGATCACGGAGCTAACCGACTTGGTGCCAGCGCCTTGATGCAAGGTTTGGCAGATGGTTACTTCGTCATTCCATACACCTTAGGTGATTATTTAGCAACCATTGGTTGGAAAGACAAAGTAGATATCAATCACCCTGCATTTGCAGAATCAATAAAATCGGTAACAGATCGCCAAGAGAAATTATTGTCGATTAAAGGCAAGAAGACGGTTGACCAATTGCATCGTGAGTTAGGTTTAACCATGTGGGAATATTGCGGCATGAGCAGAAGCGAAAGTGGTTTGAAGAAAGCCAAGCAAATCATTCAAGATATCAAGAAAGAGTTTTGGACAAATGTGAATGTGCTGGGCAGCGGAAATGAGTTGAATATGGAGCTGGAAAAAGCCAACCGCGTAGCCGACTTCATTGAACTTGGAGAGTTGATGGTAGATGATGCATTGAATCGCACAGAGTCTTGTGGTGGACATTTCCGCGAAGAATCGCAAATGGATGGAGAAGCTTTGCGTAATGACAAAGACTTTTTCTATGTTTCTGCCTGGGAATACAAGGGCGAAGGCGAGCAGCAAGCTTTGCATAAAGATCCACTTGTTTACGAGTTTGTGAAACCATCGCAGAGAAGCTATAAATAGTTAATAGATGAAAAGTTAATAGTTAGTCGTGGCGACACATCCTATTAACGATTAACCAATAACGATTAACTCTGAAAATATGAAACTGACACTGAAAATCTGGAGACAAAAAAATAACAACAGCAAAGGCGAATTTAAGACGTATGTTCACGACCATGTGTCGCCTGATATGTCTTTTTTGGAAATGCTGGATGTACTGAATGAAGGGCTGGTGAAAAAAGGCGAAGAACCTGTTCACTTTGACCACGACTGCCGCGAAGGTATTTGCGGTATGTGCAGCTTGTACATCAATGGTCGCCCACATGGGCCTTTGCAAACAACTACCTGTCAATTGCACATGCGTTCGTTTAAAGATGGCGAAACCATTACCATCGAGCCTTGGCGTGCGGCAGCCTTTCCTGTTGTAAAGGATTTGGTGGTAGATCGTTCAGCGTTTGACAGGATACAACAAGCTGGTGGATATGTTTCTGTCAATACCGGTGGCGTGCCGGATGGAAATGCCATTCCGGTTCCTAAAAAAGTAGCGGATGAAGCGATGGATGCTGCAGCTTGTATTGGTTGTGGAGCTTGCGTGGCAGCTTGTAAAAATGCTTCTGCCATGTTATTTGTGAGTGCGAAAGTTTCGCAATATGCATTGTTGCCACAAGGCCAACCTGAGCGCAAAGAGCGCGTTGAAAAAATGGTTGCTCAAATGGACGAAGAAGGCTTTGGTGCTTGTACGAATACAAAAGCGTGCGAGGCTGAGTGTCCGAAGTCCATTAAGATTACGAACATCGCCCGCATGAACCGCGAATACTACTCTTCGATGTTTACCAACTACGAAGTGACGGTGAGCGGTGGTGGCGATTAATTCCTCAATGAACCAATAGAAATAAAAAACCCGGTCAAGCCGGGTTTTTGCTTTATAGAGACTTTTGATTTTATTTCTTAGCTGTGATCAGATCGATCTTTTTTTGCAAACTGTTGGAAGCTTTCACTAACGGCAGTCGCACTTGACCATTTCCGATTTTCAATAAACTTAGTAAGTGTTTCAATCCTACTGGATTTCCTTCTTCGTACATCGGGCTGTTTATATCAATTAACTTAAAAGCCTCTGTTTTTGCTTTTCTGTAGTTGCCGACAAAAGCGAACTCCTTCATTTTTTTGAACACTACCGGATAGGCATTCGCCAATACGGAGATCACACCTTCGCCACCGATGGAATAAATCGGAAGGGTAAGCATGTCGTCACCGGAAATCAATAGAAAGTCGGCCGGTTTTTCTTTGGCGATTTGAAGGCACTGCTCCAAGTTTCCGGATGCCTCCTTGATTCCAATAATCATCTTGTGTTTTGCCAGACGCAAGGTAGTGGCTGCACTCATGTTAGAGGCCGTTCTCCCCGGCACATTGTAAAGAATAATCGGCAGGGGACTTGCATTCGCTACTGCTACAAAATGTTGGTAGATGCCCTCTTGTGAAGGCTTGTTGTAGTAGGGGCTCACGGAAAGTAATGCATCCACTCCACTCAAATCGGTAGAGCGGATTTCATCAATTACATGCTGGGTATTGTTTCCGCCTATACCATATACAATCGGCAGTTTCTTTGAATTGTGTGCGATCACGAATTTTAAAACACTGCTTTTTTCTTCCTTGGTGAGTGTGGCCGATTCGCCTGTAGTGCCCATCACCACATAATAATCAACTCCTTTGGCAGTATGGGTAAGCAACTTTTTTAGTGAAGCAAAATCAATTTGTCCATCTTCATGAAATGGCGTTACGAGTGCCACGCCTGTGCCGTATAATTTTTTGAACTGAATCATTTTTAGCGAAGTTGCTTGGTGTATTTATACATCGTATCGATCAAACCCTTAGTCGTGCCATTTTGTTCAATCATGAATTCAAAATAGGGGCTATCAGGTTCATTAAATTTTCCTACTCTGCAATGCGCTTTGCTTCGGGCAAGTAGCCCAAGAATCAGCGGATGTGTAGTGGTATCGATATTGAATAAGAAGTCGAATGGAGTTTCAGAGAAACGTGTGGCCGCATCTGATTTAATAGAACCCCAAAATGATAAATCTTCGATGGTAAAGAAGTCAAAAAGGAACTCGTAGTTCTCTTTTTTCTTGGGAAGAAACTCGAGCACTTTCACTTTTTTTCCATCGTGCTCCAGTTGGTGGATGAATGCCTTGATGTCATCGTGTTTTTGCTTGTCCTCTACGGTAAAGATAATCCCAATGGATTGGGCTTGTTGGTAGGGGATGCTCGCGCGCAAGCTCTTGTTGTTTCGCAAGGCCGAGCGAGTTCGCATCTTTAGGAAGTTCAGTTTAAACATTCGGCAAATTCACTATTTATAACAAGAAATTCAATAGGGGATAATTCGCATCATCCTTTCAACATTTGTTCAAATTCTGCCAGGCTAATGATTTTTACTCCAAGCTTTTGGGCTTTTTCCAGTTTGGATGGTCCCATGTTATCACCCGCCAGTAGGTAATCTAATTTTCCGGAAACACCCGAAAGCACGCGACCACCGTTGGCAAGAATGATATCTTTCAATTGATCGCGCTCATAATTTTCGAAGGTTCCTGAAATGACAAATGAGTGGTTATCTAATTGATTGCTGAGTAAAGTTGGTTGCTGTTCACTCGATTCCATTTGCAAACCCGCTGCTTTCAGGCGCTGCACTTCGCGTTGATTTTCTTCGGATTGAAAATACTGAACCACGCTGGCGGCAATTTTTTCACCAACCTCAGGGGCCTCCAATAATTGTTCGTAGGTGGCTTTCGCCAGATTGTCCATATTCTTAAAATAACCGGCTAACTTTTCTGCAACTGTTTTTCCAACAAAGCGAATGCCAATGGCGAACAACACGGCTTCGAATGGAGCTGCCTTTGAAGCTTCAATACCGGCCAACATATTCTGAGCTGATTTTTCTTTCACTTTATCCAAGCGTAGCAAATCTTCTTTCTTCAAATCATACAGATCAGCCGGTGTTTTTACCAATCCTAAATCAAACAACTGACGAATGGTTTGCTCGCCCAGCGAATCAATATCCATCGCTTTGCGCTGAATGAAGTGCTCCACCTTGCCTTTGATTTGTGGTGGGCAACCAACATCATTCGGACAATAGTGATTGGCTTCTCCTTCTTTACGGATCAATTCCGTGCCGCATTCCGGACAATTTGTAATGTATACAATGGATTCTGATGAGGCGGTTCGTTTGGCTAAATCCACCCCAGTTACTTTCGGAATTATTTCACCACCCTTTTCTACAAAAACAAAATCGCCTAAGTGTAAATCCAATCGTGCAATTTCGTTGGCATTGTGTAACGAGGCTCGTTTGACCGTAGTTCCGGCCAACAGTACAGGTTCTAATTCAGCAACCGGAGTAACAGCTCCAGTTCTTCCTACTTGGTAGGTAATGCCATTGAGTCGTGTGCTGATGCTTTCAGCTTTGTATTTGTAGGAGATCGCCCATCGCGGTACTTTGGCTGTTGCACCGAGTCGTTGCTGTTGCGCGAGATTATTTACTTTGATCACTACGCCATCTGTCTCGAGCGGAAGGTCGGTTCTTTTCTTTTCCCACCTTGCGATGTAATTGATCACTTCCTGAATCGTATTACATTTTTGATACGTGGGTGAGACCTGAAAGCCCCAATTTTCCAATTGATGAATGGCTTCTTCGTGTGTAGTCACATCCAAATCTTCGCCCAACAAATAATAGAGATAGCAATCGAGTTTTCGCTTCGCTACTTCGGCACTGTCTTGCATTTTTAAAGTGCCTGAAGCAGTGTTGCGTGCATTGGCGTAGGTTTCTTCGCCAATATCTTCTTGCTCTTTGTTCAGTTGTTTGAATACTTCTTTTGAAAGAAAAACTTCACCGCGCACTTCAAAGCGATCAGGCGTTGTTGCTTTCACTTTCAAGGGCAACGTGCGAATGGTTTTTACATTGGCAATCACATTATCACCACGCACACCATCCCCGCGGGTGATGCCTTTCACCAGCATTCCGTTTTCGTAAATTAAACTGATGGAGACACCATCGAATTTCAATTCGCAAAAATATTCGTACGCTTCGCCTTCCAATCCTTTGGCTACTCTGGCGTCAAATTCCAATAACTCTTCAGTAGAGTAGGTGTTGCCCAGCGAGAGCATGGGATATTGATGCGCTACGTTTTCAAATTCTTTAGTGATGGTGCCACCCACGCGTTGAGTGGGAGAGTCCGGTTGCTTCCACTCGGGAAACTGATTTTCAAGATCGACCAAGCTTCGGAGTAGTTGATCGAATTCAAAATCGCTAATCTCTGATTTGTTTTGATTGTAATAGAGATGGTTGTGATAGTTAATCTGATCACTGAGCGCTTGTATTTTTTCTTTCGCTTCGGAAGCTGACATGGCATTACATATTCAAGCCTCGAATTTAGTGATTCTTTTCTTAGCTGTTGATAAAGTGTAGAACCTGGCAGGCTACCATTCCGGCCGTTTCTGTGCGCAGTCGATTTGTTCCTAGACTTATTTTTTGAAATCCGTTTTTCTGTGCTAGTTCCAGCTCTTCGTTTGAGAAATCACCCTCAGGACCAATCAGAATAAGATATTTCTTTTTCGGTTGGGCCAATGCTTTTAGGTGATGCGGATTGCTGGCATCCACATGACCAATAAAATTCTGATCGGCCTGTTGTTGAATAATTTCCCTGAAAGGTTTTAATGGATTGATAACCGGCAGCCATGCTTGTTGCGATTGCTTCATGGCGCTGACGGCAATTTTTTCGATCCGCTCGATATTGACGTTTTTTCGCTCGGAAGTTTGGCATTGCATAAAACTGATTTCATCGATGCCCATCTCTACATTTTTCTCTACCAACCATTCGATGCGGTCGGCATTTTTGGTTGGAGCAATGGCCAAATGAATGGAGTAGTCTCTCTTGGGAAAATGCTTTTTATCGAATACATCGAAAGTGCATTTTTTGGCATCGGCATTTTTGATGCGGGCGTAGTACCATGTTCCTTTTCCATCCGCCAGCGTGATTTCATCCCCAGCCTCCATCCGCAGTACTTTCACGGCATGCCGCGATTCTTCTGCATCGAGGTAATGGATTCCATCGGCTATGTCGGGCAGATAAAAAAGATTCATGGATTTTTGTACAATGAACCGATCAAGCGACTAAGCGTATGCTTCGCGTAATTTACTCATCAACGCCACATAGTCGGTCATGGCCTGATCTTTGGAAATACCTTTTTTTGAAGCCCACGCATCAAACTTGGCTATGCCTTTAAAATCAAAACCACCGGGGCGCTCGCCTGTTACATCGCCATCGGTAGCTTGTTTAAACAGAGCATATAAATCCAACAGTTCTTCATTGGAAGGGCGTTTTGTCAACTCTTTAGATTGAGCGACAGCCGCGTTAAAATCGTCTAGTAATGCCATGTTAAAAAAAATAAAAGTCCATTGTGTTTTAGGCAATGGACTTAAGGTTAGTAATAATTTACTTATCTCTTTTCGATCGGAACGTATTCTCTTAAATTCTGACCAGTGTAAATTTGGCGAGGACGACCGATAGGCTCTTTGTTCTCGCGCAATTCTTTCCACTGAGCAATCCAGCCGGGCAAGCGACCCATCGCGAACATCACGGTAAACATATCTACCGGAATGCCCAAAGCACGATAAATGATACCTGAGTAGAAGTCCACGTTTGGATACAACTTGCGTTCGATAAAGTAAGGATCGCGCAAAGCAACTTCCTCCAACTTTAATGCGATATCCAGAACCGGGTCATTAACTCCGAGCTTGTTTAAAACATCATCGGCTGTTTTCTTAATGATTTTGGCACGAGGGTCGAAGTTTTTGTAAACACGATGACCGAAGCCCATGAGGCGGAAGCCACTGTTTTTGTCTTTTGCTTTGTTAATCCATTTTTCAGTGTCACCACCATCTTTACGAATCGCTTCCAGCATTAAAATCACCTCTTGGTTGGCACCACCATGCAATGGCCCCCACAGCGCGTTGATACCGGCTGATATGGAAGAATAAATGCTGGCCTTGGAAGAACCAACAATACGAACTGTAGACGTAGAGCAGTTTTGCTCGTGGTCGGCATGAAGGATTAACAACTTATCTAATGCATCGGCTACAACAGGATCTACTTCGTACTGCTCAGCAGGAAGTGCGTAGAGCATTTTCAGGAATCGGGCGGTATAGTTGAGTGAATTGTCCGGATAATTTACCGGATGCCCCATGGCATTCTTATAGGCCCACGCTGCAAAAGTTGGCATTTTAGCCAATGAGCGAACGATGCTTAAATAAACACCTTCGGCTGAACGATTCGGATCTAATGATTCAGGGTAGAAGGCAGTTTGAGCGCAGAACATAGAGGCCAACACACCCATCGGATGAGAGGATGAAGGGAAGCCATCCAAAATCTTTTTAATATCCTCGTGCACCATCGTGTGGCGCTTGATATCATCAGCAAACTTATCCAATTGATCTTGCATGGGCAGTTCACCAAAAATCAGCAAGTAGGCAACTTCCAAAAAGGAAGATTTAGCGGCCAAATCTTCGATGGAGTATCCACGGTGGCGCAAAATTCCTTTGTCGCCATCTAAGAAGGTAATGGCGCTTTTGGTTGCTCCTGTGTTTTTGTAGCCAAAGTCGAGGGTGATCACACCGGCTTCTTCTAAAAGATTGCTGATGTCTACAGCCACTTCATTTTCAGTGCCTTCTACAATGGGTAGTTTGTACGTTTTTCCGTCTATTATCAGATCTGCGGTTTTCGCCATACGAATTGGTTTTAAGCTTTGGTTTTAAAGATAAATGGTAGACTCATTAGAAAAAAATAGTGTTGCATATTTAGTTGTTCCCGAGGATAAGCGGCATGCCATCTTTGCCCGAACCCACCACTATCACTTTGGTGTTGGGTGATTTAGATAGCTCGAGCGTGGCTTCTATGCCTCTCATTTTCAATAGTTTGTCAGTTAAGCTATTGTTGATGATATTATTCGCACGCGATTCACCTTCTGCAGCAATGCGCTTTCTTTCGGCTTCGCTTTTTTCTTTATCCAGGCGATATTGATAAGCCAATGATTCTTGCTGCTGTTGTAATTTATTTTCAATGGCTGCTTTGATCTGCTCTGGCAGAACAATTGAGCGTATCAAAACGGCCGTAGCTTTCACATTATTAACATTCAAAATCTTTTCCGTTTCGGTGGTGATGGCTGTTTCTACTTCTGCCCGTTTGGTCGAGTAAATTTCTTCAGCGGTATAGCGTCCCATTACTTGTCGAACGGTGGACCGTACTTCAGGTATGACTAAGATATTAACATAGTCTTTGGTGAACTGTTCATGGATGAAGCCGATTTTATTGGGAATCGGATAAAAGCGGATGGTGATGTCCACGTGTATCGACAAACCGTTTTTGTCCAATACATCCATGTTTTCATCGGAGGATGTTTCGTTGACTTTGTAAATGTAGACATCGTTCCAAGGAGCTTTCATATGAGTGCCGGGGCCTATCACATCGGTTTTATCGAGTCCTTGACCAAAGGGATAGAAGACAATGGCTCGCTCAGTCGCCTCAATAGTGAATAGCAGACTAGAAGACAGCGCCAGAAGCACAAAGAAGCCGATAATGCCAAGAATGATGAACGGGAGTTTACTGTTATTCATAGGTTTAATTGTTTTTCAGTTTAAGATTCTTTTCGTGGTAAGCCCAATAACTTACCGATGATTAACATGCCATACAAACCACCCCACACCGCTTCCAGAATGCTGATGTTGCGAATTAAGCGACTTGGATGAAGCCCGGAGTCGATACCTCCTAAAATACTAAAACTGTAAGTCACGCATTCAGCATAATTCGGGAATCCAAGTTCAATTGTTGCCCCCAGACTTCCGGGAACAGCAATGGAAATCAAATCATACAGACTTCCAAATGAAATACCGATCATCAAAAATATGCAGGCAGCGCCCCATAGTTTGTCGGGTGTAAGATAGTCCCCCGAAAACAGATCGCGCACAGCGAAACTGATCACGGTTAGTTCAATCGGGAATAGGACACCATGGAGGAAAAGAAGATATGCTTGACGGTTGTTAATTTCAATGATTTGATAATAGGGGAATTCGCCTAAGATTCCTGTAAAGATTGTTACGCTAAGCGCGATCAATATCCCGATAATCAACACCCGATTATTGGTAAAATTCCGAAGCAGATCCCACTGCAGAAATGCGTAGATGGCAGCAAAAAAGGAAAAAATTGAAATAATTAGCTTAGAAACTGCACTACGAGAATCATTTAATACAGGTTCGGAAAGAATTAAGCCCGCGGAGACGATTATGACCTGTATGATAACTATGTTCCGATAGTCTTTTGTTTTTTCACGCTGCAAGTCAGACAGCGACAACCAACCTTTTAGACGGAAACGGCTCATAATGGGTATTCCTATAAAAGTAGTTTTTTTAGTTCATAAATAACACTCATTTTGCCAATCAGTTCAACTGCTGGTAAGTTCGATTCGTTTTTGTAATTTGATTGTCCACTTCCCCATGAAACTTAAATTGAATGTATGGCTGTTGATGATGCTCTTACAGGCAAGTGGCCTCTTTGCACAGCCAGATACAAAAGACAGTCTTAAGGTGGCTTTACAAAACCCGAGCCTTCCTGCATTTCAACGCGTGGACGCCCTTAATCAATTGGCTTATCAGTTTTACGATTACAATGATAGCTTGGCATCTACCTATGCGAATGAAGCATTAATGCTCGCTAAAAAATCAGCTTATAATAAAGGTTTGAAGATTAGTTATACCATGGTGGGCCTAGGATATTCCAGTAAATCAAACTTTAAAGAGGCTATTCGCTATTATCGCCTTTCAGATCAAGTGAAAGTGAAAGATGCCTTTTCGGATGAAGTTTACAATTGGGTGTTGTTAGGCAATTGCTATCGCGACCAAGGAATATACGATTCCGCGCTTTATTTCTATCGAATGGGCTTCAAGAAAAGTGCACAAATGAGTACTCCTGATCGTGCTACTATCTACAAGAATATTGGTTCTGTTTATGTATTGCTATGGAAAAATGAAAAAGCCATTGAGGTACTGGATTCTGCCAGCCAATACCTTACCGATGGTATGCGTACTAACAAGTATGTGCAAATGGATGTTTGGAGTATTTATGGTCAAGCCTACAAAAACCTGCTCAGGTTTGAATTGTCCAACTCATATTATGAAAAGATGTGTGATGCTTCTTATCAACTGGAAGATTACTATCATCAGATTATGTGCAAATTAAATAAAGCTGATTTGGCTTACCTGCGCAGCGATTATAGTTCGGCCCTTGAATATGGATTTCAAGCTTTAAAGATTACTGAGAAATATGTATTCCCGCCTCAGTATGTGAAGGTACTCATTCAAATTGGCCAAGTGTATGAAGAAATTGCTCAATACGATGTCGCTGCAGATTACCTCTACAAAGCACTGAAGGTAAGTGAGCGACTGGGTTTGCTAGCGGAAACTGCCACCATTTATAGCGAGTTGGCTTGGATTAAAAAAGATCAACGCGATTTTGTTAAGTCAATTGAATATGCCGATATCTCTCTTCGCATCCGCGAAAAAATTGGCGATGAAAAAGGGATAGCCAACTGTCACAACGTAAAAGGTCTTACTTACCTTTTACTGAAAAATTATGATCGATCCATTCAGGAACATGAAAAGGCTTTGCGGATACGTGAACGTATTCAATATCAAGCAGGAATAGCTGCCTCACTTTTTAATATCTCATTGGTATATGAAGACAGACAACAACTACATCTTGCTTTAGAATACCAAAAGAAGTCGACCCTTATGGAGGAACAGACCGGTAACAATCAGAATCTGGCAATTTCTTATGTATCGATGTCACGCTTGCTGATTAAGCTAAGTCAATACAACGATGCCTTGGTTTATATTAACAAAGCAGATCGATTGGCCGATCAGGTAGGGTCACCACTTTTGAAAAGAAACAATATTGCTTCGATGATTTTGTTGCATGAGCAGCAGGGAAATTATCGTAAGGCTTATGAATTGCAAAAACTGTATCAGCAACTGACCGATAGCATCTATTCGCAAACCAGTGCCATGAAGCTGGCGGAAGCTGAAGCGCTATTCAACACGGAGAAGAAAGAGAAAGACATTGAACTGCTGAATGAAAAACAACTCTCGCAACAGAATCAACTGCAATTCCAACAAGCAGAGCTCTCTCGGAAAAACTGGATTATTGCGTCAGCCGGCACCGGCATTTTTTTGTTATTGGTAGCCGGATTAATCGGCTATCGCTATTACAAAGAAAAGAGCAAGGCCAATCGAGAGTTGCGTGAGCAGCAGGAAGAGATTCAGGCGCAATCTGAAGAATTGCAGGAGGCAAACTATATGATAGCTAATATCAACAAGAGCCTTGAAGAAAAAGTAGAGGTGCGCACTAGCCAGTTAAAGCAAGCCTATAAAGAGTTAGATACTTTCTTTTACCGTTCATCGCACGATTTCAGAAGACCGATTACTACTTTTTTGGGTTTGGCCGGGGTTGCTAAAATTACTGTGAAAGATCCGGTGTCACTGGAGTTGTTCGAAAAGGTAAGTGAGACTGCCGGCAGCTTGGATAAGATGTTGCAAAAGCTACAATCCATTAGTGATGTGGGCTCGCAGCAAATGATTTACAAAGAGGTATTTCTAGACGAACTGGTTCGCGAAACGGAGGAGGGTTTATCTGAGCCGATTAGACGAAAAGGAATACAATTGAAAAAAGAGATCATGCAACAGGTTTCATTTGTATCCTATCCAGCCATGGTCAAAATCATTCTGGAAAATTTGATTGAGAATTCCGTCCACTTTGCCATTACCGAAAGTCCATTTATCAAAATCGCCATCACCGTAACAGAGGCAGAAGCAGTCATTGTTGTGCAAGACAATGGCGAAGGAATTTTAGAGGAGTATCAGCCTCGCATTTTTGAAATGTATTTCAGAGCCAATGAACGCTCGAAAGGAAATGGCTTGGGACTTTACATAGCACGGAAAGCGGTAGAAAAACTTAACGGCACGATTACCTTCACCAGCCAATATGCCCATGGCTCTACGTTTACCGTGATGTTGCCCAACCAGCAGGCATAAAAAAAAGCGAGCTATTCACTCGCTTTCTTATAAATTCAACTAATCTGAAATTACATCGCTGCACCACCTGTGCTGTCCGTGCTTTCTGTTGCAGGAGCTTCAGGAGCTGGGGTGGCTATCGGTGCCGGAGCTGGAGGTGCAACCGGAGCTGGAGCTGGTGCCGGTTTAGGAGCTGGCTTTGGTGCTGCTTTCTTTTTTACCGGTTTTTTAGCAACTGCTTTTTTCGGAGCTGCTTTTTTCACTACTTTCTTTACTGCTTTTTTAGCTGCTTTCTTGGCCACTTTTTTGGTGGCTTTTTTAGCTACTTTCTTTACTGCTTTCTTAGCTGATTTTTTAGCCGCTTTCTTAGCAGGTTTTGCCTTTTTCTTGGCCGCCTTCTTTGCTTTTTTTGCCATAGCACAAATGAGTTTAAAGTGGGTATTGTTTTTTGGTTAAAACTGCTGGTTGATTAGCATCTAAATTTAAAGAAAGTTTATCGCTATAAACAAATGCTTGTCTATAAATCTTATAGGATACTCTATGAAAATGGAGCTCGGGTGGAACCTTATGCGCTTATTGGTTTGGTCCGGATCGTTTCCAGATAAACCCATCCATCACGTAGTGCGTGATTTGTGGCAGCGATAAAAGGGGGACAACGATCGAAACTAGCCAAAGATCGGGTCGGGGTATATCTTGAAGAAACGGAAACACGCCCGGATGATCTTTCCAGATCAAAACATCCCAAATCCATGTTTTCCGGGTAAATATTAGTACAAATGCAACCCCTTTATGGGAATCACCCAACTCTTTGCCTGCTTTCGGGCGCGTAGATTCTGACCAAATCTATGTAGTACCACCATGTTCAGCATAGTATAAGAATAGTCCTGTAATTTGCGGTATGTAAGGTCAATATCGGTGCTTATTGGTAAAGTTACCAAGGCGTGAATGCTTAAATTGCAGAGGACAAACCTCTCATTATGAAACGTATTTTACTCTTCCTTTTGATTTGCTTGCCACTTCTATCGTTGGCCCAAGCTGAATATTTTTATCCAACCGCTAAGTCGCTGAACCCAAAAATTCCGACACCACAGCAATTTTTAGGGTATCCGATAGGCTCGCATCACACCCGGCACGATAAGATTGTCGAGTACTTTAAGCTGCTCGATCAATTGAGTGATCGTTTTGTAGTGGAAGAAATTGGTAAAACGATTGGTGAACGTGTGCAAGTAGTGGCCAAGGTAACATCACCTGCCAATCATGCTCGCATTGAAGATATTCGTAAGAAGAATTTAGAGAACAGCACCGATATTCCTCTCATCATTCAACTCGGTTACAATGTCCATGGCAATGAGCCGAGCAGTTCAGAAGCCGCTATGCTCACTGCGTATTATCTGGCTGCCAGCGATGATTCCGAAACACTGAAGTGGTTGGACGAAATGGTAATTCTGGTCGATCCGGTTTACAATCCGGATGGTCGTGATCGCCATACACATTGGGCCAACATGCATAAAGGTTCACCCATGGTGTCAGACCCGCTCGATCGGGAACACAATGAAGCATGGCCGGGAGGTAGAACCAACCATTATTGGTTTGATTTAAATCGCGATTGGTTTTTGGGAGTACATCCTGAAAGCCGCAACCGAATTCAATTTTTTCATCAATGGCGCCCGTATGTGATGACCGATCACCACGAGATGGGAAGCACATCTACTTTTTATTTCGACCCCGGAAAGTATGCCAGCAACAATCCGATCGTCCCAGCCTTTTTGTATGATGTAGTTCATCCACGCTTCGCGGACTATTTTTCGAAAGGTATGAACTCCATCGGCTCCATGTATTTTACCGAGGAGGCGTTTGATAAATTATATCCCGGCTATGGCAGTAGCTATGTCAATTTTTATGGAGGGATTGGTTTTCTATTCGAGCAAGCAAGCTCGCGCGGGCATGTCCAAGAGACCACCACTATTCCAATTACATTCGGGTTTACCATCCGCAATCAATTCACGGCTTCGTTGGCAACCATTCGCGGATCGATAGGTGAAAAAGATTTGCTGCGCAAGTTGCGTCAGAATTTTTACAGTTCTGCAATGGCACAAGCAAAAGCAAGCCCGATCAAAGGGTATGTTTTTGGCGATCCCAAAGATGCAACACGCACCAACGCATTCATCAATTTACTGCGGATGCACCAGATTGAGGTGTATGAGTTAGGTCAATCCATAATAGCGGGCAACAAAACATTTGAAAAGGGAAAGACATACATCGTACCTACGGAGCAAACCAATTACATTATGGTTCGCTCTGCATTTGAGAAAGATATCACCTATCGCGATAGCACTTTTTATGATGCATCCACGTGGTCGCTGGTACATGCGTTTAATATGCCGCATGCGGAAGTACGTGGTGCATTTTTAAAAGGCAACTTGCTCAAAGAAGTTCCAATGAAACAACGCGCACCGGTAGTGAAAAGCAGCTATGCGTATCTGGCGGATATTTCCGATTACAATGCACATCGGGCGATTCAGCAATTGCAATCGCTGGGTGTGATTGTCCGCAGCAGCACTCGCACTTTTGGAATGAATGTGGGAGGTGTAGATCGGAATTTCCCGCACGGAAGTTTAGTGCTCTCAGTGCAACAGCAAAAGATCAGTGAAGAAAAATTGTATGAAGCGATTCAAAAAGTAAGTGCCGATACCGGATTGGAATTTGTTTCAGTCGAAACAGGTTTAACAGGCAGAGGAATTGATTTGGGATCAGGTTCAGTTCGTACGGTGATGCCACCCAAAGTGCTGATGCCAATTGGTAATGGAGTTACCTCTGCGGAAGCAGGAGAGGTTTGGCATTTATTGGATCAGCGAATTGGTTTACCTGTGTCGAAAGTGGACTTGCAAAATTTTGGTCGCGTGAATCTGAGCAACTACACTACCATTGTGATGGTGAGCGGAACGTATCCAACCGATAAACTTACCATCGACAAAATAAAAAGTTGGGTGCAAGCCGGAGGTACACTGATTACATTCAAAACTGCTAGTGAGTGGGCAATTAAAAATGGAATTGTCAAAGAAAAATTAGTCCAGCAAGATACCGCTAAAAATCTCAAACGTATTGATTATGAAAACGGCCCGGACACAGAAGGAGCAAAACAAATCGGAGGTTCCATTTTTCAAGTAGATCTGGATATTACCAACCCAATAGGTTTTGGATTTTCAGATCGCAAGGTTTCTATTTACCGCAATGGACGCACCTTCCTGAAGCCAAGCAAGATTCCTTACAATACGGTGGCACAATACACAGCCACACCGTTGATCGGAGGATACATTCACAAAACAGATATTAAAAATGTGGCCAATTCTGCTGCCATTTTATTTTCAACAGATGGCGCAGGGCGTGTGATACTCTTTAGCGACAATCCAAATTTCCGAGGCACTTGGTACGGCACCAACAAACTCTTTTTGAATGCGCTTTACTTTGGTCCAATGATTACTTCAGCTTCTAATTTTGGAGAGGAGGGAGAGTAATTACTTTAACTACAGAATAGCCTTGGTACATACTTAAAGGTACCAAGGCTTTTATTTACAGCCCTTCGTATTTTCCATCCTCATCTACGTAATACACTTCTTCTAAATACCATTGATTATTGATTTTGATAAAGTGGTATTCGTAATGATCAGTGATTTTGACAGGTTCTGATTTTTTGTATTCTGTTTTCACAATTGCTCTGTTGCCTTTTATCTTTTCGTTTATAATTTGTTCATGTTCCGGATGATGAATCGACTCGCTTCCAAAAGCCAGCGGCTGATGTTTTTTACCTTCCTGACAATACTTTGTGATGAGTTGTTGGTATGTATCCTCAACCGCTTTATCTGATTTTTCCTTTTCCTTTTCATATAGAGAGTGAGCCTGATCGTTCCAAATTTTATAGTCAGCAATAAAAGATTTGGTGATCTCGGATGGTGAGCGTTGTTGTGTTTGAGAAAATACGAAAGTCGACAAAGAGGCAAGGAATAATACTGCAGGTGGGAATCTAAACATATTGACAATAAGTATCTTTTGATATTAAAAAAATCGACTTTAGTACCTATGGGCGCGCATCAGAGTTAGGATTTCTTTCGAAATGCATTTTTGATCACTTGATTTACGGAATTGTTCATTGTAATTGAAAAGCAGGAATTCAAATTTAATGATAACTTGCTAAGAGAAACAAAAAAAGGCGAAATGCAACGATAGAATTTTAGTAAGTCTTAAATTGTCAATATGATCAGAGCATTATTAATTTTTATTTTACTTATTGAGAATTTGGCATTCTCACAGAGTAGCATTTCTTTCCAAAATGTTAATGGTAGACAATTGACTAGCCTAAATGGTAAATGGAATTATATTGTTGATCCCTACGAGACTGGGTATTATAGCTTTCATTTGGAAGTTTATGATCAGAAGAAAAGTTTCCAAATGGGAGCATTTTACAATAATTATCATTCCGCGAATAAACAAGACTTAGTAGAGTATGATTTTGACAAGTCTCCAGCTATGAGTATTCCAAATGATTGGAATACTCAAGCAAGGGAATTATTCTATTATGAGGGCACAGTTTGGTTCAAGAAATCTTTTGATTATAATTTACCAAAGGGTAAGCGACTCTTTTTAAATTTTGGAGCAATTAATTATAAGGCCGATGTGTATTTTAATGGAAGGAAGCTTGGTACTCATATTGGAGGCTTTACTGCTTTTGGGTTTGAGGTAACAGATTATGTAGTAAGTAAAAATAACTTTATAGTTGTAAAAGTTGATAATAGAAGGCAAAAAGAGGGTGTTCCTACTACCAATACAGATTGGTGGAATTATGGTGGCATAACGCGTAATGTAGATTTAGTCGAGGTAAATGATTCATTCGTTGAGGATTATTCAATTCAGATCAGCAAGGAAGATAAAAGTAAAATTGTAGGTTTTGTTAAGGTGAATAACCCCGTTCAAGGTAAGGGCGTAACGATCCAAATACCTGAATTAGCTTTGAACATGCCTCTTCAAATTGAAGCGGATGGAATGGCGAAGTTTGAAATAAAAAGTTCAAGCATCAAATTGTGGTCACCGAATGCACCTAAATTATATGATGTGGTTTTCTCCTATAATAATCAATCGCTTACGGACAAGATTGGATTTCGAACGATCGAAGTCAATAATGGTAAGATCCTTTTGAATAGTGAACCAATCTTTTTAAAAGGAATTAGCATGCATGAAGAAAGTGCAAGAGGAGGAAGAGCTCATTCAAGGCAGGACGCAATCCGTTTGCTAACTTGGGCAAAAGAATTAGGATGTAATTATGTGCGCCTTGCCCATTATCCGCATAACGAGAATATGACTCGCTTTGCTGATGAACTTGGGCTTATGGTGTGGGAAGAGATCCCTGTTTATTGGACAATAGATTTTAAGAATGAAACAACCCAGCAGAATGCAAGAAATCAACTTCGTGAAATGATTGGCCGAGATAAAAATAGAGCGAGCGTTATCATTTGGTCCATGGCAAATGAAACCCCAATATCGAACGAGAGAAATCAATTTCTGTCTGGTTTAGTTAGTTATTCAAAACAGATGGATTCATCGAGACTAATTAGTGCTGCGCTTTTGTCGAGCCAGAAAGATGGACAAAATGTTATCGATGATCCCCTTGGAGAGTACATAGATGTGCTCGCTTGCAATCAATATTTGGGTTGGTATGGAGGCAATCTTGAGGACGCAGAAAATATAGTATGGAGTAGTAAATACAAAAAGCCACTAATAATTTCGGAATTCGGTGGTGATGCAAAACAAGGCTTTCATGGAGATAAGAAGGAACGATGGACGGAAGAATTTCAGGAATACCTATATATTCAAAATCTAAAGATGATTAACAAAATGCCCTACTTGGCAGGCATGTCTCCTTGGATTTTAGTTGATTTCCGATCACCACGAAGATTGTTGCCGGGAATTCAGGATGGTTACAATCGAAAAGGATTAATTTCCTTCGAAGGTAAAAAGAAAAAGGCATTTTGGGTTATGAAAGAGTATTATAAAACAAAATAAAATGAAGTCGTTAATTATACTCTTGATCACCCTTAGTTTCTTGTTGGATAGTAAATCTCAAACTATTCAACTATGTGGCCATCGCGGAGTAATGTATCCCGAGCAAGCTGAAAATGCGTTGAGCGGTTTTCGTTGGGTAGCGGCACAAGTGAAGCCAGACACGATGATGGTTGAAATAGATTTGCGCAAAAGTAATAACGGTACTATCTACCTCATGCACGATGAAACCGTGGATCGCACCACCAACGGATCTGGAAAAATTTCTGAGTTGTCAGACACATATTTAAATTCGTTGTATCTCAAAACTTCCAGTGGAGCGCAGACAACCGAACGCATTCCTACTTTTAAAGAGGTGCTGGCTTTTGCTCGGCAAAATCCAGTGAAGCTGATGCTCGATGTGAAAATTGATATTTGGGAAGAGGTAATTCAAATAGTTCGTGCCGCCAATCTGGAGCCACGTTGCCTGGTCCTTACTTTCAAAGTGGATTACTCCAAAAGAGTCGCTGCTGCTTCAAGTTCCATCGGTCTTTCCTGTTTGATTACTTCCGAAGAAGAATGGAAAGCCATCGAGGCATTGCAAATTCCTTCACGGCAGTTGGTGGCATACATTAGTGCGAAAACGGATGCATCTCTTATCACCCTTTTAAAATCCAAGAAGATCAAAGTGATGACCGATGTATCGGAATACTTGCGACACGATGCCAAGCCATTGAATGCAGAAGAGTACGCTCAAAAAGTCAAACAACAATCTTTGGATATTCTGATCAGCGATTTTCCGGTAGAGGCGTGGAGAGGGGTGAGGTAACAAAACCAGCCGTCACAAATGCGTTTGCTCATGTTCGCTATTCTTGTATCTTTAAATACACAACTAATATAGCACCTCAACCCTCCACACCATGAGCAATATAAAAAAGGAAGACGTTATACAAGAAGTGTTTGATCTGTATGATGATTACGCACACAACCGCATCGAAAGACGTTTGTTTCTGGAAAAATTATCGACCTATGCCGTGGGTGGAATTACTGTTGCGTCTTTGTTAAGTTTTATCAGCCCCAATTATCATATCATTCAAATTGAGCAAAATGATCCAAGATTAAAATCAGACTATATCAATTACGATTCACCAAAAGGCGGAGGCACCATCAAAGGATTGTTATCAAAGTCGGTAGATGCCAAAGGCAAACTGCCAGGTGTGGTGGTGGTCCATGAAAACCGGGGATTGAATCCTTACATTGAAGATGTAGGTCGAAGAACGGCATTGGCCGGATTTATATCACTGGCACCCGATGCCTTAACTCCACTAGGAGGTTATCCTGGCAACGATGATAAAGGCCGGGAACTGCAAAGCAAACGGGATCGCGCTGAAATGTTGGAAGATTTTATTGCAGCATTTAATTATCTCAAGTCGCATCCGGATTGTAATGGCAAAGTAGGCGTTGTTGGTTTTTGCTTTGGCGGATGGATTTCCAATATGATGGCGGTTCGTCTTCCTGAGTTAGGTGCGGCCGTTCCATTCTATGGGGGTCAACCTACTGGTGATGATGTATTGAAAATTAAAGCCCCTTTGTTGTTGCACTATGCGGGTTTAGATACACGCGTGAACGAAGGCTGGCCTGCCTATGAAAAAGCGTTGAAAGAAAACAACAAAGAATTCACTGCTTACATCTATCCGGATGTGAACCACGGCTTCCACAACGACAGCACTCCGCGCTACGACAAACCTGCTGCAGAACTAGCTTGGCAGAGAACGGTAGAATTTTTTAAAGCTAAACTCGCGGATTAGCAGGATTTTAGGACTACGCGATGAGCGTAATCCCATAATCCCATTTATCCGCATTATTACTTCCCGATACAAAACTTCGAAAAAATATTCGCCAACAAATCATCACTCGTGATTTGCCCCGTGATTTCTCCCAGGTAATGTAAGGCTTGTCGGATGTCCATCGCTAAGAAATCACCGGTTATACCATGATCCATTCCGTGTAACACACGATCGAGGGCATCGTTGGTTTGAATCAAGTTTTGATAATGACGCATGTTGGTTACAACCACATCTCCTTGTTTGATTTCTTTGATTTGAAAAAAAGACACAATCTTTTCTTTGAGTTGAGGCAGATTGGTTTTCGCAGAAGCGGAGATCAAAATAAAATCATTCGGTAATTGTTCGATCACTTCTTTCTTCGCCTGATCGATCTTATTCCCGATTTTCAAGTAGGGGATACCCAACGATTGTAATTCTTTTTCCTGCCCGTGTATTTCTTCGATAGATGTCTGCGCGAGATCAAACAGATATAAAATAAGAGAGGCATTTTTCATGCGTTCGCGTGTGCGCTCTACGCCAATGGATTCCACTACATCCGCGGTTTCGCGCAAGCCGGCCGTATCCATAAAACGAAAGTTGACCCCACCAATCACCACTTCATCTTCAATGACATCGCGTGTGGTGCCGGGAATATCCGAAACAATGGCTTTCTCTTCGTTGAGCAATGCATTCAACAGAGTAGATTTACCAGCATTGGGTTTTCCGGCAATCACGGTCGGCACTCCATTTTTAATTACGTTGCCCTGATCAAATGATTGAATGAGCGATTGCAAATAAACTTGTATCTGCTGAATTAACTTCTTGAGGTCTTCGCGCTTCGCAAACTCAACATCCTCTTCCCCAAAGTCCAACTCCAATTCAATGAGCGAAGCAAAGTGAATTAACTCTTCGCGCAGGTGCTGAATCTCTTTCGAGAACCCACCGCGCATTTGGTTGAGTGCCGCCTGTCGTGCATTGTCATTTTCTGCGTGAATCAAATCTGCTACCGCTTCGGCTTGTGCCAGATCAAAGCGTCCGTTAAAAAAAGCACGCTGCGTAAACTCTCCCGGCTTCGCTAGACGAGCGCCATGCGCCATTAATAACTTAATAATTTCTTTGACAATCACCGGAGAACCGTGACACGAAATCTCCACCGAGTTTTCTTTGGTAAAGGAGTGTGGCTCTTTGAAAATCGCCACCATCACCTCATCAATGGTTCTTCCTTTTTCTCCCAATCCGCCTAAGTGAACCGTGTGAGTAGGTTGTTGCAATAAGTTTTTTCCCTTAAAAACCCGCTGGGTTATTTCAATGGCGTTTTTGCCGGATAATCGAATGACAGCAAGCGCGCTGATGCCTGGAGGCGTAGCGAGTGCGATGATGGTATTGTCAATGGAATTCAATACAAAGTAGTTTTCGCAAAGGTAGAGAATCTACTTTGTTTGACACGAACGACTACCGCACAATCAAAACCGGAATATCAACCCGATGCCGCACTGTGTCAACCGTAGTTCCGAAGATCAAATCTTTGGCCCATTTGTGTCCGTGTGCTCCCATCACCAGCAAGTCGGAGTTGAAGCGTGTCACGATTTCCGGAATGATCTGCTTGGGATTGCCATAACCGATTTCAAACTGCACATGATATCCTTGTTGCTGCAGTTGCTCCGCATAGTTCTTCAAAGCGGCCTTGTCGTCATCCGATTCGCGGTCTGCAATTTCACTGCCGTACCAAATAGCGCCAGCAGTTTCTACAATGTGCACCAGCAGGTAAGTGGCTTCTTTGCCTCCTTGTGCCACCGCATTGCTGATGGACACCGAATCCACCTTACTGAAGTCGATGGTAATTGCCACACGCTGATAGTTCGGTCTGATAAGTGGCTCCAGCACCGAAGCGGTGCCATGCGGTGCGAGAGCATTTTTCTCCAGTCTACGCTGGTCAAACAGCGGCTTGAAAGTGATATAGAGCAGGAGCACGCCTGTTCCTGTACAAATTGGAATGACCAGCATCCAGATCATCCATTCGTTTTCACCGGCATTGGCCAGCCAACCTTGAATTTCCTGCAGGACGAGTTTTACATTAAGTGATACAATGATGAACGCAATAATCCACGCAGCAATTTTCACCCAAGGCTTAATGGCAAACACGCCCATTTTTTCCTTGTCGCTGGTGAAGTGGATTAGCGGAATCACCGCGAAGCCCAACTGCAAACTCAATACCACCTGACTGAATACGAGTAATTCACCTGTTTTACCTTCGCCATACATCAGTATTACCACGTATGCGGGAATGATAGCAATCAGTCGGGTGATAAGCCTACGAAGCCACGGAGCGATGCGTAAATTCAAATATCCTTCCATCACTACTTGTCCCGCTAGTGTTCCTGTGATGGTGGAGCTTTGCCCAGCCGCAACCAATGCAACACCAAATAAAATTGAGGCCCACTTCGTGCCGGTCAATGGTGCTAAGAATTTATACGAATCCTGAATGTCGGAGACCTCAAACATACCAGCTCGAAAAAACGTAGAGGCGGCCAGTATGAGAATGGCTGCGTTGACGAAGAAGGCCGCATTCAAGGCAATGACCGAATCAATAAAGTTGTATTTGATGGCCGACCAGATTCCTTTTTCAGAAGAATCGATTCTGCGGGTTTGCACCAGCGAAGAGTGCAGGTAAAGATTGTGAGGCATCACCGTAGCACCGATAATTCCGATCGCGATGTACAAGGCTTCATCGGATGGGATGGAAGGAATAAACCCTTTCGCCAGTTCACCCATGTCGGGCTTGGCCCAAATCATCTCCATTAAAAACGAAACCCCGATAATCGCGACCAAGGCAATGATAAATGCCTCAATCTTGCGCATGCCATAGCTTTGCAACACTAATAATAGGAGTGTGTCGAGCACAGTTAAGGAAACTCCCCAAATCAGCGGCAAGCCAAAGAGCAGTTGCAAACCAATGGCCATACCCAATACTTCGGCTAGGTCGCAGGCGGCAATGGCGATCTCAGCTAAGATCCACAAACAAAAATTGACGATGGGGTGATACGAACTGCGAGATGCTTGCGCCAAGTCGAGTTGGCGTACAACCCCAAGCCGGGCACTCAGACTTTGCAGCAACAAGGCCATCAAGTTCGACATTAATAATACCCAAATCAGGGCATACCCAAATTTGCTACCCCCGGCTATGTCGGTGGCCCAGTTTCCGGGGTCCATGTAGCCAACACTTACCAGATAAGCCGGACCCAAAAAGGCCAATAACTTGCGGATGCCTTTGCGATTGGTGGCATCGACCGAGGCGTTTACTTCACTAAGTGATTTGCGGGAAGGGGAGTTCATAGGGTAACTAGAATGTTTTCAGAGACTTCTTTCGAGATAAAGTAATGTTGTGATTCAATGGCCACTTGCAGGCTGCCATCGTATTCTTCTTTGGAGATAACCGTAAGTTTCTTACCGGGTTTGGCGCCAATCTTTTCTAGGTATTTAAGAAGGTTGGAATCAGAATCTTTCACCGCTACGATGGTGCTTTCGCTTCCGGCAGTTAAGTTTTTGAGTGCTGTTTTTTCCAGCTTTTTGATTTTGCCTTGTGCGTTGGGGATGGGGTCTCCGTGAGGATCAACCTGTGGATAGCCCAAAAACTCATCGATCTTTTCGATCAATAAGGTGGACTTGATGTGCTCTAATTGCTCGGCCACTTCGTGCACTTCGTCCCATTTGAAGCCCAAGGTTTGAACCAAAAAGGTCTCCCAAAGACGGTGTTTACGGATGACGGCCAGCGCTACGGACTTGCCCTTGCTGGTGATTTTTACACCATAATATTTCTCATAACTGATGAATTCTTTGGTCGAAAGTTTTTTCACCATGTCGGTGACGGAGGCCGCTTTGGTGTTCAGCGCCTCGGCCAGTTCGTTGGTCAAAACGGCTTTTTCACCGGCATCAGAAAGGTGGTAAATCGACTTGAGGTAGTTCTCTTCGGCTAAGCTAAGCATAGAAAATCATTGATGCCGAAAGCTACAAATTTAGACTTACCTAAAAAAATATTTAGACACAATTGATTATTTGAGTAGCTTCTCAACCACCTCCAGAAGTTTTGGTTCCTCATCGGCCCAAGTCACTCCAGCAGGTGCCTGGTCATAAAACTGAACCTCCTTCATTGACCTTAGAATGTTCGCTAAGTCGGGTTGGGAAAAGTTAACTTTTACCGCAGCTTGATAGGGTTTGCACAACTCCACCCAGGGTTGGTAATCCTGTAAAAGGATGGGAAGCCGGCAGCCCAAATACTCATACAATTTGGTCGGAATCGAGTTGGCCGTGTGGGGGGAAGGAGGGTAGTAGACGATGCCAAAATCGGCTTCCGAAATAGCTTCAAAAATCTGAGAATGGGGCACCAATTCCTGTCCGCCTTTTAAGTGAATAAAGGGTTGGTTTTTGATGACTTGAATGAGCCGATTGAACGTTTCAGGTTGGGCACAATAGCCCACAATCACCAGCTCGATTGCCTCATTTTTTTGGTGGAGCTGCTGTGCCAGTTCGATGGCCTGAAATACCCCGGTGCTCTCGGCCAAGGTTCCGGTAAATACCAGCCGGATTCTTCCGGGCTTTGGAACGCGCTGAAAGGAGGGGGGCACCCGAACTTTATTTTCGAGCACCGTGCAATTATTTTTCACGAAAGTGAGCTCGCTCAAGTACCCTTTTTCAGCCAAAAAAAGATGGTGAAAAAAGGGCGAAAAGAACCGCTCTTTTAAACGAACAAAGAGCGCCAACGGCAACCGTAAAAACTTTGGAAAGGCATCGGTCAAAAGAATATTTCGGTAGTAATTCTCCCGGATGTCGTAGATAATCCGGCTCCCAAAGAATATTCTGTTCAGAATACCAACTATCAGTAATTCATGGGAATTAACTATCACCATGTCAGGCTTTACTTGAATACATTTTCTGAGTATTTTCAACGGAATCAGCACCCTCATTAAACTCAGTCGCCTGAAAAATGGGAGTGGCAAAAGGGTGATTCCTTCTTCATTCGGCATTGCATAACGACTCGGAAAGCCGATGATAAAAACTTCGAATTTTTCCGTGCCCGCCAGCGACCTCCCCAGCTTCTCGAGCATGCGGGTATCGTCCACCGGTTTGAGTACCGAAGCGATGACTATTCTCCGTTTTTTTATTTCTTGCATCGAACTTTAAAATTAGAACATAAAATGCAACTACAGGAACAAATCGAATTGGCTTGGACGAACCGGGAATTATTGAAAGAGGTGGATACACAGGAAGCCATTCGGGAGGTGGTGAGTCAACTGGACAAAGGTGTGCTGCGGGTGGCCGAACCGGCCGGGGATGGATGGAAAGTAAACGAGTGGATTAAGAAGGCCGTGATCCTCTATTTTCCGATCCAACAGATGCAGACCATTGAAGTAGGTCCGTTTGAATTTCACGATAAAATTGCCCTCAAAAAGGACTACCAAAAGTTGGGGGTCAGGGTGGTTCCCCATGCCATCGCGCGTTATGGATCTTACCTCAGCAAAGGGGTGATCATGATGCCATCGTATGTTAATATCGGGGCTTATGTGGATGAGGGCACCATGGTAGATACATGGGCTACTGTGGGAAGTTGCGCGCAAGTGGGCAAGCATGTTCATTTGAGTGGGGGTGTTGGTTTAGGCGGAGTGCTTGAGCCCGTTCAGGCAGCTCCGGTGATCATAGAAGACAATGCGTTTATTGGCTCCCGTTGCATCATCGTAGAAGGAGTGCGAATCGGAAAAGAGGCAGTTTTGGGTGCCAATGTAGTACTCACGGCCAGTTCGAAAATAATTGACGTAACCGGTTCTAAACCAGTTGAATACAAAAGTTACGTGCCACCCAGATCAGTCGTAATACCGGGTACTATTCCCAAAAAGTTTGCTGCGGGTGAATATCAGGTGCCTTGCGCCCTGATTATTGGCACACGCAAGGAAAGTACGGACAAAAAGACTTCATTGAATGACGCTTTGCGCGAAAACGGGGTTTCTGTATAGTATGGCACGGGCTTTGTCTTAATGTACCAGAACTATTAAATTTGTTTATGCGCTACTTCATCGGTTTGATTATTCTGGCATTTGCGAGCCTTGCCTTCAATCAAGACGACTCAGCTTTAAAAAGCCAATCTGCCATCTCCACAGGTGAAAAGCTGGAATACCGCATGTATTTGGGCATTTTCACTGTCGGCAAGGGTGTAACCATGGTTGATAAAGAACTTCATACGCGCAACGACCGCCAGTGCTTTAAAGTAGATGCGTTCATGGAAACCTCCGGCATGGCCACCTGGATTTCGAAGGTAAACGACAACTGGGGGGCGTATGTGGATGCGCAAGAAATTGTTACCCACGAGTCGTACCGCAAGCTGCGGGAAGGAAAGTATAAGCTGGACGAATTGATTAAATACGATCACCAGAAAGACAAAGCCTATGTGCATGTAGCCGATAAAAGCACCGGAAAGTTTGGCGAGCCTAAAGAATATGTGACCCCTGATAACGTGCGAGATATTGTAGCAGGGTTCATGTATTTACGCATCATCGACTTTGCGAAGTACAAGGTAAAGGACACACTTACGGTATCCGGATTCTTTGAGGATACGGCCTACAAATTCAAAATAATCTATTACGGCAAGGAGACCGTTAAAACGGATTTAGGCAAATTCCAATGCCATAAGTTGGTGCCCATTATGCCTGATAATTCGTTGTTCCGGGGTGAGAATTCGGTCACTGCCTGGATATCAGCAGACGCCAATCAGATTCCCATCAAGGTCGATGCTAAAATGTTTGTGGGTCATGCTGGTACAGAGTTGACCAGTTTCAGGGGACTTAAAAATCAAGTGAAGGTAATGAGATAACGATTAGTGAGCGTTTAGCAATTCAGTAAACCGCTCAATTGTTACCGGCTTAATGACGAAATCTTTTACTTCATTGAATGCTCGGGCACGGCTCATATCGCGAGGATCAATAGAAGAGCTGACCATATAGATGGGAAACTCTTTTGCCAATTTCATTTTTAGTTTTTGAAAATCCTCGAGAAACATCCATCCGTCTACAATAGGCATGTTGATATCGAGGAACAGGAAATCCGGTAAAAGATCAGCGGACGTGGCATTCTTTTCGAGATAGAGCAATGCTTCGTTGCCGTTTTCAAAATGCAAAATTTCCTGAGCAAGCTTAGCGGATTCAATCAAACGGGTTGCCGTGAATTGAAATATTGAATCATCATCAACTAGAGCAACCAGGGGCATAAAGGGGAGTTACTAACCAAATTTAACAGTAAATGTAGTACCATTGTTTTCCTCGCTGAAAATATTAATCTCCCCACCGAGCGCTTCAATTTGATTTTTTACCATAAAAAGCCCAATTCCACGGCTTTCAGGGTGGTTATGAAAAGTTTTCCGCAGCTTAAAAATATGGTGTCCATATTTTTTAAGGTTGATGCCTAGCCCGTTATCACGGATTGTCATAAGGATTCCAGCGTCCGTTCGGGTGGTTGAAAATTGAATTTCAGGCACTTTTTCTGGGTGGCGGTACTTTAGTGCGTTACTCAGTAAGTTAATCAGAATACTTTCCAGGTAAATGTTGGGATAATGAATCTTTGGTGCTTGGGTAAAATCGGAAGTTATGATGGCTTCGGTATTGGTTATTAATACACTGAGTTGCTGCTTTACATTTTCCAATGCATTGCTGAATTCAATCCACTGCCGTTCAATGTCTTTGTTTTGTTTGATTTTCAGTACTTCATTTAGCTCATGCAAATGGCTCAGCATTTTGCTGCCCGATTCGCGCATCATTTTGATGAAATTTTTCTTCTCATTTTCATCGCCACTTTTTTCATAGAAATCCAGTAAGGATAAAATGTTGCTTACCGGAGAACGCAGGTTGTGAGAAACAATTTGCGTAAACTCTTCCAATTGTTCGTTTTTGGCTTTCAGAGTATCGGCTATGGTGCTCAGTTTAAAGTTTTGTTCCAATATCTTTTCTTCACTTACCTTCCGGTCGGTAATCTCTCTGCTCGCCAGCACAATTGTATCAACCGAGCCATCTTCGTTTACAATTGGATTACCATTGGTTTCTAACCAGATATAGCCGCCATTTGCTTTTTGGTACCGTACTTCCGCTTTGACAGCTTTTCGTTCTACTACCAGTTGATTGAATTTCCCGATAGCGCCTTCCAAATCTTCGGCATGAACCAATGAGAAAATAGAAGTGCCTACATGGCTTAAATAATTGTCTCCTAAGATCTGTTTAGTAGATGGACTTAAATAAATGATCTTGCCTTGCGTATCCACCAGATTGATGAATTCTAGCATGTTGTCGGTAAGCGTGCGATACAGTTGCTCGCTTTTTAGAAGGGAGGCTTCGGCTTTTTTTTGCTCAGTGATATCCCGAAAACTCCATACTCGCCCTACTACTTCGCCATTTAAAATTTGAGGTTTTGAATAGCGATGTAAAATGGTTCCATTCAGTAACTCCATAAAATCGTTACTCTCCGCGTGAGGAGTGGCATATAACTCGCGAACACGCGCCAGAAATTTCTCCGGCTCAACGATTTTAGTAATTGCCCGACTCAACAAAACTTCATCCGGCTGGTCGTGGGCCTCTTCTTCCGAGAAGCCAAAAATATCGAGAAACCGATGGTTGTAAATACTGATTTTTCCATCTGTATTCACCACCAGCAAACCATCCGCAGTAGAATTAACCGCGGCTTGCAGCAGAGAAAATGCCTGCGAAGCTTCAGATTTATTGGGTTCGCCTGATTGGAGAGGAAAATTCATGTATTGTATTGATACAAGTAAATTTACAATTATAATATTCTCGAAAAATTGTACTTTTCACAAAATATTACCTAACCCCAAAACTCTATGTTGAAAGAATTTAAAGCATTTGCCATGCGAGGCAATGTAGTTGACCTGGCAGTAGGCGTAATTATCGGTGGTGCCTTTGGAAAAATTGTTGGCTCGCTGATTGATGATGTAATTACTCCACTTTTATTAAAACCCGCTTTGGAAGCGGCCAACTTATCGCACCTGGATCAGTTGACAGCTTTCGGAACGGTAAAGTATGGTGTGTTTTTGTCTTCGGTGATCAATTTTGTTATCGTTGCTTTCATTCTTTTCCTAATCATCAAAGGAATGAATGCCGCTCAAAAGAAAGAAGAAGCAAAGCCAGCTGCTCCGGCACCTACACCAGACGACATTAAGTTGTTAACTGAAATCAGGGATTTACTGAAGAAATAGTCAGTGATATAAAAAAAGGAATGAGCCGCAACTCATTCCTTTTTCGTTATTTTTTGAATCGGTCAGACACGATCAATTCTTTACTTCCGGCTGTGTACTTATAAAAGCCATTTCCACTTTTCACTCCCTTATGTCCGGCTTGCACCATGTTAACGAGCAAAGGACAAGGAGCATATTTCGGGTTTCCAAATCCATCATGCAGCACGCGCAAAATTGATAAGCACACATCCAATCCGATAAAGTCAGCCAACTGGAGCGGACCCATCGGATGGGCCATGCCTAATTTCATCACGGTATCAATTTCTTCCACTCCGGCTACCCCCTCATACAACGAATAAATCGCCTCATTGATCATCGGCATTAAAATGCGATTGGCTACAAAGCCTGGATAGTCGTTTACTTCTACCGGAATTTTACCCAATTTCTTTGAAAGCTCCATGATCACCTGCGTGGTTTCATTGCTGGTACTATATCCGCGAATGATTTCCACCAATTTCATAATCGGCACCGGATTCATAAAGTGCATACCGATTACATGGCTGGGGCTTTTTGTAACGGATGCTATTTTAGTGATCGATATGGAAGAAGTGTTTGATGCCAGAATCGTTCCGGGCCTCGTATTCTCATCCAGGTCTTTAAATATTTTCAATTTCAAATCCAGATTTTCTGTAGCGGCTTCCACTACCAATTCCACATCTTGCAAACCTTCTTTCATGAAGGTGGTGGTGGTTAGGTTGGCCAAAGTTTGACTTTTGATTTCAGCAGTGATGGTTCCTTTCTCCACTTGGCGTGAAAGATTTTTATCGATAGTAGCGATCGCTTTCTTCAAGGCATCTTCAGAAATATCAATGATCGAAACTTTAAAACCATTTTGTGCAAACACATGCGCAATGCCGTTGCCCATTGTGCCAGAACCGATGACTGCTACTTTATTCATAATTACCTGTTTTTATAAACGTAAAGATATAGTTTCAGTGCTTGCCGAAAAATCGCGAGTTAAAAATTTGTCCACCCGGTACTTGCGGTTTTACAAGCAAGGAGTTAGCGTTTTAATTTTTTTAGCGATGGCCGGTTTTTTTTATCTGGAAATTGACACAGAAGAAAAGATTAAACCTAGCATGTTTTTTTGGCCGATTTACTATGGTTACTTCCTGTATTTGTGGTGGAAAATAAACCAACTCGTTTATCATGTTGAGTTTGATGATGAGTTTATGTATGTGAAGCAGAAAGAGCAAGATTTATTAATACCATTGGAAAATATCAAAGACATTAATTTGATTTCGATAGGAGGGGTTTATAAAGTAGAATTATATGCCAAAGAACTTTTTGGCGATATTTTCTATTTCAAACCTTCTCTATTGTATCCGTTTAACCACAAAAAGAAAGAAGCATTGGTTGATTTATTGTGGGCCAACATTGAAAAGGCCAAACGAAAAAAGCAAGACTTTCAACGAAATGCCCTCCACAGCTAAAATCATGCAACATCCAATATTCTGCAACTCGTCTACTCAATCAACACTTCCTTGGCAAAGCCCATGGCATTAAAGCGAAGCGATAACTTTTGTGCGAGCGTATCTTGATTGCATTTTTTTCCGGGTGTCACGTAGTAGTAGAAAAACTTTTGGTTGCGCTTGTATAATTCGTTTTCATCGGGCCTGCCTAGTAGTTTTACAATATCATCTTGCGACAAACCTTTGAATTTTTCTAACTGAGCGCTTAGCGATTCACGCATTTTTTCCCGCTCATGTCCACAAGCAAATTTGTCATTTTTCCATTTTTCCAAATCCAGATTGTCTAATTGGGGAAGTGGTTTTCCGCAATTGATCAGAATTAGGGCCAAAACCATTAATTGAACTATGCGATACTTCAAAGTATTTACGTTTAATTTGCAGGCTCAAATGTAATTACATGGCGGTTAAAGTATTCAAGGCGATTTGGTTTCTTTCGTTATTAATTTTTTTGGGTGTCTTTATGTACAATTATGCCGGGTTGCCTGAAGTGGTCAGCTTGGTAGATTCGATCGAATCTCCGCTCTCTATTTCGCGTGAAGCGCTGTTTTACAGTGTATTAGCCATAGCGGCTATTCTCAATGTATTTGTTTTCATCATCAGTAAATTGTACTCTTCCAATCCGGAATTCAGGGGCTGGTTTTATGGGTTGATTACTGCTCTGAACATCTTTCTCATCATCGGTGTCAACTTTGTGACTCTATTTAATAGTGCCGAGAAATTCGATTATTCCCGGATCGGAAACATCATTTATGGCAGCCTGCTTCTGGTAATATTGTGGCTTGTGGCATGGCCAATCTATGCATTGGTAAAAAAAATATCCGCTAAACAGGCGGTTTGAATTGACGGCAGTTAGATTTTGACAATCAATCGATTATTGTTCAATGTAGTTGACAAGCAACCAGTTGCCCCACCATTTCTTTATTGATTTGTCCTCAAAAATTATTTTCTTCGAACCTGCAGTGAAGAGATTTTTTTAACTATTGATTCTGACTCAATAATTTTTTCATCTTTGCGCGATTAAATCTTTTAAGTTCTAGCTATGGCGAAAGATCCAAGAGAATACGATGAATCCAGTATTAAATCACTCGATTGGCGCGAGCATATTCGTTTGCGTCCGGGTATGTACATCGGTAAGTTGGGCGATGGCTCAGCGAAAGATGACGGTATTTATGTGCTGGTGAAAGAAGTGATCGACAACTGTATTGACGAACACATGATGGGTTATGGTAAAGTGATCGATGTAAAGATTACCGACCAACGTGTGGTGGTTCGCGATTACGGCCGTGGAATTCCATTAGGAAAAGTAGTAGACGTAGTCTCTAAAATTAATACCGGTGCCAAATACGATTCAGGTGCATTTCAAAAATCAGTGGGTTTGAATGGCGTGGGTACCAAAGCCGTAAACGCACTTTCTAACTTTTTTAAAGTACAAGCTTTCCGCGAAGGCCAAACCAAGTTAGCCGAGTTTAAAAAAGGTGTTTTGGTAGCCGATCCAAAAGTTACTAAGTCCGATGAGAAAAACGGAACGCTGGTAGAGTTTGAACCCGATAACCAAATGTTTAAGAATTATCATTTCATCCCTGAATATTTGGATGACTTGATGTGGAACTACGCATTCTTAAATGCGGGACTTACGATCAACTACAATGGACAGAAATTTTTCTCGAAAGACGGATTGCTTGATTTGCTGAAACAAAAGTCCGATCCGGATGAAATTCGTTACCCGATTATTCATTTCAAAGGTGATGACATTGAAGTAGCTTTAACGCACGGAAATCAATACGGAGAAGAATATTATTCTTACGTAAACGGACAAAACACCACACAAGGAGGTACACACTTAGCTGCTTTCCGCGAAGGTGTAGTGCGTGGCGTTCGTGATTTTTATAAGAAAGATTTTGATGCAGCCGACATTCGTGCGAGCATTATCGGGGCGATTGCCGTACGCGTTCAAGAACCCGTTTTTGAATCACAAACAAAAACAAAGTTAGGTTCTATCAACATGGCTCCTGAGGGAGGCCAAAGTGTGAAAAACTTTGTGGGCGATTTCGTAGCCAAAGAGCTCGAAATCTACTTGCACAAAAATCCGAAAGTTGCCGAAGAGATGCTCAAGCGCATCATGCAGTCAGAGCGAGAGCGCAAGGAAATTGCCGGCATTAAAAAACTCGCCAACGAACGTGCGAAGAAGGCCAACTTGCACAACAAAAAACTACGCGACTGTCGTTTTCATTTCGATGACGAAAAAGGAGAGAAGGGAAGCGAGTCTATGATTTTCATTACCGAGGGTGACTCGGCCAGTGGTTCAATTACCAAATCGCGCAATGTAGAATTGCAAGCCGTTTTCAGTTTGCGGGGTAAGCCACTCAACTGTTATGGACTCACCAAGAAAGTCGTTTATGAAAACGAAGAATTCAATTTGCTCCAGCACGCTTTAAATATTGAAGATGGAATGGACGGATTAAGATATAACAAAGTGATTATTGCAACAGATGCGGATGTGGACGGCATGCACATTCGCTTGTTGCTAATGACCTTCTTCCTGCAGTTTTTCCCCGACTTAGTAAAAGCCAACCATGTGTATGTGTTGGAGACTCCATTGTTCCGCGTGCGAAACAAAAAGGAAACCATTTACTGCTACAGCGAAGAAGAAAAACAAGCAGCGGTAGTCAAGTTAGGCAGCAAGCCGGAGATCACCCGCTTCAAAGGTTTGGGTGAAATTTCACCGGATGAATTTGGGAAATTTATTGGTGAAGATATTCGCTTGCAGCCGGTACTCTTATCTAAAGAAGGACATCTAGCAAAGTTGCTCGAATTCTACATGGGTAAAAATACGCCCGATCGTCAGGAGTTTATCATTGAGAACCTGCGCATTGAACTAGATAAAGTAGAAGCGAAGGAAGAAGTTATTGTCGAGGCTGGCGAGTAGCCTTATAAATATTTGAAGGATTAAGCTAAGAAGTAATGGCTAAGAAACAAATTCCCAACGAAACAACAGACAAAGACGGAAACGTACACTCCATCGCTATTGATGGCATGTACGAAAACTGGTTTTTGGATTATGCATCGTACGTAATTCTGGAGCGTGCCGTGCCACGCATTGAAGATGGTTTGAAACCGGTGCAACGAAGAATTGCACACGCCATCAAAGAAATGGATGACGGGCGCTTTAACAAAGTGGCCAACGTAATCGGTAGCACGATGCAATACCATCCGCATGGTGATGCTGCTATCGGTGAAGCGATCGTGAACATCGGGCAAAAGGATTTGCTCCTCGATACACAAGGTAACTGGGGCGATGTGCGCACAGGAGATAGCGCGGCTGCTCCTCGTTACATCGAAGCTCGACTTTCCAAATTTGCTTTGGATGTAGTCTATAATCCACAAACTACCGAATGGCAATTGTCATACGATGGTAGAAAAAAGGAGCCGGTAACATTGCCGGTGAAATTTCCTTTGTTGCTGGCACAAGGCGTAGAAGGTATCGCGGTCGGTTTGTCTACCAAAATTTTGCCTCACAACTTCTGTGAGTTGATCAAAGCGTCCATTGACATTCTAAAAGGAAAAAATCCAAAGATTTATCCTGACTTTCCTACGGGAGGCATTGGAGATTTTTCGGAATACGATCAGGGTTTCCGTGGCGGTAAAATAAAAGTTCGCGCCAAAATCGAAATTGAAGATAAGAAGACACTGATCATTCGCGAGATTCCTTTTGGAACCACAACCGCTTCGTTGATGGAATCCATTGTGAAGGCCAGCGAGAAGGGTAAGATCAAAGTAAAACAAGTGGTGGATAACACCGCTAAAGATGTGGAAATCAGCGTAAGCTTACAATCCGGTATCTCTCCGGAAATCGCCATCGATGCATTGTATGCCTTTACGGATTGCGAAGTTTCCATTTCACCTAATGCCTGTGTGATTGTGGACGATAAACCTCAGTTCATGAAAGTGAATGAGATTTTGAAGTACAACACCGAGCAAACGGTAAAATTGCTCAAGCAAGAACTCGAAATCAAAAAGGCCGAGTTGATGGAGAAAATTTTATTCTCATCCCTCGAAAAAATATTCATCGAAAAACGAATCTATCGTAACATTGAAGATATAGAAACCTTTGAAGAAGTAATCACTACTGTCGACAAAGGTCTTCGTCCTTACAAAAAGCAATTCTATCGCGAAATCACCCGCGATGATATTCTTCGCTTGCTCGAAATTCGCATCAAGCGTATTTCCAAATACGACTCGTTCAAAGCCGATGAGTTGATGCGCGATTTGGAGAAGGAGTTAAAAGAAACCTTGCATCACCTGAAGCACCTCACTGAGTTCGCCATTGCTTATTATCAAAACTTGTTAGATAAATACGGCAAAGGTCGCGAGCGCAAAACCGAAATCAAGAGCTTCCAATCGGTAGCAGCTACTGAAGTAATTGCCAACAACCAAAAGTTGTATGTCAACCGCGAAGACGGCTTTATTGGTTGGGGCTTGAAGAAAGACGAATTCATTGCGGACTGTTCTGAATTGGATGACGTGATCGTCATTCGCAGAGACGGGAAAGCCAAAGTAAGTCGCATCAACGAAAAGGTGTTCATGGGCAAAGACATTTTGCATGTGGGCATTTGGCGCAAAGGCGATGATCGCATGATCTACAACCTGATTTACACCGATGGCAAAGGCGGCATCACTTATGCAAAACGTTTTGCTATGCCAGCCATCACCCGTGATAAAGAGTATGATCTCGACATGGGTAATCCAAACAGCAAAGTGCATTACCTCAGTGCTAATCCGAATGGCGAAGCCGAAATTGTAGAAGTAAAATTGACACCTGCCAGCTCTGCACGCAAAAAGATTTTTGATTTCGATTTTTCAGAATTGGAAGTGAAAGGCCGAGGAGTTCGTGGAAATGTGGTGACAAAATACCCGGTTCGCAAAGTAGACTTTAAAGAATCTCTCGGTTCTACATTAAGTGGATTGGATTTGTGGTTTGACGAAGCAAGTGGCCGCCTGAATAAAGACAAGCGTGGAAAGTATGTTGGTAAATTCGATGGCGATGATCAGATCCTTGCGATTACCAAGAGTGGTACCTACAAGATTACAAGCTACGAGCTTACGAATCGCTACGAACCGGAGAAAACTATTCTGGTAGAAAAGTACAATGCGAAAAAGCCAATCACCGCTGTGTACATGGATGGTGAAAGCAAACAATATTTTGTGAAGCGCTTCCTAATCGAAACTAACTCACTCGATAAAGAATTCGGATTTATTTCCGAAGGGATAGGTTCACGCCTCGATTATGCGAGCACAGCCGATTCACCGGAGATCGAAGTAGATTTGATCAAAGGAAAAGGCAAAGACAAGGAAACCGAGGTTGTCAACCTTGAGGAGATAGTAGACATCAAAGGATGGAAAGCTGTGGGCAATCGCTTGTCACAATTTAGAGTTTCTAAAATCAGAGCACTCGAAGATCCGGATGATACCGGCCTGGAAGAAGGCGATGTAGACAATGAATCGACTGTTGAAACCTCAAAAAGTTCTCAACCGTCAAAAAAAAAATGGGAAGAACCAGAGGAGGGAGAGCAAGCGAGCCTCTTCGGGGAAAGTCAGCTCCCGCAAAACCAAAGCAAGCCGCTCGTCAACGGTCAGCCCCCGCAGCCAAAGGAAAAAAGACCAGCAGCGGAGCAAGCAAGCCTCTTCGGGGAAAGCCAACCAAGTCAGCAAAGCCAGGAAAACCAACAAAGTCAGGAAAACCAGTCAAACCCGGAAAGCCAGCAAAAAGAGGAAAAGGTAAAAGAAAATAAACCACCCGATTCCTCTTCGCGAACTTTCACGGCAGGCGAAACCATAGACCTAGACCTGTAATTATTCTACCATCTGTTCAACAGATGACAAACCAAGATGGGCATCACGCCCATCTTAGTTTTACTTTTCATTCAACAAAAAAACTATGCAAGCAATTGTACGATTGATCATTTTACTCATTTTTTCTTTTTCAATTTTTAATTCTTTCGCACAGCAAGACACTGTCCGTCAACTCAACGAAGTAGTCATTCAGGGCAACCGCATCCAACCGGCCTTCAATGAATTATCCGCCAGCGTCATCGTCATTTCTCCTGCCGACATAAAAAAATCTCCAGCCATCAGCATTGCCGATTTGCTGCACTACCAGGCTGGTGTAGACATTCGTCAGCGCGGAGCCAATGGTGTGC
>DGYK01000010.1:148278-160999 GCA_002398365.1 Flammeovirgaceae bacterium UBA5008
AGTGCAAGCCGATGCCGGCATTCGCGGAAGCACATTCGAACAAGTTTTAATTTTAATCAATGGCGTAAAAATGAGCGACCCACAAACCGGGCATCATGCTCTCAACTTGCCGGTAGATATTGAAAACATCGAGCGCATCGAAATTTTAAAAGGCCCTGCTGCGCGTGTGTTCGGGCAAAATGCATTTGCCGGAGCCATCAACATCATCACCAAAAATCCCGATCAATCATTTTTGAAAGTACGTGTACTGGCGGGCGATTATGGCTTAGGCGGAGGGCGCTTTTCTATTGCTATGAAAAATGGAAAGGCTGCACACTATTTTTCGGCAGGCAGAGATTTTTCAGCGGGTTACAAATACAACACCGACTATGTCATGAACAACTTCTTCTATCAATCTGAATTGGAAACTGAAAAAGGTAAAGTCAGTATCATGGGTGGCTTCACCGATCGCGCTTTCGGTGCCAATGGATTTTATGCGCAGCCCATCAACACCGATCAGTACGAAGAAGTGCAAACCAGCATAGCCGCCATCAGCTATCAAAAGAAAGTTAACGCTAACCAAGCACTCAACCACCGACTTTATTGGCGCAGAAATCAAGATAAATATTTGTTTCTTAGAAACAATCCGCCAGCCTATCGCAACCTCCACCTCAGCAATGTCATCGGCTACGAGTTAAATACAACGATTAAAAATTCTTTAGGCATTACCGGCTTAGGTATCGATGTCAATTCAGTTTGGTTAAGCAGTAACAACCTCGGCCAGCGCCAGCGCACCGTGGCAACATTTTTTGCCGAACATCGGTTTTCCTTTTTAAACGATCGTCTCGATTTCACGCCCGGCTTTCAACTTAATTATTATTCTGATTTTGGTTTGAATGCTTTTCCAGGAGCAGAGCTCGGTTACAAACTCACCGATAAACTGAAAATGTTTGGCACAGTCGGTTATACCTACCGCGTGCCATCGTATACCGATTTGTATTACAAAGATCCTGCTAATCTCGGCAACGCCAATCTCAAACCCGAATACGCCATCGCTTACGAAGCCGGACTTAAACTTTTCGACATCGAGTGGCTTAGCGGTCAGGCCAGTTATTTTTACCGACAAGGAAATCAAATCATCGACTACGTAAAAAATAATTCCACCGATCCCTGGCAAGCAGAAAATTTAGTCAACATCAACGCGCAAGGTGTGGATGCAAACATCGCTATAATGCCCAACGAGTGGCTCAAGAAACTCACAGTCGGCTACACCAGTGTGTCAGCTACCAAAGGTCAGGAAACGAATTTCTCTAAATACGCACTCGACAATCTCGCCAATCAATTCACCGCCAATTTGCTATTACAATACACCGACAAACTGTATCATTCCATTAACTATCGCTACTCTGATCGCGTATCGCTTGCCAATTATTGGGTGATCGACACACGCATCGGTTGGGAGGAAAACAAGTGGTCCGTATTCATCGATGCCACCAATCTGTTCGACACAACCTACACCGAAACCAACCTGGTCGTCATGCCCGGTCGCTGGATCAAAGGAGGAATTTCGTACACATTTTTTCCAAGCAACTGATCTTTAAAATTTGAAGCGAAAGATGCATGTTGGGGCATGGCCGCGCGAGGCGCAGTCGGCCACCGGGCTATCCGCTTTTACTCCTCGTGGCGCGAAGCGCACCACTGCGGGGTAACCGCTACTATCCCTCGCCCGCTGACGCGCACGTAGCTAACGCACACCAATCGTGCGTTCCATTCGTTAATTGTATGTAACTTTAACGCGATTTAATTTAAATACCATGATTCGATTTACTTTCTTGTTTTGGTTGCTTGGTTTTTCTGCATGCGCACAAGTGCAGGAAATCACCGTGGAAGGTCAAGTACTGGACGTACTCAATAAAAAAGGAATCAAATCATCCATCCGTTACAAAAGTTATCCTACCGGTGGCATCTCGGGTCGATTTAACGACAGCACATTTTCATTCACCATCTTCGGTTCATCCAAATACCAGGTTACTGCAGAAGCAGAAGGATACATCCCGCTCACCATTATTGTCGATCCCAAAGAATCTGTCAACAACAAAATACAACGCAATATTTTGCTCACATCCACTTCACGTGCCATTGTTCTCGATCATTTGATTTTTGAAATGGGCCGCGCGGTCATCAACTCTAAATCTTATCAAAGTTTAGACGAAGTAGTGGCTATGATGAAAGACAACACCAAAGTTGTCATTCAATTAGAAGGCCACACCGACAATCTGGGGAATGCCGAGAAAAACATGAAGCTATCACAAGATAGGGTAGAGGCGGTAAAAAAATATTTAGTCTCCAAGGGCATTGACAAAAACCGAATTAAGACAAAAGCCTTTGGCGGCACACAACCTTTGTCCAACGAACGAACCGAAGAAGCCAAAGCGCTCAATCGCAGAGTTGAAATGCGTGTATTAAAAGATTGATTCGGTTGAAGAAAGTTCATCTTCCGGCACACGCTCTTCCACCATTTTAAAGTGTGCCAGTTTTCGGAATATCTCAGCGCTGGGCCGAGGAGTACGTTCTTTTGTTTCTAAATCGCAAGCATACAAACCAAATCGCTTCGTTGGCCCAAGGTGCCATTCAAAATTATCCCACGTGCTCCAATAAAAATACCCACGAATGTCGATGCCATCTTGCAATGCCGTATGCAGAATCTTGGCGTAGTCAAAAATAGATTGCTGTCGCAACTCGTCCGTCTCTTGGCAAATACCATTTTCCGTAATGATGATCGGCTTCTGGTATTTTTTCCAATATCGATCAATGCACGTACGCATCCCTTCGGGATGATATTCCCACATATCATCATGCGGCACACCCGACTTCTCAATTTTATCCGGAGTTTCAATATACGTCACCGGCATCGGGTCGTGTGGAATGCGCGCATAGTAACTCATTCCAAAAAAGTCCACTTTCTTAAAATGATCAGGCACCCATTCCATAAACCACCAATCGCTCAATCGCGAGGTAAACCACCCCAACGTATTTTCTGCGGTGAAAATCGTAGAGTTATGCGAAATGCCTACAGGCTGCTCCGGAAATTTCTGCTTGATGTAATCATACACCAGATCGTGTGCTTTACCCATGTTCTTCACAGCCGTGGCTGCCAGCACCGGATTTTTTTTGAAAGGAGGGAAGGAACCGGTAATCCATCCAAAGCTGGCATACACATTGGGTTCATTGAACGTATTCCAATGGCTGACATATTCGCCAAACCGATTGACTACTTTTTGCGCGAAGTCAACCCAATAAACAATGTTGGCTTCTTTTTCCCAACCACCCATTTTAGCAAACCAAATAGGGTTGGTAAAATGATGCAGCACCATCATGATTTTTACATCGCGCTGATGCAGCTCTTCAATAAACTGGATGTAATGATGGACAGTCTCTTCATGTAATTCGCCCATAGGCTTGCGTTGCAATTTGCTCCACATCATGCCCATGCGATAGTAGGGTGCCAACGAAGAAATGATCTCCACATCTTCACGCCATCGCACTTCGTGATCGGTCGTTCGGTCAAGCACATAGCCATCTTTCGCAGTCACGCCTTGCCAGTCGTGTTCGAAGGCAGTCTCAATCTGCGTAGCGGCAGTACTCGTGCCAAAAATGAAATCCGTAGGAAAGATGTATTGCATGCTACAATTCGGCTGCAAAAATAGACAATCGATTGATTTTGTCGGCTTCTTATTTACTTTTGATCATCGTATGAAGACTCAAACAGAAATTGATCAGCTCGTCATTCAGCATCTTCTCAGCTTTGTATCTGAAAAAAGAATACAAACCATGGAGCGTGTGTTATCAAATCGTACCCGCTATGTTACGCTTGTGTTAGAAGATATTTACCAATCTCAAAATGCCAGTGCAGCCGTTCGCACCTGCGAGTGTTTGGGAGTGCAAGACATTCACATCATCGAAAAGGTGAGCAGCTATGCCGTCAATCGCAAAGTGCTAAAAGGCTCGAATAAGTGGATGAACATCATCAAACACAAAGAGAAAAATCAAGACAATACCGCTCTATGCTACCAACACCTGCGTTCAGCGGGCTATAAAATTTTAGTCACCGATCCCGATCCGGACGGTGTACCCATTCACCAGATTGATCTCAGTCAAAAAATGGCGCTGGTCATGGGCAACGAATACGAGGGTATTTCCGATTACGCTTTGAGACATGCTGATCAGAAAGTGCATATTCCGATGTATGGCTTCACGGAAAGTTTTAACATTTCGGTGAGTGCGGCCATCTGTTTGCAAACCATTCTTCATCAACTAAGGCAAACCAGTATCAATTGGCAGTTGCCCGAAACTGAAATTCAAGAGCTGCGTTTAAATTGGCTCCGCAAATCCGTTCGAAGATCAGATCTGATTGAACAAGAGTTTTTGAGAACGATTCAGTAACTTCGGGCGGCTTTAATTGAGGTAAATGAAGTTTCTTAATAAACGCTATGTAAAGTGGGGGCTCTGGATTGTCGCAGTCATCACCGTGTTTATCATTCTCTCAAACATCTGGGTGGTTAATAGTACTAAACAACTTATTTATACCTCTTACGACAGCCTGCCAAACAATAGCGTAGCCCTTGTATTAGGAACCAGCAAGCGCTTGTTGAGCGGTGCTCCAAATCCTTTCTTTAGTGAACGAATTGCGGCTGCGGCTTCTCTTTATCGTCAAGGCAAGGTGAGTCACTTTTTGTTAAGTGGTGACAATCGCACTAAATATTATAACGAGCCTGAGGAGATGCGGAAGGCTTTGATCAGCGAAGGAATTCCAGCAGAAATCATCACACTCGACTATGCTGGTCTTCGCACTCTTGATTCTATCGTCCGGAGTAAAGAAATCTTTGGTCAAAATAAAATTATTATTGTAACCCAACCTTTTCATTGTTATCGGGCTCTATTCATCAGCCGGTATTTTAATATTGATGCGGTAGCTTTTTTGATAGAAGGAAATTCAATTGACTCATCGTTGAAGACAGAAGTCCGAGAATGGTTGGCACGTTCAAAGGCCATATTAGACCTATATGTGCTCAAAACAGCCCCCAGACACCTAGGCGACAAGCAGCCGTTGGACGTAAAGTAACAATTTGAGCAAACGATCCGTTAACGAGGCACTTTCAATGGAATTAATTATTTTTGCGGCTTAGTTTTAATATGATAGGTTCTACGCGTTTGCAAAAGGTACTTTCTACCTTCTCCCTTTTCATCTCCCTCAATGTTTGCTTGTTGGCACAAGAAACGATTGTTACTGGTAAAGTTACTGATGCTGCCACCGGAGATCCGATTCCATTCGTCAACGTTGTGTTCAAAGGAACATCCAACGGTATGACCACCGACTTTGATGGTAAGTTCCGAATTCGTGCTTTGGCTATTACGCCAGCCGATTCCATTGTGGCATCGTACATTGGTTACAAGCCACGTTCTAAAAAAATCAAGAGAGGCATTACGCAAGTCGTCAACATTCAATTAGAAGAAGACGTCACCAAACTGCAAGAGGTAGTGATCAAATCAGGAGAGAATCCTGCATTTCCGATTATCCGAAAAGTGATTGATAACAAGGGCATCAATGACAAACGCAGACTTTCAGGCTATGAGCACGAAACATATGCCAAGATGGAAATTGATGCCGACAATATTTCTGATAAGCTCCGCGAAAAAAAGATCATGCGAAAAATAGCGCAAGTGTTGGACAGCATGGATCGCATTGCCGGTGAGGATGGCAAACCTATTTTGCCCTTATTCATTACAGAAAGCGTTTCTAAAATCTACTATCGCGATAACCCAAGTTTAAAGAAGGAGATTATTTCTAAAAGTAAAATCAATGGTGTATTAGGAGAAGATTACAGCGACCTGCTGGCGCAAATGATTGGCCCCTCTATGCAGGATTATAATTTCTACATGAACTGGCTGAATTTTGGCCGCAAAGCTTTTGTGTCGCCAATCGCAGATGGGTGGAGAGCTTATTATGATTATGAATTGCTCGATAGTGCCATGCTAGATGGACACTTCTGCTATCGCATTGACTTCTTCCCAAAGAGTGAGCAAGCCCTTGCCTTTACAGGAACGATGTGGATTACCAAAGATGAATACGCTATCAAACAGATTGACGCTACCATGGGAAGCACTGCCAACATCAACTTCATAGAGAAAGTAAAAATTCAACATGAGTACACAAAAGTAGAAGGTGGAGCCTGGTTGCCGGTGAAGAGCCGGGTATTGATTGATGTAGGTGAAATTTCCGCTAACTCAGCAGGATTGCTGGCGAAGTTTTATGTCAGCAATAAAAACTTTGTTGTCAACCAACCCAAGCCTCCTTCATTCTTTGACCGTGCTATTGAAAAAGCAGAAGATGCCAACCTGGAAGAAGAAGATAAAGTGTGGGATTCGCTTCGTCACGAGCCGCTGACCGTGAGCGAAAAGAACGTTTATCACATGATTGATACCATCAAAAACATTCCTATTGTAAGGTCTTATGTTGATATTCTTAAATTGATCATCAATGGCTATTACAAAACCGGAAAAGTATTTGTAGGACCTTACTTAGGGGTAATCGCGTGGAACAACCATGAAGGTATTCGCCTTCAGGCAGGTTTTAAGACCAATATCAAGTTTAGCAGAAAATGGGTATTAGGAGCTCAGTTGGCCTACGGCTTCCATGATCAAGAAGTGAAGTATCAGGCATTCGTCAAACGAATATTGAATCGAAAGCGGTGGACCACATTTACATTGCAATCAAAGTATGAAATAACACGAGTCGGTTTTGATGAAGACTATGTAACCGAGTATCCGTTGTTTAAGTATGCCAGCAGATGGGGCAGGTACGATCTAAGCAATTACTACCATGAATACCGTGCTGTATTTGAACGTGAATTATTCAAGGGTTTTTCGCAGAAGGTAGCCGTTCGTCAGTATGATTTTATTCCAACTTATCCCTTCGAATATCACACCACACCTACCGATGTAAACTCACCTACTAGCAATCAATTTAAAACGACAGAGGTTTTCTTTGAATCTCGCTATGCGCGTGATCAGGTGTTCTTGCAAAATGATAATGACCGCATCGGATTGGAGTCCAAGAGATGGCCGGTGTTTACCGTTCGCTACACCCACGGCTTCAAGTCCGGTTTAGGCGATTTTACCTACGACAAAATTCGCGTCAATGTCAATAAACGAATGAAGATGGGCCCCTTGGGTAATGGTTACCTAAACCTGACCGGAGAGCAAATTTTTGGCACAGTACCTAATCCACTTTTAGGAGTCCATTTAGGAAACCAAACACGCATCTATTTGCCAGTTAGTTTCAACATGCTTCGATTTGGAGAATTTGCCAGCGACCGATATGCATCGCTTCAATACCGTCAAAATTTTGAAGGATTATTCCTTAATAACATACCGCTGATTCAAAAACTAAAATGGCGATGGCTTGCCACAGCCAATGTGCTTGTAGGATCATTGAGTCGCGCTAATCTCGAGGCAGTGACCAATCCTTCAGGTGAAAATCGCTACAAGACTTTTGCATTAGATCCGGCTAAGCCTTATCTAGAAGTAGGCTACGGTGTTGAGAATATCTTCAAGTTCTTACGGGTCGATTTCGTTCATCGATTGAATTATCTGGAAATTCCAGATAGCCGGAATTTTGGAGTGTTCTTCTCGGTTCAGATTCAGTTGTAATCGGATCAAACCTCTCGTCATACAGTTCTTTTTGAGATGAATGGGTCTTAGTGCCCATTTTCTTTCTCTTGTCATTTATTTGGTGATTTTAAAACCGCATATTTGCAGTCCAATTTAGGATTATGGCAATTGTAAAGATCACCCTTCCGGATGGAAGTGTAAAGGAGTTTCCTCAAGCAGTAAAAGGTATTGAAATCGCGCAGAGCATTAGCGAAGGCTTAGCCCGAAACGCGCTCGCTATTGAAGTGAATGGAGAAATTTGGGATTTGAGCCGGCCTATTGAAAAAGATGCGGCCATCAAAATATTTACGTGGAATGACAAAGGCGGCAAATATGCGTTCTGGCATTCATCCGCTCACCTTTTTGCCGAAGCCTTAGAAGCTCTTTATCCGGGTACTAAATTCGGTATTGGACCACCCATTGAAAATGGTTTTTATTATGATGTCGATTTAGGCGATATCCCTTTCGGGGATGAGGAATTACTAGCTGTCGAAAAAAAGATGGTAGAGTTAGCTAAGCTGAATAATCCATTTGTAAGACGCGATGTTTCGAAGAAAGAAGCGCTGGAATATTTCACTGCTAAGGGCGATCCTTACAAGTTAGAATTGATAGATGGCCTTGCCGATGGTTCGATCACATTTTATCAGCAAGGCAATTTTGTGGATCTCTGCCGTGGACCGCACATTCCAACTACTGGTCCCATTAAGGCCATTAAGTTGTTGAATGTGGCAGGAGCCTATTGGCGCGGAGACGAAAAAAACAAAATGCTCAAACGCATTTATGGTATCACTTTTCCAAAGCAAAAGGAGCTGGAAGAATACCTCCATTTGTTAGAGGAGGCAAAGAAAAGAGATCACCGTAAATTAGGTAGGGAGCTTGAACTTTTTGCTTTTTCAGAGAAGGTTGGAATGGGCTTACCGCTTTGGTTGCCCAAAGGCACGGTATTGCGCGAGCGCCTGGAGCAATTTATGCGCAGAGCGCAGATCAAAGCCGGTTATGATCCGGTGGTAACACCGCACATCGGTAGCAAGCAACTTTATGTGACATCAGGTCACTACGAGAAGTACGGCAAAGATTCTTTTCAACCCATCCACACTCCGGATGAGAGCGAAGAGTTTTTCCTCAAACCCATGAACTGCCCGCACCACTGCGAGATTTATAAAACCAAGCCACGTTCGTACAAAGATCTTCCGATCCGATTTGCTGAATTTGGTACCGTATATCGTTACGAGCAAAGTGGCGAGTTGCATGGTCTCACCCGAGTACGCGGCTTTACACAAGATGATGCTCATATATTCTGTATGCCTGATCAGGTGAAAGGCGAATTTGTGAAAGTAATCGACTTAGTGCTTTTTGTATTCAAAGCCCTGGGTTTTCAGAATTATACCGCACAGGTTTCATTGCGCGATCCAGAAAATAAAGCCAAATACATAGGCGAAGATTCACTTTGGGAAAAAGCTGAGCGCGAAATTCAGGAGGCTGCCGATGAACGGGGATTGAGCACCGTAGCTGTAAAAGGGGAGGCTGCTTTCTATGGTCCGAAGTTGGACTTCATGGTGAAAGATGCCCTGGGCAGAAGTTGGCAGTTAGGAACGATTCAGGTGGATTATCAATTGCCGCAGCGCTTTGAATTGGAATACATTGGTTCAGATAACCAAAAGCACACCCCGGTGATGATTCATCGTGCCCCTTTCGGGTCGTTGGAACGCTTTGTGGCTGTGTTGATTGAGCACTGTGCCGGTAACTTCCCGTTATGGTTGGCACCCGAACAATTCTCGGTTTTGCCGATTTCAGAGAAATTTAATGACTACGCCCGACATGTGGTAGAAACTTTAAAGCAAAGTGAGATACGCGGCTTTTTAGACGATAGAGATGAGAAAATTGGCAGAAAAATTCGCGATTCCGAGGTTAAAAAGGTGCCATTTATGCTCATTGTAGGCGAAAAAGAGGCATTAGAAGGCAAAGTTTCAGTGCGCAAGCATGGCGAAGGAGACAAAGGAGCGATGGCTCTGACCGACTTTATCGCCACCTTTTCGCATGAATTTGGCTTTCCAACCGCGTGATTTGATTTTGAAAAGAAGAAAATATCGCGATATTTGCACCCTGTTTTTAAAAAAGTAAAGAACTTAAACCCAACGAGTGGCAATATTTGAAGGTAACAATCGTCCCGGTAATCGGCCTTTTGTAAGAGGTCCGAAGAGGTTTGTAGAAGAACCGTATCGTGTGAATGAACGCATCCTTGCGCAGAAAGTCAGGGTGGTCGGAGAAAACATCAAAGTAGATGTGTATCCTACATCGGTAGCGATTAAAATGGCGCAGGAACAAGGGCTTGATTTGGTAGAAATTTCTCCCAATGCAGATCCTCCGGTGTGCAAAGTAGTAGACTACTCAAAGTTTAAGTACGAGCAAAAGAAAAAGCAGAAAGAGATCAAGGCACACGCTCAGAAAACAATCTTGAAAGAGATTCGATTCGGGCCAAATACCGATGATCACGATTTCAATTTTAAGGTAAAGCATGCCGAAAACTTCTTGAAAGAAGGAGCGAAGGTGAAGGCTTACGTTCACTTTGCAGGTCGTTCAATAGTTTATAAAGAGCGTGGCGAAATCTTATTGTTGAAGTTTGCTACGGCCTTGGAAGAATTGGGAAAAGTAGAGCAAATGCCCAAATTGGAAGGAAAGAGAATGTATTTGTTAGTTGCCCCTAAGGGAAAGAAGTAATAAGTAAAAAGTTTAACTGCGTATAAAATGCCAAAAGTAAAAACAAAGTCAGGTGCCAAGAAAAGATTTAAAGTAACTGGCAGCGGTAAGATCAAGCGTAAAAGTGCTTTCAAAAACCATATCCTGACTAAAAAAGAGACCAAGCAAAAGAGAAGATTGAGCAAGAAGACGATCGTAAGCAAAGCCGATGAGAACAACATCAAGGTAATGCTTCCTTATTTGCTCTAAAGATAATTCTGCCTCAAGCAGAACCATTGAGTACTATTGTTTAACCGGTTTCTGGCAACTAAGTGTTCTGAAATAAAGCTCCGCCAGCAGCCACAAAGTAAAAATTTATGCCACGTTCAGTAAACAGTGTAGCATCCCGCGCCAGACGCAAAAGATTCATGGAATTGGCCAAAGGTTTCTTCGGAAGAAAGAAGAACGTTTGGACTGTAGCCAAAAACGCCATTGAGAAAGGTTTAGGCTATGCCTACCGCGACCGCAAAGCCAAGAAAAGAGATTTCAGATCTCTTTGGATTGCTCGTATTAATGCCGGAGCGCGTGCTCACGGAATGTCTTACTCTCAATTTATCGGAAAAGTGAAGAAGTCAGGTATTGACTTGAACCGTAAAGTTCTTGCTGACTTAGCCATGAACCATCCTGCTGCTTTCGAAGCAGTAGTGAAGAAATTGAAATAAGATTTCAGCATCATCATTAAAAAGAGGGACTTCGGTCCCTTTTTTTATGCCTTTTTTTTGAGCGCATCGCACTCGATTTGTTTTTTATCTTTGAATGACAGAATCGGCAAATCCCCGGCCTTGATTAATAGAAGTTCAAATAAGCCTGATTATGAAAGTAGAAGAACCTGATTATGCCGGGAGTTACACTTACGAGGATTACATGAAATGGACAGTTCCAGACATGATGGAACTGATTCGTGGGAAGATTTACAAAATGTCTCCGGCACCTCGCGCTGTTCATCAAATTGTAACGGGAGAGGTGTATCGGCAAATAGCTAATTATCTGAAACGTAAAAAATGTCAGGTTTTCATCGCTCCATTTGATGTTCGACTACCAGTTTCCCCAAAAAAGAAAGAAGACAAAGACATCAATACAGTAGTTCAACCCGATATATGTGTTGTTTGCGATGCGTCTAAAATTGATGAGCGCGGCTGTCTGGGTGCACCCGATTGGATCATCGAAGTCTTATCGCCCCGCACTTCAGCCAAAGATTTGAGCATCAAGTTTGAGGTTTACGAAGAAGCAGGTGTTCGTGAATATTGGGTCATTCACCCAACGGAACAAACGCTCATGGTTTATATACTTAATGAAAACGGTAAATACCAAGGCACGCTGAAGCCATATATTCGAACGGATACAGTAAAATCAATCACGCTGCCTGAGTTAGAGATAAATCTGGAAGAGATTTTTCCAGAACAACTATATTGATTAGATGTTGTTTTCTGGGAAGTACCAACTTATTAATTTTACCAGATGCCACGTTCGAAGCGAATTTTTCTGATCATCTGTGTATTCTTCTTTTTAGGATTGGTCTATCTCAGTTATGACATTAGCTCCAAAACCACGTTTCCAGGCTCTAAATCCCAATTAAAAGAGCGCCTCAGGAAGCAATATCTCCAGTCTGATTCGACCCAAAATGACTCTTCAAAGACCACTCAACGATAAAAAACGCGATTTATCTGGCTAATAAATAACTGGTCGGACATGAATTTGGTAGGAAATGTCCATCGTATACTTTTGAATCAGATTAAAGCCAACTATAGACAGGATTATCCCCCGGGGTCAAGGACTTTGGGGGATTTTCTTTTTCAACCCTCCCTATCTTTTCCATTTTCTTCCAGATAGTTTATAAATTATAGATTCAAGGCAACCCTTTTTAAATTGGGTTCGTCCTGACTACGAATTTTTTTAAACCTAATACCTCCTCAATGCATCTGCTGATCCAGGGCTGCAAAAACAAGGATCGAGAGAGCCAGCGATTGCTGTATCAGCATTACTATTCGTATGCGCTCAGCATTTGTGTGCGGTATTCCAGAAATATGGCCGAGGCCAAAGAGGTAGTCAATGATGGATTTATGAAAGTGTTTGCCAAGATCAATCAATACCAGCAAGATGCTCCTTTTAAAGGATGGCTGCGAAAGATCATGATCAATGCATCCATTGATCAATACCGCAAAGAACTCAAACATCAGCACCATGCAGCGATTGAGTTGGTGGCCAGTTCATCGGTGCAGGCAGAAGCGATTACGCGTTTGTCGCACGAAGAGCTGATGCAATTGGTGCAACAACTTTCACCGGCCTATCGAACGGT
>DGYK01000010.1:161196-188246 GCA_002398365.1 Flammeovirgaceae bacterium UBA5008
CTATCGAACGGTTTTTAATTTGTATGTAATTGATGGTTATACGCACGAGGAGATTGGTAAACTCATTGGTATTTCTTCGGGTACATCGAAGTCCAACCTGATGAAGGCGCGGGAGAACCTCCGAGGTATGTTGTTCAACATGAATTTGATTTCCTATGAAAAAACTAACTGACGAGGAAATCGACTCATTATTTAAGGAGGCGGCAGCGAATTACGAGCCAGCCTATCATCCTTCGGAATGGGAAGTGATGAATAAGAAGTTGGAGGGCAAACCTTTTCGAATCCCCACGTGGGTAATTATAGCGGGAATTGGTTCATTAGTCTTTTTATCCGGAATTGGTGTAGGAGTTTGGATGAACAATCAATCAATTGTAAAAAACCAGTTACCGAACGGAGAAGCGTCCTCTTTAGTCGTAAAATCAGATTCGATCTCTCTTCAAAAAAATATAGATGAGATTAAAAGCAAGGCTTCGATTACTGCCCAACCATCCAGTCGAGAAGTTGCGGGCAAATCAACCAATCGACCACTTCAAAACAAGTCAAAAGAAACAATTGGTTTATCGTCAGCTTCTATGCCGCAGGCATCAAATCATCGTTTTGAAAATCCCGTCAAGCTCAATACAGATGAAAAGAATCCCGTTGCCTTACAAACAAGCGAGTCACCCCCCATATTAAATGATCTGGAATCTCCATCACTAGACAAACGGCCGATGGAGAATGCTTCCATTTCCGCATTGGAATCCGTATCCCAGCAACACGAAAAACAACTCAGTGAAACCGCAATACCGGTAATGAGCCCAGATTCAACTTTAGTTCAACTTAATGAAATTAGTAAGACGGATTCATCCGCAGTTACCGATTTGAAAGATGAAACGAAAAAATCAAACGAAGATGGCAAGTGGTTTATTAAAGTGATGGCTTCTCCTGATAACTCGTCCATCAATTTTGCGTCAACCACTTTTGCAGGTAGTAATTTCATGGCTCTTATAGAATATCAATTGAATAATCGCTGGTCATTATCTACAGGTTTTATTTTATCCAATAAAAAATATAGCACCGATGCAGATGTAGTCTATAGTGGAAAAAAAGCCAAAGGTCTAGATGGATCTTGTCAGGTCATTGATATTCCGATTACAGCGTATTATCGAATCTCAACTCGTAACCGATTTTCCTTTTATTCGGGCTTTGGATTTTCTTCTTATCTGATGTTGAGTGAAAATTACAAATATTCAATTGTTTACAATTCGACTAGTTACCCTTACGAGACCAAAGTGGAGGGTAGAAATAATGAATGGTTTAAAATGATAAACCTTTCATTGGGAGTAAATTATCAGCTAACGCATCGTTGGAGCCTGCAAGCTGAACCGTTTGCTAAGTTACCAATAGCGGGAGTAGGCGAAGGCAAAGTAATGTTATCCAGCACCGGCTTATTTCTTGGGATCAAATACAAAATACACTAAACAATTTAATCTATGATTTTTCGAATTACTACCAATCGTTTATGGTTAATTTCACTGGCAATCGTAATGGCCTGCTCAAGTAAAGATGTTCCTTCCGGCTTTGATTGTACTAAATCTACGCTGGCCTTGACATCTACACTTGCCAATCCAACCTCTTGCGCTACGGCCAATGGAAGCATTACTCCAAACCCAACGGGAGGAGAAGGGCCCTATCAATTTGCATTGGATGCGGGAGCCTACGCAAGTGTAACTGCATTTAACAATTTAGGTGCTGGCAGTTATGTGTTAAAAGTTAAAGACAAAAATGGTTGCGAAAAGACGCAAAATGTAACATTGACAACTCCAGGATCTTCCGTAGTGATTTCAAGTGTTACCCCCACTAACTCTAGTTGTGGTACTAGCACTGGTTCGATTGCAATTAGTGCTACCGGAACGGGCAGTCTGACATATTCACTTAACAGCGGAGCAGCCGTAAGTACTTCCACATTTTCTAATTTGGCTGCCGGAACCTATTCTGTTAAAGTAACCGATGGTGCCGGATGTTCAACATCGCAAGGAAGCATTAAGATTTTGAACGGAACTAAATATAGCACTCAAATAAAGACTATTCTCGAGACGAACTGTACGGGTAGCAATTGCCATTCTACTGGTGGTTCGGCACCATTCGCTATCTCTAATTTTTCGGCAGTGCAAAGCCGTGCAGCTGATATTAAATCCAGAACAGCAAGCGGCAATATGCCAAAAGGTGGACCTAAGTTGCCACAGTCCCAAATCGACCTTATAGCATGCTGGGTTGATGATGGTGCCTTGGATAACTAGGCAAGTATGAGTTATGTAGAAGTCCGGGAAAAGTTGACCTCAATTTTTCCCGGACTTTTCTGTTTTTAACGGTACAGTTATTTAGCTTTAACTTTTATAACCTGTTACCGAATTGCTCTTCGCTGCCATCATTGCCTACCTTTTGTTCACCATCCTAATCGGATACTGGGCATCGCGCAGGGTAAAAACTTCGGGAGATTTTTTATTAGCCGGTAGAAGCCTTCCAATCCTTTTAAGTTCATCAGCTCTTTTTGCTACCTGGTTTGGATCAGAAACGGTGTTCGGTGCTTCCTCTGAATTTCTAAAAGGCGGCCTATACTCTGTTATCGAAGACCCGTTTGGTGCAGCACTCTGCCTTGTTTTATTCGGATTGTTTTTTGCCCGAAAGCTCTATGGAATGAACTTACTAACGCTAGGCGATTTTTTTGAAGTACGCTTCGGAAAACGAACAGAGTTAGTGGCCAGTATTTTTTTGGCGCCACCCTACGTGGGGTACATTGCGGCTCAGTTAGTAGCCATGGGTTTGATTTTAAATGTAGTGGTCGGATTAGAAGTTTGGGAAGGAGTACTTATCTCTTCCGTGGTGGTTACATTTTACACCTACATCGGAGGGATGTGGGCCATCTCCATTACCGATTTTATTCAAAGCATTATCATCATTGCCGGGCTGTTGGCGTTGGCGATTATATTAGTAGCCAAAGCAGGTGGAATTTCACCTATTTTATCCGAAGTGCATCCTACAACGTTCCGATTTTTACCAAGTTGGAATTTTAAGGAGATTATGCTCTACTTAGCGGCTTGGTCCGTGTTGGGTTTGGGATCCATCCCATCTCAAGATGTCTTTCAACGCGTAATGTCTTCCGGTTCCGAAAAGATTGCCATTCGTTCTTGTTTTATTGGAGCTGGATTGTACCTGACCATCGCCATGTTACCGTTGTTCATTAGCTTATGTGCTAAACATTTATATCCGCAATTAGCCACTGGCGACACACAACTTGCTTTGCCTAATATGGTATTGGCGCACACGCCTCTGGTTATTCAGGTATTATTTTTCGGATCGCTCTTGTCGGCCATTATGAGCACAACCAGTTCTGCCATTCTTGCTCCTGCTGCGATCTTCTCCGAAAATTTTATCAAGCCGTTGATGAAAGACAAACTGCCGGATCACCGGCTATTGGTCATTACGCGTATTTGTGTATTGGTTTTTGCCGGACTTGCAACCATCATGGCATGCGTGCGCACAAATATCTATGAGTTGGTAGGGGAGTCGTCTGTGTTGAGCCTCGTTTCATTATTTGCACCCTTGGTGCTTGGTTTGTATTGGAAGAAAGCCACCGGCACGGGGGCCTTGCTGGCAATGGTTCTCGGCATTATCACTTGGCTACTATTCCCTTATTTAAAATTGGATTGGCCCAGTTTAATACCAGCTACGTTAGTTAGTTTTGCAGCCATGATTTTAGGAAGTTTGTGGATCAAAGAAAAAAGCAAAGTATGATTAAAGTAGAATTGAGCCGCCTGGACAATGACTTGAAAATGGAGGCTGTGAACGACATGGGCAATAAAGTGGTGATGGATGGATCTCCTGCGGATGGCGGCCATGATGAAGGCTTCCGTCCGATGCAAATGTTGTTGGCTGCGATGGGAGGTTGTAGTGCCGTAGACGTTGTTTCTATTTTGCGCAAGCAGCGAATTGAATTAAAGGATTTGAAGATTACCGTAACGGGTGAGCGCGAAAAAGGTGCAGTTCCATCACTCTACACCGAAGTGCATGCACACTTTAAATTATTTGGAAATATTGATTTGGATAAAGCAAAAAGAGCGGTAGAGCTTTCAGTTGGCAAATACTGCTCGGTAGCAAAAACGCTGGAGAAAAACGCCAAAGTCACATTTAGTGTAGAAGTCATCACGGATTAAATCATGGAAGAAAGAAATTTTGAAACGAACGCTATTCGGGCACAAGCCGAACGTAGCGATTACCGCGAACACTCAGTACCATTATATCTTACCTCAAGCTTTGTATTTGATGATGCCGAGCAAGCCAGAGCCTTGTTTGCCGATGAAGTGCCCGGTAACATTTACACCCGGTTTTCCAACCCTAACAATACTGAACTGATTGAAAAGCTTTGCCTACTCGAAGGCACAGAAGATGGAATAGCTACTGCCTCAGGAATGGCAGCGATGTTTTGCAGCATGGCAGCGTTGTTGCGAAGTGGTGATCATGTGCTCGCTTCGCGTTCGGTTTTTGGTTCTACGCATCAAATCCTAAACACACTCTTCCCCCGCTTTGGAATTTCACACACTTATGTAGATGTCGCGAAGCCCGAAACATGGGAAGCTATGATTAAGCCGAACACGAAAATGATTTTTGTGGAAACACCTTCCAATCCGGCTTTAGATATCATTGACTTAGAATGGTTAGGAAAGCTGGCCAATAAACATAACTTGATTTTGAATGTCGATAACTGCTTTGCAACTCCTTACTTGCAAAACCCGGCTAAGTGGGGTGCACACATTGTTACCCACTCAGCTACCAAGTTTATGGATGGACAAGGTCGAGTGATCGGAGGCGCTATTTTAGGAACCAAAGGATTGATCAAAGAAGTACGATTTTTTGCGCGCCATACCGGCCCTTCCATGTCGCCTTTCAACGCATGGGTGCTCTCGAAGAGTTTAGAAACATTGGCCGTACGGATGGAGCGCCATTGTGAAAATGCTTTGAAGGTGGCAACCTATTTGGAAAGCCATCCCGAAGTTGAATACGTGAAATATCCCTTTCTGGCTGCTCACCCCAATCATGCCTTGGCGAAGAAGCAAATGAAACACGGTGGAGGAGTTGTTTCTTTTGAAGTGAAGGGAGGAATTGATCGGGGGCGAAAGTTTCTGAACTCGTTAAAGATGATCTCTCATTCGGCTAATTTGGGAGATACGCGTACCATCGCCACCCATCCGGCATCTACTACGCATTCAAAATTGACGAATGATGAGCGGGCAGCAGTAGGAATTACACCCGGTTTGATCAGAGTCTCTACCGGATTGGAGAACGTTCAAGATGTAATTAAAGATATTGAGCAATCACTGTTAGCAAGTAACAAGTGAAGCTTGGAAACAGAGGCCAGGCTAGAAATTAATCTTTCTTCTCGGCCTTTTTCTCTTTCAAATAATCGATGTAGCCCATACCAGCAGCAAATCCTACGATTACAGCCAGAATGATTACAAAAAGATTGGCGCCATCGCCCACGTTTTGATTGAAGAACATATCGTAGTAATTAGTTCGCCAAAGATAGGGGGAAACCTGAAACTAGAAAATGAATAGCTGCGAAAATTGAGCGGTTATATTCCCAATTCAGCCTTGTTTTTACGCAATACTTCGATGATGAAGGTAATATGTTCCGCCAGATCAACCCCGAGCAATTCTGCGCCTTTGTAAACTTCCTCACGATCCACTTTGGCAGCAAACCCTTTATCTTTCAATTTCTTAATGACTGATTTTGTTTCCAGCGAGGTAATTCCATCCGGCCTTACCTGGCAGCAGGCTACGATGAAGCCGGTCAACTCATCGCAAGCTAAAAGAGCTTTATCCAGCGAATTATTGTAAGGCACATTCCATTTGGTATAATGGGCAGAAATAGCGTGAGCTATCTTTTCTTCTCCCAATTGGCGCAATTGTTCAACAATGATGTTGGGGTGCTGATCCGGAAAGGCTTCGTAATCGGCATCATGCAGAAGACCGGCTAAGGCCCATTCTTCTTTACTCTCGCCCAGCTTTTCGGCATAAGCTTCCATCACCAATTCGACTGTGCGCATGTGGCGCAGCAGGCTTTGGCTTTTTGTCATGGAAAGAAGAATCTTTTCTGCTTCCGCGCGCGTCATTTATCGGGCTGCTTTTCGTTTCGAAACGTACACGTTGACGAAAGCGATTACCGCAACGATTGCCAGGATTACGAGCGTAATGACCATTCGTGTATTCTTGAGCTGCAGGGCAGTCATTTCCTCCTGACTCTTCAAACGCTCTACCTCTTTTTCTTTTTCCTGAAGGTCAAGCGCCATTTCCATTTGAGCTATTTTACGATTGCTCTCCTCGCTATTGATTTTTTCTTTAGCCTGATCGTACAACACAAAAGTTTCATACGCTTCCCGCATCTTTCCTTGCTTAGAATAATTGAAAGCCAGACTTTTCAAAATTGCAGGCTCATAAACGTATGCTTGCAATTGTTTGCTCAGCTTCGCAGCACTGTCCAGATAATGCTCGGCTTTGTTGCTCTGACCTTGGCGCGCATAAACCTCACCCATGTTTACCATGATGTTCAATACGGTCATCTGATTGTTTTCCTTTTTTGCCAATGCGATAGCACGCTCATAATACTCGATGGCTTGTTTATAGTTGCCTTGTTTATAATACAAGTTACCAATATTGTTAAATGGATCAGAATACAATTTCCCCATCTTCTCGCTCAATTGCGATGCCTGAGTAAAATACTTTAGGGCTTGTTCGTAGAGTTGAAGTTCGCTGTGCAGACTTCCTAAATTATTCATTGCCACAATTAATTTGGATTGATCCTTTAGTTCCATGAAATGTTTGTGGGACTCTTCGAAATACTTCATTGCCTGACCGTAATCTTTTTTCATGGAGTAGATCGTGGCAATGTTGCTTTTGATCGTAGCAATACCATCTTGGTTTTTGAGATTATCATAGATGCGCATGGCAATCAGATAATATTCCAACGACTTATCTAGTGCACCCTGACTGCGGTAAGCGACACCCAAATTATTGTAGGAGGCTGCCATGCCCTTTTTATCTTCAATTTCAGTGGCCAGCGTTAACGCCTCACGTGTATAGCCAATGGCCTTGACGGGATCGGAATTGACATACACCCGAAAGAGTTCATTAAGCGTCTTGACCTTTAAGTCGCCTTTGGCAGTCTTAAGAGCATTCTCCAAACTGTCAGCCGGATTTGCGAAAGCACCAAACGATAGAAGCAAGAATAGAAAAATGGGGTGTTTTGTCATAAGTGGTTACTTATGGCCGTAAAATTAAGACATTCTCGGGTAATAATAGAATCTTATACAAGGGGTTTTAGGATCGGAAACTCGCATGTATTTGCTTAACTTTGGTTGTTAAAATTCAAAGCTATGGATCTGGCTGTCAAAAAGGTAGAATTGATTGAGTGGCTTATTCAATTGAAGGATGAAAATATGTTGAATCGAATCGAATCCCTAAAGCAAGGCTCGATTGAGAGTTATTACAATTCTCGTATGCCAAAGAATGAGCTCGAATTAAAGAAGAAATTGGACCAGTCCGAAAAAGATATTGAACAAGGTAGGACCTATTCTCAACAAGAGGTAGAAGCTCGCTTTCTTACAAAGTTTGCAAAGTGACAAAAGCGAAAGTGGTTTGGACTGAGCAGGCAATTGTTGATCTCGAAGTTGTTTATGATTTTTTGGCTGAAAAGTCACCAGCAGGTGCTCAACAAGTAGTTGAATCCATTTTGAAGAGAACGGCTCAACTAGAAACTTTTCCAGAATCAGGAATCGTAGTTCAAAGATTATCAACATCCGATAAATTGTATCGTATGTTAGTTGAGGGAACTATAAAATTATTTATCGTTTTAATATTGAAACGATGGCTGTATTCATAGAGATTATTTTTGATGCACGCATGGATCCAGAAAAATTAGGTTTGAAGTAATCGAGCAATTTTCTATCTAAGAATTCAATTAAAAATTTCATTTAAAAACAACTAGTGGTTATGAAGAGGTTTGCTTTAGTTGGTAGTCTAGTATTAATCATAAATTCTGTATTCGCTCAAAATCAAGAAGAAGCCCTAGTGCGTCAGCCGATTGATCGCCTTTTTGCAGGTATGAGTGCGGGCGATAGCGCCATGGTGCACAGTGCTTTTGCTCACCAAGTAACCATGGCCACCATCGGTAAAGACAAATCCGGTCAATCATTTATCCGAAATGAATCCGGTATTGCCGCCTTTTTAAAAGCCATTGGTACCCCGCACCCCGAAACATGGAATGAGCCGATTTGGGATGTAAAAATCGCGATTGATGGAAACTTTGCGCAAGCCTGGGCCAGCTACGCATTTTACATCGGCAAAAAATTCAGCCATTGTGGTGTAGACGCCTTCCATTTATACAAGCAGCCTGATGGCCAATGGAAGATTTTTCACTTGGCCGATACGAGGCAAAAGGAGGGATGCAACATTCCAAAAGAGGTGAGCGATCTGTTTAAATAATTGATTAGAGGGTTTAAAAATAAACAGCTATGAAACGACTCTTTGTTTTGATTCTATTTGTTGCGGCAGCTTTTACTGGCTTTTCGCAAAATGCAATTACCACGTTTATCTTCGTTCGTCATGCCGAAAAGATAGCAGATGGATCGAAAGACCCGGAATTATCAGAAGCCGGAAAAAAGCGAGCGGAAGCTTTGGCCGTATTACTGGCACAAACAAAATTAGACGCCATCTATTCCACGAAATTTAAGCGCACTGAAATGACCGCAGCGCCATTGGCCAAAGTGCTTTCATTGTCCATACAAAATTACGATGGCGGTAAATTAGAAGAGATCGATGCGATGCTTCAAAAACATGCGGCAGGTACCGTGTTGGTAGTGGGGCATTCGAATACTACTCCCGGAATTATCAATTACCTGACAGGAAAACCAGAATACAAAAATTTTGATGACAGCGATTACGGAAACTTGGTAATCGTTTCTGTAACAGAAAAAGGCAAGCAGGTTAAAGTAACTTGGCTACGCTATTAAATATTCTTTTTGTATTTGAGTAAGGTGCCTTTTACTTGCTGCCCTTTCTCATACTTGGTTTTACTTCCGAATATTCCCAAGAAACCTCTGCGTCCACCGGTGCCGGCTGCGGCTCCTCCGGTTGTGCTCCCAGTAGTGGTTAGTGAAATATCATCGAAGATAATAGCGTCAGCACCTTTTTCTTTGGCGCGTTTCAAAAGTTTTTGCTGAATCTTATCCGAACTTTTCCGTGCCGACATTTCCAATGTCACTTTTCCCATAATTTCATTGGGTTCTTTCACATCTGATTCACGAAAGTAAATGTCCACATTTTGCGTGGGTGTGTACGACCTGCCATAGTAGATGATCTGGTTTCCGCAGCTACTAAGTGTAAAGACTAAAATCAGAAAGGGAACAAACTTCAACATACATGAATGCTTTTCGGAAAATTACAAACAATTTCACGAAAGTGAATCTTTCGGTATCTTTGATAGCAGCGCTTCTAACCTTGAGCACCGCCACAACCTATTATGCGTTTTCTAAATGCCATTATGATTTTGTTCGTTTCGGTTGCCGGCTTCGCCCAAAATCAGAACGAAGAAATTCGCAAGAGCATTTATTTTAATGGAGGCAGCTATTACATTGATGAAGAGCAAGCCACCGATCTGGCGCATTGGCTCGATTCCATTCCCAACCTGCTCGACAAATATGAAATTCAGTTGATCAGTCACACTGATCCCATTGGAGGGAAACGTTTCAACGAATGGCTTTCAAAAATGCGCAGTCAGGCCGTTCTTGATCTATTACTCCAAAAAGATATCCCCGAGCGCATCATCCATCTAAAAGATTGGGCATTTGAGAATCCGGTATACTCCAACGACTCGCACCGAGGCAGGGCGATGAACAGGCGCGTAGATGTCATTCTCTTTCCGCTGGTTTTTTAACCATTCCTGGGATCAATTCGTAAATTTAAATCATCCGCTTTCGGACACCTTTTTTCACAAGCGAACGCCTGAACTGCAACGAATATCGTTTTTTTAACGTCTAAGGCACTAAATAACGATTGGCATATTATTCGCCAAGCAAGTGAGTAAATGCTGACAACTGATCGAGTTCTACCTTAACCCTTTTTATGATTCAACTCAAAAACATCGACAAGTACATTGATTCTCGTTTTCAGCGCACATTTATTTTGAAGGGCATCGATTTGGAAGTAAAGCAAGGTGAATTTGTTACCCTCATGGGGCCCAGCGGTGCCGGCAAATCTTCACTCATGAATATCATAGGCATGCTGGATGAGCCATCTGCCGGAGAGTATTACTTCTTTGATGAACCCGTGCACAAAATGCGCGAGAAGCAAAAAAGTGAGATGCATAAAAACTACATCGGCTTTATCTTCCAGGCATACCACCTCATTGATGAACTGACGGTTTATGAAAATATTGAAACCCCACTTCTTTACAAAGGCGTGAGTGGAGGCCAACGCAAAAGCATGGTGGCAGAAATGCTCGATCGCTTTAACATGGTAGCGAAGAAGGACCTTTTTCCCGAACAACTTTCGGGTGGACAGCAACAATTAGTGGGGATTGCCCGCGCCATTGTAGGCGAACCCAAATTGCTCTTGGCCGATGAGCCTACCGGAAATTTGCATTCTGACCAAGGCAAGCAGATCATGGATATTTTTCAGAAGCTGAATGAAGAAGGGATTACCATCATTCAAGTGACGCACTCCGAAGAAAACGCACGGAGAAGCAAGCGTGTAGTGAAAGTGGTAGACGGAGCGATTGAATCAGATGAATTGGTTAAATAACTAAAGGGTTATCCTATGAATAGAATTTTCTTTTTGGTCACTTTCTTAAGTACTGGATTTCAAGTTTTAGTGGCGCAGGATCAGTCGGTGATCAGCTTTAAAGACGCTGTCAAAATAGCTCTTGAAAAGAACGTATCTCTCAATACACAGAAAAATAACCTTTACGTCAACGAGGCAAGGCGCCTTCAAGGCTATGCTGCCTATTTACCTAACCTTAACGCGCAAGGAAATTTTCAGCGCGCGAACGGCTTGCAAATTGACCCAACCACTGGAGTTGGAAGTAATGTGGAGGCGGATAACATTTATGGTTCGATCAACGCATCCATGAATATTTTTACCGGATTCAATAGAATCAATACCCTCAAGCAGAACAACGCCAACTTAATGGCGCAGACATTTTTAGTCAAGCGTACCAATCAAGATGTCATATTCAATGTAGCCTCTCAATATCTTCAGGTTCTTTTGGATCAGGAATTGCTTCGAATTGCCAAAGAGAATGCTGAAACCCAGCGAATCACATTAGATCAAATAAAAGCATTCGTTCAAGCTGGCTCTCGTCCGGAGGCAGATCAATATACACAAGAAGCTCTATTCAAGAATCAGGAAGTAACAGCTTTACGAGCTAAAGTAACATTAGAAAATGACCGCGCATTGCTAGCGCAGACTTTACAGTTAGATCCATCTATTCCGTTCGAACTCGTTACACCTGACTGGCAATCCGATATTACCTATTTCGATAATCTATCCCTGGATAGCTTATACTCCATTGCACTTTCCAATCGACCTGATTTAAAGCAACAAGATTACCTTGTGGACGGTTGGAAGAGATCAATGCGCGCCAATACATCTGGCTATTTCCCCACGCTTTCTGTGTTTGCAGGTTACGCCTCTACCTATTTTGCAAGTGATGCTTATAAAAAAACAGGGGGACCTCCGCCAGCATCTTTTGATGAGCAGTTTATTCGCAACAATCCACAAACTTCGTATGGTTTAAATTTAACGATTCCCATTTTTGATCGATTTCAAACCCGAACCAATCGCATTTCCTCTAAAGTGAGCTACCGAAACGCAGAGTTGACGAGAGAAAATTTGTTCAAAACTGTTAAGATTGATGTTCAGAGAAGTTTCAAAAATTATCAAACAGCTATAGAAACCTATAAAACTAGCCTTGTTCAACTACAATCTGGAGAATTGGCTCTAAGGACGCAGCAGGAAAGTTATAACTTAGGTGTTTCCAATCAAGTGGCTTTGGCTCAGGCCAATCAGGCATACGTGCAGGGAGCCAGCTCAAAAGCACAAGCAGAAGTAACACTTCTGTTTCAGAAGATACTTCTGGAATATGCCCTCGGTACTCTTAAAATCGAGGATTTGCCTTAATTCAGGTACCCTATAAAAATTAGTAAGATTTAATTACCTTTGCAGCCCCTCAGCTATCTGTGGGGCTGTTTCATTGGTTTGAAGCAGTATGTTTAACCAAATTTGTTGCAATCCGGCCCGGTTGTAGCATGTAAAATAGGGTCAAATTCAAATGGCAAAAGTGTCAAAAGATTCAAAAGAAAGAGCAGAAGAGCCGAAAGCAAAGGCAAAGCAAGTTATTGACGATGCTCCTGTGAAGAAAGCCGTAAAAGGCGCAGCCGCAGAAGAGCTTTTCGAAAAAGATGAGCTTACTGAGCTGAAACTCGAGAAAAAAGCAGCCGAAGAAGAAGGCATCAGCCGCATGGTACGCGATGTTACCGCACGCAGAGCTTCTACTTCCAGTGTTTCATTGGAAAACTTCGATTGGGATGCGTATGATCGCAAAGGCTTTGGCGAAGGCTACTCTAAAAACGAACGCAATGATTTAGACAAATTATACGGTGGCACTGTTGCCTCTGTCAACGAAAGCGAAGTGGTAGAAGGTACTGTAGTTGGTATCAACGACCGCGATGTGATTTTAAATATCGGATTTAAGTCAGATGGTTTAGTGCCATTGGCTGAATTCAAAGACATGGCCAATTTGAAAATTGGTGATGTAGTTGACCTTTTCATCGAAGAGCGCGAAAACGCGATGGGTCAATTGGTTCTTTCTCGCAGAAAGGCCAAGTTGGTAAAAGGATGGGATTATGTACAACGTGCTTTGGAGAAAGACGAAATCATCGAAGGTTTTGTAAAACGCAGAACAAAAGGTGGTTTGATTGTAGACGTATTTGGTATCGAGGCGTTCTTGCCTGGATCACAAATCGATGTGAAACCAATCCGCGACTTCGATATCTATGTGAATAAGTCGATCGAGGTGAAAGTGGTGAAAATCAACAACACCAACGACAACGTAGTAGTATCGCACAAAGTGTTGATCGAGAAAGACCTCGAGCAACAAAAGGCGGTGATCTTGACCAACCTCGAGAAAGGTCAGGTGTTGGAAGGCGTGATCAAAAACATGACCAACTTCGGTGTGTTCATCGACTTGGGTGGTGTAGATGGTTTATTGCACATCACCGACATTTCATGGGGTCGTATCAGCCATCCGGAAGAGTTGTTGAAACTCGACCAAACTGTAAAAGTGGTGGTGTTGGATTTCGATGGAGACAAGAAGAGAATCTCTTTAGGTATGAAGCAATTAACGCCTCATCCTTGGGAATCTTTGGCGGGCGATATCGCAGTAGGTTCTAAAGTAAAAGGTAAGATTGTAAACGTAGCTGATTACGGTGCATTCTTGGAATTGCAACCAGGCGTTGAAGGCTTGATCCACGTAAGTGAAATGAGCTGGTCACAACACTTGCGCAATCCGCAAGATTTCATCAAAGTTGGCGATGAATTAGAAGCTGTTGTATTGACCATCGATCGCGAAGAGCGTAAGATGTCATTAGGCATTAAGCAATTGTCTGAAGATCCTTGGACTCGCCAGGATATTTTGAGCAAGTATGCAGTTGGTACTCGTCACAAAGGTATCGTTCGCAACTTGACCAACTTCGGATTGTTCATTGAGTTAGAAGAAGGTATCGATGGTTTGGTACACGTTTCTGATTTAAGCTGGACGAAGAAGATCAAACATCCATCTGAATTCACGAAAGTGGGAGACAGCATTGATGTACAAGTATTGGAATTAGATTCTGCGAACAGAAGATTGGCGTTGAGCCACAAACATTTGGAAGAAAACCCTTGGGATACTTTCGAAACAATCTTCACTGTGGGTTCCATTCACAAGTGTACCATCATCAGCAAAAATGATAAAGGTGCATCCTTGGAATTACCTTACGGAATTGAAGGTTTCTGTTCAGCTAAAAACTTAGCCAAAGAAGACGGAGGTAAAATAGAAGCCGGTGAAGCACATGATTTCAAAGTTTTGGAGTTTTCGAAAGAAGACAGAAGAATTGTGTTGAGCATGAAAGCGATCTGGTCTGCAGAAGAAGCTCCAAAAGCTGCCGCTCCTAAGAAAGCTGCCGCTCCGAAAGGAAAGAGCATCGATAAGATCAATCAGGAAGTAGAGAAATCTACTTTGGGTGATATCGAAGCATTGAGCGCGTTGAAAGAAAAGATGAATGCCGCCAAGGCAAAGTCGGAAGGAGACGCGAACTAATTGGATGATTGAAAAAGAGGGTGGTTTCGGCCACCTTCTTTTTTTTACTTCGTGGTATTACCACTGTTTTTTTTAGCTTTGTACTTATAAAATGGTTCCGTGGCCGAGTGGCTAGGCTGAGCTCTGCAAAAGCTCCTACAGCGGTTCGAATCCGCTCGGAACCTCTCAAAAGCCCTGATCTCTTCAAGAGTTCAGGGCTTTTTTATTGCTCGGAGATTCTATAGTTCTCCCAATTGCTTTTTGCCGAAGTCAATTTGCGATTGAACAAAATGGGCGGTGTCATCCTTAAAAGATCTGCGTTCGTACGTAATCCCCATGGATTTGCGCTCCAAATGATTCTGATGAACGTCAGGGATCAACACCTTCAAGTATTTTACGGTTAGGAGGTGATCGGCTTGAAAAATAGCATCCGGAAATCGACCGGCTGGAATAGGTACCGGTTCGGGTTCTTTAAAGAAGCGATCAATAATATCCCACAACTGTTCTCTTTCATATTCATTTTCGTTGCGGGAATTATAGATCCGGAAGTAATCCAGCAACTGGTAATCTTCCACTTCTCGGATAAACTTTTCAGTGAATTCCTGACCGTGGTCAATGAATGGTTTTCTGGGCGGAGGTATTTCCCGATCATAGCCGTTCCTGTTACGCCAAATGGCGCGATATTTTTCTTCTTCTTCACCCTTGATGTCGGGCAATAAGATCAGATTTTGTGTGCCGAAATGATTATCATAAAAATGATACCAGTCCGGGTAAAAATCGCCTGCACCTATGCCGGTTTCTTCGTCTTTAAACTCATCATAATGCTGCCATTCATTCGGTAAATTATCGATCTCATAATAAGGTGCCGATTCAAGGTATTTAATCAACACATCAATTTCTTCGGGGGTCGCATCGTCCATATAGGGACAACTGTTAATGTGTTGTTCCCAATACAGAAACTCCCACGAGTTGATAACCGGAAGTGATATTTGACCCGCTCGCCACTGGCATTGTAAGTTGAAGAGTTTTTTCTGCCCGATGAGCCAGTAAAGATCTTCAGCCGTATCGCGATAGACGTCTCTATCCTCAAGTTTGCGCCAGGTTTCTCCGTTTTTTAACAGAAAATGTTTCTCGTGTGCGAAACTTTTCAGAAAACTCTCTGCATCCTTCTCATCATAAGGAGAAAGAAAAGCAATTGCTTTCGGGTTCGCTTTCAATTCTTCAAAGATCTCTTTTTCCGTCTTTTTCATATTCAAAGGTGTGCTGTGTTTTCAATACCAATTTACGGAAATACACTGAAAAAAATAGCAGAAATCATTCTAATTCTTCATCGATAACGTGCGTGTTTAGACAACAAGACTCATCACATGAAAAATGAGTGCACACGCTTTGCATTTGCTCCGGTCTTGCGTTGAGTTCACCCGATCTTCGGATAGCTTCGCATTTTGATGCGTGCGTATTTTCTTTTTAGTCTAACTCACTCCTATACTCGCCACATCACTCCATTGACCAATCTGTTCATCGCGCAGAATATACATGGCACGGTATTTCCAAATGGCGGGTTGCGTGATGGGCGTTTTATCTGTGTAGTGCGGAATGGAGTCGATGGTTAAAAATTGCCAGCCGTTGCCCGAATCTTTTTCGATGCGAATCGAATCTGCTTTTCCTTTCACCCACTGCACTTCTACTTGTCTGCCCTTGATCACAAGCTTCAATGCGGGCTTAAGGTTGGTGGTATCTTTAGAAGTTTGTGCGCTAACGATACCCAAGTCTTTGCCCAAGTCTTCGGTATACGTTGGCGTGGCTTTGATGCGCTGCACCAATCGCGCCAGGCGTGGAAAGATACCGGGTGCAACTACCGCAGGCGCTGCGATGGCAGGCACCGGCATCGGCAGCATGCCTCCGTTTGCACCGATGGGTCCGTCTTTAATTAAATTTTTGTAGCTCACGCGTGTTTCTTTGGCCGCAGTATGCATTTCTACTTGCGTGACGAGGAACGTGAACATGGCAGCATCGTTTGCAATGCCGGCCACGTCTGCGGGCGTGAGGCCCAGGGTAGTGGCGTGGACTGCCAGCTTACTGGCGAAGTGGTTCAGCCAAAGTACGCGCTCTTTATCGCCACGGGGTAGGTATCCTGCTTTCGACATGGGTGTGTTGTTTTGATGGGATGATATTGCGGAGGCAGTGGGGAAAAGCTCCGATTAACTTTTGGGCCCGGACCGATGCCCGGTGCCTTCGCACGGATAAACGAAGCATTGCCACAAATGTTGCGTGGCTGGCCACAGATATTCGGTGGCTATTGAAAAGCCTCTCATTCATTCGCCCAAATGATCTGGATATAGCCACTGATAATAGGAGGGATGCCACGATGATTCGGTGGCTATTGCGAAATGAAGTTTTCAAGTCAAAAAATGACTTTAGTATACCCACGGAACATTGGTGGCTAGCCACGAATAAGCGGTGGGTGTGCCCGAATGATCTTTCATATCCCCGAAAGGGGAAATCAAAGCGAATAAGGGTGTTTTTAGGGGCCCCGGACGGGTTGGGAATACTCCAGAGGGGCTTTTGCGCTTGCGCGCGAAGGTTTGATGTCTGCACGAACCTTGGGTTTCCCCGAAAGGGGAAGCGGTTGCCAGTTCCTGAATGACTATCGATTCGCGCCACCGAATGAAGATCATCCTTTTTCTGGTTTGCTGCCCTTCCGGGCGATTTGAAAATGGGAATGAATCCGATGTGTCTGCTGACAAGGAACAGATGCCGGCTACTCATCAATCATGATTCAGTCGCTCACGATTTCCCCCCAATCGCCTCCCTTACCTTCGGTGCAATTTTTGTTCCGAAGAGTTCGATGGATTTCATGAGCATGTCGTGCGAAGGGCCGCCCACATCCATGTGTGCCGAAAAACGGGTGAGGCCAAACATCTCGTGGAGGTATAAGATTTTATCGATGGCCTCGTTTGCATCGCCAAACAAATAAGCACCATCCATCGTGCGGCCTTGTTCATATTGACTGCGTGAAAAAGGTCCCCAACCGCGGCTCGCACCCACGCGGTTCATCTGCGCGGAGTATACCGGATAATAATAATCCGCAGTTTGTTTACTGTTATCGCCAAAGAAGCTGTGCATGTGCACGCCTACTTGTAATTTTTTCGGGTCGTGGCCGAAATGTTCGTACAACTCGCGGTAGTATTTAAACAGCGGTTTGAATTGTGCCGGGTTTCCACCGATGATGGCGAACATCACGGGCAATTCTAATTTGGCGGCACGCACCACTGATTCGGGAGTGCCACCCACTGCTACCCAGATATTCAAATGATTGTTGACGGCCCGTGGCAAGATCTGCTGATTTTGTAATGCTGCGCGGAAATTTCCTTTCCACGTGATGGTGTCCTCCTGATTGATCTTGAGCAGCAACTCCAGTTTTTCTTCGAACAGCTCGTGGTAGTCGTTGAGATTGTATCCATACAATGGAAAGGACTCAATAAAACTTCCGCGACCCGCTACTAATTCGGCCCGGCCGTTGCTCAACTGATCGAGCGTAGCAAAACTTTGGTAGATGCGCACCGGATCGGAAGAGCTTAGCACCGTTACCGCGCTGCCGAGTTTGATTCTTTTGGTGATGGAAGATGCTGCCGCCAGCACAATCTCCGGCACCGACACGGCATAGTCCGGGCGATGGTGTTCACCAATTCCGAAAAAGTCAATGCCCACTTCATCCATCAACTTGACTTCCTCCATCAGTTCGCGCAAGCGGTCGCCTGCGGAAAGCGGTTTTCCTTTCTCGTCATAATGATTATCACCAAACATGCCTATGCCTAACTCCATATTCGTTTTTTATCTACATCCGACAAAGTAACAAGAATATTAGTTCCCGGTTTACCGAAACCGGTTTCAGGCGCTTTCAAAGCCGTTGAATCGAAAAAAGTATCGTGTTATTTAGTTAGTTTTACGCCCAAATCTGAAATGGCAGAAAATACCTACAAGTCGAATACATTCAAGAAGCCCGAGAAGGAGAAGAAGCCGAAGGCGGCTAAATCCAAAATGAAGTTCAACTTCTCGTTTTTTCAAGACCCCCGCTTCATTCTGGCGTTTGGTTTTTTCCTGATGATCGTGGGCATTTATCTGTTCACCGCTTTTTTCTCTTACCTGTTTACCGGTAAGGCCGACCAAAGTGTGGTGGAGGCGCTGTGGAATTCCAGCCTGATCGAGTCGGGCAAGGAAGCCGAAAACTGGCTGGGATTGTATGGGGCGGTTACTTCGCACTATTTGATTTTCAAGTGGATGGGTGTCTCCGGTTTTTTCTTGCCGCCCATTTTATTTTTGCTGGGATTTAAAATGGTTTTCAAGCGCGAGCTGTTGCCGATATTTTCAGTGTTCATCTTGTCTGTGTTTGCAGGCTTGTGGCTGAGTTTGCTATTGGGCTATCTAACCCACAGCATTGCCGGTGTAAACGAAGTGAGCTTTTTAAGCGGAGGATTGGGCTACGAACTGGCTAAACTTTCCGATGGCCTTTTCGGGATTGGCACCTTCCTGATTTTAGTGTTGTCCCTCTTCATTTTTATCATCTATTTCTTCAATGTTACGGCCATCAACGCGTTTCAGGTGAAAGACCCCAAGCCGATGGGCAACGATGCGTTGGTGCCTCCGGTACCAGCCACCGAAGATCCGAAGCCTACTTACACCGATGACCGCGATCATTGGCCTACGCAGGCAGAAGATGAGCCGGAGCCCGTGTTGCTCGTGAAGCAACCGGAAGAAGTGAAGCCCGCGATTCCTGAAATTCAGTTGGAGGTAGAGCCTTCGCATGTGGAGCCGGACGAGCCGCTGTTTACCATTGAAGAACCCAAAGAAGATACAGAAGTGCTGGCCGAGAAATTGGTGGAAGCACAAGGTTTGTACGATCCTACTTTGGAGTTGAGCAATTACAAATTTCCGCCTATTGATTTGCTCAATGAATATGAGGTTGGCAAAGTGCAAGTGTCGCAGGAGGAATTGAATCAGAACAAAGACAAAATTCTCGCTACACTCACCAACTTCAAAATTGGCATACAAAGTATTAAAGCGACCATCGGTCCCACGGTAACGCTCTATGAAATTGTGCCCGAGGCGGGTATCAAAATATCGCGCATTAAAAACCTGGAAGATGATATTGCCCTGAGCTTGTCGGCACTCGGTATTCGTATCATCGCCCCAATCCCCGGCAAGGGAACCATTGGTATTGAGGTGCCGAACAAAAACCGGGAGATGGTGAGCATCCGCTCGGTGATTGCCTCCGAGCGTTTTCAAAAGTCGGACAGAGATTTGCCAATTGCCATTGGAAAAACAATTTCGAATGAATTGATGGTGATCGATTTGGCAAAGATGCCCCACCTGTTGGTAGCGGGTGCCACCGGTCAGGGTAAATCCGTGGGCTTGAATGTAATTCTGACTTCTCTGTTATACAAACTTCATCCCAGCCAATTAAAGTTTGTGTTGGTTGACCCGAAGAAAGTAGAGATGTCGCTGTTCAGCAAAATTGAGCGCCATTATCTGGCCAAGTTGCCGAATAGTGAAGAAGCTATTATTACCGATACCAAGAAAGTGGTGTACACGCTCAATTCATTATGTATTGAGATGGAAAACCGCTATGAGATTTTGAAAGATGCGGGTGCCCGTAACCTGAAAGAATACAACGCCAAGTTTGTATCGCGTAAGCTCAATCCGAAAGAGGGCCATCGCTTCCTTCCCTATATTGTATTGGTGATTGACGAGTTGGCCGATTTAATGATGACGGCCGGCAAGGAAGTGGAGACTCCGATTGCACGCCTGGCGCAATTGGCGCGCGCGATTGGTATTCACTTGGTGGTGGCCACGCAGCGACCTTCGGTAAACGTCATTACCGGTGTGATCAAAGCCAACTTCCCGGCACGCTTGTCGTTCCGTGTGACGTCTAAAGTAGACTCACGCACCATTCTGGATTCAGGCGGTGCGGATCAATTAGTGGGGATGGGAGATATGTTGTTGTCGTTGGGATCGGATGTGATTCGTTTGCAGAGCCCGTTTGTGGATACCCCGGAGATTGAGAAAGTGTGCGAATACATCGGCTCGCAACGCGGTTATGATTCGGCTTATATGCTGCCGGAATTTGAGGGCGAAGATGATGGCGGGGTGAGTGCGGTGGACTTATCGGAGCGCGATGCCCTGTTTGAGGAGGCTGCCCGCCTGATTGTGATGCACCAGCAGGGAAGTACCTCGTTGATTCAGCGGAAGCTAAAACTGGGCTACAACCGCGCTGGGCGCTTAATTGACCAGTTGGAGGCCGCAAAAATCGTGGGTCCGTTTGAAGGATCGAAGGCCCGTGAAGTTTTAGTGAAGGATGAGATAAGTTTGGAACAATTATTGAATGAATTAAAGGAAAGACATAGTTAATATTTTATGACAATCACGAAAAAGACAGTTTTTGCCGCCCTTTTCAGCCTGGGAACCCTTTCTGCTGCTTTTGCCCAGTATGATCCGAACGCGCTGGAGATTTTGGAGGCGATGAGCAAGAAATACAAAGCCATTCCTTCGTTTGAAGCCAATCTGACCTCTACATTGGTTAATGAATCTGAGGGAATTAAGGAAGAGTTCAAGGGAAAAATCACCGTAAAGGGAGAGAAGTTCAAGCTGGAGCTGGAAGACCAGGTGATTATTAATAATGGAACCACCGTGTGGACGTACTTGCCATCGGCTAAAGAAGTGACGATTGATAACTTCGATCCGAAGTCGGATGATATCAACCCGATCAAGATATTTGACATTTATAAGAAAGGATTTAAGTATTTGTATTTAGGCGATAAGCTGGAGCCGGGCAATGATGAGGTAGATTTAGTACCGGAAAAGAAAAATGCGCAGTACTTCAAAATCAAGATGATGATTTCGAAGAAAGACAGAAGCATTCAAAGCTGGACGATGTATGACAAGTCGGGCAACCGCTACAAATACATTATTACCAAGTTTGTGCCGAATGCAAAAGCAGATGATGCCTTTTTCTCGTTCGATCCCAAAAAATATCCGGGCGTAGAAGTTACGGATGTGCGATAAGCATCTCTTTAATATTAAGTAATCGAGAGTCGGGTCTTCCCGACTTTTTTATTTTAAATTAGCCGCATGACACGACAACAACTGTTTGAACAAATTCAGAAGAAGCAATCGTATTTGTGTGTAGGTTTAGATACCGACTTGGGAAAGATTCCGCCCCACTTGCTATCGGCCGAAGATCCGATCTTTGAATTCAACAAGCAGATCATTGATGCCACCAAAGATTTTTGTGTGGCCTACAAACCCAACACCGCTTTTTACGAGGCGCTGGGCGCGAAAGGCTGGGCGAGTTTAGAGAAGACATTAAATTATATTCCGAAAGAGTGCTTTACCATTGCCGATGCGAAGCGTGGAGATATTGGCAATACTTCGGCTTTGTATGCCAAGGCGTTTTTTGAACAGATGAATTTTGATGCGCTCACGGTAGCGCCTTACATGGGCGAAGATTCGGTGAAACCGTTTTTGGATTTTCAGGATAAGTGGGTGATTTTGTTGGTGCATACCTCCAACAGCGGCAGCCATGATTTTCAATTGCTCGAAACATTGGATGGCAAGTATGTATTTCAGGAAGTATTGTACGCATCGCAGCGGTGGGCCACAGCCGACCAGATGATGTATGTGGTAGGGGCGACTCACGCTGATAAGATTGGCGCGATCCGCGGGTTGGCACCCGATCATTTCTTTTTAGTGCCGGGAGTAGGCGCACAGGGAGGCGACTTGGAAGCCGTGTCGCACGTGGGCATGAATGCGCAATGCGGATTGCTGGTAAATTCTTCCCGCGCGATTATCTATGCTTCTTCCGGAAAAGATTTTGCGGAAGCAGCCGCGCGCGAGGCGCAGAAAGTTCAGCAGGAAATGAAAGAGTATTTGCGCAAGTACTTGCGGTAAGTTGCTGATCGATTATAAATTCTGATATTTGCCCTGCAGGCATTTGGAATTCCGAAATTCCCCTCTTGTATTTCTTCGTGCCTTTCTGCTTTCGTAGAAAATTGAATCACCAAGAATGTAATGGGTATGAACGAATCCTTTCTTCACTATGTCTGGCAATTTCAATATTTCAACCAGAAAGAATTACGCACCACCGAGGGAGAGGAGCTGACGATTTTTAAAACCGGCTCGCACAATCGCGATGCAGGCCCCGACTTTCTTCAGGCTAAAATTAAAATCGATCAACTGGAGTGGGCCGGCAGCATTGAGGTGCATATTCAATCTTCAGACTGGCTGGCGCACCAACACAGTGGCAACGGGGCGTATGAGAATGTGATCCTCCATGTGGTGTGGGAAAACAATCAATCTATCTTACGAAATGACGGAACAGTTATTCCTGCCCTGGAATTAAAACACCGCGTGAGTAAAGAATTGTGGAGCAAGTATGCGAAGCTGGTAAACAGCAGTATGCATATCGCATGTCATTCTTCGTTGCCCGATGTTCCTGCCATCACACAACTCTCCTTGATCGAACAGGCGATGATGAGGCGCTTTGAATCCAAAGCGAATGAAGTCAAAAAGTTGCTCACCGAAAATCAGGGAGATTGGGAAGAGACCACTTACCAATGGCTGGCCCGCTGCTTTGGATTTAAGATTAATTCGGAACCATTCTTTCAGTTGGCAAAAGTGTTGCCCTATAAAATTATTCGCAAGCATCCGAATAACTTGTTGCAAATAGAAGCTTTGTTGTTTGGTCAGGCGGGCATGCTGGAAACCAAAACGAAGCATGAATACATCACCGCCTTGTTTAAAGAATACCAGTTTCTCAGCGCCAAGTATGGGCTAGCCGATTCCAAACTGAATCCGGCCCAATGGAAATTCCTGCGTCTGCGTCCCGCCAATTTCCCCACCTTGCGAATGGCGCAGTTCGCCCGTTTATTGCAAAGTCAAAGCGGCTTGTTTTCACAAATCATCGAAGGAACCAAAGAAGAGTGGAAAGTATTATTGGATGCCCATCCAAGCGAGTATTGGCAAACGCACTACCATTTTGCGAAGCCATCTGCGCGGCAGGAACATGCTTTGGGCGAAGAAAGTAAATTAGTGTTGATGATTAACGCAGTCATTCCGATATTAGTAGCTTTCAGCAAGCAAACCGATAACGAGGCATTGATGGAAAAAGCGATCCACTGGTTGCAGGCCCTGCCCGCAGAAAAGAACCGAATCATTTCGTATTGGAATTCGCTGGGTTTGCAGGCGGAATCAGCTTTTGATTCGCAGGCATTGATTGAACAATACAATCATTTTTGCAACCAGCGACAATGTTTGAATTGCGCGGTGGGCACTTCATTGATTAAACCATGATGCTGCTTCACATTCTTCTTATTCTTGGCTTCCTCTTCCTTTTTTATCGGCAGTTAGGAAAAGAACAACCCATTTTGTTTTCGTTTGCTTTTGTGAGCAAGGCAGCAGGTGCCATCTTTTTAGGATATTATTATTTACACTTGGCTCAAGCCAATGATACCTGGAGTTTTTTTCAGATGGGCTGCGAAGTGGCAGACCTGGCGCGGAAAGATTTCAGTGCGTATGTTGATTTTGTTTTTGCCAGCCAATACAAAGCCACTGTTACACATTGGTTGTACTTTGAGGATCGCACCTCTGCGATGGTGAAACTCATCAGTTTCTTTTGCTGGATCGGTGGAAATAACTACTGGGTTTGTGCGCTCTATTTTTCGTTAATTTCCTTTTTAGCAAGTTGGTTTCTGTATTTCCAAATCCGGAGCTGGAAAGAAGAATATGCGAATGGATCAGCTGTAGCACTTTTCTGTATTCCTTCCGTTGTCTTTTGGGGATCTGGAATTGTAAAAGAGACACTCGCATTGGCGGGCCTTCTATACTTGACCGCGCTTTTTGTACGATGGGCCTCGGGCCGGAAGATAGTGTGGTGGCATGGGGCACTGATTATTCCCGCTTTGTTCTTCACCTGGGTATTTAAATATTATTGGCTGGCCGTATTTATGGCGGTACTGATTCCTACAGTGATCTTACTTTTTGTAGCGCGAAAAAAATTATTGACAACGGGACAATGGATAAGCGGATGGTCGTTGGTTTTTATTTTTCTGGTGGCGGTAGGATCGTTTGCGCATCCTAATTTTTATCTGAGCCGCATCTTATTGGTGGTAGTGGCGAATCACGATAAGTATATTGAATTGTCGGCTCCCGACAATGTGATTCATTATTCCAACCTACAACCCAATTTGTGGAGCGTTTTGCAAAACAGTCCGCTTGCTTTCTTCTCCGGATTGTTCCGTCCATTCGTTTGGGAGGCCGGAAATGCTTCCGCCTTCATGGCTTCCATTGAAACCTTGGTGATTTTGTTACTTAGTCTTTCTTTTCTAATCTCATTACGAAAGAAGATTAACATAAAGTTAATTTTTCCCCTGCTGGTCTACAGCGCAACCCTTTGCATTTTTCTGGCTTTGTCCACACCCAACTTTGGCACGCTTTCGCGCTATCGAATTGGCTTCTTGCCATTCTTTATTTTTATCATCTGTCAGGGAAATCCATTCATCGATAAATTCATAAAATGGATTCCTTTTATAAAGAATAGGTGAGGGGTTTCATTAACTTTGCCGTATGGAGAATCCGGTAATTATTTTTGGCGCCAACGCACTCGGCCGCACGGCCAAAGAAATCTTTGAAAGCAATGAAGTAGTTGTCTACGGTTTTTTAGATGACGACAAGAAACTACACAAAACAGAATTAGATGAAGTAGTGGTGTTGGGTGATACCGATGACGATGGTTTTTTAAAATTGATCGGCAAGAAGTGCGAAGCCTTTATTGCGTTGGATGATATTAAACTGCGAAAGAACCTGGTGAACATGTTGAAAGAAGTGCGCCATGTACAGCCGGTCAATGCCATTCACGCCAAGTCTACTATTTCTGCGCGCGCTTCCTTAGGCCACGGCAACTTTATTGATTATGGCAGTTACCTGGGAGCGGGTACTACCATTGGAAGCTATTGTCTCATCCACGCGAATGTTATTCTCGGTGCCGAGGCAAAATTGGGAGATCATGTGCAAGTGGGCGTGGGCAGCAACATCAATTCGAATGTGACAATTGAAGACGAAGTGTTTATTGGATCAGGCGTAACCATTGTATCCGGTGTTACTATTGGCAAGGGTGCACGCGTGGGAGCCGGATCGGTTGTAATTGCTCCTGTGAAAGCCGGAGAAACTGTTTTTGGAAACCCCGCCCAAAAAATAAAATAAATGCCCAAAATTTCTGAAACCGATCTGATCTTAAACAGCGATGGAAGTGTTTATCACTTAAATCTCTTACCCAAACATATCTCCGACACCATTATTGCGGTAGGCGATCCGAGCAGGGTGTACATGGTCAGTCAGTTTTTTGATGAAGTAGAATTTGAAATGAACAAGCGTGAGTTCATCACGCACGTGGGCAAATACAACGGCAAACGAATCACCGTTATCAGCACTGGCATTGGCACCGATAATGTTGAAATCTTTTTTACCGAATTGGATGCGCTGGCCAATATCGATTTGAAGACCCGCGAGATAAAACCCCGCAAGAAGAAATTAAAGGTAGTGCGCATCGGTACATCCGGAGCGCTGCAAGATGATGTGTCGGTAGGTGCGCATCTGGTTTCTGATTATGCGGTAGGGTTAGATAATCTCATGAACTTCTACGACTTGCCCATGAATGATTTTGAAACGGGCTTGGCGCACGATCTGCAAAAGAAGACCGGCATACCATTTATGCCGTATGTGGTGCAAGGATCAGAGATGTTGCGCGGTCAGTTAGCCGCAGATATGATTGTGGGCAACACGGTTACTTGTCCCGGATTTTATGCGCCACAGGGAAGAGAATTGCGCTTGCCTATTCGCTTTCCCAAATTGCTGGAAGATTTGAATTACTACCACAAAGGCGATTTCTGGCTTACTAACTTTGAGATGGAAACGGCAGGATACTACGCGCTCGGGCGCATGTTAGGTCACGAAGTGTTGAGCGTGAATGCCATCATCGCCAACCGGATGAAGAATAAGTTTTCGAAGAATCCTACCAAAGTGGTAGAATCCCTGATCGAAAAAGTACTCGACCGGATCTAGCCTTAGAAGGTCGCGCTGTCCATCTTCACAATTTGCTTACCGGCTTTGAAAGGCTCGTTGTTATAGAAGCCGGAAAGGATACGGTGCGCAATTTGTTCGATCACCAACTCATCTTCGGTTTTACCTTCCTTACCCCACCAGTACACACGCTGCGGATGTTTCTTCATGTCTTCCACATACGAGCGGGCATGCTGGTATTGATCTTCGGTGAAAGTGATGGTAAAGCAGGTTTTAACTTTTTGTGTTTCCATAATGTCTTTTCAATTACAACAGTAGTGCCAGAAATTATGCCTCTAGTTTATTCAATTTCACCGATATGTTCCAAATGCTTGCCCGAAGGTGGGCAACCCTGCCCGAACTTGGGACGTGCGATTATCCTACAATGATTAACTTTACATCATGAGAGAGTACGGAATTTACACGTTGAAGAATGGCATTCGGGTAGTGCACAATCAGGTGACCACGACCAAGATTGTACACTGCGGCATCATGCTCGATATTGGCAGTCGCGATGAAGATGAAAGTAATCAGGGCATTGCCCATTTCTGGGAGCACATGGCCTTTAAAG
>DGYK01000042.1:0-1505 GCA_002398365.1 Flammeovirgaceae bacterium UBA5008
CCCATCCCGCCACAGCGGCAATCACTGGCTTAGAGATTGAGCGGATTAATTTTTGAAGATCGAGTACATTCAATCGCGGCACAGTATCTTGGCCTACATAGCCTCCATGCCCTCGCACACTTTGATCGCCACCGCTACAAAATGCTTTGCCACCTTCTCCGGTTAAAATGATCACACCCACTTCCTGATCTTCGCGGCAGTGGTTCATGGCATCGATCATCTCTTTCACCGTGAGAGGAGTGAACGCATTGTGTACACGCGGACGGTTGATGCTGATGCGCGCAATGCCGTTGTATTTGTGAAATAATATTTCCTGATATTCTTTTACGGGTTTCCAATCGTACTTAAGCGTCATATCCTTTTTTGATTTGTGAATTAAATTGTGTGTATGCTTCCTGTGCTGATTTCTTATCGCTTTGCAATTCGAGAATTTTTGTTTTGGTGCCGAATTCGAAAAAGTCCTTCAATGCATTTTTTGTCTTCTTGCCGGAATCCAATAAAGTAAACTCAAAGCCAAATTCCTCTGCCAGATTTTTAGCGGTTAACTTTTGTTGGGTGATAAAATACTCGTCTGCTTCCTCGATGTGACTGGGACCATCGATCATTCCAAATATGATTCCTCCATGGTTGTTCACGACTACCACATGAAGATTCGGAACAGGATAGTTGTGCCAGAATGCATTACGGTCGTAGAAGAACGCCATGTCACCTGTGATCAAAATCGTAGGAATATCCGAAGCTAATGCATTTCCAACGGCCGTGCTGGTACACCCGTCAATGCCGCTGGTGCCGCGATTTGCGAAAACGTGTACGCCTTTTTGCTGAGCCGTTAAGCCAATCAGATTTGCATAGCGCACAGCCATGCTATTCGACAGATGTAAATTGCATCGCATCGGCAAGGCGTGCATCAATTGCTGAATAACACCCAACTCATGAAAATCGACTTGCTTGAAATAGTTTTCGTGCAGCCGCTGCACCCGGTGTTCTTCAGCTTGCCACAGGCTATAGTAGTTTCCTTTTTTCTGCGAAGCAAATCCCGATTCCAACTTATCGGTTGCCAGTTCTTCAAAAAACTGCCGCGGTGTGGTGCGAATGATTTTACTCACCGACTGGAATGGATCCGGAACACGTGAGGCTGGTTGAATGTGCCAATGCTCAACTGCTTTATGCTTACGCAGATAAAGCTTCAAGCTTTTCGAAATGACTGACTTACCAAAGGTGATTAGCAACTCCGGTTGCAAAGATGAAAGCACAGACGCATTTCCTTTACCAACAATCAATTCGCTGTAGCGAATTGTATTTTCTAAACCATGAAAGTTTGAAATAACGTCTCCGATGATAGGCGTATGAAACTTTTTCGAAAAGCGATCCACTACTTTGTGTAAACCATCATTGTATTCTTGATGCCCGGCTACGATCAGCACCTTCGTGTATTTTTTCAAAGACGCGGTGATCTCTTCTTTTTCAATTAGCGATAAAGCGGGAACCGTTTCCTTTTCAGTGAT
>DGYK01000042.1:1647-7232 GCA_002398365.1 Flammeovirgaceae bacterium UBA5008
AACCGTTTCCTTTTCAGTGATGACGCGTGGGGTAGAATAATTGATCTCTTCTCCCTTGGCCGGATAAAGTGGTTCTCGGAGCGGCACGTTGATGTGTACAGGTCCTTGCGGAAAGCTTCGTGACAAATGGATAGCTTCGTTGACTATGCGCTGGATGTACCACACCGAATCCGGATGATCATAATCTTCGGGCAGTGTAAATGATTTTTTTACATGCGCTCCAAAGAGTCCGTTTTGCTGAATAGTTTGCCCGTCCCATTGATCTATCCATTCTTTCGGACGATCGGCCGTAAAAATCAGCAGCGGCACTTCCTGATAAAACGCTTCCGCCACAGCGGGTGCAAAATTGTAAGCAGCCGAACCCGAAGTGCAAACCAAAACAGTAGGTTGTTGCTTTTGTTGTGCAATACCCAGTGCGATGAAAGCAGCACTGCGTTCATCGCTGATCGTTCGAGTTGTAATGGCAGGATGTCTAGCGAATGCTATGGTGAGTGGCGCGCAGCGCGAGCCCGGACAAAGAATTACTTCGGTTAATCCGTGCTCGACACAGAGTGGAGCAATATCATAAATGGGTTGTAGGCGTGTCATGAAGATTCGATTACACCCATCATATTTTTCATTTTCATTTCGGTCTCTTCCCACTCCTTTTCAGGGATGGAGTCGATGGTGACACCGGCACCGGCATACAAGCGCACCGCATTTTCCAACACTTGCATGCAGCGTAAATTCACAAATAGAAAACTCTCTTGTTGAAAGTTAACAGGCCCCAAATAGCCGCTGTAATATTCACGTGCATATCCTTCGTTCGCTTGAAGAAAAGCAATGGCAGCATCCAATGGCATACCACACACGGCAGAAGTAGGATGCAACAACTTCAACATGACCGACCCAAGTTGCGGGAAGTTCACTTCTTTCATATCCACCATGTAATCGGTTTTCAAGTGCATCACATTTCCCGCTACAATGGTTTTCGGTCCGTATTCTTGGTATTCGCGTACGCGGATTTTTTTAAAGCAGTTAATGATATAGCGGCATACCAGCGCCTGTTCTTCAATTTCTTTTTGCGTCCACGCTACCGACTTCAAATTGATGTCAGGTGAGTAGGGGAGAGTTCCCGCTAGGGCATGCGTTCTGAATTTAGATTCACGATCCACACTCACCAGCAATTCAGGCGTGGCGCCACACCATGTTCCGGTTTGTGCCGAAGAGAAAACAGAAACAAATGCGGCTGGGTGCTTGGTACTCATTTTTAGAAAAGTATTCACACAATCCAACGGGGTGTGCAGCTTCACTTCTTTGTAGCGTGAAGGAACAATTTTTTCAAACGTACCTTTTTCAATTTCCTGAATGCCTTTCGCAACAATTTCCTGATAGGAGCGAGATGTACCGGCTTCCACTGGTTTGATATGGTAGCGAACTTTCTTATCGGTTTTGTGATCGGGCATGGAGTAGGAAGCAGTGCTACCATGAACAACATCCTGCGCCACTTCTCCATTTTTGAATTTGAAAATCAGATCGGCTTTGAGGAATATCTTTTTCTGATTCGGAAGAAAGGGTGAAAACACAAAGCCGGGTTCGGATTCTTCCAGTGAAACCTCGTCTACTTCGTTTACACCTTGCTGGCTGATGAAAAGAATGCTTTCGTTAGCATTGGGCATTCGCCAAAGCGAAAAAGCACCACCTTCCGTCAGGCATTCTGCCAAAATACTTTGGATGGCTTCTGCCTCATTTACAAATCGCCTGCCTTCCGCTATCTCCATCTATTTTTTGTCTAATACCGCTATCGTTATTCGGCTAACACAAACCAGCTCAAGTTGTTCGTTCGTTATCTTAATTTCCCATACCTGTGTTTTCTTACCGATGTGAATCGGTTTGGCTACACCGATCACATACCCGCTGCGCACAGATTTGATGTGATTGGCGTTAATTTCCAGCCCCACACAATGTTCTTTCGTGCGGTCAATGCAACAGGTGGCCCCCACACTTCCCATCGTTTCGGCCAACGCAACCGAAGCTCCTCCATGTAACAAACCAGCAGGCTGATGGGTTCTATGATCCACCGGCATTTTTGCTTCTATAAAATCATCGCCTATCTGCGTGAATTCAATGCCCAGATGCGCCACCATGGTGTTGACGGACATTTTATTGATTAAATCTAGCGTGAGGCCCGGAGGGAACAATTTCATAATGATGGTGGATAGAAGTATTTCCTTATTTTTGCGCCCGATTCCAAAGCAGGCAAATTAATAGAAATTGACCACCAAAAAAATATATATCATTCGCCACGGCCAAACAGATTTCAACCTGAAAGGCATTGTGCAAGGAAGTGGCGTAGATTCATCATTGAATGCCATTGGTCGCCAGCAAGCCAAGGCTTTTTTTGAGATGTATCGCTCGGTGCCTTTCGACAAAATATACGTGTCGAATCTGAAGCGCACAGCCGAATCTGTTCGTGATTTTATTGAGATGGGCGTTCCCTTCGAGAAACTGGAAGGACTCAATGAGATCAGTTGGGGCACCAATGAAGGTCAGAAAATCACCCCGGAAGAAGATGCCTATTATCATTGGATGCTGAAGCAATGGCAAGCGGGCAACACGGACGAGCGAATTCAAGGTGGCGAAAGTCCGGAAGACGTGGTGGCTCGTCAGCGCGTGGCTTTGGATCATATTCTATCTAAAACAGACGAGAAGAACATATTGATTTGCATGCATGGACGTGCGCTCCGTATTATCTTATGTGTGCTGTTGAATTATCCATTGAAAAGCATGGACCTTTTTGAACACCAGAACTTATGCCTCTATCAAATCGACTATACAGGCTCCATGTTCGCCATTAAAAAACATAATGATGTTTCGCATTACCAGTTGATGAATCAACCGGTGAATGAAAAAGTGGTAAGCGCTTAATTGATTTAGACTTTCGCAGACTTCATTTCCTCCAAAGCTGCCTTCGCTTTGCTATCGATGCTACTTTTGTACTCATGACGTTTGTAGCTCATCGCCATCTCAAAGTATTTGCGTGCATTGGCATAGTCTTTTTGCTCTTGCGCCAAGTAGCCTAGTTGCAAGGCAGAACTTGCACCAAAGTACCACGGGTTATCTTTCGTCAACTGGATCGTTTGAAGGTAGAATGTCTTAGCACCGGTAAAATCCTTTAGTTTGTGAGCCAGCCTTGCCTTGCGATAAGCAAGCTCTGCCTGATCTTTGGGATTTTTAAGTTCCGCCAGCGCGATCGTTACTAATGCGGCAGTGGCTTCGGGATAATAACCGCCATCGGTCAGCAAACGAACTTTCAAAATTTTAGCGTTGGGTAGCTTTCCCTCGGCTAACTGCTTGGCCGCATGCTTATCCGGTTCGGCATTGTCTTTACCCATGACTTTGGCTTTTTCGAAGAAGGTTTTTGCCTGCGCTTCATCGTTCATCAGCCAATAGCACAATGAAATTTTATAATAGGAATCTTTCAGATAACTGATGCTGCGGTAGCCTTTCTGAAATTTCTGATAATAAGGAATGGCTTTTTGGTATTCGCCTTTTTGCAAGAGCGCATCACCGTGAAGGTATTCCACATAATACAAGGGGAGCCCTTGGTTTTGCTTGTCAAGAATTGCGAATAGCTCCAGCGCATTTTCAGCTTGAGAATCTTTCATGAGCATGTTGATAGCAATGAACAAAACAAGCCGGTTGTTGGGTTGCTCTTTCAAACAGTCTTTCATGCCTTGAGCGGCTTCCGCAAAATGCTGGTTGATAAATCCTTTGACGGTGAAAAAAAGAATGGTTGCTTCTAAGCTCAATGACGACTTGGATTGGCGCAATTCAGAAAGCAGTTTTTGGCCAATGGTTACTTGCCCTTTCATTCCAAGCAGTCCCATGAACCAAGCATATTTATCGGGTACAGAGCCTACCATTACCTGAATGACACCGGCCGTTTTTTTGATGGGCACAAAATCCGGATACTTTTTCTGGCACTCCTGCACCATGTTATATGCTCTGCGAATGGCGAACACCGCGTTAAACTCTTGCCCGGTGTTCAACAGATTGAATCCGCGTTGTAAATTCAATTCTGCTTGTAAAAACAACACTTCGGCTGAGGTGGGAAGATTGTCCAAATACTCTTGACGGATTTTGTAGTTTGTTTCAAACTGTTCCAGTCGCTTAGGGTCCTCTGTTACCAGAATGTCGATGGTTTCGTTGAGGCTCAGCACATACATTTTGTGCAACTCATCGCTTTTGGCGGTAATTTTATTCAGTTGAGCTAACGCCAACTCAGGCTGGAGATTTAAAACCAGTTGATAGGCTTTCTGCATTTCAGGGCTGAATTGCCAGATTTTGTCAATGGCAACAACACTATGAAACACGAAAAAAAAACAGGCGAGAAGGCCTGCTTTTTTGTTGAGGGATATTGACAAGTAACTACGCAACTTTTTTAGTGGCTCGTTTAACAGGTGCTGCTTTCTTAGCTTTTGGTTCTTCTTCCATAGAGCCTAAGTCTACATCTGCCAAAATACGGCCGGAGTGCTCGTCAATTACAATTTTCTTCTTCTCTCTGATCTCAGCAATTTTTTGCGGAGGGATGATGATGTTACAACCTTCGGCTGCTCCACGTACTACACGCACTACAGCCAAACCGTTGCTCAAGCTCTTACGAAGGCGATCGTAATGCTTCAACATCTTATCATCAATTTTCTTCACTGCCTTTTCGCGCTCGCTCATCAGGCGTTTCTCTTCTTCCTGGCTTTCAGCCAAAATATCTTGCAATTCGCCTTTCTTGTTATCTAAATCCTGATTGCGGTCTTTGATAATCGCCTCAATGGAATTGATTTCAGCTTTCTTCGCTTCGATCTTTTCTTTGGCTTCCTTGATTTTCTTCTCGCAGATCTGAACTTCCAACTCTTGCAGCTCTACCTCTTTGGTGATGGCGTCAAACTCGCGGTTGTTCTTTACGTTCTTTTGTTGTTCGTTGTATTTTTTAATCAGCTTTTCAGCCTCTTTAATGCCTTCCTTATTCTTCTTGATATTCTCCTCCAACTCCTTCATTTCACCCTCAAAGCGACCTAAGCGGGTTTTGTAGCCTTCCATTTCATCTTCCAAATCCTGAACCTCATCGGGAAGGTCGCCTCTCAGTTTTTTAAGTTCGTCTAGTTTCGAATCGATGGATTGAAGTTTTACAAGCGCTTCAAGTTTCTGTGTAACTGTCTGATTTTCCATTACTTATAAATAACTTATTGGATTTGTGTTAGTCGTTGAAAAAGTGGTTGCAAACGTAGTAAATTTTTCCCTTAAAACCTCCGAAAGCAGGTCTTTTGTGAATTGTTCGCTTTCAAAATGGCCAATGTCGGCAATCACAATTTTACCTTCGGCATCAAAGAATTCGTGGTACTTAAAATCAGCCGATACATAAACATCGGCTTGAGCAGCTATGACTGCCGGCAGCAAGAAACTTCCCGAACCGCCACAAACTGCTACCCGTTGTACTTTTCTGCCAATGGGAGCGGTGTATCGGATAGTAGAAATGTTCATGCGTACTTTTAAACCATTTAAGAAGTCCATTAGTTCCATTGGCTCGTGCAGTATGCCCACCATACCTG
>DGYK01000042.1:7425-71458 GCA_002398365.1 Flammeovirgaceae bacterium UBA5008
TTGATTTTCGTTTTCAAGTCGGTGGAGGTAATAGGCCACTTCCTCATAGGGATGGGCCGCCTTCAAGGCACTTACGATTTTACTTTTATTATGCTCCGGAAAAATTACTTCGATACGCACTTCTCGCACCGTTTCTTTTTTGCCTTGTGTGCCAATGGTGGGGTTAGCGTTTGCGCTCGGTTCAAAGGAGCCTTCGCCCAATACTTCGAAACTGCAATTCTTGTATTCGCCTATTTGTCCGGCACCGTTTTGGTGCAACGCATTCAATACCTGCTCTTTAGCTTCCGGAGGCACGAAAGTGGTCAACTTCATTAAGGTATTGGCTTTGGGTTGCAAAATACGACATTGGGTTAACCCGATCTTTTCTGCAATTCGCTTATTGACACCCATCATCACATTATCCAAGTTGGTGTGAATGGCGTAAATGGCAATATCATTTTTGATCGCTTTGATGATGGTGCGCTCAATGTAGTTTTGGCCAGTGAGTTTCTTCAGCCCTTTGAAAATGATTGGGTGATGCGCCACAACCAGGTTGCAATTTTTAGCGATGGCTTCATCGACAACTGCTTCTGTGCAGTCGAGGCTTACCAAAGTACCTCTCACCAACGCGGTGGGTTCGCCCGTCAGCAGGCCGCTGTTATCATAGCTTTCCTGATAAGCCCTCGGGGCGATGGATTCTAAAAAGTTGGCTACTTCTTTTATCGTGGTCGTTGCCATTGTTTGCTTATTTTTGAATTTTAAAATTAGCGAAAGAATGCGGCACTGCTTATGTCTGTTCTAAAAGTATTACTCTGGCCATTGGCAGCGCTCTACAATTTGGCTACTCGCCTGCGCAATTATTTGTACGACATCGGGCACAAGCCCTCCTTTTCCTTTGAGAGTGTTATCATCAGTGTAGGCAATCTCAATGTAGGCGGATCAGGGAAAACCCCGATGATCGAATACCTGGTGCGTTTGTTGAAAGACCGTTATTCGGTTGCCATCCTGAGCCGCGGTTATGGCCGAAAGACAAAAGGTTTTCGTTTGGCGAATGATGCGGACGATGCAACAACTTTGGGCGATGAGCCTTACCAATATTACCGGAAGTTTGGCAGCGAGGTAATGGTGGCTGTCGGGGAAGAGCGCGCGTTAGCAATTCCCACATTGCTGAATGAACCGAAAGAGCCGCAAATTATTTTGCTGGATGATGCCTTTCAACACCGATCAGTGGTTCCGCAGTTTTCAATATTGTTGACGGATGCCAGCAAGCCATTTTATTCCGATCACGTGTTGCCGATGGGCCGCTTGCGTGAGAGCAGAAAGGGAGCGAAGCGTGCCGATGCGATTATTATTACAAAGTGTTCACCCAGGCAACAGTTGAATGAAGAAGAAGTTAAGAAATATGCGGGTGATAAACCGGTTTTTTTCAGCGGACTTACCTATATGGAGCCACAACCTTTTCAGGAAGGGAGTAAGCTGGCCAGGCGCATCATTTTAGTGACGGGCATTGCCACCAGTTCCTATTTGCAAGAGCACGTTTCTACCCATTATCAATTGGTGAAACATTTTCAATTTGGCGATCATCATGCCTACACATTAGCCGATATAGAAGCCATTCAAACCTATGCCAGCGCAAATGGCGAGGTTTCTATCTTAACAACAGAAAAAGACATGGTGAAGCTGATTGCCCCACAGTTTCATTCCCAATTGCAGCCATCGATTTGGTTTTATTTGCCGATTCAGACGGCTTTTTTGAAAAGTGGTTCGGAATTTGATGATATGATTAGCCGGTTGGTAGAAACTCGATTGGCCGAATTGAAACAAAATCCTTTAGAAGAATAACAATTGCTACTTTTGCGCGTGATTTTCCAGAAGCCCTTTCTTTTCCTCTCCCTCGTGCTGTTGATAACAGCCCCTGCGTTATCGCAAGTGAAGAAAGATTCGGTTCAGCAAAAACGAAAAGTGCTAAAAGCTGCGCCCAAGACTTCCTCCGATCAACCCAAAAAAAGGTTGTATTCCAAAATCATCAACGACTCCACCAAAAACGTTTACGGCCCCAAAACTTCGCTGTGGTCCACAGAAGGTGAGTTGTTTTTTAATAAGAAGAATTTTCAACCGCTCGATACCAGTATCCATAACTTCCATCATTGGACACCCATTCAGAGATTGGATAACAAATACCAGGATTTAGGAAATGTGGGCACTGCTATGAATCCTATTTATCCGATTGTATCTACTCAGATAGGCGCAAGTCCCGGCTTCACATCCTATGATCCGTATTTCGATACGAAAGAACCTCGCTATTATGACACGAAGTCGCCATTCACCCGCATGTACGTAGTGTGGGCAGGTAACGGACGCGCTACTACGCATATCGAGTTTACACGAAATATTAATCCGCGATGGAACTTTGGTTTTAACTACCGCCCAATTTTGGCGGACAAACAGATTCAAAGAAAGTTTGCCGATCGACAAACTATCAGTCATTATTATGATTTCTTTACCACCTATCGATCCAAAAAAGAGAAATATTTTCTGGCGTTCAACTATCGAAGAATTCGTCATCGTATCAAAGAAAATGGAGGTGTCGACTTGCCAACTAATAGTACTTTTGCGTCTTTTTTTGATGCGAATGCTTTGCCTAATCTAACGACAGCCGAGTCCGAAGACTTGCGACACAATCTCCACTTTCATCATCGCTATCAGTTGGCGAAGCCTTTTCAGATTTATCAAACGCTTGACTACCTCACTCGCTCTAATATGTTTAGGATGGAAACATCCGACCTATCTTCCGATTATTTTAAACAGATAATCATTGCGGGTGCGGCAGCCGATGAATCTACCTTTCAAACCTTTCAAAATGAGATGGGCGTGAAAGGCAATGCTGCCTTTTTGTTTTATAATTTTTATTACAAACTGCGCACGGTCAACAACACTATTCCGAAGCTGCAGGGTTTTGACCCACGGGCAAATGCGAGCCTGAACGAACATTACGTGGGAGGTCGCATGGCCTTGCGATTTGATTCGCTTACTGAATTGCGAGGAGCAGCCGAACTGCTATTCGATGGTAACTATAAGATCGAAGGAACGCTCTCCACGCCATGGCTGGATGCAGGTATTGTAAGTTCGTTGGCAAAACCAGGATACTTGCAACGAGCATATCGCGGAAGCTTTAACTATTGGCGGAACAATTTTGAAAACACCTTTTCAAATCAACTGAATGGTTTTGTGAAAGTGAATTGGAGAGGACTCAGTTTTAGCCCCGGTGTTACGTACACCATTTTAAGCAACTCCATTTATTTTACGGAATTTAAAGATGGAATCATTTCGAGACAATCTTCCGGTAATCAGCAAATTTTTTCACCGGAGGTGCGACTGTCTATTCGATTCCTTAGAAACTTTAGATTGTCAACTCAGACCATCTACACCCAGTTGTGGAAAAACGATGATGACATCATTCGCATTCCTGAATTGTTTGTGAATGGACAATTAGCCTATCAGGGATTTTTCTTTAAGAAAGCATTGCAATTGGAATTGGGTGTGGATGTACATTATAAATCCGATTACAAAGCGTACGGTTATGCACCCGACATTCAATCGTATTATGTGCAAGACACACAAACCATCAAAGGTTTTCCAGTTACCGATGTGTTTTTGAACGCACGCATTAAGCAAGGCAGATTATTCTTAAAATATCATAATGCAGCACAAGCATTTACGGGTACCGGGTATTTGTTGACTTATGGCTATCCGGGAGTCGGCAATGTGATTGATTTTGGTTTTGAAATTCCTCTATTTGATTGATCTATGGAAAAGCATGTGTTGGGCCTGACACTACCCACAGACCCGCGATGGGTGAATATTGCTGAACTACACATTGAAGATATTTTGGTTGATCACGCTTATTGTGAACAGAAAGCTGCCTCTTCTTGCATATCGCTTATCCTGCAATTTCCGGATAAAGAGAAATTGGTGGAGGTACTCACGCCCGTAGTGGCGGAGGAGTGGGCACACTTTGAACGTGTGCTGGAGGAATTGAAAAAGCGAGGCTACCGTTTGGGTTTCCAACGGAAAGATGAATATGTAGAGCAACTGAATAAAGTAATCCGTAAAGGCGGCAATCGGGAGCAACAACTGTTAGAAAAACTATTGATCTGTGCTTTGATTGAAGCACGCAGCTGCGAACGCTTTCGCTTGTTGTGGAAGGAAATTGGCGATGAAGAACTCAGTAAGTTCTATTATGAATTGATGGTCTCCGAAGCAGGCCACTATAAAAACTTCTTGGCTTTAGCCAAGGAGTATTGCGATCCGGAGACAGTAGAAGTAAGATGGCGCGAGTTGCTGCGTCAGGAAGGTGAAATTATGGCGAACCTTGCTCCAAGGGCAGATCGTATACATTAATTAGACCTAATCTGTCATTCCGAGGTACGAGGAATCTTCTCAACTAAATCTAACATGAGGTAGAGGTGTCGGACGGCATGTTTCCAGTGATTATAGCCGTCTGACACCAGCACTAATTACTTCAGCAATTCAGCAATTGCATTTTCAACTTGCTGAAAATTGAACTTCGCATACGTATTCTGAAAACTTTTTTCAATTTCCGCATGGCACAAATTTCCAATACTTCCTTCATGCGTGTGATGGATGACAGTAGAATAAGTGAAGCTACCGTTTTCAATATCACTGCCAATTTTTTTGTATGCATCGCGGAAAGGGACACCGCTTAACACCAACTTGTTCACTTCTTCCACGCTGAAGAGGTAGCGGTACTTTTTGTCATTCAGAATATTTTCTTGCACTTGCAAATGCGAAATCATCAGATGCGTCATCTCCAGACAATCACGAAGGGTTTGCAAAGCCGGAAAGAGTTTTTCTTTGAGCAGCTGCAAATCGCGGTGATAACCCGAAGGCAAGTTGATAGTGAGTAGTGCAATCTCGTTCGGCAAACTCATGAGTCCGTTGCACTTGGCGCGGATCAACTCAAACACATCCGGATTTTTTTTATGAGGCATGATGCTCGACCCGGTCGTTAGGTTTTCAGGGAAGCTGATGAATCCGAAATTCTGATTGAGATACAAACACGCATCCATCGCCAGCTTTCCAATGGTTGCTGCAACGTTGCTGATGGCTTGCGCGACAATACGTTCGGCTTTGCCGCGTCCCATCTGCGCGTACACTACATTATAATTCAGATCATCAAAGCCCAGCAATTGTGTGGTGAGGGTGCGATTGAGCGGAAAGGATGAGCCATAGCCGGCCGCAGATCCCAATGGATTTTTGTTCACCACCCGATACGCAGCTTCTAAGGTGATCAGGTCATCCGATAAACTTTCCGCGTAAGCGCCCAACCACAACCCAAATGAGGAAGGCATTGCCAACTGCAAATGGGTGTAGCCCGGCAACAAATGATCTTTGAACCGATAACTCTGTTGTAGAAGCAATTGAAAGACACGCTCGATTTGTGGCGCTAACTCTAAAATTTCACTTCGCAAAAACAACTTCACATCCACTAGCACCTGATCGTTGCGGGAGCGTCCGCTGTGAATTTTCTTACCGACATCACCCAGTTTTTTCGTCAGCATCCATTCCACTTGTGAGTGAATGTCTTCTACGGCTTCTTCCATTTTAAAATCCCCTTGAACGATTTGTGCATAGATGTTTTTAAGCTCAGCAGAAAGTAAATCCAATTCTTGCTTAGTTAAAAGATGAATGGACTCTAGCATGCGTATATGAGCAAGCGAACCCAGCACATCGAACGATGCCAGGTAAAGATCCATCTCACGGTCTTTGCCCACCGTAAAGCGGGTCACTTCCTTGCTGGAGTCTGTATTTTTTTGCCAAAGCTTCATCTTGTCATTTGATTAGTGAAGGATAATTGATTTGAAGATACTGGATTAAAAGGATGGTTTTACCATCACGGATTTCTCCCGAAGCCACCATGTCGACCGCTTTCGAGAAAGGTAACTCGATCACTGTGATATCTTCATGGATGTCGACACCACCGCCTGATGATATTTTCATGGCAGGCGAATACTCCGCTACAAAGAAGTGCAAAATTTCAGTCACAGATCCGGGCGACATGTACGCTTCAAATATCTTCTTGACTTCTTTGATTTGATAACCGGTTTCTTCTTCCGTCTCTCTGCGAATACAATCTTCCGGATTATCTAAATCCAACAACCCGGCACATGCTTCCAACAACATACCGGTGGCATTGCCATTGATATAGGTAGGTAGTCTGAATTGTTCCGTCAAGAGTATCGTTTTCTGAGCGAGGTTGTAGAGTAAAATAGTTGCTCCATTACCGCGATCATACGCCTCCCGACTTTGTTGAATCCACGTACCGTTTTGATGTTGATAGTCGAAAGTTACTTTCTTCAGCGTATACCAGTTGTTCGAAAGAATCTCGGTGTTTACAATTTTGACGCGTTGGTTCATGGATGTTTCTGGTTACTGGTTTCTAGTTTCATGTTACAAGTTTCTAGTTTCTAGTTTCTAGTTTTTGTGTTCCAGATATCTTCAATCGTGAACTTCTTTATTCCCATTAGCATCTTTGTGATTTAGTGTCTTCGTGGCCTATATGCTTTTTGCCACAAAGACTCAAAGCCACAAAGAAATCAGGTAATTTTATCAAATTCTCCAGCACAGCGCTCAAAGGCATAAAGAAATCAGGCGGTTTTCATCAAACAATCTAGTACGGCTATATACGTTTCAATACCTTTTTCAATTTCATCAACATAAATATATTCATCAGCACTGTGAGACCTAGCTGAATCACCGGGACCCATTTTGATAGAAGGAACCGGTATCAACGCCTGATCGGAAGTCGTAGGAGACCCGTAGGTTTTGATTTTTAGTTTCTCCGCCACTTTCATCAATGGGTGATCATTGGCTATTCCGGATGGACGCAAACGCAACGAGCGTGGCGTTACCTCGGAACGTACATTTTGTTTAATGGTCTTCAAAATTTCTTCAAGTGTGTAACAATCTGTTGCACGAATGTCCACCGTAAACTTGCATTCCGGTGGCACCTGATTGTGTGCTTGTCCCGCTTGAATGACGGTAACACTCATTTTCACTTTGCCCAGTGTTTCTGAAATTTTCGGAAACTCATACGTGCGAAACCACTGAATGTCTTCGAGTGCTTCATAAATAGCATTCACACCTTCTTCACGCGCTGCGTGTCCGGCTTTGCCTTCGCTCACACAATCCAACACCAATAATCCTTTCTCCGCTCGCGCGATTTGCGTAAGCGTGGGTTCGCCCACAATGGCAAAATCGATTTTGGGCAGATCATTCCAGATTAATTCGATACCACCCGTACCCGATATTTCTTCTTCAGCAGTTGCCGCCATCACTAAATTATAAGGAAGATTGGGGCGATCGTAGAAATAGAAAAACGTAGCGATTAACGAGACCAACGGACCGCCTGCATCGTTGCTACCTAAACCAAACAGTTTCCCATTTTCAATGACTCCGGCAAAAGGATCGCGTGTGTAACCGGGATTGGGCTTTACCGTATCGTGGTGCGAGTTGAGTAAAATGTTGGGCTTCGCTTTGTCGAAGAATCGATTCACCGCCCAAACATTGTTTCCTTTCCGCTCAGCCTTCATACCATGGTAATTGAGAAAGCCCATCAACAAGCCAGCCGTTTTATCTTCTTCTTTGCTGAAGGATGGAATACTGATCAACTGTTGCAGCAAGTCGATCGCAATAGGGGCGAGGTGTTCTTTCACTACAGTGTAATTAGTGTTCCTTTCGTTTCGTAGCCCGTGTTCGCAATCAAGTGTGTATGTTCACCAATCAGCACTTCTTTCACACCGGATTGGATAGCTTGAAATGCATTTTCCAGTTTGGGTAAAATGCCATCGTGAAAAGCCCCTTTCTTCAATAGCTCTTCATAGGATGTCTTATTCAACGAAGTAATGACTGAATCTTCTTTCGTAACATCGGCCAGTACACCCGTTTTTTCAAAACAGAAAATGAGTCGCGTGTCGAAGTGTTTACTTAACGCGATGGCTAACACCGATGCAATCGTATCGGCATTGGTATTGAGCATCGATCCGTTCGCATGGGTAAGCGGTGCGAATACCGGAATGACATTTTGTTTCAATAAAAAGTACAGTAGTGTAGAGTTCACGCTATCTGGAGTAATGTCGCCCACAAAACCAAAATCCACTTCACCCACAGGCCGCTTGGTGGCTTTGATGAGGTTTCCATCGGCACCGGTTAAACCAATGGCATTGCAGTGATGGGATTGTAATTCTGCTACAATCTGTTTGTTTACCAAACCACCATACACCATTGTCACGAGATCAAGCGTAGGAGCATCGGTTATGCGTCTGCCTTTTATGTAATTGCTTTTGATACCTAGTTGATCGCCTAATTTGGTGGCAATCTTTCCACCTCCGTGAATCAGAATTTTAGGTGCCTGAATGGAAGCAAAATCTTTCAGAAAATGTTGCAACGACTTTTCATCATCCAACACATTGCCTCCAATCTTGATAACGTATAATTTATTCATACTTCGTAATTACTTTTTCAATAGTTCTGCCAACACCGCTTGTGCAGCCCAAATTCGATTCACTGCTTGCTGGGTCACAATGCTCGAAGTACTGTCGAGGATTTCGTCACTCAACTCCACATTTCTCCTCACGGGCAAACAGTGCATCACTTTAGCTTGACGAGTCGTTGCAATCTTTTCAGTTGTCAGCATCCATTCCGGATCGTTGCAATAAATTTTTCCGTAGTCCTGGTAGGTGCTCCAGTTTTTTACATAGATAAAATCCGCATCGCGCAAAGCTTCATCCTGATTGTGTGTGATAGTGGCTCCTTTCGTAAACTGCGAATCTAATTCATAATCTTCCGGATGAGCGATCGTAAATTCCGCCCCGCCCCATGCATTAATCCATTGTGAAAAACTGTTGGCCACGCATTGTGGCAATGCTTTTACATGCGGTGCCCAGGTCAACACAATTTTGGGTTTGCGTTTCTCGGTAAAGTTTTCGTTGATGGTGATTAAGTCCGCCAGACTTTGCAAGGGGTGGAGGGTAGCGCTTTCTAAACTTACTACCGGCACTCCTGCATATTTGATAAACTGATTGATGTACAATTCGCTGTAGTCGTCTTGTTTGTTTTTCAGTGAAGGAAACGTACGAATGCCAAGCACATCAAAATATTTTCCTAAAATAGGAGCAGCATCTTTGACGTGCTCAACGGTGGTGCCACTCATGATGGCTTCGTCTTCAAATTCAAACGCCCATCCATCCTGGCCCACATTAAAGACGATCACATCCATGCCCAAATTTTTCGCAGCGATTTCTGTGCTGAGTCGCGTGCGCATACTGGGATTTAAAAACAATAAACCCATTCGCTTTCCCTGACCCAAATGGGCAGCCTTCAACGGATTTTTTTTGAATTCCAATGCTTGCGCAATCAACGCTTGAAAGTCGCCAGCATCGTGGCATGATAGAAATTTCTTCATCCGACAGAAACGGGTTTAAGTTCGTGAGCAAGGGCTTCTAAAAAGAGATCAATCTCGGCCTGCGAAATCGCAAGCGATGGCAGTAAGCGCACCGTATTGGGTTTTGCTTCTCCTGTAAAGATATGGTGTTTGAAAAGCAATTCTTTTCGGAGTGAAGCTAAGGCATCGGGCAAATCAAAACCAATCATCAAACCTTGACCTCGTACATCTAAAATCGCGTCCATCGATTTAAGTTGTGTGATCAATTGCTCGCCTAATTGATGCGCCTTCTCCATCAGGTTTTCTTTTTCGATTACTTCCAACACCGCGATTGATGCAGCGCAGGCCAGATAGTTTCCGCCAAAGGTAGTGCCCAACATTCCACTCAAAGGTTGAATGGAAGGATGAATCAACACACCACCAACAGGAAAACCGTTGCCCATTCCTTTCGCGATGGTAATTAAATCGGCTTCAATGCCGGCAAACTGATGTGCGAAGAATTTTCCGGTTCGTCCGTAGCCGGATTGTACTTCGTCTAATATTAACAAGGCACCAACTTCCTTGCATTTTTTAGAAAGTAACTGTAGAAATTCATTCGTAGGTACATGAATACCTCCAACTCCCTGTATGCCTTCGATGATAACTGCCGCTATTTCATGGTTGATAGTTTTCGTAAATGCATCCGCATCGTTGAAAGGTAAAAATGTAATCGCATGATCGGCATTGAAAGGAGCCACGATCTTCGGATTGTCGGTGGCGGCAACAGCTCCGGAGGTTCTTCCGTGAAATGCCTTTTTAAAGGAAATTACTTTTTTGCGACCGGTAACAAATGAAGCAAGCTTCAGCGCATTTTCATTGGCTTCGGCACCGGAGTTACAGAGAAACAATTGGTGATTGGGATAGCCACTCAGTCTGCCCAGATGATCCGCCAGTTTTTCTTGCAATTCATTTTTTATACTGTTGGAGTAAAAACTGATTTTGTCCAACTGAGATTTCAGTGCTTCTACAAAATGAGGATGGTTGTGTCCGATGGAGATGACCGCATGGCCACCATATAAATCAAGATATTTTTTGCCTTCTTTATCCCACAGCCAAGAGCCTTGTGCTTTGACAGGTTCAATGGGAAAGAGTGGGTATACATCAAATAGTTTCAAGTTGGTAAAGTTAAAAGTTTAGAAAACAATCGGCTTCAATTTCAACCCGAGGGTTTCATCGAATCCGAAAATCAAATTCATATTTTGAATGGCTTGCCCGCTCGCGCCTTTAACCAGATTATCGATGGCGGAATGGATGACCAATTGGTTGTCTATTTTTTCCAAATACAACAGGCATTTGTTGGTATTCACCACCTGCTTCATATCGATCATACTGTCTGCTACATGCGTGAAGGGATGCGAAGCGTAGAATTCTTTATACAGTTGATTGGCTTCTTCCAAACTCAGATTTGATTCCAGCACCGATGTCACAAAAATGCCTCTGGTAAAATCACCGCGCCAAGGAATAAAGTGAACATTGTCGGTAAATGCTGGCTGCAACGAGCGAAGCGTCTGTTGGATTTCTCCTAAGTGTTGATGCGTAAGCGTTTTGTAGGGTGAGATGTTATTCGCTCGCCAGGTAAAGTGCGTGGTGTCTTGTAATTTTTGTCCGGCACCAGTAGAACCCGTAATGCCGGTTGTGTGTACGGACTTTAACAAACCTGCTTTCGCCAATGGCAACAATCCCAATTGAATCGCGGTAGCAAAACAGCCGGGGTTGGCGATGTTTTTTGCAGTTCTAATTTTTTCGCGCTGAAATTCCGGCAACCCATACACAAACTCTCTTCCTGCGACCGAGTCGCCCAGGCGAAAGTCATTACCTAAATCAATGATGTGTGTAGTAGCTGGAAACGTAGTTTCACTCAACAACTTTTTGCTTTCTCCGTGACTCAGGCACAAAAACAGCACATCAACTGGCTGATCAAAATCTGCACCGAAAGTCAAATCTGTTTCGCCCACCAAATCCCCATGAATGGAAGTGAGAGGCTTACCTGCTTGACTGCGACTTTGTACAAACTTCAGTTCCACCTGCGGATGGTTCAGCAGCAATCGCACGGTTTCTCCTCCGGTGTAGCCGGCTCCTCCAATAATTCCTGCTGTAATTTTTTTTGTCATGATTGAATTATTTCTCACCCGGTTGTGAATTCATCACCTGATGGTAAATCGCCACCTGGTTGCCGAAAATTTTGGTGAAGCCTTTCACATCGTCACCGCTCCATCCTAAATTCATTTCACCATACTTACCAAACTTAGCCGACATTAAATCAAAGTTCGATTCAATGCCATTGATTTGATAGCGATAGGGGTGAAGTGTAATCGAAACTTCGCCTGTACAATTTTGCTGAGTGCTGGTGAGAAAGCTTTCAATATCACGCATCACAGGGTCGAGGTATTGACCTTCGTGTAGCCAGTTGCCGTAGAATTGCGCCAACTGATCTTTCCAACTCAATTGCCATTTGGTAAGCACGTGTTTCTCCAACGCATGGTGCGCCTTTAGGATCAATACAGGGGCTGCGGCTTCAAAACCCACACGGCCTTTGATACCAATGATCGTGTCGCCCACGTGAATATCACGACCAATCCCGTAAGGGGCGGCAATGGATTGCAGTTGTTGAATTACTTCAGTTGGGTGTGCATATTTTTTTCCGTTCAACGAAACGGGTTCACCTTTCTCATAGCCGATTTTGATTTCTTCGCTTCCGGTCTTGGTTACCGGTGTGGGCCAAGCTTCTTCCGGCAATTGTCCCAGCGAGTTGAGTGTTTCTTTGCCGCCTACGCTCGTTCCCCAAATTCCTTTGTTGATGGAGTACTTTGCTTTTTCAAAGTTGTAAACTACACCTTTCGATTTCAGGTATTCAATTTCCTCTTCGCGACTCAATTTCATATCACGAATCGGTGTGATGATTTCAATACCAGGTGCTAAAATTTGAAACACCATATCAAAGCGCACTTGATCGTTTCCGGCTCCAGTGCTGCCGTGTGCTACCGCTTCGGCACCAATTTGCTTGGCATAGTTGGCCACTGCTAATGCCTGCGACATGCGTTCAGCACTCACGCTCAACGGGTACGTGGCGTTCTTCAACACATTGCCAAAGATCAAAAACTTGATCACCTGATCGTAGTAGCGTTTGGTTTCATCGATCGTGCGATGAGATGAAACGCCTAAACCCAACGCACGCTTTTCAATCGCCTGGATTTCGGCAGCATCAAATCCTCCTGTATTCACCGTAAGGGTATGTACTTCATAACCCAAATCATCGGTCAAATATTTCCCACAGTAGGAGGTATCCAAACCTCCACTGAATGCGAGCACAACTTTTTTCTTCATTACCAAAATAGAAATAGGCTTAAAATTGAATTTTTCTTTTCGCGGGTGTCGCCTTCGTCTTTTTTGCGCCAGCCTTTCAGCAGTACAAATTGCTTGAAGCGCATCCATCGTTCGAAGAGTTTGAAGTTACCGGCAAACTCACGCTTGCGGTGGTGCTCCAGATTTCCTTCGGGCGTCACCACTGTTTGTGCCAACTCAGCTTTCTTTTTTGCTACTTCCTCTGGATCGTACAGCATGGCAGTACACATACAGTTCTGACGATTTTTGCTCATCAGAATTTCGTAGTTCACGCAGCTCTGACAACCTTTCCAAAATTGATCGTCTGTGGTGAGTTGAGAATACGTCACCGGCTCGTACCCAAGCTCAGAGTTAATTTTCATCACGGCCAATCCGGTTGTCAAACCGAAAATTTTTGCATCCGGATATTTTTTGCGGGATAGCTCGAATACTTTACGCTTGATGAGTGTAGCAACTCCCGATTTGCGGAATGCGGGCGACACAATGAGTCCGCTGTTGGCTACGAACTTTTCGTGCTCCCACGATTCGATGTAGCAAAAGCCAACCCACGTATTGTCGGGTGTGAGGGCAATAACTGCTTTGCCCTCTTCCATTTTCAATTTGATATAGTCAGGCGAGCGCTTAGCAATGCCTGTGCCACGGGCTTTGGCGGATTCAGCCATTTCCGTGGTGATCGTTTCAGCAAAATGCGTATCGGCAGCCGTAGCCGCGCGAACAATGATATTGTTTTCCAATGTTTTTTAAATCTTAATAAATAATAGAACTGAGTAAGCGTGCGCAAAGGCACTTACACAAAATCACCTGGTGATTTTGAATGACATCTTTAGTAAGATGTTGGTATCAGATTCTAATCCGCCTGTGCGGTCGTCTGGTAACGGTGCAAACCGTAGAGAGAAGGTGAAGCAATGCCGGAGTGGCACTGGTGGCGAGCAATGAAGTGCTCAAAGGGTGGTTGTTGACTAATTTTTCCAATTCTCGGTGATGCTTGTTTTAAGTTACGTAAATGGCATTCAAAAAATGTTTTTGCAAAATTAACGGATTTAACAACGAATAATCCAATTTTGAGTTGGATTTTTACAGATTAATTTACTGTTACCAAACGACCGATCGCTTTTTTCTCCACAGGCCATGCAAGAGTTCTTAAACCAATACGGATATCTCGCGCTCATGATCGGCACGTTTTTCGAAGGAGAAGCTGCCATTCTGGTAGTGTCTTCGCTCATTCACAAAGGCCTCTTTGTATTTCCGTACACCGTTGTCTCCGCTTTTCTGGGATCGTTTGCGAGCGATTGGATTTATTACCTCATCGGCAGACTGAATGGAATTTATTTTGTGGCGAAGCGACCGAAGTTGCAAGAAAAGGTTAGTGTGTTCACTAATTTTTTTCAGCGATATAAATTTCAAGTGCTCTTCAGTTACCGCTTTCTCTACGGATTTCGGGTTGTAATTCCATTGGTGATTGGCATGAGCGGCTTGCCTCCGATTAAATTTCTTTTTTACAGTGTATTCACCGGGCTAATTTGGGCTACTACCGTTTCCACCGTAGGATATTGGACAGGTGTATTTTTTGAAATCGAACCAACCACCTTTCAGGATAACTTACTTTTTGTGATGCTGGGATTCTCTGCGTTTGGACTTACGCTCGGCTACACGATTAATAAGATTATCAAAATGAACTCTGTTAATTCATAAGCAAATGGAACAACGAATAATTGGAACACCACTCACTTCATCGGCCACACGTGTGATGATGTTGGGCTCCGGTGAATTAGGCAAAGAAGTCGTCATTGAGTTTCAACGATACGGTGTAGAGGTAATCGCGGTGGATCGCTACGACCACGCTCCGGCTATGCAAGTCGCACACCGGTCGTACACGATCTCTATGTTGGATGGAAAAGCACTGCGAAGTGTAGTCGAGAAAGAGCAACCACACTTTATCGTTCCTGAAGTAGAAGCGATTTCCACCGATACACTCATTGAGTTGGAGAAAGAAGGATTTCGGATTATCCCTACCGCGAATGCGACACTCCTCACAATGAACCGCGAAGGCATTCGCACACTGGCAGCCGAGCAATTGAAATTGAAAACTTCGCCATATCAATTTGCGGGTTCGTTTGAAGAGTTTACCAAAGCGATTGATGCGATTGGAATTCCTTGTGTGGTAAAACCGATTATGAGTTCGTCCGGCAAAGGTCAAAGCGTGGTGAAGTCGCCAGCTGATGTAGAAGGCTCTTGGAAGTATGCACAGGAAGGTGGCCGCAGTGGCGGAGGCAGAGTGATTGTGGAGGGCTTTATCGATTTTGATTATGAAATTACGTTGCTCACCATCCGTCATAAAGAAGGTGTTTCGTTTTGTGAACCGATTGGTCATCGGCAAGAGCATGGCGACTATCAGGAATCGTGGCAGCCACACCCCATGCCTTCAAAAGCGCTGGGGCGCGCTCAACATATTGCCAAGCAAGTGGTAGATGCACTAGGCGGTGTTGGCATTTTTGGTGTTGAGTTTTTTGTGAAAGGAGAGGAGGTTTACTTCAGCGAGTTATCGCCAAGACCACACGACACAGGCATGGTGACGATGATCTCGCAAGATCTCTCTGAGTTTGCGTTGCACGTGCGTGCGATTTTGGGTTTACCGATTCCAGTGATTCGTCAACTGGGTCCGAGTGCTTCGTCTGTTATCTTGGTAAAAGGTCAATCAAAAAACATCTCCTTTTCGGGATTGGAAACTGCACTCAGAGCTCCTGATACACAACTTCGGTTGTTTGGCAAACCCGAGGTAAATGGCGAGCGAAGAATGGGCGTTTGTTTGGCGAAGGCAGAAACGATTGAAGAGGCTCGTGCCAAAGCGAATGCAGCCGCTGCAAGTGTGAAGTATCAATTGCAATAATCCACAAATGGCAACAGACGAACTTTTACAAATCGCCCATCAGTGGTTTGATGCTTTCAATCAGCATGATTTGGAAAAACTGCTCAGTTTGTATGATGAAAATGCAGAACACTATTCTCCCAAACTAAAAGTAAGACAACCAGCGACCAACGGTTTGATCAAAGGAAAGAGTGCATTAAGAGCATGGTGGCGCGATGCCTTCGATCGGCTACCTTCTTTGCACTATGAAGTAGTGCGACTAACGCCTTATCAGGATCGCGTATTTATGGAATACATTCGCCATGTGGAAGGCGAGGAAGATTTGCGCGTAGGAGAGATGCTGGAGATCGCTCAGCACCAAATCGTGCGGTCATCGGTTTTTCATCAGTGATTACTTATCCAACAACAGCATCGGATGAATCAACCCGCCTTGGCGGAAATAATTTGCCACGAGTTGGCCAAGTGATGGACCGTGCTTAAATCCGTGCCCTGATCCACCACCTAAAATCCAGATACGATCATTTTCCGGATGAGCGCCAAGCACAAAATTTCCATCCGGAGAATTTTCATACGGACAAACTCTGCTTTCAGCGAGTGGTGCATTTTTTAAACCGGGAAAACGGTGTCCGATAAACTGGCGAGCTTTCGACAAAACTTCCGGATTGTAAATGCGCTCGCCATGAGTCGGATCAAACGGTTCACCACGCTTGTCCACTCCAATCTTAAACCCGCGGCTGGCATTTCCCGGAATGCCATAATAAAAATCACTGCCATCCAAATCAATCCAAGCCGGCAACTGATCGTAGGCTTTACTGTTTTCAGATGGAACACCAAAGTAGTAAGCCTCTTGTTTGCTACACGTAATTTTCTCGCGCAACAAATCTGGAAACAACTGCCCCAACCACGAGCCACAAGCAAAAATCTGTAAGTCACTTTGAATCACTTCGCCATTAGAAAGTTTCAATCCCGTAAGGTATTGCTTAGCAGATGTGGCAGGCTCCACAAACGCTTGTATAAATTGGCCGCCTTCGCGAATGAATGCTTCCAGCACTGCCTGACAACTTTCACGGGCTTTTAAATAACCAGCGAAGGGATCGAGCCACGCATGATGCAAATCGCTTGTCTCGATGATTGGAAATTTTTTCCGGATTTCTTCCGGTGTCAGGTAGGTGTATTCCATACCATGCTTCTTTGCAAAGGGAATGGAGTCATCTACAATCGGGTTATGTTCCTGGTAGCAAAACCAGATCACACCATTATTATAGAATAGTTGCTTGTTCCATCGCTGCTGATTTTCTTTCCAAAGCTCCAATGCTTTTACATTCAAGTCAAAGTAAAAAGCATTGCTTCCATAGGTAGATCGGATCACCCGCGTTTCATCGCCTGAGCTACTGCGTGAATTGCCTGCACCCCACGTGTCAATTAACGTGACCTTATATCCACTGCGAAGCAGATAGAGGGCCGTCCATCCACCAAACGCCCCGGCACCGACTACGGTAATGGTCGAACTCATCGGCAAACTTGGAATTGAGGATTGAGGCTTGTTACTTAGAGTATCAGGAGCAAACGTATTGATGTTGGGTTTCACGTTGAGTTTAATTTAACCTCAACAAATTTAAAGGGTTCCGCCAATAGTCAATACGCTCGCTGATGAAGTGTCATCCTTTTGTTCATTATAAAGAGAGTAAGAATGAAATTGAAGTATCCGATCAATCTGCATAAAGGTCTCACATTTTTGGTGGTGATCATTCTCATGAATGTATATCACAATGATTCAATGGCTGCTTATCTCTATCTCGCGCTCCATGGAAGCTACGGATTGATGTGGTTGTTGAAAGACCAGCTTTATCCGGATAAGCAATGGGAACAATCCGTTTCCATTCCCTACGCAATCTTTGTTTTCGTGGTGTTGGCACTCTATTGGATTGCGCCTTTTGTTTTGATCAGCCAGCAACTCGAACCCTCAATTGAAATAATGGCGTTGGCAGTAGCGATGAATGGAGTAGGGGTAATGCTCCACTTTGCCAGCGATGCCCAAAAGTATTTTACTTTAAAGTACAAACCCGGTCTGATTACCGATGGCTTTTTCGCGCGTAGCCGCAACATCAACTATCTGGGTGAAGCCATGATTTATAGCAGCTTCGCTATGCTGTCTGCCAGTTGGCTGGGATGGATTGGTATCGCTGCCTTCTTCTTCGGAGCGTTTGTGCCTAACATGATCAAAAAGGACAAGTCGCTGGCTCGTTACCCCGAGTTTGAAGCTTACAAGAGTAAGACCTGGCTATTCTTCCCTCGCTTAATTCGATAATGTCCAGTTATTCCACTCTATTATAATAGTCACCACTAATATGGTGAAGAATGCCAGCGCAATGAATTGATGTACCCATTCGGCTGTAGGCTTTTTTCGAATACACATAATTAATAGAAGGGCGGGGAAGAAGAGTTTGAGCCATTGGGTGTCTATCCACATATCTCTCACCAGCAATGCATCGAGGATGGAAAGAAGAGGCAATACGCTTCCGAAAAGAAAAATCTTCCGATGGTTTTCGAAATAGAACGTTCGCAAATCCACCGTTCCCTCCTGAAGGCCAAACGGAAACAACAACCGGGCAAGGATAAACAAAATGATCGGGTAGATCATAACAAATAAAAAGATACCCAAGCTCCAGGATGCCTCACTTCGCAGATCATAGGTTGCCCACCAATCCTGAATGTGTAGTATGAGTATGACAATCACCCACAACACGTGCGGCCAATATAGCTTTACCCGATTACTTTGATGAATTAAATCGGCAATGCCGGTGAGCACTTGGGTAATTCCCAAACCTAAGATGATGGAAATGAGAACAGTTACATATTCGAAGGGACTGATGCTATCCATAACACCGATTGATCTTTAAAATTGTTCTAAATAGATCGAGCTAACCATTTGTTCAAACAATCACAACGCTTTCTTTACAAACTTATCCACAATTACGGACTTCTCACGCTAGCTTCCTTCAATCGTGCAATTTGACTTAAATAAATATGGGACGATCTGTAAAATAAATTTGAAATAATGCATTCCGAGTGTAGATTTGTGCCATTCCGTAAAAAAGCGGATACCTAAACGCGTCATGATGAAGGATAGATTATCTGATCTCGTTAAGATTCTCACAATCGTACTGTTCGTTACAACCAGCATTACTTCTTTCTCGCAAGAAATACCGACAGACGCTGCCGCAATCAGCGCAGGTGAGGCCTTATTTAATGGCAATTGTAAATCATGCCATCGTGTCAAACAAAAATTGGTAGGTCCGGCATTGGCTGGAGTAGAGGGTCGTGCACCATCTATCTCTTGGATTCTAGAATGGGTGAAGAACCCGGCCAAGAAAATCGCTTCTGGCGATGAGTATGCCAACAAAATTTATAATGAGTATAACAAAAGCCAGATGACGGCTTTTACCAGTTATACAGATGCTCAAATCCTGAGTATACTAGCTTATGTAAAGTCAGAGGCTGCTAAGCCAGATGCACCGCCTCCAGGTAAAGATCCTCAGGTTACCGGGGAAACTGGATCTGGTGTTCCCTCTTCTTATATGAATACCATCCTTGGCGGGATGATTCTGATTTTGGTATTAATGCTGGTCATCTTAGGATTGATCGTAAATGCACTAAAGAGATTCTTGAATCAAAAAGAACTGACTGCAGAAGATGCAGAGGTTGTTAATTCACCATATACTTTCTCCAGCGTTACTCGCAGCACAGGCTTTATCTTCTTAGTCACCTTCTTAGTAGCTTCCATCGGATTCAAAACCGTAATCGATGGTCTCTATTCTATTGGTGTTCAGCAAGATTATCAACCCAAGCAACCTATTGCCTTCTCGCACAAGTTGCATGCAGGTTCTTACGAAATCAACTGTAAGTATTGCCACACCGGAGTAATGAAAGGCAAGCAAGCCAACATTCCTTCACCGAATATTTGTATGAACTGCCACACGCAGATCAAACAAGAATCTCCGGAGATTCAAAAGATCTATGCTGCAATCGGTTATGATCCAAAGACCGCCTCTTACACGGGCAAACAAAAGCCAATCGAGTGGGTTCGTATCCACAACTTGCCTGACTTAGCGTATTTCAACCACGCGCAGCACGTCAATGTGGGTGGCATTGAGTGCCAAACTTGCCACGGCCCTATTCAAGAGATGGAGGTAGTGAAACAATACTCTTTGTTAACCATGGGCTGGTGTATTGATTGTCACCGCAAGACAGAGGTGAACACAAAGGATAACGCCTACTACGACAAATTGAATGAACTCCACTTGTCAGCTAAGAAGTCGAAGATGAAGGTGGAAGACATCGGAGGTTTGGAATGCGCAAAATGCCACTATTAATATTGTAGAAAGTTTTTCGGTTACGATACAGATTCTATGAGCACTACTACTAAAAAGACATACTGGAAAGGATTACCCCAACTGACGAACGATCCGGCTTACGTAAGGGATGCCGACAAGGAGTTTGTTGACAAGGGCGTGCAAGATGATCCGGGTCACTCCAGAAGAGATTTCTTGAAAATGATGGGCTTTAGCGTAGCCGCTGCTTCGTTAGCAGCCTGCGAAGCACCTATCAGAAAGGCAATCCCTTATGTGGTGAAACCAATGGATGCCGATGCAGGTATTCCTAACTATTACGCATCATCTTATGTAAATGGAGGCGACTATTGTTCAGTAGTAGTAAAAGTACGCGATGGTCGTCCGATCAAGATTGACGGTAACACGATATCGAGCGTAACAAAGGGCGGAACCAGCGCACAAGTAGAAGCTTCTGTTCTTTCATTGTATGATAATTTCCGCTTACGCGGACCGAAAGCCAATGGTAAAGACACCGATTGGCAAACCATCGATAAAGAAGTGACTGCTAAATTGGGAGACATCGCTGCAAAGGGCGGTCAGATCCGAATTGTTAGCAACACCATTTTGAGCCCTACTACCAAGGCGATCATTGAGAAATTCAAGGCAAAATATCCAACCACCACACACGTTCAATACGATCCTGTTTCTTATTACGGAATCTTAAAAGCGAATGAAGAATCATTTGGTGTTGCTCAAATCCCTTCATACGATTTCAGCAAAGCGAAATTGATTGTCAGCGTGGGAGCTGATTTCTTAGGCACTTGGTTGTCGCCTATCGAATTCTCGAAAGGTTATGCCACCACACGCGAAGTCAGCGAGGACAAGAGAGAAATGTCACGTCACTATCAGTTCGAAAGCAATCTTTCACTGACTGGTGCTAACGCGGACTACCGTGGTATGATGAAGCCATCACAAGAGGCTGCTGTACTTACTCAGATTTATAATATTGTAGCTGGTAAATCGGCTGCTGATTCAGGCGTTCAGTACGTAGAAAAGGCAGCCAAAGAATTGCTCGAAAATAAAGGGGCTTCAATCGTAGTTTCTGGCTCGAATGACAAAGAAGTTCAAGTTCTTGTCAATGAAATAAACAACTTATTAGGTAACTACGGTTCAACCATCCTTACTTCTCTACCGGTGAATTTCCGCCAAGGAAATGACGAGTCAATGGCTGCATTTGTAGCAGAGGTGAAAGAAGGAAAAGTGGACGGAGTTATTTTCTACAACTGTAATCCGGTTTATGATCATCCGGCTGGCGCTGATCTGGCATCTGCGCTTAAGAAAGTGACATTGAGTGTTTCTACTTCTTATACACCTGATGAAACGGCATCTGCGGTGGCCTACATGGCTCCGGATCACCACTACTTAGAATCTTGGAACGACTTCGAGCCAAAGCCTAACCGCTTTAGCTTATCACAACCTGCTATCACTCCGATTTTCAAATCACGTCAGGCACAGGAGAGTTTCCTAACATGGACAGGAGAGACCAATGTAGAATACTACTCTATCCTCAATGAGAATTGGAAGAACTGGTTCTTTGCGAAGCAAACTTCTGTTTTGGATTTCCAAAGTTTCTGGGATAAATGCTTGTATGAAGGTGTTTATGAAGTAGCTGCTGAATTAAAAGAATTGACTTTCACCTCACATGCCGATGATGCTTTAGCTAACGTAGCTAAGAGCGCTAAAGCAGGTGATTTCGAATTGGTGATTTACGAAAGCTACGGAATTGGAAATGGTAGTCAGGCAAACAATCCTTTGTTGCAGGAATTACCAGATCCTATTACCAAAGCAACTTGGGATCACTACGTAACGATTTCTCAAGCAGATGCTAAGAAATTAGGATTGGAAAATGATGCTGAAGGAAATACAAAATTGTTAAGTATTTCGGCAAACGGTAAAACGATAACACTACCTGCTCTTATTCAACCAGGTCAGGCACTCGGCACCATTGGAATTGCATTAGGTTACGGCCGTACGAATGTGGGCGAGGTTGCTAAGAATTTAGGCCTAAACTTATATCCGTTCGTATCAACAGCGAATGGTTCTTTGAATTACACCGTTTCAGGTGTTAAAGTAGCTCCTACTTCAACAGACTTCCAGTTAGCACAGACACAGATTCATCAAACCTACATGGGTCGTGCAAGTGTTATTCAGGAGTCAGTGCTTTCAGAGTTTAAGAAAAACCCTGCAGCCGGACGTGAGTATCCAAAGATTTCGAATTGGGATGAAAAAGTAGATCCTTCTACACTCACTCTGTGGAAAGGTCATGAATACAAAAATCACTATTGGGGTATGGCGATCGACCTCAATACTTGTACCGGCTGCGCAGCTTGCGTAGTAGCTTGTAATGTGGAAAACAACGTAGCATTAGTTGGAAAACAAGAAGTAATCAATCGCAGAGAAATGCATTGGTTGCGTATCGACCGCTACTATAGCAGCGATGCAAATCCGGAAAACTACGATGAAGCAGAAATTGCATCCGCTAACCCTGAGGTAGTATTCCAGCCAATGATGTGTCAGCATTGTAATAACGCACCTTGCGAAACAGTGTGTCCGGTGGCTGCCACAACGCACAGCACAGAAGGTTTGAATCAAATGACGTATAACCGTTGCATTGGTACACGCTATTGTGCTAACAACTGTCCTTATAAAGTAAGACGCTTCAACTGGTTCAAATACCACGATAACCAACAGTTCTATCAATCTAACCCAGCCATGAACACGGATTTGGGAAGAATGGTATTGAATCCGGATGTTACCGTTCGCTCACGCGGTGTAATGGAAAAATGTTCTTTCTGTGTACAACGCATTCAAACCGGAAAACTCACTGCCAAGAAGGAGAGAAGACCGATGAAAGACGGAGAGGTTGTTACCGCATGTCAGGCAGCTTGTACCACAGGCGCTATCGTGTTTGGTGACATGAACAATCCGGAAAGCAATATCAGCAAGTTGCTGAAGATTGAAAGCGATCCGAAACGTCCTTACGGAATTGATAAGAAAATTGGAAACCCTCGCGCTTACCGCGTGCTGGAAGAAATTGGTGTGAAACCAAATATTTTCTATCTGACCAAAATCAGAAACAAAGACGAGAAAAAAGAACACGCATAAAACCAGTTTTGATCTTTATTGAATTTAAGATATGCAAGTAACTTCTTCGATACGCGAACCACTAATCACCGGAGGTAAAACCGTCCATGATGTTTCAGAAGACATCAGCCGTCAGGTAGAAGGTAAACCCACTCAATTGTGGTGGATTGCCATGGGTGTTTCCCTGACGCTTTTTGCGTTTGGCTTCTACTGCCTTTGCACACTTCTTTGGGAAGGAGTAGGGGTTTGGGGGTTAAATAAAACAGTAGGATGGGCGTGGGATATCACCAACTTCGTTTGGTGGGTTGGTATCGGTCACGCAGGTACACTGATCTCTGCGATCCTTTTGTTGTTCCGCCAGAAGTGGAGAATGTCGATCAACCGTGCGGCTGAAGCGATGACCATCTTTGCCGTTATTTGTGCGGCCACTTTCCCTTTTGCCCATATGGGTCGTTTGTGGTTAGGATTTTACTGGGTGTTTCCTTTGCCAAATACATGGGGTTCACTTTGGGCGAACTTTAACTCACCTTTGTTGTGGGACGTATTTGCGATCTCAACATACTTTTCAGTTTCGCTGGTGTTCTGGTACATGGGACTTATCCCTGACTTCGCAGTAATCCGCGACAGAGCGGTTCGTCAAGGACATCAGCTTCGAGCTAATATATATAACTTCTTAAGCTTTGGATGGGATGGAGCTGCAAAAACATGGAGCCGCTATGAGTCAGTTGCTTTGATTCTGGCAGGTCTTTCGACACCTCTTGTATTGTCGGTTCACACAATCGTATCGATGGACTTCGCGACTTCGGTAGTTCCCGGATGGCATGCAACCATTTTCCCTCCTTATTTCGTGGCAGGTGCGATCTTCTCAGGCTTCGCGATGGTGTTAACGCTTCTGTTAATCACACGTAAAGTCTTCAAGTTGGAAGATTACATCACCATCTATCACGTTGAGTTAATGAACATCATCATTATCGTTACCGGATCGATTGTGGGTATTGCGTATATCACCGAGTTCTTCATAGCATGGTATGGTCAAGTGCCTGCTGAGCAATATGCCTTCTATAACCGTATGCAAGGTCCATACTGGTGGGCATACTGGTCCATGATGACATGTAACGTAATTTCTCCTCAGCTTTTCTGGTTTAAGAAAATCAGAACCAACCTGGTGGCTACGTTTGTGTTGTCCATCATCGTGAACATTGGTATGTGGTTTGAGCGTTTCGTAATCATCGTTACCTCTATTCACCGCGACTATGTTCCTTCAAGCTGGTCGATGTTCCACCCAACATTGTATGATGCGGGGGAGTACATTTTCACATTTGGTTTATTCTTTACCGCCTTCCTATTATTCGCGAAGTTCTTCCCGGTAATCAACATGGCGGAGGTAAAGAGTATTATTAAGTCATCATCAGAACAGAAGCATTAATATATGGAGAGCAATAAGAATTTTGTTGTCGGAATATTTGAGGATGAGGACGTGCTATTGCACGCAGTGGAGCACACACGTGAAAAGGGCTTGAAAATCCATGAAGTGTACTCTCCATTCCCGGTTCACGGCTTAGATGAAGCATTAGGTTATAAGCGTTCTCGCTTGCCGATCGCTGCATTCTTATTCGGCATGACAGGTACCTCTTTGGCCTTGTTAATGCAATTCTGGATGTTAGGCTACGATTGGCCAATGATCATAGGTGGTAAAAACCACGCTTCGTTGCCTCCATTTATCCCGGTAACTTTTGAAATGACTGTGTTGTTGGCAGCATTCGGTATGGTAGGAACCTTCTTCATCGCCAGTGATATGAAGCCTTACAAATGGCCACGTCAGTTTGATCTTCGTAGCACTGACGACAAGCACGTGGTAGCGGTTGATTTAGCTGCTAACAAAATGAGTAAAGAGGAAATCAGCGCTTTGTTAAAATCACAAGGAGCGTCCGAAGTAAACGAAAAGAATTTTTAATTGAACGTTACTATGCGAATAGGATTAAAATTAACAATGGGTCTTCTGGTGGTTGTTTTCATGGCCGCGTGTAAGGCGAGTGGAGATTACCAAGGTTTGGAGTATGCTCCCAACATGTACCACTCAGTAGCTTATGAACCTCTTTCTCAGATCACAGATCCTAACCAAGGAAAGTTTACCAACGCATTGAATAATGGAAGAGGCGAGTTTTACAACTCGAACCAATACAACCCTTATAAAATGAACTTGCGTCTGCCTCCAGCGCACACCGTAAGAAGAACAGCTTCTGGTTGGTTGCCTTACCGCGGTGCGAATGACAGTACCGGTTTACGCTTAGCGAATAAGTTGGTAAATCCGTATGATTCATCAGCTGCCATCTTATCGCAAGGAAAGGCATTGTACGAAATGTACTGCCAGCATTGCCACGGTGCGAAGGCGGGTGGTGATGGAAAGGTAGCAACTGGAGTAAAGATTGATGGCGTAGAGCACAGTGTTTATCCGGGTGTTGCTAACTTAAAAGGAGACGCTTACAAAAACATCACAGAAGGTCACATCTTCCATGTGATCACGTATGGTAAAGGCTTGATGGGATCTCATGGATCTCAAGTAAGCGAAGAAGATCGCTGGAAGATTGCCAAGTATGTAAAACAACTTCAAAAGAATTAATTTCTATTCTCAATGATAGCGGACGAAAAATACATTTTCAAACCTCAGACCAAGCAGAAACTTATTATTCTGATCATAGTAGGTCTCGTGCTTTTTGCAATTGGGGTATTCATGGCCCAAAGCGGTGGTCATCACGAAGCAGCCGAAAAGCATGCCTCTACTGAGATAGCAAAGGAATTATTGGCAAGCACTGAGCCTGCCCAACATGGAGATACGCATGCGGCAGCAGCGGAAGGTCACCATGGCAGCGCGACCTGGTTAAAGCGCATTTACACTTCTCTCTGGCAGAATAACATATTCTTTGCGGGTATTGGTATTATTGGTCTATTCTTCATTGCGATTCAATATGCTGCTCAAGCAGGTTGGTCAGCTCCCATTAAACGCATTCCGCTCGCAATTGGACATTGGATACCTATTGCCGGTATATTAACAGTTGTTTTATGGTTTCTCGTGAAAGGAGATGTGTTTCACTGGACAGATGCTAGTTTGTACACGAAAGGAAGCGCTCATTATGACGAAGTACTGGTCGGAAAGAAGGCTTTCTTCTTCGGACCTTTCAATGAAGGAACTTTCCCGATATTCTACATCCTTAGAATGGTTGTATTCTTCGGCTTGTGGTACATGTTCTTTACTTGGATTAAAAAAGAGATGTTGGCTGAAGATATCAATGGCGGAACCGCTCATTGGTTGTCATCACGTAAACTTTCGGCTTACTTTCTCGTGATTTTCGCGGTAAGCTCATCAGTAGCAGCATGGGATTGGGTAATGAGCATCGATCCACATTGGTTTAGTACGATGTTTGGTTGGTATGTTTTTGCCAGCTGGTGGGTAACTGGTCTAGCGACAATTACTTTGATCGTAGCGAATCTAAAAGGTGCCGGCTATTTGAAAGTAGTTACTCAGAATCACTTGCATGACCTAGGTAAATTTGTATTCGCCTTCAGTATTTTCTGGACGTACATCTGGTTCTGTCAGTTCATGTTGATATACTACGCCAACTTACCAGAGGAAACTATTTACTTTATTCAGCGCATGCGAAATGCACCTTACAGTTGGATATTCTACCTTAATATTTTCTTAAACTTTGTATTACCCTTCTTGTTATTAATGACGAGAGATGCCAAACGTCAGGTGTCCATGTTGAAGGTGGTTTGTCCGATTGTGATTGTAGGTCATTGGTTCGATTTCTACAACATGATTACACCGGGTGCCATGAAGATGGATGGAGGTCTTGGATTATTAGAAATTGGATTAGGTCTTGTGTTTGCTGGCGCTTTCTTGTTCGTAGTTCTGAATGCACTTTCAAAACTACAGTTGGTTGCCAAAAACCATCCGTTCATGCCTGAGAGTTTAAATCATCATATTTGATTTGTTTAAAGATTATTAAAGAAATACTATGAATTGGATAATTTGGGTAGGGGCAATATTAGTGTTGATCATATTGTTTATGATCTTCCGAATTGGAAGCCTGGTAGAGCTTGTGAAAGGCAACAAAGAAGAAGAATTCTCAATCTCTTGGAATAATATCAATGCTTATCTATTCCTTGGATTTATGTTCTTTGGTTTAGTGTTCTTTTTCTGGTACTCCATTACGTACTTCAATGACTACGACCCTCCGGTAGCCTCAGTTCACGGAGAGATTACCGATAATTTGTTTTGGGTGACTATGTGGATCACGGTAATCGCATTCACAATCATCTTTATCGTAATGTTCTGGTTTACTTTTACGTACCGATACGAGAAGGGAAGAAAGGCTTCTTTCTTTGCGGACAACACGAAATTGGAAATTCTATGGACGGCCATTCCTGCGATTGTTCTGACACTTTTGGTATTCCAAGGATTACGCGCTTGGTCGGATATTACAAGTCCAGCTTCTAAAGATGCTGTAGTAGTAGAAATGGTTGGTCAACAATTCTTGTGGATGGCACGCTACCCAGGTACGAAGGATTATGAACTTGGAAAGCACAATTACAAAATGATTGACGCGTCCAATGAATTCGGTTTGGATCTTTCAGATAAGAATTCTTACGATGATTTTAAATCTCTTGAGTTACACATTCCCGTAAACAAGGAGATATTAATGAAGATACGAGCGAAAGATGTTTTACATAGCGTGTTTTTGCCTCACTTCCGAGTGAAGATGGATGCTGTTCCAGGCGTACAAACGCATTTCAAATTTACGGCTACTAAAACTACTGCTCAGATGCGTGAAGAATTGAATAACCCTAATTTCAATTATGAAATGGCTTGTACCGAAGTATGCGGAAGAGGTCACTTCTCTATGAAATTCCCTGTAGTGGTAGATTCGGAAGAAGATTATCAGAAGTGGTTATCTTCTCAGGAATCTTGGTTAAAGCAAAACCCTGAGTACTTAAAGTATGTACCTGCTGAGCTTAAAGAAGTAGCTATGATCAAAGCAGGTATTCCTTTGGATAACAATGTATCAGTGCAGACCGCAGCGATTAAATAAGCAGAGAAAGAAACTATGGCAACATTAGACGTACACCATCACATCGATACTCATGATCATGATGACCATGGACACGAGCATCACCACGGCAATTTCTGGACAACTTATATCTTTTCAGAGGATCACAAAGTAATTGCAAAGCAATTCTTGTTAACCGGTATGGCTTGGGCTCTTATCGGTGGGGTTCTTTCAGTACTATTCCGTTTACAACTTGGTTTCCCAGAAGCTAATCTATCTTGGTTAAAGCCTATTTTAGGTGGATGGTTGACAGCAGAAGGAAAAATTGATCCTGAATTCTATTTGGCACTTGTTACTATGCACGGTACCATCATGGTATTCTTCGTATTGACGGCAGGTTTGAGTGGAACGTTCAGTAATTTCTTGATTCCTCTTCAAATCGGTGCCCGTGATATGGCATCCGGTTTCATGAACATGCTTTCATACTGGTTCTTCTTCTTATCCAGTGTGATTATGTTTATTTCATTATTTATCTCGACCGGTCCTGCGGCAGGCGGTTGGGTAATCTATCCTCCATTGAGTGCACTTCCTCAAGCTATTCCGGGTTCAGGACTTGGCATGACGTTGTGGTTAGTTTCGATGGCTTTGTTCATTGTTAGTTCACTACTCGGTAGTATCAACTACATCACCACCGTAATCAACATGCGTACGGTTGGAATGTCCTTCGCCAAATTACCCCTTACAATTTGGGCGTTCTTCTTGACTGCGGTAATTGGGATCTTGTCATTCCCAGTACTTTTTGCAGCCGCTTTGTTGTTGATTTTTGACCGCAGTTTCGGAACTAGTTTTTACTTATCGGACATCTATATTGGCGGTGAAGCGCTTCCGAATCAAGGGGGTAGTCCAATTTTGTTCCAGCACTTATTCTGGTTCTTAGGTCACCCTGAAGTGTACATTGTGCTTTTGCCTGCCTTGGGTATTACATCCGAAATTATTGCAACCAATTCGCGCAAGCCAATCTTTGGTTACAAGGCGATGGTGGGCTCCATGTTAGGTATCGCGATTCTTTCCTTCGTAGTATGGGCACACCACATGTTCGTAACGGGTATGAATCCTTTCCTCGGGTCAGTTTTCACACTCTTAACATTAATTATTGCAGTTCCTTCAGCTGTTAAGATATTCAATTACGTAACGACATTGTGGAAGGGTAACATTCGATTTACGCCTGCTATGTTGTTCTCGATTGGTCTGGTTTCATTCTTCTTAACGGGTGGTATCACCGGTCTTTTCTTAGGAAACTCGGCAGTAGATATTCAATTGCACGATACGTACTTTGTTGTTGCTCACTTCCACTTAGTGATGGGTAGCGCATCCTTCTTCGGTATGATGGCGGGCGTGTATCACTGGTTCCCTAAAATGTTCGGTCGCATGATGGACGAGAAGTTGGGCTACCTCCATTTCTGGTTAACCTTCATTGGTGTTTATTTAGTATTCTTCCCGATGCACTATATCGGAATTGCAGGATTCCCAAGAAGATATTATTCATGGACAGCTTTTGAGACATTCAGTGGATTCGCTGACTTGAATATGCTAGTGAGTATTGCAGCAATTATAACACTTGCGGCACAGTTCGTATTCTTATTCAACTTTATCTATCACATTTTCCGTGGTAAGTTGGCTCCGGCTAACCCTTGGAATTCTACGACACTGGAGTGGACAACGCCACGTCTTCCCGGACACGGAAACTGGCCAGGTGAAATTCCTACTGTTTATCGCTGGCCGTATGATTACAGTAAGCCAGGCTCAAAAGAAGATTTTATTCCTCAGCATATTCCATATTCGGAAACACCTGAATCGAACTTACCTCACGAAAACGATCAGATCAAATTGGATTTGGGTGGTGCCGGAGTAGGTGGTCATAAACACTAATCCCCAGGATTAGGAAGAGATTGAATCGAACAGCGACTAAAGGATTTTTTAAGCTTTGCTTAACTACTTTAGTCGCTGTTTATTTTTTAATAGCTGTGGGAGGAATCGTTCGTGCCACAGGGTCAGGCATGGGTTGCCCCGACTGGCCTAAATGCTTTGGTAGCTGGGTTCCACCCACCTCCGTTGAGCAGTTGCCGGAAAATTACAAAGAATCATACGCACAGTATCGCGATAAGAAGAATCAAAAATTTGTTCGACTTCTGCGATCGATCGGAATGACTGAAACAGCCGATCAGATTTCCAATGATAAAACCATTTTAGTAGAAGCCGACTTTAATCCTGTAAAGACGTGGATTGAATATCTCAACCGAATCGTTGGTGTAGTCATTGGTTTATTGATTGTTTTGTTGTTTGTGCGGTCCTTGAAATACCGTCAGTCAAGTCCAATTTTATTCTGGCTTTCCCTCGCTACCCTCATTGCAGTGATATTTCAAGGTTGGTTTGGGTCGATTGTAGTTTCTACCAATTTGACACAATGGACCATTACAGTTCATATGTTTCTGGCCATGCTGATTGTGGCTATTTTAGTGTATCTATTGCATGCCAGTGCTGAAGAGCGTCTGAATATTCCGGTGGCGAGCTCCTTAAAATGGTGGTTGATGGTTTGTGCTGTGCTGTTACTCATTCAAACATTTCTGGGTACACAAGTGCGTGAGGCGATTGATCGGCTCGCGAGTGCAAGCCGTGATACCTGGATTTCATCGCTGGGGGCCGAGTTTATTATACATCGATCTTTCTCCTGGGTCCTCGTAATCGCCCATGGATACCTCCTCTGGAAGTTGTATGAAACTAGTGAGGCTAAAACTTTAACCACAACCTTAATGGTGTTAATTTTGGCTTCGGTTTTGAGTGGAGTAGGTTTGGCCTACGGAGGAGTACCTCCTTATCTTCAGCCCCTCCACCTGACTCTGGCAACCGTGACTTTTGGAGGCCAATTATATTTGTTTTTTGGGTTGAACAGTAGAAATAAAACGGTGTTAGTGAAGTAGCTATGGAAGCAGTACAAAATTTAAGCACATGGGCTTTGACTATCGGCAAAGCGAAGGCTTATTATGAGCTTCTGAAACCTCGTTTATCGATGCTGGTTGCCTTTTCTTGTGCCTTTGGTTACGGCTTAGCTTCTAAAGGAAGCATCGACTGGATGGTATTGTCGATGTTAGTTGTGGGCGCATTTTTACTTTCCGGTGCTTCAGTATGTATTAACCAAATCATTGAGCGTGATCTAGATAAGATCATGACACGTACTCAATCGCGCCCTATTCCAACCGGACGAATTTCCGTTAATGAAGCCAGCCTATTCTCAGTTGTTTGTCTGGTTCTTAGTATTGCCATTCTCTGGGTCTTCACCAATCCCCTGACCGTTGTTTTATCGCTTGTTTCAATGGTATTGTACAGCTTTATTTATACACCATTGAAGCGTGTGGGGCCCATCGCTGTTTTTGTAGGCGCCATTCCGGGTGCTTTGCCTCCACTGCTGGGATGGATTGCCATGACCGGAGGAATCACCTATGAGGCAATGATCATTTTTGGGATACAATTCATTTGGCAGTTTCCTCACTTTTGGGCAATTGCATGGGTTGCTGACGATGATTACAAGAAAGCAGGCTTCAAACTGTTGCCATCAGGCGGAGGAAAGGATATCAATACAGCTATTCAAATTATGGTTTACACGATGTTCCTGATTCCACTGGGATTATTGCCAGCCAAATTCGGTATCACCGGTTTGGATTCGGCCATTGTTGCATCGGTGTGTGGTGTAGCCTTTTTTGCACAGACATTTTCGTTGATGAAAACCGGTAGTCAGAAGTCGGCCAAGCGTATTATGTTTGGTTCGTTTTTGTATTTACCGATTGTTCAGATTGCATATTTGTTGGATAAAATTTAATACTGATTATGAACGAGGCTGTTGATTTTAAAATTGTGGAGGCTCCGGCAAAGCCCATTTCAATGAATCCAAAGAAATTTGGAATGTGGTTGTTTATTGCTAGTGTAATGATGTTGTTTATGTCATTAACCTCCGCCTACATCGTACGTCAGGCTGAAGGCAATTGGCTCTACTTTGAATTGCCAACATTGTTTATGATTTCTTGCGGTGTAATAATTGCGAGCAGCGTTTCCATGCAATTGGGGTATTGGGCGGCTAAGAAAGACCAATTCAATAAGGTCAAGAATTATGTAGCGGTTACAACCGTTTTGGGTTTTGTTTTTCTCGCTTTGCAGTATCTAGGTTGGAAAGACATGATATCCAATAGCATTTATCTGGTTGGAAACCCGTCAGGTTCATTTATTTATATCCTTACCGGGTTACATGGTTTGCACATTATGAGTGCGATCGTGTATTTATTGATTGTGCTTAATTCTGCTGCGAAGCTGAAAATTTCATCCAGCAACATGACGCAGATGGAAATGTGCACAACTTATTGGCATTTTTTAGGTCTTCTTTGGCTATATTTGTTCGTTTTCTTAACATTGCTGAGATAAATTTCTAACCATGGCACACGCACACGCGACTACCGCATCGGATCAAAATGTTTGGAATGGAGGAGTAGCTCCACTAGGCGCCAGTTATGGCAAGCTGATGATGTGGTTCTTCTTACTTTCAGATGCTTTCACTTTCTCTGGATTATTGATCACCTACGGTTTAGTACGCTCTTCACATCCTGCATTTTCGGGATTAGCTGATGCCTTCGCATTTTCACATGATTATTGGCCCATTCCTGAAAAAGTATTTGAGGCTGTTCCATTCTTGCACGGAATTTCTTTGCCACTCGTTTTCGTAGGTATCATGACATTCATCTTGATCATGAGTAGTGTGACGATGGTATTGGCCGTTGAGGCAGGACATCGCATGGATCAAAAAGCGGTTGAAAAATGGATGCTGTGGACGATTCTTGGAGGTCTTACTTTCTTAGGCTGTCAAGCTTGGGAGTGGACACACTTCATCGTTGGTACCGATGTGGCTACAAAAGTGACTGATTTTATTTTTGTAAACGGAGAATTGACAAAAATAACTAAAGATGTATACGGTGCGAATCTTCATATCAATCAATATGGCCCACAGGATTTTGCTGACTTCTTCTTCTTTATCACCGGATTCCATGGTTTCCACGTATTCAGCGGGGTGTTGTTAAACTTCCTAATTTATTATAACACGGTTACCGGAGTGTACAACCGCAGAGGCCACTACGAAATGGTAGAGAAGGTAGGTTTGTACTGGCACTTTGTAGACTTGGTTTGGGTATTCGTGTTCACCTTCTTTTATCTTGTTTAATTCGTTTTACTAATTCACTTTCAAAATATAACCACATGGCACATCACGCACACGAACCAGAAGTTGTTGTCCTTCCTCCAGACAAGGCAAAAATTAAGAAACTTTGGACTGTTGCAGGAATTTTAGGAGCAATCACAGCCGTTGAGTTTATTGTTGCATTTGCTGTTCCTCATGGATTCTTCAAGACCAGCGTTTTCGTTATTATGACGATTGTGAAGGCAGGGTACATTGTGGGAGAATTTATGCACTTGAAATACGAAGCTAAAGTTTTGTTTTGGTCCGTTCTGATTCCGATTGTTTTTATCGTTTGGATGTTGATCGCCTTCTTGTATGAAGGATTTCAGTTATCCGATGTAAACTTCATATAATTGAATCGACTAATCGATGTGAAATGGCTAAGGTTATCTTTAGCCATTTTTTTTTAGGGGCTAGCATTTCATCCGTTAAACGATAGTCAATTGAAAAGAAAAAATATCTTCTTAAGCATTGCGTTGCTATTGCCTGTTTTGGTCTTTGTCTTTTTGAAATTCTTTGGTAAGAACAAATTTGATATTCCCGTATTTCATCAGGATAGGGTAGAGGTATCGGGCAATTGCGATCAGACCTATTCAGTGCCCTATCTGGTTCCCAATGAGACGCTATTGGCCCTTCATGCAATAGATGGTGATCCAACCGTGGTGGTTTTTTCTGACTTGCAGGGGGAAGCCAAGACTCGTTTGGAGAATGAAATTGCGTCTAAAAAAATGAACTTAATTCTGGCTCATGGGTTAATGAATCAGCAAGAGCTGCAGCGGTTGATGTGTATATTTGTCGTGCCGTCTAATTCAAATGCTGTTTTAGTGGACGATTATCGAAGAATCAGAGGTTATTATCGATTGGACAGTCGCGATGAAACAGACCGACTATTGGTGGAGTTAAAGATATTATTCAATGAGTACTGAAAGTTTATCCAAAAAAGACCCCTATCAAAAGCTAATCATCGCCTTATCTATTGTTATTCCGTTGGCGGTGGCTGCGCTCTTTAAGATTAAGATTGAAGGCTACGACTTCTCTTTTTTGCCGCCCATTTATGCCACGATCAACGGATTTACAGCGGTGCTTTTGGTGTTAGCCGTTCGTGCAATTAAATCAGGTGATCGCAGCTTACATGAAACACTTATGAAGATATGCATTGCCTTATCGGCTGCATTTCTTGTGATGTATGTTGTTTATCACATGTTTAGCGATTCTACACCTTATGGTGGGCAAGGAGTGATCAAGTATGTTTACTACTTTATTTTGATTAGCCACATTCTCCTTTCTATTGCAGTGATTCCCTTTGTGCTACTTACATTTTCAAGAGCACTCGCGGGTAATTTTGAGGGACATAAGTCGTTGGCCAAAATTACCTTTCCTATCTGGCTCTATGTAGCTACCACAGGAGTGATAGTATATTTGATGATTCGTCCTTATTACCATTAAACTATGAAACGAATTTCGGCTTTTGTTTTGTTGATGCTGATTTCCGTAGCCGGCTGGGCACAATGTGCTATGTGCAAGGCTACATTAGAGAATAATATCAGCAATGGAAATGTGGGTATTGCCGCAGGCATCAACTTTGGAATCCTCTACTTGTTTGTAGCTCCGTATTTGGCCATAATAGCATTAGGAATTTTTTGGTACAGAACCAGCAAGAAAAATGAATCGAACGAGGCAGGAAGCCATCTGGCAAGCTAAGTGTCCATGTTGTCGTGAGGGAGATGTTTTTAAATATCCACTCATGGAAGTTACCAAGTTTGGTAGCATGAATGAAAAATGCCAGGTTTGTGGTACGGGTTTTACACCCGAGCCCGGTTTTTATTTCGGTGCGTTGTATATCAGTTATGGCTTTACGGTGGCTTTCTTTGCCGGCATTTCATTGTTGCTTTACTTTACCATCCGGCCAGCATCCTGGGTTTATCTAACTGCTATTTTTGGTACATCACTCTTCCTTATCCCCTTTAGTTTTCGTTATTCACGAATCCTCTTCCTTTATTGGTTTGGAGGAATTTCCTACCGAGGCAAATAATTGCGAAAGTCTCGTATTCGCTGGGGTTATTTTGTACTTTTAATAGTACCATGTCGCTCACCAGAAGAATACTTCTTTTTGTATTCGCAGCTATTTTTATGGCAGCCGGCATTTTTGTGCATCGAAATTACCGGCAGCCCTACAGTCGCGATGAACTAAGTAAAGTAATAGCGAAGAATTTGCAACAGGTTCTGAAAAAAGCAGAAACCGAAGCACAACAATTGCTTACTACTTCAGGTGATGAAGTATGGGAAAAAGTTTCCGGCTCTTTCTTTTTGGTGAAAGATGCTCGATTGCTTCGCTGGAGTAATAATTCATTTGTGCCGGATATGGACTGGCTCCATCAACCCTTTCATACCCGCTTGCTGCAAACACAGAGAGCCAGTTACCTGATTCGTAAATGGCCTCATCATTCGTCTGCTACGTTGGTCGTGGTGATACCGCTACAAGAAAAACCCAAAGCGATCAACAAGTATCTCCGGGATTTCACCAACGAAGAAATTTTTCCCATAGCGGAGGTTATTATCAAACCATTTCAAAATAAGTCACTGTTATCTGTCTATGATGAGAATAATACTGGATTATTTACGCTGGAGACTGAATCCATTACCACCAATACTTCTCCGGATTGGGTTGGTTTACTTTTGATTGCAGTAGGAATCGCATTCGCTGTTTTGTTTTGCATGCAAGAACTTCGTTTGATTCACTTGCATGGACGCTATGAGGTGGTGTTTTTCGTTGCACTTTTTCTTTCTTTTTTGTTGCGACTCGGTATGATTTCTACGGGGTTTCCCCAGCAATGGGGAGCATTCCAACTCTTCGATCCGCAATTGTTTGCTTCTTCATTCATCAATTCTTCGCTGGGCGATTTCCTGATCAATTCCTTGTTAGTACTTGCTCTGAGCCTGTATGTATTTTTGAACTTCCATCATTTCAAAAGCGTGCATCGCTTGTTGCATCTGAAACGATTCAGAATGATGTGGGGGGGCTTGCTGGTTACGTTGGCATTGTTTTCATTTTTGTTTCCGTATCTCTATTATGAAATCATTTTTCATAATTCATCCATTCTCATTGACATCACCCGTTCTCTTGAATTTTCCGGATTACGGGTGGTGGCTCATCTAACCATACTCACAGCTACATTGAGTAGTTTTTTGTTTAGTTATGTATTCTTAAAGTTGGCCATCGACTTTAGTGATAAGCGCCTGACTCATTTTATAGCCATGTTGTTGATCGGAGCAGGGCTGTTTTTATTCTATTGTTTTTTAGATCAACATGATTATTGGATGACGCTGCTGATTGCGTTGGTGTACTTTAGCATTGTGTGGCAGACCCATCTGCATAAAACATTGATGCAGGTAAACATCTCCACATTTACATTTTTACTGATCGCGGTAGCTGCTTTTGCTTTGCAAGGGGCGCTGAGCATTCGCCAATTTTCGCGGGAAGCGTCAGTGCTTTCCATGCAACGATTTGGTAACAATAATCTGGTGAACCACGATATCTTAGGGGAGTATCTGATGGCCGAGAATGTGAAGGCGATCGCCACCGATCCGTTTATCATGGCTCGCTTTACAAACCCATTGTTACCCAAAGGTGCTATTCGACAACGCATCGAGAAGGTCTATTTGAATGCTTATTTTGACCGATATGCCAGTAAGGTTTATCTGTATAATTCTTCGGGCCAGACATTGGACAGCGATACACTGAGAAGCTTGGCTACCTCTATACAAGCATTTCAGCATTCGGCTATTCGCACCGGTTACGAAGGTGTTTTCTGGCTTCTTGAGCGAGACGGAAGTTTGGCAACTCGAAAATATCTGGGCATTGCGTCAGTGGCAAAATCCGATGTGATTGTGGGGTATGTGGTGTTGGAACTTTCCTTGAAAAATTTGGCCACCAGAAATGTTTATCCGGAATTGTTAGTCGATAACCGGTTTACACAATTTGTCTCTGATAAAGACTTCGCGTATGCTTTTTATATCAAAGATTCACTGAAGGGAAGCGCAGGGGACTTCAACTATGCGAAAGCATTTAAATATGCGTGGTTGAAGCAGGGTTTGTTACATGAGCCACTAAGCAAGAATGGGTACCTACATACTGCGTTGCGAGGGGAGGAAGATCAGGTGGCAGTGATTTCAACGAAGGATTATAGATGGTTTGATGTACTGGCCAACTTTTCATTTTTGTTTGTCATTAGTTTGTTTCTGATTTTTTGCTGGATGATCATTCATGCTTCTGTTCATTACTGGCGTGGCAGCAAGATGAATTATTCAACCCGTATTCAGTTATACATTTATCTGGCATTCATTCTTCCACTGGTGGTTGTATCTGCTACCATTGTAAGCTTAATGTCGACTGCGAACGAAGCACGATTGGAGGCGGATTATCGTTTGCGTGCGGAGCAGATGGGTTCTTCGCTATCCATTCAACGAGCAGGCTCAGATGCATGGACGATTGATGTTACACCGCTTGCTCAATCTTTTCATACGGATGTGAACCTCTATAGTCCGGAGGGAAAATTGATTTCCTCCAGCCAACCCGGAATTTTCGACAATCAATTAATCTCTAGTTGGATCAACCCGATTGCCCGACAAGCCCTTACCGAAAACGGTTATACCTATTTTGTGGCCAAAGAGCGTATCGGTTTGTTGAGTTACAACAGCTCGTATTTGGCGATTCACGCATCCGAAGATGGAAAGTTGATGGGCATTCTCAATCTTCCTTTCTTTAAGTCAGATGACGAAGCGAGTCGAAGTATGGCCATAGTCGTATCGAACATCGTCATTGTATTTGTGGTGGTATTTATTTTATTTTCCATCGCCTCTCATTATGCTATTCAGTGGCTCACTTTTCCGCTCCGCCTCATCACACGCACGCTCGGGCGAACCACATTAGGAGCCAATCAGCCTTTGCAATGGAAGTCGGAAGATGAGATCGGGTTGATGGTGCGTGAATACAATCGGATGCTGGCTACACTCGAGCAAAGTAAAATTCAATTGGCCAATTCGCAAAAGGAGAGTGCCTGGCGAGAGATGGCACAGCAGGTAGCTCACGAAATCAAAAACCCGCTTACCCCCATGAAGTTGACATTGCAACAAATGGAATTACAGGCGCGTGCAGACGAAAGTAAGCTGAAGTCGATTCGGTTGTTATTAGAACAGGTAGAGCTGTTGAATGACATTGCTTCATCCTTTAGCACATTTGCAAAAATGCCAACTCCGCAACTGCAACCCGTGGAGTTAATAGCGCTGTTAAATTCTGTTGTCGCGCTTTACGATTCACAAGAAGGACAAGCCGTGCAATTCAATCCGTCTACACACAAAGCCATCGTACGAGGCGATGAAAAATTACTCACGAGAGTGTTTTCAAATTTAATTTTAAACGGATTGCAATCATCCACTACGCGCAAAGCATCCGTATGGGTTAATGTTGAGTTGAGGGGAGACCGAGTATGGGTAGAGGTAAAGGATAATGGAGACGGAATTCCAGAAGATTACCAAAGCAAAATTTTTACCCCTTACTTTAGTTCGAAGCAATTGGGTTCAGGATTAGGTTTACCCATAGTGAAGCAAGGTGTAGAACAGTGCGAGGGTACTATTGACTTTGTTACCCAAGCGGGTTTGGGTACGGCATTTAGTGTTTCGTTTCCTATTTTAAACGAATGGTAGACAATTTGTAACTATTCAATGATAGAGAGGTACAGAAAGATGCAACATGTCATAAATTGATGAGTCTTTAAATAAAAAAGAAGTATGATTAAAAACTATTTGATCGTCACCTTCCGGAATCTTTTTCGCAACAAAGCGTTTTCGGTGATCAATGTGGTAGGGTTGGCTTTTGGTATTTCCTGCAGCTTGCTCACGTTACTTTGGGTGCTGGATGAGTTAAGCATGGATGCTTTCCATGTGAATCGCGAGCGTCTTTATCGAGTGTTGGAAAATCAGTCTTATACAGATGGGAAAGTGCTAACCACCAATTCCACACCCGGCCCGATGGCCCCGGTGATCAAAGAAAAGTTTCCGGAGATTGAGTTTGCCTCGCGCATGACCTGGCCGGAGCGTAAGCTCTTTCAGGAAAAAAAAGAAGGCTTTTTTGAAGAAGGTCGTTTTGTCGATCAGGATTTCCTTCAGATGTTTTCGTTCCCGCTCCAAAGCGGAGATGCAAGTACGGCTTTGAAAGACATGCACTCAATCGTCATCAGCCAAAAGATGGCGATTAAGTTTTTCGGTAATGCCGAGGCAATTGGTAAAGTGTTGGTTATGGATGCGGGTGAAAGTTTTAAGGTTACAGGCGTATTGGCACCGCTCCCCACCACATCTTCATTGAAGTTTGATTTTCTTTTGCCCTTCAGTTGGTATTTCGAAAAGAACAAACAGTGGTTGGACCAATGGGATAATAATAACATCCGCACGTTTGTTCAACTGAAGCCCAACGCAGATGCAACCTTGTTTGCATCGAAACTTGAACGCGAAATAGATTTTCATGTGGATGGAAAGAATAATATTTCCTTGTTCATTCAAAAGTATGCTGATTCCTACTTGCACAGCGAGTTTGTGGATGGCAAGCTGGTGGGGGGTAGGATCGAATCGGTGCGAATATTTTTCATTGTGGCAGTATTGGTTCTCTTAATTGCCAGTATCAATTTCATGAATCTCACCACGGCTCAATCCGCCAAGCGGGCCAAAGAAGTAGGCTTGCGCAAAACGATTGGAGCAATCAAGTCGCAGTTGGCGTTTCAGTTTTTAAGTGAATCCATGGTGATGGTTTTCCTTTCATCGGCAGTAGCCATCGTGTTGGCTTTTATGTTATTGCCACTCTTCAACGAAGTAGCAGGGAAGGAGCTATCATTTAATCTGTTGACTACAAAGTCTATTCTACTTTTATTAAGTGTAGTGTTGTTTACTGGTTTAATCTCAGGTAGTTATCCTGCTTTATATATATCCGGATTTCAACCGGCTAGAGTACTAAAAGGTCAATTGAAGAGTGGTACAGGCGCAGCTCGCTTTCGTAAAGTGTTGGTGGTGGTTCAGTTTACACTCTCGATCATTCTTATTATCAGCACGCTGGTGGTGTATCGGCAAATGGATTTTGTTCAAAACAAAGACATTGGTTTAGACCGTAATAATCTGGTGTACTTATGGATGAATGGCGATATGAACAAACATACCGATGCGATTCGGGAGGAGTTGATGAAAGATCCTGCCGTTGAACTGGTATCGCTTTCCAGCGCCAACCCGATTGATTTTGGCAACTCTACATCCAATTTGGAATGGGATGGAAAAGATCCAAATGATAAAATTCTCTTTTCCAATTTTTCTGTGGATTACAATTTTATTGAGACCTTGAAGATGAAATTGATTAGTGGCAGAAGTTTCAAGCAAGAGTATGCCACTGATACAGCCAACTTCATTATCAATGAAGCGGCTCAGGAAGCTATGGGGTTTGAAGATGCCGTTGATCAGCCACTTACCCTTTGGGGCGAGCGAAAAGGCAAGGTAATTGGTGTCGTTCAGAATTTCCATTTTCAATCGGTGCATAACAAAGTGGAACCTCTCTTTATGATGTATGAACCCGATTGGCATGGAGTGATTTTTATGCGCTACAAAGAGGGGCAGCGAACGGCTGCATTGAAGGCACTGGAAAAAATAAATAAACAATACGCTGCGGCTTATCCATTTGAGTTTAAACAATTAAGTGAAGACTGGGATAACCTCTATAAATCAGAAGATCGTTTTGGAAAACTATTCAATTACTTCTCCTTCTTGTCTATTCTGATTTCGTGCCTCGGTTTGTTTGGCTTATCCGCGTTTAGTGCTGAACAAAAGACCAAAGAGCTAGGTGTGCGTAAAGTAATGGGGGCCAGTGTTTCAGGATTAGTACAGTTGATGGCGAAGGAATTTGCCTGGTTAGTCTTGTTAGCCATGTTGATTGGTTGCTCCATCGGCTGGTATGTAATGGACTGGTGGTTAGGAACCTATGCCTATCATGTAGAAGTAGGAATTCTTACTATTTTGATGGCAGCTCTTATTTGCTTTGTGGTATCCATGGCCACCGTCAGCTTCCATGCTGCCAAAGCCGCCATGATCGATCCGGTGCGAAGTTTGCGTTACGAGTAAAACCTGTCAAAAGTCATAAAAAAACACTTTTCAAACGATTGAAATATTTGATGTTTGATTGCTAATTTGCGGCTCCAAAACCCAAAAAAAGCATTATGGAGATCGCAAAATCGTATGACGTTAAGCACACCGATTTAGTCAAATGGATCAATGAAGTAGCCGCTCAATGCAAGCCCGAAAGCATACGCTGGTGCGATGGTTCGCAGCAAGAATATAATGAATTATGTGAGTTGCTGGTAAAGAAGGGAACCTTCATTCGACTCAATCCGGAGAAAAGACCCAATAGCTTTGCTTGTTTTTCTGATCCTAGTGATGTAGCGCGCGTAGAAGACCGCACCTTCATTTGTAGTCGCAGACGCGAAGATGCAGGCCCCACCAACAACTGGGTAGAGCCCAAAGAAATGAAGCATACACTCAATCCTTTGTTGGATGGTTGTATGAAGGGCAGAACAATGTATGTGATTCCATTCAGCATGGGACCGCTCGGTTCTCCGATTTCACAGATCGGTGTGGAAATTACCGATTCAGAATATGTGGTGGTGAATATGCACATCATGACACGTGTGGGAACCCGCGTGGTGGAATTATTGGGTACCGATGGCGAGTATGTAAAATGTCTGCACACGGTTGGTGCGCCACTCAAGCCCGGTCAGGCAGATGCGAAGTGGCCCACGAATCCTACCGTGAAATACATCGTGCATTATCCCGAAGAGCGATCCATCGTTTCGTATGGTTCCGGTTACGGTGGCAATGCGTTGTTAGGCAAGAAATGTTTTGCTTTGCGTATCGCGAGTGCGATGGCCAAAGAAGAAGGTTGGTTGGCTGAACACATGTTGATATTAGGTGTGGAAGGCCCGGATAAAGAAAAGAGTTACGTAGCAGCCGCATTCCCCAGTGCATGCGGTAAAACCAATTTCGCCATGCTCATTCCACCGAAAGAATTGGATGGCTGGAAAGTAACTACGGTTGGTGATGATATTGCGTGGATCAAACCGGGCAAAGATGGAAAGCTTCACGCGATTAATCCGGAGGCCGGATACTTTGGTGTAGCACCCGGCACGAATTACAAAACGAATCCGAACGCCATGAAGACGATGGAGAAGAACTCCATCTTTACGAATGTAGGTGTAACACCCGATGGGGATGTGTGGTGGGAGGGAATGACGAAAGAAGTGCCGAAAGATATTATTGATTGGAGAGGACAAAAGTGGGATCCGGCATCGGGCAAACCAGTGGCTCACCCCAACGCGCGTTTTACAGCACCTGCTTCTCAGTGCCCAAGCATTGATTCGGATTGGGAAAATCCAAATGGAGTGCCGATTGGTGCGTTCATATTTGGAGGAAGAAGAAGCACGACTATTCCGTTGATTTATCAGGCGCACAATTGGAACTCCGGTGTGTACTTAGCAGCTACGATGGGTTCAGAGATGACAGCCGCAGCTTTTGGTGAAGTGGGCAAAGTGCGCAGAGATCCATTTGCGATGTTGCCATTCTGTGGATACCACATGGGCGATTACTTTAATCACTGGTTACAGTTTGGTCGTGATATTCCAAACCCGCCTCGCATCTTCGGTGTGAACTGGTTCCGCAAAGATGAGAAGGGCAATTTTATATGGCCCGGCTTCAGCGACAACATGCGTGTGTTGAAGTGGGTGGTAGAAAAGATCAGAGGAAAATCAAACGCAGTGGAAAGCCCGATTGGCTGGATGCCACACTATGAAGATATCGATTGGACAGGTTCTGATTTCACCAAGCAACAGTTCGACAGCATTATGATGATCGATCGCGAAGGCTGGAAGCAAGAATTACTTTCGCATGCGGAGTTGTTTGAAAGAATGTATGACAAGCTGCCGAAGGAATTTATCTTCATGCGCGAGTTGTTGCTATCGAGCTTATGGCGGTCACCTGAAAAGTGGAGCCTAGAAGCGGAAGAGATTTAATTTAGTTTTTCTCCTTTAAAAATACCAGCCTGAAATGTTAGAGTTTTGATGAGCTTACCTGTCTCATCAAACTCTTTCCATTGCTTGTGCTTTTTGTTGGCTACGTATTCGCCTTGCTCTTTGATTTTGCCGTTAGGGTAGTAGCTGGTGTAGATTCCGTGCTGTCGGCTGCCGCGATACTCGCATTCCGAAAGTAATTTGCCGTCCTGATAGTAATTCTTCACCGGACCGGTAATCAGATTGAACTTCCAGGTTTCTTCTACTGACTTTTCTCCATTCTCGTGATATTGAGTTCGGATGCCATTCAGTAGACCTTTTTCATAATTCTCCTTCACGCTCACAGTTTTACCATCACTGAAATGGAAAATCCATTGACCGTGCGGCTTGTTGTCTCTGTATTCTTTAGTGAAGACTAGCTTACCATCTTCGGTATATTCTTCGAGCTTACTATCTAAACCATTGAATGCAAACTGTTGCTTCGTTTTTACTTTACCACTTTCAAAGTAGTCGTAGTTGGTGCCGGTTTTTCCGCCTTCTTTAAATTGATAGACATGTCGCTTATTGCCGTTGGTGTAGTAGCCAATGTTTTCTCCGTGCAACTTGGCATTCATGAAGTGACCTTCTAGTAATAGATGACCTTCCTGATCGTAGTTTTTAAAGTCGCCTATTTTTTCGCCTTCGGCAATCGAGTAAATCAATTCCAATTGTGCGTTGGGATAGAATGATTTGAAATAGCCGGAGATGAAACCGTCTTTGTAATTCGCTTCTGTTTCGATGATACCCGTTTCGTAAAATGTTTTGGTGACTCCGTTCGGTTTTTGGTTTTTATAAGTGATCTCTTTGCGGATTTTTCCGGAAGCATAATACTCTTTCACAAAACCATCGGGTTTGCCTTTTACGAATGAACTTTCCTGTTTGAGAATACCGGTTGGGAAATAGGACTTGATGCTATCGACCAACAGGTTGTTTTGGTAATACGCTTTTTGAATTTGCTTTCCCTTTTCATTGTAAACTTCTACCGGCCCGTGACGCAAGCCATTTTCATAACTGATTTTGCGAATCAGTTGGCCATTGGCATGGTACTCATAGAATGTGCCGGAGCGCACGCCATTCACAAAAGTGCCTTCGATGTTGAGTTTGCCATTTGGAAAATAGCGCTTGTATTTTCCGTCCATGGTTTGATTGTCATCTGAAACGAAATAATGTTCCTGTATTTGCCGCTTCATGGGGTCGTAGAAGGTCTTTACTTCTTTTTGTGCGAATGCCAGTTGGCTGATGAGCAACAAGATCAAGGTTAGACGAATCGACATGGTTAGCGCAATTGTGAGTTTGTAGGCAAATTTAGGGATAGCTTTTAATATTTCTGCGTGCTGTCGATTGATGAACATAAGACTAGACGAACCAACGCTCCGATACAGGGATTGTTGTGTTGTCGGATGCCACCAAAAAAGAAAAGCCGGACAAACCGGCCTTTCCATTATTTCTATAGGTAAATTTTACATTCGTTCGATTACAATAGCCGAGGCACCACCACCACCATTGCAAATGCCGGCAACACCAATCGAAGCATTATTTTGTTTCAACACGTTGGCCAATGTTATGGTAATACGGGCACCCGATGCACCGAGTGGATGTCCTAAAGCAACTGCGCCTCCGTTTACATTCACTTTCGATGGATCGATTTCTAATAACTTGTTGTTGGCAATCGCCACAGCTGAGAAGGCTTCGTTGATTTCGTAAAAGCCCACATCGCCTTTTTCTACTCCGGCCATCTTCATCGCTTTCGGAATGGCGAGCGAAGGAGCAGTAGTAAACCACATCGGGTCGTGTGCTGCATCGGCAAAGCCTCTGATCTTCGCTATCGGAGTAATGCCCAATTCCTTTGCTTTCTCTTTGCTCATCAGGATCACCGCTGCTGCTCCATCATTGATAGTAGACGCATTCGCTGCGGTTACCGTTCCTTCTTTGGTGAACACTGGTTTCAGTCCGGGGATCTTATCAAAGTTCACATTCTTATATTCTTCGTCTTCTGCGAACAGTGTTACATCGCCTTTCTTGCCGATTAACTCTACGGGCACCACTTCATCTTTGAATTTACCCGCAGCCCAAGCAGCAGCCGACAGTTTGTAAGAGTTGATCGCGTAGTTGTCCTGATCCTGGCGAGAGATGTTCATTTCTTTGGCAGTATTGTCTGCACACACGCCCATCGCACAGTGATTGTATACATCAGTTAAACCATCATACGTCAACCCATCCAATAATTCGCCATTGCCATATTTGAAACCGTAGCGTGCTTTCAACAAATAGTAGGGGATGTTGCTCATGCTTTCCATGCCACCTGCCAACACCACATCGTTCTGACCGAGCATTATGGACTGTGCACCCAACATGATGGCTTTCATTCCACTGGCGCAAACTTTATTCACCAACGTGCAAGGAATATTGTAGCCCAGACCGGCTGCAACGGCAACCTGCGTAGCCGGAGCTTGCTGCAGTCCCGCAGAAATCACATTTCCGAAGTATACTTCCTGAATGTGCTTGGCATCCAGATTGATTTTTTTGAGCGCGCCCTTCACAGCAGTGGCGCCCAATTGAACAGCTGTTTGCGAGGCTAGGCTTCCGCCAAAACTACCAATGGGAGTGCGTACCGCAGCAACAATATATACTTCCTTCATAAAATGAGTTTTAGGATTGATTTTCAGGCGGCAAGTTAACGGTTTTTGGTCATAAAAGCGCGATTGCAACGGTTTGCATTGATTTTTGTTGTTTCAAGCAAAGGCGCTAATTTTTTCCAATAGGCTCGATTACTCCTTTACCTCTTTGCGAGAGAATACTAATCAAACAGCTCCTTCTTCTTCACGTTGGTCAAAAAATCTTCGTCCAGTAAAGTTTGGGCACAAGCTGCGGCATGGGTCAACTCGTAGCGGAAGAAGAACTTCATCGTCACAATCTTGCCTTCATAAAATTCCTGACTTTGATTCTTAAAGTTACCCGCATCAATATTGCGTTGTGCCACCACGGCTTGCTTCAGCCACTGCCACGCAATCACCACATAACTCATTTGTTCCATAAACACCGTTGCATCGGCTAAGTAGCGATCAATGTTGGTAGGAGCGAAGGTGCTGAGATGTGCCAGCACTTGTTGAATGCGCTTCCACTCAGCGTCTAATTGCTGCGCGTATTTTTTCAACGTGCTTAACTTACTGGCGGATTGAACAGCAGACTGAATCTCTTCACCCAAAATGGCTAAAGCTCTTCCTTTTTCCATCACTACTTTTCTTCCCAGCAAGTCGATGGATTGAATGCCGGTGGTACCTTCGTACAGCGACATGATTTTCAAATCACGATAGTGTTGTTGTACGGGAAAGTCCATGGTGAAACCATACCCTCCTAAAGTTTGGATGGCCAACGCTGCCGAGCGACTTCCTTGTTCGGAAGAATATGTTTTCACAATAGGCGTGAGTAGTTCAAGTAACAGCAGACTGTTCTTTTTTGCTTCGCCTTCGGTGCCGTGTACCAAATCCGATAATCGGTTGCACTCCATTACCAAGGAGAGCGCTCCTTCGGCAATCGCTTTCTGCGTGAGCAGCATGCGCTGCACATCGGGATGATTGATGATGAGGGTAGGTGGCTTCAATGGATCTTTTTCGCTGGCCAATCTTCCTTGCGGGCGCTCGCTCGTGTATTGCAATGAAGCCTGATACGCAGCCATCGCTACCGAAGCTGCATCGAGCCCCACGCTGATGCGTGCTTCGTTCATCATTTGGAACATGTAACCCAATCCTTTGTGTGGTTCGCCTACAAGCCAACCTCTGCATTGATCTTTGTCGCCAAACACCAAGTGTGTGGTGCAATAGCCGCGTTGTCCCATCTTTTGAAAATCTCCGGCACAGAACACATCATTGGGTGTCAGCGAACCATCTTTCTCGGGCCAGAATTTAGGAATAATAAAAAGCGAAATACCTTTCACTCCGGCAGGCGCACCTTCAATGCGCGCGAGTGTTAAGTGTACAAAGTTCGAGCATGCTTCATGCTGACCACCGGAGATAAATATTTTTTGTCCTTTGATTTTATAGAAGCCATCACCCATGGGCTTTGCACTGGTGGTGATATCTGTAAGAGAACTTCCGGCTTGAGGCTCGGTGAGTGCCATGGTGCCTTGCCATTTGCCGGCAAAGATGTTGGGAACGAAAGTGTTGATTTGTTCCTCGGTGCCGAAGCTGGTAATCAAAGCGGCCGAGCCTGCCGACAAACTGAAATATCCCTGACAACTGTTGTTGGCCGCCATGAAAATATGCTGCGCGGTGTTGAAGATCATCATGGGCAATTGCATGCCACCGTGGTCGAACGAGGCACCACCGCCAATCCATCCATTTTCCGCTGCCTGATGAATGATGGTTTTTAATTGCGGATGTGTCTTTACGCCACCATTACCATCGTAGAGTGCAGGTTGCGCGTCCATTTCTTTAAAGTATGGCGCCATGTCGCGGTCGGCAAGCAACTTGGCTGCTTCAATCATCATCCACGCTTCTTCCCAATTGAGGTGCGCGAAGCGCGGCAATGAAAAGATATCGGTTACTTGATGTACTTCCTGTAGAAGAAACTTATTATGTTCGATGCTGGTGTAGCGGCTCATGGTGGTGGTTGTTACTGGTTGCGGGTTGCTAGTTTTTGGTTTCTGGTTTCTGGTTTCTAGTTGCTAGTTTCTGGTTGCTGGTTTCCTGACTTTCGAATATAAAAAAAGGATTACAAATTTCATGTGATTTGTTAGCGAATCCATTCTGCCGCTAAGCCACTAAGGAAATGAGTTTTACTTATACATTGTCAATTGCCCATTTGTCTTCCGATAGCTTTCGGAATGTCAACTGTTATGTGATCTTTTCGCGAATCCATTGGGAAACGATCGGGGCGTGGGTGTGAACGATCAAATGGCCACCATCCGCAACGGTAAAATCGGCATGACGGAAGGGTAGGAGACGATCGCTGTCGCCATGAATCTGAGAGATTGGCAACGGCTCACTTCGATTGTTCCATGTGATGATTTGGTGGATCGCCCAACGAAGAAAGTAGGGATCAGTCGCAGCCAAAATAGCACGCAGCAGTTCTTTATCTTCGTTTTGAGTTATTCCAAAAATCCAATCTTGCAGCGCATTTCCTTTCTTCATCCAATGAATGGGTATCCACCGGTGAATAGGCAAATAGCGCAACATTCGAAAGTAAAATGGAATAGCATTTGAATCTCGTGCTGACGAAATTAAAATCACTTTCTCTGGCGCTACTTGCGTGGCTATCTCCGTTGCCATCATGCCACCAAACGAAACACCGATCAAAATAGGGTTTGGTGATTTGATTTGAGTTGATAGTCGTTGGGCATAACTCTTCATCGTATCATCGGGCAATGGCTTGATCCATTCGATGTAATGAACTTCAAATCCGGATAAATCCAACCGATCAAAGATTCTTTTGTCGGCACCCAACCCGCTGAGTAGGTAAATGGTTTTCAACTGATAGTTAGATGTTGATTTAAGATTTTTGATTTGTGATTTACACAATTGTCAATTGCCCATTTGTCAACTGTCAATTGACTTGTAATCTACCTCGCAGCTCCTCCATCAATCGTCAAACAAATTCCACTCACGAAAGACGCTTCATCGGAAGCTAAATACAAATAACCATTGGCAATGTCATCGGGCACGCCCCACTTGCCTACGGGTATGTGTGCGAGACTTTGTTTGCGTACTTCCTCGGGCATGGCATCGGTCATAGCGGTTTGTATGAATCCGGGGGCAATGCAATTGGCAGTAATTCCAAAACGACCTAACTCCAGCGCCCACACTTTGGTCATGCCGATGATGGCGGATTTGGTTGCCACGTAGTTGGTTTGTCCGTAGTTGCCACGAATCGCCACATTGGACGAAGCCGAAACGATACGTCCGTAGTTTTGCTCTTTCATGATGGGAACCACCGCTTGCGTGCAGTTGAATACACCCGTGAGATTGACGGAGATGACATCATCCCATTCCTGCTTCGACATTTTTATAAGTGTGCGATCTTTGGTGATGCCGGCATTGTTAATCAGAATGTCGATGCGACCAAAATGATTTTTAGCTTCTGCGACTGCCGCGTTCACCGCTTCCTGATCGGCAACAGACACTTTTTGAAAGAGTGCTTGCGCACCATCACTGATTAAATCATTGACTACTTGTTGTCCTTTGTCGGTGACATCCCACAGAATAATTTTTGCACCTTCTTTGGCAAAACGTTTCGCGGTAGCGAGACCAATTCCATTAGCTCCTCCGGTGATTAATGCTACTTTATCTTTTAATCGCATGGCTTTTGCTGGTTACTGGTTTCTTGTATCTTGTTTCTGGATACACGATTGTCAATTGCTCGTTTGTAAATTGTCAATTGATTCAATACAGTGCTGTCAACAACTCACCTACATAAGCAGGTTTAGATTCTCCTTCGATTTCGATGACTGCTTCCATCATCAGTTTGATGCCGTTGTTGGGCATGTCTTCGGCTTGCACAATTTTTCCGGTCATGCGTATTCTGCTTCCCGACTTCACCGCTACCGGAAACCGCGCTTTGTTTAATCCGTAGTTGATGGACGTAGCTGCACCTTCAATCTCAATTAATTCATAAAAGAATTTAGCCGCCAGCGACATCGTTAAGTATCCGTGGGCGATTGTTTTGCCTCCCGGCAGAAACTGTTTAGCACGCTCTACATCTACGTGAATCCATTGCTGATCTTGGGTCGCATCCGCGAAAGCGCTGATCGTTTCTTGTGTCACCGTAAACCAATCGGTGACACCCAGCGATTGCCCCACATATTTCTTAATGTCTTTGAATGGAATGCGCAACGGCTTCGCAATGACATTTGATTTCACAACTTCCACCGGCTTACTTTCTTTCGCTACAATGGGTTCTTCGATCCAGTCGCCTACTTTCACCACCGCTTTGCCCACCACTTTCCGATCCATCAAATCGTGCAATGCCTGCGGTGCTTCGTTGAGCGAATAGATTTTATGAATATGCTGACGAATGGCTCCACTCTTCATCATACCGAGCAGTTCACCCAGATTCTGTAAACTCTGTTGTGGTTCGCGCTCTGCAAAGCTTCCCCAGAATACGCCCATGATCGCGCAACCTTTTAGCAAGGGAAGATTGGCCGGAAACTGCGGTATCTCTCCGGTGGTAAATCCTACTACCAGATATCGACCTTTCCACGCGATGGATCGTAATGCCTGCTCGGCCAGTTTGCCGCCCACGGCATCGTATATGACATCCACACCTTTCTCTTGCGTAATCTCTTTCAGTTGCGCGCGCAAATCTTCTTTGGAATAATCGATGACATGCGTGGCTCCTTTTTCTTTGCAGATGGCAAGCTTCTCAGCGGTCGATGCCGCAGCGATGACCGTGGCGCCCATTACTTTGCCCAACTCCACCGCAGCTAATCCTACACCGCCTGCCGCACCCATCACCAGCAAGGTTTCTCCGGCCTTTAATTGTGCGCGATCCTTCAGAGCGTGGTAGGAGGTACCGTACGTGTAGAGCGTGCAGGCTCCGTTTATAAAATCCATGCCGGGCGGCATCGGAAAAACACGGTTCGCTTTCACAATTACTTTCTCAGCAAAGCCACCCCATCCGCACAGCGCTACCACTCGGTCGCCTGCTTTGAGGTGCTTGACTTTCGCACCCACACTTTCAATGATGCCCGATACTTCACCTCCGGGTGCAAAGGGCAATTCGGGTTTAAATTGATATTTGTTTTGAATGATTAACAGATCGGGAAAGTTGACGCCACAGGCTTTCACCTGAATGCACACTTCACTTTCGCCCACAGGCGGCAAGGTGAGTTCGTCTAATACCAGTGAATCGGGGAGACCAAAGTTTTTGCAGATAATTGCCTTCATAAGAATGTGTCGTACCCACAAGATACACTTTTGCGGGTAAAATTCTTACCAATCGGGCTTGCCTTTGTCTTTGGGTTTGGTAGCCTTGCGTTTGTTTTGTTGCAGGTATTGCACCTCCTGATTTTTCATCGCTTCGAGAATCATCTTGGCTTTTTCCTCGCTCATATTCATCTCTTTCAACTTTTCGCTGGAAGGAGGCGGTTGCTTTTGTTCGTCTTTCTTTTTCTGCTCGTCTTCTTTCTCTTGCTGCTCTTTTTCCTTTTGCTCTTTTTCTTTCTCCTCTTTGCTCTTGTCTTTCTGATCTTTCTTATCCTGATCTTTCTTATCCTGGTCCTTCTTATCCTGATCCTTTTTTTCCTGGTCTTTCTTTTCCTGATCTTTCTTCTGTTGATCTTTTTTGTCTTGTTCTTTCTGATCTTTCTTTTGATCCTTCTGGTCTTTTTTCTGATCGTCTTTCTTATCCTGATCTTTTTTGTCCTTGTTCTTTTCGTCTTGCTTCTTTTTGTCTTCCAGCTTCTTCTTCACCACTTCGTAGTTGTAGCGCGCCTCATTGTTTTCGGGGGCAGCTTTCAGCGCCTGCTTAAAGTAGTTCAATGCTTCCTCCAGTTTTTCCTGGTTGTTGGCCATCACACCCAGTTGCTGATTAGCTACCGAGCTGATCCGTTTGTTCTGGCTTTGAGTCAGTTGCTGATACGCATTTTGTGCATGCGTAGTATCGTTCAATTGAAAATAGGCATTCGCCAGATTGGCGCGCACTTCCTCTTCATTTACACCCAGTGAGTCGATCAGGTACGAATACTTTTGCACAGCGGTTTTAAAGTCGCCCGATAAGTAAGCTTTTTTCGCTTCTGCTTTCGCTGAATTGATTTTGCTGATCTTGCCCGGATCGATGAGCAGGAGGGAACTAATCAAAAAGAGATAGACCGTCTTCATCATATCGTTACCGTTCGGATGCTCAATAAAATATCCAATACTAAAAGAACCAAAGCCGCCAGTAGAAAATAGAAATACTGGTTGGCCGATACATCTACCATGCGCGTGTCGCGCAATTCGCCTTCAATCTTGCTGATGGTGTTGATCAACCGGTTCACATCATTCCGCGACTCGTTGATTTCAAAATACTGCCCATCGGTTTTGCTGGCCAGTGCTTTTAACGAACCGGCATTCAATTTAGATACAATGGTGTTGCCGCGCTGGTCGGTTTTGTATCCGCGGCCGGATTGAATCTGACTACCGCGGGCGGTGCCGACTCCCAGCGTAAATAGTTTGATGTTGTTGTCTTCCACATCGCGGGCCATCTCATCGGTTTCCTCACCAAAGTCTTCGCCATCGCTAATCAGCACAATCACCTTCGACTTCTGTTCAGACCTGGGCCCTTCTTTCTGTTCAGTCAGTTTCTTCAATGCCATTTTGATAGGCGGGCCAAAGTCCGTGCCACTGCTGGGTACCAGACTGGTGTTCATTGTTTCGATGAAGAGGTTGAGTGCGTTTTGATCGTAGGTGAGGGGGCACTGCATGAACGCCTCGCTGGAGAAGATGATCACCCCCACGCGGTCGGAGTTGAAGGCCGCCACGATCTTTTTCATTTCAAACTTGATCTTTTCGAGGCGGGTAGGTTGCACATCAAAGGCATCCATGGACTTGGAAAGATCCACGCAGATCATAATGTCTTTGCCAACTGATTTGATTTCACGCTTCGATCCGCCATAGGAGGGGCCCATGATGGCGATGATCACCAACGCGAAGAAGGCGGTGCGGGTAAATAGTTTGATCAAAACGGTATAAAAGGGCGTATGCAGCACCCGGCTGATGCGCCATAGTTTTGCCACATACAGTGCATAGAATAGCACAAACAGCCCTACGCCACCCAGCTCTACCCACCCGAAATCTCTAAACCACGTCATGCCACAATTCTTAACAATTACAAAAATATGTTTTTTTGATTAGTCAAATGCAAAATCATTACTTTTCCGATGTTTGAAAAGTAGATTAAGTTTTGATTACCAAGCAACCCGTTGGAATAGCGGTGCATCTGAAGGACAAATGGTCATTATGAATTGTTTAAAAAAAATAATTAACGGGTTAATAGGTATTAGTTTCTTAATAGTTAGTTGCTCGCCTGATCCGGAGGTAAAAAAGGGATTTCCCATTGGCTTTACCCCATTTCCCTATTCTACTACTTCGCTCACCGAGGTAATGGATTTTGTTTACAGCAAGATTAAGACAGACGGCAACTTGGTGGCTCATCATTTTGATGATGGAGTGCCGTGGGCAGAGGCACTGACCGATGCGCCTTTTCCTTCGGCTGTAATGGCCGACTGGTCGTATCGCAAAGAACATACCCCTACAGGTCATCAGGTGTATGTTTCGATTACCCCCATTCATCTTTCCCGCAGTGGGTTGGCATCCAACAAAAATGAATCTGGCGGCAATCAGCCGCTTCCATCTCCGTGGAATGGTTATACATTTAACACGCCACAGGTAAAAACGGCTTACCTCAATTATGCGAAGCGCATCGTGGCATATTTCAACCCTCAGTTCTTAGCGATTGGCATAGAATCTAATTTATTGAAGATTAATCAGCCCAGTGAGTGGAGTCACTACATTGAGTTGAATCATTTCGTTTACACGGAATTGAAAAAGCTTTACCCCACGTTACCCATCTTTGTATCGGTTACCGGATTTGATTTGGCGGGCTATACCGATGCGAATGTGACTGATCAAAAAAGTGCGCTAAATGATTTACTGGCAGATAGTGATTACTTTGGGTTGTCATTACATCCGCAATTAAGTTCTTTTCTAGCAAACGAAGTGCCCAGCGAAACCGTACTTCAATCCATTTTGTCGCTTTCAAATAAACCAATTGCTATTTGTGAAACAAGTTATCCTGCACAAGAGGCCACACTGCTAGGTGGCACGGTAGTTTATAATGGAAGTGCAGCTAAGCAAAAACAATTCTTTCAAAATTTGTTTGCCATGTGTGCGCGACACGACACGCGCTTCATGGTAAACTTTATTGTCCGAGATTACGATTTGCTTTGGCAACAGATTGGCTCACCGGACGATTTCAACAAGATCTGGCGCGATACCGGCTTCTATGATGAGAATGGTACAGAGCGCGATGTGATGAAAGTGTGGAGGGGGCAACTTCACTAACATGCCTTGTTAAATGATAGAGAGAAATATACTGATTGTATTGCTTTTGTTTCTTGGGTGTTCGCGGGCGGATCGTTCTGCGGAAAGCGGTGTAGCTGATACACTGCGAAAGCAATTGAAGTCCGATTCTCGTACTGTTACTACAAATGAAGTTAATACCTATTCAGCTGCATATGTTTATATGGATTTCGATTCTGATTCTTTGCTTTTACAAAATGAAGATTTTGATGACCTAGTCCCTCGGTTTTTGGCGAAAGGCAAACCTTTAAAGGTAGGAGGATATCCCGGGGATGATTGCAGCAGCAAGTTCAGGCAATTTGCCTTGAATGATAGTCTACTTACTATTTATAAATACAATTGTGGCGACTATGGATTTGGGAATTCTCAATATTTAGTAGGGCATGATTCGATTCAAAAAGCAAGAATTTACGAAGCACGGTGGAATGTCGGATCTAAAGAGTTTGAACTGAATATTACCGAACAGCTTTATCTTTGGGATGGCAACCGACTTACTGTACGTGAGCGGCACAAAGTGGTTCACGATTATGTGGATTTGGATTTGCATGGAATTCCTTTTAAATCAAAAATTGTTGAGGCAAAGAAGTACAATAATCTTTTAAAAGAATATCGACAAATAATTGAATAAAATAACCTGCTTAAAAAAGAAATAAGTGAAGAGAGTCGTATTCTATATTGGACTGTTAATGCTGCTCTCTTGCAATACGAATAAAATCTCAAGTGAATCGCTCACTCGGGAATCCAGATTAGAAAGTATACAGAGACGCGTAAACCTCATAAACCATCCCGTTTCCATAAAATATGATACAACCGGGTTTTCAAAGTTATCGGTAGACAATAACTGTGATGATGAAAACGAGCATCCGTGGGATTATTACTCCGTGGTAGATTTGAATAATGATGGCCAGAATGATTTGATTTACTCCGGACCTTGCATGGTTTATAGCCAAACCTCTATTTACGTGACAGAAGCAAACAGGCTTTTATTACTTTACGACCAACCCGGTGGCATCATTTCGATGGAGTTTGTTGGCACCCAAACCAGAACAAACAGCTTACGGGAGGCCAATGGATGTCTGAGTAGTTCTGAACTTACTGAAATAATTATTGAAGGCACATCTTCACCTATTGTTCATTCGATTGAGATTCACGTATTACCTAAGAAAAATTTTCAGAATTTAACTTATATCAAAGTAAAGGGTATTCTTCGTTGGAGCCCTCTAAAAGATGATGTCGATCACAAAGAGGGCTGTGAACAAGTCTACAAAGGAAATCAACTCTTGAATATCGAAAAAGAAACTGAGGTAATCCAACTCGATCAACAAGGTGAGTGGAAGTTGGTTTTATATGATCAGAATAAATTTCATTCAGTAATTGGATGGATTCAATGAAATCAACTTTAAGCGAGCAAGAGTTTCGAAGAAGATTGGAGGAATTGACTTCCAAGGAAAAGGATTTGTTTTTCATACCCTATGATTTTTCGGGAAAACCATTTTGTGGCACTTACAATGCAAGTACCTTTGATCTGCGCAGAAATTCAATTTTGTCTAATGTACGAATGTTGCGGATCAAAGGCGAATACAAAGAGAGTGAAAGGAGCGGAACCGAGGTAACCTATCATATTGGTTGGCCGAAGTGGATGAACTATTTTTTTGTGATTCTAAATGCCCTGATATTTTTGGGAATATTTCTGCTGGTCATTTTTACTAACAATCAAAGCAATGTAAAGTTAATTTGGACGCTGTTAGGAATCTTTGCGTTTGGAAATGGCTGGGTTTGGCTTGTCAACAAAATTACAAGAAGTATGATTGATCAGCGCTTTAAAGACGAGTTTGAAATTGGGGTTGAAGATGAGTGGGAGCGGTTGGCGCAAAATATATTGAAACGACCGTGAGATGTATTGTCAAACAAATACGAATCATAAGTTAACTAAATGAACAAATACGACACATTTTGGCCACGGCTGGTGGCGCTTTTTATTGATGGAATAGTTTTAGCTATTTTGGCTTTTACGTTGAATGTACTAGTGATGCCATGGATAGAATCGATCCCATTTTTAGGGGATTTAGTGCGAGAAAGTGTAAGTTATGTTTATGCAATAATAATGGTTGGTTACTGCGGACAAACAGTTGGAAAGATGGCGATGAATATCAAAGTGGTTGATCATGACACCGAAGAGAGCGTAACGTATGAGCAGGCATTTAAGCGAGAGGCAATTCCTTTATTCTTAGTGGTTTTTTCAATACTGCTTACTGCATTTGGAAGCGATCATGTTCCCATACCCGGTGATGAATCTGACCTTGATGATTTGATTAGTAGTCTGCCGTTGTATTTGGGGTTTGTATGGTCGTTGCTGGAAATAATTACTATGCTCACCGATCCTAAAAGCAGGGCATTTCACGATAAAATAGCAAACACGGTGGTGGTTAAGTTATACTAATTGAAGAAGTATGCTGAAACTAGTAATCCAATATTCCCATCAACATTCTAGGCAGACATTCTTTTATCGTCATTGAGTCAAACTATGAAACCCCTTTTCTTTCTCAGCTTGCTCTTACTTTCTAGTTGCACCATTTCAACGTTGGATGAAAAAGAAAAGCGTCTGGTTGGAAATTGGTTGAAGCCGATAAATGATGAGCAGCTTCAAGGGGCCTACATGGAATTGCACGATGACCACACCGGTGTTTGGGGACTGGCCATTAAGGAAAATGGAGAAGTTGGGCTTTTAACTTATATGTCCATGCTGATAAAGGATTGGCGAATAAAAAATGACACACTGTCTATTCAGGCTAAATTAAGACCCGGTTTGGTGTTTCGTGGACCTAATGGAAAAGAATATGAAACAGATAAGTCGCAAGGTAATTCATCGCATAAGGTGAACTATAAAATCATAGAGGTATCAGATTCAGTGATTGTCATTGAAGAGGTCATGGGAGGAGCGTTCGGTATGGAACGAATGAGAAGAACTGAGAAATTAGAGCTTTTGAATATTGAATAAGCGTGCAACTATTTTTTTGATGAGCAAATAAAGTTCGAAGTAAAGCTCTAATTTGGAATAAGTATCAAACGATTATACACAATTAAAAAAATGAAAAAACACATCATTTACTTCTTTTTATTTCTGTCGCTAGCTAATTACATGATCTCTCATGCGCAATCCAAGTCGCAATCTTCAAATTCAAAGACATGGACACTGACTTATATAAAATCTAATCCTTCGCAAAAAGCGAGGGTGAAAGAATTCTTAGAGAAAAATTGGTTTGCGATGGACAGTATTGCCGTAGCGCAAGGACTGATCAGCAAGTATGAATTAATTGAAAACAGAGCGGATGAAACAGACCCTGTTTCGGAATGGGATTTTATCGTGGCGGTTGAGTATTTCACCACCGGCACTTACACAGACATTGCTGAAAAATTTGAAAAGATTCGTAAAAGCCACACCACCATTCCAATAGATGGTTTCGTGCTGAAAGACATGGCAAAAATTGTTAAGTCGGAGACCGTCAAAAAGACAGAATATGTGCAAAATAGATAATGCATTTTCAGTGGTCCGATCATTCTGATCTGGCATGTTAGGTGAGGGTAACAGCACCTGCGAACGGTTACATTTCGTTTTATTTCGTTAGTTATTTCGTTTTATTTCGTCAATTAAGCTTTGTGCCTCAAACGATCGTTGATTTCGACAGGAAATCGTTGATTGCAGAGCGCGCAAGCTTCTTGTAAGGGCTGCAAGCTTCTTGTAGCGCCTACAAGCCTCATGCAGCGGCTGCAAGCCTCTTGTAACGCCTGTAAGCTTGATGTAAAGCCTGCAAGCCTCTTGTCAGGGCTGCTTATTAAGTTGTGAGGCGTGCACATTGAGTTGTGCGTGCTGACAATTGAGTTGTGAGGCGTGCACATTGACTTGTCAGGGCTGCACATTAAGTTGTGCGACCTCAACATTGAGTTGTGTGGCCTGCACATTACGTTGTGCGGGCTCAATATGGCGTTGTGAGGGCTGCAAACGTCATTTTTCCTTACCGCGGGAAACCCCAAGACCGAGTGATTTGTAAACAACGCAGACTTAGCCCTTACTGGCTAAAAAGCCTTCCATAAAGCTAGGGTTTTTAGGTGTAATTGAGTAGAATTGGCTTGGGAAATAATGATAGAATAGTTTTATTGTGAAGATGCTGATATTGCTTTAGGAACAAACTCAAATGGACATCAAAGAAACAAAATTGGAAATTTACGATAAGAGGGAAAAAGCAACAACCACTCTTTATGTTGAACAGTTAACCGGCAACAAATTCAGAATGATTGACAATGATATTTGGAATTGCAACCTGACATTGGGGACAGAATTTGAGACCAGAATTAACAAGGATGGGAAACACGAGATAATAAAAATCACAAAAAAATCAGATTTCATTACAAGACGTTTTTTTCTAAATGCCAATTATAGGTCTGCGGATTACAGAGTGTTGGGGGATGAGCTAGCAAAAAGAGGAGGATTCTGGCAGGTTGACTTTGGTGGAATCGCAACTGTAAATATCCCAAAAGATTTTGAATACGATGTTGACCAAGTAATGAAAGATTTCGGTCTCAATTTGACTGAAATTGTTGACGACAAATAAAAGAGAGGCCTGAATTTATCAACGACTATACGAAAACAGGTCTTCATAGAATTAAATGCAGTTTATCGGTCTGTTTTCGTAACAAAGGCCTCAGAGAATAACTTATCTGAGGATACCAAAAACCATTATAGCAATTAATTACTGACAGTGAATGACTAAATAAAATGTATATGAAACAATCACTGTTAACCATTTTTATACTTTATTCCACGCATTTTTTTGCTTTTGGTCAAGAGCTTAAGGCTAAGAAGGTGAAATCGCTTGTCTACTTTGAAGAATACTCCATTCTTGCCAAGAATAAAAAAGTGAAACATGGGGACTATAGAAAATATCGTTCAGATGGAAGCCAGGTTTGGTCAGGTAAACTGGATAACAATATCAGGGTAGGCGAATGGAAATTTTATGAGAGCGGAGAAATTGTACAAACCTATAATTATGATGATAAGAAATTAATATTTCAAAAGAAACCGGCAAGCCCTTTTTTTGTTCGGATTGATAATCAAATACAGATATTACATGTTGATACGCCCCCGAGTTATCTAGGCTCAAAAATTGGACTTACGGACGAACTGAATAAAGTTTTAGCATATCCAATGCAAGCTAGACGTATAGGTGTTGAAGGAGCCGTAACGGTTGCCATTTGGATTAATGCTGATAATAGTCTAGGAGAGATAGAATTAATTAGTGGGATTATGAAGGAATGCGACCAAGACTTGATTGCCGCACTCAAAAAAATTCCGCAAGATTGGTTTGCTGCGACAATGGGAGATAGAAAGATCAACTCAAAACTGATAATTACGGTCGATTATAGTTTGCAAAATATTTTTGAGAATGCAGCTATAACAGTTAGATGAGACGCCCTATATAACTGTCAAAAATCCTTAGAAAAATGTCAGACTACAGACCGCTCAATAGCGCCACCGAAAAGCTATTCGAAGCAGTTCTCCAAAAGGTTGATGGACAATTGGAGATTAGTAGAAAAGATCATGAGCTTGGGCTCAGGCTCCTCACAAAGTTTGATGGATTGAAAATTTATAAGAGCTTGTTTGTTCATCATGTTACCGAATTAAAAGGAAGATCAGGGGCTTTCATAATTTTATTGGTTGAAAAACACCTAACCATAGTTGAGCAGAAAAGAAGTGCTCGGGTAGATAAGGAAATAGAGGAAGTCGAGCCGGTATTACTATTTAGTTTACCTCATGACATGGGTAGAGCCTATATTCGAGAGGAAACCGTTGCCGATAAGATTGCTGACATGTTTACGAAAGTGGATATTGACTTCCATGAGTATCCGGATTTTAGCAAAAAATATTTTGTTGCTGGCGATAGCCCTGACAAGATCAGGAAGTATTTGCCAAGAGAATTAATGGAAACGCTGGAAAAAATTAGCGATATCTCAATTGAGATAAATGGAAACTGGGGGCTCTTACGAACAGAGAAAAACGTGAGCGAAAACCTTTTGCTATTCCTCATCAGCATTGGCTATCAGATGACAAAGTAAATTGTCAGATGTTGGAGAAGAGGATTGAACAACCTTCAATCCGGGAAGGCTACTTTTATCTTCAACACCGACATCGAGAAGGGTTCATCAACCCTTTTTAGTAAATTGGCATACAAATAACGATCTATGAAAGCCTCTGCTGCTCAAGATGAACGTATTGCTAACATGACATTTGCTTCGGTGTATCCGATGTATGTGGCCAAAGTGGAAAAGAAAGGGCGCACAAAGGAAGAGCTGAATCAAGTGATTGAATGGCTGACAGGTTATACCAACCGACAACAGCAAGAGCTCATCCAAGAGAAAGTCACATTCAAAATGTTCTTTGAAAAAGCTTCCTTGAATAAAAACGCCTCACTGATTACCGGATTGATCTGCGGCTATCGGGTAGAAGAAATCGAAAACCCGCTCACGCAACAAGTTCGCTACCTTGATAAACTGGTGGACGAGTTGGCAAAGGGAAAAAAGATGGAAAAGATTTTGAGATAATGTTTCTTTACTCGGTTAAGAAGTAGGATCAATTACTACACATACGGAATAGGGTGTAAATAAGCGGTTATCATCATGCGGCAGTTAATGATAACTTTGCTGAGATACCCTTTCAACATGAAGAAACTAACACTCATTATCCTTCTTCTCAATCTTGGTGCCACCGCCTTCGCGCAAAGCACTAAAGCACCGGCATTTCCGCTCATCACACACGATCCGTATTTCAGCATCTGGTCGAACGCAGATGAATTGAACAGCGCACCCACCAAACATTGGACGGGAGCCGATCATGCCTTAATGGGCCACCTGAAAGTAGACGGACAGATATATCGCTTCTTAGGTAACAAACCGGTGGCTTATAAAAACATCTTGTCAGCCGGTGACGATGAAAACTTTAATTGCAAATACACAGAGTCAACTCCCGCAGCTAATTGGATGAAAGAAGACTTTGATGCCGCCTCATGGAAGACTGGAGCAGGGCCGTTTGGCAATAAGGAAGGATTGTCGAAAACCATGTGGTTGACCCGCGACATCTGGATGATTCGGGAATTTAATCTGGAAAACACCACTCTTAACGAACCGTTGATGAAAATGAAATTTGATGACGACATCAGCGTCTATCTCAATGGCACATTGATTTATGAGTCGGGTTGCTGCGCCAGCGGGTTTCGAATCATCCCATTCACAAACGAGATGAAATCCCTGTTAAAGAAAGGAAGAAATGTATTCGCAGTTCATGTGGTTAATACCGGAGGTGGTGCTGAACTTGATTTTGGCTTTGCAGAAAAAGTTGTTCCACAAGAGACCTCCGGCATTCGGGTAGCTCAGCAAAAAAGGGTAGTGATGAATGCTACTCAAACGATCTATCAATTTGCGTGCGGCCCGGTAAACCTTCAACTAACATTTACATCCCCACTTTTGATTGATGAGTTGGATATTCTGGCGCGTCCGGTATCTTACATCAGTGCCAGCCTACAATCCAATGATGGCCAGTCGCATGCAGTGCAAATAGAGATAAGCGCATCGACCAACATCGCTACCAACACGGGAGCGGAAGAAGTAGTAGCAACTCAATACAAAGCAAATCAACTGACGATTTTGAAAGCGGGCACGGTAGAGCAGCCCATTTTAAAAAAGAAGGGTGATGATGTTCGAATCGATTGGGGGTATCTTTATTTGGCGGCTAAAGATGGAAGCCATGTGAAGCAAACGATCAACACTACAAACGAACCCTTTTCATCAACGACAACCCATCAACTGCAAGGCAAGAAGTTACACCTCACCACAACCGTAGATCTCGGTAAGGTCGGTTCTTCAGTCAAAGAACAAGTGTTCCTGCTGGGGTATGATGACCTTTATTCCATTCAATACTTTGGCACTAATCTATTGCCCTGGTGGAAACAAAGTGCATCTAACTCGATTGAACAACAATTGGCACTTGCGTCTACAGACTATGCATCGATTATTCAAAAATGTGAACGCATCAACAAACTAATTTACAACGATGCGGTGAAAGCAGGTGGCGAATCGTATGCGAAACTCTGTGAGTTGGCGTATCGCCAAAGTATTGCAGCACACAAGTTGGTGAAAAGCCCGCAGGGCGAATTACTCTTTTTGTCGAAGGAGAATTTTAGCAATGGTTCGATCAACACCGTAGATGTTACCTATCCATCGGCTCCGTTGTTTTTAATTTATAATCCAGAATTGCTAAAAGGGATGCTCAACGGAATATTTCATTACAGTGAAAGCGGCAAATGGACGAAACCTTTTGCGGCTCATGATTTAGGAACTTATCCGTTGGCGAATGGACAAACTTATGGCGAAGACATGCCAGTAGAAGAATGCGGCAATATGCTGATTCTGACCGCTGCCATTTGCAAAGCCGAAGGCAAAACAGACTATGCGAAGAAGCACTGGTCAACACTCACCACTTGGGTCGAGTATCTGAACAAAGAAGGATTTGATCCGGCCAACCAATTATGCACCGATGATTTTGCGGGGCATCTGGCACGGAATACAAACTTGTCGGCTAAGGCGATTGTGGGATTGGAGAGCTATGGATGGCTGGCCCAACAAATGGGCGATCAAACTAGCTTTGCAAAGTACGATCAGATTGCCAAAGGGTTTGTGACAAAGTGGATGGAGATGGCTAATGATGGCGATCACTATGCTTTAACGTTTGATAAAAAAGGAACGTGGAGTCAGAAATATAATTTGGTGTGGGATAAAGTGATGAAGTTTAATTATTTTCCGAAGGAAGTATTCGCTTCGGAAGTAAAGTATTATCTCAACCGGCAAAATGAATTTGGTTTACCGTTGGACAGTCGCGCCACCTACACCAAATCCGATTGGATCATTTGGACATCGGTGCTGGCAGATAACCAAAAAGATTTCGAACAGTTTGTGCTGCCGGTATATGAGTTTGCTGCGCGCACCACTTCCCGAGTGCCGATCAGCGACTGGCATGAGACCAAGACAGGGAAGATGGTGGGGTTTCAGGCGCGTAGTGTAGTTGGGGGCTATTACATGAAAGTGTTGGAAGAAAAATTTAAGAATAAGTAGACCCGCTGTGAAAATGAAAGTTATTTTATCTCTATCGCTCAGTGTGTGGTTGTTGACCGCATGTAATGATCGATCGAAGCAGACTGAAAATACAAACCGTGTGGATACACTTCGATTGTATACGCAACCGCAACGAAGTGATTTTACAGACACTATTCAGGGAAAGGCAATCGATTTATTTTTTTTGAAGAACGGTGCATGCACCG
>DGYK01000042.1:71652-73139 GCA_002398365.1 Flammeovirgaceae bacterium UBA5008
TTTGAAGAACGGTGCATGCACCGCAGCTATTACCAATTACGGAGGTCGATTGGTAAGCTTGTTCGTTCCGGATAAGAATGGAAATCTCACGGATGTGATTGTCGGGCCGAATCGCATGCAGGATTTTCTCGCATCATCCGAACCATTTTTTGGCGCCAGCATCGGTCGCTATGGCAATCGGATTGCAAAGGGCTTACTTAATATTGATGACAAAGCATTTCCATTGGATATCAACAATGGAGTCAACACCTTGCACGGAGGAAAGAATGGATTTCATCAACAAGTGTGGAGCGGCAAACAAGTCAACGACAGCACGCTGGAGTTAAGTTATTGGTCACCCGATGGAGAACAAGGTTTTCCGGGAAATCTTGCGGTGAAAATAACGTATACCTTAAAGCATGCCAATACCTTGCAAATTGATTATGAAGCAAGCACGGATAAAAAAACAGTTTGTAATCTCACCAACCATGCGTTCTTTAATTTGAATGGCGCAGGAAGTGGCAGCATCTATGATCATGAATTGCAGATCAATGCCGATCAATACAACCCTGTCGATGAAGGATTAATCCCTCTGGGTAAACACGAATCCGTAGCAGCCACTCCGTTTGACTTTCGCACATCTACACGCATCGGTCAGCGCGTAGACGATACAACCAACTTACAAATCCGAATGGGTAAGGGCTACGATCACAACTTTGTGTTGAACAAAAAAGCAAGTGGTACTATGGAATGGGCCGCTCGCGTGACAGGTAATCAGACAGGCATTGTCATGGACGTATTTACGCAAGAGCCCGGCTTACAATTCTACAGTGGTAACTTTATGAAAAGTAAAAACCGGATCAAAGGAGAGGGGAGAGACGACTACCGCACTGCCTTTTGTTTAGAGACACAACACTTTCCGGACAGTCCCAATCAACCTTCTTATCCGTCTACTTGGTTGCTACCAAACGAAAAGTATCGTACACAAAGCAGGTATGCGTTTAGTGTTAAGAATTGAAGAAAGGAGAAAGACGACAGTCTCATGACAACCCTTATCTGCACTTCGATCAACTGCATGAAAATGATAGATATTCTATCGACATATTGCCAAGATTCATTCAAAGACCCACTCACTATTTTCATAACTTTACCGGCAGCAAAAAATAATGCTTGATGGTAATAGATTATGATGTAGCAATAATCGGTGCCGGCCCGTCCGGAAGTGCATGCGCGCTTGCGCTTCAGGGTAGGGGATTGAAGGTAGCCTTGGTTGACAAAGAAACTTTTCCACGAGATAAAATATGTGGTGATGCTATTCCCGGTCCTGCCTTTAAAGCAATCAACAGTTTGCGTACCACATGGGGCGATCAGATGAAAGCCTTTGCAGATGGTACGTATATTAATTCCATCGCTATCTTCTTTTCAAAACGAAACGTAATCCGGTATACATGGAAGCTATTCTCTTACAATAGCAAACGGATGGATTTTGATCATTTCCTTTTTCAATT
>DGYK01000042.1:73346-73737 GCA_002398365.1 Flammeovirgaceae bacterium UBA5008
TTTGATCATTTCCTTTTTCAATTAGTGAAGCAGGATACGGATACACATATTTTCCAGCATCATCAGCTTCAGAATGTTACGGTTACTACGGATGGTTGTCATTGTTTGTTTGCAGACGGTTCTTCGATTCATGCTGCAGTGGTAGTAGGATGTGATGGCGCCCACTCGGTCGTAAAACGACAACTGGTAAAAATGGAGGAAGCAGACACACTGGCGATTACGGCAATTCGAGCTTACTATAAGGGTATCAAGGGACTTCAACCCGGGTGCAATGAAGCACATCTGATCAAGGAAGTAGAAGGCTATTTTTGGATTTTTCCTTTGAAAGATGGATGGGCGAATGTTGGGTTTGGCTTGTTTAAGAATAAAAACCGAAAAGATCGTGCACCTT
>DGYK01000042.1:73948-75000 GCA_002398365.1 Flammeovirgaceae bacterium UBA5008
AAATTTGCGTGGCTTGCTGGAAGAGATTACCCATTCGCCAGCTTTTGCCGATCGTTTTAAAGAGGCAACTCTGGAAGGCAAAGTAAATGGGTTCAGTTTACCGATATGGACGCGCCAACGAAGGATCAGTGGCGAGCGCTTTCTGTTGTGTGGTGATGCCGCTTCGTTAATTGATCCGATGCAAGGGCATGGTATTGATTTGGGAATGTGGAGCGGAGTGATGGCGGCCGAGCAAATCAGTCGTTGTTTTCAAGTAAATGATTTCAGTGCTGAACGTATGAAAGAATACGATCAGGCGCTGCATCAGAAATTTGGTCCGGAGCTGTCACGCAACTATTTTTTGATGCGCCTGTTTTTACGGTTCCCGCTATTGCTTCGTGTTCTCGCACTTTTCTATTTCCCGAAAGGCGTCATCAATTGGTTGTTTGTTAAGTTGAAATGGTAGTGTGACGCATTGTCCACCTATAAATGTCGTGTTTCACCCCAATGAAATCCTTGATAGGGGTTAGTTTTGTAGCTTCTTACTTTTGTCTGTGAGATTGCAAGGTTGCCGGTAAACACATTCGCTTTTGGCTGCCCTTTGTTCTCAGATACAGAAGGAATCAACCATCGAGTTACAAATGAACGGTAATACACAAAACTATTAAACTAACATAAGGCATGGCACAGATCAACCCACACATCAACTTCAACGGAAATGCCGAAGAAGCATTTCTGTTTTATCAATCTGTATTTGGTGGAGCGTTTAGCAAAATCATCCGGTTCAAAGATCTGGCCAGCGCGGAGTTTCCGGTAGCAGCTCACGAAGAAAACAAGATCATGCACATTGCATTGCCTATTGGTCCAAATAAGTTAATGGCGAATGATGTTCCGGAAATTCTGGGCAAGACCAATGAAAATGAAAACCGATCGAAAATCGTTATCCATGCGGAAAGCAAAAAGGAAGCAGATCATTTATTCAACGGACTTTCAGTCGGTGGAGCGATCGAAATGCCGATGGAACAAAGCCCATGGGGTTCCTACTTCGGCATGTTTAGAGATAAGTACGGTAT
>DGYK01000042.1:75248-76060 GCA_002398365.1 Flammeovirgaceae bacterium UBA5008
ATGTTTAGAGATAAGTACGGTATTGAATGGATGATTGAGTTTGATCAGAATGATCATTAGCAATTAGTTTCCGTGCTTGAAAGAAACAGCAACGTCTGACTCTCTCAGGAATTACGAGTTTTAAAACATCCGATTATTTGATACTTTCGGTTACGGATGAACATAACCTATCCACTTCTTTTAGATGGTGGTCTTTCCAATGAATTGGAAAGACAAGGCTGCGACCTTAATCATAAATTATGGAGTGCGAAATTGCTCGATAGCAATCCGGAAGCGATTGTTCTTGCACACCTCAGTTATCTTGAATCGGGCGCGCAATGTATCATTACTTCTAGTTACCAGGCTACACTTCCGGGATTTATGGCGCTGGGCTACGATACGTCTTCAGCAAGTGAATTGATTTTGAAATCCGTTCAGTTAGCCGAAGAAGCAAGGCAGCGTTTCCTCACCGCACACCCGCATGCACAGGAACCGTTGGTTGCTGCCAGCGTTGGCCCCTATGGTGCTTATCTGGCCGATGGTTCGGAATATCGCGGGAATTATGGGATCACCGATCAGGAGCTAAAAGATTTTCATGAACCACGAATCGATTTGTTGAATGGTTCAGCGGCCGATCTTCTGGCCTGCGAAACGGTTCCTAGTTTTCAGGAAGCGAAAGTGTTGGCAGAACTACTGCAACAGATCCAAAAGCCTACCTGGATATCTTTTTCCTGTAAGGATGGCACACACATCAGCGATGGCACACCGATTGAGAAATGCGCAGCGTTGTTTGCACATCACCCCACGGTTTTTGCGATCGGAGTAAACTGCAC
>DGYK01000042.1:76257-76541 GCA_002398365.1 Flammeovirgaceae bacterium UBA5008
GCTCTATCAAGAGAAATTCCGGCAGTAAAAAAATTGTTGTCTATCCCAACTCAGGAGCTGTTTATCATGCAGACAGTAAAGCATGGTCGGGCCTGTCTGATTTATCATCGTGCGAAGTAATGGTAAAAGAATGGATGGATTTAGGAGCAGATATCATTGGCGGTTGCTGTGGCATTGGCCCGCAACAAATTAAAGCAATGGGTAAAGTGCTTTCTATGACGAAGTCGTAAAAAGGTATGGAAAACTCAATCATATTTAAGTTCAAAAAAGTTTTTTTTGATAAT
>DGYK01000042.1:76690-90067 GCA_002398365.1 Flammeovirgaceae bacterium UBA5008
AGTTTTTTTTGATAATGTGTATTCTTACCTAAATGCGGGTTGGATAGTTTTACAATCGGTGGTTTTATTTACTTTGTATTCATGTAGTCAGTCACACAAAGTTTTAGCGGGGCATGATTTTTCTACCGGTGATTGGTTGTTAGTTAAAACAAATTTCGAGGATCGTACTGCTTTTGTAATTGATAGCGAAAAGATACTCAGTAACAATATAGAAGGTGTTCTTATTCCCGATGAAGGAGGGTGCGGTGGAACTACATGCATTGGATTATATAGTTTGTTTAAGGATGGGAAGTTAATGGCAGGGACTTTCTATTTAGATGAAACGGTTCCATATCAATCAGATGAGATAACATATAGCTTTATCCACTCGAAGGTTTGGTATATTAGCCCATCCGGAGCGGTTGATTTTATCAAAAAGTGGGATAGCCTAAAAAATAGAAAAGAGTTGTATCCGGTAGACAACTTTAATGAAAAGATAAATGAAGGACATATTTTAGTTTACTCTCGGGTCGATTCAACCGCAATCAAGTAAAAACCGAATCACTAGCCTATCTATCCGACAGCCTTTTTGTTAAATGATTCTTTCGGGTTAAGCAACTGGCTGACCCAAATTCTTTCAGAGTTGGGCGCAATGCCAGAGCCCTTTATTACTTTTCTCGAATCAAATCTTTATTTCCAGCTCTGCTAAGCCCTCTACCGTCAAGTGACGGGTAAATGACGGGTAAAAACGCTGTCCACAACCAGCGTTCGCCCGTTAGACCACCACCAAAAGAGAAATCAAAAATGAAAAAGATCTTAGTTTATGTAGTGGTAGCCGTGTTGATGATGACGGGATGGGCAGGTTTTGTTTTGACAGGTACAGTGAACGGCTGGTTTCATACACCCCTGGCCAAAGAAAACACGTCAGCTTCCTTTCGCGCAGCCACAGAAGCAGAAATCAAAAAACAGTTTGTTGGAAACTTTGCCATGGTTGTTATGAAGAATGGCGCAGTTGAATACGAACAATTTTATTCAGCCGGAAAGCCGGTGGACAGAAATACAGTCTTTCAGGTTTCCTCCTTGAGCAAGTGGATTTCTGCTGTTGGAATCATGAAGCTGGTGGAACAAGGTAAACTGGATTTGGATGCACCGGTTAGTAAATATTTAACACGATGGCAACTTCCCCCAAGCGAATTTAATAACGAAGAAGTAACGGTGCGTAGGTTGTTAAGTCACACCGCTGGGTTAACCGATGGATTAGGTTATTCCGGTTTTAAAGTTGGGGTCGCTCTTCCATCACTCGAACAATCATTAACCCACGCACCCGATGCAGATGAAGGCAGTAGCGGAGTAGTGCTTGTGGGCATTCAACCGGGTACCATGTTTAAATATTCCGGTGGCGGCTACACAATGCTGCAATTGCTGGTGGAAGAAGTAACTCATCAATCTTTTGCAGATTACATGAAGCAATCTGTATTCGAACCGTTGGGCATGATGCATTCTACTTATGTGTGGAGTGATTCTTCCGCGTATGCATTGGCTGAATTTTATAACCAAGACGGAACACCATCGGAGCACTTCCGCTATACTTCGTTGGCTGCTACATCACTCTATACATCACTCGCTGATCTGGAATTATTTTTTCAAGCACATCTGCCGGGTAAAAACCGGGAGCCGGTCGGAAGAAATGCGCTGCGACCGGAGACACTGAAAAAAATGCGTGAGCCTCATGCACAATCCATGGGTGTGGATATGTGGGGGTTGGGAACCGTTCTCTTTGTACCGATAGACAATAACGATTTTATGATCGGGCACGATGGAAAAAGTACACCCCCGATTAACACGGCTATTCGATTAAATCCACAAACAGGGGATGGGATTATTGTCTTGGAAACAGGACATCCGCGTATCGCCACCACGTTGGCCAGTGAATGGGTATTCTGGCATACCGGCAAAGTCGACCTTTTCCTCTTTCAGATGTTAACGGGTGGAATGGTGAAGACGATCATGATCGGGTGGATCGTGATCATCATACTGACGATTGCGTATGGGTTAGTGAATAGAAGGCGAATGAAGAAACGTTAGTCTAATAAGAATAGCTGATGGTGATGGTTTTGTTTAACAGATCGCTTTGATCTGAATTTTACTTTCTCTTTATGAGTATGGCTTAAACGCTCATTCCTTAAAGAGTTCTGCAAGAGCCGGATCTTTCATCATTTCCAAACGTTCCAATGAGTCTAGTTTTTTTTCCTTACTTCCAATCCAAGAAGTGCTAACACGACAACCTTTCTTACAATCATTAGGATAATCTATTCTTTTGTAAGCCCAACCTGTGCAAGTAGTTTCATCCACCTGAGTGATATGGATTTGGCAATCTCCATCAATTCCATGAAAAATCATCTTTTCCAAAACGCCATCTTTACTTCCACGGTTAATCCGATATTGGTGAACAATTCTTGGGTCATTGTATTCAATTATCTCAATATCTTTTGTTTGAAGAACCTCTCCAGTAATAGGCTTTTGGAGAAATCGTTTTTGGTAGCGCGATGGCAATCGGTCAATTGGTAATTTTGATTGAGGTGAGTTTTCTTTAGGCCCTTTAAAAAAGTAAGGCCCATTAAAATAGTCTCTATAACCGGCATTATAATCGTTGGCCAGTCGCTCATAATCATTTTCGTCTCGGTGATACCCCCAATCATTATACTGCGCTTCGCTAAAGAGGTAAGTCAGACTGTCCCAGGTGAAGATGGTATATTCTTTAATAATGTAAAGTGTGTCGCTTATTTGAAAGGGTGAGCTATCGCTACTGGTGATGGTATATGGTTTATGACCTTCAAGAATTTCGTCTATAACATATTCAGGGTATAGCAATACTTTGTTTTCGTTTACAATGAAAGTTCCTTTGATCTTTTTTACATCACCACCATCCAAGCAACTCCAGTTGGATCTTTCATGTATGAATTTTCCGTTTGCCATGAGTGTCAGATTCGTTCCATTATTGAATCCGTACGTTTCGTATACACCTATGACTTGATCGTACACTGCTGGATCGTTTTGTGTGCAACTGATGGCAAGTAGTACGAATGCCAGTATAATAATTTGTTTCATTCTCAATGGTGAATTTAAGTATTCTTTTGAACAACTTTAACGGTCGTTGAGATAATTTAGTGTTTTGATTTTCTCATTGAACTCTATGGTTGGAGTTGCTTTGCAAAATCACTAAAATCACACCCGAATAAAAAAGTAGTATCTTTCAGTTTACTTAAATAACTGATATGAAGAATCTGCTTTTGGCAACCTTCTTTTTTCTTTCTGTTTCGGGCTATACTCAAAAAATCGTTCTTCGATCCGTTACCGTAGTCGATATCAATACCATCCCGTATCCCAATTCACTCGGTAGCACCACCTCCAGCCAACCGCAGAAGGGCACGGTGAAACTGACCAATGGGAGTGAAGTAAAAGGGAAGATCACGTTTTTCAGGAAAAAGGACGTCTTTAACCGCGTGAAGGTGAATACCGGAGACGAGAAAATGGAAATACCGGCCGATCAGATTGCCTCCATCGTGCTCGACCCGATCGTTTACGAAAAAGAATACCCGAACAATTTTAAAAACCCCGAAAAGAATTTTCAACCCGGATATATTGTGTTGCCAAACGGCATGAAAATGACCGGACGTGTGGCGCAGTTGCGCGATTTCAGCGACTACGACTTTTTCGTTTACAATGTGGCCTTCTTGCCGGAAGGAACCACTGTAGCATCTACCTTTAAAGGTGGGCGTTTAGTAGAGTTTGGACAAGAGATCAATGGTGTTGTCAACCGTTGGGATGGGTACGCAGACGGATATTTATTGCGCCTCACAGACGGACGGTTTCGGTTAAGCCGCAACCCGTATTCAAAAACAAAAAATGAGTTTTTCACCAGCGTCAAAAATCAGGTGGCATATGAGCTGTCGAAAGAAGTAACTGGACATACACTTGCCAATAATTTCGAGAACGGAGAAAATGTAAATGAATCGTTAGAGAACGCGGCCAACGCAGGGCAGGTTGTACAGGAAGTATTAGGAGGTATTGAGATCAATAAAAAAGAGTATTTGATTTTTGATTCCGTTAACAAATCAGTAGAGACGGTGAATAAATCCAATCTCAGAGAGGTACTCCAGAAAATCAGCCGTGGCTGTGCCAATGCAGGTGAACCCAATTGGGATAAATTAACCGAGTACATCAACCAGTTAAACATAACTTGCCGTTAATGCTTTGTTCTTTATTACTTGAAAAAATGAGATGTATAAAGCAACTTATTTAAGCCCCATGATTCCCTCTTTCGATTTGGAAGAGACGGCAGACTTCTTTAAAAGTGTATTGGGTTTTTCATCCGTTATGCATACACCGGCATACGCAGTTTATCAAAAAGACAATTTAACTGTTCACCTATTGCCCGCAGGAGAAAATGTGGGCCAAATGGAATTTTATTTGGAAGTAGACAATATAGATGATCTTTGGAACGCTATCAAAGACAAAATCAGACACTTAAAAACCAGAGGACCCTTTGATCGTGATTATGGAATGCGTGAAATCCATATTGGTATTCCAAAAACAAATGCTTTACTATTCATTGGACAAGAAATTAAACCGGTAGGGTAAGATAGAGCTTTTAGGTGTGGTGCCTATCGCAAAGCTTAATTTCTTAGTGCCAATGCTGAATATTTTTGCTTTCAATGACTATAAGCATTCGGTTTAATAATCTGAAGTCAATTTTAACTAGAAAAAACTTTTCATTACTTCATTTGTTATTGTTTGTATACGCTATATTAAATAATATGAATAAAATAGGCTTGCTTTTAATTTTATGCCTCTTGGTTCAATGCCAGGTCAATGCCCAAACCCAAAAGGCAACTGTTTATTTGTTTAGATATGTCGATCGCGACCCGAATGTTCCCTATTATACCTATATGGATCAAGCGCTTTTATGTAAACTGGGAGACGGTGATTACTCCGTTCATGAATTAGAGCCAGGTGAACATCATTTTCATGCGCAGTATAAAGGCAAAATTAAATCAACACCCGAAACGGAACTTCTCATAAATTTAGAACCCGGAAAAATTTACTATGTTTCGGTTAATGTGGTAACGAAAGCATTTGGAAAAGGCAGATTTTATTGTGAACAATTGAGCGAAGAAGAAGGAATGAAACGAGCCAAAACATATTATCGTAGAAACAAATGCTTCTAAAAACCACGGCCTGAGAGTAAAAGTTGTTCCAACTAATAAAAATACGTTTGTCCATGAAAAGAATAGCGAATGTTTTAGTGCTGATCTTAGTTTTTACTTTCAAGAATGCGATGGCGCAAGAAACAGAGCGGCCACTAAAAGCGCAGTTTTTGCTGGAAGGAGGTTTCGAGTTTGGTGGCGATGAAGTTCTACAGGTTTTTTTTACCAATGGTGGCAGTCAAACCATGCGTGCCGGACAAGGGGGATACATTGCTTTGGGTGGGCAACTACAATTTGCAAGAATAAAGCAATTGATGGTGCGGGCTTCCCTCGGAATCAAGTACAATACCACAGCCGCAGATAATGCCGATATTCGATTAACGCGCCTTCCGGTAACCATTACACCATTCTGGAAAATCAATGATGATTTCAGGTTGGGGGTGGGTGTAACCACCCACATCAATCCAAGCCTTCATGGCGATGGCTTTGTGCCGGATGTGGCGTTTACAAGCACAACAGGACCACGCTTCGAATTTGGGTACCGATGGATTGCCTTAACCTACACAGCGATCAGTTATAAAACTGTGTCGGGTGCATCTATTTCAGCCAGTTCAATAGGGATATCACTATCTTATGCTTTTCCTAATAAAAAATAAGTAGAGCTACTATTGTTTTCCTATAGCCTGCGATCAGTGGGTTCACTAACCACCTAAGTACGGTCTTCATCAATTTTTCTGCTACCCGTTTAGCGCTCCAGCATAGTTATTCTCGCCTTAATCTTAAAAACTGCATCTACTCAGACGACAAAATTTAAATTGGAAGAGTGACAGGGAAGAACGAGATTTATGATCACTGAAGTTCGTAGCAATGATCAAGAAATAACATCAATAAATTTCAACTATGGAAAAACTCACATTCAAGGTAGTGATTCATGCTCCAGCCCATCAAGTATATGATTTGATGTTGGGCATTTCCAACAAATCTACTTATCAGCAGTGGACTGCTTTGTTCAATCCGACATCTACCTATGAAGGGCAATGGAAGAAAGGAGGCAAAATGTTATTCATAGGAACGGATGATAAGGGAGAGAAGGGAGGTATAGTTTCGGAAATAATGGATAACATCCCCAATCAATTTGTTTCAATTCGACATTACGGACTTGTCAAAGGAAATGAAGAAATAACCGAAGGACCGGAAGTGGAAAAGTGGGCCAATGGATTTGAAAACTACACATTCACCGAAAATAAAGGAATTACTGAGTTAAAAGTTGATTTAGATACAACACAAGAGTTTATGGAATACATGAATGAAAACTATCCGAAAGCATTAAACAAATTAAAGGAAATGTGTGAAAAATAACTGCGATTGAATTTCAGATAGGTTTACATTATTTGTTCGATAAATTGAGTTAGCGGAGAAAATGCCTAGGTATCAAAATGGAAATTAAAACAATAGGTTATGAGTTTCATTAAGAAAATATTCGGAAAGAAAGATCCGCCAATCAAGAGCTACATTGACTTTTGGAATTGGTTTCAGGAGAACGAAAAGATTTTTTTTAATGTTGTGAAAAGCAACAAAAACTTTGAAAAAGACTTTTTTGACAAACTTTCACCCAAACTTTCCGAACTAAAAGAAGGTTATTTTTATCTGGCAGGTATGTATGACGACAATACGGTTGAATTGGTATTGACCGCAGACGGTAACCCTAAAAATATTGTCTTCGTAGAAGAACTGGTAGAACAAGCACCCAAAATTAACGGCTGGAAATTTACAGCACTCAAACCTGCACTTGACATTGCAAATGTAGACATCAGTATGGCAGGATATCGTTTTAACAAAGAAAATATATTCTTCTACTCAAATGACTCTCAAGACTACCCTGACGAAGTTGATATTTGTGTAATCCACACTGAACTGACAGAAGAAAATAAGCAACAAATAGGAACAGGGACTTATATTTTCTTAGATAATTATTTAGGCGAATTGGATCTTCTAAATAATATAGATAACATACAAATCATTAGTAGGAGCGAAGCTGAAAAGGAACTTATTCCTATAACAAAACTTAAAGACTTCTTGACATGGCGACAAAAGGAATTTATTGAAAAGTATAGCGGACTACGCCACAATACAGACGAGGACATTTATTCAAGTTTAGAAGCTGAACTTAATAATGGAAGACCATTAATAGCGATTGTTAATTCCACATTGCTTGATTGGAACAGCAAAGCATCACACCCTTGGATCTTAAATGTGGAAATCAAATATGATGGCAATGACAACAACGGAATGCCTGACAAAAATACCTACCAATTGCTGGATGAGTTCGAAGAACAAATATTGGTTGAATTAAAAGACTTTGACGGCTACTTAAATATTGGAAGACAAACAGCAGATAATTCGAGGGAAATATATTTCGCTTGTAAAGATTTTAGAAAACCTTCTAAGACATTGCACAATCTGACACAAAAATATTCTGATAAGTTGGACATCAATTATGATATTTACAAGGACAAATATTGGCAATCATTTGAACGATTTAAACCAAATTAACAAAAAAAACTTCTACTTTAATTGTCTTCGGAAACCACTTCCCACTATCCTGTCAATCCTCATTAAGATAGAGAGAAAAGCGGCTATCGAAACAAAGTAGGGCAACAACCACCGCAAATATCCAAAAGCTGTGGTGTAGTAACTCCAACAGACAATCATGACAAGCGCTTTTGACGCATTCCGATTTTTAATATTACTGGTATTTGCATTAGCCGGAAATATCATTTGGCATTATATAAAAAATATTCTTTCCGAGAATGGTTATAAAATATCTTGGTTCCGTGGACATTTTGGTGACCTTATTGATTTTTCACACTTAATAGATAAAACGAATGACCCTGCAACAAGAAAAAGTTATTAATTACTCTTTCGTGGACTCATTGTGATACTTGTGCTTTTTTTGGGGACAGTATTATCATTTATGAGTGACGCACAGAGCCTTTAGCTGCGGGTAAGTTTGATTACCAACGATCTTCTTGTTCCTGCACCAAATCCTTTCTCGCGGCTCCTCATTATCCTGCTTAACCTAAACCTCCATTCCCGATCTAAGCAAATCAACGCTCATACTTTTTTTTGGAGTAGTGGGAGGCAACCACGAGATTTGTTAAAGTCAAAATAAATTCAGTATGCGCAAGTTTTGAAGTAAAGATGCGAATACCCTAAAGTTAGTGTTAAAACGGTTAAGAAGAGTTGATGAATGGCCGAACGAATAAAAAAACTGAATAGAATTGGGTGGTGGATATTTATTCCATTTTTAATTTTTGTTATTAGGCTAACTTGGGAACGAACTTATTTAACTTCAACAAACGGACCGCAAAATTTCGGATTCTCTTTAGCCCATGGTTTTTTTGCTATTCTTTACCTAACACCAATTGCTAGCTTGGTTTGGACTTTGGTTATGGTAATTCAATTTGCTTTTAGGGACAAAGTTGAAAGAAAACGAACTGACGGACGACTCTGGACATTACTAATTTTGATGCTGGTAACGTGGGGACTTCTTTTAGTACCGTGGCAAGATATTATAGCACGATAATAGAAGCGATTGAAGTGAATTCGCACAGACGCCAACAATTTATTACCGTAAAGCCTAGTTGACGCGTAATCCATCGTTTTCGTATCTTTATTCCGTTCGGTATCCGATTCAGCACGTGGCTTTGAAAAGACACCACTACAGAAACGTAAATGTTCGCAGTAATGATTTTTAGATATTATGGACTATAAATATAACACTCAATATTTAGGCGTCACGGACAAGTCAATTTATTTCTTAAGAAATAGATTTCCATATAGAGAGATTAAACAAGATGAATTGCAAAGAGTGCAATTAACAAGGGGCACCGACTTGAAAAGACCAACCTTAGCAATAATGTTCGGTACAATTTTAGTATTGGTAGCAATACTTGTAATGGTAGATTATTCAGGCTACAGAATCAATGATTTGACAGGTATTCGTTCAGCTCGGACAGTTGGCTACTTTATTGTATTCGAAGTTTTTTTTATTGGATTTGGTGGATATTCAATTTATAGAGCATTACCTATTCATAGAGTTTTGACCTTTACCTTAACTTCCGGTGACAAAGAATCTTTCAGTATGCTTGAGACAGTAAGAGATAAGAAGATTGATTTACTTATTACCAGCTTGACTTCGGTTCTTGCCGGGATGAGGGTTGAGATTGACAAAGAGTTCGGACTATAAACCTCTAGTGCAGAAACATAAACGTTCAGCGGCAAGCAAATATGAAGTACAATTACTCCAAAATATCGGACTATTTTAAGTTGATTGACTTTGCCTACATCGCGACATTTTCATTTAATCGAGGACGAGTATTTGACAAACTAGTTTCGAATTTGGAGTATACTGAAAAAGATATACATGGAACATACCTAATAAATGGAAGCGGAGAATTCAACCGGACTTCAGAAAGAGTAGCAATTATAAAAAGGAACTCCGAAGAATTCAGTGCATTGAAAAAGATCACTTCCGGTGATGTCAACCATATTCCCACTTGGATGTGTGCCCCGATTTTTAGGGATGCTTTGGTTTTTTATTCTTCGGATAATAAAGTTTTAGATGTGCTAAACATTTGTTTTACGTGTGAGCAAATGGAGAATTCAAACCATGTTATAGTTGAAGCTGATAAAACGATGTATAAGGACCTTGCTATTTGGTTCAAGCGATTGGGACATGTGATTGATGAAAACGAGACTGAAAAACTGTATATGCGCCTGAGAGAATTAAAGAAACAAAAAGTGTAAGAGTTCTTTGCCCAAGCATCTTCTCCGCCTTGCCTGCGTTACACGCCAACTTCCTTTCATCCGTTATCCTATCTAAAACCCTGCCATCCTGCAAATGCGGATTCAGACAAATGAATCATTTTTGATTCGATCAAAAAATATGTAACTTTTGTATCGAATACCGATGCCAAAAAGCTAAAGAAAAGATAAAGCACCTATGAAAAGTCCTGCAAAATATATCTTTCCGGCTGTTATGTTCCTTTTTGCATTTAGCTGCGAGAAGAACGAACCAATAAAAGAGACCGAAAGTAAATGTGGTGAAATTACTGGTAAATTTGTTTGGAATTGGTGTACGGAATTTGGAGCAATCGAGATAATATCCAATAACGATATGGGAAGTGAATGGGCTTGGGGAACGAAAAGATACAGAAACGTGGTTTTGGCCAAGTTGGATAGCACGCTCGTAAAGTCCAATGAGAATTGGAGTAGAGTGATCGGGTCTTCGGATTCTATCATTTATTTCAATTACAGGCCAACAGAATTTGATTATGGCTTGGTGTGCAAAGTGCTGGGAGGGCCAACAAATACCATCTCGATTACTTCTTTTGGATCATTTTCTTGTCAATTGAATGATGATTAATTTGAGTCGACACATTTTTGCTGTTCGCCTCGTAGCGTTACTTTTCACTCACTTATCGAAGTTAAAAATCGAGGATCATGTGAAAAAGTATTATTACAGGGATACACTTTTAATTATCTAAGCTAGGGTTAATTGTGAGGGAGCATGGATACAAGTGGCTATGTAAAAGCCTACCGATAGCCTACCGATTCACGTGTACGCGAACTCGCTCTGGTATTCGAATATTAGTATAAAACGAATATCATTTTTACATACTACCAACTTCCTCACGAGATCCTGCAAATCCTGAGTCAGACAGATTTTACATCACCACGTTTTTTGGAGTAGTAGGAGAGAACCACGAAATTTGATGACACAAAGAGCTAAAAGATAGGCGCAAGTTTTCAACTAAAAAGATGCGTACACTCTAACGGTAGCAGCAACTTAAAACCTAGACATGAACCGGGAAAATAATAAGAAAATAGCTGAGGATACATTGCGTATTTTGAAGCAAGGGTTTTACACAAATGCCGTTGGAGAGAAGATTATAATTAAATCGGCTCAACAGTATTCTGAAGACAACACCAAAGTATACAGTCCAAAGGAAACCGATATTCTAATCGGAAAGAACATTTTAAGTGTTCCAAGTAAAGCAACAAATTATAAGGTCGTAAACGATACTACACTGAATGTCGTCAGAAAAATGCTTGAAGCGGGATACGACAAAATTCTTTGCTTGAATTTTGCTTCCGCTAAAAATCCGGGCGGAGGATTTCTAAATGGAAGTTCCGCTCAGGAAGAGAGTATTGCGCGAGCCACAGGACTTTATCCTTGTTTGCTGAATGCGCAGGAATATTACAATACGAACAGAAGCACTCAGTCGTGTATGTATACGGATTATATGATTTATAGTCCGGACGTGCCAATAATTAAGAAGGAAGATGGTCAGTACTTAGAGAATTTATGCACGGTATCGATCATAACAGCTCCAGCCGTTAATGCCGGAGTGGTTAGAGAAAGGGAACCTCATTCGGTGCCCGAAATTGAAGTTGTTATGAAACGAAGAATTGAAAAAGTACTTAGAATTTCCTTTGAACATGGACATAAGAATTTGGTGCTAGGGGCTTGGGGGTGCGGTGTCTTTAGAAATTCTCCCGAGGAAGTGTCCAGATATTTTAAAGAGGTTATTGATAATAAATTCAGTAGCGTGTTTGACAATATTTTCTTTGGAATTTATTCTAATGATGAGAAATTCATTATCCCTTTTCTGGACAAGTTCAATAAGTAAAAGTTTTATTTGAGCCCCAGCTATCCTTGGTTTGCATCTAAGGCTCTATCTTTTTATCAAAAACGACACAATCTTGTAAAGATTTAGCGCCAACATTTTTTTTTTGGAATAGTAGGAGGCAACCACGAAATTTGTTAAAAGCCAAACAGAATGATAATTAAATTATACGGAGTCTTCATGGCTCACATACTAAAGTCGTTCTATCAAGTTTAATAAAATGACGATTTATTGTTCAAAGAAATTAGAGACCTATTTAGGGCAGACCGCACCCACCATTAATCCTTCGGCAAATTCAATATTTGGAAATTGGAATGGCCATTTATTTATGGTTGGTAGGACGAGATGCTTAATATTTATGAACAACCTGACTTGCTATTCGATCGTGTTTATACATGTTCAAAAGAAAAATCTAAAGAACTTTGGGCCTATTTTCAAAGAACGGCTTATTACACAACTACACCACGACATCAAATTGACTGAAGAACAAGAGATAAAAATACGAAGAGAGTTGGCCGACATAATAGTAACTAATTCCAATAACGACAAAAAGATACTTGGGACTATCAATCACCACATAGAGAATTTGAAGTTCAGTAGTAATGCTGATGAAGTCGAAAATTGGGATGAATTACTGGTGACGGAAGAGTTAAACAACTATTTGGTTGGAACAAAGATTCTGTCTCACATGAAAAGAAACAGAGACTTTTTTAAGCCAATTGAATTGATGATTGATTTAGTCAAGTAATTAAATCGCCTAACTACCCGAACAAAATAAAGTCCTTTGTTCCAGTTCTAGACAGAATACCTAATTGAAACAGGTTCAATTTTTTAGGGATAAAATATTCGGCTATATTGAGGTTGGTTGAGGGTTTATAATAAAATGATACGTCAAACCCATATAAAAGCAATATGAAAAACAGAATGAATTCCTTAGTAGGAGTGTTGATTGCGCTATTGATCGCTAACGCTACACATGCGCAGAAATTAGAATCAGAATTCCTTTACAAAATTAATCTCACATTAGATGGCCCGATGGAGATAGGCAACGTTCCCATCGGCAAACGAGTTATTTATCCGATCAAAGGAGGCACGTTTGAAGGCCCTAAACTAAAAGGAAAAGTTCGGGCCTTTGGTGCGGATTGGGTATTGCGCGCAGATTCGGTTACGACTAAATTAGATGTAAAACTGATTTTAGAAACCGATGATGGTCAGTTGATCTCCAATACCTATACCGGCATTGTTTATAAGAGGCCGGATGGTACAAGCTATTGGCGAACAACACCCGTGTTTGAAACCAGTTCAAAAAAGTATGAATGGCTCAATTACCTACTGGCTGTGGGTGTTGGAAGTTTTAGCAAAGAAGGTGTTACCTATGAAGTGTTTGCGATCAAATGATGGAGAGAGTACCTTTTCTATATTCCAGTACTTTTTTATGAGGCAAGAGGCACCACACGAACAGCACTTGTTTTGAAGGGACAAGTTTTTTTTTTTTTTTT
>DGYK01000042.1:90298-100154 GCA_002398365.1 Flammeovirgaceae bacterium UBA5008
TTTTTTTTTTTTTTTTTTGAATTAGTGTTGCTCCGGATATTGATTCTAAATTAATTCCATGCGGACACCTTGTATTTAAGAATTAAAATAAACGATAGCCATCATTTTGGACAATGATAACTAGGATATGATTGGTGTTATCACTATCCACTATAACACCTAATCTCTGTACAGAAATCCTATAAATCAATATTGCCAATCTAAAAAATTAGAGATATGACTAAGAAATACATCGGACAACTTATTACTGTAAAGTTTGAATACAGTAATGATACCGTTGAATATAGCGGGTATTTAATTGATTTTAATGACGAATGGGTTTTATTGAAGTACAATAGAGTCGATTATGTTATTGACGGATATATTATTTTAAAGAATAAATATGTAACGGCATTTAAAAGGGAAAACAAAGAGAAATTTGCCCAGAAAATACTAGACCTTAAAGGAAATAAACCAAAGAAAACAGAAAAGATTCCGATGACTGATTTAAGTACAATCCTTCTTTACCTCACAGATAAATTCGGAATATTTCAATTTAATATGAAAGTGGATGCAACGTGCTGGCTTGGGAGTGTGCGAAAAATTATTGGTTCAAATTTAGTAATTGACTACTTAACACCTCGAGCTACTTGGTCAAAGAAGATGCCACCCTATAAACTTGGTAATATTAGGACAATTGAGTTTGATACCGATTATATTAATTCATTGAAACTTATAGCAAAGAAAAGAATAGGTTAATTGACCCGCTATCCGACTGTCACAGCCTCACAGCTACACCAGACCCATCATCCTACTAATTCAAAACCCTGCTAATCTTGGTTTAGACAGCAAGCAACCATAACTATTCACGATTAACTTTTTTGGAATACTAGGAGGGAAGAACGAAATTTGATTTAATAAAGAACTTAAGGTATAATAAAAATATACGCATACTCTCATAGTGGCGGTTATTTACGCGGACGACAAAAACATACCGACTTGAAATTATTTGACTACATATTTTTTAGACTTTATAAATTCTACGACAGTTTTTCGTTTGGAGCTTTCTTCGAACAAACACCCATTGGACAGGCTATAGCACTTCTGACATTTGCGCAACTTCTGACAATTGATCTGGTTGCCAGAGGACTTGAGAACCTGGAACTAATTCAACGTATAAAGACAAGTACGTGGACAGATCTAATAATCCTTGGGGTCGTTTTTTTCTTAAATTGGTACAGGTACACAAAAATAAAAACTGTAGATAAGTTGCTAGAACAATGGGGACATGAGAATGTAAAAATGAAAATAGCAGGGGCAATTCTGACAATCACCTACATCTTTGGTACATTGATAGCTGCTTTATATTTTACCGGATTTTTTAAAAGTAGCACATAGTGTATGAATGCGGAATGGGTTTAAGGTATTAGAAATTCAAAGTACGCTCCGTTTTAGCACAGTCTACGCCTCAGGACTCAGCGTAATTCTCTAAGCGCCACATCCCTTCTCACTCACCCCATCATCCTACTAATTCAAAACACTTCTAATCTTGGTTCATACAGCAAGCATCCTTAACTATTCACGATTAACTTTTTTGGAATAATAAGAGGGAAGAACGAGATTTGATGGAACCAAGAACTTACGGACTGATAATGAAAACAGCCTGTAAAGTGTGCTTATGAAGTAAGAGAGAACCACGAAATTTGATAAACAAAGAATTAACAAAGATGTAATACTTCTGAAGTAGATGACGAGCAAGTGTAGGGTATCGCCTATATATAGATTGTAGAACAAGTTAGCTATATCTTGAACTCGCTATTTTATTCGTTTTAAAAAATGTAATTGAATGATAAAATCATTTAGAAAACTTCGAGCCGGACTATTGAAGCAAAAGCAAATAAGCAGATACGTTTTATATGCCTTGGGAGAGATAGCACTCGTGATCATCGGTATTTTAATAGCGATCCAAGTTGATAATTGGAACAACGAACGCAAAGAAAAAAATCAACTTCATGCTACACTGGACCAGGTATATACCGTTTTTGATCGTGACCTCGATCGACTTATCGCATTAAAACAAGGCTATATCGAGCAGGTTTCCATGATTGACTCTGTTTCCTCAAACCCACAAAAAATCAATCCAAGCCTGTTACCCTTTATGCTTTATTACATTGATTTAGGATATGGATCTCTGACAACAGAAGCGAGTAATATCGTGAAAAACATGAATTTTGATCCGGAAGATGTGAAGCAAAGAAACTTGGCGAAAGCGATTTCTGAATATGAGAGAAATTTTCTGATCACAACTTATTTTGTAAAGAAATATATAACCCCTGTGCTAGAGCAAGCTAATTTGCCCGAACCAAGTTTAATCTTTCAGGCATCCAATCAGAATAATTTTCAAAATATAGATTTAAACTTTTTCAATAACCAAGAGATTCGGGTGGCACAGGAACTGGTGCTGAGCCCCCAGATTCAGAGAGCCTTAAAATCATCGCGAAATCAAAAAATGAGGAACATCGAAATTCTTGACTTTAATATTGGCATTATCAAAGCAAAGAAGTTGGCTGTAAAAGAATATTACCCGCAGGTAACATTGCTCTACCGAAGCATAAGTTTGATTGGCGGTGGCACGGAACTCAATGATTGGGAGACCGATGTTGATTTGCAGTCAACCGATAGTGGCAAAGAAATTTGGGAAGCGGATGTAAACTTAAGAGACGGTTTTATAAAATTCAGAGAAGGCCACGATTGGACACTCAATTGGGGCGGAAAACAGTTTCCGCAGGGCGATGCTACGTGGTATAGTGATAATATAAAGGTTCAAGAAGGGCGATACCACGTTATTTTTAATTTGAAGGATAGAACGTATCAATTTACTAAAATTGGTCCCAAACAAAATTAGACGCAATGGCGCCTGCAAAAATGCTCTATTTAAACACTGACCTATTTGATAGCCGTGCATTTCAGTGAGCACCAAGACAAGTAAATGAACCAATTGAACACCGAGTACGACATTATTTTATGAAATGTTAAAAGCATTGACATTCATTACAAAAATTTCCCTATCAAGAATTTTAGAACCTGTTTTACTTGGTTGTTTGGCTAATGTTCTTGTTTCTTTCATTTTCAATCCGCACTCGGTTGAATTTTTCTTTGATGAGTTCTTGGTGGCCTGTGTGTTGTCTGTCCCTATTACCGAACTAAATCGATACATTGATCTTTGGCTAGAGAAAAAAATTAGTTGGACAAAACATCCTTTCAGGCGATTCGCTACGCACTTATTATTGATCTCTCTTTGCCTCGTTACTTTGCTCAACACGTTAGGAAACGCATATATGTCGCTGGCCGAAAAGGGCTATTTCACTTTCAGAGAACTAATCATCATAAATAGTGTCACTTTATGTTTAGCTATTTTGTTAACATTGATTAAATGGGTGATCCATTTTTATTCTCATTGGATGCGAGCAGAAACCAAAGCGAGCGTTTCCGAACAGTTAGCTGATGAATTAAAACGAACACTTACACAAACAGCCGGATTAATTGATGTGCAAAAAGGAACATCGAAGACTAAGTTGGAGGTGCGTAATATCCGTATGGCAAAAATAGAGCGTGGTATAGTACGTGTTTTCTCAACTACCGGAGAGGGAGCAATATTCAGTGGCTCTTTGAGTGAATTGAATAGTCAACTTCCTGACTATCTGTTTTTTCAAGTTTCACGTGATACTATCATCCATCGCGAAGCGATTGAAAGTATGACTTCATCTACTTTTGGAAAAATTGAATTGACAATAAAGGAAGGTGATGAAACGGCCACTACTTCTGTGAGCAGACCAAAAGCTGCCATGTTTCGCAAGTGGTATAATAGCATTTCGGCATAAAATGAATATCAATTCACGGTTTTTTAGCTTTTTTTCTCGATCCTGATCGGTTGGAAGACGTTCTTTTGCCCAACAAAAAGAACTATGAACAAAAAGCATTTCGTACTTATAATCTTATTGGCAGGGTTATTTTCAGCCTCAATCGCTCAAGAAATATCAGGTAATAGGCCACCGAAAAAGTATAGGAAGATTCAAAAATACCTACACCAAGCCACGCGAGAAAACTTAGCAGGTGTGATTGTTTATATTAAAAGTCCTAAACTGGGCGAATGGGTCGGTGTTTCCGGATACGCAGATATTGATAAAAAAAGCCCGATGCAAAAAGATAATATTCTCAGTATTGCCAGTATCGGAAAAATGTATAATGCCGTGGCCGTAATGAAATTAGTACAGGAGGGACGTATTCGACTGGAAGACAAAATTGCTGACTATTTACCCGCTGAGATTATCAATAACCTGCCAGATGCCAAAGAAGTTACTATACGAAATTTGCTCGGCCACACATCCGGATTTGCCAGCTATGAATTCGATCCGGAATTGAATAAACTCTACTTATCGGGTCAGTTAAAATTAGATACGCTCAGCCATCAAGATGCATTGAAAAGATATGTGTATGGCAAAGCATCCATGAACAAGCCGGGAACTAAATTTTACTATAGTTCTACAAACTATATGTTACTGGCAATTATCGTTGATAAAATAATACCGGAAGGACATGCCGATTACTTACGAAAACTGATCAGTCGGTTGGGACTGACAAATACCTATTACCGTCAGACACCACCGGAAAAAAACGTTAATTATTATGGTGATCTCAATCAAGACCATGTGCTAGAGAATCTCACGGACCAGACGTTCGAAACCAGTAATTGGTTTATTGGAGATGATGGGGTGTATGCCCCAATTGAAGAAGCGGCCCATTTTATTCAATACCTGATGAAGGGGAGTATTTTAACGCAGCAATATTTAAATGAAATGAAAACGGGAAATACAGTAAAAGTAGATACTGGCTTAGGGTTATCAACCGATAAATCATTTCCGTATGGCTTATTGTATGGACATGGGGGCAGAGGCATTGCCACTACAGCCGATCTTTACTATTTCCCGCGACAGGACATAACAATTGCCATCTTTTGCAACAATGGTTTGAGAGGCTCTACACCGAGCGTAAAAAAATCATATTATAAAATGAGAACGAAAATCGTAAAGAAACTTTTTCTCTTTTAGAAAACACCCTCGCCCTCGCCCTCGTACGCTTTCTTCACCAACGACTAATGATCAATGCCCATTTCCCATTGACCAATGACCACTAACTACTAACAATTCCCTATCTTCGTAACATGAAGTGGCTAACGAGAAAAGGAGAGGCAACGCCCTATAAGAATGGAACTAGAATAAAGGCTAAGTATGACGGGGCCGTTGGAGAGATTGTAAAACTCTGTAACTGCGGCAGCGGTATCTGGTTGCATTACGAGGTATATATAAGAAACCGGATCATGATATATCAGCACGGAGAGATCGAAAGACTGTTTGATCCGGTGCCCTCCCCATTTCCCAGCGACTATTTCCCAACCATCATGGACTGTTGACCATTTCTCAATGCCCATTGACTACTGCCCCCCGCCCTCGTTACTGTTCTTCACCACCAACTAACTCCCACCTTCCCAGCCGTCCCGGCACACTGCGTTACCAGCTAAACAAAAGCCTCACACACAACTATTCTAAATTCTATATTCTGACTTCTGACTTCTTTGCTTGCTAATCCTAAAATCCTGTAAATCCTGATTAAGTCAGTAAGCATTCCGCTCATATCGCAACTCTCTCATAGTCCCACATTTAATTGCTAGTGGATATGTTCCCAGTTACTAGCCAGCTGCTACCAATCCCTAAGTTATAGTAGCCAATTGCTAATTACCACTCAATCAAAGATCTCACAAGTTATATATTAAACCATGAATAAGAATTGCTGTATTTCTTGTCATGAAATCGCCTTCAGACATGCGAAATGGACTCCTTCTAGATAAATAGAATGAAAAGATTTATAAGATGCCGATGAAATCATTCAAGCAGAATCAAAGCAGTCAATTAAGTCATAGAAATCACAGTCCAGGCAATTTGACTTTTTTTTTTGGTGTGAGGGGTGTGTCGAGATTTGGTAATGTGTTAAGATGTTCCAATGGCACATAGACACCAGAGTAAGTTGTATAGGTGCTCATGGGTTGCATTAATACATAGTTGTATGATATGCTTGACAAGCGCTCCGGAGAAAAAACACCGTTAAAAAACGGATTGAAAAAGGGTGCTTTACTTGATAAAAAAACTTCTGCAATCTTTTACTATGCATAAATATACTGGAGAATTCTGAAAATCCTTAAAAGAGTAAGACAGGGTTGCTGAAAACTGAAAAGAGTAAGCAGAATTTAAGTAAAATTAAACAAGATGTCTAAAATTAAAAAAGAAGAACAGAAGCTTACACAAGCAATAAAGTTTTCGAAAGCTGAAATTGATCAACTTTCCAAAAGACTCACAGAACTAAAAATTAGCAAACCACAAAATTTAGAAAAGTTTGCATTTGCTGTAAAACAAGTTAACCCTAAAGCATTGGTGCCAATAGAAAAATTGCCTGAAGATGTAAGGGCAACGATTGCGAGTTTAAAAAATGAAACAAAGCGTTTTCATGGTGCAAAAATTGCTTTGAGTTGGTTTCCATTTCCAATGAGATTTTCACCTTGTAATGACAAGTTTGGTTATTTGACCTCAAATACTGTTAGACAATCTAGTAAATTAGATATGAATCCAGTAATTGTAGGTTTATTAAATCAATTAGGTGGAATGATGGGCGACCCAGGAAGAGATGTTGGAGCAGATTCAATAATTCCAGCAGGTTATACCTATTTTGGACAATTTGTTGACCACGATATTACTTTAGATGTTTCTTCTGACATAAATAATGCAACAGATGCAACATCTATCAATAATATGAGGACACCAGCATTAGATTTAGATAATATATATGGTAGAGGACCGGCATTAAGCCCATATTTATATGAGTTTCCATCTTCTGGACCAAGCACAGCTATTAAACTAAAATTAGGTAAAAATAGAAATACGGGCAAAGGTGGTCCATCAACAAATGGTGGTGGTACAGCTGGAATGGTAATCAAGACTGATGCAGATGTACCAAGAGTGGAAGGTACAAATACAGCAATAATTGGTGACCCAAGAAATGATGAAAATTTATTTGTAGCTCAATTTCAAATGGCTATGCTTAAATTTCACAACAAGGTTGTGGATATTGTTGTTGCATCGGGTTTTACAGGTGATATTTTTGTAGAAGCAAAGAAAATTGTTACTCACCATTATCAATGGGCAGTCGTAAATGATTTTCTAAAGAGAATCTGTGGAGCATCTGTAGTTGCAAATTCACTTAGTTCTGTTGCAGCACCAGTAGGAAGTGCATTTTCAATGCCAGTTGAGTTTTCGGTGGCAGCCTATCGTTTTGGACATAGCCTAATCAGAGAAAGATATTGGATTAATCATAATTTCATTAACCAACCATTATCCGATGCTTTTAACTTTATAAGAAACCCGAATTTGCCTGTTTTAAGTAATTGGGTAGTTGATTTTAATGCATTTTTCCCTACTGGTATAAATGTTCCTGTTTTTAATTTTGCTAGAAAAATTGATAGTCTTTTGGCTAACGGATTAGAAAGTTTACCAGGCGGAAGCGGAATTATGGCTGTTCTTGCTGCTAGGAATTTAAGAAGAGGTTTAGCAATGGGATTGCCAAGTGGACAAGCAGCCGCTACAGCATTCGGAATAACACCAATGACACCGGTACAATTAACAAGTGGTTTGCCTGCAAATGAAATAACTTTATTAAATTCAAATGGAGGTATTTTACTAACCAAAACCCCATTATGGTATTATATTTTACGAGAAGCATCTGTATTAAATAATGGGAATACGTTAGGTCCATTAGGAGCCAAAATTGTAGCTGATACGTTTGTAAGAATTCTAAAAAGAGATAGTGAATCATATTTAAACAAAGTAGCTGGATTCACCCCGTTCCTACCATCTGATGTTTCAGGTGACTTTACTGTAACAGATATTATTAAAGTGGCGGAAGTAAATATCCCATAGCACATCATAGAACAGCACATTTGCAATAGGCGGGGTTTCGTGCTCCGCAGACAGTTTAAGTGGTAGCCGAAAGTTTTGTGCTCCGCATCAACAGTTGTATTAAGAATCCCGCCCATCGCAAATTTGCAAACCGTTGGTGGCAATGGCTTTTGTACAGATTTTACGACAAGACTTTGTTTGGTGTAGTGCGTGGGAAGAGCGAGATTTGTTAAGCGCAAAACAAATTGTATTCCGATTAATAGAAAGAAAAGATTTAAAAAGTTCCGATGAAATCATTCGAGCAGAATCACGGCAATCAGATAAATCACAAAAATCACAGCCCGGACAATTTTACTTTTTTTGGAGTAGTGAGAAGAACAAGATTTGATTATGTGATAGTGAGATTCTTTTCGCATATATACACCGGGAATCGGATGTATTCCCAGCCCTTGTTGGTGTTCTTCACCAACGAATAACCTTTTCCCAGCATTGTCTCCACCATTACCAAAGCCAAACAAAAGCCTCACACCCAACTATTCCGAATTCTATATTCCGACTTCTGACTTCTTTGCCTGCTAATCCTGAAATCCTCCCGCCCTCGTTGGTGTTCTTCACCAACGAGTAACTCCTTCCTTCCTAAAAGTGTATCCTCCATTACCAGCCAAACCAAACCCTCCCTCACACCCAACTATTCTTCATTTTATATTCCGACTTCTTTGCTTGTTAATCCTAAAATCCTGATTCAGACACCAATACTTTTTTGGAGTAGTGGGTAGGAACAACGAGATTTGTGAATATCAAAAGTTAAATACCCAAGATAAATAGGCACAGGTTCCAATGTAACATACGCATATATTTAATGTTTACAGCAATAGTTATGAGACAACTGATTATCCTCATTTTATTTCCGATTAACCTAGCTTTAGGACAGAATTTGATTATTAGTGTTTCTAATCCATCCCCGAGACTTGGACAAGAAATAAACGTGTATTTAAGAATTACTGATTATTATAATCCTTTAGATAGCATTGATGGAGACATAGAAAGAGATCTGGGTAGAGGGCAAATTGAACTTAATTCATGGGCGCTCGATACCGGAATAGTGAAAATTGGACCTATCGCCATTGTTGTTAATGGTGTAACGTACAAATCAGATTCAATAGAACTTAGGGTAGAGCAACCATTACCAGCAGAAACGCTCGGTCTGTGGATAAGGCAAATTACATTCAGAGATCGAGATTACTTAATAGTTGAACAAAGGATACCGGGGGAATGGAAAGATACAAAACCAAAAAATAAAAATACGTTTGGTACGGAATTTACTTCTGAGAAATATGAATTTGGTGAACTTGAAACAGATTCGTTTGATGCTTCTAAGGTAAAGTTATTTCATAAATATTCGACTAAACGAATTGATGCGGCTGGACAGCGCTTAAGAGGGGGCAATGCCAACACCACCTATAAAGTTTCTGTTTATGAAATCAGGAAGGGCCCAAAATTTCGCGGTGAATATGAAATAAAACGAGAACAGTTTAAGAAGTTACCGAGAGATATCAAATTTGAGACATGGACTATTAGGTAACTACACAGTCCCAGCAGCGTCTCCGCCTTCCGACACTTCGTCACCAGCCAAACCAAACCCTCTCTCACACCCATCTATTCTGAATTCTATATTCTGACTTCTTTGCCTGCTAATCCTGATTCAGAAGATAAGACTTTTTTTGGAGGTGTAGGAGGAACGAGATTTGTTAAGGGCAAAACAAAATTGTCAACGGATTGATAGAATGAAAAGATTTATAAGGTGCCGATGAACTCATGAAAGCAGAATCATGGCAATCATATAAATCATAGAAATCACAGTCCAGACAATTTGA
>DGYK01000042.1:100351-100953 GCA_002398365.1 Flammeovirgaceae bacterium UBA5008
GTCCAGACAATTTGACTTTTTTTCCAGTTGTGAGAGGGATTGTTGAGATTTGGTGATGTATTAAGGCACATATACACCAGAATAGGTGTGGTGCCATTGGTTGCCCTAATACATAAGTTGTGGCCAATGCAATTGGACAGACAACGTTACAACGAATTGGCGAATTTGAGTGTCTATGGTTTTATATGAAAAGCCTATTGATTTTTATCACACTGACATTTCTTCTATCCTGTGAATACCATGACGAAGGACTGGCAAGCAACCGTATTGATTCAACGACTTTTATAGAGACAAGAGAATTACTCGATATAAATTCTCGGACCTTAATTTTTATCAGTAAGACTGAAAAAAATTTACCCTTTTATGAACTTCCCAATCCTAACAGACAATGGAATGAATGAGAATTCGTTTCAAAATTCTAGTCGATTCTTTTGACCTAAAGATTTCCGTTGAATAATTTGAACTATTTTAGCAATTCGCAACAAGACCACAAAAAAATAAATCAGTAAATCTACTCATGACTTCCCATCATATAGAGCAACCGGACAACCAATATAGCCTAAGGAAAATTTTAACGATTTGGGGGTTATCAGCAATGCCAA
>DGYK01000042.1:101103-101852 GCA_002398365.1 Flammeovirgaceae bacterium UBA5008
GCTATTCTTGCATTTGTTATTACTCCACAATTAGTTACAATAACAGAATGGAATCCGGTAATCGTTTACTGGATAGCTGTCATCGTGGGACTCATTTGGCAATTTATCCTTTCACTAATCATTCTTAAACATGACGGGCATGAATTAAATTGGCAGACTGTAAAAACGAGAATGCAATACCAAAGACCGGTAAATCCAAGAAATGGTAAATCAAGTTATTGGTTGTTATTGTGGACAATACCGTTTATCGTATTGAGTGCTTTGATACAATCCGGTGTAATAAACTTACCGAATATAGATAGCTGGATTACACCTCTTATTCAACATTTACCAAAGTATGATCTATCAAGTTTGGCTACGCCAGAGTACAGGGGTGCTTGGTGGATACTTGGATTATTTATTGTAACAAGTTTGTTCAACTATTTTTTTGGTGAAGAGTTTATTTATAGGGGAATACTTTTGCCTAAGATGAGTGGCGTATTTGGTAAATGGGATTGGTTTTTTAATGGTCTGCTATTCGGATTTTATCATCTCCATAAACCCCAGATTATACTATCAACAGCCCTCTACTTTGGATTTGTATTCGCCTTCCCGTCAAGACTATTTAAGTCAAATTGGATGGCATTCATTATTCATGGACTAGAAGGATTATTGGGAATAGTATTAGTATTAGGAATAATCCTGGGATTATCGTAGAGGCATCTCCGTCCCGGCACACTGCTTACCAGCCAAACAAAAGCCTCACACCC
>DGYK01000042.1:102084-102735 GCA_002398365.1 Flammeovirgaceae bacterium UBA5008
ATATTCTGACTTCTGACTTCTTTTTGGAGGTGTATGAGGGAATAACTAGATTTGATTAAACACATATAAACGGAAGTATGTGCAAGTTTTAAGTAATGTTAAGCATACGTGAGATTGAATTTAATTAACCCTTGGACAAAGTGGACTTTGAAGAGCAAAAAGAAATAGAAAACGCAAGGCTTGTCACTGACCACTTTGGCTATTGGCCTACATTTCACGACTCTGAAATTATTTCAATTACATTTGAGCGAACTCTCGACAAGGAGAGTTCATCAGCGATGTTGAGAGTGTATTCATTCGAGATGACCGACAAAGTGATTGGTCGTCACTATCAACTCATAAAGCACTGCTTTGTTGACATCGAAATTAAAGACTTAATAAAAATAGAAATTGAAGGGTTTAATCATCAAAACGCGCTCTTAGCTCTAGAGTTTGGACGAGAAGCGAACAATGTGTTTTGTAACATGGTTAGTGCTTACGGAGTTGACGGATACATTGAAGGAAAGGAAATTAAAATCAAAAGATTAGAACCCGTTACTAAAGATAATGTGGTTAAGGGTCAACAACCCACTCACTAACCCAAGCATCACTATTTTCCCTCAACATTGCTTGTGCCCCATCCATATGGGCCAAACCAAACCCTCCCTCACA
>DGYK01000060.1:0-121 GCA_002398365.1 Flammeovirgaceae bacterium UBA5008
CCAATATTTTTGTGGGTAATGGAAGTAATATTGCCACAGGTGTTCCGCTGAGTGGCGATGCATCCCTTGCAAATAATGGAGCACTTACGATTTCAAATAATGCCATCACATCTGCAAAAAT
>DGYK01000060.1:413-14138 GCA_002398365.1 Flammeovirgaceae bacterium UBA5008
CAAAATATTTCAACGACCGGAACGCTTTCGGTAGGCTCTGCCAGTGTATCCAATTTAACTGTGAGCGGAACGACTACATTCAATAGTAAAACGTATAGCTGGCCATCTACTGCATTGGTTGATAATACTTTCTTACGAACAGATGCAACGGGTAATCTTTCATGGGTTTCAGCTCCGGCAAGTTTCTCTACAAATAATATTATTCCAAAAGGTGATGGTACCGGATTGGTTGCTTCCAGTATTACCGATATGGGATCCAATATCAGCATTGGTGGATTTGATGCAACCGATGCAGCCACATACAAATTCATCGCTTACGGTAAAGGAGGAAACCCAGCCATCGGTACAGATTTGAGTGGCATAAAAATTGGCGATGTTGGTGGTAATTCGATGACCAATTATTTCTATACAGATTTTGAAGGAGCGGGTACTTTTTCTTTTATGAATGGAAAGGTGGGAATTGGCACGACTAACCCTACTACAGCTAAATTAGTGATATCAGGAACGTCAGCGCAGCTCGGTTTAGATTTATCATCTACTGACCAATACGCAGATATGCGTGTGATCAGAAATAGTTTAAGTAGTATTGATAGAAATATGTATTTAGGATATGCAGGCGGACCAGCGTCTGGCATTATACTCTATTCAAACGATATACCAACAATGTCTTTGTTTAATTCAAAGGTAGGTATCGGTGTGTCTTCTGAGCCGATTGCTAGATTGGAAATTCAACAAGTCGGTAATGCAGTAGGCGCTTGGTTTCAAAATGCCAGTTCGGGCCCGGCAACGTTATACCTTAGAAATACGGGATCTGGTTATGGAATTTTCTCTGAAGCGCCACAGAATGGTGGAAACTCAAGTTGGGTAAACTCTTCGGACGCTCGATTGAAAAGAAATATTGAACCATTGAAAAATGCACTTCAAAATGTATTGCGCATGAGAGGAGTTAGCTTTGACTGGCGGCATGACGTTGAGGCTAAGAAGAATTTGCCTACCAAACATCAAATAGGTGTAATAGCGCAGGAAGTACAAGAGATCTATCCTGAAGTAGTTGCAACAGATCCGGACGGTTATCTCGCAGTCGGGTATTCAAATCTCGTTCCGGTTTTAATAGAGGCAATTAAGGAGCAGCAGCTGATCATTGATAACCTAAAATCTCAAACGGATGATCTGAAAAAACAACTTGCCGACTTTGCCGAGATGAAGCGGCAAGTAGAAGAAATTAGAAATGCACTAAATTTGAAAAAGTAAAATCATAACTAAATCTAAAGCTACTTTGCATTTTCACTGTATTCACTGGGGGTCATTCCAAATTTCTTTTTGAATCTCTTAGCAAAATAAGATTGCTCATTGAAGCCAACGGAATAACTAATTTGAGTGAGGGTATCAACCTTTCCTTTGATCATTTCGGCAGCGCGTAGCAACCGAATGTCACTAATGAATTCATTGGGAGACAAGCCGGATATGGCTTTTAATTTTCGGAATAGTTGTGCTCTGCTTAAATGCATTTCGTCTGCGAGACTCTCCACGCTAAACAACGAATCACTGATGTTACGTTCTACAACGGCTTTAGCTTTTTGAAGGAACTTCTCATCGAGCGTTGGTTCGCTAGCAACTTTTGTTGAGGCTTGACCGGATAAACTCGTCATATATTTTAGCGCTAGCTTTTTTCGAAGATTAAGCAAGTTTGCTATTCGGATAAATAATTCTTCGACAACAAAAGGTTTGGCAAGGTAATCGTCTGCCCCAATTTTTAAGCCTGTAAGGCGCGATTCCAGATCTGCCTTTGCCGTAAGTAGAATAACTGGTATGTGACTCGTTCTTTCATTTTGTTTGATTTTTTCAAGCAGATCGATTCCATTCATTCGCGGCATCATTATGTCCGAGAGAATTAGATCAGGTATTTGTTCGTAGGCAGATTCAAGTCCCTTAACACCATCCTTCGCAATTGCAACCACATATTGTTTACTTAAGATAGAGGCTAAATAATTTTGTAAGTCAGGGTTGTCTTCCACAATCAAAATAGTCTGCTTTGCTTCAGGCGACTCCTCATGTGAAAGAGGCATTGCCTCCAAAAGCTCTGAAGCTTCTTCTGGCGAGATGACCTCATTTTGATTTGAAACCGGGGGAATAGTTTGAATAGAAGCGAGCGATATTGTTTTGGGTTTTTGAAGAGGAATGGTAACGGTAATAATGGTTCCTTTATGAAATGTGCTTTCCAAATGAATATTACCTTGATGCAACTTTACTAATTCTTTGACCAATGATAAGCCTAATCCTGTTCCATGATCGCCATCGATCCCTTCGCGAACTTGATAAAACGCTGAAAAGAGATGCTGTTGATCTTCTTCAGGAATACCAATTCCTGTATCTTTTATGACGAGCTTAATACCAGTTTCAAAATCTCGATCTGTTACTTGAAGTGAAATGGTGCCATCGGGTGGCGTAAACTTGAAAGAATTCATCAATAGATTAGTGATGATTTTTTCCATCTTATCTGAGTCGAACAAAAATTCCCGTGATGAAAGCCGTATGTCACTCGAAAATTTAACTTTCTTTTGAATGGCTAAGGGTTCGAATGATTCGGTGAGCAATTGTAAAAATGAACTCAGGTCATCCACCTTTGCCTGCAATTCCATTTTTCTGGCTTCTAATTTCGATAAGTCTAATATTTGATTTACCAGGTTAAGTAGTCGTTGTGCGTTTCGTAATACAATTTTGCTGGTTTCGTAGTCAACGCCAGATTTAGATGGCGATGCTAATTTTTCTTCGATGGGAGCAATGATCAATGAGAGAGGTGCGCGAAATTCATGGGAAATGTTGGTGAAGAAACGTGACTTCAACGCATCTGCTTCTTTTAATTTGTCAGTTACGGTTTTTTGAAATGCCAGTAATTGTTTTGCTTTTAAATTTCGTTGGTTCTGTAGCAAATAGACGATTACGCTAAATAATGCAAGCAAGATAATTCCGACCACGAGCGAGAGTTGTAATATTTGATCTGCACGCTTCTGTTCCAGCAGTAGCTGAATCTCTTTTTGTTTTTTTTCATTGTCGTAACTCGTTTCCAGTTCAACTATTTCCCGTGTGATTTTCTCATTGCTTAAACTATCTTTAAGATCGTAGTAGGCTTTTTGATAGAAAAGACTTTGTTGCATATTGCCCTGTGCTAATTTTAACTCCATTAGGAGTAAGTAATTATCCTTCACAACCGTTTTAAGGCCGATACTTCTGGCAATTTTTTGAGACTCGCTTAGATACTCTTCTGATTTCTTAAAGTTTCTATTTTGCAGATAAGTGTAACCAAGTTGTGAGAGCACGCGAGATTCAGCGTACCGGTTTTCGACCTTCTCGGATAGAGCCAACGCCTTTTCGTAATAAGATATTTCAATTTTTGGGTTGTTGAGGTGCTTGCCACTATAAACAGATCCTATGTTCGTGTAAATGATTGGAAGGTAATATTCATTTGGGTGCTCTTTTTCGATAGCGAGACTTTTGGTAAACAAATTGAGTGCACTGTCGGGTTTGTTTTTGGCTAGCTGAATTGCACCAGCGCCTACGTAAACACGCAACATCATGCCCCAGTTATTTTTAGCAATGCATGTTTCTAGTGATTTTTTTAAATAGAACTGTGCTTTTGAAAACTCCAGTTGGTCTGAATAAGTTACACCCAATATTCGATAAGTTTCAGCAAGTAGCCCTTTGTCAAGTTTTTCGTTCTCAACAATTTGAATGACATCCATTGCATGTTTGATCGCTAATTCGCCATCACCTAGTACCCAATAGCAAAGCGCGAGCCTGTTTTTAGCAATTGAGAGACCTAGTTTGTATGAAAGACTATCTGCAAGTTTTAGACCGATCATGGCATATTGCCTGGCTTTGTAGTAATCTATTCCAATATGTTGGTAGCTTAATTCATTCCATAGTTTTACTTTCAAAGTGTCATTGGACCTATGTTTCCTTAGAATAGATTCAACGCTATCAATTTTACTAATTTGACCGAATGCAATTTTCGTAAGAATTGTAAATGTAACGATCAGAATAATTTTGTTCATACGTGTGGGTAACTATTGGTGGAAGTAAAAGCTTTAAGTAACTACTTACTAGTTCATCGATAGTTTAGCAATATATTAATAAATCGAAATTTGTATTCCTGTATTCAAAGTCACAATTGGCTTTGTGATGTTGTAACTATACGCTATGTCATTTAATTCTATTGGGCAGATTACCATTCTTTTCATTGGGTTCCTTAATAGAGGATTCAATATTCGGTTGTTGCTTTAATAGCTGCGAAGTGTGTAGTAATAACTCTTCAACCGCAAATGGCTTAACGAGATAAGCATCAACTTCTGATTTTAGATCATCCAGACTTGATTGTAAATCTGTTTTAGTTGTAAGCACCATAATTGGGATATGAAGCGTGCGTTCGTCTTTTTTAAGTATATCAAATAGCTTATCGCCTCTTGATGTCGATACCGATATGCCACATATTATCAGATTTGGTATTTGTTTGCAGGCTAATTCAAGGCCTTCTTCGCCATTATCTGTTATAACTACCGCGTAACGTTTATCGAGAATTGATTTAAGGTATTTTTGTAAATCAAGATTGTCTTCTACAATTAAGACGGTTAGCATTGTAGATTTTTCCTCATTTCTGTTAGCAGCAGTTTCTTCATGAATTTTCGTCTTCCCAATGGGCAATTTAGATTTGATGGCAGTAGCGGCTGGTATATTGCTGGATGATGTATGAGTTTCAGGATAGAAGATAGGAAGCGTCACAGTTATTTTAGTGCCATCATTCACTGTGCTCGTTAAGTCAATCCGACCATTGTGAAGATTCACCAGCTCTTTTACCAATGATAAGCCTAGTCCAGTGCCCAAGTCGCCATTATTTGCCTCATCAACTTGATGAAATGGCGAGAAGATATGAGGCTTATCTTCATCGGAAATTCCAATACCGGTATCCTCCACTGAGATCAAAATTAAATTTTCATTCCACCTTTCGACAGCGGTTAAAGTTACCGTGCCACCGGCTGGAGTAAACTTGAAAGAATTCATTAATAGATTGCTGACGATCTTTTCAATTTTGTCAGCATCAAATTTTATCTCTGCATGATCAAATTTAAAATCTTGTTTGAAGGAAATGTGTTTTTGTTGTGCTAACGTTTCAAATGAAGTTGCGATTATTTTAAGAAAAGCCTCCATATTACCAAAAGCAAAATGTAATTCCATTTTTTTTGCTTCTAGCTTTGCTAAATCCATAAGCTGATTCACTAATTCCAGAAGTCGGTTGGCATTTCGCTTCACAATTTGAAGATCATTTTTTCTAGTATTTGAAATAGCACCTGAATTGATAATGTCTTCAATAGGCGCTAGAATTAGTGTAAGCGGGGTTCTAAATTCATGTGAAATGTTTGAAAAGAACCTCGACTTAAGTAAATCGGTTTCTTTCAATTTAGTGTTGTACTCCTTTTGTATGGCTAATAACTCTTTTGCTTTTTGAGTTCTCGACCTTTGTAATAGATAAATGATGCCAATTGCAATGACGGACCCGGCAAGTATATATTTCCAAATAAGTTGGATTTGCTTTTCGCCTTCAAGCAGTTTTATTGTTTGCTCTTTTTTGTCTGTTTCGTATTTGCTTTCTATTTCTAAAGCTTGTTTGTTTTTCTCGGCTGTAAACAAACTGTCCTTCAGCTTAGTCGTGCGAATGTACCACGCGAGTGCTTCCTTGTAATTCCCCTGGCTCTCATGTAAAATGTAAAGTCGGTTGTATACCATAATTTTAGGTTCAGTGGTATGTAGCTTATCTAAAAGCTTTAGGCTTTTAAAAGCAATTGCTTCCGCTTCTTTAAAGCGCTTTAGCTGAATTAAAATATCTGTTTTGCCATCTTGAACATTCAAGAGTCCTAGTTTATCATCAAGCTTCATTTTAATTGATTCCGACAACTCGAGATACCGCAAAGCAGTTGTGTAATCTTTTAATCGCTTATAGGTAATACCTAAATTTAAATAGCTCGCGCTGATTCCATTTTCGTCAGCAATTTCGCGCTTGTAAGCCAATGATATTTCATAAAACTTGATGGCTGAAATAAAATCCTGCTTTTCATTATATATCAATCCGATGTTGTTGGCTGACCTGCCAGCTTGGATGGCATGCTTCTTATTTTTAGCCAGATCGAAACTTTTGAAGTAATATTCTAGAGCCTTATCCAATTGTGCAAGGTCGTGATATACAAGTCCTATGTTGTTATACACATTGGCAACACGAAGATACTGAGATGATTGATCAAGAGCTTTTAGAGCGGAAAAAAAGGAGGTTAGTGCTTCGCTGTATTTGCTTTGATGATAATAAGCTAGGCCAATTCCATTTAATAAACCGGCATACACTTCTCGTTCCGAATCAATATGCTTATGATACTTGAGGAATTCCACACCGGCCGTAGCACTTTCAATTGCTTTTACGTAATCCCCTCGGATATCGTATGAAATGCAGAGAACATGATATGCTTTTGCAGCGCCTTTAAAGTAATCGACCGTTTTGCAAAGCTCTACGGCCTCCACCGCTAGTTTTTCACTTTCTTGAGGATTTGTATAGACATATTCCATCGCCAATTCTGTCAATACCTGGATACGCAATGTATCGGTAGCATTGATTAGCACAGATTGTAAGCTATCTATTTTAGATTGACCATTGCATGTTATAGAACAATAAATGAAAAGAGATAAAAAGAACGATGAAATGGATTTCATGAATATACTATTTCACTATTAGGTCTCTTAAAAAAATGCTTGAAGATAATTTAAGTTGACTTGGCAAGTTGTATTGTATGATGCGAGAATAACCATTTTGACGCTAAAAACAGAACTGTGGCAACGAAATTACCCTTGAACGCAACATTTGTTTCATAGAGCTCGAAAATAAGTGAAGTTTTGAATTGGTTTTATCCTTTTTGCCGGGCATGCTAAACGGTATTAAAAAAACCAGTTGTGATTTTTACCGCAGGACAGCTGACATTAATACTGATTATTGCAACAAGAATGCGTCCTTCGACTGACTTATTTGAGCGTATTTTGCAAACACAAAATTGTAAGTCATTGCCATGAAATCACTATTTCTAAACTTTCGTCCAAAGAATTTCAAATGAAGAAAATAGGATTGGTTGGGGGTATGAGTTGGGTTTCCACGGTTGATTATTATCGATTGATCAATCAGGGTGTTAACGCCCGGATAGGCGGACTGAATTTTGCCGAATGCATTATTTACTCACTCAACTTTGGCGATATTCAAATAGTCAATTGGAATAATTCTTTTGAATTGCTCTATAAAGCTTGCTTAAGTTTAAAAAATAGCGGTGCAGAGTGTATTGTGCTATGTGCTAATACTGCTCATCAATTCATTGACCAGTTGGAAGCAAGAATAGAATTACCTTTCATTAACATCGTATCAGAAACAGCGCGTGTTATTCAGCGAAAACAATTAACAAAAGTTGGCTTATTGGGCACGAAGTACACCATGGAGATGGATTTCTTTAAAGATGGATTAATGCAAAAAGGTATCGAATGCATTATACCGAAAAGAGAAAACATAAGAGAATTTATTCAACGAACACTGCGCGATGAATTAGGCAAAGGCATTTATAAATCAAAAACAAAAGATGCTTATCTATCTATTATTAATGAGCTACTCAAAAGTGGAGCTCAGGGAATAATACTGGGATGTACGGAATTGCCCTTAATCATTAAGCAACAAGATGTCTCAGCCCCGTTGATCGATACCCTTGAATTGCATTGTGAGGCTATTGTCAAATTTGCTATAAACTAATAATCCATACAAATCTTATAATTGTTTAACAACTCCAAATTTTAATCAACATGATCGCAGGATATTTATTAATAGAGTTTAATTGGGGTGCCATCGCCATTGCTACAATTGTTTATTGCGCTTTTAGTGGTATCTGGCACCGACAATTTATGTTCGGCAAAATGTGGGAACGAGCCATGGGCTTTCAGCGAACAGAAAATTGGAAAGAAACGACTATTTATTTTGTCGTTCCATTTATTTCCTGCCTCATAACTACTATTTCTGTTTCGGTTCTGATTCAACTGATTAAGCCAACTTCACTCACTGCGGCTTTATCTCTGGGTTTAGTGCTGGGAGTTGGTTTTGCTGCTGCGGTAACATGTACGAATGCAGTCATTCCCACAATGAAAAAACCACTCGTTTTTGGGGCCATCACAGGATCAGCTCATGCAATCGGCATAACATTGGTTGCATTGATTATTTATTCCTTGATTTAGGGAACATTCCTAAATTAGAAGAGAAATACTTTTCTTTTTACTTGAAAAACGGTTGTTGGATTGTTCGACCTGCTTTTTGCCATACTATTTGGTTCATAATCAATAAATCAGATGTTCGGTTGCAACATGAGTATCACTCAATGCAACAGCCGACTTAACGCAATAAACTTGCCTATGCGTAAGTTTGATGCAACTTTTAAATATACCCTATGAAAAGCATCCTCAAGATCACTTTAATTATGCTGATTTGTGCCTCAACATTAAAGGCACAAACAATTACTATTACATCACCCCCCAATGGAAACAATCAACAATCCAGCGTTACGCAATGGATTGGTTTGGTTTCAGTAACCATTACTTATCGTGGTCCAGATGTTCATGGCCCTAATGGTGAAGACCGCAAAGGTCATATTTGGGGCGAACTTGTTCACTATGGCTTTAAAGACCCCGATGGATATGGAACTTCTGTTTCATCACCATGGAGAGCAGGTTCTAATGAAATCACTACCGCCACATTTTCAAATGACGTTAAAGTAAATGGCAAGGACATAAAGGCGGGTACATATGGTATGATGTTAATTGTTGAAAAGGATAAACCATGGACTTGGATATTTTCAAAGAACTCAACTAGTTGGGGTGTATATTATTATAATCCCGAGGAGGATGTTTTGCGCGTAGAGGCAGTTCCGGAAGAAAGTCCATACACAGAATGGTTGACATACGGATTTGACGAAAGACAACTGCTATCCGCAAGGGCGTACCTTCAATGGGAGAATAAGCGAATATCATTTAAAGTAGAAGTTCCGAATGGAATGCAGTTGTATGTAGATAAGATGAGAGCTGAGCTAACAAGTTATGCCGGATTTAACAGTGACAATTGGGTGCGTTGTGCACGATTTTGTTTGAATAACAAAATCAATTTAACGGAGGCTTTAAAGTGGATTGATATTTCTATGAATAGCGAGCGATTCAATGGACAAAAGACATTCGCATCAATGCAAATTAAAGCCGACCTACTTAATGAATTAAACCGTGCTTCAGAGGCAGATGCTGTTATGAATGATGCTATGTCCATGGCAACAATGAATGATATTCATCAGTATGGCAAATCACTGCTTAGTAAGGGAAAGAATAACAGAGCACTCGAAATCTTTAAATTAAATCGTCAGAAAAACGCAGACGATAAGTTTATAACTTTCGTAGGATTGGCGCGTGGGTATGCGGCTGTCGGGAATAGTAAGGAAGCAATTAAAAATTGGGAAATAGCTATAAAAAATATTCCTGAAAATCAGTTAGCTAATAAAGCCGCTTATATGGAAGAGATTGAGAAGCTGCGGAAAGGCCAAAAATAATGAAGCGGTCAACATTCTGGCTAATTGTGTTTTTATTTATAGATTCATGTGGTAAGGAAGAAGTTTCAACTAATTTGGTTTATCAACCTTTCCCAACCAAAAATGCGTTCTGGACAATAACGCACTGTGAATTTAGTTTCTTTCCTAAAACCGCATTCGTAAAAGTTGGAATCTTTGGTGATACCATCATTCATGGTAAGTTATATCATAAATTATATGCACAAACAAAATGGAAATATGGAACTAGTTGCGACAACTGTAATTTTAACTTTGATAAATCATCGTCATCCTATTTCATTTCTTTCCGAGAGGAGGCCAAACGAATTTATATAGTGCCTCAACAAACGATAGGAACTGACCCTGCGGGTGCAGAGTATGTTATTTATGATTTTAATATTCAACGAGTAGGAGATAAAGTAAGTGTATATCCATTTTTCTTTCAACCGGTTGGTTCTATGAGTAACGAAAAGCCGCCTGCGGGCTGGGGAAGTATTTCCAACGATGTTCCCGTAGAATATACTGTTAAGGAAATTCGACAAGTAAAGTTTTCAGACGGTTCTGTTAGAAATGCCTATCTTTTTGACGATGTAATTCTAGAAGCTTGGATTGAAGGCGTTGGTACAACATCCGGCTTTTCGCCATTTAATCATATTTATGATATATCTGATAATACAATTGGTTTTTCTTCGAATGGCATACACATAATAGACATTCGCAATTTGAATTTAGCATATATGGGCGATTGCGGAATCCAGCCGTTTACATATGAACTAACTATGAAGTAGCTGTTATATTACCACTTTTCCTGAATTACTTTTAGCATTTCGGAATGTACTGCACCGGCAGCACATAGTTCGCCACCAAACAAATAATTATTGCCACCGGAAAAGTCAGTGACTTTGCCTCCTGCTTGTTGAAGGATAAAGGCACCGCCTGCCACGTCCCATGGCTTCAAGTTATATTCGAAGAAGCCTTCCATACGGCCACATGCTACATACGCGAGGTCGATTGCGGCACTACCTAGTCTGCGAATGCCGTGTGTTTGTTCGAGGAATGTTTTAATTATTTCGAGATAGTTGTCTTTTTTTTCTGTGTGATAGTACGGAAAGCCGGTTGCCAACAAACTTTCGTTTAATGTTCGAATCGGAGAAACATGAATCACCTGATCGTTGCAATACGCAGGTCCGCCTTCAATGGCATGAAAGCACTCCTCATGGCTTACTTCATACACAATTCCTAAAATCGTCTTGTTATTTCTGGTCAATCCGATGCTAATGGCAAAAATAGGTAACCCATGTAAAAAATTGGTCGTGCCATCGAGCGGATCGATAATCCACTTGTATTCGTTGCTACCTTCTGAATTGGTTCCTTCTTCGCCTAAAAAACCGGAGCCGGGTAATAAGGTACTTAGTTCGCGTACTAATTTTGTTTCGGCTTCTTTATCTACATATGATACCAAGTTGCTGAAGCTGCCCTTTTGTTCAATTTTACTACGGTCGAAATTTTTAACCTCGTTGCGCATGAAAGTTCCTACTTCTTTGCAAAGAGCAATTACTTTTTTTTCTAGTTCAGCGAGATTCATTTTTTGACAGTTAGATTTTTTACAAGCGCAAGTAAAATAATAACGACAGATATCCACGCGGAAGTACGGGTAATCAACTCTCCTTGTTTCGTGTATTGTGAAAGAGTCGATTTCCCGGATTCATATAGTGCAATCATCTCTGTGCGTGGTATTGCCTTCACATCAACAAAATACGAAGCAATAGCTGGTGCGATCAGTGTGATAATGGTCAATACCAGCCAGCCTTTGTGAAATGATCCCTTGAAGATCGTCATGTATAAAAACAAGTTGGTAAGCAAAATCCAAAGTGTTGCTCCCAGATATCCGGTGTGGGCAGTCCAGTTTAACCACTCTTTCTTTAAGATTAGAATGTCAGCTAAAAAGATGGTTTCGTTCCTCCAAGGTAATTTTAGTAGTATATATTCCGTAGCCAACCAGAAAAACAAAATCGTAAACTTGCCTAGCCGACTCCCGAGTTGCTGAAAACAAAAAGTGTAGATCACGAACGACAATGTAAAAGTGATAGCAAGAATAAGAGCTCCTACAATATGCGAAAAGTTGAAAGCGAATGCACCAAGGAAGCAACTGACTAAACTTAACAGAATAAATTCTGTGTTAATCCAGAAGTCATCGTTTTCGCGAGCCTGATCGGCAATAGCAAACAAAGGTGCAAAGGCGAAGAAAATCGGCAGGGGAAATGGTTTCATTAACCATCCTGCAGCAAACAGGGCTGCACTTATTAAAAACAATGCCCACGGAGGCAATGATATATTACTCTCTTTTGCCATCGATCACTAAGACAATTTCACCTTTTACTTCTTTACTTTTAAAATGAGCAATCACTTGCGTGAGACTGTCAGTTACCGTTTCTTCAAAGAGTTTAGTCAACTCGCGTGAAACGGATACACGTCTATCGGCCCCAAAAAATTCTACCATTTGTTCCAATGTTTTTACGAGGCGATGTGGCGATTCGTAAACAATAATTGTTCGGTCTTCTTCCGCCAATCGTTTGAGTGTAGTCTGCTTTCCTTTTTTGTGAGGTAAGAATCCCTCAAACACAAACCGATCGGTCGGAAATCCTGATTTGACTAAAGCGGGAATTAAAGCAGTGGCTCCTGGTAGGCTATCGACTTTTAATCCGGATTGAATGCACTCGCGTACTAGAAGAAAACCCGGATCAGAAATTCCAGGAGTACCCGCATCCGAAATCAACGCCATCGTTTCACCATCCATCATCCGTTTGATTAATCCGGAAAGCGCTTTGTGCTCATTAAAAATATGAAAACTTTGAAGTGGTTTTGATATAGCGTAATGCTTCAACAAGGTGCCGGAGGTTCGTGTATCTTCAGCTAAAATGGTATCCACAGATTTTAAAACTTCTAATCCACGGATAGTCATATCATCCAAATTGCCAATGGGCGTAGGAACAAGGAAAAGAGAAGTTTTTGACACGGGCGACAAATAATTATTTCATTGATTTGAGATAGCGGTGTAAGAGTTCATCGATTTGCTTCGCAAGAGCGTAATCTTTATCCGTCACAATATTGCCCGCATCATGGGTTGATAATTCAATCGTCACCCGATTATACGTATTCGACCACGTAGGATGATGATCACTCTTTTCTGCCAGTAGAGCAACTTGTGTTAAGAAGGCAAAAGCCTCCACAAAGTCTTTAAATTCAAAATGGCGTATCAGCCTATTATTTTCATGTACCCACATAACTATTTGTTTTCTAAGGTATAAAAAAAACACGACACCAGTCTTACGGAATTACATTACGCGATTGAATCAACCGATTTAGTTCAGAAGTTATGGAATCTACTTTGGAGTTAAACAAAAGCTTGCCCTCCGAACAAGATATGGTATCATATAAAGTTGTACGTGGCGGCCATATCTGAACAAATCGTTTCTGTTTTTCAGGATCAGGCGGCCGATGCATATCTCCAGTTATCTCCATGTATTGAAGGTCTACAAAAAAAGCATCCACGGGCTTGGGCCAATCTTCATAGTGTGAATTGCTGGTTTGTATAAAGTCTTCAATGTTCAACTGTTCTTTCTTTTGATTTTCAAATTCTACGATCAGGTAGCCGTGATATTTATATTGATTGACAATTTGAAGAGATTGGGACGCACTTGCTTCAGATGAATCAGAAAACAAAATTGCACTAACGTAGAAGCAGGTAATCCATATAAATAATCCGGCCAGAAATGCTTTGGTGCGTTGCCTCGATTTTCGATGGTAACCTTGTGAATAGTTAGACCAGTCATCCAATAGACGGAACGGAAAGAAAACTGTGTATGCAATCCAATCGCCTACATTTAATGGCGTGATGGCGTTGATCTGATCTTGCTTTTCTTTGAGATATTGTGCCTGTTCGCGTATGTAATCGCTATGAGACAGAATATCTTCTGAATTCAAGCCACGTAAGAGTAATTCCTGACGGGCAGCTTCCACCACTTCGCTACGCCATGACTGATTATGCGCAATAATCTCAAGCAGTTGCTGGTCGCTG
>DGYK01000060.1:14328-15075 GCA_002398365.1 Flammeovirgaceae bacterium UBA5008
CTGCGCTGAGAAAGAGGTGGTTGTAGTAAATCTTTATTCAAAAGCTTATAAAGCAATAATTCCTTCAATGGAAGAGGCTGCTTCATACACCAATACGATCGCATCGCTCGAGGGCATCATCATTTGAATCGTAATGCTGCTGTAGTTTCCGTTTTTTGAAGCACGTTGAGTGGCGGTATGTTGGGGGAAAAGAGCCACCACCTCCTGTTCTTTACCTTTTGGTACAATGAATTTGAAAGTGTAGAGGGCGGGCCAAGCATAATGCTGATCTAATTTTTCGCGCAATGATTCGGTCCACTCTGGTTTCATGAATTGTAAATTAAGTCGTTCTGATCAATATAAAAAAAATCGGCCTCCCCTTGCGGAGAAGCCGATCGTATTTGTGAATTTTTATTTAGAAGAATTTATAGCGTTGATCTTCAATCTTAGAAACCTCCTTAATGGCTTGAGCAATTCCAAAACTTGATTTGTTGTTCAGACCTTGCAATAACTGGTTTTTAAACATCGTGTAATCGCCAATGGCAGGTGCCGAAGTTTTGTTGATGGTCTCAATTACTAAAACACCATTTTCACCTACAAAAGGCTTTGAACGTTTGCCATTTTCCAATGAAAAGGCTACACCTACTGCTTTCGCATCTACACCTACTGAAGGAAGGTTATTAGAATTTAACTTTAAATCGCTTGAACTATTAACAGAAGCATCTGCACCGAAACCGGTAGCTATTTCCTCCAACGTGCCTTTTTGGG
>DGYK01000060.1:15258-22906 GCA_002398365.1 Flammeovirgaceae bacterium UBA5008
TTCCTCCAACGTGCCTTTTTGGGCAGCTAGTTTCTCCATGATTTTCTCACCTTTCAACTGATTTTTCACAAGAGGAGTTATCTGCTCTTTCACTTTCTCAAAATCTTTATAGCCTTCTTCTGTTTCGGCTGTCATCACTGCAACCACATAGGAATCATCCAAATCAAAAACATCGGACACTTTTCCAACTTTGCCTTCGCGATATAACCACGTTACCATTTGGCGTGCTTCGCCTAACGCACCAATACGTCTTTCGGCAGTACCTAAATCTTTCGCGTCAAATACATTCATGGCATTTTTTTGTGCCTCGGCTCTGAACTCTTTTTCGTCTGTTGCTGCTGCTACAAAGTTTTGCGCTTTCAAGAATGCCGCATTTTGTGTTTCATCACTTGGCGTAATGGTTAATTCAATAGTGGCGATGGTATAAGTTGTATTGTCTTTCGGGCCGGTAACATCGATAATGTGGTAACCAAATTGAGTTTCCACTACATCATTCAGCAAGCCCGATTTTTTGGCGTTGAATACTGCATCCTGAAAAGGTTTAACCATTTGTCCGGTTGTAAACCAACCTAAATCTCCGCCTTGTGTGCGGGTACCATCTGTTCCGTGCTCCAAAGCTTTAGCAGCGAAACTGGCTCCACCTTTAATTTCATTTAAAATTTTGCGCGCCTTTTCTTTGGCTGTTTTCTTAGCTTCCGCAGATTCATTTTCCCACTTAATCAGGATATGGCTAGCCTTTGCAGCGTAGGTAGTGTCGCTACCAATTTTTACCACTTTTACGATTTTGTAGTTTCCGCCATCTAAAAATGGACCGTTCACACTACCCACTTGTAAATTTTCTTTGTCTTTGCTTAAAGAGGCAGGCAGATTGGCAATAGTGTATTTTGCGTACGCATTGCTTCCTTGCGATTGCGCAATAGCGTAGGAAGAGTCATCGGCTGCGGTCTTAAATTCGGCAGCAATTTTTTCAGCTTCCTCGCGCAACTTGGCTGAGTCGCTGGCAGAGGCTACTACCGGAAACTCTACATAGCTCAGGCTGCGTGTTTGCTTGGTCTTATATTTTTCTTTGTTCTTGTTAAAGTAATCACGCAATTGACTATCCGTAGGATTTACCGCAGAATCGCTGATCGCAAAAAAGGGCACGTACACGTATTTCACTTCGGCCACATCGTTTTGTGCGTGGTAATCGCGCTCCGATTCTGCTTCCGTCACATAGTTCGATTTGATCAACAGGTTTTCATATTTTACCCGTTCGCGACCTAATGCCAATTCCTTTTGAAATAGTGTCCAACGATATTTGCCTTCATTGTATTGAGCCATCATTTGCTCATTTCCAATCGGAGGAGGCGTGTTGAAGTTATTGATATATTCGATGACACGTTTACGGTCAAACTTACCGGTTGAGTCAACGAACGATTGCTTTACGTTCTCGTCTACATTTTTTCCTTGCACCATGTCCCACACTTCATCAGCAGTAACTTTGATACCCGTTTTTTCAAACTGAGGTTTAATCGCGTATTCTACCACCAATAGTTCCCAAGCTTGTTGCTCAAGGGTAGGTTTTTCACGCTCGCCCGGCTTACGGCCAAAGCTCATGATGTAGTTGTTTTCGCGCTCTTGCACGAAACCTTGGTATTGTTCGCGGGATATCGATGTACCTGCTATTTCTCCTACTTCGTCATCCGAACCTCCCATAATGGAGCGAGGTCCACTTCCAAACAAGTCATTCAAAATGAAAGAGAGAATTGCAATAGCAACAAAACCAACTACCCACTTGGTCATTTTTTCCCTCAAAGTACCAATCAATGCCATACGTAAAAGTTTATAAATGTTAATGGTCTGTCAGGCCAACCCTCGCCATTTTAAAGAACGGCAAATTTAGTCCCTTATCTTTATTCAGCAAAGGTGCAAACGGAAATAAATGTATTGATTTTCAGGGCTTTATAAACCGGGTGTTGGTAGTCGGTTAATCGGCCAGTTCGCTGGCGTCCACCACTACCTTCACAGTGTCAATACGCTTGTTTTCAGCCTTTTGTATGAAAAACGTGTACGGTGGTATGGATATGGAATCTCCCTGCTGAGGGAAATCTTCCGTATAGGCAAGAATCAGACCTCCCAGTGTTTCATATTCGCCAATGGGCAGTTGCCATTTGAAGTGATCATTCAGGTAGTCTACTTCCAACCGGGCACTTACGAGATAAGTGTTTTGATCTATTTTTTGTTCAACCAGGTTATCGTTATCATGCTCATCTTCAATCTCTCCAAAAATTTCTTCAATTACATCTTCCATCGTTACAATGCCGGAAGTGCCTCCAAACTCATCCACTACCACCGCCATACTTTTGCGGTCTTTTATCAGTTGCACCATCAAGTCATTGGCCAGCATGGTTTCTTGCGCAATGCTGATAGGCGTCAGAATTTCTTCAATGCGTGATGGTTTTTTAAACAATGCGGCTGAGTGACAATAGCCAATGGCATTGTCAATACTCTCTTTGTAAACCAAAATTTTAGAGTGGCCGCTTTGAACAAAAACCTCTTTTAATTTTTCAATCCCTTCTTCTACATCGATAGAGGTAATCTCCGTGCGCGGAATCATACAGTCGCGGATTTTCACGGTTTTAAATTCCAGTGCATTGTGAAAGATTTTTTTATCTAACTCAATATCTTCGTCTTCATGCCGCACTTTCAGCATGTTTTTGAGATAATGGTTCAGATCAGTTAATCCGAAAGCCGGTTTCTCTTCGGAATATTCAATCCTCAGCACATGAATAATGACTAGTTTGGAAAGATAGACAATCGAAAAAGTGAGCGGAGCAAGAATGACGTAAATAACCCGAAACGGAATGGCCAAGGCGGCAAGCATCGCATTGGGATTGATCAGGAAGAGGCTTTTGGGAAGAAACTCAGCAGTAAAAAGAATGAGCAACGTAGATATTAGTGTTTGGAAAATCAGCACAAATACTTCGTCATTGATACTTTCCGGTAAATGCGTGGCGAGCCACGGTTCAATGAGTTGAGCCATGTAAATACCGAATAACACGAGTGCTAGCGTATTTCCAATAAGGGTCGTTCCAATAAACCACGATTGCCTTTTGATGAAGTAAGACATGATCTTACCCCAAAGAATTCCATTTTTTCCCTTGAGCTCAATTTGGAGTTTGTTGGCTGAAAGAAAGGCTATCTCTATTCCGGAAAAGAAAAAGGAAAAAACCAGCGTAATGGCAATCATGACGTAAGGCCCCAGTTCCATGGTTATTTCTTTTTACGGTAGTTATAGTAGAATAAAAAACCGAAAGAAACCATAATGGCCCAGTAGGCTTGGCCGATGCCGAGTTTCATTGCTTCGTAGATACCGATAATTGCAAAAACAGCTGCTAGTGAAAGCAGCACTACGTCCATTAATTTCATTGCTAGTGCAAAGATACAATATTATAAAATACTGTAGGTTGAGACGGATTCGGGGAGATTTCCCTAGTCTTTTACCAGCATTGAGCCGGTAGGGTTTTTGATGGTGTAGTTAGACATGTCTTCCATCGCATCAAGGCCGGTGCCGTACAAAATATCATGCGTGTCGGTGATGGTCACAAACTTATCGGTAGCGATTTTTCGGGTGCCCGGAAACCAAAAGAGTTCTTCAGAATTCAGTTGTTGATTTTTTTCGATGTTTTTCACCTCTACTTTGCCCCGTCCCCGCCACTTGCTTTCGCTTTTGAAATAGAAAGCGGTGTTCGCACGTAGGGTAGAGGTGAGCTTTCCGGTCTTGTCAAAAAATTCCAGATAGATGCCTTCCGGAAATTCCTGATCCCCATTTTGAAATTCAAATATTTTTTTTGCCTTTAAGAGCGCTTTCACCCGATCGTTTTCGGTGTAGTGCATCACCACGTCTTCGGCTTCGCGAAGGGGTCCTTCATAAACCAATGGTGCAGTCGTTTCTTTATTCCGGCATGATGTAAAACTGACGGCTGCGACCAAGGCAATAGAAAAAATCCAACTGATTCGGTTTGATTTCATATTAAGGCATATTTAAAACAAAGAAGGCTGACGTGATAGCCAGCCTTCTTGCAATAATCATTCCTAAAAATTATTCTTTGCCGCGAGTGCGCAGGGTAACGGTTTCACCTACCCAGCATTTATCAATTCTTTTGGTTTCTCCTTCTTTCCAGTTCAATTCGAACAATTCGGTTACTGAAGGGAACTGACCGCGAGCTGATTTCATTTTTTCCTGATTTCCAGCTTTTGCATACATATCGTAAGCAGCAAGATAAACCAATCTGTCTTCTGCTAGGCTTTGCTTTCTGGAGCATTCAGCAAATGAGAAGTAGTACAAGTCGCCAATTTTTTCGAAACCATCTTTATTAGCTGGGTCAGCGGCTATTGCTTTTCTGTAGAAATCGCGAGCTGCTTGCTTGTTACCCTTTTGGTTTTCGTTATCGCCTAAAAGAATGTTAATTTCCGCTTTATCACTTGAAGTCTTGGCTAGAGACAACGCTTCGTTAAGAAGAGGTAGAGCCTTATCGAAGTTCTTTGACTGCAAATATCTTGCTCCAAGTAATTTAGCCAACCCAAATTCAGGTCTTATTTTATGCTTTAATTCAGCAGCTTCAGTCCACAATGGATCATCAGTACATTTGTCTTTAAACATGTACTTGAAAATTTTGTCTGCGATAACTGTATCAGTTGGATTTTGTTTAAATCTTGGTTCGTAATTTTTCTTTACGAAAGCACAATTTATAGTAACCATTTTCGACAACTTATCATCAACATTAGCTTTTATTGCTTTATATCTATCGGCATCGGCTATTTTATTTTCACTCTGCGCCTTTAGTATTTTAGCTTCAATTACACCTACTAACTTATCATATCTTGCCAAAATCTGTTCTTCTGTCAATGTTTTTTGAGCTTCCGGAAGATTCTTTTGAGTTAAGAAATTTACAAATACCACTGAAATGTAAGCTTCTAAATTGTTGTCATTTACGTTGTTGCCGCTGATCTCATATACGCGATCGTACATTGCCAAAAGCTCAGTCGCTTTTTCTTTGTTGTTGATGTTATACTTTACGTTAGCGGCAGCCTTCCGGTTTAATACGTTAACCTCGTCACCGCAATTGGTTAAGCGTAAGTCATAAATCAGCATCAACGAGTCGATCAATACTTTTTTCTTAGCAGGATCTTTTTCTTGACTAGCCAATCCATCATAAGCTGTAGCTGCATCTACGTATAGCTTCGTGTTCCATTTGGGCGCATTAGTCATCATCCATTGCAAAGAAGCAGTGGCAGTTCTGTAATGCCCTTGCTTAACGGCATCACCAAAAATGGCCACACATTCTTCGGCTTTTGCCTTGTCATCCGGCCAGATTTGTTGCTTGCACTGAGCAAGCGCAGAAAGTGAGGTGGTGGCAACCAATGCCATGCCGAGTACTACCTGTTTCAAATTCATTTTCATAGTTGTTTACTTTTCAATCAAACTTCCTTTTAATAAACCATCGGTCATTGAAAGTCATGCCAAAATAGAACTTAAAGTAGTTCTCGTCAATGCTATTTTGTGTAATACTTCCTCTTTTTCCGACTTTGAGGGACAAATCTAAAGTAGAAATCCCTACAGGCAATGATAGACCAAAATTAATGCCAAGATCTGTAACTTCATTGCCGTTTACCAAATAAGGGAATCTTTCATAGCTTACACCTGTTCGGTAGGTGATTCTTCTCAAATAGTTGGCTGCACTCGTTTGATTGGGAATGTACTCAAAACCAAGGCCGCTTTTTATTCCTTTGGTAGTAGGGGTCTTCACACCGTTTATCCCAGTAAATGCGGTATAGTCAGAAATCATGATATCTCCTGCCACCGTCCAGCGGCCCGGAATTCCGGCTGATAACCCAACGCCAAAAGATTGAGGTAAAGTAAATGAAGAGGGCTCGTTTCGGATCAAAGTAGTAGAATCGATTAATGATCCATTAATGCTGCGCTGCTCAATTCGTAACGTTCGGTTGGCATTTACATTTGCACTAAAGTCATATACCAAACCTGCACCGATTCGAAAATTCTTTTTAGTAAGTGAGTCTTTGTGAAAATATACACCGGATGAAAATGTAAAATCTTTTACATAGCTCTTGTCAACCAATAGTGGTTCATAAATGATCACCCTTGCATCACTGGGATTTAAGAAGTTAATGGTTTCTGTTTTTTCAGAATCGATGGATCCAAAAAGGTAGTTAGCGCGAAACCCAACTGCCACATTTTTATGTACGCGCACACCATTCGACCAGTAAAATTGGTTCAAGCCTCCGCTTCCGGTTTGTACTCTGCTAACAGTGGTCGTTAAATCATTTAATACTCGACCGGTGGTTCGCAATTTGTAATTGGCAGATGTGTAGGGCGTAAGGCCGATAGAAGATGTCCATTTTCCAGACAAAACAGGAAATGAGAGAACTAGATAGTTAAGATTGCCTGTACCTGTCTTTAATGTGCTTGATCCATCATTGATGGTTCTGTTTTCTAAAATCATGCCCGCCTGAAAGGTGGTAACGTAATTGTAAGTTAACAGAGCCGGGTTTTGATTATTAATGTACCACGAACTTGGGTTGCTGATACCAACGCCCCCCATTCCCTGGTGCTGTGCTAACCCATTACCATAGGTATCGCCTAACCCAAACGTAGAGAATGGACTGTTCGCGACCTGGCCGGAAGCAAGATTTGCCGCGAAAACCGCAAGGCAAAGCAGAAAAAATCTTTTAATATGAAGCATTATAGCGTAAAATCCTGTTCAATCCCTTCAAAACCAGATCGGGGGCTGCAAATATGGTAGGTTTCAGCCTGTTTTCAAAAAATGGGGCATCACCCCCACAAATAAGTACTACCAGCGATGGGTATTTTGCTCGATATCGTTCGATGGTATTTTCAACTTCCGCCAGCACTCCATTCATCACTCCACTCTGCATACACGTTTCGGTGCTATTGCCAATCAATTCAGCACTTTCCGTTCGCTGAATTAACGGTAAACGGGCAGTAAACGTATTCATCGCCTTGAAACGCATATCGATTCCGGGCGATATAGCGCCTCCCCAATAGGTTCCTGCTTCGTCAACAAACTCATAGTTAATGCAGGTACCGGCATCAATCACCAAACAATTTTTTCCCGGAAACTCTGCAAATGCTCCACATGCCGCTGCCAGCCTATCCACGCCAAGAGTTTGCGGAGTGGCGTATGCATTTTGAATCGGCAGTGGAAGCTGTGGAGTTAAAAATATTTTTTTTTCAACAGGATGGATGAAATCAAAATGGGCTTGAAATTGATTTACCGAGCTGATCAATACATTCTTAAAATGTTTGGTACCTAATTCAAGCTGTAGCTCATGCAAACTTCCAAATCGATAGGAAGCCTCCATTCGATCTTCTTCAAAACAAGCAGCCTTTATCCGCGTGTTGCCAACATCAATCACTAAGTTCATTGGCATAAAAGTAGCAATAGTAAATGGGTCATACTTTTGGAATGCCGTCTGGCTTAAAAATATCCTTACACATTGCGTACCTCAACACTTTAGTTCAATTTTGCAAACCTTTGCGGAACCTGCCATAAAGCTCAATTTAGCCGCATCGAAAACTATAGATACAGATGAAAGAACTCTTACAAAAGTTTGAAAACAAGCGCCC
>DGYK01000060.1:23136-26432 GCA_002398365.1 Flammeovirgaceae bacterium UBA5008
GAAATTGTTTTTGAATGGAAAGATGCTGAAACGGAGGCTGTAGGTTGGGTAGTAATCAACTCATTGCGTGGTGGAGCGGCCGGAGGAGGCACACGTATGCGTGCAGGCCTTGACAAGCGCGAGGTGGAATCGCTGGCCAAAACGATGGAAGTGAAGTTTACAGTCAGCGGGCCACCCATTGGAGGTGCGAAATCCGGAATCAACTTTGATCCCAACGATCCCCGTAAGGAAGGTGTGCTGCACCGCTGGTATACAGCCGTGATGCCTTTGTTAAAATATTATTATGGAACCGGTGGCGATTTGAATGTAGATGAAATTCATGAAGTGATTCCTCATACAGAAGATGTGGGTATCTGGCATCCGCAAGAAGGCGTTTTTACCGGGCACTATAAACCGACTGAGCCACAGAAGGTAAATCGTATTGGGCAACTGCGCCAGGGTGTTGTGAAAGTGATTGAAGATGCCAAGTACACACCAGCACTCTCAAAAAAATACACCATTGCCGATATGTGCACCGGATATGGAGTGGCCGAAGCAGTACGTCATTATTATGAATTGTGGTCAGCCAATAGCCAATCTGCCGATGGAAAGGGCGGTCACCTGAAAGGAAAGCGTGTGGTGGTGCAGGGCTGGGGCAACGTGGGAGCAGCTGCCGGATTTTATTTGTCGCAGATGGGTGCAGTGGTGGTAGGCATTCTCACTCGCGAAGGTGGATTGATCAATCAAAAAGGAATTTCGCACGAAGAAATTTGCCAGCTGGTGGTGAATCGCCAGGGCAATCGATTGGTAACAGACGACTTACTGTCGTTTGAAACCGTGAATGAAAAAATCTGGGATTTAGAGTTTGAGGTATTTATTCCGGCAGCAGCTTCGCGCCTCGTCACGAAAGATCAGGTAGATCGAATGATTGCCTCGAAAGTAGAAGTGTTTTCGTGTGGTGCGAATGTGCCGTTTGCTGATCCGGAAATATTTTTTGGTCCGACTGGATTGTATGCCGATGAGAAATTTTCGGTGATTCCTGATTTTATTGCCAATTGCGGAATGGCTCGTGTATTTGCCTACTTCATGGAGAGTGAAGTTTCCATGGATGATGCAGCCATCTTCAACGATATTTCGAAAACCATTCGTGCGGCAATGGAGAAAACGCGAAAGTTGAACGCTGCTAAAACGCACATTGCCCAAACCTCATTTGAAATTGCTTTGAAGGAACTGGTGAAATAAATTTTAGGCGCAGAAGCCTTCTACTTTAAAATAGTGTAATCGCTTAAATGAAAAGAGGCTGACTTGCGTAAACATGTCAGCCTCTTTTTTATGTTTAGACTGAATTTACATAAACTGCACGATAGCGAGATAGCTCAACGCTCCGGCAAAATAACCGAGTAGCGCTATCAGACTTATTTTTTTCAGGTACCAGATAAAATCGATTTTCTCCATACCCATTACAGCCACACCTGCTGCTGATCCGATAATTAAAATACTTCCACCGGTGCCGGCACAATAGGCGAGGTATTCCCAAATCATGGAGTCCATCGGATACATCTCTAAACTATACATACCCATGCTGGCGGCTACCAGCGGCACGTTATCAACTACAGCAGAAAGCAATCCAATGAACGTGACGATGACTCGGTTATCACCTAATGCAGAATCCAGCGAAGCCGCGAAATGTTGTAAGATGTGCATGGACTCCAGGGCACCTACGGCCAATAATATTCCTAAGAAAAATAAAACGCTCGATGAGTCAATTCGCGAAAGCGCACCGGCAGCGGTAAATGGTCTGCGGGCTGCTTCATCGGCATGTGGGTTAATCAATTCTGAAACTACCCACAAAACGCCCAAGCCCATCAGCATGCCAATGTAAGGAGGCAGATGAGTGATGGTTTTAAAAATTGGAACGAAGATCAATGCACCTACGCCTAAGCAAAGCATGACGGTGCTTCCTTTTACAGGACCTTCTTCGCCATGCGTGTGCATGTGGGCCGTGTGGTGATATTCTCCCAAATCACCTTTCAGCGTAAAGCTTAAATAGATTAATGGAATCAACAGACATAACACACTTGGAATGAACAAGCCTTTCATGATGGCGAACGTGGAAATTTGTCCGCCAATCCACAGCATGGTAGTTGTCACATCACCAATGGGTGTCCATGCGCCACCGGCATTGGCAGCAATGATGATCATACCGGCAAAGAACATACGCATCTCCTTATTAGGAATCAATTTGCGGATGAGCGACACCATTACGATGGAGGTGGTCAGGTTATCTAAAATGGAAGAAAGAAAGAATGTGACAAAGCAAATCAACCACAGCAATACTTTTGGATTCTTTGTGTTAATGCGGTCGGTGATTAAACGAAATCCTTGGTAGGCATCAACGAGTTCAACAATCGTCATGGCGCCCATAAGGAAAAACAGAATTTCAGAGACACTCGCTAAATGATGTGATAATTCTCCGCCTACTTTAGAAGGGTCATGTTCAGCAATGGCATAAAGTGTCCAACAGATAACACCAGTTAGTAATGCCGATGCTGTTTTGTTGATTTTGATGGGGTGCTCCATGGCAATAGCGATATAGCCCACCACGAAGACAAGAATGACGTACAGTTCCATAGGCGTTGGTTTGGTCTAAAGTAAATATAAGTTGAAAATTCAAAACTCAAGCGAGCCTAATGAAAAATTCAACGTATGGTAATATTACGTGATGAGAAATTCACGCTAATATCACCCAACTAAAAGCGGAAGACCTTTTACTTTAGATTAAATAACCCTTCGTTTAACAAATTGAGCGCTTTGTCTTTTTGGGTAGTATCCACCAAGATGGAGATGTTATTGTGGCTGCCACCAAACGAAACCATTCGAATTTTAATGGCCCCCAGTGCGCTAAACACTTCCTGAAGAACAGCTTCTTTCTCAGCCAGCGCATTGCCCACAATACAGATAATCGTCTGATTTTTATCTACTTCGATGTTTCCTAGTTTTTCCAATTCCGATACGATTTCAGACAGGCGGGTGCTATCATCGATTGTGACAGATACAGCTACTTCGGAAGTAGAAATCATATCGATGGATGTTTTGTGCTTTTCAAACACCTCAAAAACTTTGCGCAAAAAGCCATACGCCAGCAACATGCGCGATGACTTGATATTAATGGCGATGATGCCATCTTTTGCTGCGATAGCCTTGAATTGATGTTTCGATCCTTTGTCGCTAATAATGGTTCCGGGCGCTTTTTCGTCCATTGTGTTCTTTAGACGCACTGGAACACCGTATTTCTGTGCCGGCACAATCGTAGAAGG
>DGYK01000060.1:26622-73924 GCA_002398365.1 Flammeovirgaceae bacterium UBA5008
TGTGCCGGCACAATCGTAGAAGGGTGCAGAATTTTGGCTCCAAAGTAGGCCAACTCCGATGCTTCATCGAAAGTTAACTCGGCAATGGGCATCGTTTTCTTTACTACGCGCGGGTCGTTGTTGTGCATCCCGTCAATATCCGTCCAGATTTGAATTTCTTCTGCCCGTATGGCCGCACCGATCAAAGATGCGGTGTAATCACTACCGCCCCGCTTCAGGTTATCGATTTCATTTTTATGATTTCGGCAGATGTAACCTTGAGTAACGAGTATATCCACATTAACAGACTCAAGAATCGGTTTTAATCGATCGCTGATTTTTTCCAATTCCGGCTCATGATTTTCATCAATGGTCATAAAGTGGAGAGCCGGTAATAAGCGGGAACTGATTTTACGTTCTTGCAGGTGATGGTAAAAGAACTCAGTCGACACTAACTCACCTTGCGCCAACAATTCGCGGTAGCTGCGGTCGTCAAACTTACCGGCCGCCAGCAGGCGAAAAAGACTGAAGTAACGGCTCACAATTTCCTGACCGATCGCTTGGTAGGCCTCTGAGCTGTAAAGCTCTTTGCTGAATTGCAGGTAGTGTTTTTCTAATTCGGCAATTTCATTTTGTGCGCCAGTATATTGTTGCGCCAGCAAATGATCGCCAATGCGCACCAACGCATTGGTGGTGCCGCTGAGGGCAGAAAGGACAACAATCTTTTTGCCGGGCATGGACAAAACCAACTCAGCAATTTTTTTCATGCGCTCGGGCTTACCTACAGAAGTGCCACCAAATTTGACAACCAGCATATTCGTTCTTTTTTTGAAGGCCGTAAAGATATAGGCTGGAATTGATAAATAAAGTGGAGGCTAAAAAATGTTGCCTTGCAAAGGGATGCAACGGTTTGAGAAAACACTTGTAAGGATGTGTTTTCTGGAAGAAGGTATGAATTGGTTACCGTTTAGTAGACTTCGAACAGCACCACAAGGATTGCGATGGCGCTCAAAGTGATCAACAAGAACCATTCCCTCTTAATAAAAGTATCCACTTTTACGTAAATCTTTCTCATGGTATCGTGGGGGTTGGCAGCTATCATATTTTTAGATAATGTTAACCGTTTGTCCTCAATCTGACCGAAAAATGTCCGTGAACCAATCTATTGGAGTCGCCAACTGTGTGCTGAATGGCGCGAAATTTATAGGAGAGATGCTAGGCACCGAAAAACCCTCAGCCTTTGCTGCAAATCCTTTTTGATCATGTGAAAAAAGGATATTTTTAAGGTATGAGCCCCGTCATGCGAAGAGTAAAGGCTGTTGCCGTGTGTTTGTTGGTTGTGTTGTCGCAAGCAACTGTGGCACAAATGAATCGCGCTGATAGTTTGCAACGCCTTTTGGCGAATAAAAAGATAGCTGACACCACCCGCATTGAGGCACTGATTCAGTTGGCCGATTTTTACTGTGAAGTCAATGCTGACACTGCCATGATTTTTGCTAAGCAGGCAAAAACACTGGTGGATCAAAAAAAAATTACGCGGCTGCTTCCTCGCACCCTGCGATACATCGCCATCATATTGGTGGTGAAAGGCGAGTACGATTTGGCTTCTTCCTATCTTCATCAAGCTATCGGGCAATCGCCTTCCGACAGTAGTCGGTTTGTAATTAAAGAAAAAGCACTTGCTTATAATTTGTTGGGTGTAATCACCAATTACAAAAGCAAAACCGATAGTGCATTGTACTATTATTTCAAATCGTTGGCGATTTTTATCAAGCTGGATGAAAAGATTGGCATCGCTAATCGTAATAATAACATCGCCACGGTCTATCGCGAAATTGGCAATTACCCACTAGCATTAAAATTCTTTTTTCAATCGTACCAAACGTCACCCACGCCCCGCGCTGCGCAGAATATTGGCAAGACGTACATGATTATGAACGAAATGGTAAAGGCAAAGTATTATTTACTCACTGCGCTAAAGTTATATGATCAGGATAATGAATTGGATAATACTGGCGTGGCCTATGTAAACGAAGAGCTTGGTAATTTGTACTCTTCTGCCGGCAAATCAGATTCAGCCATTTATTATCTCACTCGTGCCTTGCGTATCAACGAGCGGGCGCAGCATCAAAATGGAATTGCACAAGATCATTACTACTTCGGGTTGCATTATAAAAACAATGCCAAGTGGAATCTGGCAAAAGAAGAAGCCGAGAAAGCGATTCAACTACATAGAACAGGTGGCGAAAAATTTGGGATTGCCGAATCGATGTTATTGCTGGCGCAAGTTGAACACCAACTACGCCAACACGATTTGGCATTACAACATTCGCTGGAAGGAAGGACACTTTCTCAATCGATTAATGCAAAAGAATTGCAACGAGGATTTTTGGAGTTGTTGGCTTTGATCTACGGAGAGAAAGGTGAGTTTAAGCAAGCTTATACCTACACTAAGCAATTGAATGCACTTAAAGATTCCATTAACAACGATGAAAAGATTAAGCAAGTAGCCAACATGGAGGCGCTTTATGAAAACGATAAGAAAGAGAAAGAACTGGCATTAGTACGCGCACAAAAGTTGGCAGCCGATGCGCAATTAGGCAAGGAAGAAATAAAAGCAACTTTGCTCATCGTGGGTTTGGGCTTGGTGACACTGGTTTTGGTGATTGGCGGCTTCGCCTACAGGGCGTTGAAGAAGAACCGAAAAATACTGGAAGCCAAAAATGAAGAGCTCCGTAAACTGAATCAAACCAAAGATCGCTTTTTTGCCATTGTAGGCCACGACCTTCGCGGTCCGATCACTTCTTTTTCAGGAATCAATGACTTGCTCAACTGGCACATTTCAAAAAACGATCTCGAGAAAGTAAAAGCATTTGGCAGTAAGATTACCCAGTCAGCCAAACAATTGGATACATTGCTGAATAACTTGCTGAGTTGGGCCATGTCTCAAACCAATGCAGTACCATATCGACCCGAACCCATTCAACTTCGGCAGTTGACACAGGAGTGTTATGGATTTTTTCAACACTCACTCGAGCTAAAGCAAATTGTATTCACAGATCGCACCATCGATGATTTGTTTGTCTTTGCAGATAAAAATGCGCTCGCTGCCGTATTACGCAATTTACTTTCCAACGCTATCAAGTTTACCCCGAGCCATGGTTCCATCACACTGGATGCGCACTTGGCCGGAGACTTTGTGTGGATGCATGTGAGCGATTCAGGAGTCGGACTCCCTAAAGAGAAACTCGGAACCTTGTTTGAGCTTTCCGAAAATAAAACTACCAGCGGCACTTCCGGTGAAAAGGGAACCGGACTTGGCTTATTGCTATGTGCGGAATATGTTGCCCTTAACAAAGGAGTGATTAAGGTTGACAGTGAAGTTGGTAAGGGAACCGAGTTTTCGTTTTCCATTCCTTCCTTTCAGCCGAAGGAGTTGCAGGATATTAAGAAAGAAATGATTCATGGCTAATATTCGTATTGTTTCAGTTGAAGATGACCCAATTTATGCGGAAACCATTCAGATGATCGTGGAGCAAGCGGGCTATGAATTAGTTGGGCAATATTCGAATGGGGAAGAAGCGCTGTTGGCCATCAAAGCTATTAAGCCGGACCTTTTATTACTGGATATCCACATACAAGGAGCTTTAAGTGGAATTGAAATTGCGGAACGGGTATCGCACGAAACGTCCATTATTTTCATTACGTCATTACGCGAACGCGAAATTTTCGAAAGAGCAAAAAGCACTCGCCCGGTTGCGTTCATTCTCAAGCCATTCGATAGCCTGATGTTGCAGAACACGATTGATCTCGCCATTTCACAATTTGCCGGTGAAACGAAAAATGTGTTGTCGGAGCGCGATGTGATTGTAAAGGATAGTTTTTTTATAAAAGAAAAAAATAGCTTGGTAAAGGTACCCATCCATTCGATCAATTACATAGAAGCCGAAGACAAATACTGCACCCTTTGCACTAGCGACAAAAAATTTGTGGTGCGCATTTCACTAAATGAGTTGCTCACCAAGTTGCCAGATCATTTCGTGCGCACCCACCGGTCCGTGGTCGTTGATGCCACCAAAATCAATCAGCTTAATTTAGATCGGCAGGAGTTGCAATTGGGTAATGTAGTTTTGCCGATTGGTTCAACATTTAAAGAATCGCTCATCGCGCGTCTGAAGAAGCTAGGATAGCTTACCGCCTTTTGCAAGCGAAGCATACTCACCCCACGTAAGTATACCTGCTTGCAAAGAGACTGGTAATTTCTTTTGAAATCAAATGACCGCTTTCAATGATTGATCCGTTATTCTTTTGCTTAAGTGCTGATGAAACGATGCAAATGTGAAAATCCAGGATTCCGCTAATTCAGGTGTCCAGATTTTACTCAGCTTTTCTTCTAACGTATTTAAAAAAGCTACTAAAGCTGTAGCATAGTCAGATTTTGAAACGCCTTTTGTGTTGTATTCATCAACCAATTGAGAAAACTCGTTTTCTACTCTACTAAAGTCCGGAAGGTGGGCTACTAAACGGTCAACGGATTTAATGATGCTTTCCAAACCTTTCTCTTGCCGAATTTTCTTCAAGTCCGACTTGCGTTCCGGTAAATAGTTTATCAGATTTTTGTAAAAGTGGTCAGATAGATCTTCCTGACGATTTGCCAGTTGTGCCCAGCTTGATTGTACCAGTTGTATTTGTTTTTCAGTCATTTCCAGTTTTGGATTGAGCAAAGAAACGGACATCCCAGCTCCTTGAACATGATTGAAGGTTATCAATACGTTAATGACCGGTTTTTTCAGGTAAACATTAGGTTACAAAAAAAACAAAAAGAGCTAAATCTGGCTGATTTTACAGGTTCATGATAAAACCGTTCAGGTTATCTTCTGTCTGCATGTTAAACTTTTTCCGGAGGCGGTGACGGGCAATTTTTACACTGTCTGGAGATATGCGTAGAATGGCAGCGGCTTGTTTGATATTCAAATTGAGTCGAATGAGGGCGCAGAGTTTCAGATCAGTGCTGCTTAAGTCTGGAAATTGAGTTTTTAGCTTTACAAAGAAATCATTGTGTACACTTTCAAAGAAAATTTTAAACTCATCCCAGTCTTTGTCCAGATGGAAGCTGTAATCAACAACTTTACCCAATTTCTTGAGCGGTTCTTCCAGAGAATCGGTGTTTTTAAGTATTTGTTCGATACTCAGACGAACTTCTTCCAGAATTTCGTTTTTCTGCACCATGGTCAGTGCATAGGTCGTTAACTCTTTGTTTTTAAAATCAATTTCTTTTCGCAGTTGTAGCTCATTCAGTTGTGCGTTTTTTAATTCTGCCTCCAATAACTTTTTTTCGCTTTGCGCGATGGCTTGGGTACTCTTAATCTTGAGTCGCTGCCGGTTGAAGAAAAGTGCTCCGATTATAACAACGGAAAGAAAACTGATCGAGGCCACCGCTGCATATAGTTTGTTGAGGTCGTTGTCTTTTTTCAGTAGTTGATTTTCTTTTTCCTTTCGCTCCGATTCAAAACGCACTTCCATCTCAGCCAATTGGGAGGTTCTTTCTTTTGAGCGTACCGAATCGGCATAGGCAGAGTGTAATTGTTGATAATGATAGGCTTCTCCATCATCCTTTAATTGATGCGTAACCTGTGCTAAATAAAAATAGGTGTCTCGCAGTTCTTCGTTCATTTCTATTTTAGAAGCAATGGCAGCAGCTTGTTCGAGCGAGTTTTTACTATTAACATACTCTTTTTGTTCGTAATAAGTTTTTCCTAACGAGTTGAGTGCATAAAACTTGGCCCGTTCGTACGACACCGTTTCGCTCAGAGCTTTGGCCTCCATATCTCGCACCAGCGCCTGATCTAATTGGCCGCGCTTTCGGTGGATCTCACTGAGCATCACCAGTGTGGTAATGATTCCACCTTTGCTTTGCGTTTCCCGAAAGACCTTTAAACTTTTTTCGTAATATTCTTCTGCTCGATCAATTTGCTCAATAGCGAGGTAATACTGACCAATATTTTGATACAAAATGCTCAGTGAGTTTTTATCATTTGCTTTTTCCAGGAAGAGCAATGCCTTCATGTAAAAGTCCAATGCTTTTTCATTTTCTTTTTGGTGCAGGTACACGCTCGCAATCCCACTGTAAGCATCGTATATTTTGTAAGTAAGATTTTGTGTTTCACAAATATGAAGGGCTTTGGTATAGTATTCCATTGCCTTTACATAGTTTCCAAAAACGCTGGAATAAGTGCCTGCCAGATTGATATAATCTTGAATGGCCAATGTCCATTGCTCATTGACGGTGGCTGCTTCTGCACTTTTGACCAGATTTTCTATTGCCTGTGTGTGGTCATTGTTATAAAACCAGGAAAGCCCGATCATTCGGTAAGATGACGCAATTCCATTTTTAAAATCAAATTTTTGCGCCAGTTGCAAAGCTTCCTGACTGAGAGCGAGCGACTTCTTTGCGTCTGTTCGCGCATGGAGAGCCGCAATTTTATTGAGTAATGTAACCCGAGCGGTATCTTTCGTGAAAGGTAACTTCAATTCCAGACTGTCTGCAATGGAACTTTGAGCGTGAGATTGTAAATAAATGAGTAGACAGCAGATGGAGAGAATGACTTTGCGCATGGGGGGTGCTAGCTAAAGCAAAAGTACGAAACTTTAGACTACAGCAAGGCACGGTTTTACATCGTTTAGATTTTGGAGAACATCTCGAAAAACTCGTCTTTCTTTTTTCTGGAAACAGTAATGTGTTGGTTGTTGCTCATCACCACATAGCCGCCATCTCCACGGGTAAATTTGCTCACGTGTTTCATGTTGATCAGATAAGAGGCATGTATCCGGAAGAAATCCATTCCTTCCAAAATTTCTTCTACATCTTTTAATGTTTTGGATACCATTACTTTCTCTCCATTGGTCAAAAAGAAAATGGTGTAGTTGCTGTCGCTTTCGCAATAAACGATCTTTTCTGTTTCCACGAATATCAAGTGATCGCTCGCGGTCAATGCAATTCGTTTTGACTTAGGCTTTTCTTGCTTCATATAACTGAGAAGCATATCGAGCTGATCGGTGCTTACTTTACTTTTTTTGTTTTCAGCTTTTTGTATGGCTGCTTTTAAATCGTCAGGATCAATGGGCTTTAGCAGATAATCTAAGGCGCAAATTTTAAATGCCCGAATGGCAAATTGATTATACGCAGTTGTGAAAATAACATCCGCATCGTGGGGGCCGAGTCTTTCCAATAAATCGAAACCATTCAATTGCGGCATTTCAATATCCAGAAAAATCAGATCAGGCTTCTGATTTTTTATTTCTTCTAATCCGGCCAAAGGTGAATCCCATTTGCCTATAATTTGAACTTGTGGACAATGCTTTTGAAGAATCCACTCCAGCATGTCCAGTGCATTTTTTTCGTCATCGATCAGGATTGCGCGCATACGTTCGTTCAATTTTTAAAATTCAGGTTCAATTTCGGCAGATAATATTTTAACAATGACTTGCGTTCCCAGTGGCTCGCCATTTGCATCTTCCAAGTCTATAATCTCCACGCTGGATACTTTTGATTCGCGGTTCAACATGTTCAGTCGATCTCCGGTGATCTTCATTCCGTACGATTTATCCTTATCAGCCGTCTTGCTTTTCATTTCGGCAGCTTTTTTACGACCTATACCATTATCTGTGATCACGCACTTTACCCCGCCTTCCATTCGATGAATTTCGATATCCAGTTTTCCAACAGCTTCTTTATGGAGTAATCCATGCCAAATGGCATTTTCAACAAACGGTTGGATAATCATCGGAGGAACACCGATGGAAAGTGGGTTTAAATCGGGTTGAATAGAAATCGAATAGGTAAACTTTTCGTTAAATCGCAATACCTCTAAGTCGAGATAAAGTTTCAAGGCCGACAATTCCTGATCTAAGGAAATAATTTTGTGATTAGAATTATCCAGAATCAAACGAATTAGTTTCGAAAATTTCGTCAGATAGAGTGAGGCTTTTTCGGATTCTGATTTAATGATGTACCAGTTGATGGAATTGAGTGAGTTGAATATAAAGTGAGGATTCATCTGCGCTTTGAGCGCTTTCATCTCGACATCAGCAAGTTGCTGATTGAATTCACGTTTTAATTTTTCAGCATGTTTTAACTGTGTATTCTTTGCTTCGGCTTCGAGAAGTTTTTTCTCCGTTTCCATCAATGCCTGCGTGCTTTTAATTTTTAAACGTTGACGGTTAAAGAAGAGAAACCCGATAACAACTACTGATATAAAGCTGATCGTGATGATGCTGATGTACAGCCGATTCAGATCGTTGTCTTTTTTGAGAAGCTGATTTTCTTTCTCCTTTCGTTCCGATTCAAACCGAACCTCCATCTCTGCCAATTGTGATGTTCTTTCTTTAGAACGCACCGAATCCGCGTAAGCGGTGTGCAGTTGTTGATATTGATAAGCATCGATGTGATTCGATAATTTCTCCGAAACCTTTGCCAACGATAAGTAAGTATCGCGCATCTCCTCATTCATCTTAATTTTTTCGGCTATGACAATGGCTTGCTCTAAATAGCTTTTACTTTTTTCATACGCTTTCATTTCGTAGTAGGTTTTTCCAACCGAATTGTAAACGTAATATTTAGCTCTTTCATAGCTCACGGTTTTGCTAATGGCAATGGCTTCCATATCGCCAGCCAAGGCTTTATTGAGTAACCCCAGCTGACGGTATACATCACTCAGCATCGCCAACGTAGTAATAGTACCTCCTTTACTTCCTCCTTTCTTGAATGCCTCCAGGCTTTTTTCTAAATACGATTGAGCCTGATCATACTTTTTCATTTCTACATAATGCTCACCAATGTTTTGATAAAGAATTCCCAATGAGTTGAAGTCATTATTTTTCTCCAGATACACCAGCGCTTTCATATAATAATCCAGTGCCTTTTCATTTTCATGCTGATGATGATAGATATAAGCAATGCCCATGTAGGCATCGTATATTTTAAAGGTCACATTTTTAGATTCACATACTTGCAGCGCTTTGGTATAGAACTCCATCCCTTTCACATAATTGCCAAATACACTGCAATACATGCCGGCTAGGTTCAAATAATTTTGGATGGCTAATTCCCATTGTTGGTTATCCATGGCCAGTTGTGCGCTTCGCAAAATATTCTCCATCGCTTGAGGATGATCATTATTATATAACCATGAAATCCCCAGTGAGCGATAGGAGAGTGCAATCCCGTTTTTAAAGTCAAGTTGTTTTGATAATTGTAAGGCCTCTTGGCTATAGCTTAAAGATCTCTTGGCATCTGCAGTAGCTACCAATCCAGATAGCTTGTTTAATAGAGAAACTTTAGCGGTGTCTTTTGTGAAAGGTAATAGTAGTTGAAGGCTGTCGGCTACTGATTTTTGAGCACATAGAAATGATGATTGGAAAAGAAAAAAGACGATTGCAAAAGCGACTTTACGCATGGTGGAGAGACAATTAAAGTTACAAATTTTGCTTAATCAAATGCGTATTTAAAATTCAGGTTCTAATTCGGCTGTTAGCATTTTTACAATTACTTGTGTTCCCAAAGGCTCACCGCTTTCACTTTTTAAATCAATTGTTTCTACGCTCGTGATGCTTGACTCTCCGTTTAACATCTGGAGGCGATCACCATTTATTTTCATTCCGCTAGTCTTATCCTGATCGGCTGCACGCAGGTGCGTTTCGCGTACATCATTCCGCCTGATGCCATTGTCGGTAATGGTGTATTTCAAACCTCCATTCATGCGATGCACCCCAATTTCGATTTTGCCTTCTGCTTTTTTGTGAACTAACCCTTGCCAGATTGCATTTTCAACGAAAGGTTGAATAATCATTGGAGGAACTCCAACGGATAATGGATTGATTTCACGATCAATTGAGACAGAATAGGTAAATTTTTCATTAAACCGAAGTGTTTCCATCTCCAAGTATAATTGAAGAGCGTTAAGTTCTTGATGTAACGAAATGACCTTATAAGTTGAGTTGTCTAAAATGAGTCGTATAAGCTTGGAGAACTTTGTTAAATACAATGAAGCTTTCTCAGTCTCCGATTTAATGATATACCAATTGATGGAGTTCAATGAATTGAAGATGAAGTGCGGATTCATTTGAGCCTTCAATACCTTCATTTCCATTTCAGCCAGTTGACGTGAAAATTCGGCCTTCAAACTTTCCTCTTGCTTAATTTGATGGAGGCGCATGTGATAAACTAAGTAAATGCCTCCTAATCCTACAGCGATTAGAATCAACTTTAGGCTACGCTCTTTCCACAGAAGAGTTTCATTTCCAATAGATGTCAGTGATGAGGAAAATCGCGCGTCTACCGCAGAATTGCTATGAGCAAATGTTCCTGTACCCGCAAGTAAAATGATCGTAAAGCCCAACAGAATTGTTAAACGCTTCATTTGTCTAGGTGCATCTCTTATTTTCCTGCTACTTTTTTCATGATCGAATGAAAGGTATCACGCAATGTACGTTCAGCTAACGGAGCCTGTGTTCCATCTTTTTTTCGTGAAAGCATCGCTACCGTAAGATGTTGCAAAGCCAGCCACCAACTCATCTCAACTTCTGAGGTGAAGGTATCTTTGTTTTGTTTGATTAAAATCTCCAAGAGCAAATCGTTGGCAATACTATAATGCTCTGGAAGCACACCTTTCGCCTCGTGTTGTTTTCCCAATTCCTGCATCGGCTTTATTAATGTGTCTTGCAGACTGAATTGATTGTGACTTTTTTCTTCAAAACTATAAATGACCAGTTCGAATACACTCATTAATTTTATTCCCAACTCTTTCATGTCGGTGGGAAACATTGGTTTTACTTGTGGATATCGAGCAAACAATGTTTCATAGAACTCACTAGCCAATCTCTGGGTATCCAATTCCTTGAGCGATTTTTTCAGCGCTGCCACCTGGCTCGTAGTCAGATTTTTCATAGTAATATTTGGATGCAAAATACCGTTTTTACCCATACCCGAACAATTCTTTTGAGTGAATGACATTTCTATTGAGTAATTGGCAACTTACTCTAGCGGTTAGCAAGAAAGCGAAGTTTCACACTTATTCCTTGTCAACCAAGCCAAAGACTAATGCGCGTTGTCAATTACTAGCTTAATCTGTCAAATACTTACTATCCGCGTAAAGCCATGGCCATGTGTGCTAGACTTGCGTATTCATTCAAAAAAATAAAACCAAAAAATGAAAACACAAATCCCTTATTTACTCCTCAGAACATGCAGCATCCTAGTGCTGGCTGCAACTATGTTTTTTCAAAGTTGCAAAAACGAAGAAGTTGCAATTGCTCCTCAGGTTACAACTATAACCGCCACTAATATTACTTTTAACTCTGCCACTATGGGTGGAACTATTAAGTCAAACGGTGGCGCAGAGATCAAAGCGAAAGGTATTTGCTATGCGACTACTGCAGCTCCCACCGTTCAAAGTGATACCACCAATCAAGGTGCAGGGTCTCAAAATTTTACTTCGCAGATTACAGACTTACTTCCTAACACAAAATATTTCGCTCGAGCTTACGCGACAAATAGTGCCGGCACTGGCTATGGCGAAGAGTTTTCGTTTACAACGGGTGCTGGCTTGCCAACTGTAACACTTGCAGTTAGCAATATAAGCTATAAAGAACTTACGGCTAGTTGGACAGTAACAGCACAAGGAGCCTCAGCAGTTTCTCTTTCCGGATGGGTAATTAGTACTTCCAATGCATTGCCGGTAACGGGTACCGATGTGTTTGCATCTTTTACTACAAGCGCCACCTTTGTCGAAAAGAAGATTTCTGATTTAACGACTGGAACGAAGTATTATGTTCGAGCATTTGCTACTAACAACCAAGGAACGGCCTACAGTAACGTAATTGAAGCGACCACTTTGGCACTTCCAACGGCAACGGATGCAGATGGAAATGTATATGGATCGGTGTTAATAGGTACTCAGATTTGGATGGATAAAAATTTGCGTGTAACTAAATTCAGCAATGGCGATGCAATTCCTACTACCTCAACGCCAACGCAAAATATTTCTGGTGAGACCAACCCGATTTACTATTGGGCACCGAACGGAGATCAAGTAAATGTGAGTGGGTTTGGGCTGCTCTACACAAGTTATGTGGCAACAGACAATCGAAATGTTTGCCCTGCAGGATGGCATGTTCCAACTAGCGAAGAGTGGGTTACTTTGGCCAACGAATTGGGCGGTGATAATCTGAATTCTACCGCTGGAGCGAAACTAAAATCTACTGGGTTAAATTATTGGAACCATGACTTGGGCACTAATACTACAGGATTTAATGGAGTGGGTTCTGGTTTGCGCAATCCTGCTGGTTCTTATAGCTTTCTAAAAACGTATGGAGAAATTTGGTCATCTACTGCAAAGGATGCCGCGGAGACAAGAACGTTTTACCTGTATAGTCAATTTGCTCATCCCGATCATTACTACCGTCCTAAAAGCACTGGCTTGGCCATTCGTTGTATCAAAAATTAAACCATCACTAAGGTAGAGGGAGGCAACTTCCTCTACCTAAATAAAACACACTGATATGAAAAATCGCATCATCACTACTTCTGATAAATGGATAAACCGTTTGTGGTCTCTATTCTTTTCGTTGAGCATCGGTTTATCGCTGATCCTCATCGCTTCTCATCCTTAATTAGCAATTAAACAAACTAGAATATGTTTAACAAAGATGAAGTAAAACGATTTTCCGGATTTTGGATGATCGTTCTTTTCCTGAGCGTGGGAATAATCTTGGTCGGAGCGTTGGCTATTTAAATTTACTTTAACAGTCATTGCGTACTTTTGAAAACGAAAACGCAAATGACGAATAAGATTCTCTGGTTTTTATGGGCTAATCCAACCTTCACGGCTAGTTCACGCTTGCAAGGTTTGGCTATCCACCACCAACTCAAGAAATTGGGTTATGCCTCTGGAATCGCATACATCCCAACTTCTTTTGAGCGAACGATTCCCTTTTCAACAACCATTGAAAAGTCGCTGCATCATTTACTAAATGCCGGAGATATTGTAATCCTGCAAAAGTGTAAAGACAAAAGCAATCTTTCGGTAATTCAGTTCTTCAAAAAAATCGGATTAACTGTTATACTCATCGATTGCGATTTGCCAACAGCCGAAGAGATTGGTAGAAAGGTGGATCGGGTGATTTGTTCATCTGAGCTGTTGCGTGCGACTTACGCACAAATAAATATACAATCCTTTTTTATTGAAGATGCTCCTGAACGATTTGAGGAGAGAAAGTTATTTCCCGATAAAGAGAAGCTCACTTGCGTCTGGTTTGGCGATGGCACCGGCCACCGCTGGCAGGATGTTCAAAAACTAAAAATATTATTTGAAGATTCACGATTGTCGCGATGGGAGTTGATCACTATTTCCAATCATGCCGAAGCCACCATCGCATGGCATCCGGATTATTTAAATACGATATTTAAACAAGCGGATGTTGTTGCGTTGCCTGTGGTTAACCTAGATGAAGTGAGCTCAGCAAAATCAGCCAATCGATTGTTGCAGTCGATGGCTCTTTCAATTCCAACTATTTGTTCACCCATTTTATCCTATCTGGCTGTTGCCGAAACAAGCCAAGGTGTAATTGTTTGTGAAACAGATGAAGATTGGGTGAATGCATTTCTTTTTTTAGAAAATACAGCTAACCGAAAGCGTTATTCACAAGCCGCATTTCAAAGTGCACAGAAGTATAGTTTGGAAAGAAGAATACCTCAGTGGGTCGAAGCCATGCAACTAACAGACGCTTTCAAATCACATCCTGGCGCTGAATCATCTTTCAAGGAAATCAAGCGTTTATTCTATCTTGAGTTGATCAAGAAAAACATACGTTATTTTACAAGAGCACCTATTTCATGGAAATCTGTAAAGAGCGCCATTTACTACATTCGTGGTAAACTGAATCAGATATTCTCAAAGTAAAGACCTCCAAAAATAAAAAGGCTTTCCCAATTTCTCAGGAAAGCCTTTTTAATTTGACTTGAGTAAAAGTGAATTACTTCTTCACTTCTTCATACTCGATGTCTTGTGCATCGTTGTTGCTGCTGGTATTTGCGTTGGCTCCAGCACCTGCACCTGCATCGGCACCTGGTTGTGCGCCACCTTGTGCGTACATTTCTTGAGAAGCCGCAGCCCAAGCGGTATTCAAGCCGTTCATGGCGTTGTCTATAGCCGCTAAGTCCTGACTCTTATGAGCTTCTTTTAATTTTTCCAGCGCGCTGTTAATCGCAGATTTATTTCCATCCGACAATTTATCGCCAAATTCCTTCAACTGCTTTTCAGTTTGGAAGATCAGTGAATCGGCCTGATTGATTTTTTCTACGCGTTCTTTTTCTTTCTTATCATTTTCAGCATTGGCTTGCGCTTCCTGCTTCATCTTTTGAATTTCTGCATCGGTCAATCCGCTTGAAGCCTCGATACGGATCTTTTGTTCTTTGCCGGTGCCTTTGTCTTTAGCAGATACATGCAAAATACCATTGGCATCGATATCAAAAGTTACTTCGATTTGAGGCACACCACGTGGAGCAGGAGGTATTCCATCTAAGTGGAAGCGTCCAATTGTGCGGTTGTCTCGGGCCATCGGGCGCTCACCTTGCAATACGTGTATTTCAACGGAAGGCTGGCTGTCAGATGCAGTCGAGAATACTTCTGATTTTTTTGAAGGAATGGTTGTGTTTGACTCGATCAATTTAGTCATAACACCGCCCATGGTTTCAATTCCCAAAGAAAGCGGAGTAACATCCAACAACAATACATCTTTTACCTCACCGGTTAAAACTCCACCTTGAATAGCAGCGCCTACAGCTACCACTTCATCCGGATTTACACCTTTCGAAGGTTTTTTGCCGAAGAATTTTTCTACTTCTTCTTGAATGCGAGGAATACGTGTGGAACCTCCTACCAAAATCACTTCATCAATTTGAGATACAGAATATCCTGAATCTGCAATGGCTTTCTTACAAGGCTCTAATGTACGCTTGATCAAGTCATCGCTTAGTTGTTCGAACTTCGCGCGGCTCAATTTTTTCACTAAGTGTTCAGGCACGCCATCCACGGAAGTGATATACGGCAAATTGATTTCTGTTTCATTACCACTCGACAATTCAATCTTCGCTTTTTCAGAAGCTTCTTTCAAGCGTTGCAATGCCATCGGGTCTTTGCGCAAGTCGATGTTCTTTTCGTTTTTAAATTCATCGGCCAGCCAGTTCATAATGCGCATGTCAAAGTCATCACCACCGAGGTGCACATCCCCATTGGTTGATTTTACTTCGAACACACCATCGCCTAATTCTAAGATAGACACATCGAATGTACCACCACCTAAGTCGTACACTGCAATTTTCATGTCCTTGTTTTTCTTATCCAAACCATACGCCAAAGCAGCGGCAGTCGGCTCGTTGATGATACGCTTCACATCCAAACCTGCAATTTGTCCGGCTTCTTTGGTTGCCTGACGCTCGGCATCGTTGAAATATGCAGGCACGGTAATGATTGCTTCAGTCACTGTGGTGCCCAAATAATCCTCGGCTGTGCTTTTCATTTTCTGCAAAATCATCGCAGAAATTTCCTGAGGTGTGTACATTCTGTCGCCAATGCGCACGCGCACAGTGTCATTGTTACCGCTCTCTACCTCGTACGATACCATTTTCTTCTCACCGGAAACTTCACCAAACTTTTTGCCCATGAAGCGTTTGATGGAAGAAATCGTGTTTTTGGGGTTAGTAATGGCCTGACGCTTGGCAGGATCGCCCACTTTGCGTTCGCCCTTTCCATTATCCAAAAAGCCAACGATGGAAGGCGTAGTTCTTCTGCCTTCGCTATTTGCAATTACCACCGGTTCGTTGCCTTCCATTACGGCTACGCAACTGTTGGTAGTGCCTAAGTCAATTCCAATTATCTTTCCCATATTGATTAAGTGTTATTATTTCGAATTTAACCCCTCAAAGTCAATGATTATGCCACAGGTGTTTTTCTGCCAAAAAGTGACAGAGTGGCATAGAAATTCATTATGTAGCCCCTAAATAGAGGCATTTTGGATACTTTATCGATAACGAGGCTTGAATGGCAAGGTTGTTACAGATATTATCTTAAAGGTTCTAATTTAGCTCATGAAGTAGGCGGCTAGCTTCTTTAGAGCCCAATTTTTCTGCAGATTCAAAGTCCTTACTCGCTTGCTTTTTCTTATTGAGCTTTGCGAATAACTTACCGCGCTCCAGATATGGAAGGGCACTACTTTCATGAAGCTTTTTGGCGAGTTCAATGGATTCAGTAAAGAACGTGATGGCTTCTGCGTCATTGTTTTTCTCCTTCAAAACAAGCCCTCTGACGAAATGTAAATAAGGACTCTTGCCCGACTTGAGGGCTTCATCAATTTCACTTTCAACCTTATCCCATTTTTTTTGCAGTACCAGAATTTTAATTCTGCATATGCGGGCATCAACAAAATATGAAGCTTGTTGAATATAGTTATCCAGGTAGGTAATTGCTTGGGTGGTGTCTCCTTCGCTAATTAGTTGTGTGATGGATTTATCCATTAAATTGAGATCAATGGCTCTCATATTATCTGAGACTAGAAAATCGTAAACAGCATCTAGATAGCGTTCTTCCTTTTGATAAGCCATCGCGCGATAACCCACCACTTCTTTATAGATTCGGGATTGCAGTGGCTGCTCAAGTTCAAGAGAATCTCTTTTTAGATAGTCAATAAAACGTGAAAAGTCATCGACCGCACCGGAGAAATTATTTTGGTGATAGCGCGTCACGCCTCGTAGTTTATAAATCACATGAATTTCAGGATTGATTTTTAAAACTTCTGAAAAATCCTTTTCGGATGCGCTCCAGTTTTGTAATTCGGAAAGATAGATGCCTCTTTTTTTGTGTGCGTCTATGATGTCATTGTCAAAAACCAATGCCAGATTATAAAGCCGAAAAGCTTCTTGATGATTTCCAGAATGTTCGTTGGCGATGGCTTTTAGAAAAAGAGTGAGTGCGTTTTTATTGACATTTTTCACCAAATCAAATTCCCGAATGCTGGCGTCATATTTGTCGGTTAGCAACAAGCAGAATCCCTTTTTTATTTTTTTTGAATCAGCTTCATCAAAACCAAAAATGGTGCGCGTGGTATAATTACCGGCATTTAGAATATCGATACGTTTGTCTAATCTGGTTTGTTGGCCGATAAAATAATTTTCATCTTCTCGGCTTGCTTGAATCACTTTGCGCATATCGACAAAGGCGGCTTCAAAGTCTTCTAACCCGATCAATATTTCACCTCTCCAATACAGTACTTCAATGTTTTTCGGATCGATCCGGACCAATGTGTTGAGGTCTTTTAGGCTAGCAGTAGGATTCTTTTTATAATTTATAGAGCTTCTGAATAACAACGCAATTCGATTAAGTGAATCTTTTCGAAGGATATCATTCAAATAGGGTAGGCCCGCCTCAAAATTTTCCTTCTGGATAATTTCGATCAGGGCAAGTTTCGTTTTAGCATCTGAAAACTGAGGATCTCTTTCAATGCTTATTTTGTAGTTTTTGATGGCCTGTCGCGGATTCCCCTGATTGAGTTCCAATTCGCCTTTCATGTAATAGGCCAAGGCTTTATGTGGGCTCAATTGGATAGCCTGGTTATACCATTTCTCGGCTCGTCTTGTATTATTTCTGAAGTGATAGATTTTACCTAATTCAAGCATACTTTCGTAGCTATTCGGATTGAGCTTTAATACAGCGGTAAAGTCGGCTTCCGCATTTTTTAATTTTCGCAGAAGCTTATAGGTTACCCCACGATAATATCGTGCCACCCAAAAAGAGGAGTCTTCCTTCACGAAATCGTTTAGGTTGGCCAAAGCCGTTGTCAGATTACCTTCTTTCAGATAGTTAATGCCTTCATTGAGAAATACCTGTAGCTTCCCTTCTACTTTCCATACAAAGTCTACGTCTTCATACCCATATAGCCTTTCGGACAAGAAGTCAGGGGAATCATTATCAGTAGCCTGGCTGAAGGAAAGATTTGCCAAGAGTATAGAAAATATTAACAGTAAAGATCGCATGCGGTAGTTCTATTCGTTGTTCGTAAATTTGCAGATAATCATATAGAAATTCAATTGAAATAATTTTCCATGGCTGGCATTCTCACTTCCGTTTCTTCAAAAAGTAAAATCAATCTAACCAACAAGAAATTTGCCATCGTGGTGGCTGAATGGAATGATGAAATAACAGAGCCACTGTACGAAGGCGCGTTACAAGCTTTGCTGGATATGGGTGCGAAGAAGAAGAATATTATCCGCAAAAGCGTGCCGGGTAGTTTTGAACTGCCTTTGGCTGCCCAATGGATGGCCGAACGAAAAGACATTAGTGCAGTGATCTGCTTAGGTTGTGTCATTCAGGGCGATACCCCACATTTCGATTACGTATGCCAGGGCGTAACCTATGGCATTATGAAAGTAATGCTCAAAACCAATAAGCCGGTCGCTTTTGGTGTATTGACCACGCTCAATAAAAAGCAAGCCCTTGAACGTGCCGGTGGCAAGCTGGGCAACAAAGGCGAAGAGGCTGCGGTAACGGTGGTAAAAATGTTGGAATTGAAATAACTACGACTATGTTTCAAAAAGTGATCGATCAGTTCTCGCGTTTCTTCGTAGGCGGACTCTTTATTTTTTCGGGATTGATTAAGTTAAATGATCCGGTTGGCACACAAATCAAAATGGAAGAATACTTTGAAGTATTCGCGCAGGACTTCGGCTCTTTCTTTCATTACTTTATTCCGTGGTCGCTAGAGATCGGCATGATCATGATCATTTTAGAGTTGGCGATCGGTGTAGCAATACTTATCTATTGGCGAATGAACCTGACCACCTGGGTGTTGCTGGGGCTTATGCTTTTCTTTACGTTCCTCACATTCTACTCTGCTTATTTCAATAAAGTAACGGATTGCGGTTGTTTTGGCGATGCGATTAAGCTAACCCCTTGGGAGTCGTTCACGAAAGATGTGGTGCTCATGGTTTTTGTATTGCATTTGTTTTGGTATCGCAAAAAATATGAGCCCGTGTTACGCACGCGTGAAGGTCATGCATTCATATTATTCACCGTTGCACTTTGTACTTTTTTGGGTGTTTATGCAATTCGTCATTTGCCATTCATTGATTTTAGAGCCTATCGCATCGGAAATGTTATTCCAGAACAAATGATTGCATCCGAGCAACCTATTATTGAGTATGTTTTTCAAAAAGATGGGAAAGAAATTGCATCCGATAAATACCTAACAGATCCTGGTTATACGTATGTTTCTTCTCGCGTTTTAAATGAAGATAAAATCAAACCTAAAATAACTGACTACGCAGTTTCCGGTCCCGAAGGTGAAGATAAAACCCAATATACCTTTCAAGGCAATCGTCTGATCATTGTTATGTATGATGTGTTGAAAGCTTCTGCCGAAGATATCGATGCTATCCGCAAGTTAACGCAGGACTTGGAAGGAAAAGTAGATTGCTTTGTGCTCACGTCTTCCAGCACCGAGCTCATGGAGGCATTTCGCCATCAACATCAACTGGCGGTGCCTTATTATTTTGCAGATGCTACTGTGTTGAAAACCATTATCCGATCCAATCCGGGCATTGCCTTATGGAAAGATGGAAAAGTGCTGGGCAATTGGCATCATCACTATACGCCTTCGTCAGCTGAAATTTTGGATTTGGTTAAATGAAGATTTTTTTAATCGGTTTGCCGGGATCGGGAAAAACCACGCTGGGCAAGCAAGTTGCTAGCCAACTCACGATTCCGTTTGTGGATCTCGATGCAGCCATTGAAAAAGCAGAGCAGCGCACCATTCCAGAAATTTTTAAACAATCAGGAGAAAATTATTTTCGCAAGATTGAGTCAGACTTGTTAAAAAAATGGGCTGAGTCAACTACTGATTTTCTGATGGCCACGGGTGGAGGAGCTCCCTGCTTTTTTGATAATGTGGAGGTGATGAATCGAGCTGGCATTACTTTTTTCTTAGATGTTCCAGCTATGGAAATAGCGCAGCGAATCTCCGCTTCTAATAAGCAAGATCGTCCACTTTTTAAGTCAATGGATTTTGATGTTTTGAAAGATCAGATTGAAACGTTGCGAAGCAGAAGAATTTCATTTTATAAGCAAGCTCAACAAACACTGTCGGGTCGTGGAATTCAATCGCAGCAACTTGTTGAGTTCATCAGAAAGGAAACCCAACCGTAAACATCACCCGCGTGGTGGTATTTACATACGATAAGCTTGGACTAAGATCGGAAGCAACTGCATACGGAACGTAATAGCCGTTGCCTTGTGAATGAATAATGGCCATGTCGATAAAGAAGGTCGTGTTTCTATAGCCAATTCCTCCTGTAATTGAATTCAAACCTGTGGTGGAGTAGTTGACGCGGTTAGTTGGCTTTCGGAGATACGGGTCACCCATTACATTAATTCCTCCCCGAAATCGAAATTTTTTCCAGCGATATTCACCACCTACACGCAAGTTGGTAGCAGATGTAAATCGCGAACTGACTATTGGATTGATATCCGAATCCGCATTAATGTTCAAACTATAGTATTGGGTGCTAAAGTTGCTCATCGTTGCCCGACTGTAGTTGATCAATTCAACATCTACCGAAACGAATCCTTTCTTAGGGTAAAAAACAGCCGCCCCAAATGTAAACCGGGCCGGAGTGCTCAGTGAATAGCTTACCGGATCATCGATGGAAGCGGATTTTTCTTTGGAAAGAATTTTTGAACCATTACCATAATAGTCGAAATTATTCCAACTCGTATTCATTGAAGCGGCATAGGTATCACTCAATTGATAAGCGGTGGGAGTAGCATAGGATGCACCGATTTGAAAAAAATCAACAGGCTTATAAATTGCACCTAAGGTTAGATTCGCCCCGTTGCCGGTGGTGGCTCTGTTTTCTTTAAGTTCCAGACTATTGAAACACCCATTACAGTTCATGGCCTGTCCCGCAAAATTTTCTTTATACGTTTTGTCGTACTCATACCGCACCGATACAATACCTAGGCTGGCTCCTAAAAATACTTTGTCATTAAAGTTGGCTCCATAAGCTAGGCTCCATTGATTTTGCGAACCAGAGGTCTTCACTAATTCGCTTTGCAAAGGTTTTCCAGTAATGTCCGTGAAATAGGTTGTTCCATTTGCTGTGGTAGGGCCTATCAAATAATTTTCATATCCAAGAAAAGCGGGCGTGTTCACATTGTCCCCTTGACCTATGCTGGCAAAATTAGGATCGTATTGAGGATCAAATTGATCTTTGGTGTAGCCGGTAGAAGCTTCAAGCATATAGTCCACAATGGAGGTGCCATTATTTTGGCCTTTGTACTCAAAGCCTCTATTAAAGTCATTGATCCGATTGAGAGAAATGCTGAATGTCCCGCCCAAAAAAGGAGCTTTATCATCATTTTTATTCGCACCAAAAACCAAACTTAGTCCGGGTAAACTGAAAAACGTGCCACTGCTGGAACTATTGAAAGGAGACGAGATTATATTGTTATTTCCATCAAATTCAGCTGTACGATAAGTTGCATCTGCAGATTGAAAAGTGAGAGCAGGAGAGATGGTAAATTCATTTCGATTGTAAAATCCGAGACCTGCCGGATTGGATTGCCCGGAACTAAAATCGCCACCCAGGGCTACTTGGGCTCCACCCATCGCTTGAATGCGGGCACTACCCCCGGCACTTTGACGAGAGAACAAAAGCGCCTGTTCCACAAAATAGTTTTGTGAAAAAGAAACCAATGAAAAGAGCATAAAAACGCCACTGAGCCATGGCGCCCTGAAATTTAAAGACATAAACAGATTTTTAATAGAGAGTAATTAATCTCTTCCTCTGCGTGATCCACCACCACCACTGGAGGGCGCGGGTGCAACTCCACCACCACCACTGCGGCCTCCAGCGCCACCCGTATTGAAGGAGGAGCGGCTGCCATCAGATCCACCGAATCCATTGTTGGTTCCCCAGCCATTTTGATTATTCCAATTGGTGTTGTTTTGTTGATAAGAGCGTGTGTTATTCCAAGTATCAGAACCTCTGGCTACTTGGGTATCATTACGCCAGGTTTTGTTATAATATTCAGTAGGCGAAGTGGCCACACGACCACCAGTGCTGGCAGTGGTACGTACACCATCGGCAGAATAGTAGCGATTTACTTCGGCATTGCGTGAAGATTGCGGTCGTGGACGATCTACTACAATAACATTCGTATATCCATAACCTCCATTTCCAAACATATAAGGATTGTAGAATGAGTTGTAATAGCCTCCATATCCGTAACCATATCCGTAATATGGATTCATTCCGTAATAATTGTTGAAGAAAGGACTTCCAAACCCATTGCCATAGAAACTGCCAAATCCAAACGACAAGCCTGGCTGATAGAATCCATTTCCAAAACCATAATAAGGATTCATCATGCTAAAGCTACTGTACGGATTCATACCATAGCCGAAATTGTTATAAGGGAAATAAGAGTTGTTGTAATTGGTATACGAACTATTTCCGCAGGTACCACAATTAGTTCGAACTAGGCTTTGGTTCACACCAGCCGGAATATAGTTGGGTGAAAAGTAACTTGCTACCGAGGAAGAGTTTCCATTTACTTTCGATCCTGCCACATACTCCGGATTTACATTGCGTGCCGAATAACTATCGGTAGGATTGATCACGCTGGCAGTTTCACTTTCCGTTACTCTGCGGGCGCTTTCTGAAGTCAATGCTACCGCACGCGAAGCATTTAGCGTTGCCCTGTCTTTGGACGTAAAGTACATATCGTCCAACTCTCCAGTGCTTTGGGCCACCCCGCAAAAACTCGCTGCTACAGCCAGAAAGGTTATGAATGTTACTTTCGTTTTCATATGCTATTATGTTTTCCTACGTTACTAACGTAAATCTACTGTTTTTAGGTATGTCTTTACAACATTTCGATCACAAGAAAGGTGCCACCTTCCAAAATTTGAAATGAAAACCTGCCAATCCTTCCAATAACCCTATATTTGCCTTTCGTTTACGTAGAATTGACTTATAAAAATGGGAAAGGAGATTACAAGCCGCGAGGCAGATTATTCACAATGGTATATTGACCTGGTAAAGAAGGCCGATTTGGCAGAAAACTCAGAGGTTCGAGGCTGTATGGTGATAAAGCCTTATGGCTACAGCATTTGGGAAAAGATGCAGCAGGCGTTGGACAAAATGTTCAAAGACACCGGCCATGTGAATGCCTATTTCCCGCTTTTTGTACCCAAAAGCATGTTTGAGGCCGAAGAAAAAAATGCAGAGGGTTTTGCGAAGGAGTGTGCTATTGTAACCCACTATCGCTTAAAAAATGATCCCAGTCGCCCCGGCAAGCTCATGGTAGACCCGGAAGCGAAATTGGAAGAAGAATTAGTGGTGCGCCCAACCAGTGAGGCCATTATCTGGAGTACCTATAAAAAATGGATTCAATCGTATCGGGATTTGCCTTTATTGATCAACCAATGGGCCAATGTGGTGCGATGGGAAATGCGCACGCGTTTGTTTTTGCGTACGGCAGAGTTTTTATGGCAGGAGGGACATACCGCCCATGCAACGGCAGCCGAAGCAGTGGCAGAAACAAAACAAATGTTGGATGTGTATGCAGAGTTTGCCGAAACATTTATGGCGATGCCTGTCATCAAAGGCAGAAAATCAGAAGGTGAGCGCTTTCCGGGTGCTGTGGATACGTATTGCATTGAAGCGATGATGCAGGATGGCAAAGCATTGCAAGCGGGCACTTCCCACTTTTTAGGACAAAATTTTGCTGATGCATTTAATGTACAATTCACCAACAAAGAAGGTAAACTTGAAAAAGTATGGGGCACCTCATGGGGGGTTAGTACCCGATTGATGGGAGCACTAATTATGGCTCACTCAGATGATGATGGATTAATTATTCCTCCAAAGTTGGCACCTATACACGTAGTGATTATTCCTATCTTCAAAAGTGAAGAAGAGTTGAATAAGCTATCTGTAAAGGCAGAGGAGATTACCAAAGAGTTGCGCAAGCTAGGATTGTCCGTAAAGTTTGATAACCGTGATACGCTGAAGCCCGGGTTTAAATTTGCCGAATACGAATTGAAAGGTGTTCCGGTTCGAATCGCTATCGGACCGCGTGATTTAGAAAACGGAACGGTGGAGGTGGCGCGGAGAGACACGAAAGAAAAAAAGGTAATGCAGATGAGTTCGATAGTGGCAGAAATGCCTACGCTATTGGATTCTATTCAACAAACTATTTATGATCGAGCGCTGAAATTCAGAGATGAAAAAATAACGAAAGTAGATTCGTATGAAGAATTGAAGCGTGTATTGGATGAAAAAGGAGGCTTTGTTTCTGCGCATTGGGATGGCACTGCCGAAACGGAAGGTAGAATCAAAGATGAAACCAAAGCAACTATTCGCTGTATTCCATTGGATTCAGTAGAAGAAGATGGGGTTTGTATTTATTCCGGCAAGCCATCCAAGCAGCGCGTTTTGTTTGCTCGAGCGTATTAAGATTGTGCGAACTTATTAGTCAAAGTACCGAGTTCATTTTATTGTAGTAACTTTAAAACAAATAAGTGTCGAGCTAGTACTAGAAATATTAAAATGGCAGACTGGTCAATCGTTATATCGTTGGTTACAATGGGTCTCATTTTAGTGGTGGCAGAGATCGTCTTTGTGCCTGGAACGACCATTGTGGGTTTGGTAGGTTTCATATTCCTGGTTATTGGGGTGGGGCTTAGCTTTAAATATTTTGGCGGTGAAGTAGGCTGGATTATGCTGGCAAGCACTTCGGTAGCCTGTGGTGGCTTGCTCTACTTTTCATTTAATACTAAAACTTGGAATCGATTTTCATTGAAATCGACCAACAAAAGTAAAGTGAACGAAGGAGAGATAGATCAGTTTGCGGTAGGCATGGAAGGACAAACTGTTTCGGCTTTGCGTCCAATTGGCAAAGCAGAGTTAAACAATCAAACGGTGGAAGTGAAAACCACAGGAGATTATCTGGACAGCGGTAGTAGAATTCGAATCGTTAAAATAATTTCAAATCAAATAATCGTAGAACCAATTAATTAAAATTTATTTATGGAGAATCTGGCATTTATTTTTGTCGTCTTTATTTGCATCATAGGCTTCTTCTTGTTCACCTATTTTGTTCCGGTGGGCTTGTGGGTCACAGCCATCTTCTCGGGTGTTCGAGTCAGCATTGGCCAGTTGATTGGTATGCGTCTGCGGAAGATTCCACCTTCCATTATCGTTAACTCATTAATTACTGCCACTAAGGCAGGAATCACTTTAACTTCCAGCGATCTGGAAACTCATTACCTAGCCGGTGGTAATGTTCCCAATGTGATTCGTGCATTAATTTCTGCCGACAAGGCAAACATCAACCTCACGTTCAAACAAGCTACCGCTATTGACTTAGCGGGTCGTGATGTGTTTGAGGCTGTGCAAATCTCCGTAAACCCAAAAGTGATCAATACACCTAAAGTGGCTGCAGTAGCTGCCGATGGTATTCAGTTGATTGCGATTGCCCGTGTAACGGTTCGTGCTAGCTTAGCGCAGTTAGTGGGTGGGGCAGGTGAAGAAACGATTTTGGCTCGTGTAGGCGAGGGTATTGTAACTTCGATTGGTTCGGCCGCTTCGCACAAAGAAGTGTTGGCCAATCCCGACAAAATTTCGAAGTTGGTATTATCACGCGGTTTAGATGCAGGTACTGCGTTTGAAATCTTATCCATTGATATTGCAGATGTGGATGTGGGCGCGAACATTGGTGCGAAATTGCAAACCGATCAGGCAGCAGCTGACTTACGTGTAGCAGAAGCGAAAGCTGAAGAACGCAGAGCAATGGCGGTAGCTGTAGAACAAGAAATGAAAGCGAAAGCACAAGAAGCCCGTGCAAAAGTTATTGAAGCCGAAGCGGAAATTCCAAAGTCAATTGCTCAGGCTTTCTTGAGTGGTAACTTAGGTGTAATGGATTATTACAAGATGCAAAATGTGCAAGCGGATACTGAAATGAGAAATTCTATTTCTGGAAGTGGTAAGGGAGGAAGCCAATCTTCTCCTACCAAATAATAATTAAGTTCTTGCTCAAAAAAAATCTCCTGCTGGTCAGGAGATTTTTTTTTGATTCTGATACATTATGATTCTTTTTGACGAGGCTATTTAAAATACCACTCGTAATCCGACTTGGTTACAATGCCCACCGGCCCTTCGTAAATGCCGCCAGTGTTGCCCATATCTTCTACCAACACCTCAATCAAATTTTCAGCCCCTTTCTTCAGAAGTCCGGCAGGAATAGAGTACGCTCTTTTTTCCTGATAGGATTCGCTCCATCCATATTTTTCGTGGTCGTTGGTCGAGCCAATTAATTTTCCATTGAGATACACCTTATCGAAGTCATCGATCTTTCCCATTAACAACACCAGATTTTCAGTGGATACATTTTCCGGAAATGTAAATGTCTTTTTATACCAGGCAAAGCCATCGTATTTGTAGTAGCCCTGATGATCCCAAGGTCCGGGCACGAGTATGCGTTTCCAGCTCGATTCATTTTTTATGGGCTTGTCATTCCAGCTTGTGGCAAAAGACCACACGCCTTGCAGGTCGAGTAGCAGGTGACTTTTCTTCGCTACATAAATTCCTAACCTTCCATCAATGATGCCACCTCCTAGTGTTACATCAAAAACACGAACGGCAATGACATTCATTCCGTTGAAATTGATTAGATCACTTGGGATGTTGTATTTACGTTCGCTGTTGTAAGCTGTTTTGAAGTGAGGAGGCATGGTTCCTGAAAAACCAATGAGCTTTCCATTCACATACACTTCATCGCAATCATCGATATAGCCCAGATTCAGATAGTAGTTTTCTTGCTTGTTTAATTTTTTGCCATCAAACTTCTTGCGGTACCAGGCAAAACCATCGTAACCATTGAATCCTTTATCTTCCCATGCGGAGGGCGCCAGAATATTTCCCCAACGGGTGTCATCATAGTCAGCTTCGGCCCAAACGGCCTCGTCATCTAAAGTAAATTTCCAAAGGCCGTTTAAAGGAATAATCTGCCCATGCATGGTAATGCTAAAGAATAAAATGAGCGTAGTGAAGTAAAACCGCATCGAACAACTTTTTTATAAAGATACGCAAATGTAAAAAGAAGGTGAATGACCTATCGGCCACTCACCTTGCTCCAAATAAACCCTAATTATTCGAAGCGACCAAAGGCTGTTTGTAAGTAGTGCTTTCTAAGTAAGGAGTGTATGTTTTTCCTTTTTTTGATTCGGTCAACTGGTAAGTAACAGAAACATTGTCAGCGATTATTTCTACTCTAAACTTTTTAGTGTCAATCGCGCTGACATCATACTTTTTCAAAAAGCCGTTCGCAAATTGACCTGGCTTAACGAAATCAGTTTTAAGTATGCCGTTCTCGTTGGAGAAACGAACTTCTACTGGCTTACTCGTTTCGTAGGCGTATAAAATTTTTACGACTCCATCCTCTGCTGAGGGAAGTACTTTGATGGATGGCGACAACTCCGATTGAGCTTGTACTGAAAATGCAGTGCTGGCGACTACGGCTAATCCTGCTGCGATAATGGTTTGAATTTTCATGGCTTTGTATATTTAAACTTGTTGATTGAATTACAAGTCAAATAACGCTGCTATGCCGGGGCGAGATGTCACCGCGCAGTAAAGGTTTGTAACAAGTTGTCACAAACCAAAAAAGATAAATCAGATCACCATTTTGTAGCCAGTGCCATGCACGGTGAGGATGATTTTGGGTTGGTTGGGATTCACTTCGGTTTTTTGACGGAGTCGCACAATGAAATTGTCGACTGTTCGAGTGGTGATTTGCTCTTCGTAGCCCCACACATTTTCTAATAATTGATAGCGGCTTACAATCTGATTTTTGTTTTTGAAAAGATACTGCAGTACTTCCATTTCTTTGTGTGACAACTTTACCTCTTCACCATTTTCACTGGCCTGAAATAACGAAAAATCAATTGACAGTCGGCCGATTTGAATTTTGTCCTGTGGATTATCGGTTGGGTTGGCTTGGCTTCTGCGGAGGATAGCCTTCACACGCGCCAGCAACTCGCGCACACTAAATGGTTTGGTAATGTAATCATCCGCTCCAAGTTCTAACCCTAAAACCTTATCAATTTCTTCGCCTCGTGCGGTCAATAAAATAATGGGTGTTCGGATACCCGCGGCTCGTACTGACTTACAAACATCGAAGCCGGAAAGTTTGGGCAGCATCACATCCAATAAAACAAGGTGGAAGTTTTCTTTTTTGAGGGCTGCGAGACCTTCTTCTCCATCAGAAGCAATAGTGACCGTATAGCCATCCAACTCCAGATTGTCCTTCAAACCCAGTTGCATAGCAGGTTCATCCTCTACTAATAAAATCTTAACCATGCGTGGTAGTTATTTTTTGTAAGGGAAAATAAAGTGTAAAACAAGATCCTTTGCCTAATTCACTCTCCACCGTGATTTTGCCTTGCTGCGCATCCATCAATTGTTTGACAAGCGAAAGCCCGAGACCTGTGCCACTGGTTTTAGCCAAGTTACCTGAGGACACGCGATAGAATTTATCAAACACATGCTTTTGATCTTGACGGCTGATGCCAATCCCAAAATCTTTTACAATCAGTAACCCAAACTCTTTTTCAGCCTGCAGGTTGATTTCCAGTCTTTTTTGATCGGCAGAATATTTGATGGCGTTATCTATTAAGTTGATGAACGCTTCCATAAATGCTTCGCGATCGGCTATTACCCACAAGGAGTCACTGTTTTTAAATTCATACACAAAGCCTTTATTACGCAAATGAAAGTCGTAGGTTTTTAATACATCTTCGGTAGCCGCCTTTAAATCCATCGCTTCCGGATGCAGTATTTTTTTCTTTGCTTCCGTCTGGCTAAAATTTAAAATCTTATTGACGATGCCGGAAAGCCGTTGTGTTTCTTTACTAATGATGCTATAATATTCTTTTTTCTTTTCTTCCGATTTAACCCGATCCATCTCCAACGTTTCGGCAAACATGCTGATGAGTGCGAGTGGAGTTCGGATTTCGTGTGAAACGTTGGAAACAAAGTCCGCCTTATTTTGAGCTAGCTGTACTTCGCGTTTTACGTTTCTGAAAACCAGAATCACCGCGATGATCAGAATCACATCCAATACAATTAGCAATGAGAGATTAGTATAGGTTCGTTCGTCAATGATTTTCTGTAAACTTGATCCTACTGTTCGGATACCCAGTTCGTGTTCTGGAAAAATCCAGAAGGTTTTGGTGAGCGATTCCTTTTGGATCGAAGTCGTATCGCCTTGTAAGGTTGAGTAGAGCGGCCGCGGTGTTGGTTTTTTAAACACCGATAATACGAACTGATCTTTGGCAACCATTTGCAAGCGAGGACCTACTAAATCATGAATAAAGGATTCGCTGTCGATGATTAAACCAACTACCTGATATCCCTTCAGTGTTTGGGAAATATAAATGATGCAATGGAAGAGCGGGTTGCCCCAATTGTAGTTGAGTGAGATCGTTTTTTGAAATCCGCTTTTTTTAAACTCGATGAGTTGTTGAATGATTTCAGGATTGGAGTTAAATGCCATTTGTATTTTATCCTCCCAGTCGGCTGTAGTTGAATCCAACGATGCGAATCGGATAACCGGATTATCTTGAATGGTGTCGATTACAAAGATTCGCTTGAGAGAAGGATTGAGCGATAGTAATTTTTGAAAAGCCTCGTCTGTCGTAGCTTCTTTAGCGGCCTCTACTTTTGTAATCCAGTTGCTTAGCACATCATCCGAATATTGGTTGATGGAGAAAAGAATGGCATCCAGTTGCTTTTCATAGATCTGCTGGATCATCCTTTCATCTTTATTCAAGGCCGACATTTCGTACACCGAAAAGAATAATGCCGGAAGTAAAAAGACAATGCCTAAGAGAAGTCCGATTCGGTTTGTCGATTTCATTTGAGGTTAAAACTAACGTAATTTTTACGAATCAGTTATCCGCTCTTCAAATTTATGAATAGGTTGATTCATGCGCAGCCTGACAAATCAAACCGTGGTTTTGCTGTATTTATTTTGAACTGCCGATATAAATCATGAATTTGAAGCACTCAAAAGACTTTAGCGAATTTGGTAATGCGTAAGATTTTAGTACTCCTATCTATCATGGCCTTGTCTTGTAGCGATAAAAAAACAATAACTGCCGAAGAGCGTGAGGTGCATCGGAACGAAATCAACACCTGGCATGCGAAACGTCTGGAGGAAGTGAAAGCTCCCAATGGCTGGCTGAATTTGATTGGGCTTTATTGGTTGGAGCCGGGTGTCAATACTTTTGGAACTGGAGTGGACAATGATATTGTTTTTTTGAATACTACTTTACCAGTGAAGGCTGGACAATTTCTATTGATGGGTGACACTGTTACGCTTATCGCAGAAAAAGGAGTGTTGATTAAAAGTGCGGCCGATACTATTCGCAATGCGATCGTTTTTCATGCCCCCACTAAATTGAATAAGGTCCTTGAATACGGCACAATTCGCTGGAACGTCATCAAACGCGATGAAAAGGTAGGTTTGCGTGTGCGCGATCTGGCAAGTAAAGCCGTGACCGAATTTAAAGGAGTAGAGCGTTTTCCGGTAGACATCAACTGGCGTTTGCCTGCCCGTTTTGAAAAAGGAGATTCCTTGCGCACGATTGAGGTGACAAATATTATCGGTCAAACCGTGGCGCAGCCATCTCCCGGCACGATTATTTTTACCGTGAATGATGTAGAATACCGATTGGATGTCATGGAAGGAACCGATGAGTTTTTTATTGTATTTGCCGATGCTACTACTGGGCGAGAAACTTATGCAGGAGGTCGTTTTATTTATGTAAAGAAGCCCGATGCAGATGGCAATACCGTTATCGACTTTAATAAAGCATACAATCCTCCCTGTGTTTTTTCACCCTATGCAACGTGTCCTTTGCCTCCTTCTCAAAATCATTTAAAATTAAAAGTAGTGGCCGGAGAAAAAGCATATCAAGATGAACATCACTTGTAAATGTTTATCAGCATTTATTAATCTAGAGCTATGAATAAAAAGTATTGGATTTTAGCGCTGCTCTCATTATTATCTGTCATCACTTTTTTAGATCGCAATGCCATTTCCATTGCTGGAGTGCGAATTACCCAGGAGCTAGGATTATCTGAAAGTCAGTTTGGATGGATACTAACGGCTTTTGCACTTTCGTATGGATTGCTGGAGATACCGATGGGTTTGTGGGGTGATCGCTTTGGCGAGAAGCGTGTCATTATTCGAATTGTATTTTGGTGGTCTTTGTTCACAGCGCTGACAGGTTTAGTCACGGGCTTTGCTTCGCTTTTTATAGTTCGCTTTTTGTTTGGTGCAGGCGAAGCAGGAGCGTATCCTAACACCGCCATTTCCATCCGCAAATGGTTTCCGATTACTGAGCGTGGACGAGCGCAATCTTTTATTTGGATGGCCAGCCGTATAGGTGGTGCTATTGCTCCTTTTATTGTAGTGCCTATGCAAATGCATTTTGGCTGGCGCATTACATTTTATTTTCTCGGTGCGATTGGTGTGGTATGGGTATTAGTCTGGTGGCTTTTATATCCATCGAATGCGTCAAGTAATGTGCCGCAGGAAAAAACAGAAACACCTTCATGGCGATTACACTTGGCTGATCGTAATTTTTGGTTTTTGTTAATCATGTATTACTGCTACGCGTGTGGTGTATTTTTCTTCATCTCGTGGTTGCCGAAGTATTTGCAAAATGGCAGAGGGATTGGCGAAGGAGAGCTAGCCTATTCTGCTTCCTTGCCGTTTTTGTTAGCTGCATTTGGTTGTTGGCTCGGTGGCTTTGTCAGCGATTGGTTGGTGACCAAAATTGGTATCAACTGGGGGCGCAAAATTGTTCCGGTCGTTGGGTTGAGTTTATCCGGCTTGGTTATGCTGATCGCCCTCTTCACGAAAGACAACTCTGTGGCCATTGTGTTTATTGCCTTAGGTCTTGCATTCATGGATGTAACGGCACCGGTGGCGTGGGCAGTTGCTACCGATATTGGCGGGAAGTCGAGTGGAGCAATTACTGGTGCAATGAACACAGCGGGTTTGTTAGGGGGTACTGCCGCATCGCTCGGAATTGGATACTTGGTAGCGTGGAAGGGAAATTATGATTTGCCGGTGATTATTTTAGCAGTGCAACTTTTGATCGGAGCATTGTTTGCTGGCTTGCTAAGGGTTTCGCATGCGAAGGAGTAATAGAATTCAGATCGGAACCCAGAAGTTAATCCAATAATTCGGCCGGATTGATTTTCAAAAAATCTTGCCAGGGTATTCCGCTATTACCAATCAAAAATAGTTTATCCGGATGGTGCTCTCTTTTAAATGCCTCCATTCCTGAATTTTTCTGAGTTGTCCCGCTTTTTACTTCCAACCCGATTATTTTATCTTTTTTCTGTACTACAAAATCAATTTCATCATCGCGGTGCCTCCAATAGGTTACGGTGTATCCTTCACTCAATTGATGATTGATTAAGTGACTGCCGATGGCGGCTTCTACCCATCTGCCCCAAACTTCGGGTTTTTGACTTACAGTCTCGAGGCTTTCCGAATGCAATGCAGTGATAAGGGCCGTGTTATGTACTTGAAATTTTGGACTAGAAGATCGCTTACGAAGTTCTTCTCCTGTATACTTCTCAATTCCGGCAAGAAGACCAGCTGTATTTAGAAGATTTAAATAATGGGCCAACGTAGTTGTATTGCCTGAGTCCTGTAACTGACCTATCATTTTGGTAAACGAAAGTATTTGCCCGCAATACAAACATCCTAGCTCAAACAGTTTACGAAGCAGCGCTGGTTTGTCTACTCGTGTAAGCATAAGAATATCTTTTGAAATACTCGTTTCGATTAGTGCATCATGTACATACTTTTTCCATCGCTCTTCGTCTTGCATCAGATAAGCAGCACCAGGGTATCCTCCGAACCAAACATACTGTTCAGTGGTGACACCAAATGCGAGGTCCATTTCAGTGAAAGACCAATGCCCCAAGTAGATAGTTTCATTTGGAGGCACTTTACCGGGAGAAACAAAAGAACTTTTGCTCTTGCATCCTGAAGAACATGGATGGGAACGATTTGGGGAAGACCATACCGACTCGACCATCGCGCCCTACACAGAAGGAGCATGGATGACCAAGCACAATGGAAAATATTATTTTCAATATGCAGCCCCCGGCACCGAGTGGAATGTATATGCAGATGGCGTTTTAGTGGGTGATCATCCGCTGGGACCATTTACTTATCAGGATTATAATCCGTTTGCTTACAAACCCGGAGGATTTGTAACGGGTGCAGGCCACGGAAGTACATTTGAAGATAAGCATGGCAACTATTGGCATATCGGTAGTGCGGTTGCCTGGAACAAACATAAATTCGAAAGAAGGTTATCCATTTTTCCTGCAGGCTTTGATGCCGATGATCAATTGTATTGCATTACGGCATTTGGAGATTATCCGCAATATCATGCGAGCGCACAAAGAGATCATCGTGTCTCCACGTTTACCGGATGGACTTTGCTATCATATAAAAAGAAATCGTGGGCATCATCCACATTGGGCAACTTTTCTACTTCACAAGCATTTAATGAAGACATCCGAAATTATTGGAGCGCAACGACAGGTAATAAAGGAGAATTCTTGGCAGTTGATTTAGGCAAGCCGAGCGATGTTTTTGCCATTCAAATTAACTATGCCGATCAGGATGCGCAAGTGCGTGACAAGCGATTTGACATTTACCATCAGTACATCATCTATCAAAGCGAAGATAGTATTCATTGGGAAGTGCTCGTGGATAAAAGTGAAAATAAAAAAGATGTGCCGCATGATTATGTCCAGCTGCAAAAACCGGTGCGGGCACGATATCTGAAGTTGGAAAACATTCACATGGCAGACGGTAAATTTGCGATTTCAGGATTTAGAATATTTGGAAAAGCAGACGGTGCTGCACCTGAGCAAGTAACTAATTTCGTAGCCAAACGAAAATCCGATCAACGTGATGTAGCGTTTAGTTGGAATCAGGTTCCGAATGCGTATGCGTATAACATTCGCTATGGAGTACATCCTGATAAGCTCTATAATACGATTATGGTTCACGAAGCAACGACTCGCTTTTTTAAAGGACTCAACCGAAATGTAACCTATTATGCGAGCATCGAAGCGATTGGCGAAACCGGAGTTTCTAAAGCGAGCGAAGTCATTAAATTTTAATCAATGGTAGTTAATAATCATATAAACTCACTCTCCATGAATATACGTTTTACTTCAATTGCCTTGGGCATGGCATTTTTCATGATGGCTTGTTCCAAACCCTCCACCGACAAAACAGATCGAATGTCTATTGTGGTTGATTCTATTTTGAATCAAATGACATTGGAAGAAAAGATTGGTCAATTGAACTTACCTTCGGCAGGCGAATTTGTTACGGGGCAGGCGGAGAATTCTGATATCGCCAAGAAAATTGAGAAAGGCATGGTCGGTGGTTTGTTCAATATAAAAACAGCCGCCCGCATTCGCGAAGTGCAAAAAATAGCCATAGAGAAAAGCCGCACGAAGATTCCATTGATCTTTGGAATGGATGTTATTCATGGGTATGAAAGTGTTTTTCCGATTCCGTTGGGTTTAAGTTGCTCATGGGATATGAAGTTGATTGAGCGGAGCGCACGCATTGCAGCGCAAGAGGCAAGTGCGGATGGCATCAATTGGACATTCTCACCGATGGTCGACATTTCTCGTGATGCACGTTGGGGAAGAATATCAGAGGGGAGTGGAGAAGATCCCTACCTCGGTTCTCAAATAGCACGAGCCATGGTTCGCGGCTATCAGGGTAATGATTTGTCAGCAAACAACACAATTATGTCTTGTGTGAAACACTATGCGTTGTATGGAGCTGCTGAAGCGGGCCGCGATTACAATACCGTAGACATGAGTCATCACCGCATGTACAATGAGTACTTGCCACCTTATAAAGCAGCGATAGATGCAGGTGCCGGAAGTATTATGGCATCATTCAACGAAGTAGATGGAATACCTGCCACCGCCAACAAATGGTTGCTTACAGATGTGCTGCGCAACGAGTGGGGTTTCAAGGGTTTCGTAGTATCGGACTATACCGGCTTAACAGAAATGATAGCGCACGGGTATGGCGACACTGTTACCGTTTCAGCGAAAGCGCTGGAAGCAGGATTAGATATGGATATGGTGAGTGAGGGATTATTGAATACACTTGCACGTTCAGTAAAGGAAGGAAAAATTTCTGAACAACAAATCAACAATGCTTGTCGCAGGATTTTGGAAGCCAAATACAAATTGGGATTATTTGCAGACCCCTATAAATATTGTAATGTAGAGCGTGCAAAGACAGAAGTTTTTAATGCAGCCAATCGCGCAGAGGCAAGAAGCACTGCCGCACAAAGTTTTGTATTGTTTAAAAATCAAGGAGAGATATTGCCCTTGAAAAAATCTGGAACCGTAGCTTTAGTAGGCCCGCTCGCAGATGCGAAAGAAAATATGACAGGCACCTGGAGTGTGGCAGCGCGTTTTGCAGAATCTATTTCTGTGAAGGAAGGATTAGAAAAAGCGTTAGAAGGAAAGGCAAAGGTGTTGTATGCCAAAGGATCTAATCTGGATGAAGATGAGGCGATTGAGGAACACGCTACGATGTTTGGAAAGTCATTGCATCGCGATAAGCGTTCAGCAGAAGAATTGCGCAATGAAGCAGTAGCGATTGCTAAACGTGCAGATGTAATTGTGGTGGCTGGTGGAGAAGCAGCTGAAATGAGTGGTGAGGCTTCGAGCCGAACAAACATTCAAATACCTGAAACGCAACGCGATCTAATAAAAGCTTTATTAAAAACGGGCAAGCCGGTGGTGTTGGTTTTGTTTACGGGCAGACCACTTGCGTTAAAATGGGAATCAGAAAATATTCCTGCGATTTTAAATGTTTGGTTTGGAGGCAGTGAGGCAGGTGATGCGATTGCTGATGTGTTGTTTGGCGATGTTAACCCTTCCGGAAAATTAACAACTACTTTCCCACAAAACGTGGGACAAGAACCGATGTATTACGCTCAGAAAAATACGGGCCGACCATTGGGTGATGCCAAGTGGTTTCAGAAATTCAGATCTAATTATTTAGATGTGTCGAATGACCCCGTGTATCCGTTTGGATTTGGATTAAGCTATACACAGTTTACGTATAGTGATCTTACACTCAGTAAGAATCAGATGACAACGAGTGATTCGATCATGGCCACGATTACGGTGACAAATACCGGCAAACGCGATGGCGCTGAGGTAGTGCAGTTGTATATCCGAGATTTAGTGGGATCAGTAACACGCCCCATCAAAGAACTAAAAGGTTTTGAGAAAGTAGTGATCAAAGCAGGTGAGACGAAGATAATTACATTCAAGATCACGAACGAACAACTTTCATTTTATCGTCAAGATTTAAGTTATGGTAGTGAGCCCGGTAAGTTTCAATTGTACGTTGGAGGTAACTCACATGATGTGAAACAGGCCGATTTTGAATTGAAGTAAGAAGATATTTTGGAGATAAAAAGAGGCCGTCTCTAGGTTGAGGCGGTCTCTTTTTTTTGATCGTATTTGGCAAGCTTCACTTTATTTAATGGTAAGGTAGTTTATGAAGCTATTCCGGCAACTCTAATTTTGAATATCCAATTATCGCCAATTCCTATATAAATTCGTTACATAAAAACAGCTACTCGTTTTTAGAAACGAAATTAAATTGTTTAGCAACTATATTATATCTATTAATTGGATTGCATGCGATACATAGAAATTAAAGAGTATATAACTAGGTTATATTTTATTATTCAATTTTATTTGTGTTTGATAAATTAACATAAATATGAAAACTACACTGTTTAATGTCTTGAAAAACTCAGGGCTTCTTTTGTTCATCTTTTTTATGGTGGTTGTTGTCTCATGCAATAAAGATGATGAATCCACATTTACATCCGAGGACAACCAATCTTTGAATTATGATGCTGTCTCGGAATCAAGTCAGGAAGAAGTAGAGGACATAGCAACCTCACTACTTAATACTACTGATCCAATTGCAGGAAGGGTAGAAGAAGACAGTCGCTTTTCTTCAGCTTATATTTTGAAAGAGATGAACTTAGATAGATCAGCGGGGGCTATTACTATTAATTTTGATAAAAGAAGCCAAACACAAGTTAATCCCAATGGTTCCGTAGATTCCAAAGGAAACATTCGAAAAGGCTCCATATCCATTACCTGGTCAGGAAATAGATGGTATTCAACTGGTGCTTTCATTGTTATTACTTTAAATAATTATAGCATTAACGGAGTTGTGGTTTCTGGAGAAAGAAGAATCGTAAATATTAGTACACCTGGTACTGCCACGGTCATCTGGACTATTTATGGTACGCTAACAACAACATGGCCAGATAAATCTACAGCAACGAGGAAAGTAGATATTATGAAGACCTGGACGAGAAATAATAAGGGAGCCTTTGAAAAGGTAATTATATCACAAACTCCTGGAACGCGTGATGCTTTTAGTGGAACCAATCGCTTTGGTAAAACCTATTCAGTAAAAATTACAAAACCTTTTGAGTATGATTTAACTTGTCAACTCACTAGTAAGTATTATGTGCCAACAATAGGTGTAAAGGAAGTTACGGTTGATAAAAAAATCTATACAGTAGATTATGGAACAGGTACCTGCGACAATACTTATACTGTTACTTTGAATGGTAAATCAAAGCAATTCACAGCGAAAACAGATAGCAGCAGTGATTAGTATTTCGTAATAATTACGAATTATTTCTAAAAAAGAGAATCGTTAAATGATTCTCTTTTTTTTTCTACTTTTTTTGATCAGGCATATTGATTTTACTACATGATATAATCCGTACTTAAGAATGCGGACTCGCGGTTGCGGATAATTGTATTTAGTATCTGCTTATTGTCATCCGTTGCTTTCGTGGCCACGATGGTACGAATAGAAAAGACACGTAAAGCATCGGCAATCGAAAGCGTGCCTTCTGCTGAATCTTTCCTTCCGTTAAAGGGAAATGTATCGGGCCCGCGTTGTGATTGTGAATTTAAATTGATGCGTCCTACTTGATTAACAAAGGCATCCATCATTTTTGCGAGTTGCTTCGAATCTTTGCCAAACAAACTTACTTGTTGGCCGAAGTTGGAGTTGAGCACATACTGTATAGCTTCATCATCATCATCAAAAGGAACAATTGGTACTACCGGGCCAAATTGTTCTTCATGATAAATACTCATTTTCTCATTGACCGGATACAAAACAGCCGGATAGAAAAATGAATTTAGAATTTCGCCCCCATTTTCGTTCAATACTTTGGCACCGTGCTGCTTGGCATTTTCCACCAATCCTTTCAAGTAATCGGTTTTGCCTGGCTCTGGTAGTGGAGTTAACCCTACGCCTGAATCCCATGGCATACCTGGTTTTAGCTTTTTTATTTCGGTTAAGAATTTTTGTGTAAAAGCATCAACGATTGATCTGTGCACAAACAGAATCTTCAGAGCCGTGCAGCGCTGTCCATTGAATGATAGTGATCCGGTGATACATTCATTAACAGCATTATCTAAATCGGCATCGGCCAATACAATGGCCGGGTTTTTTGCATCCAACCCTAAAATGGATTTGAGACGGTGTGGCTTCGGATGCAATTTCTTTAAATCGTTGGCTCCTTTATTGGTGCCAATAAATGCGAACACATCGATCTTTCCTGTTTCCATTAATGCACCTACAGTGTCTCTTCCTTTTCCATAAATGATGTTAATCACACCGGCTGGAAAGCAATCGCGGAACGCTTCGAGTAATGGTTTTATTAAGAGCACACCGAACTTGGCAGGTTTAAATACAACCGTGTTGCCCATGATGAGGGCGGGTATCAGTGTAGTAAAGGTTTCATTCAACGGGTAGTTAAACGGTCCCATACATAAGGCTACGCCCAGTGGCACACGCCTGATTTGTCCAAGGAATCCTTGCTCTTCAACTAGTTTAGAAGCTCTGCGATCTTGTTCTTTTAGAGCTTTGATCGTATCGACAATATAATCGCACGTGCGATCAAATTCTTTTTCTGAATCTTTCAACGACTTGCCAATTTCCCACATGAGAAGCTTTACGACTTCTGAACGTTTCGTGCGCATGGCAGCTAAAAATTTTTCGATGTGCTCGATTCGATCAGCAACACTCATAGTCGGCCAGGCTCCATGCCCTAGGTCGTAGGCAGCTACAGCAGCGTTCAAAGCTTCCAGTGCCTCATATTTTGTCAGCAGTGGTGTAGAGCCGATGATGCGTTGTTTGTACGTATCGCCTTCTTTTAAAAAAACAGGACTGGCCACGGCATTCATCGTGCCGGTCCATTGACGCAACGTACCATTGATGAGATATTCACGTTGTTCAATTGCACCACTCAATTGAAATTGTTCAGGAATGGCAGATTCAGTGGGAAAAATAGAAGATAGTAACTGACTCATGTATTGGAAGTTTAACTTACGGAGATGTGAAATTAACGATCTCTGAGCAATTCACCCACAAATAATAATTCCGGAAGAAGTGCCAATTCGGTTGGCACCAGCCTGAATCATTTCAATCGCTTGCGCTTTGGTTTTAATTCCACCCGATGCTTTTACTCCCACCGTATCAGGAACCGATTGGCGCATCAATTGTACGTTCGCTGCGTTGGTACCGGAAGGAGCAAACCCAGTGGATGTCTTAACGAAATCAGCACCTGCATCAACGCACAATTTACATGCCTCTCTAATTTCATCTTCGTTGAGATAGGCGGTTTCAATGATAACCTTTAATGCCTTTTGATAATCGTGCGCTAGTTTACTGCATTTTGCGATTTCGATTTTTGTCCATGGCAGGTTGCTCTTGAAGGCAGAGACATTCCACACCACATCGATTTCATCAGTGCCATCATCGATAGCGTGTTTAATTTCTGCCAACTTCGTTTCTGTTTGTGAATAACCTAAAGGAAATCCTGCTACAGTTACCAAAATTATTCTACTGTCCCCTATTTCACGTTTGGCTCTTTTTACCCAGAAGGGAGGCACGCAAATGCCTAGGAAAGAGTATTGCTTTGCTTCCGCCACTAGTCGGTCAATATCAAGGCCGGTGAGGGTAGGGCTTAGATTGGTGTGTTCAATAAAGTTATATAGGTTCTCCAAAGAGACTATGGTTTTTTTCTTTTAAATTTTCCCTTCGGGCTTCGCTTGTTGTGAAAGATGGAAGTGATGATTACTTCACGGTTTTTCGAGTTGAATTCAAAAATGATACTAAAAGGGAAAACATTGACTATCGCTTCTCTGAAATTGAGCTTCCTTTTGGGGAATTGTAAAGGCTTTTCGGCAATCAGCTGAATCTTCGTTTCAATCACTTCTGCAAATCGAATTCCTAATCCCGGGCTTTGTGCTTCGTACCAATCAACTGAATTTTGCCATTCGATCACAGCATCTTCCAATAGTACTAATTTATTCACTTTTTCTTGCCGGTTTTTTTAGCAGTTTGCTTTATTTGATTCATCGCTTCTTCCAACGAATAAACTTTCGCATTACCAGAAAGATAGTTTTCTCTTCTTCGATTCATCTCCGATAAAAACTTTGGATCATTCCAATAGTCGTGGACTTCTTCAATTTCATCCTCTACCATTGCATAAATGGCCTTCACTTTTTTGGTTTGAGCCGTTTCGATATAGTGATGAAGTCTTTCGCGGATATCAATAGTTTTCATAGATAACAAAGATAAGCCTGTAAGACTTAAAAATACAAATCGCACAATTCAATGCCTGATTCCGCATTCCTTGCAATACTTCATAGCATATGGTTTGTTGCGTTTAGGTTTTTTCTTGTGACCGAAGTAAGCAAAGTTGGAATATTGAGGTTTGGAAAGTTTCTTTAACAGCTTTTGTTTTTCTTTAGCAGCCTCCTCTACGCGTTTGTAAAATTCATAGCGGGCCGTATTTTCCACTTTAGGTTTTTTGAAAAGCAGGCGTTGTCTTCGCTTTTCTTTGCGAGATAGATGTACCCGATGCGTTTTTTCTTCAACAGCGGTGGGAATAGGTGAGCGATCGCCTCGAGTATTATCTTGACCAATCGCACACAGTGGCAACGCCAATGCTGCGAAGGCATAAAAAAACCTCCACTTATTTTGCATAGTGGAGGTATAACGGAGGCTTTATAAATTTATTTCACCAGTTCATTAGCTGGTTTTGAATTGCTGTAGTGTTTGCTGTCTACGGAATGTCCAAGGGGCAACCGGTTCGCTTTCTTTCCACAAGCCTTTACCTTCTTGTTTTGCTTTTTCTTTCAATGCATCCAAAGCTTCAATGGGATTACGCTCCGCAGTCCAGGCGAGTCCTTCTTCTAACAGTTTAATGCGAGGGTCTTCACCATTCACTTCAAAAGTACCTAAGCGTGTGCCCCATCGGTCTTTTCCTTGTATTTCTACAGAGATCGTTTTTTCAAGAATCATTTTTTCTAAAAAGTCTTTCGCTTTTTCGCCATACTCTTGTGTCAACTCGGGCGAGTCGATTCCGAAGAACATGATTTTATAGGATTCTTTTTCGGCCGTCAGAATTTCAAAAGTATTTCCGTCAATAACTGAAATTACTTTTCCGGAGATCACTTCGTTTGCCCACAGCATGGAAGGCAGTAAGAAGAAAAAGAACAACGCAGGTCTGTACATCTTAATGGGGATTTTAAGGTTCAACTTCACACATCAGTTGTTGATGCTGCAAAATTCTACACTGTAACCCGCAATTCACCGGCCAAAACTACCGTTTGCGTACGGATGTAAGATTGCTAGCTAATCAACCGTATTTTGTGAAGGACAGACGCCATTTAGGTAGCTCAGGCTTCAATAATTAGTTGAAGTGAATTAAAGCCATTGATGTTGGTAGTCTCTAATTGGAACAGATTTTCCCGAATTGATTACTTGCAATATTGGTCGATACTGAATTTGGCTTTCACATCTCCCAATTCAACCGCTTTTTTCCAGTCTGCACAGGCTTCGTTTTTATTGCCTAATTGATAATGAAAATTCCCGCGCTGTTTTACATATGAAACTTCTTTTGGATTGATCAGAATTGCTTCATCTAAATCTGCAATTCCCGCTCCAATATCTCCCATTTGAGCTTTGCAATTGGCGCGGCCATAGTACGCAGCCTCATCTTTTGGATTTAACTTGATCGCTTTATCATAATCTGATTTAGCGGACTCAAATTCTCCGTTTTCTTCTTTGATTAAGCCACTATTGTAAAACAAGTCTGAATTAGTTGGCTCTAGTGCCAAAGCCTTCGAGATATTATCCAATGCACCTTTGCGATTGCCGAGGCCCAGATATCCGCGAGCTCGCTCTTTGTACAGCTCCACTGTATTTTCGCCTGCTTTTAATGCTTCGTCAAAATCTTTAATAGCTGCCTGAAAATCTTGTTGTTCTAATAAAGACTTGCCACGCTTGAATAAATTGGATTTATCGCGAAGCCCACCTTGAATTGCTTTGTCAAAATATTCTTGCGCAAAAGGATAATTTTTTAGTTCGTAATAGGTTTCTCCCAACTTTTGATACAGCGAAGTTTCCGGCTTTTCTGTCAGCTTTTCTACTTTACGTAAATCACGAACGGCATCTTCGTATTTTTTAATTTTCCAAAATGCGTCAGCTCTGTTTTCGTATGCCCGTGTGTAATCTGATTTTTTGGCAATAGCAACGCCAAAGTCGGTGATGGCATCATCGTATTTTTCTAAATTATAGAAAGCTTTTCCTCGGTTGTTGTACAAAGTCACATCGGTTAAACCACCAGTCATAGCTTGGGTATAGTCTTGCACTGCTGCCTGATAATTTTTGTTCATAAATTTAGCATCACCCCGATGGAAGTAGGCGGTGAACAGTTTGTTGTTTTTTTCGATTGCCAAATCAAAATCGCTAATAGCGCCTTCCACATCTTTATTGGAAAGACGGCAAAAGCCACGCATATCGTAAGCGGCAGGATCGCTGCTGCCGGCAGCGAGTGCTTTTTCTAAATCAGGCAAGGCTAGTTTTAATTCTTGTGTTTGAAAGTAACAAGTGCCTCTTTTCAAATAAACCTCAGCAGTGGTTTCGCCCAACTCGATCGCTTTACTTAAATCCGTAATCGCTTTGGGAAATTCCTTTATTTCGAAATATGAATAACCTCTGGTCAGGTAGGCCAGCTTATCTTTTGTTCCACCTTCAATCGCTTTCGTCAAGTCCTCCACAGCACCTTTAAAATCTTTCAGATTGTACTTCGCGTTGCCACTCAACGCAAAGTCTTCGGTCGTTCCTTGGTTGTTGGCGGTCAGCACGGCTTCATCCACTATCACTTTCGACCATTCTTTCAACTGGGAATTGGCGCTGGCACGATTGCGTAGCGCTTGTGTATAATTCGGTTTCAATTGGAGCGCCTTATCGAAATCAGCCACTGATTCTTTAGCCAAGTTTGAATTGAGTTTTGCTTTACCTCGATTATTAAAGATGATTTCATCATTCGCACCAAGCGAGATAGCTTTATCATACGCTTCAATGGCTCCGGCAAAATTGTTTTCTTTAAAACGTCCATTACCCACCTGAAACAAAACATCTTTACTCTTGCTGCCGGCAGCAACCGCTTTTTCAAGATACGTTAGGCCTTCTTTTGTCTTTTGGTTTTGCATATAAGCAATTCCTAAAAACTCGAGTGTTTGTAAATCAACTGATTCTTGTTTGGCTACTTTTTCTAAGTCGGTGATAGCGCTTCCATAGTCTTGCGTTTGGTACAGCGCCTTCCCTCTTTTTTCATATAAGGAAATTTCTTTTTCACCGGCTGCTTCGGCTGTTCTCAATGCTTCAATAGCTGTTTTGTATTCCGATGCATCGTAGCGTAACAATCCTACATAATAATTTGCTTTGCCGTCTTTGATCCCTGCCTTGAGTGCATTTTCTAGAAATGATTTTGCAGCCCCTTTTTCGTTCAATTGATATTTTGAAATACCCAGCATTTTCGAGAGTTCGGCCGACTCGCCTTCGGTGGCGCGTACTTTATCTAAATCTTCGGCAGCACCTTTGTAGTTGGCAAGCGTGAAGTATAGGGTGCCTCGATTGAGGTAAGCCTTAGTATAATCTATTTTTAGAGCAATAGCCTTATCAAAATCGGTAGATGCACCTTGCAAATCACCCAAGGTCATTTTGGCTTTCCCGCGGTTGTTGAATACAACGGGATCAGTAGATGAAAGAGCAATGGCTTTGTCATAATTTTGTAGTGCTGCTGCGAAATCATTTTTAATGAATTTAAGATCGCCCACGTTTTTAAAAGCGTCATATTCATTCACGCCCAGTGATATGGCTTTTTCTAAATCTTTCAATGCTGCTTCGTTTTCTTTCAGATTGAATGCTGCATTGCCTTTGTAATAATAGATTTCTTTGGAAGAGGCACCGAGGGCGATTGCTCTGCTGAATGACTCTCCGGCTGCTTTATAATCTTTTGTGAAATAGTGTGCATTGCCGAGTTGTTCGAAAATTTCTTTGTCGCTAGCACCTAACGAAACGGCTGCGGCCAACGCGTTAGCGGCACCCGTATAATCTTTCAGTTTTGCTTGGCTTAGTCCCAGCATCCTAAATACTTCTTTATCTTTTATGCCTTTGCTTACTACTTTATTGAGTGCTTCGGCTGCGCCTTTGTAATCGGCCAGATTGTATTTAGCGGTCCCTGCGTTTTGAAAAAGTTCTTCATCACTTCTGCCGGTAGAAATAATTTTTTCGTAGTCAGTCACGGCACCGGCCCATTCTTTTAACTGAAAACGTGCAGCGGCCCGGTTCTCAAGTGCTTTGTCATAATCCGGTTTTAACTTAAGCGCTTCATCAAAATCAGCAGCGGCTCCGGCTATATCTTTTAAGTTACTTTTAGCTTTCCCGCGATTGTTATAAAGCACGTGGTCTTTTTTGCCTGTTGACAGCGCTTTATCGTAGTTGGTGATGGCGTCTTTATAGTTCTCTAATCTAAACTTTGCATTTCCGAGGTTGACAAATGTTTCAAAATTTTTGACACCCATTTGAACAGCTTTTTCCAAGTCGCCAATACTCCCTTGGAAATCTTCGAGTTTATACTTGGCGTTGCCGCGGAATTGAAAAAGTTCAGCGGTGTTTATTCTTCCTTTTACCGCTTCATCTAAATCCAGTCGTGCCTTTTCAAATTCGTTTAACTGAAAATAGGCAATGCCTCGTTTCACATAAACTTCTTTGTTCGAAAAGCCCGTTGTAATGAGTTGCGAAAACTGAGCAATTGCTTCTTGGTAGTTTCCTTGTTTTAATTTTTCAGATGCGGATTGATAAACTACCTGTTGAAGGGAATCGGACTTTTGCGCACCGGCACAAAATGAAACCAACAGGAAAAGAAGTATGTAATAGCGCATGGGGAGAAATTTGACTACAAAAATAGGAAAATAAGGGTGCTTAAATTTCGCAAAAACACGAATTACCCTACGCCATTATTGGGGAGTATTCCCAAAATGTGGATTGACGATAATACCAAATGGATTTGCCCACGGATCTTTTACCATGGCTACCCAAATACCATCTCCCACATTTTGTGGGGCTTCCAGCGGGGTGGCTCCAAATTGCAACAATTCCTGATAGCTTGCCTTAATGTTTTCTACCCCCCAGTAAGTGCTAACAGAGTCGCTTTTTTGACCGGTGTATTCATCGGGCACTAAGCCTAATTCGAACCCATTGACTGAAAAGCCCACATAAAAGGGCTGATCAAAGTAAGGTTGTATACCAAGTACTTTTGAATACCATTCCTTTGCATCGGAAAGATTGGAAACCTTATAAATGGTAGTTCTTAGTCCGAGCAGGTTCACGCAGAAATTATGCTAATAACCAAACATACAAGTAGTAGAAGGTAATTACCATGAGAGCGGATAGGATAATGTACCCAAAAACGCGACCTCTTTTATAATAGCCCTTAACGTTCATGATCTGAAGAATCTAAAAAATAACTGAACAATGCTCCTTGGTTAATGAAAGTCTTTTACTGCAATTTTGCTTCTGGTGATGAGGAGCTCGAAAAAGATTATCGCACTGACTCAAAATTGATTACCTCTAATATACTCGAATTTGGGTCATGTTGCTAATAATCAGGACAAATTGCCGAAACAGACAGTTGAATGTTCATTACAATCTTTAAACACCAAATGCGTAATAAGGTTGTTGGATCAGGGCTCAAAATGGTCAATAATATGTTGACTGATGAGCTTATAAATCTCAGCTACGTTCGGATCTTCTTTTAAAAATTCCAAGTGTTGATCAAGTGTTTCTAAGTCACCCCGCCTAGCCGGGCCGGTTTGGGCGGCATCGGGCCCAATGGCCAGGCTTTTTTGAATGGTTTCTGAAATTAATGGCTTTAGCCAATCATAATTTAAGCTATAGCCTTGCATAATGCCTTTCGAAATGTTGAGCATGTGATTGGTAAAGTTGGATGCAAAAACAGCCGCCACATGCATGGCTTTTCGCTCGGCAGAGGTAATTTTTTGTACTTGCGAGCTGATGGCATTAGCTAGTAGTCTAAGAACTTGTTCTGTTTCTTCGTTCAAACTTTCGATGAACAAGGGGATGCTTCTGAAGTCAACTTTCTTTTGTTTGCTGAATGTTTGGAGCGGATACAATACGCCAATCAAGGGTGTGGCTGCATATTGAAGATCACTCAATGGCCTGCTTCCGGATGTATGGATTAACACCGCTTCATCCGGTAAAATGATTTCGCGTGCAATGCTTTCAATGGCATCATCGCTGGCAGCAATGATAAAAATGGACGAACCACTAGTCGAAAAGTCCAGTGTGGCCTTTACTTCGGCCTGGTACAATTTACTAGTCAATTGTTCCGCATGATGCGGATTGCGACTGTAAACTTCGCGCACAATGAAGCCCGCGTTGTCTAATGCCGGTGCTAAATGCCAGGCTAAATTGCCGGAACCAATAAATGAAATCGATTGCTCTTTGCTCATGATGAAATAAAAGTAATTAAATATGATGAAAGTCAGGAGATACCAATTACTTGCCGTCTATCTTTCGCTCGCAAAAAAAGGAAAATGAGTAACAGTGATGCTTTTTCATTGTTGGTACGTAGACAAAAATGAATTTTAATGTAAATAGATTATGAGCACATTTATTTCCCCGGAAGAAGC
>DGYK01000060.1:74143-77014 GCA_002398365.1 Flammeovirgaceae bacterium UBA5008
GAAGCCGTTCGATTAATTCAATCAGGTGACCGCGTATTTGTACACGGCAGTGCTGCCACCCCTAAACTTTTACTGGATGCATTGGCCAAACGAGCTGATGAACTGCGTGGTGTGGAGTTGGTTGCAATTAGTGTATTGGGCGATCTCGAAATTACAAATGCGCGCTATCGCGATAGCTTTTACTTTAATTCATTGTTTGTTTCAGCGCCCATCCGCGAAGCTATACACGATGGACGTGGTGATTACATTCCGATTTTTCTCAGTGAAATATCGCGCTTGTTTGAAAAGAAGATATTGTCGTTGAATGTAGCGCTATTGCATGTGTCGCCTCCGGATAAACATGGCTTTTGTTCGCTGGGTACTTCCGTGGATGTAGTGCGCTCAGCCGCTAAATATGCGAAGAAATTGATTGCTCAAATCAATCCCAACATGCCGCGGACACATGGCGATGGATTTATTCACGTGAGTCGCTTTGACGCGATGGTGGAATGCACCGATCAACTCCCACAAGTTTCGTATACCAGCCAACTGACTGCTGAAGATATTACCATTGGCAAACATGTAGCCTCATTGGTGGAAGATCGCTCTACGCTTCAGATGGGGATCGGTTCTATTCCTGATGCGGCTTTGTTGGCCATGGGCCATTGCAAAGATTTAGGTATCCACACCGAAATGTTTTCGGATGGAGTGATGGAGTTGATTAAGCAAGGTGTGATTACAAATGCTTACAAAAAGAAACATCCTGGCAAGGTGGTTTCAGGCTTTACAATTGGCTCGAAGAAGTTATATGATTTCTTAGATGACAACCCGCAGTTTGCATTTTTGGAAGCGAGTTATGTCAACGATACGCGGGTGATACGAGCGAATCCCAAAGTGGTGGCCATCAACAGTGCGATTGAAGTTGATATTACTGGACAAGTATGTGCAGATTCGATCGGCACGTATCAATATTCAGGAGTAGGTGGGCAGATGGATTTTATCCGCGGAGCAGCTTTATCCGATGGAGGTAAACCGATTATTGCGTTAATATCTGCTACCAAGAAAGGTGTTTCTAAAATTGTACCCGAAGTGAAGTCAGGAGCGGGTATCGTAACCACGCGTGCGCACATGCACTACTTAGTGACAGAGTTTGGCACCGCTTATCTCTACGGAAAAAATTTACGCCAGCGTGCGTATGAAATTTTGAAAGTAGCGCATCCCGATCACCAAGATAACCTAGAGAAGGAAATCATCAAGCGATTTGGCAGCAGAGTACATCCAGTAGCTTAAACCGCTACACGGCAAATTTCGGCCAGCTTGTTGACTACATGATCAATTTCTTGCAAGGTATTGTATTTGCTGAACGAAAAGCGAACGGCACCTCTTTTTGAGTTGGGATACAATGCTCCTAGCACATGCGATCCCGTGGATGCACCGCTAGAGCAGGCGCTTCCTCCTGAAGCGGAAATTCCTTGCAGATCCAAATTGAAAAGCAACATGTCGTTTTCTTCCGATTCCGGAAGGCTTACGTTGAGAACGGTGTACAAACTTTTTTGAAGATTGGAGGAGTCGCCATTAAAACTCACATCGGGAATGGCTTCTGTCAGTTTGGCGGCCATGTGTGCTTTAATTTTTTTGATGTGGCTTTCGTGCTCATCCATTTCGCGATAGCAAATTTCCAAAGCTTTGGCTAAGCCGATAATGCCATACACATTTTCAGTGCCGCCACGCATGTTGCGCTCTTGCGCTCCGCCATGAATGAGTGAATGAATTTTTTTGTCTTTGTTGATGTACATGAATCCTACACCTTTAGGCCCATGAAACTTATGAGCGGCTGCGGTGAGCCCGTGTACTTTTAGTTTTTTCAAATCATGGCGATAGTGGCCCATGGTTTGAACGGTGTCGGATTGAAAATACGCTTGATACTGTTGACAAAGATCGCCTACTCGCTCCATGTCGAGCAGGTTGCCTATTTCGTTGTTGGCATGCATCAAAGAAACCAACGCCTGCGGATTTGCTTTGAGTAATTCTTCTAAGTGCGTGTAGTCTACATGGCCTTTTTCATCGAGGCGCACGTGATGCAGTTTTATTTTTCCTTCGCGCTCCAGCGTTTCCAGCGTATGGGTGACAGCGTGGTGTTCGATGGGTGAGGAGATTGCGTGTTTTAATTGATACGTGTCAATGCTGCAACGCAGCAATGTGTTATCAGCTTCAGTTCCACCCGAAGTGAATATGATTTCACCTGGTGTGCAGTTCAAGAGTTCAGCTACTTTTTTTCGTGCCGACTCGATGGCCGCCCGCACTTTGCGCCCGTGCGCATGGGTAGACGAAGGATTGCCAAAGTCTTCGAGCATGAAAGGTTTCATGGCTTCAAATACTTCGGGGTCGAGGGGCGTGGTGGCTGCGTTGTCTAGGTAAACTCTCATGAGCACTATCAAATTAATTCCTGAATATCTTTTATAATCCGTTTTGCTAAAGCATCTGCTTTCTTTTCGTTTTGCGATTCCGCATAAATGCGGATGATGGGTTCGGTGTTTGATTTACGTAGGTGTACCCACTCTTTTTCTGTTTCGAAGTCAATCTTCACGCCATCGGCTGTGTTGATTTTTTCAGATGCGTATTTGGCTTTTACTTTTTCTAAGACTTCGTCTACATTGATTTGTGGCGTTAACTCGATTTTGTTTTTCGAAATGAAATAGCTGGGATACGTTTTGCGCAATTCCGAAGCTTTCAGTTTTGACTTGGCCAAATGCGTTAAGAATAGCGCAATGCCCATCAGCGCATCGCGGCCATAATGAAGCTCCGGGAAAATAACACCTCCATTGCCTTCGCCTCCGATCACGGCTTTGGTTTGTTTCATGGCGGTGACCACGTTTACTTCACCCACTGAAG
>DGYK01000060.1:77219-78378 GCA_002398365.1 Flammeovirgaceae bacterium UBA5008
AGCCGTGTAAATGCCTTTGGCTTTTTCGGTAACATCGCGCAAGGCACGTGTGGAAGATAGATTCGACACCGTGTTGCCTTTGCGCTTGCTGAGCACATAGTCTGCCACAGCTACCAGCGTGTATTCTTCGCCAAAAGGTTTTCCGTCTTCCTGAATCAAGGCCAACCGATCCACATCCGGGTCGACTACAATACCTAAATGGCATTTTTCATTCTTTACGGTTTTGCAAATGGCTTTGATGTTTTCGGGTAAAGGCTCCGGATTGTGCGGAAACTTACCGGTTGGTTCGCAGTAAAGTTTTACGATCTTTTTTACGCCCAACGCTTTCAATAATTCTGGAACAGAAATGCCACCGGTAGAATTAACAGCGTCAACGGCTATTTTGAAGTTGGCTTTTTGAATGGCCTTTACATCGACTAATTTATTTTTGAGAATTAACTCAATGTGCTTTTTGATGTAGGTCGTTTTCTTTTCGTAGCGACCAAGTTTTTCTACAGGTGCAAATTCGAAGTTTTCGGTTTGTGCGTTTTGTAATACCAATGCGCCATCTTCTGCTGAAATAAACTCACCTTTTTCGTTGAGCAACTTGAGCGCATTCCACTGAATGGGATTGTGGCTTGCAGTGAGGATAATCCCTCCGCCTGCTTTTTCTAGCGGCACGGCAATTTCTACCGTAGGCGTTGTGGAAAGTCCCAGGTCGATCACATCTAGACCGAGACCTTGCAGCGTAGAGCACACCAGGCTGCTCACCATTTCACCGGAGAGACGCGCATCGCGGCCGATGACTATTTTTTTGCCTTGGCGGGATTTTACCCATGAGCCAAAAGCAGCTGCAAATTTTACACAATCAACAGGGGTGAGGGCATCGCCCGGTTTGCCACCGATGGTTCCACGAATGCCGGAGATAGATTTAATGAGGGTCACAGAATTAATTTAAAATGTGACCGCGAAGTTAACGCTCTTTTGATGTCAACAAAAATAGCAAAAAGTGAACTGTAATCCCCTAGCCTTTCTTAATTGAAGGAAGTTCAGCTGCTTTTTCAGGATCGCCACAAGCTTCGCCAGCCCCTACTACTTTGCCGCAATAGCCACAGGTAATGCCTTCTTTGGCCAGAAAGGGACTTTGAGTGGCGCAGGTGCCTCTGAACTCTCCATTTTT
>DGYK01000060.1:78542-78793 GCA_002398365.1 Flammeovirgaceae bacterium UBA5008
GTGCCTCTGAACTCTCCATTTTTAATGAACAACAATCGCACGGACATTAATATGAAGAAGAGTGCGAAAATGCCAAGTGTAAGGAGAAAAACTGCCATGTCGATAGTTGTTTACGGTGTGTGAATGACGAATTTTACAGCGTGTGCAAAGATAACCAAAGATTGGTTGATTTAGTTTGCAGGCGACTGGGAGTTTAGCGCACACTTGGTAAAATAGCACGCACTGCGGCAGGGATTGCAGCGAAAAGCCCA
>DGYK01000060.1:79029-79521 GCA_002398365.1 Flammeovirgaceae bacterium UBA5008
GAGGACTTGTAGCGGAAAGCCCGTAAGCCGCCCTCCTCCGATAAATCTTCGGAGGGCGAGTCGCCAAAAGAAAAATAAAGAGACCATCTTGTAATAAAGACCAAACGATTGATTGAATGAAGAAGCCTTACTCTACTCCGGATTTGCAGCGCGAGGAAAAACTAAAAGCATTTGACCGGCTGCTGACGGTAATGAACGAACTGCGTGAAAATTGTCCGTGGGATAAAAAGCAAACACTCGAAACGCTGCGCCACCTGACGATTGAGGAGACGTACGAACTATCGGACGCGATTTTGGAAGGCAACTTGCAGGAGGTGAAAAAAGAGTTGGGCGATTTGATGTTGCACCTCACGTTTTATGCGCGCATCGGCTCGGAGTTGAAGGCATTTGATATGACGGACGTGCTCAATGGCATTTGCGATAAGTTGATTGAGCGGCATCCGCATGTGTATGGCGATGGATCGGCCGAAGATGAAAAAACGGTGAAGGAGA
>DGYK01000060.1:79733-80419 GCA_002398365.1 Flammeovirgaceae bacterium UBA5008
AGATGAAAAAACGGTGAAGGAGAACTGGGAGAAAATCAAATTGCGCACGGGGAATAAGTCGGTGTTGGAAGGTGTGCCCAAATCGCTGCCGGCATTGGTGAAGGCCATCCGCATACAGGATAAGGCGCGGGGCGTGGGCTTTGACTGGGAGCGCAAGGAGCAGGTGTGGGAAAAGGTGGAGGAGGAGATGGGCGAATTTAAAAATGAGTTTAATGCGGCCGCGGGCCAGCCGATTGACCACGAAAAGGCGATGGCAGAGTTTGGCGACTTGTTGTTTTCGCTGGTGAACTACGCCCGCTTTATCAATATTGACCCTGAGGAGGCCCTGGAGCGCACGAACAAAAAATTTATCAAACGTTTTCAGTTTTTAGAAACCGAGTCGGCCAAAGACGGCAAGAAGATGGGAGAAATGACGCTGGCAGAGATGGACGTGTATTGGAATAGGGCGAAGGGGGTTTGATTTTTTATACTTGATCGGGTGTAATCATGTGTTAAATTATCTTTTTATACCCGATCGGGTATAATTGACTTAGAATGGTACCTCAATTTATTGCTTAAAAATTGCTGCCTTAGCAGTAATTTTGGCTTATTAATCACCTAAATTAGTTTTAAGGGCTTTATTTTACTGTTTTAGCAGTAATTATTGCTCTATTTTTAGCAATTCATCTATTTTACATCTATTTTTA
>DGYK01000060.1:80570-82317 GCA_002398365.1 Flammeovirgaceae bacterium UBA5008
CATCTATTTTACATCTATTTTTACTGTTATAGCAGTAAAATATGTTACATCAACCAGAACTTGGCAACTACATTCGTACTCTTCGGAAGAAGAGTGGACTAACACAAATTCAGTTGGCAGAAATGGTGGGTGTTGGAAAGTCGGTGATATTTGATTTGGAAAAAGGGAAGCAAACGGTTCAGTTATCTACCCTGGTGAAAATATTATCGGGGTTGAATATTAAAGTAAAATTGGTAAGTCCGATCGAACCAGAACCATGAGAAAGGCAGCCGTATTTTTTGATAACACATTGGCAGGATATCTGACAGAAACCGATCAGAAGAAATATCTTTTTGACTATCTGGAGGATTATCAGGGTGGAGCTATATCATTGACGATGCCGGTGAATAAAAGGAAATTTCAGTTTGAAACCTTTCCGGCATTTTTTGATGGCTTGCTACCTGAAGGACAACAGTTGGAAGGGTTGCTTCGCCAAAACAAAATTGATCGCAATGATAACTTCAGTCAGTTGCTAGCAGTGGGCGAAGATTTAGTGGGAGCGGTGAGTGTAAAACCGATGGATGAATGAATCGCTGCCCGATTACATACGAGCCATGTGGTGAGCGGAGGTATTCGGAGCGCGGGCTTAAATTATTATCGCCCAAGCTGAAGGACTTACATGACTTTCCGTACAACAAAAGTGAACAATTAAAGGAAGCCGTTGCGCGTGCGACCAAAATGTCTATTCAAGGCGTTCAGCCCAAGCTGAGCGCGAGACTAAACGCAGTGGCGGAGATTTTTGAAATAGCTGATCAGGGAGGTACATTCATTATTAAACCTCAAAATGATTTGTATGAGGAGTTGCCGGAGAACGAAGATGTAACGATGCGGATGGCAGCGGCCATTGGTATTGAAACGCCCTTGCATGGCATGCTCTATTCGAAAGACGGATCGAGGTCTTACTTTATCAAACGATTTGATCGATTGCCTAAAAAAAGAAAGGTAGCCGTAGAAGATTTTGCTCAACTGACGGGCGCAACGCGCGAGACAAAATACAGCTCTTCCATGGAAAAAGTAGCGGCTGTTATTGATCAGTTTTGCACTTTTCCGCTGTTGGAAAAAGAGCGCTTCTTTCGCTGGACGGTTTTCAATTTTTTAACCGGAAATGAAGACATGCATTTGAAGAACTTTTCATTGATCAGGCGGAACGATAAAGTAGAGATATCACCTGCTTATGACTTATTAAACACGACAATTGTCTTGCCCAAACCACAAGAAGAACTGGCTCTAACATTGGCAGGTAAAAAGAGTAAAATGACACGCGAGAATTTGGTGGACTATTTTGGTAAGGAGCGACTTGGGTTGGCAGCTATTCGGATCGAGAAAATTTTACTTGAAATAAAATCGCAAAAGGAAAGCTGGAATGAGCTGCTGGACAAAAGCTTTTTGTCGGATGAAATGAAAACCAAGTACAAGGAATTACTCAACCAACGGTGGATGCGATTTTTTAAAGATTAACTCATGGGCAGAATTTTAGCAATTGATTATGGCACGAAGCGCACGGGATTGGCGGTAACTGATCCGATGCGCATTATTGCTACCGCATTGGATACAGTGGAGTCGGGAAAACTAATTGATTACCTGAAAGCTTATTTTGCGCGCGAGGCAGTAGACGAAGTGGTGATTGGCATGCCCAAGCAACTCAATAATCAGGATTCGGAAATTGCACCGCTCGTGCGAAAGTTTGTGGAGCAGTTTCAAAAGACAT
>DGYK01000060.1:82559-83568 GCA_002398365.1 Flammeovirgaceae bacterium UBA5008
CCCGGACAAGCCGATTGCGTTGGCCGATGAGCGTTTCACTAGTGCGCAGGCCCATCGCACCATGCTGACCGGAGGCATGAGCAAGAAAGATAGGCAGGTGAAAGGAAACGTAGATAAAATTAGCGCTACGCTGATCTTACAGAATTACATGCAGTCCAAAGGTTTTTGAGCCGAACCAAACTTTGCCGTATGGGCGTATGAGCCAAAACCCTACCTTTGTATTTTATCTTTTTAGATTATGGTGTATCCAATTGTAATGTATGGCGATGCAGTGCTTCGAAAAAAAGCACGGGAAATTGAAAAGGGAGAAATTGACATGGAAGTGTTTGCCAACGATATGTTTGAAACGATGGCAGCAGCCCATGGCATTGGCCTGGCGGCTCCGCAAATCGGCAAGAGCATTCGGGTGTTTGTAGTGGATGGCACGGTTTTAGAAGATCAGCCTGAATTGAGTGACTTCAAAAAAGTATTTATCAACCCTACGATGTTGAAGGAGGAAGGAGAAGCGTGGGCTTTTGAAGAGGGCTGCCTGAGTATTCCTAATATTCGCGCGAACGTGGCTAGGCCGGAGAAAATCAGGCTTCGCTACTATGATATGAATTGGGTAAAGCACGAAGAAGATTTTGATGGCATGAAGGCGCGCATCATTCAACACGAGTACGACCACATTGAAGGAAAACTTTTCATCGATTATCTCACTCCACTCAAGAAGAAAATGCTGAAAGGAAAATTGACCGACATCAGCAAAGGAGATGTAGACACCGACTATCGTATTGTGGCACCGCTTCGAAAGTGAGGTGTGGTTCGTAGTGTGATTTCATTTTAGCTCAATTTCATTCACATGAATATTTCTTCCCGCCTGCCAGAAGTGGGCACTTCCATTTTTAGCGTTATGTCGAAGATGGCGCTGGAGCATCAGGCCATTAACCTTTCACAAGGCTTTCCGGATTTTCCGGTTTCAGAGAAGTTGATTGAACTGATTCATCAGGCGATGAAGAATGGTTATAAT
>DGYK01000060.1:83742-116983 GCA_002398365.1 Flammeovirgaceae bacterium UBA5008
AGGCGATGAAGAATGGTTATAATCAATATGCACCCATGCCCGGTGTGCCCGCACTTCGACAGGTGATTGCACGTGTGATTGAACAAACGTATCAACGACCTACAGATTTTGAAAGCGATATAACCATTACTGCCGGAGGAACCGAAGCTATTTTTTCGACTATTGCCGCCTTGATTGGCGCAGGCGATGAAGTGATTTTGTTTGATCCATCCTATGATTGTTATGATCCGGCCATTCGATTGAATGGCGGCATTCCAAAACATTTGAATTTGCGGGCACCTGATTTTAAAATCGATTGGAGCGAGGTGAAATCAGTAATCACCCCACGCACCAAAATGATCATGATCAACACACCGCATAACCCCAGTGGTGCGATTATGGAAGAAGCCGACATGCGTGAGTTAGAGAAGTTGGCGCTGGAGAATAATTTGATTGTGTTGAGTGACGAGGTGTATGAGCGTATCATTTTTGATGGCCAGATTCATCAAAGTGTTTTGCGCTATCCGGCCCTTGCAAAACAATCAGTCGCGATTTTTTCATTTGGAAAGACGTTTCATGCCACAGGGTGGAAAGTGGGCTACACGGTGGCGTCAGAAGCCATCACTCGCGAAATCCGAAAAGCACATCAGTTCATTACCTTCAGCGTGAACACACCTTTGCAGTTTGCGCTGGCGGAATACATGAGTGATCCTGGAAACTATTTGCATCTGGGAAAATTCTATCAGCAAAAACGTGATTTCTTTTTGGATCAGATTAAAGGATCATCTTTCCGACCATTGCCTTGCTACGGAAGTTACTTTCAATTGCTTTCATTTGAAGGAGTTTCTAAAAAATCGGAAATGGAAATGGCTACATGGATGACGCAAGAGAAAAAACTGGCACCTATTCCTGTTTCTGTATTTTATAAAGATGGACTCGATCAACAGTTGTTGCGCTTTTGCTTTGCGAAAGGAGATGCAACGCTAGAAAAAGCTGCCAAAATTTTAAAGGCGATTTGAAAAAGTAATAGTTTGATAAACTGCGGCTAGCGTTTTAAGTGCTTTGGTTTCTAGATCTTCGCCAAAAAACATTTTTATATGATTATTGACTTACTCACTAATTCTAACTTGTATCACACCATTCACCCTAGAATTAATCGCGCTTTGAAATACTTAGCCGAAACAGATTTTAATTCGATGCCGCTGGGAAAATATGAAGTGGACAGAACAGACCTATTTGCGATCGTAAACGAGTATGAAACAAAAGATGCAGCAGATTGTGTGTGGGAGGCACATCGTAAGTACATCGACATTCATTACATCCTTCTCGGAAGCGAGTTGATTGGAACAACTTTATTGACGAATCAATCGCCTGCCAAAGAATATGATGAGGAAAATGACTACTGGTTGTTTGAAGGAGGAGAGTCTAAGCAAGTACTCCAATCCGGCATGTTTGCTATATTTTATCCACAAGACATTCATAGCACAAGCCATCATCCGAATTCAAAATCGTTTGTTCGAAAAGTGGTGATGAAGGTATTGATATAAAAAAGAAGTAGTCGCCCAATTAAGGGCAGACTACTTCCTCTTTTTTTTGAATTAATATTTATTTCGAATCGCCTTTTTTGTTGGGCTCAATCATGTCCATGAGTTTGAGACCGAGCAATCCATCGATGGCGTTGGCGCCACCTTCTTTGCCGCCACCGATCAACACATCCGGAATGAGTTTGATATGTCCTTTCGATAATTCCTCGGTGATTTTGTAACGCGTGAAGTTTTCCCCGCCAAGGGCTTTCACGGCCAACTGATATGACTCGGCTGTTGATTTACCAATCGCCAGAATTTTCTCTGCCTCCGCATTACCCGTCAATGTAATTTGTTCCGCTTGGGCAGAGGCTTTTAATTTGATTGCTTCGGATTCAGCTTCTGCTCTTGCCTTGGTTGCTTCGGCTTCCGCGAAAGCGCGCAACTTGGTAGCTTCTGCTTCGGCACTCACTGCCAGCTTCACGCTAGTCGCATCACCTTCTGATTTTTTTACGGTGGCGTTGGCTGTGCGTTCGGCAATCTCTACGCTTTGCTGTGCCTTCACAATATCTTTCTGCATGTCGGCAATGGCTGTTTCTTTTTCCATACCCTGACGAGTCTCTTGTGCTTTCTTTTGTGTTTCGTAGGTCACTTTTTGCTCTTCAGCAATTTTACGATCGGTCAATGTTTTCATCAACGAATCGGGAGGTACGATATCACCAATCAAAGTATCAACCGCATTTACGTTGTATTCGTCCAACACTTTTTTAATGTGTGCTTTCGCTGATTCTTGTCGCTCTTTACGTGAGGAGAGGAACGCAATTACATCGCTGTCTTGAGCCGAGTTGCGGAAGTAGTTGCCGATCGTGGGCTCCAGCACCTGCGATACCAGATTGACCATATTTCCAAAACGCGCAATTACTTTAGGCGCTTCGGTAGTAGGTACGTGAATGATTTGTGCCACATCTAAATTAAAAGGGAAACCGTCTTTGGAGCGCACGGTAATTGTAGAAAGGTTTTTGTCCAGGTTGTGTGCTTCGCTACGGGCGGTGGCCCAGTTTAAAACCAGGTTGGTAGTTGGCACTAACTCTACTTTCATGGTGTAAGAGTTGATCGGATACTTTCCAGGACCAAGGGGCTCTAGCCAAACTCCTTTGTGTCCTTTCTCCACAATATTGCCATGCTTGAACTCAACACCTGTTAAGTCTTTGCCTTCCTGTCCAATGTAGGAAATGACCACACCTACATATCCAATTGGAATTTCTGTCATTGGAATTTCTTCTACTTGTACAGCCCACGGATTCAGGTTGTACGATCCGGCCAATATCACTTGCGGTTGCAAACCTCTGTTACCACGATTGTTTAAGAAAGTATCGAAGTCCTGAAAATTATTGTGACCATCTACCAGCTTACCGGCAATTTGTCCTTCCTCAATGGGCAAACCATCTAAGGTAGTAACGATGCCCACTCTGCTTTCCTGAATGCGGATCATATCCGTAATCGAAATATTGAAAAGCATGGTGTTGATACGATACGAACCTGCCGTGATGTAAGTGGTTTGACGACCGCGCATACCACCATTGTTCAAAAACTTTTCTGCGTCTTGAAAATTATCGCAGTCTACGCGTTTTGCTAAAATACTTCCGGTTTGAATTTCGGCACCGTCTTTGGAAAGCACCAATCCGATTTTTCCTTCTGGGATCACGGTAAATTCTTCCATAGAAACATCAAATTGCCACACCCACATCCAGAAATAAAGTCCTGGAGCTAAAGTTTTCGCTTGAAAACCGGCTTCACCTTGTGTGGCGATGATTCTGCCATCGGGCAATTCTTTGTGATTGCCAAACAACACGAATTTTTTGGTGACCAAGCCAATTTTATCTTCGGGCACGATGACCATCCCGAAAAGGAAACGCAAAATAATTTTGTACAGTGCAATACAAAGAATAAGCAATAGCACCCACCAATAACCTCCCAGAAAACCTTCCATATACGTTGTTTTTAATGTTGAAGTAAAGTTAGCAATAATTTAGGGGGGGGGGTATTATTCAGGTATAAACATCAGGTTATAGCCTGATTTTTGTTTGTATTTATCAGGATATAACCTGATATTAGTGTTATATTTATCAGGATATAACCTTATGAAATTAACAAATAGGCTTCAGATTTACCAATTGGATCGAAAAATTGAGGGTTTAGCCGGTTTTTCCGAAATGCCAACTAAAGGTTGGATATCTGGAATCCGAACGGCTTTGAAAATGTCCTTACGTCAGCTTGGTGAAAGGATGGGTATTACTGCACAAAGTGCCCAAGAAATTGAGTCCAGGGAAAGCACGGGCAATATTACTTTGAAAAACCTTCGGGAAGTAGCTACGGCATTAGATATGAAATTGGTATATGGATTTATTCCTCGTGAAGGATCTTTGGATAAAATGTTGGAGAAACAAGCTTATGAAGTTGCTCGAAAAATAGTTTTGCGTACAGATCAAACCATGAAACTTGAAGATCAGGCTGTGGGGGAAAAACGAATTGAAAAGGCCATACGTGACTTGGCCGAAGAGATCAAACATGAAATGCCAAGATATTTATGGAATTAGATTTTGGGCTCATTGATGGGCAAACTCCTCTTGATGAAGAAGAGAAAGAAGGACTACTCATCGGTACCATCACTACGCGTAAGGAGCTAGATGAATTTGAGCAACTTAACATTGAGCAGGCTCTTCGATGGATCATTGGCAAAAAGTTCAAGACTGAAGAAATTTTATCCGAAGGTTTTATTAAGAGATTGCACAGAAGAATGTATGGAAGTGTATGGGGATGGGCAGGTGAATTTAGAAGGAGCAACAAAAACATAGGTGTTGATCGATTTGAAATTCCGATCGCTTTTGGATGATTGCAGATACTGGATACAACACCAAATCTACTTGCCCGATGAGTTGGCCATTCGGTTTAAACATCGGTTGGTTGAAATTCATTGCTTTGCCAATGGCAATGGTAGGCACTCGCGTTTAATGGCAGATATCATCATTGAACATGTATTTAATCAACCCATATATAGCTGGGGTAGCCAATTAGATCTCAGTAAATCGGGGGAAGTCAGGAATTTATACATCGAGGCAATCAAGATGGCTGATGCAGGAGATTTGGCACCGTTAATGAAATTTGCTAGGCAGTAGAAAATCATTTCGTTGGGTAAAATTTCCGACTAACTCCGATTTTTTGGGTAAAACTTTTCGATTAGTTGGCTGATTTGAGGTGGCCATAAAAAGAAAAAAGCCCAAACTCATTTCTGAATTTGGGCTTTTTTGAACTGGCAGAGGAGGAGGGATTCGAACCCCCGGACCTCGTGAAAGGTCTCCGGTTTTCAAGACCGGTGCAATAAACCGCTCTACCACTCCTCTGTTTACTCTCCATAGCTTTAGCGAAGGAGAGTTATTTTGCGATTTTGGACTGCAAAAGTAACGGTTATTTTGTTTTTGGCAAATTCAGGCGGTTATTCTTCACTAAAGTCTGCAAATGTCTTCTTGATTTCGGCCGCACTATACTTTTTATAGTTCGGCTTGGAGGCATCCAACTCTAAACTCACCAACTTTTGACTATTAATAATTGGTAGTAGCTTATCGCGGTCGGCTTCAAATATCTTTTCTCTGCGGGCGGACTTGAGTGCATATTTTCGGGCAAAATTGTCACCCTCCACCTGCAGTTGATTGCGAATTTCTACGTTCGTTTTCAACTTCTCCATAATATCTGCCTTTGATTTGCCGATCACCTCGGTTGCTTCCAGCGTACCCAGCGTGAGCACGGTAGTACCGCCAATTGCCGAAACAGCCTTATAAGAGCTTGGATCATCGGTAAGAATAACTGGAGCCAATCCTGTAGTGGCGCCCAACGATGCATTCAGGATAGCCCGATTTTTCTTGCCTTTCTTTGCTTGTTTGTAAGCCTTGGTCAAAATTTCGTGGTTTTTATCCAACTCATCCAGTAGTGCTTTGGCACTGATCAACGAGTTAATGTACTTCATATAAAGCTGCTTATCCTTTTCTTCCAGATTTTCTGTGTCCAGTACTTTGATCCGCACCTTGCGCTGTACCCGGTTGGATGATTTATCCAGTGCAAAAAAAATGAGATCAATCGTTTTTTCTTTATCCACTTCTTCCACAAAATGGTAGCCTGGAGACCAGGTGAACTCCGCTTGCACGGATGTGTTTTCTACCAAACTCGTTTTGGGAACTCGTTGGTCAGTGCACACAAAACCTGAGTTAGATACATTTTCATCTCCATTAGGGTCAGAAATATAAATTTTGAAATTGATTCGCTCATCTTCCTTGATAGTGAGCATGCTGTCATTCGGAACCAACAAAATTTCAGGGGGTAGATCCAACTGTGTTGGGGCAATTTTTATTCGTCCGGTTGCCTCCAGTTTTTCTGGCTGGTCTTGCACCAAAAATTCGATTACCATGGGACCTTTCTTTAAGCCGCTGAATTGATTGCGCGAGGGAGTCCAGGTTAATAAACCCTGAGAACTTAAATGCGCGCCTTCCGGCATTTGCGATGGAATTGATTTAAAAACGATTGGATCGCCATCCGGATCGTTGACATAGTCAGAAGATATCTGGTACTGATTAAAGGAAGTTTGCTTTACATAAAATGTGGGTAATTCTTCAATAACAGGCAGGCGATTCTGATGGCTGACAATAAATGTGATTGGCTTTCTGATTTTGTTACCTGATTTTAAAACAGCTTGAAAATAGATGGTTACTTCTTTTTGCTTTTCTAAGCGATCAACCAGATCATAGGCAGGCGTCCAATTAAAATGTCCTAAAGTATCAAGGGTGATGCCTAAATCACTTCCTCCTTCAAATGAAAAATGCGCTTGATTGGTTTCTGTGGTGCTAAGCTGGAAACTTAGTGTCTGACCTTCCTTTAAGTAGTTCCAATTTTCAGTGGTTGGGAAAACGATTTGTTGGCCAAAAACGGTAGTGGAGAAAAGAATGAGAACAAGAATGTACCTCAACATTGAAAGTGAAAATTTAGGTAAGGCGCAAATTTAATTCTTTGCCATTCTACCAGAAGCCTACTTGCAAAAAACTGGATGTTAATATTTCATCATAGGTGTCCGATAACTAACAACTAAATATGACATTCCTAAATTGGGAAAAGTATTTACCCTTAATCATTCAAATTGGCTTCTAATCACCGTTTTTTCGGTTAGAATCAAATCCGCAAGCGAAAAAAATACGTCATGAAAGCAACTATTACAAGACTGTGTTTGCCGCAGCATTAAGTAATCATCTCTAAAAATGATTGAAAACTAATATAAGCCGAAGATTCATTTATTGAAATTGAAAAGTTGGAAAATGTCTACATTAAAGTGCCAGATAATTCTAACAACAAAATGTTAGAACCTAAACCTTTTCATTTTAGAGATTTACATGCCATAAGGCGAAGTTGAATCGAGTCCTTTGATTATTTTTTTATCCTTTCCGAAAGGTTGATTATTTTGTGGCTATGCCAAAAAAGCCACCATCAGCCGCAGCCCTTGTTCCCAACAAGCATCAAAATTTTTTTGAAGATGTTTTTGAAGTCGTCCGACTGATACCCAAAGGTAGGGTTACCAGCTATGGCGCCATTGCTCGTTACCTCGGCACCGCATCCAGCGCCCGCATGGTAGGTTGGGCCATGAATGCCTCGCATGCGGAGAAAAAAGTGCCTGCTCATCGCGTGGTGAATAGCCAGGGATTGCTTACCGGCAAACATCACTTTGTACCGCCCAGCTCCATGCAAAAACAACTTGAAAAGGAGGGGGTCAAGGTAGTCAAAGACAAAGTGCAGGATTTCTCAACGAAATTCTGGGATCCGGCCAAAGAGTTGCTATAAAATGGAGAATCTCAAAAAGTTTGCAGCGTTCAAACCAAGAGTTTTAGTAGCTTAAGCCCTCCTTATTAAATATGATTATAGACCTTCGAAGTGATACCGTTACTCGCCCCACACCGGGCATGCGCGATGCCATGTTTTCAGCCGAAGTGGGTGACGATGTTTTTGGTGAAGACCCAACAGTTAAGAAATTAGAAGAAAAATGTGCTTCATTACTCGGAATGGATGCCGCAGTTTTTTGTCCATCCGGCACCATGACGAATCAAATCGGTATTAAGATTTTAACACAGCCTTACGATGAAGTGATTTGCTATAAGGGCGCTCATATTTACAAATACGAAGGAGGAGGATTGGCAGGCAACAGCAGTATCGGCACTAAATTATTGACTGGTGATAGAGGCAGAATTTCCGTAGAAGAGATTGCACCGGTTATTGGCAATATCAACGATGTACATCAGGCCCGAACTTCTGTAGTGGCATTGGAAAACACGGTGGTACGCGAAGCCGGAAGCTATTATACATTAGAGCAGATCAAAAAGATAAGCGAATTCAGCCGGAGCAAAGGTATGGCGATGCATCTAGATGGTGCACGGCTTTTTAATGCGCTTACTGAAACGAAAGAAAATCCGGTTGAATTCGGAAAATATTTTGACACCATTTCAATCTGCTTGTCGAAAGGCTTGGGCTCACCGGTGGGCTCTGTATTAGTTTGTAAAAAAGAATTAGAACTAAAAGCGCGCAGAATCCGCAAAGTATTTGGTGGAGGCATGCGACAAGCTGGGTTTTTGGCAGCAGCTGGAATTTATGCGTTAGATCATCATATTCATCGATTGAAAGAAGACCACGCCCGAGCAAAAACACTAGGCAACACTTTACAACAGTTGAATTGGGTTAAGTCAGTGATGCCAGTAGATACCAACATTGTGATTTTTGAAGTAGCCGAAGGATTAACACCTGAGAAGTGCCTAGCGATGTTTGCCAATCATCAGATTAAAGCATTGGCATTCAGTGCGACAGAAATCCGTCTGGTGACACATTTAGATTTTACAGATGACATGTTGCAACACACTTTATCAGCTTTTCGAAATATGAAATTTTAAATTATGGAAGAACTAGGTAAAGCACTGCCTGGGTCTGAAGGTTTTGTGGACGCAGAGCAAAACACTAAGGATACCAGCAAACACAATGAATTTTGTTTGAATTGTGGCACCAAGCTCCAAGATACTTTTTGTCATCATTGTGGTCAGAAGGATATTCCGAAGCGGCAAACGCTGGGAGAACTGTGGACAAACTTTATCTCTTCGTTTTGGAGCTATGAAGGAAAGTTTTTTCTCACCACTAAGTTTTTAATTACGAAGCCTGGTTTCTTAGCGGTTGAGTACAATTCCGGAAAAAGAGAAAGTTATTACCATCCGGCTCGGATGTATGTGTTCATCAGCTTTGTTTTCTTTTTATTTTTTTCGATGTCTTCCAATTTAGATGGTGTGGTTGAAACAGGAGCAAGAGTTCAACTAGATCAAGAAGACATTGCTGAGTTAAAAGAAGATCACCCCCAATTAAACATCGATTCGTTGTTTAAAATTGCTCCGGGCGATTCCAGTAAGAAGTGGTTAGTTCCACAGACACTGCTCGACTCAGTTAATAAATTAAATAAGAAGAAAAAAAGCAACGTAGGCTTTAGCCTAACCGATTCAAAATTTAATACATTCCAGCAATATGATTCGGCCCAGAATACCTTGCCTGAAGATAAGCGTGACAACTGGTTTGAACGCAAATTAAACAAGCGAAACTTTGAATTAAAGAAGCAGTACGAAGACAAAGATTTTGGTAAAGAATTCGGTCAAGCATTCTTTGATAACTTTTCAAAAGTGTTGTTTTTTCTCTTGCCTGTTTTTGCTTTGCTTCTTAAGCTTCTCTATGTACGTAGAGATTATTTTTATAGCGAGCACCTTGTGTTCTCTATTTATTACTACAACTTTTTTTATTTGGCTGGAACGCTTCAAATACTTACAGGCCATTTAGATCATATTGCTATTTTTGATTGGGCAGGTACTTTAATCGGCTTTTGGATTTTCTTTTACCTGCTGTTTGCGATGAAGCGGATGTATGGACAAGGATGGGGAAAAACTATTTTGAAGTTCATGATCTTTGGGTTCTTATTCACGATTTGTATCGCAATAGGATTTAGTATCAGTGCTCTTTTTCTCTTATTCGCCATATAGCATGATGTTGCACGCTCCATCGTCACCACTCGCTGAACGTATGCGCCCCACCAAATTGGAAGATTTGATTGGGCAAGAGCATCTGGTTGGTGAACAGGGCATCATTCGTAAAGCGATACAAACGGGTAATGTACCATCCATGATTTTATGGGGCCCTCCGGGTGTAGGTAAAACTACCATAGCCAATATCATTGCCAATGAAGTAAAGAGGCCTTTTCACATGCTGAGTGCTGTTAGTGCCGGAGTGAAAGATGTCCGCGAGGTAATTGACCAAGCCAGGCGAGCAAGTCGGGTGATCTTATTTATAGATGAGATTCACCGATTTAACAAATCACAGCAGGATGCTCTGCTCGGTGCTGTGGAAAAAGGAACGGTGACTTTGATTGGCGCCACTACCGAGAATCCTTCTTTCGAGGTCAACTCCGCTTTGTTATCACGTTGCCAAGTCTATACGCTCAAGCCGCTCACAGAATCTGATTTGCTCAAGCTCATTCAACAAGCGCTGCAGCGCGATGTAGAGTTGAAAACACGACACGTAACGATTGTTGAGCACAACGCCCTGCTCAACATTTCTGGAGGAGATGCGCGAAAATTATTGAATTTGCTCGAACTTATCACTGAATCACAATCAGGTGATATTACGATTACCGATGCGCTCGTCACGGATGTGGCGCAAAAGCGAATCGCGATTTATGATAAGAAGGGAGAGCAACATTATGACATCATTTCTGCGTTTATCAAATCAATTCGCGGAAGCGACCCCAATGCGGCCGTGTATTATTTGGCGCGAATGATTGAAGGAGGTGAAGACGTGAAATTCATTGCCCGCAGAATGGTCATTCTGGCATCGGAAGATATTGGTAATGCAAACCCAACAGCATTGGTGATGGCGACCACTACATTTCAAGCGGTAGATGTGATCGGCTATCCGGAAGCCCGCATTATCTTATCACAGTGTGCTATTTATCTGGCGAGTTCCCCAAAGAGCAACGCGAGCTATGTAGCGATTGATGCCGCGTTGAAAACAGTAAGCGAGACGGGTGATCTTTCCGTGCCGCTAGCCATTCGCAATGCACCTACCAAACTGATGAAGGAGTTGGATTATGGAAAGGGCTATCAATATGCACATAGCTACAATAACAATTTTGCGAATATGGAATTTCTGCCGGAAGCCATTCAGGGTACACGGTTTTTCGATCCTGGAAATAACGCACGCGAAATTGAAATGAGAAATCATCTCAAAAAACTCTGGAAGGAGAAGTATGGATATTAATGTATGTTTGTAGGTACGAGTTTGGTACAAATAATAAATGAGTAAGTAAGTGCAGCGCCTCCAATTTGAATCTTCCCCTTATTTTATATTGATCTGCTTATTGCTGGGAGTAGCCTATGCCTATGTTTTGTACAAAGCAAAGCATCCGTGGAGCCAAGCTATCAACAAAGTATTATTTGCATTACGGGCGGTGTTGGTTTCATTGCTCGCATTTTTATTGTTGGGACCAATCTTAAAACTGACCAGCAATATTTTTGAAAAACCGGCAGTTGTTTTTTTGATTGACAATTCCGTTTCCATGAAAGAAGTGGGCGACTCCACCAAGCGACTGGCTTTGATGAACGAATTAAGGCAGAAGGGAAAAGAAATTCAAGACACCGGCTACGATGTCCTTTTTAAAGATCTCAATGGCAATGATGCAGATGAAATAAGATTTAATTGTACCAAGTCAGACCTGCATTCGGGCATAAAAAATGTTATCACTTCATTTGAGGGAAAGAATCTAAATAGCATCATCCTCGTCAGCGATGGTATTTATAATTCAGGTACTTCACCCATCTATTCGCCCCCACGTGTTCCAGTTTATACGGTTGGAGTTGGCGATACGACTCTACGTGCCGATTTGGTATTGAAAGATGTTGCCTATAATAAAATTGCCTATCAGGGAAATAAGTTTCCGATTCGCGCAGAGGTACTGGCGCAACGATTGCCGAACACCGAGGTAAAAGTAAGCGTACTTAAAAATGGGAAAGTAGTTGAGCAACAGCAAAAGAACAGTGGCACAAGTTTGCTAACCAATTTTGACTTTTTAATTCAAGCACAAGAGAAGGGAGTTCATCGATACGATGTAATAGTGGAAACAGTGAAGGGAGAGTCTACTTCACGTAATAATCGGGCAAGTGTTTACATAGAAGTGGTGGAAGGTAAAAAGCGAATTCTATTAATTGCACCTGCACCGCATCCGGATATTAAAGCGATTCGTGCTGTTGTTGAAAAAAATGCGAATTATGAATTTATTTTACACATCCCTGGCATTGCCGATGCAAAACCCGAATGGTTGAAACCAGGTTCAACCGAACTGGTTATTTTTCATCAAACTGCTGACAGAGCGGGTCGCACGACAGCGCTCTTGCAACAGTTTCAGAAAAGTAAAACCTCATTGTGGCTGATGTTGGGCACCCAAACCAACTTTCGTCAACTCGCAGCGCTACAATTGCCTTTTTCATTTGAAAATTCAGGACAATGGGATGAGGTGACTCCGATTATCAATCAGTCTTTTCGTGATTTTAATTTTGTAGATAACACAGCCGGTATTGTCTCGGATTATCCTCCGGTAGAAGTTCCTTTCGGAAAATTCACATTTCCTACCAATGCTTCGGTGCTCATGTATCAGCGAATTGGAAGTGTAGCAACGCAGCGGCCACTATTACTCACTTGGCAAAATGAAAACCAAAAGATGGCCGCATTGATAGGTGAGGGCATCTGGCGATGGCGGTTAAGTGAATTTGCGGATTCAGAAAAGACAGAAGTTTATGATGATGTATTCCTTAAATTGATTCAATACATGAGTACATTGGAAGACAAGAAGAAATTTAAAAGCTTTCCAATTATGCCTCAGTTTTCAGAAGCAGATGCCGCCACAATCGAAAGTCAGGTATACAACGATTTGTTTGAACCCGTATATGGAAATACGATTTCATTGGAGCTTCGCAACGAAGCAAACGAAATATCCAGGTACCAATATGTAACAAGCCCGAGCGGCTCACGCTACCAGATTGGTGGCTTGCGCGAAGGTGTTTATCAATTCAAAGCTTCAACCGAGATGAATGGAAAAAGAGAATCTGTCAGTGGCCAGTTTTTGGTGGTTGCTCAAACCATCGAATCGCAAAACCTGACGGCTGATTTCCAATTGCTCCAACAAGTAGCAAATGCCACACAAGGTAAATTCTTTTCAGCAACTGAGATTTCTAAATTAACAGAAGAGTGGAGAAATACTAAACCCACAGCACTCATTCACTCCAATGAATCCTTCAATCCATTGATTAATTTAAAATGGGTTTTCTTTTTATTACTGACACTGGTGAGTGGAGAATGGTTCTTACGAAAATATATGGGTGGGTATTAATGAAGTAAGCTCGATTTGATTTTCACTATATTGATGAATGATTTGCTAAGTAGTTGACTTTTTTATAACATACAATCAGAGTCACTTGTTAATCTATCCAATTACAGCAATGTAGAGTTAATTTTTCGACTAGGGTAATACGTAAACTATGAATTGGATAAAAGCCATTTTAGTTTTTCTCGTTGTACTATTCCTGTCGGATGGATGTGTTGATCGGTTGCAAGTTGATTTGGAGCAAACCTCCAACCTTCCCATCGTTATAACGGGATTTATTAGTGACCAACCCGGTCCCTACGAAATTCGTGTAAGAAGATCATTTCCGATTGGCGGATCTAACAGATACGAAGTGCCAGTAGCTGTTAAAAAAATTGGTATCGTTGACAATCTCGGGAATGAAATTCTTTTATCTGAAAAAAGTCCTGGAGTTTATAGTACGGATGAAAACAGCTTTCAAGGTGTTGTCGGAAGAGCCTATCAATTGCATGTTGAATTATTAAACGGCAAGACCTATCAATCAATACCCGACACCATACCCTTGCCCACCAAAATCGATACGGTCTATTCCAAATACAGAAATTTTACCAATCTAATCGGAGGATATGAATTTTACTTTGATGTTTTCTTCAATACCAGTACGAACCTGAACAATAATTTTTATTTTTTGTGGAAGTTCCGTGCTACGTTTAAAGTCGATACCCATCCGGAGCTTGAATTAGAGCAAGATCCTAAGGGCAGCACCCCTTGTGATTTTATAGGAATTGATTGTGCCGGTTGCCATCCTTGCAATATGCTTGCTAAATGTACAGGGCTTCGCAACGTGGGGAATGTAGCCGAGCCAAAGTTTATTCGTGTAGGCCCATGCACCTGTTGCACGTGTTGGTACAGCATTTATAATGAAAGACCCATTCTCACCAATTATTCCTTCTTAAGTCAGGGGCGTTTCGAAAATTTTAAAGTGGCATCTATTAAGCTAGATGACTACATCATCAATAGTAAAATATATATTGATGTAGATCAGTATAATTTAACGCGGCAATCGTATTTATTTTATAAAGCAATTCAGGATCAGAAAGATGGAGCCACGAGTTTGTTTCAACCGCCATCCGGTAAAATCCCCACCAACTTCCAACAAATTGCAGGAGATGCAGAACCTATCAACGGATTTTTTTATACGGCATCCGTCAGCCAAAAAACGATCATCATTACCAAAGAGGATGTGCCGAATGGAGGTTATCCGTTTTCGTATCCACTTCGGTTGATTAAGCGTACCTGCGTAGGGGTGTATCCCAATTCAACAACTACGAAGCCAACTTTTTGGGTGGATTGAGAAGAAGTATTTATAATTGCTTTGCCACTGTGTCCCAATTGATGGTGTTCCACCAATTGGCAATGTACTCGGCTCGCTTGTTTTGATATTTCAGATAATAAGCGTGTTCCCATACATCAATAGCCAGAAGAGGAGTTCCTTTTAATTCGCTCACATCCATCAAAGGGTTATCCTGATTAGGAGTAGAGCCTATCTTTAGTTTTCCTCCATCGTTTACCAACCACGCCCAGCCGGAGCCAAAGCGTTTCATGGCCGCATCTGTAAATTGTTCTTTCATTTTTTCGAATGAGCCGAAAGAACCTTGTATGGCGTCAGCTGTTTTTCCGGTAGGGGCTCCTCCTCCATTAGGCTTCATGACTTGCCAAAAGAAATTATGATTCCAGGCACCGCCACCATTGTTGCGCGCTTTCGCGGATAACTTTGAAATATTCGAGAAGAATTGATGTTCGTTTTCAAAACTGATTTTTTCAGCGGCAATGGCTTCATTCACATTTTTGATATAGGCAGCATGATGTTTTCCATAGTGAATTTCCATCGTCAACGCATCGATGTTCGGCTCGAGCGCATTCAGTGCATACGGCAATGTAACCTGACTGAACTGCAAAGCAGGCGCTCCCATTGCCAAAAGCTCTGACGAATGCAGTAAGAGAGAACTACCAACAGTAGCCATTGCAGTAGTTTGAGCTATGTCTTTAATAAATTTTCTGCGTGTCGTTTTCATATCTTTCAGTCTATTCTTTTCACCAATTTTGTTAAGTAAAGTTACTCAAAAATAGCTAGCTTGCACTATACCATAAATTCAGAATACTATGCCTGACATTCTGTATGATGAAGTCCCCTCGTTGGATCTGGCAGATTTTACCGGAGGTGATCCTGCCAAAAAGAAAAAGTTTGTAACTAGTTTAGGTGAAGCATACAACAACATTGGTTTTGTTGCTATCCGAAATCATTATTTAACAGATGAACTTTCTGCGCAGCTATACGATGTGATTAAAAAGTTTTTTGCATTACCCGATGAGGTAAAGAAGAAATATGAAATAGAAGGGCTAGCCGGTCAGCGTGGTTATATTGGTAAAGGAAAAGAACACGCGAAGGGAAGAAACACAGGCGATCTGAAAGAATTTTTTCATGTTGGTCAAGAGGTAAAAGATGGTGACCCGATCAAAAATGAATATCCGGATAATGTATGGCCCGCAGAGTTACCGGAATTTGAAAAGATTGCCTTGGAAGTGTATAAGCGATTGGAAAAAACAGGCGTTCAAATGTTGAAGGCCATCGCTCTTTATCTGCAGCTACCTGAAGATTATTTTGACGCTAAAGTAAAACACGGCAACAGTATCTTGCGCCCGATCCATTATTTCCCAATAGAAAATCCTGATGCTGTTCCTGCTGATGCGGTACGCGCAGCAGAACACGGTGATATCAATCTGATCACATTGTTAATGGGCGCTAGTGCGGATGGCTTGCAAGTACTACGCAGAGATGGAAAGTGGATTCCCATCACGGCCCTGCCGGAACAACTTGTGGTGAATGTAGGTGATATGCTCGAGCGACTGACTAACAAAAAACTAAAGTCTACCATTCACCGTGTAGTGAACCCTCCACGCGATCAAATGAATAAACCACGTTATTCGATTCCCTTCTTTATGCATCCACGCTCTGAAATGAGTTTGGCATCGCTCCCGGGTTGCATCGATGATCAAAACCCGAAACAATGGTCTGATATAACTGCTGGAGAATTTTTAAGTCAACGCTTACGCGAGATTGGGTTAAAAAAATAGATTTTGAATGCATCGATTCGATATAAAGATTTTTTAAAAGATGTTTCCATACTGTCTGTGTCCAGTTTCGGTGGACCACAGGCACACTTGGCTCATTTTCAAAATATCTTAGCGAAAAAGAAAAGCTATGTTACCGAAGAGGAGCTGATTGAATTAAACGCGCTTTGTCAGGTGTTGCCGGGACCTACCTCTACTCAAACCATCACCGCTGTAGGATACAAATTGGGCGGACCTAATCTGGCTTACCTTACTTTACTCATTTGGATGTTACCTTCCGTGATAATTATGACGGTGGCCGGTATATTGATGGCCAACATCCAATCAAAAAATATGTCGCTTGATTTTGCAAGATACATTCAGCCAATGGCTGTGGGCTTTATTGCCTATTCTGCATATACCATTAGCTTACGAACAGTAACCTCCAAGCGAGCGTTGGCCATTATGATTGGTGCAGGCATTGTTTCGTACTTGATTCGTACACCTTTCGTATTTCCCATCACGTTGTTGGTAGCAGGGGCCATCACTGCTTTTAATTATAGAGCGCATCCACGTGAACCTAAGAAGAAATTTGAGGTGCGCTGGGCCAATTTTTCGTTGTGGATCGGAGTATTAATTCTCGCGGCTGTAATAGGAAGTTTGACGCGAACTCTGCCAAATTATTTACCCATCCGTTTGTTTGAAAATTTTTATCGGAATGGAAGTTTAATTTTTGGTGGGGGGCAGGTGCTTACACCTTTACTTCATACCGAGTTTGTTGAATTTGCTAAACCTTCGGTGGAAGGACTGCGCCAGCCTTACTTGAATGATCAGCAATTTCTTTCTGGCTATGCGTTGGCCCAATCACTACCCGGACCCGTATTTTCATTTAGTTCATACATTGGCGCATTAGCAATGCATAGCCGGGGATTTGGTGTGGGTGGACAAGTATTAGGTGGTGTTATGTCGGCCATCGGGATTTTTCTTCCGGGCACATTTCTGATTTTCTTTATGATTAGAATCTGGGAGAGTTTAAAAAAATTTAGGCCTATTCGGGCTTCACTAGAGGGCATCAATGCCGCCAGTGCTGGGTTAGTTGCTGCCGCTGCTATTTTGCTGTTTAGACCGCTCGAAGATAATTTCATCAATTATCCAATTACCATTGCCACCTTTTGTCTCGTAACGTTCACGAAAATTCCGTCATGGGCAATTATTTCTGGCGGTCTACTGCTGGGAATTTTGATCAAATAAAAAAGCCCCTTGGAAGGGGCCTTTTCGTATACCTTATTGTTTCTTATCCTAACTTGAACTGAATAGGCAAAGTATAACGCTGCTTTACAGCCTTACCTCTTTGCTTACCTGGATTCCATGGTGGTGCTCCTTGCATTACACGAGCTGCCTCTTCATCACAACCCGCTCCAATACCTTTAATTACTTTCACATCAGTGATAGAACCATCCTTACCAATCACAAACTGAACGAAAACTTTTCCTTCCACACCCATTCTTCGAGCTTGAGCAGGATATTTCATTTTTTCGCCAATGTATTTGTAGAAAGCAGGCATACCACCTTTGGGAGCGGCCGTTTCTTCTACCACCGTAAAGATTTCGTCAACTTCTTCTTTGGGCTCTTCAGCTACCACAGTTACTGCTTCCACTTTGGTATCTTCAGTTACCTCCACATCAAATTTGATGTTCAGGTCTTCTTTAATTTCTTCTTCATCCGGTACCTCTACAATTTGAGGTTGTTGAATAACCGGTGCTGGTGGAGGTGGTTGTTCCGTTGGCGGAACTTCGATCATTTCCTCAAAAGTGTTGGTACTTTTACCTTTTAATAAATCTACTTGTTCATCGTAGCTCTTCCATTCAAAAGCCATTACTGCTATTGCTAGTGTAAACAATAGCCCGATGCTAAAAAATAAGCCCGACTTCTTCGTCAAATCGGCTTTTTCTGTCTTTTTCGCTTCCATACAGTTTCAGTTTAGGATTTCAAATATAACAATAGAATCCTTTCATCAATAGGAAGACACAAAAAGTTGAGACTTTTTAGCTCTAAATGTTACGGTTTAAATAACAAAAGCCAGCACCTAACAGGCACTAGCTTCTATTTATTCCAATTCTAGCTTGATTTTTTAAAGCTTGAAGTTCAGAGGAACGATACAACGCTGTTTTACTGCCTTGCCTCGCTGCTTTCCGGGTGTCCAGGCGGGCGCTTTTTGCATTACTCGCACAGCTTCTTCATCGCAGCCGGCTCCAATGCCTTTTAGAACTTTAACATCGCTGATATTGCCGTTTTTGTCGACTACAAACTGCACCAGCACCTTTCCTTCAACGCCCAATCTTCTGGCTTGTGGAGGATATTTCATGGTTTCAACCAAATATTTGTAGAAAGCTGTCATACCACCTACCGGGGATGCAGATTCCTCCACAATGGTAAAAATCTCTTCTACCTCTTCGGCAGGCTCGTCTGCTACTCCGATTTGATTAGGAACCTCCACACGAGGTGCCTCTACATCAAAATTTACGTTCAGGTCGAGTTTTATCTCTTCCTCATCAGGCACTTCAATTATTTGTGGTTGTTGCACTACTGGTGCCGGAGGAGGTAATTGTTCGGTGAGAGGTACATCGAGCATCTCTTCAAACGTATTCGTGCTCTTGGTGGTCAAAAGGTCGACCTTATCATCGTATTGTTTCCATTCAAATGCCATGAGCGATAATGCCAACGCCATGGAGAGGCCTATAGAAAAAAACAAACCCCTTTTACTCGTCAAATCTGCTTGTTGTGATTTTTTCGCTTCCATACTATTTCAATAAAAAATTAACTACTGAAATAGCTTACGATGAATTGTGGTATGAGTTGCCCGAAGCGAGCGAACAATTTTGTTGCCTAAATAGCGAAATTTATTTTCGGCTTCCGTAAAACAGTGTAAAGTAGACGGTGGGAAACACCGAATGATTGGGCGCTTTGGGCATTAAGATCACTTCTTTGAAATACGCATCTACCAATACTCCTACTTCAAATCCGGTCACCTGACTTTTTACTACGCCCAGTTCAAAGTTGAATCCAAACTTAATATTACCACCCAATTGAATTTTGGAATCACCCAGTCCTTCAAAAAGATAACCTGTTCCTAAAATACGATCGTAGGTATGGTTGGGGTTGTCCGGATCATATTGTTCTGTAACAGTATTGAAAATAGAGCCGGTAGATCTTTCAATATAATAAGGTGCTACAATGCCGATGGATGGGCCTAATGCGAGTACAGCCTTTATTTCAATGCCTTGTTGAGGGGCTTTGGTAAAGAGAATCAGGTCGCGGCCATATTGCAGTCGGAATGTAAACAGGTAGTTGCTCTTGCCAAGCGTGAAAAAATTTCCAGTTTGTAGCGATTGCACCCTCACTTCTTGAGGATTCTTTACATTCATGATTTCTAGACCGTAGGTTTCGAACAGGCGCTCGTTGAGTCTGCGCGCTTTCTTAAATGTAAAACCTCCAATCAATCCGCCAGCAGAATTTTTATTGATGCCCCAGGTAAATTCAGAATTGTATTCATAGCTATCCTGCGTTTGGCTGTAGCCAAATGAGGTTATAACCAGCAATAAAATAAGGGTTAAAATATTTTTATGGCTTCTATCCATAGCAAGGCACTACTATTCCGAAATTTAAGGTAAATAGCCAACGAAAAAAACACCTTAATAGTTTATTGCATGGATACAATCATGGCCACCGTAGAATACCAGGGAGGTTTGCGCACCCAGGCGGTTCATTTAAAATCAAAAAATGAGGTTATTACCGATGCTCCCCTCGACAACAATGGCAAAGGAGAAGCATTTAGTCCGACTGATTTAGTGAGCGCTGCTTTGAGCAGTTGTATGATGACGATTATGGGAATTGTGGCAGAGCGCGATGGTATTGAACTGAAGGGGTTGAAGTCGGAGGTTGTGAAAGTAATGTCATCCAATCCGAGAAAGATAGCCGAGATCAAAATTCACTTTACTCACCCGAATCTGGTGGCTACAGACGAGCAAAAGCAAAAATTGATGAATGCAGCACGCACTTGCCCAGTGGCTTTAAGCTTATCGCCTGAGCTTAAACAGACGGTTACGTTTAATTTTTAGAAACGGTAAGCCCTGATACTTTCTTTTTTAATTCAGCGTAATCAATATCGAAATGCGATACATTGTACACGGACTTTCCATCTTGGATAAGAAGTACCTGAGGAGATTGATGTTCTACTTGAAATAGCTCGGCAATCTGCTTGGAAATGGGACGATGATTTAACAAATCCAGATAGTACGCCTCCAGGGGCATTTCTTCCGGCTTCCAATTGCGCTCCAAACGATTAAGAGAAGTATTGCTGATAGAGCAAGTAGTACTATGCTTAAAAATTAAGACCGGTTTTTGGTGAGATGCTTCAACCAAGGTTGCTAACTGATCTTCTTTTGTCAGGGGTATCCAATTCATAGTGTTTTAGTCATAAAGGTCTTTCCAAAGTTCCCGCTCTTTTTTATCGTAGCGAGGTTTGCGCACTTTTTCTTTTACAGCTGTTGGCTGATTGTCGCTTTTCTTAAACAGCTTTGACCATAACAACTTTACATTGACCAGAATAGTTCTTTCTTTTTTCACATTATCAATGTGACCATGTGCAAATTTTGCGTCCGGATGTAACCGGCTTCCATGAGGCTTGCTCATGCGCAAGTTTCCCTGGTAATTATTGATTCTAGCATACGCTCTTCCCGGATCCTTAACATTCAGTGCTTTTTTGACGCTGCTGGGATTGTGTTTGTAGCTCCACAATTGTTTCATTTTCCCCTCGAACTCGGATGCACGAACACTGCCTTTACCCGGACTTTTTCCGTCAATCGCTTTTTTGGCGCTTAATTTATTGTGTTGGTGATCGGCTTCCTTCACCCGCACTTGTAATCCATCTACCTTGAATGTGGATTTATTTGGCTTCTCTTGGCGTGTGGCCAATTTATTTGCGTTGGGCGCCTTAACATAGTTAGGTCGCTTCAAGAAACCGCTATAGCGAGCATTGGCAAGATCTACCGGCTTTTTATCTTTTCCTTTGATGGGTTTTCCATCATTGTTCAATAACTGACCACTGACGCTACCACCTCCTTTTTCCGGGCGTCTGGCACGCATGGTTCCTTTGTATTTTTCAATTTTTCCGGCAAAAGAGGGCGGAATTTTTGCGGCTACCGGATTTCCATCATTGTTTCTCGGTTGACCACTAATGCTTCCACCGCCTTTTTGAGGTCGTTTTGCTTTCATAGTTCCGGTGTATTTTCCGGCTCTGGCCGCGAAAGAGGGAGGAATTTTAGCAGCTACGGGATTTCCGTCATTGTTTCTTGGTTGTCCACTAATACTACCGCCACCTTTTTGAGGTCGTTTTGCTTTTATGGTTCCGGTATATTTTCCGGCTCTAGCAGCAAAAGAGGGCGGTATTTTCGCTGATACTGGATTTCCTTGGTTGTTGCGGGGTTGACCGCTGATGCTGCCGCCACCTTTTTGCGGGCGTCTCGCTTTCATATTTCCAGAGAATCTTCCAGCTCTAGCAGCGAAACTGGGTGGAATTTTGGCGCCAATAGAATTGCCTCCATTATTTCGAGGCTGCCCGCTAATGCTTCCTCCGCCTTTATCAGGCCTTTTACCTTTCATATTTCCGGAGAATCTTCCTGCCCGGGCTGCAAAACTGGGTGGTATTTTAGCGCCAATTGAATTGCCTCGATTATTGCGTGGTTGCCCACTAATACTGCCACCCCCTTTCTGTGGTTTTCTAGCTTTTAAGTTTCCTCGTGAACCAATTCCTTGGAGCGTAAATCCAGGTGAGAGATCCCATCGTTTAATATTTCCCTGATATGTTCCAGCTCTAGCTGCACTTGGCCGTTTTGGAATTCGTGTTGCGATGGATTGATTGCGATTGTTGCGCGTTTGCCCGCTGATGCTACCACCGCCTTTGAATGGTCTTCTTGCTTTAATACTTCCTCGATAGCCGGATCCTTGCATGGTAAATCCGGGAGAAAGTTGAAAGCGCTTTACGTTACCCCGATAGTTCCCAATACCTGCCCCGCCCAGAGGGATTTTTGTTGGCACAGGGTTGCCCCGATTATTTCTTGATAATCCACTGATACTTCCACCTCCTTTTTTAGGTTTTATACCATTTCCACCACCACCTCCATATCCTCCTCCGCCACCAGAGAGAGATTGTTTGTAACTGCCCCTGTAGTTTGCTACTCCTGCACCTCCTTTTGGAATGCGAACGGCCAATGGCTTATTGTTTCTTCCACGACCACCCATGGTTTGATAACCACTTCCTTTAATCGGCCTTCCTGGTCCTTTGCCTTTTCCACTAACTGAGAATTTCCGGGGCCAGAAAAACTGACCAGCACTCTCTGTTTTCTTATTCGAAGAATTTCTGCGAAGGGCTTTTCCCGACACATCACCACTCCAGGCTTTTTCCTTTGCTTTTGAACGTGAATTAAAGATTTTACCTAATGCTGACTGCCCCTTGTCGCCCTTGCGTTTCCTGCCTTGATAAGGATCACTTTGAGGCAAAATCTCAACCGGAGGCGTTCGGTAATTTTTTGTGCGAAGAGGTCTGCCCGTGATGTCTTTGGTATATGGTTTTTCCCCTTTAGAAAACTTGCCCCAATACACATTTTTTTTACCGCGGGTAACAAATGATCGCGAACCGGTGCGGGGACTTATTTTTCGTCTCTTGGGATAGGGTGAAGCATTGGACCGCGTGCTATATAAAATAGGTTGCCCGATCGGTGCGGCATTGGCAAAAGAACGCTCCGATTTACGAGGCCTTTTAGAGGGATTATTTACATAAGGACCCTTATTAGGGTACACATTATTCCGAGCCATTTGCGCGGATGACGATCTTATTTTGATACGGGTACCACCGATTGGTTGAGCTGCGCGATCGCCCCCACGGGATCTTCTGCCTTTGTATGGCGATCGTGCCGAAACTACCGCACGAGCAGCTGATGATTTGTTTTTCGTGCGCAGCTTCCGACCGGAAATGTCTCGTGTGTTTGATTTGACCGTCTTAGTTTTCCCAGGTTTGGATTTAAGCGTTATCCGGGGTAAAGGCTTAGCAGGTTTATCACCTTTCGTATTTTGCGCAAAAGATGCCCCTGCCAATAAAAAAAGCATGGCGAATGCGGGAAGGCGAATGGCTTTTGCGAAGGTCAACCTGATCGAATAAGAATTAGCGAATATGTATAGCTTTAAACAGGCTAAATTAACAAAAATTGTGATTTAAACCGTCTTATGAATTTACAGCAGTTTGAGCAATCGCTAACGAGCCCTGTTCTGCCGAACCATCTTTCCCCCGCTCTTCAAGCATTATGGTTAGATGCCAAAGGAGATTGGGATGGAGCCCATGAAAAAATTCAGGATGACCCTTCAGCTCAAGCCAGTTGGATTCATGCCTATCTGCATCGAAAAGAAGGTGATGCAGGCAACGCTCGGTATTGGTATAGCCGTGCAGGTAAAAAATTTCCAAGCGTAACACTACAAGAAGAGTGGGGTGCGATTGCATCCACCTTGTTGGCAGAATTAACCCATTAGAACTTTAGCAACTCTTCGATTTTTCCTTTCAATCTTCCTTTAGGCAGGAAATTGTTTTCCAAAGTTGGTGCAAATGGAATAGCGGTATCCAAACTTGCCACACGCATGACCGGTGCATCGAGGTGATTAAATAAATGTTCGTTGATCCACGCGGAAATTTCAGCGCCAATGCCTCCGGTTAGGGTATCTTCATGAAGGATCAAAACACGATTGGTCTTTTTCACCGTTTGCTCAACTGCGTCTTTGTCCCACGGAAGTAGCGTGCGCAAATCCAACACATCGGCTTGCACTTCGGGCATGGATTGTAAAATTTCTTTGGCCCAATGCACGCCCATTCCATAGGTGATGATGGAGAGTTGAGCGCCTTCGCTTACTAGTTTTGCCTTTCCGATTTCCACGGTGTAATAATCATCGGGAATTTGATCTTTGACGGAGCGGTACAACAATTTGTGTTCGAAGTACAGGTATGGATTGGGGTCTTCCAATGCGGCACATAACAAGCCTTTGGCATCATACGGATTGGAAGGATACACAATTTTTAATCCGGGTGTGTGAAAGAACCACGCCTCGTTACTTTGCGAATGAAACGGTCCTGCTGCTGTTCCTGCACCCGTAGGCATGCGCACGACCACATCGGCAGCTTGACCCCAACGCCAGTGAATTTTCGCCAGATTATTGACGATCTGGTTGAATCCTTCGGTAACGAAGTCAGCAAATTGCATTTCAACCATGGCCTTCATTCCTTTGATAGAAAGACCTAACCCCGAACCGATGATGGCAGCTTCACACAAAGGCGTATTGCGGACGCGTTCTTTTCCAAATTTTTCAACGAAGCCTTCGGTGATTTTAAACACACCACCATATTCTGCAATATCTTGACCCATCAATACCAAGTTCGAATGACGCTCCATACTTTGACGAAGACCATCGCTGATGGCATCGATGAATCGTTTTTCTGACGTTTGATCGGATGCAGCCGAAATAAGTCGCTGCTGAAAAGGAGCGTACACATCGTTTAATTCAACTTCAGTGTTCGCCACCGGATGTGTTTCTTCAAAGGCAACCGCCAACCCGTCTTCAATTTCTTTCTTGATTTTTTTACGCGTGGTGTCGATGAATTTTTGATCGATGATTTTTTCGCTCACCAAAAACTTCTCGTAATTATCGAGTGGATCTTTTTGTGCCCACTCGTCCATTAATTTTTTCGGAACGTATTTGGTGCCGCTCGCTTCTTCGTGGCCGCGCATGCGGAATGTAATGCACTCTAATAAAATCGGGCGTGGATTTTTTCGGAGGCTTTCGGCCAGCGATTTTACTTTGTCGTAAACCTCTAACACATTGTTTCCATCTACCTGCACGCCTTCGATACCATAGCCGATGGCTTTGTCGATAAATTGTTTACACCGAAATTGTTCGCTGCTGGGTGTGCTCAATCCGTATCCATTGTTTTCGATTACAAAGATGACGGGCAAATCCCACACGGCAGCTACGTTGAGCGCTTCGTGAAAATCACCTTGGCTGGTACCGCCATCGCCATTGAAAACAACAGTGACTTTATTTTCTTTTTTTAGTTTGTTGGCTAACGCAATTCCATCGGCTACTCCGTTTTGCGGGCCGAGGTGCGAAATCATTCCTACAATATGATGTTCGTTTGTGCCGAAGTGAAAGGAGCGATCGCGTCCTTTGGTATAGCCGCTCATGGTTCCCTGCCATTGCGCAAACAGTTTGTCGAACGGCATATCGCGACCCGTGAATACACCCAAATTGCGGTGCATAGGAAGAATGTATTCATCCTTTTCCAAAGCGGCCGTAATACCAACTGAAATAGCTTCTTGTCCAATCCCGCTAAACCATTTGCTGATTTTGTTCTGGCGCAACAGGATGAGCATTTTCTCTTCAATCATGCGTGGCTTTAACAGCCGCTCATACAGATTTTGAAGAGTTTCGTCTGAGTGCTTTTTTCGGAGGAATTTCATGGTAAAGTATTCAAGTCTGCAAGATAAGACAGATAATTTTATTTTGAATTCCGTATTTTTTTTTGAATTTTGTACGTATGGAAACCAAACTTACACTTCGCTTAAAAAAGAAGACTATTGAGAAGGGAAAAGGTTTTGCCAAAAAGCGAAAGACGAGCCTTTCTAAAATGATTGAGAACTATCTTGAAAAAATCACACAAACAGACGATGAAGAAATAACTCCTCTCGTTAAGAGCCTATCAGGTGTCCTGAAGGATACATCAAACCATTATAAGGGATACGCAGAATATCTTGAGAAGAAGTATAAATAATGGAGCGAATCTTTGTTGATACGGATGTGCTTCTCGATTTACTGGAACAGAGAGAACCATTTTACAAAAGTGCAGCATACTTGTTTTCAAAAGCTGAAAAGCGGGAAATTCAAATTCTAATTTCTTCTCTATCCTTTACCAATATCCATTACATTTTAAGAAAAAAGTATAGTAATTCTGAGTCCAGAAAAATTCTATCTCGGCTACGGGCTTTAGTTACAGTAGCATCGGTAAGAGATAAGGCGATTGAACTTGCATTAGCATCTAATTTTAATGATTTTGAAGATGCGGTTCAGAATTATTCAGCAATAGACAACGGAGCATCTGTAATAATTACTCGTAATCTTAAAGATTACAAACAATCGCAACTGCCAGTGATGAATGCTGACACCTATTTAAAAACAATGGTATAAGGCTTTAAAAGCCTAATTGAACTATCCCTTCACCATCTCTATATCCGGCTTACTTTCGTCTGTCAGTTTTACTTTGCCACGCTCGTTTCGTGTGATACGCGAGTACAACGAAATATTTTTATCGAACAGAAAGCGGAAGAATAATTTAGTCCATGATTGGTGCGACTTTAATGTGTCGTAATAATCGGGCGCTTTTTTCTTTAGATCGGGTAGTTTATTCCACGGCACGGAAGGAAAATCATGATGCTCGTTGTGAAACCCTACGTTGAAAGCAAGCGCATTTAAGGGGCCGTAGTAGCTGTAAGTTTCTTGATTTTCATCTAATGTCAGATAATGTTCCTGAATCCAACGAGCGCCTAGTGGATGTAATCCCACAGAGAAGAAGAAGCTAAGCAACATGAAGATCAATGCCTTTGGACCAATCAACATCCAGATCGCAACGTTGAAAGCAATTTGTACGACCCAGTTTGCCACGATCCAGCCATCTACCGGTTTAATTTCTTTCAAACGGAATGTGCGGATCACCTGAAATACAGGGAAAAGGAGAAGCCAAAGTGCTTTGCCGAAAACGGAATTATTGATCGCGCGTGCTTCCCAAAAGTCAGGAAGATCGGCATCTAATTCATGCACGCCTTGAAAAGAGTGATGCTTAATATGATAACGGAAAAATGAAATGGCGCTAGGCATGGTGTGCGGCAAGTTCGCAATGATACCTGCTACGTAATTAGCGCTCTTATTCTTGAACAAAAGATGGTGAGAACATTCGTGAATCATCACAAAAAGCGCATGGTTAAAGAATGCGCCTACTCCGTATGCTACCAGCACGACTAACCACCAGGGACTATCTTTCAGGAAGTAGGAAATCAAAATCATACCACCTACCAAGCCTAAAATTGCCAGTAGAGTCAGCGGATTTTTGCCAAAAAGTTGTTTTACCTCCGGATGTTTCGAAAGAATTTCCTTGGTGCGTATACGATGAGGTTCTGATGATTCCGAGAAACGAAAGGTTTGTTCTGCCATGACGATTAAATTAAGACTGCAAAGATACTTACTTTTCTCTCTTAACAGAGTTTGCCACCCGATGTTTTAGGCGAGCTTTTCAATACCGACAAAAATCCAAAAACTAACCTTATTTTTGACGCCATATGATTCGATTTGAAGAGTTTACTTTGGCGAATGGGTTGCACGTGATTGTTCATGAAGACAACACCGTTCAGTTGGCAGTGTTAAACATTTTGTATAATGTTGGCTCGCGCGATGAAGAACCCAATAAAACCGGTTTCGCTCATTTGTTTGAACACCTGATGTTTGGCGGATCGGCCAACATTCCCAGCTATGATGAACCGTTGCAACTAGTAGGCGGAGAAAACAATGCTTTCACCAGCACCGATATTACGAACTATTATTTGACCGTACCGGCCGCCAATATAGAAACCGGATTTTGGTTGGAAAGCGACCGCATGCTCAGCCTTTCGTTTGACCCGAATGTTTTAGAAGTGCAGCGTAAAGTGGTGATTGAAGAATTTAAGCAGCGTTACCTTAATCAGCCCTATGGCGATGTGTGGTTGAAATTGCGCCCGCTTGCATACGAAAAGCATCCGTATCATTGGGCCACCATTGGCAAAGAAATCAGTCACATCGAAAATGCGACCATGGATGATGTGAAGCATTTTTTCTTTAAGCATTATGTGCCAAGCAATGCCACGCTAGTAGTAGCCGGTAATGTGAAAGTGGATCAAGTAAAGAGATTAGCTGAAAAATGGTTTGGCTCTATTCCTTCCGGCAATAAGCCTGCGCGAAAATTACCATCGGAGCCAGTGCAGTTGAAGAAGCGTGTTCAAACGGTGGAGGCGAAGGTGCCCGCCAACGCCTTGTATAAAACCTGGCACATGGGTGGACGCTTTGATGCCGACTATTATGCTTCCGATTTTTTAAGTGATGTGTTGAGTCGCGGACATTCAAGTCGATTGTATCAAACGCTGGTGCAGGAGAAAGAAATTTTTACTTCCATTTCTTCTTTTGTGATGGGCTCTATTGATCCGGGTTTACTCGTAGTGAGTGGTAGAGTGAAAGATGGCATTGATTTAAAAGATGCTGAAGCGGAGGTGGACGAAGTATTGCAGCAAGTTGTGAAAGATGGAATTACTTCGGAGGAATTGGAGAAAGTAAAAAATCAGGCAGAAGCCAGTTTGAAATTTGGCGAAGTAGAGGTTTTGAATCGGGCTATGAATCTGGCATTTGCCTCGCTTTCGGGAAGTGCCGATTTAGTGAATCAGGAAGCTGCCATGATGGAAAAGATTTCGCTGGAAGATATGCAGCGTGTCGCAAATACTATATTAAGGGAAGAGAACTCGAGTGTGATGTATTATCAGGCAGATAACTAACTCAATATTTCTAAAAGTTTATTAATAAAATGAAAATTCGAGTAGGATTAGGATTTGATGTGCATCAATTGGAAGAAGGTAGAGACTTTTGGTTAGGCGGTGTATTGCTTCCGGCAACCAAGGGAGCGGTAGGCCACTCAGATGCCGATGTGTTGATTCACGCCATTTGCGATGCGCTCTTAGGCGCGGCTAACTTGCGTGATATTGGTTTTCATTATTCCAATAAAGATCCGCGCTGGAAGGGAAAGAATTCTACTTTTTTTCTACAAGATGTTACTCGCATGTTGTTCGAAAAAGGTTGGCGTATTGAAAATGTGGATTGCACACTTACATTGGAAAACCCTAAAGTAAATCCACATATTCCTGAAATGAAAAAAGTGTTGGCTCCACTCATGAATTTGACGGAAGAAGATATTTCCATTAAAGCTACCACCAACGAATCGATGGGATACGTGGGCAGAGAAGAAGGTGTGAATGCCTATGCGGTGGCGCTGATCCGCAAAGAAGGATGAGTGAAGTTACTCTCTTTGAAACAAAAGATGGATCGAGTTCTCTCTTGCACACCAAGCTGAATGAAACCTATCATTCCACCCATGGCGCTTTGCAAGAATCGATTTATGTTTTTATCGAAAGAGGCTTTGCCGTAGTTCTCAATCAGGATAAGAAACAAATCTCCATTTTAGAAATTGGGTTTGGCACCGGTTTGAACGCGCTGCTCACTTTACTCGAAGCGCAACGAAACCAAGTGAATGTGAGCTACGAAACACTGGAGGCCTTTCCTTTGCCTCCCGAAATCGTAGCTAAATTAAATTATACACAACTGCTAGCCGCAAAAGAAGGCCCAACTGTTTTTCCACTTTTCGAAGCCTTGCACGGTGCCTCATGGAATGAAACGAATCATATTCAGCCGAACTTTATTTTGCTAAAACGACATGAGGATTTGTTAAAGGCACCATTCGAAAAAGAAAAATTTGATCTGGTGTATTACGATGCCTTTGCACCCGATAAACAACCGCACTTGTGGGAACTTCCTGTTCTTGAAAAAGTAGTGAGCTCACTGAAGCCGGGAGGAATTTTTGTCACCTATTCTGCTAAAGGACAACTGAGGCGCGATTTGATTTCACTCGGACTAACCGTAAAAAAATTGCCCGGACCACCCGGCAAGCGCGAGATGATTCAGGCAATAAAATAATTATTGAATTGGAATTACCCCAACGCTTCGACTTCTTCTACTTCCTCCGGCATCATTTTTTTGAAAAGATTTTCGATGCCCGCTTTCAGAGTGATTGTTGAAGAAGGACAACCACTGCAGGAACCTTGCAAAGTTACTGTCACTTTTTTTCCATGCAATGAGTGAAATGTAATGGCTCCGCCATCTTGTTCTACAGCTGGGCGGATATACTCATCCAAAATGGTTTTAATTTTTTTGATCGTCTCAGTTTCTTCCTGTGCTTCTGCTTCGGGTGCTTTCAAATCTAAAATCAGTTTGCCCGATTCGAGGAAACTCAAAATATGCTTTTTCAATGTGTCTTGAATTTCCATCCACTCCACATCTTCTTTTTTAGTAACGGTTACGAAGTTGCTCGCATAGAAAACGCGATCCACAAACGGATACATAAAAAGTTCTTGCGCCAAGGGTGCGTTTTCAGCTTCGGCTGGAGAAGGGAAATCGAAACTCATTCCTTCCGGAACCAGCATTTCATTCACCACAAATTTGAGTGAATTGGGGTTTGGATTTGACTCCAAATATATATGAAGGGCTTTGGGAGCAGGTTTTAGCATAATTTTAATTTTAACGAAAGAACAAATTTAGAAAATTTAAGTTCGATCCGACTTTAAACTTTCAACTCCGAATCAATAAAATCACTTATTTTAAAGGTGCCAATCGATGAAAAGCGAGTTGGCGAACCTACACCCCCGTTTCAAATGACAATCTGGAGATTGATTTGTTTAGGCTTTATTTTCTTTACGACCAACTTCGTTAAGGCTCAAAATGAATGTACTTGCGATGGTTTTACCTCTGAAAAGCGAAAAGAGTTCGAGGCGGCTATGCGAAGGGGAAACCAACAATTGCTAGATTCACTCATTGTGCCTTGGAAGAATTCGCCCAGTGAATGTTGTCGTGCAGTTGGATATACCTTAGAGTCATTATGGTACTTATCTAATTCTGAATTTGATCAAAGTTTTCAATCGGCCCGTGCAGCACATGAGCTATTGAAGGGTCGTTTTCATTCTTTTACATCGATCGAGAGTGCCCGTTTGATGGGCAATTATTACAGCCGGAAAAGTAATCACGATAGTTCGATCTATTTTTATTATCAAGCGCTTGAGTCAACGCAGCGTGTGCAAGAGCCGCATTTGTTGGCTAAAATTTATAATGGAATAGCTGTAGACTTTTTGCGGCAAGAGCAAATTGATAAGGGTTTAGAGTTTACGAAGAAGGCTTTGGATGCGGCACGGGTTACCAATGATACACTCTTACTCGCTCAGTATCACTCCGATTTGGGAATTGTGTACTGGACGAAGTATGATAAAACAAAACAAGAAAAATACCTTGACTCTACCGCCCGTATCGTTCAACAAGCATTGTTGTATTCCAAGCTAACAAAATCAAATCTTAGCTTAACAAAAAATTATTTGACCATGGGCTCGATAGCCGAAGCTCGGAAAGATTTTCAAAAAACACTGGCATATACCGACACGCTTCTGCAATTGGTGACTGCAAAAACCAGAGCGAATGCCATGGCATCTTTATATATGTTGCGAGGTGCGGCTTATTCCGGTTTACAAGATCACACCAAGGCCATCGAATGTCAGGAGAAAGCATTGGCATTTGCACACCAGGTAAAAAACCGATACCTAGAGAAGACGACTTACAACTATTTATATGGAGCCTACAAAGCGGCAGGTAAAACAGCTTTGGCACTGGAAGCATTGGAGCGCACCAAATTTTTAGGCGACAGCCTCGTGACAAGCGAAAATGTGGAGGCCATCAGTCGAATGGAACAGAAATACAATAAGCAGATCAACGAACAAACGATTAAAGATCTCTCTCAATTAGCAGCCATACAAACGCTGGAGCTCCGGCAGAAAAATTTATTGATCATTGGCACCGCAGTGACGGCCGCATTGATTTTGTTACTGGCATTTCTCTTTTATCGTCAGCGGAATTTACATCACCAGCAGCGAGTATTAGCCGTAGAAAACAAATTTCTTCGATTTCAATTGGATCCCCATTTCCTTTCCAATGCACTGGTATCCATTCAACGGTTTATGTTGGATAACAAGACAACTGAAGCTGCCGGGTATTTAGCGAAGTTTTCGCGATTGATGCGCCAGTTGTTGGAATATTCACGCGAAGATTTGATTACACTTGAAGAGGAAATAGATTTACTCCGTAACTATTTAGAATTGCAAAAATTACGGATGAAGGATAAGTTTAATTATGAAATTAAAATTGACGAGAAGCTTTCCATCAGCGACCTCCGCATTCAACCAATGCTGGCGCAACCATTCGTGGAAAATGCTGTGGAGCATGGATTGCCTGCCCATGGACAAGGAGTAATCGAGATCACTTTTTCGATGTCAGGAGAGAATTTATTACTTGAGATTAAAGACAATGGACAAGGAATTTCAACTGAGTCCAATCAAGGGCATTTATCTTTGTCCACTAAAATCATTCGCGAGCGCATTGAGCTATTGAATAAATCGAATAAGAAACCGATCCATTTGCAAATTGGAAGTGTAACTAATGGCTCGGGCACACATGTGCAATTGACTTTGCCAATCTATTCGTAATTTGCAAGCATGAAAATTGCAATCATTGATGATGAAGAGGACGCGCGTGCCATTTTGCGTTCGTTTCTTTTGTTGGAGCAATCCACCGCTATGATACAAGAAGCTACCGGAGTGGCAACTGGTTTAGAATTGATTCGTGGGTTTAAACCGGAAATTGTTTTTTTAGACGTAATGATGCGCGATGGCACCGGATTTGATTTGCTGAAGCAACTTGATTCAATTGACTTTAAACTAGTGATCGTAAGTGGTCACGATGAGTTTGCTTTGCAAGCATTTCGCTTTAGCGCGATTGATTATTTGGTAAAGCCGATTAATGCCGATGAGTTGCATTCTACGTTTGCGCGCATTCAATCGATGTTGGTTCCATCTTGGCAGCAGATGCTGGAAGTAGTTCGGCAAAGCATTCAGCCGGCACCTGAGGCAGATCGCAAAATTATTTTGAAAGACATGAATGCAGTGTATGTGGTATCGATTAGCTCCATTCTACGCTGCGAAGCCTCCGATAATTATACAACATTTCATCTAATTGATCAGCCACCGATTATTGTTTCACGTCCGCTCAAGGAGTACGATGATTTATTACAGCCTTTCAAATTTTTTCGGGCGCATCAAAGCCATTTGATAAGTCTGAATCATCTACAGCAATTCAATAAAAGGGAAGGTGGTAGCATAAAAATGAAAGATGGCAGTGAAGTGCC
>DGYK01000060.1:117114-157797 GCA_002398365.1 Flammeovirgaceae bacterium UBA5008
GTGAAGTGCCGGTTTCTTCGCGCAAGCGCGAAGCTTTGCTGGCCGCCATTTCACAATTCTCGTAGCTGCCGATCATATACTCATTGAAGTCCAGCAAATTCTCGAATAGCCGGAATAGGAAAAGTAAGATGGAGTTATTTGTTCATTAGTGCTAGTCGAAGCATTATTGAATTATTAAACCTCTTATTATGAAACACATTTCTTCATTCAGTTTTTCATTCGCTATTTTTTGTGTCATCTTTCTTTTCAGTTGTAAAGAAGAGGAAACAAAGCCTTTGATTCAATTTCAAACCAATGGTAAGACTTATTCGCTCAGCAAAGCAAAACTTTACCTGCGAATAGAAGGAACGTATGAAGGCCCAACGAATAATTATACTTATCGTGATTATTTGATCTCAGATGGACAACTCAAAGAAGGCGAAAACGGATGGTCTGTCGATGATTATACAGACGCAACTTATTTTATCGCTTTTGAATTGGCAAGTGTCAATCCTAATACGATAAGTCCTGGAAATTTTCCTTTGCATCGGTTTTGGCAAAACGTTACAGATGGTTCTAACCTGAGCTATTTTTTTGCAAACTTTGAAGGTGTTACCTATGATACACCTGATAACAGTCCAAGCCCTGTATTTAAAATTTCTGGAGGTACCGAGCCCAATGAGAAAATGACAGTTGAATTCAATGGTAAAATTGCCATTCGAGCGGAGGGTGGTGCACTAACATCTTTAGATGGCAAAATTAATTTTGCGGGTACCATCATTGATAAGCGCGATTGATTTTTGGATGCGTAATAAAGAGGGTTGCCCGACAAACGGTAACCCTTTTTTTATAGTCTAAAACTCAAGGCCGGTAAACTAATTCTCATCGGAATCATACGAATACTCATTAGGTCACTAAAGATAGCGGTAGATCATGATTTTTAGGGATATAATCATGTTTCTAACTCAAACTTAAATTTAACCTACAATGATTTTCCGAAATTTCCGATTCTTAGTTTGTGTTTCACTATTGACTTTAATGGGCGCATGTAGTAGTGATGAAACACCTAAGCCGCTTGGCCCCATCATTAAAGTAAATGGAACTGATTTTTCCATTTCTCTCAAAAACGTAAAACTCTATTGGATTGATGAGTATTCCTTTGCGCACAATACAGGGCCAATGATATACTCCCGCATTTATGCCTTGACGGATGGCACTCCAGCCGAGGGTGGAGAACTCGATGGTATTTCTGGTTATGAAAATGCTACCTATCATGCGCTCGTATACCTGACCGATTTCAGTGAAAATTTCACTATCGGTAATTTTAAACAGGGGATAGGATGGAATGAATTACCCATTAATACCAAATATGGCCTATTCTCATTTGAGTCTGGCGTAGGAAATAATCGCGTATTTATCAGCACGAATGCTACCCGCAATGAATTTTTTGAAGTTACGGGTGGTGGTAACAATGGAGAAGTGATGAAGTTCAAATTTGATGGTACCCTCAACTATAGTCGGTATGATTCCCAAGGGAACCAAACATCATCTGATGAAAATGTAATTATCTCATTTGAAGCCAACGTGGCAGATATACGTCCGTAACCAGGCAATCCTTGTAAGTAATCTTAGAAAGTTTCCTCTCAACCAAAAATGCAATTGAATGAAAAAGTATCTACTTCTTTTTACAGGCTTACTGGCTATAACAATTGCCTGGAGTCAACCAACGATCACATCATTTACACCCACCTCAGGACCAGTGGGTACCAGTATAACTATTACAGGAACAAATTTTAGTGCAACACCGGCAAATAATATTGTCTACTTTGGAGGTGTACGAGCCACAACGATAAGTGCAGCTACAACAACTCAATTAACAGTTGTTGTTCCGCCAGGCGCCATGCACCAGCCCATTTCAGTAACAGTAGCAGGTTTGAAAGCGTATTCTGCGAAACCATTTGTAGTCGCTTTTGGAGGTTCCGGCATAAGTACTTCTTCTTTTGCGGCCCGGCAAAGTTTTACCACGGGTGCTGATCCTGCTTATGTTGCGTTAGGCGATTTAGATGGAGACGGCAAGATTGATGTAGTCACTCCTAATAATGCAAGCATTACCAATGCTTCCTACTTTAGAAACCAAAGTACGGGTCCGGGTTCAATCGCATATTCAGCCAAAACAGATTTCACTATTGGATCGAATCCTATCTCAGCGTTCATTGGAGATATCGATGGTGACGGATTACCCGATGTGGTGGTTGCAAACTATGGAACCAACAACTACTCCATTTTTAGAAACACTAGTACGGTAGGTACGATATCTTTTGCTGCTCGTGTGAATGTAGCTGCTTCCTCTATTTCTACGAACCCTTACGATGTTAAAATACAAGATATTGATGGTGATGGAAAGGCAGATTTGATTGTAGCTAACAATGGTGGTACTGCATTTCTATCTGTTCATAGAAATACAGGTTCAGTTGGAACAATCTCATTTGCAGCGCCATTAGATTTTCAAGCATTTACAAGCCCCGTGTCTGTGTCTATAGGCGATTTGGATGGAGATGGTAAACCCGATGTGGCTGTGGCTAATTTTTTTAACACTTTTGATAATGCCATTTCGGTGTTTCGAAACACCAGTACCCCAGGAACAATCAATTTTGCTACGAAGTTAGATTTGACTCCGGGCTCACAACCTAGGTCCGTTGCCATTGGTGATATTGATGGTGATGGTAAATCCGATTTGGCAGTTGCCAATGGAAATAGTAATAACATGTCTATTTTTAGAAATACCAGCACCGTAGGCACACTATCATTTGCCGCAAAAGTAGATGTAACTACGGGCACTGCTCCGTTCTCCGTTTCGTTAGGAGATATTGATGGAGATAGTAAAGTAGATTTAGCGGTAGCGAATTACACTGCGGGTACTATTTCTGTTTTTAGGAACAACTCCACTCCGGGAACAATCAGTATCGCTACTAAGGTTGACTTCACGTCCACTACTCAACCTAGGTCCGTTTTTATTGCTGATCAGGACGGTGATGGGAAAAATGATTTAACAACGGCCAATTTAGGTAGCGATAATTTTTCTGTATTCAGAAATATAATTCCCTCTCCGCAAACTATCACGTTTGGTCCGTTGGCAACGAAAACAATTGGAGATTTTTCTTTTACAGTGTCTGCAACGGCCTCTTCCGGTTTGCCGGTAACTTTTAGCAGCGATAATTTGGCTGTAGCAGCTGTAGCTGGAAATACTGTCGAAATTATTGGCGCGGGAACGTGTAACATCATCGCCTCACAAGCTGGTAACGCAAGTTTCGCGCCAGCACCAAATGTTTCGCAGCCGCTTGTGGTGAATAAAGCCAATCAAACGATTACTTTCGGATCTATCCCAACAAAAGTATTTTCTGATCCGGCCTTTACATTGGGTGGAACTTCATCATCAGGTTTACCTATTACCTATACGAGTAGTAATACATCTGTAGCTACTATTTCAGGCAATACAGTAACGATTACGGGAGTCGGTTCAACAACCATCACCGCCTCCCAACCAGGAAATACAAATTATAATCCCGCCACGAATGTTGCGCGGAACTTAACGGTGAATAAAGCCTCTCAAACCATTACGTTTGGTTCATTACCTACTAAAGCTTTTGGTGATGCCAATTTTGCATTAGGCGCTACAGCATCTTCAGGATTGACTATCAGCTACATTAGTTCGAATACATCGGTGGCCACTATAAGTGGTTCAACGGTGACAATCGTGGGAGTAGGCACCACCACCATTACCGCATCGCAAGCTGGCGATGCCAATTACAATGCAGCAACTAACGTATCGCAAACACTTACTGTCAATAAAGCAAACCAGACCATTTCGTTTGGTTCGTTGGTAAGCAAAACGTTTGGCAGTGCTCCGTTTAATTTAACAGCCACCACTTCATCCGGTTTGCCTATTGCCTATACAAGTAGTAATACAGCCGTTGCTACCATTTCAGGAAACACCGCTACTATCCTTGGAACAGGTACATCTACCATCACGGCTTCACAAGCAGGCAATGCGAATTACAATGCAGCGATCAGTGTTGATCAAACCCTCACTGTCACCCCTGCCGATCAAACAATTGTATTCAATTCTCTACCTGCAAAAGTTTTTGGCGATGCACCATTCTCATTATCGGCAACAGCTTCATCGAACTTGCCCATTACTTTCAATAGCAATAATTCAGCGGTGGCCACCATTTCTGGAAATACCGTCACCATCATAGGCGTGGGCACAGCTACGATCACCGCATCGCAAGGAGGTTCCAGCAATTACAATGCAGCTCCCAATGTGCAGCAAACTCTCACGGTAAGTAAAGCCAACCAAACAATTACTTTTGGTTCCTTGCCAACTAAAACTTTTGGAGATGGACCGTTTACGATTTCAGCTTCTTCATCTTCCGGCTTACCTGTTACTTTTTCAAGTAGCAATACTGCCGTTGCTACGGTATCAGGAAACACCATAACAATTTTAGGTGCTGGAAATGTCGGCATCCTCGCCTCACAGGCGGGTAATGCAAACTACAATGCGGCCACCGTTGTTCAACAGTTTTTAACGATTGACAAGGCCGCACAAACTATCTCATTTGCTCCTCTTCCCACAAAGACGGTTGGAGATCCATCCTTTACCATCTCAGCCACCAGTTCTAGCGGTTTGCCTGTAACTTTTTCGGGGAACAATGCTTCAGTGGCAACTATTTCTGGAACTACGGTTACCATTAATGGGGGAGGAACGGTAACCATTACAGCCAACCAAGTTGGAAACGGAAATTATCTTCCTGCCACTCCGGCAAGTCAGCAACTTACGGTGAACAAACTCAATCAAACCATCACATTCAATCCATTATCAACGCGTATCGTGGGTGATATATTTACACTCACAGCAAGTTCCTCTTCATCATTAGGAGTTACCTATTCCAGCAGCAATACATCCGTAGCTACGATATCAGGTACTTCATTAACAGTAGTAGGCGCAGGAACTGCCGTAATCACGGCTTCGCAGGCCGGCAATGCGAGTTACAATCCCGCAAGCGATGTGCAACAAACACTCACGGCTAACAAAGGAAATCAGGTAATCACATTTACCTCACTTCCGGATAAAACTGTGGGAGATCCAGCATTTAACCTTCAAGCTACAGCTTCCTCCGGATTATCAGTTACGTACACAACTACCTCTCCTCGAATTTCCATTTCAGGAAATCAGGTAACTATTTTAAGTGGAGGAAGAACGAACGTAACAGCATCTCAGGCAGGTAATGCAAATTATAACGCAGCAAGTTCGGTAACCCAAAGTTTTTGTATTAAACCAGCCAAGCCTACTATTGCTATTTCCAATCCGAACACGGTCTCGCCTACACTTACCAGCAGTGCCGGAGATGGAAATCAATGGTTTAAAGATGGCTTGCTAGTTTCTGGTGCCACGAACAAAACACTGATTTTAACTAGTGAGGGTGTTTATAAAGTGCAATCGACCATCGATGATTGTGTAAGCGAATTTTCAGATGCAATTACCATTGTGGTGACAGGCGATCAAATAGATCCGGCTTCATCTATTGCCTTGTATCCTAATCCGGCATCAGAAGAACTCATCATTTCTTTAGGAGGCTTTGATTCCAATCAGCCCGTTGAAGTAAAGTTGATAGACATCTATGGTCGCAAACTTCAGTCAGACGAAGCGCTGGGAGGTGCTGAAGTAAAGATGAATATCCGCTTACTGAGTCAAGGTCAATACATCATCCTAATGCAACAAGGAAAAACCAGCATAGCCAAATCTTTTATCAAATCAACTAACTAACCTTATGAAAATAGCAACGAGATATTATGAGTCAACGATTTGTGTAGTCACATTGGCCGTTATCACTATGTTAATGTTAATGGCGGGATGTGGTGGTGATTCCACAGCACCTTCTGCCACCGAGATTACGACCAATCAGTTGAAGGCCAATACCTGGCGGATCAGTTCAGTGATGGTAGATGGTGTGGATAAAACATCGATGTATGCAAACATGACTTTGACATTTACATCAAATAGTTTTTCGACTACGAATGGAAGTGTGGTATGGCCTGCCAGCGGCACATGGGATTTTGTAGATTCAACAGCGAAAACTATTACACGAAACGATGGGTTGAAGATAACCATTAATGAAATCACCAATACTTCCCTTAAACTGTCACTTACCTGGTCCACTACCACCTTGGGCGGTGGGCGCGCTGCTTCAGTAGCCGGTGATCATGATTTTTCTTTCATAAAAAACTAATCTGCCACATGAATACTGAAACGGAAACAAATGTGAAAAAGAATACCATTCTCCGTAAATGGGGTTTGGACAGCGTGGTGCGACAATTTGTTCGCAGCATCAGTACAACTATTTCGCAAGCATTGCGCGATTCACTGAAAAGTCTTCTCACCAAGAAATAGCACCAATTATGAAAAAGACATTAATCTTAGTCACTTGTATTTATTCAACTATCCAACTTATGGCACAAAACGATTTACAGAAAGTAAGGCAAGGCGCTCGCGAAGTAAAAAACACCGCACGTGAAGTAAAATTAGCTACTAAAGAAACCAAAGCGATGGCAAACGAATTTAGGGGTAGTGGCGAGAAAGAGGCGGCAAGTCCCGCAAAAAGCTATATCAAGAAATTTTGGGAGTATGTGGAAAAGATGGAGGCCGCACCAACAGACTTAAACATTTTAGGCACCAACAGTAGGGCGGCTGCCACCACTATCAATAACATTAAAGTGAAAGACAAAAACTATGATGTAGGCCCATTAGAAAGAGAATTACAAAAATGGCAGCAAGCGTATAACAATGCTAAGAACGGTGGTGTGAGCCAACGCGGAGCAAACAATGATGTAGCCTCTTTAATAAAACTTTTGTATCAGGTAAATACCAATGTGTCGCAACAGGAGTTAGAAGGCAAGCTGCAGGAAATTGAACAATACAAAATAAAGACAGAAGAATTGGTTGCATTGAATTTAGACCCAGCAGACAAAACAAATGCTGCCCTTATTGGCAATGTAAAAAGTCGTCTAAAAGTCGATTTACAAACCATCGACAGCAATGTTAAATTGTGGGAAACTAATATGAATATGATTATAGATGAACGACCCGCCCGGGCATACTTTGCCATGATTCAGTTTGAGCATGCTCACTGGGATGCACTACGTAAAGGGCCGTTTACAGAGAAAGACCAATTCGAGGCCGGCTATCAAAAAGTTACTGAAATGCTAAAACGAATTGGTTCTTTGGATGAAGTACTTGCCAAAGGCAAAGCGCGCGGTGTGGAGTTGGTAAAGAATACAAAAATGCCCCCGGCCATTACTCAAAATGCTGAAATAGAAGGGATATTTCGTCAGTCATTCGAAGATACTGGTTGGAACGAAACAATAGTAAAGATTAATTTACTGGATCGCGATTGGAAAGCAATACGCAATGAGGTAACAGGCTTATTAGAAGGTCGATCGATACGAGCGGCCATCGCAGTTAAGCGACCTCAAGGCGGCTATACCTTGTACAACTACTTTACTATTAAACAAGACTTTCTTGGTAGTACGTATAGCAAACAAGCGTATATCATTTACAAAGAAGGATCGGAAATATTGTTAGAGAATATAAATTAACATGTGGTAGGCATGGCCTGCTAATAGCCACTGCTTAACCAAAATTAAATAGCAGGCTGCGCTTATTTTTACTTTACTTTTAATGTAGCAATTACCGGCAAGTGGTCGGATGGATAATACGTTCCGTCATGATCTGCAAGTACCTGATACGATTCAGTTTTCCATGCGGGAGAGTGAAAAATATAGTCGATGGTTTTGCAGGTCATGGCGTTTACCATAAATCCACAGAACGTTCCAGTAGTAGAATTTGCAGGGCGTGTATCAGATAGTTTTACACTAATTTCATTTATCATGTTCTGATAAGGAGGTTCTGTAGGCTCTGAATTAAAATCTCCGGTGATGATGACCGGCATTGTTTTGTTGGAGTGCGTGTAGCCTTCAACAAATCCTTTGATAAGGATGGCGCTTCTCAATCGAGCCTCTTTGCCGATGTGGTCAAAGTGCGTGTTGAGCACCAAGAAGGTTTGGCCTGAAGTTTTATCTTTTAGATGAGCATACGTGGCTACGCGCGTAATGGCCGCATCCCAACTTTTGCTTCCGGGTACATCGGGTGTTTCGGATAACCAGAAAGTACTTTGCTTTATCACTTCAAATTTTTCTTTCTTATAGAAGATAGCCGAGTATTCTCCTTTTTCTTTTCCATCATCGCGGCCCACGCCCACAAAAGTGTATTCGGGCAAGCCGCTTTGCAAATCTTGCATTTGATGATGCAGCACTTCTTGCACACCTAAAATATCCGGATTGTTTTTACGAATCAACGTGATCAATTTCTCTTTGCGATTGGGCCACGCATTCACGCCATCAGCTTGTGTGTCCAAGCGGATGTTGTATGTCATTACTGAATAAGTTTGTGAGTATGATAGTTGAAGACTCAATGCTAAAAGGATGGTGTTGAATAATTTCATTGGTAAGTATTTAACCCAGATTAATCATTCATGCAGATTAGGAATTCAATTCCTAATCTGCAATTAGTATTAATAATCAGTTAGTTACGATTGTTTTTAAGCTATTTTTCCTCTTCCACGAGCTCGCCTTCCCACTTGCTTACCACCGCAGTGGCAATGCTGTTACCGACCACATTGGTAGCGCTGCGGCCCATATCCAACAACGGATCGATGCCCAATAAGAGGGCAAGTCCTGCTTCCGGGATATTAAAGGTGGCCAGTGTGCCGGCAATAACTACCAACGAAGCGCGGGGTACTCCGGCAATGCCTTTGCTGGTAAGCATCAGCACGAGCAGCATACTCATTTGAGTAGCCATTGATAACTCAATGCCATACGACTGTGCAATGAACAACGAAGCGAAAGTCATATACATCATACTGCCATCCAGGTTGAAGGAATAGCCGAGTGGCAACACGAAACTCACAATTTTGTCTTTGCATCCAAATTTTTGCAATAACTCCATTGTCTTCGGAAAGGCAGCTTCACTACTACTTGTGCTGAAAGCAAGAAGAATGGGTTCTTTTACTTTGCGCAACAATGCAATCACACGTTTGCCGATGATCAGCGATCCGGCCAACGCCAACACAATCCATAAAATCAACAAGCCCGAGTAGAACTCAGTAATGAAGATGGAGTACGTTTTTAAAATTCCTAAACCTTGCTTGGCGATGATGGCTGTCATGGCGCCAAATACGGCAACTGGTGCGAAGTTCATGACGTAACCCGTTACTTTTAAAATAACATGGGCTATCGCATCCATCGCTTTGATTACAATTTTGCCTTGTTCGCCAATGGCCGCTGTGGCTACGCCAAAGAAAAGAGAGAATACCACGATTTGTAAAATTTCATTTTTCGCCATCGCGTCAATGACGCTAGCAGGAAACACGTGGTATAAAAAGTCTTTCAGTGAGAGGCTATTGTGAGCAAGCCCTATGTCGGTGCCCGCATCAGGTACTGGCAAATGCATGGCAATACCGGGTTTGAAAATGTTGACTAAAATCATTCCCAACAACAAACTGGTTAGCGATGCGCCAATGAACCACAACAATGTCTTTCCACCAATGCGCCCCACCGAATTGATGTCGCCTAGCTTGGCTACACCCACCACCAGTGTGGTGAACACAAGTGGCGCTACGATCATTTTAATCAGCCTAAGAAAAATATCAGCCAAGATCGAGAAAGGTTCAACTTTTTTATCGCGCGCGGAGATAACAGCGCCACGTTCTTTGACAATGGATTTTTTTTGTTGCTCCAGCGAAACCATTGCAACGCTATCGGAGGTCTTGGATAGCTCATGTTGTTTTTGCTGCAACCTTTGTTCGAAGGCTTCTATTTTTGTGTTCTCATCGGCTACATAGCTTTTGTTGAGCGCGAAGCCCAAACCAATGCCCACCACTAAGGCAATGATGATGTAAAGAGTCAGTTTACTTTTCTTTGGTGAAGTGGTTTCCATAAATTAATAATGTGTGAGTTAGTAAAGCTAAACTTTTGAAGCCTTATTTCGCAATAAAAAATCAGCCAGCACCAGTGCAGCCATGGCTTCTACAATCGGCACGGCTCGTGGCACCACACACGGATCGTGTCTGCCTTTGCCGGAAACGACCGCTTCATTACCTTCTTTGTCAACCGTAGCCTGATCTTGCATAATCGTAGCCACTGGTTTGAAAGCTACTTTGAAATAAATCTCTTCGCCATTGCTGATACCGCCTTGCACGCCACCGGAATGATTAGTCTTCGTGCGGATTTTTCCGCCTTCATTTACAAACTCATCGTTGTGTTGTGAGCCTCGTAACTCTACACCTGCAAAACCACTTCCATATTCAAAACCTTTTACGGCATTGATGCTGAGCATGGCTTTGCCCAATTCCGCATGCAGTTTATCAAAAACAGGTTCACCTAATCCTACCGGAGTATTTTTAATCACACAACTCACCGCACCACCAATCGTGTCGCGGTCTAAGCGCACCTGATCAATTAATGCAATCATTTTTTCCGCTGTGGCGGGATCGGGGCAGCGCACGATGTTGTCTTCCGTTTTACGGAGATCCAGTTGGGTGTACTCAGGAGCTTTGAGTGTTCCGACCTGCGATACATACGCATTGATTTCCACTCCGAGCTTGTGAAGCAACAATTTGGCAATGGCGCCAGCTGCTACGCGCGCAGCGGTTTCGCGAGCCGAACTTCTACCACCACCGCGGTGATCGCGAATACCATACTTTTCTTGGTAGGTAAAATCCGCATGCGATGGGCGGAACGTATTTTCAATGTGACTATAATCTTTGCTGCGCTGATCTTGATTTTCGATCACAATGGCAATGGGTGTGCCGGTCGATTTGCCTTCAAAAACACCTGAAAGAATTCGAAAGCTATCGTCTTCTTTGCGTTGTGTGGTAATTTTACTTTGACCTGGTTTTCTGCGATCTAGTTCGGACTGAATGAAGGATTCGTCAATTGCTAATCCGGCCGGACAACCATCAATAATAACTCCAATGGCTGGCCCGTGACTTTCACCAAAAGTGCTGATCTTAAATAGAGTTCCGTAATTATTTCCCATGCTACTTCCGGAAGATCATAAATACTGAGGCTCCCAGAATGAGCAAGATAAAAACATTCAACGCAATTTTCTGCCCGTTTCTCGAAATAGCAGACTTTAATGTATTATCAGTTGCATCGGCCCGATCATAAAACGATCCCAGATTGTTGCTTTCAATGGCTTGATTTTTCTGACTTTCGCCAATGACAGAGACTATCTGTTTGGATTTCAACGTATCATATTTTCTAGTATTGGGATTAAAATACACCCATTGAAAATAGTCACCCAAGCGAAATGTGCCGGGCTCTTTCGGAATCATAAAATAGCTAAACGATTTGTTACCCGACACGCGGCCAATATCACGCGTTATATTTTGTTTAACGTTAGGCTCATAAATATCAAAACTGTTGTTAGGAGCAATTTGCGGCTTTTCAATTCCTGAAATATTTCCCTCACCATAAATGGTGAAGTCGTAGCCCACGCTTTGTCCGGTTTCTAAATTATTTTTTGCCAACCGCTCTTCCAACCGATACTCACCCACCGATACGGCATCACGCAATGGGTGTGGAGGCAGCTCTCTTACCTTTACACTTTTTGGTTTCGAGTGAAAAGTTTTAAAATCCTCCTGCCGATTTTGCCCAAAGAAAGAAGGGTTTTTTGCCACTTTGAATTTGATCATTTCCAACCCTACACTGGGAAATTGAACCACTTGTGCATTGAGAGGATAGAAAGTGGCTTGATAAATTTTGTATTGTGTATAATTCTTGCCGTTGATTTGAATGGGTTCACCTTCAATGCTCTCGATGTTGAAATTTTCTTCCCAGCAATTGGCTGGTTTTAGTTTTTTTAGGATTTCACCTAACTGCTTCCCCAAATCATGAAACTGCATGGGGGCTCGATTACTCTCCGCCACTAAAAATGAAAGGGTAGCCGTAAATCCTTCGCCTACATAAACTTCATCTTTGCTGGTGGTTAAGGCCAGCAGCGCATCTTCTTTCACGTCCACAAACTCAGGTGTGCCTCTGCCAAAAAAGTCATCACGCGAGTCGCGATCAAAAAAACTACGGAAAGGATCAGATTGCTGAACTTGCACGGGCGGACCGACCTTTACTTTTTTCCCGGTAACGGAATAAGGTTGATCATTTACCTTCATTTTGAAGGAGGGGATGCTGATCGTTCCTTGACGAGTGGGTACGTAAGTCATGATGATGCTCTGAGAAGAACTCATCTGCCCGTTGATGATACTCGTTTGTGAAGAAGAAGAAGTGCCTCGTTTTTGAAATCCTTCGATGTCAGGGAAGTTGTCGTAGCTTCTCAGGCGGTCGTTATTGACCGTAATGGTGATGGTCCAAGCCTGATTTTCACCAATTTCATTGGGCCCCAAATCAATCTGCACACTTTGCCCCTTTGCCCAGCCGGCCAAAAGAAAGCAAAAAATCAAAAAACCGCTTCGTATCATAGATTTTCAATGTTGCAATTAGCACCGCAACTTGTTGCAATACAAAATTAAAATCTTCTTTCTACTATTAAACCTGTTTTGTACTTTCATGTGCTGGTGTTTCAGCAAACGCGCTGGAAGAAAGATGTTGCAACTAGTTGTAAAGTTTGAACGACAAATTTCAAAGGCGAAAAATTGATTTTAATGGGCACAAATCGGTAGATAGTCGATTAAGAAGCATGTAAAGCAACTACTGGCCGATTTCATCGTTGTAATTCTAACTATTCAAAAAGTGTTAAGCAGTAGAATGAAAATGCTCAATTATGTCAAAAATATCCTCAGTAGAGTGAGTTTTGACGCACGGCTCTTTGAAAAGGAGCTTAGAAAGGCCATCAAAGTTTTGATAGCCGAGGAAATACAGGAGCTCAGAAATTGGTGTTATGCCAATTATGGGAATGAGCATCGGGCAATTTTAAACCGATGTTTTGTGGTTGCTTAATTTAGTTCCGAAAAAGAAAAAAGTGAAACCCTGGCGAGTAGCCGGGGTTTTTTATTGCGAATTATCTTAAGCCACGTTCACCTTTATCAGCCATCATTTGATTTTCACTTACTATCTTTCTGAACCTAAATCGTAAAATATGATAAGATTCGTTTTTCTCTGCTTGCTGGCATTTACTTCAATAGCAGCGATAGCCCAGCGAGGCATCACACCTTCTGATGTGTATCGCTTAAAGTCCATTAGCGACCCCCAAGTTTCGCCAGATGGCAAATGGGTGGCGTATGTATTGTCCACACCGGACTCTGCCAAAGATAAATCCGATGCCGATATCTGGATGATCAACTGGGAAGGCACCGAATCGGTTAAACTGACAGCCAGCAAAGAAGGAGAAAGCAGACCACGCTGGTCACCGGATGGTAAGTATCTCACTTTTATGTCATCGCGCTACGAAACAAAATCATCGCAAATCTGGCGCATGGACAGGCGCGGAGGTGAAGCAGAAAAACTAACCGAATTGAAATTCAGCATCAGCGATTATGTGTGGAGTCCTGATGCAAAAAAAATAGCATTGGTTATTCAAGATCAGGAATCGAGCGATGAAGCGGAAAAAAAGAAAACCACCAAACCCATTATGATTGATCGCTATCACTTTAAATCCGATGGTGAAGGATACATGGAGCGTAAGCGAAATCACTTGTATGTTTTTGATGTAGAAACCAAAAAGATAGACACACTTACGCGTGGCGACTTTGATGAAGGAAATCCAGTGTGGTCGCCCGATTGCAAAAAGATCGTATTCGTTAGCAACCGCACAGCCGACCCCGATCGCAATGGAAACACCGACTTGTGGGTGATGGAAGCGAAGAAAGGTGCAGCGATTAAGCAACTCACCACTTGGCAAGATTCAGACACGAGTCCGGCCTGGAGTGCAGATGGAAAATGGATTGCATACTTGAAGTCGCAAACTCCGGAATATGATATTTATGATCAACCCCAATTAGCACTTATTCCAGCAGAGGGCGGAACTCCAAAAATATTGAACGCAAAATTAGATCGCGATGTATCGGCACCGCGCTGGGCTGCTGATAGCAAATCTGTCTTTGTGTCGGTAGAAGATGACCGCAGAAGTTATGTGGTCTCTTTTGATTTGGAAGGAAACATGACGAAACACACAAGCGGTGATCGAACGTTTGCCGGATTGCAGCGTGGAGCAAACAATGCCTGGGTGGGCTTATCGAGTGATCCTGCAACACCCAATGAAATTTATGTGTTGGAGAACACTGCCATCCGCAGGCTCACCCACATTCACAACGATTTTTTAAAGCCATTGGTGTTAGCCACTGCTGAAGGTTTTTCATCTAAAAGTAAAGACGGTACTATCGTCAACGGTTTGTTGTATTGGCCCGCTAATCAACCCAAAGACAAAAAGCTTCCGCTGATTTTGTGGATCCATGGCGGCCCTACATCGCAAGATGATTTTAGTTTTGATTTCATTCCTCAAATTTTTGCTGCTAAAGGATATGCGGTAGCCACGGTCAACTATCGCGGTAGCAATGGCCGAGGCATGGCATATAGCCGCGCTATTTTTGCGGACTGGGGAAACAAAGAAGTGATGGATTTATTGGGAGCGGTTGATTACCTGATTGCCACTGGTCGAGTAGACGCTGCGAAATTGGGAATTGGCGGATGGAGCTATGGAGGTATTCTCACAGACTACGTAACAGCAACCGATCCGCGATTCAAGGCTGCCGCTAGTGGTGCAGGTAGTGCATTGCAACTTTCCATGTATGGATCAGATCAGTACATTGCACAATATGAAAATGAATTGGGTGTGCCGTGGAAAAATATGGATAAGTGGATGAAAGTATCGTATCCGTTTTTAAATGTGGAGAAAATCAAAGCACCGACTTTGTATATGGTTGGCGAAAAAGATTTTAATGTGCCGGCAGCAGGAAGCGAGCAAATGTATCAGGCGCTCAAGTCGCTTGGCGTGCCGACACAATTTGTAGTTTATCCCGGCCAACATCACGGCATCAGCGTGCCGAGTTATCAGAAAGATCGGTTGACGCGTTACCTCGAATGGTACAACAAATACATCAACAAAGAAGAGTTGAAAGATAAACTACCGCCAAAGAAGTGATTTTATCCAAAGCATGTCTGGTAACAAATAGCCAGACACGCTTTATTCACTTATTCATTCTTTAAACTGTCTACCGGCTTTGCAATAGCCGCTTTGATTGCCTGATAGCCTACGGTAATCAAGGCGATCAATACAGAAGATATACCAGCTGCAGCAAAGAGCCACCAACTCATTTCAATGTGGAAGGCATATTTGTCCAGAAAATTTTGTGAGAAGTAGTACGCGACTGGGGCAGCGATGGCAAATGAGATGAGAACCAGTTTTAAAAAATCGGTGGAGAGAAGCAGTACAATATTGTTCACCGTAGCGCCCATTACTTTACGAATGCCGATTTCTTTGGTGCGCTGAATCGAAGTAAACGAAGCCAATCCAAATAATCCAAGGCAACAAATGATAATGGCAATTCCCATAGCTGTTGAAATAAGCTGCGACATATTTTGCTCGTTGGAGTAAAAGTTTTTGATCGTTTCATCAACAAAAGTGTAATTGAATGGCTCATCGGGATACACATTTTTCCATGCTTGTTCCAGTTGAGATATTCCTGCCTGATAGGTGCCATCGGTCTTTTGTAGCTTCATGCTAAAGGAGTAAAAATGATCGGTTTCGCAGGCCATGTACACCGGCTTATATTCAGCCACCAGTGACATGATGTGAAAATCTTTCACGACACCTACAATTGGATATGCATTTTTGTTTTCGATAAGTTCTTTGCCAATCGCTTCTTCAGGTGTAAGCCCTAGTTCTTTGGCATACGTTTCGTTGATGATTATTTCACGCATACTATCTGAAGCGACCAGATTTCTTCCGGCTGCCAGCTGAATACCATAAAGGGATAAGTAGTTTTCATCTCCGAATTTTCGAAAAGCCATCGTTTTGATTTCTTCACCGCTGCCTTTGTAAGTAAGCTCGTTGGAACTATACCCATTTTGTGCCGGTGGGCCGCTGCAAAACGAAATAGCTTCCACTTCTTTTATTTTCGCTAGCTCATTTCTGAAAACTGATCTCTTAGAAGCCGACTCTCTCCAAGGAGTTCCAATGTTCACAATCGCATCGCGCGTAAATCCCAAGTCTTTGGTGAGCATGAAATCGATTTGTGATAGAACAACGAACGTGCCGATGATTAAAACTTGTGCAAATCCAAATTGAAAAATGATGAGCGTTTTTCTTAGATAAGCAGTGCGCGAATTGGCACTATTAACGTACGCTTGATTTTTGAGTGCGAGCGCTGGCAAGAATGAGGATAGATAAAAGGCCGGATATAGCCCGGACAGAACTCCGACTACCAAGATTACCAAACCAAGGAAAATTAGAATTTGCCACTGAGCTAAATCCAATGCTACACCAGCCGGAATAAATTTATGAAAGAAGATAAGGCTGAACTCGCACAGCGGCAAGGAGAGAAGTACGGCAAAAATTGCCAGCAAAATACTTTGTCCTAAGAACTGGCCTACGAGTTGAGAACGCGATCCGCCCAATACTTTGCGCACACCCACTTCTTTCGCACGCTTGACGGCTTGTGCAGTTTCTAAGTTGATAAAGTTAATCGAGGCGATCAGGAGCAAGAGAAGTGCTACTACAATCAGTGTAGTTAAAGTAGACTTACTTGCAGGGGTTCGGCTGCTATCAAATATCCCAAGTGTGCCGTTGAAGTGCACATCTGCCAAGGGTTGAAGTTTATAGGTAAGAAACCAGCCAGCATCTTTGTTTTTTTCTACGTATGCTTCATCTAACTTTTTTAGTTGTTGTTCAATTGTATTGATGGAAGTTTGGTCTTTTATTTTAATGAATAATTGAGCGCTGCTGTTCGTGCTTCCCCAGTTGTTGGGTTCAATATTGTCTTTCAGGAAACTTTGTTCGATGGTAGAAATGGAAATGAAGTCTGTAAAGTCAAAATCACTTTTAATCGACAGATCATTTACGATGCCCGAGACGGTTAGTACCAAAGAGTCATTGTAATGGATTGTTTGGCCGATGATCTTCGATGGTTCTGTTGTTTCAAAATACTTTTTTGCTTGTGTGGCTGTGAGTACAACTTGAAAGGGTTTACTGAGCGAAGTGGCTGGTGAGCCTTCCACCCAAGTGTAGTTCTTCAGGAGCGAGAAATACGACTCATCAACAAGGGCAACGGTTTCCTGATTGCCAAACTCTTTGTCTTTGTCAACCAGTTTTACTTTGGCGCTATAAGTGTGAAACGGAGCAGCCACCTCGGTGCCGGTGAACTGATCTTTTACCATAACCTGCACACCTGTTGTTACCCCGCGGTTTGTGCCATCAAAGGCACCACTAAAGTTGGAGTAAATTCTAAAAATGCGATCGGCATCGCTTACTTGATTGTATCCGAATTCGTAATTGACTAGTAGGAAGATGGTGAGACAAGCGCTGATGCCAACTGTGAGGCCAATTACATTGATGACTGTGTGCAGTTTGTTGTTGACTAGGTTGCGCCAGGCAATGGTTAGGTAATTTCTGATCATATTGAAAGCTTAGATAGAGATATATAACCAATAACTATTCCAAACTGAATAATATTTATAATTGAGCGAATTCGAGTGATTTATGGTAAGTAATTGTCGTAAATCGGTCAAAAGTGTGCGCCTGCGGGCAATCTGTATTTTTTGTAAATCTGGAATCCAATTCCATTTTTGCAAGTTTTTGTAAATCTGGAATTCAATGAAATTGCCCTACTGAAAAGCAATGTTGCGTTGAAGCCCTTTTAGTTGTGTGCGCTTAACCGCGGAGCGCTCGAATAACTTTTTGAAAACGTCTTCCGTAATCTCACGCCAGTCAGCAGGCTTCATTTTTTCCAGATCCGGATGGGGAGCAAATTTTTTTTCGTGGAGAGGTTTAGCAAAGCGGTTCCACGGGCACACATCCTGACAGATGTCGCAACCAAAAATCCAATTTTCAAATTTGCCTTTTACTTCAGCGGGAATTTCTTCTTTCAATTCAATGGTAAAATACGAGATGCACTTGCTTCCATCCACCACAAATGGTTGCGGAATGGCCTCCGTAGGACACGCATCCATACATGCTGTGCAAGTGCCGCAATAATCTTTTATAGGGCCATCAACCTCCAACTCCAAATCAATGATCAGTTCGGCTAAAAAGAAAAAACTACCCATCTCCCGATTCAACAAAAGTGAATTTTTCCCAATCCATCCAATGCCTGATTGCTGAGCCCACGCACGCTCATGCACAGGCGCAGAGTCAACAAAGGCTCTGCCATTTACCTCGCCTATTTCCAGCTCAATAATTTCTAAAAATTCTTTTAGTTTTTCTTTAATGACGAAATGATAGTCTTCGCCATAGGCATACTTGGCAATTTTAAACGAATCAGGATTGGCTTGAGCCAGATCTTTTTCGGGAAAGTAATTATAAACTAAACTCACCACCGATTTGGCTCCGGGCACCAGAAGAGTTGGGTCAAGTCGTTTGTCGAAATGATTTTCGAGGTAACTCATCTTCCCTTGGTAGCCGCGCTTTAGCCATTCCTCCAGTCGAGGAGCTTCGGCTTCTAAGAAACCCGCTTTGCTGATTCCGCAAAAAGAAAACCCGAGCCGCTGAGCGGTTGACTTAATGAATTGAGTTTGATGTACTATGCTCAAAATGAAGATCGAAACTCAGTCAAACAAACCGGGCCTTTTCGAAATAGGAGCAACAATTTTCAAATGCTTGTAGGCCATCTCTGTTGCTTCGCGCCCGCGTGAAGTACGTTTGATATATCCCTCCTGAATCAAAAACGGTTCATACACTTCTTCAATGGTTTCGGCTTCTTCACCCACGGCTGTAGCGATGGTAGTTAATCCCACTGGGCCACCTTTAAATTTTTCGATGATGGTGCTCAATATGCGATTGTCCATATCGTCCAATCCATTCTCATCCACATCGAGAGCTTTCAATGCCATTTGAGCAATGGGTTTAGTGATGGTACCGTCTCCTTTGATTTGCGCAAAGTCGCGTGTACGCCTGAGCAAGTTGTTGGCAATACGTGGAGTGCCCCGGCTTCTGCGTGCAATTTCAAAAGCAGCATCGTCTACAATCGGAGTCGCCAAAATCGAAGCCGAGCGTTTCACAATCGTAGTGAGCAATGCAGAGTCATAATACTCCAGCCGCGCATTGATGCCAAAACGCGCACGCAAAGGCGATGTGAGCAAGCCGGCTCGTGTCGTAGCTCCGATTAAAGTAAATGGGTTGAGACCAATTTGTACGGACCGTGCATTCGGTCCGCTATCGAGCATGATGTCGATGCGAAAATCTTCCATAGCCGAATACAAGTATTCTTCTACGATGGGGTTCAGTCGATGAATCTCATCAATGAACAACACGTCATTTGTTTCCAGGTTGGTCAATAACCCGGCAAGGTCGCTGGGCTTATCGAGCACCGGCCCCGAAGTAATTTTAATACTCGAGCCCAACTCGTTGGCAATAATGAATGAAAGGGTTGTTTTGCCAAGACCGGGAGGCCCATGTAACAATACATGATCCAGCGATTCGCTTCGTTGTTTGGCTGCTTGTACAAACACCTTCACATTATCTACTACCTTTTGCTGGCCGGTAAAATCGGAGAAGGAGAGGGGGCGCAATGCTTTTTCTACATCTTTTTCGCCACTCTCCAGACTTTCGCCATCTGCTTTCAAATAATCTTCACGCATGTTCAAAATTCAAGATTTATCAGTCAAGATTCAAGCGAAGTGGGTTTTCTTCTGCTAATTTTGCCGCCTGATTTAAAAAAGATGAACAATCGTACGAAGAACGCAATCTATTCGCTCCTGTTGATCGTTGTTTTCGTTTCCATCTGGTGGTCGCGACAGCCGAAAAAAAATGCAGTTCCCGAGCCTATGAAGATCAGCGGCAAAACGATGGGCACCAGCTACAACATCACGTATTTTGATCCGCAACAGCGTAATTTCCAATCATCGGTTGATTCATTGCTAGTGTTAGTCAATCAATCGATTAACAATTACGACCCCGAATCGGAAGTGTCGCGCTTCAACAAGGGTACTGGTTCGTTTCAATTTGTTTTGCCTTTTTTATCACCGCCAACCAAAAAAGCGTTAGAAGTAGCACAAAGTTCAGACGGTGCGTTTGACCCTACGGTGATGCCTCTGGTGTATGCCTGGGGTTTTGGTAGTAAGAAAGACAAACCGATTCCTACCCAAGCACAAATTGATTCCATCAAAGCTTTTGTTGGCTTTGAGAAAGTGCAGTGGACTGCTGCACAAATTACGAAGACCGATCCGCGTGCTCAGTTGGATTTTGGTGGTATCGGGCAGGGCTACGGTGCCGATGTGATTACCGAATTTTTGAAGGCGAAGGGAATTAAAAACATGCTGGTTGAGTTAGGAGGTGAGGGAATGGCATGCGGGATTAATTTAAAATCCGGAAAGCCGTGGGAGATTGGAATTTTGGATCCGGATTCGAAGCAAGACAGCTTGTTCTTTAAAGCGTATGTGAAGTTGCAAGACAAGTCGTTTACTACCTCGGGAAACTATTTTAACTATCGCATCATTGATGGTAAAAAATATTCGCATACCATCGATCCGAAAACAGGCTATCAGGCAGAGCGAGCTATTTTAAGTGCATCTGTTTTTGCTGCCGATGCTATTACGGCCGATGCGTGGGCCACCGCTTTTATGGTGATGGGCCATGAAAAAGCAATGGAGGTGCTGAAATCGCATCCGGAGTTGGATGTTCTTTTTATTTATAACACCACAGATGGAGTAAAGACATTTATCACTCCGGGAATGACTAGCTTGATTGAGATCAAAGAAAAGTAGACATTTAGAAATACATTTAATCAATCAATAGATAAGATACATACTTCAAACAATTTGACGCCCTCCGAAGGTCTCTAGTCAATTATGCCAACACCCATTTACATTCTTTTCCTAACTGCATTGATAGCCGGAGCAGTGGCATTCTATGTGCCGAAACTCAATACAGGCACCTACAAACTTTGGTTGGTGTTTGCCGGATCGTATCTATTCTCCATCACCATCATTCATATTTTTCCGGAATTGTATACGCAAAGCCTAGATCCGGGAATGGTGGGAATATGTGTGTTGATCGGTTTTTTCTTGCAACAAGCATTAGAGTTTCTTTCTAGTGGAGTGGAGCATGGGCACATCCATGTCCATGAAAAAAATCATCAACACAAAGAATCTTCTGCCATACTTGTATTGCTGGCTTTGTGTGTTCACGCCTTTCTGGAAGGAGGCTTACTGGCGCATCCGCGCACCGTCAACCATCACCACGATTCCAATACGTTATTATGGGGTATTGTTTTGCACAAAGCACCAGAAGCTTTTGCGCTGATGTCGGTTTTATTGTGTGAAGTAAAGTCCCGAACACGCGCTGTTTTTTTCTTATTCATTTTCGCACTTGCTTCACCACTCGGTCTTTTCTTATCCGACTATCTGCTGGCCAATCAATGGATGACTTCTCAGGCATTCACCATTTTGTTTGCCATCGTCAGCGGGAACTTTCTGCACATCTCTACCACGATTGTTTTTGAAAGCAGTGCCGACCACAAATTTAACGCCCGTAAAATGGGCATAGCCGTATTTGCCACTGCCATTGCCATAGCTGCCGAATTGTTGCTATAAATTTCGCACAACTATTCTTCTTTGACTTGTTCGCTCGAATGCCTAAATTTCTTGCCATTCGAATTTGCTATGAACACTTTTCAAGATTATTTGGCTGAGTACCAGCAAAGCATTGCCGACCCCGAAAAATTTTGGGCTTCGCAAGCAGACAATTTCGTGTGGAAGAAAAAGTGGGACTCTGTTCTGCAATGGGATTTCCACAAACCTGAAGTAAAGTGGTTCATCGGGGGCAAACTGAATATTACTGAAAATTGTATCGACCGGCATTTACCACAACGCGCCCATCAAACAGCCATCCTGTGGGAATCGAACGATCCGAAAGAACCATCTCGAAACATAACGTATCAGCAACTCCATGAGCAAGTGTGCAAAGTGGGTAATATGCTCAAAGCACAAGGTGTGAAAAAAGGTGACCGGGTCTGTATTTACATGCCGATGGTACCGGAAACAGCTTTTGCCATTTTGGGCTGCGCCAGAATCGGAGCTGTTCACTCCGTAGTGTTTGCCGGATTTTCCGCAGGTTCATTGGCCGATCGCATCAATGATTCAGGTTGTAAAGTGGTGCTCACATCCGATGGTGCTTTCCGTGGAGACAAGTCTATCAATCTCAAAGCCATTGTAGACGAGGCATTGGACAAATCGCCTTCGGTAGAAAAGTGCATCGTGCTTGAGCGCACCAAAACAAAAATCAACATGAAGCCAGCGCGCGATCTGTGGTGGCATGATGAGATGCAAAAGGTAAATGCACAATGTCCAGCAGAAGAAATGGATGCTGAAGATTTACTTTTTATTTTATACACTTCCGGTAGCACCGGCAAACCCAAAGGCATGGTCCACACTTGTGGTGGTTATATGGTGTATATCGGATATACATTCAAACAAGTTTTTCAATACAAAGAAGGGCAGGTGTATTGGTGCACTGCCGATGTGGGTTGGATCACCGGCCACTCATACATTCTCTACGGACCACTTTCCAATGGAGCCACCTCACTCATGTTCGAAGGTGTACCGAGCTGGCCTGATATGGGTCGCTTCTGGCACGTGATTGAAAAACACAAAGTCAATATTTTCTACACGGCACCCACCGCCATTCGATCATTAGAAAAAGCACCCATTTCTTTTGTTGAAAAATACGATTTGTCTTCTTTGCAAATATTAGGTACTGTGGGCGAACCCATCAATGAAGAAGCATGGCATTGGTATGACCACAACATAGGTAAAGGCAAATGCCCCATTGTTGATACATGGTGGCAAACCGAAACCGGTGGCGTGATGATTTCACCGTTAGCCGGAATCACTAAAACAAAGCCTTCATTTGCCACATTGCCGATGCCCGGTGTACAGCCTGCTGTAATGGATGAGAGCGGTAATGAAATGATGGGCAATGGTATTGAAGGTCGGTTAACGATCAAGTTTCCGTGGCCTTCCATTGCGCGAACAATTTATGGCGATCACCAGCGATTCAAAGACACGTACTTCTCTACCTTTCCGGGAAAATATTTTACGGGCGATGGTTGCAAGCGCGATGAAGAAGGTTACTACCGAATCACTGGCCGCGTAGATGATATTATTATTGTATCAGGTCATAACATGGGTACGGCTGAAGTAGAAAGTGCGATCGATGAACATTCGGCTGTGTGCGAGTCGGCAGTAGTAGGGTTTCCTCACGACATCAAAGGTCAGGGAATCTATGCGTTTGTGGTTACTTACGATCCAGTTCACGAAGAGAATCACCTGCGAAATGAGATCAAAGATGTGGTGGCGAAAATTATTGGTCCTATCGCCAAACCTGACAAGATTCAATTTGTGAGCGGCTTGCCCAAAACGCGTTCCGGTAAAATTATGCGCAGAATTTTACGAAAAGTGGCGGAAGGAGATACCTCCAATTTGGGCGATACTACTACGCTGCTGGATCCGGCTGTGGTGGAAGAGATTAAAGCAGGAGCTTTGTAAATTAGCTTGTTGTCCTAGACTGCTGATAGTAGCGAATTTGATTTTTAGTATCTTTACCCTTGATGGATCAGATCATATTAAAATTCCCTGAGCATACTCAATTCACGGATGATGAATTGTTTGATTTCTGTGCTACCAATGACTGGTTCCGCATTGAAAGAAACAAATCAGGGCAATTGATCATTATGTCACCATCCGGAGGAATTACAGGAGCAATCCATTTTAAAATTTACAGAGTGCTCAGTGAATGGGCAGATTTACACGAAGATTTGGGAGTTCTAATGGATGCTTCAGTTGGCTTTCGACTTTCCGATAAATCAGTGCTTGCACCGGATGCAGCTTTTGTTTTAAAGGAAAGATGGAACTTATTGACTGGCGAGCAAAAAGAAAAATTTCCACCTCTCTGCCCCGATTTTGTTATTGAAGTACGCTCTCCATCCGATTCCCTTCCCCAATTAAAACTTAAGATGACAGATTGGATTAACAACGGCTGTCGTCTAGCGTGGCTCATCGATCCGATCAAACGAAATGCATTTGTTTACAATTCGCAAGGGTTGGTTCGAACCGTAGAAACATTTGACGACCAACTGGAAGGCGCAGACGTAATGCCAGGGCTGGTGCTCAACCTCAGAAAACTATAAATTGAACTATAAATTGTAAGTACGTATGGCAATGGACATCACAGGCAAGGTGGTCAACCTTCTCCCGCTGCAATCAGGTCAGGGAAAAAATGGAGTGTGGAAAAAGCAAGAGTTTATTTTGGAAACACCGGGACAATATCCTAAAAAAGTGTGCCTTTCATTATGGGGCGAAAAAGTAGATGAGATCAAACTAACACCGGGTGAAACAATTACCGCTTCTGTTAATATCGAAAGCCGCGAATACAATGGCCGCTGGTACACCGATGTGCGCGCATGGAAAGTAGCAAAAGGATCAGGACCCTCTGGAGGTGGTCGCTCTGACGCTCCGCCTGTTGGCGATGAACCATTCACTCCGGATTCCAGCGCAAGCGATGACTTGCCGTTTTAATTCATTTTCCTTTATGGAATTTTAAACAGAGTTGCATCATAGTGCTGAACTTAAACCTTCAGCACTATGAAAACTCTACTCGCCTTCCTTCTCTCCATTTCTTTAACTAGCGCTATCGCGCAAGAGCAACATCAGGAAGTTTCTTCGAAAGTAAAACAGGTAACTGTCTTTTTAAATGGCGCACAAATAACGCGTCAAGCCACAATTCCTATTGCGGCCGGAGTTACTCTATTAAAATTTAAGAGCCTGGCGCCTCGCATACAAGAGCAAAGCATTCAGGCCGAAGGAACGAACGGGATTCGGATTTTATCTGTATCATTTCAGGTAAATCATATTGAAGAGAACAGAAAGCCCGAGAAAATAGCAAGTTTAGAAGCTGAGCGAAAGAGACTCAATAGTTTACTTAAGCAGGAACAATCGCAAGAAGAAGTTTACAAAGAGGAAGAGATCATTCTCAAAACAAATAAATCCATTGGAGGCACTTCCAAGGGTGTTGAAATTGAGCAGCTAAAAGTGGCAATGGATTATTTTCGTCAGCGCTTGATCGATATCAAACAACATCTTTTCGAAATAGATAAAAACATTCGCAAACTAAACGAGGAGCTAACGAAAGTGGATGCGCAATTGCGCGAACAAAGTGTGTCTAAAGAACAATCCAGCGGAGAGATAACGGTGAAGATTTCTTCGAAGGTGGCAACGCAGTCGAGCATTTTGTTGAAATATTTAGTAAACGAAGCCAAGTGGTTTCCTTCGTACGATATAAGAGCTAAAAATGTGGAGTCGCCTGTGGCCATTACCTACAAAGCTAATGTATCGCAGCAGTCTGGCGAAGATTGGGAAAACGTAGAACTCACCATTTCATCAGCCGATCCATCTATAGGTGGCGAACGCCCTTCTTTGAAAACATGGGTACTTGGATTTAATAATTCATATAGTGGTAGCTCACCTATCCGAATTCGTGGTATTTCTACTGTCGGACTGAATTCCAATTCATTCGTACAAGGGTGTGTAAGAAGTGTAGAAGATGGTTCACCATTGCCGGGAGTAAATGTGATGGTAAAAGGAAGTACAATTGGAACCGTTACAGATGGAGGTGGTAATTACTTTCTCGCGCTGCCTTCCGATGCGAGTACATTGGTGTTTTCGTTTATTGGATTGAAAACGGAGGAGGTAGCCATCACAGGCAGAAAGCAAGTGGATGCCAACCTAAGCCTTGATGTCACTCAGTTAAGTGAAGTTGTAGTGACAGCTCAAGGAGTAGAGAAAGAAAAGAAATCACTTGGATATGCTGTCTCAACCATTCAATGGGATGATTCACCTAGTTATCAGTACACACCTCGCGTTACCAAAACCTTAGTGACCACCCCCATTGTCAAGCAAACAAATTTTGAATTTACTATTGATGAGCCATTTTCAATTAAATCCGATGGCGAAGTGCGGGCCACTGATATGATTGAGTACGAGTTACCTGCACTCTATGAATATTTTTGTGTTCCTAAGTTGGATACAGACTCATTTTTAGTTGCCAAGGTTTTAGGCTGGGATGAATACAATTTTTTGGATGGTGAAGCCAGCTTATTCTTCGAAGGTAAATTCATCGGAAAGTCAGTGCTGGATACCCGTCTTGCCACCGATACGCTAACACTTTCGCTGGGGCGCGATGCAAATGTGTTAGTGAAACGTGAAAAAGTGAAAGAGCTTACTTCCCGTCAGACAGTGGGCTCTAATCAAAAGGCGATGTATGCTTTTGATATTTCTGTTCGTAATAAAAAGGCAAATTCCATCTCCATTGTGATTGAAGATCAGATTCCAATTCCGAATACCAAAGAAATCGATATCGATAAAATGGAAGGTTCAAAAGCCGCTTACAACGAGGAAACCGGTTTATTAAAATGGAGAAAAACCATTAAACCCGGAACGACCGAAACAATCAAGCTTCGCTACTCCGTTAAATTTCCCAAGAGCTCTGACATTCTACTGGAATAAAAATAAAAAACCCGGCTCACCACCGGGTTTTTTCTGAATTCAAGATTCTATCTTCTGATTTCTTCCCTTAACTACCACACGCCTCGCACGCATCCGGATTATCCAATGAGCAAGCCATGTCGGCACGCTTCTGATCGTAATCGGCAAGGGGCAGTTGTTCGTATTGAATCGCTTGTTGATTTTCAGCAACCGCTACGGATTGAACAGCCATTACAGGCTCAGCAACGGTAGTTGGCGCGGCAGCTACAGTAGGCTCTTGCAAAGCTGACTTATCCAATGTGAACTTGATCGCATCGGCAGCAGCGGTTGAACGCAGGTAATACATACCTGTTTTCAATCCTTTCTTCCACGCATAGAAGTGCATCGAAGTCAACTTACCGAAATTCGGATCAGTTAAGTGGATGTTCAAGCTTTGGCTTTGGCAGATGTAAGCACCACGGTCGGCACTCATGTCAATAATCGCCTTTTGTGAAATCTCCCAAACGGTTTTGTAGATGTCTTTAATGTTCTGCGGAATTTCAGGAATAGCCTGCACTGATCCATTGGTTGAAATCAACTTCTGACGCATCGTTTCGCTCCACAATCCCAGATTGATCAAGTCTTTCATCAAATGCTTATTAGCAATGATAAACTCACCGGATAAAGTTCTGCGGGTGTAAATGTTAGAAGTGTATGGCTCGAAACACTCGTTGTTTCCTAAAATTTGTGAGGTAGATGCTGTAGGCATCGGAGCAAGCAACAATGAATTGCGCGCACCGTGTTGTTTTACTTCACGCTTCAGATTTTCCCAATCCCATCTTCCACTGTCAGGCGTTACACCCCACATGTCAAATTGGAATATTCCTTTTGAGATAGGAGAGCCTTTGAAAGTTTCATACGGACCGTCTTTCTTCGCCAATTCCATGGATGCTTCCATCGCAGCGAAGTAGATCGTTTCATGAATGTCTTTATTCAAACCACGCGCCTCTTTCGAATCGAAAGGCATTCTTAACAAAATGAATGCATCCGCCAATCCTTGCACACCAATTCCAATTGGGCGGTGGCGCATGTTGGAGTTTTTAGCCTCAATAACAGGGTAGTAGTTAACATCAATCACTTTATTCAAGTTGCGCGTAATCACCTTCGTGATTTCATACAACTTTTGGTGATCGAATTTGCCGTCTTCTGTTACAAACTTAGGCAGAGCAATAGAAGCAAGGTTACAAACCGCTACTTCGTCAGGCGAGGTGTACTCGATAATTTCAGTACACAAGTTACTCGACTTGATCGTTCCTAAATGCTTCTGGTTCGACTTACGGTTGGCCGCATCTTTATAAAGCATGTACGGTGTTCCCGTTTCGATTTGGGCTTCCAAAATCTCAAACCATAGATCCTGTGCCTTTACTTGTCTGCGGTACTTGCCTTCTTTTTCATATTTCTCATACAAGCGCTCGAAATCCTCACCCCAACAATCAGCAAGACCCGGTGCTTCGTTCGGGCAGAACAACGACCACATTTCGTTGTCTTCAATGCGCTTCATGAATAAATCCGGAATCCACATCGCATAGAAAAGATCGCGTGCGCGCATTTCTTCTTTGCCGTGGTTTTTCTTCAATTCGAGGAAATCGAAAACATCCGCGTGCCAAGGCTCTAAATAAATGGCAAAGCTGCCTTTGCGCTTGCCACCGCCTTGATCTACATAGCGAGCTGTCATGTCGAAATTTCTCAACATGGGCACAATGCCGTTCGATGTTCCACCAGTACCTTTAATATATGAACCTTTTGCACGCACATTGTGAATGCTTAGGCCGATACCACCTGCTGATTGTGAAATCTTGGCGGTTTGTTTGAGTGTATCGTAAATTCCATCAATGCTATCGTCTTTCATCGTTAGCAAGAAGCAAGATGAAAGTTGTGGCTTTGGAGTGCCGGCATTGAACAGGGTAGGAGTAGCGTGTGTAAACCACTTCTCTGACAAAAGATTATACGTTTCGATGGCAGCCGGAATATCTTCTCCGTGAATACCTACGGCAACTCGCATCAACAAATGTTGCGGGCGTTCCACGACTTTACCATCAATTTTCATGAGGTACGAGCGCTCCAACGTTTTGAAGCCGAAGTAGTCGTAGCTGAAGTCGCGATCATAAATGACCGCTTCGTCTAGCTCAGCGGCATTTTCATGAATCACTTTCCAGGTTTCTTTAGATATGAGCGGTGCGTTTTCTCCTGTTTTAGGATCCACGTACGTGTACAAACGCTTCATCGTGTTTGAAAACGACTTGCTTGTTACTTTGTGGAGGTTTGAAACAGCAATGCGCGCGGCCAACTTGGCGAAATCAGGATGCCGGGTAGTCAATGAAGCGGCAATTTCCGCTGCAAGATTATCCAGTTCTACGGTAGATACACCGTCATACAATCCGTTAATCACTTTCATCGCCACCTCTACCGGGTTGACAAATTTGGGATCTAAACCATAGCAGAGTTTTTCGATGCGAGCAGTGATCTTGTCAAACTTTACGGACTCCCTGTGTCCGTCACGTTTTAATACGAGCATGTTAATAAAGGGTGTAAGGGTTGTAAAAAATCTAGTTTAAAAAATGATGAAACGAATGTATCAAAAATCCTCGTTGAGCGAAAACTTTGGAGAAGTTTCTTTTTCCATGCTGTTCATCACTCCGGCTTTCTGGTATTCGGCTACTCGCTTCTCGAAGAAATTGGTTTTTCCACGCAGCGAAATCATGTCCATGAAGTCAAACGGATTGGTAGCACCATAAATTTTCTTGCCTACCAATTCATTCAACAAACGATCAGCCACAAACTCGATGTATTGACGCATTTGTGCTGCGTTCATTCCGATCAGGTTAACTGGCAGTGCATCAGTTACAAACTCCTTCTCAATCTCAACTGCATCTTTAATGATTTCGATCACACGCTCTTCCGGTAATTTGTTCACCACATGCTTCGTATACAAGTGACAAGCAAAGTCGCAATGCAAACCTTCATCGCGCGAAATCAACTCGTTCGAAAAGGTGAGGCCTGGCATTAAACCGCGTTTTTTCAACCAAAAGATCGAGCAGAATGATCCGGAGAAGAAAATTCCTTCCACAGCCGCAAACGCCACCAATCTTTCCTGGAAATTTCCTTTGTCGATCCAACGCAAAGCCCAATCCGCTTTTTTCTTCACACAATCCATGGTTTCAATGGCGTGGAAAAGTTTGTCTTTCTCTTTGGGATCTTTGACGTAGGTGTCAATTAATAAAGAGTAGGTTTCGGAATGGATATTTTCAATCGCAATTTGAAAGCCATAAAAAAACTTGGCTTCGGTGTATTGTACTTCTCCTACGAAGTGTTCTGCCAGATTTTCGTTTACAATTCCATCGCTGGCGGCAAAAAAGGCCAACACATGAGTAATGAAATGACGCTCACCATCATTCAAATTATGCCAATCTCTCAAATCTTGGCTTAAGTCAATTTCTTCGGCAGTCCAAAAGCTGGCTTCAGCCTGTTTATAGTACTTCCAGATGTCGTGCTGGCGGATGGGGAAGAGTACGAAGCGGTCTTTGTTCTCTTTTAGGATGGGTTCTTCGTGTAAAGGGTGGCTCATGTTAGGTGTAGGGTTTTAATATTATAAATAAGATTGGCCTGCACCTATAATAAAGGTCAGATCAAACTTTGATTTTTACTTGTTTTTGGTTGACGCAACAGAAAACCTTTTGATGTTCGAAAAAGTTTAGAGCCGCATCGACAAATAACTTAAATGAATGAGAGAATTCAAAAGAGCGATTTGTTCAAAATGAATGAGAAAATGACCACTTCAAAGCTATGCGCTTGCGAAAGGATTTCATTATCACTCACTTAAAGTCGGCAAGCGAAGTGACTGGTTAAATGAAAAATTTTTGAAAATTTATTAATAGTAAAATCTTTGGCGCAACCACTAAAAATGGCTATAAAGAGGGTCTTTTCAGGTATATAATAGGTCATTTCGAGGTAGAATGGAGGTATTTTACTCTAACCCCTTGTTTTTCTATTACCTAGCCTTATCTTTGCGATCCAATTTTTAAAAACAACAAGCATGTACGCAATTGTAGACATCGCAGGAAAGCAGTTCAAAGTGGCTAAAGACCAATATATCTATGCACCTAAGATGGAAGGCGAAGCCGGCACAGCCGTGTCGTTCGACAAAGTCCTTCTGACGGATAATGGTGGTTCAATAGAAGTTGGCGCCCCTACTGTAAAAGGCGTGAAAGTATCAGGAAAGATACTGGAGCACGTAAAAGGTGATAAAGTTATTGTGTTTAAGAAAAAACGCAGAAAAGGGTACGCGAAGCGTAACGGTCACCGCGAGCAATACACCAAAGTTCAGATTGAGAGCATTGGATAATTAATTAATTCGATAATTAATTAATTCGATAATTCGATAATTCGATAATTTCAATTCAGACTCAAAAATTAACGAATCAGCAAATCAACACATCAACGAATTAAATTATGGCACATAAAAAAGGTGAAGGTAAAGTAAAAAACGGCCGCGAGTCGGAAAGCAAAAGACTAGGCATTAAGAAATTTGGTGGCCAGAAGGTGATTGGTGGTAACATCATCGTTCGTCAGCGCGGCACCAAGCATCATCCTGGCAGAAATGTAGGTATGGGCAAAGACCACACACTTTTTGCTTTGATCCCTGGCACAGTAGTCTTCAAAAAGGGCAAAGAGAACAAATCTTTTGTCTCAGTAGTAGCAGAAGCTTAATTTCTTAGAATTATCTACCGCTTTGCGAAAAGGGGTGACTTTTAGAAAAGTCACCCCTTTTTTTATGCCCAAAATCTTCAAAATCAGCTCATTTGAGGTGAAATATGCCTCTAGCCAAATAAAATTTTTCAAAAAAATCTATTTGCAGTATTTAATCTATGTTAATAATACCTTAATTTGGTGGACTTAAATTATTAACCTAAACCAAAACCTATGAAGAAGTTTTTACTGTTATGCTTCTCATTCGTCTTTGTGCTCAGTGCTTGGGCGCAAGATCGGGTGATTACAGGTAAGGTCTCATCCTCGGAAGATGGATCCGCTTTACCTGGTGTGAACGTTGTTGTGAAAGGGACAACAAATGGTACTGTTACAGATGCTGATGGAAAGTATTCAATTTCCGTTCCTGCAGATGGCGGTGCGCTAGTGTTCTCTTTTATTGGCTTACGTACATCTGAAGTGGCTGTTGGAGAAAGAACAGTTGTCGATGTACAATTAAGCTTGGATGTAACTCAACTTTCAGAAGTCGTTGTTACAGCGCAGGGTGTGGAGAAAGAACAAAAGTCATTGGGTTTTGCTCAGACTACTATCTCTTCAGCTGCATTGGCCAACAAACCTGAAACAGATGTGGGCCGTGCCTTACAAGGCAAGACTCCAGGTCTGCAAGTTTTGAATTCATCCGGTTTGGTTGGTAGCGGTTCTAAAATTAACATCCGTGGTCTTAGCTCATTGAGCGGTGATACACAACCTCTTTGGGTTGTAAATGGTGTGCCAATCAACACGAGCACGAACGATATCAATGGTGGAGACTTCAGAGATGGACAAGTTTCTCCAACCCGTTTTTTGGATATCGATCAGAATAACATCGAGTCAGTATCCATTCTACGTGGTTTACAGGCTACCACTACTTATGGTTCTCAAGGTAGAAATGGTGTAATTCTTGTTACAACCAAAACAGGTTCATCAGGAAAGGGCATGCAAAACAAGTTCGAAGGCTCTATCAGCCAATCTTATTTTGTTACTAAGGCCGTTGTTCCTGAATATCAGAACAAATGGGCTAACGGTTTTGACGGAGCTTATGGAGAGTTCTTTAGTAACTGGGGTTCATTGTTTAATGGTAAGCCTACAGGCGTAAGACATCCTTATTTTGAGCACAACGCATTATTCCCTCAATTCCCCGAGTTTGCTACTGGTGCTACCACTAACGGAGGTTACGTTCCTGTTGCTGCTCCAAATAACGTTTCTGACTTCTTCAAAACAGGAACTTCATCAAATACATCATTGAGTTTAGCAGGAAAAACTGAATTCGGAACTGTCAATTTCAGCTACAGCCACTTAACAAAAGAAGGCTTCGTGAAAAATAATGACTTGGTTCGAGACAATTTCTCATTTGGTGGAATGGCTAAGTTGACCAATAACTTAACGTTGAATGCTTCTTTCAACTACGTTAAGACAGATGTTCAAACTCCTCCTGCTGGATCAGGAACTGGTTCAAACTCAACAGGTGGTCCTTCAATTTGGGCCAACATCTTCTATACGCCTAGAAATATTGACCTTAGCCGCTGGCCATATGAAAACCCTGTTACAGGTGGTAACGTGTATTACAGAAACGGTGGTGATATTCCTAACCCATATTGGTTAGTGAAAAACACTCGTCAAACAAATACAACCAACCGCTTCTTTTCGAACACAAGCTTAAGCTACAAAGTAAACGATTGGTTGAATGTTACTTATCGTTTGGGTTATGATACTTATTCAGAACTTAGCAAATATTGGGTTAATAAGGGTTTGGCAGGTGGAATTTCTGCCGCATTGCAACCAGGCGCATATCGCACTGTTAGCGGAACCAATACGGTTGTTGACCAAAGTTTGATTCTATCATTCAACAAGTCAATTACGCAAGACCTGAAATTCTCTGGTATTTTAGGATACAACGTACGTAAAGATACCTATGAGCAATCAGGTTTAGAGAGCTTGGGTCAGGTGGTTTATGGTTTCCTAGAACATAGAAACTTTACCTCTTCACTTCCAAGAACTTTTAGAGGTGTTCAATTGAACTACAAACAGAGCCAAATGTGGATTGGAAGCTACCTAGATGCTAACTTAGAATACAAAGGATTCTTGTATTTGAACTTATCAGGCCGTTATGATCAAGTATCAACATTGATTGGTTCGAATCAGAATTTGTTCTACCCTGGTGCCAGTGTTTCGTTCATTCCTACTGCGGCATTCCCTAATTTCGGTACCGGTGTATTGGATTTCTTGAAAATCAGAGCGGCTTATGGAACTTCCGCTAACTTCGGTTTCCCTTACTTAGTGTCTCAGCAGTTAGGCTTGAATGGTCAGGCATTTACCAACTTTGCAGGAACTAACGTAGTTAGTTCAGGAGTTTCTAGCATTTTGGCAAACCCTAACCTGAAGCCTGAAAGATTAGTTGAGTACGAAGGAGGTATTGAAGCTGAATTGTTTGAAAAAAGAATTAAGTTGAATGCTTCGGCATATTACAGAACATCAGAAGATTTGCAACTTGGTATCGCTTTGGATCCATCTACTGGTTATACAAGCACTACCATCAATGCCGGTGGTATTTCTAATAGAGGTTTTGAAGTTTCGTTGACTGGAACACCTTATAAAACCAATGATTGGCAAATTGACGTTACTTTAAATTATACAAAGAACATCAGCCGTGTGGATGCATTGGTAGGTTCAACTACTTCAGTAGGTTTGAGTGGATTTACAACCGAAGGTAACTTTGCGGAGGTGGGACAACCATTCAACGTGATTAAAGGTACTTATGTGCCTCGTTCACCATCCGGTCAATTGATTGTGAATGCAGCTGGAAGTTATGCTGTTAGCTCTAACTTAGGAATCATTGGTGACCCTAACCCACAATGGTTTGGATCCGGTATCTTAAGCGTACGCTGGAAAGCCATTTCCTTAGGTGCACAGGTTGATTACACTGCCGGAGGACAAGTATTATCATATACCGTTTCTTCGTTGATTGGACGCGGTGTTGGCAAGGATTTGGAAAACTTCGATCCATCATTGCCATTGGTTTTACCTGGTGTTAACGAAGTTACAGATGGAAGTGGTAATGTTACAGGATATACTCCTAATACAACTCCTTTAACAACAGCTGGTGTATTCTTTGGTAATACCATCATCGGTGGTGGCCCATCTGATAGAGCAATCTTCGATGCTACTCGTATCAGAATCCGCGAAATTTCATTAAGCTATACCTTACCAACAGCGATGGTATCAAAATTGAAATTGAAAGGTGTTACAGTATCAGCTGTTGCTAACAACATCTGGTGGAAAGCGATCAATGCTCCAAAATATACTTATGTTGACTTTGATCGTACTGCCTTTGGTGCGGGTAATGGAGCTGGTCTTGACTATATCAGCGGACCTAGCGCTCAAGAATATGGTGTGAACCTTAAAATATCATTCTAAAAGACTATGACGATGAAAAACATATCTAAAAGATTGGGTATCATGTTACTTTTTGTTGCCTCTGCATGTCAGTTGGACAACGATACGGTGAACCCAAATAACTTAACGCCTTCGGCAGCAGATCCAGATCTGTTGATGAACGCAATTCAATTAAATTTTGCGTCTTTTTATAGTTCAGCTAGTGGTAATACTGACCAATTGGTACGTGTAAATGCTATGGCTGGTGGCTATCGCTATCCTACTGCTATTACTGCTACATCTGCGAATGGTGTATGGAGTTTAGCCTATCAGAGTGTGCTTACGAACACCAAAACGCTTATTCCAATTGCGCAGGCAAAAACGTTAACGACACACGTAGCCATGGCGAAGATTTTTGAAGCATATACTTACCTTACATTGGTTGATATCTTCAATGATGTGCCACGCACCGAAGCTTTATTAGGTACAAATTTCTCTCCTAAAACGGATGCTGCGACCGATGTGTATACGTATGCTATTGGTTTGTTAACGGAAGCCAGAACAGAATTAGCAAAGACAGGAACTGCCGCTGGAACAAACATTGCCGCAGGTTTGGATTTGTATTATGGAGGAAGCCGCGCTAACTGGACCGCTTTAGCAAATACGCTTGAATTGAAAGCTTGGTTGAACATTAGAACCTTACCAGCCCGTGTTACGGAAGCAGATGGAAAAATTACAACACTTCTAACTTCCAATATCATTGACACTCCTGCGGAGGATTTTACATTTAAATATGGTATTACAACGGTACCTGATTCTCGTCACCCAATTTACAATCAGTATTATGGAAATACTGTCGGAACAGCAGGTGGCTATTTGGGTAATTACTTCTTAAATGAAATATACCAAGGCTTAGGAGTTCAAGATCCACGTTGGAGATATTACGTATACCGCCAAGTGGGTAGCATTAACCCGGCAAATACGGTTCCTGCTTTTGATATAAAAGCGTTAGGTTGTACTCCTGGTACTCCTCCAGCTCACTATGTAGCGGTGGGTGCTCCTTTCTGCGTGTTCGAACCTGGTTTTTATGGTCGTGATCATGGTGATGCATCAGGTACACCTCCGGATGCACCTGTAATCACATGCGCTGGCGTTTATCCTGCAGGTGGTAGACCAGATAATAACAGCATTGTGAACATCGCCTATAATAAACCAACTAAGCGTGGTGATGGTGCAAATGGTGCAGGTATTGAGCCAATTTGGATGGCATTCTTTACGGATTTCCTAAAGGCTGAAATTTCTGCCAGAAGAGGAGATCCAGCAACTGCCAGAACTCAACTGAATACGGCTGTTACCAATTCAATTACTGCTGTTAAGGCATTTGCAGTGAGCAGAGCACAAGCGGTTTCTCCAGCTTCACTTGAGCCTTCCACATCAGCTTATCTTACAGCTATGCTGGCAGCTTATGACGCAGCTGCAATAAAGACTGATGTTATTGGAAGAGAATTCTATATCGCGGCTTTTGGTAATGGCATCGAGCAGTATAACAGTTACAGAAGAACTAGCGCTCCACGTAATTTGCAACCTACACTTCAAACAGGTGCGGGTCCATGGACTCGTTCATTCCCTTATCCTGCTACTTATTCTACCCTTGCTGGTAAACCAGCTAAGCCAAATGAACAAGTGAACAAAGTATTTTGGGATGGAAATCCGGACACACTTAATTAAACAATTTTTATGAAAAAGATAGCATATAGTTTATTTCTATTAGTTGCGCTTTCTTTTGTTTATTCATCATGTAGCGATGATTCATTGGATCCGCTTCAGGTGAATAACATTAAGAAGGGAAAGCTGTTGGCTTTACGTGGCGCAGCATTAACAAATGTGTATTCAAAGGGAATACCTGCTTCTGAGTTCTTTCCTCGGATTGCAACAGCAACAGATAAGATCACTTTTGAAGCAGAGTATTTGGCTGAAGACCCGAAAACACTTCAGTCAGTGGATTTCTTCGTATTGAAGAAGGTAGGTACTACAACTACTCGTGAATTGGTGAAGAACGTTCCATTCTCATCGTTTGTTAATGATGGAAAGTATAAGAACCCATGGGTTACAGTGACGCTCACACTTCCTGAAATTCTTACAAAGTTGGGCTTGTCAACTACATTTCCGCTTGACAATGCCACGGTAACTACCTTGTTGACTACCTACAAGTTTGGTGTTAGCATTGAGGGTGATTTGAACTTGACGGATGGTTCTAAAGCGCTTGCTGCAAATGTGGTTGCTGCAGGTTTGTTCCAAAGCGACCAGTTTTACCCTGCTCAGAAATTGACTTATGGAGTAACCGATTTCTGCTCTTATGATGCAGCAGCTTGGGTTGGTTCATTTGAAGCAAACGAAATTTATAGTAATGGTGTATACGGCCCTTATAATGTAAACTTATCGGCAGATGGAGCAGTAGCAAACAGATTCAATATTTCTAACTTCTACGACAGTGGAATTACAGCGTTTATCGATATTTCTCCATCTACATCAGCTGGCCCTAGCACACAAACTGCAAAATTCCCAGACCAAACATCTGGAGGTAAGCCAATCACCAAAGGTGGTGGTACTTACGATCAATGCTTAGGCACATTAAGATTGACTTTGAACTATGATGGTGCTGACTGGACTTATTCTTTAAAGAAGAATCCATAATCTGAAAAGCCGTTTCGAATTTTAGAGGCCACCGAAAGGTGGCCTCTTTGTTTTATGCAGATTGTATTCAACGTTTATTTCAGTTGGGTCTATGGTGGAAATAGATTAAGCCAATCTCAAAATTTCCCAAATCATATTCATTGAGGCCAGTAGCGCAGCCAAATAGTACTTATGATTTAGCGATTCAGTAGCAATGGTACTTTCCAAATAATTTGAGGAATGAAAACATCATTTTATGATTGGCGATAGATATTGATATGTTGTACCTATCAACTACAGCTTTAGAAGATCAGCGGATATTTAAGAGGTAGGTGTGAGTATAACCGTTCTCAATATTCCAAAAGGATTTGGGTAATAAATTGTTGACGCATCCTAGGAGTCATGATCCGTACTAGCATAAACTTAAAAGTACGCGATGAGACGGAATCAAAGATTCTATCGCGGTAGATTTTGCAACGCATTTAAAGGATGCTGCAAAGAAACTCTATAGCAGCATTGACTTGAATTTACTTCTCTGGTTTAGGGTTGTTGGAATCTTACATTCAGATTAGTAGATATTTCAAAAGGCTCTCCGGTAGAAGAAATCCCTCTCACCAAAACCGTATAATTTCCAACTTTATCGGAGGTGTAAAACTCGATGGTTGCTTTACCCGATTGGCTTAAACTTTGGATTGGATTCCAGTAAAGAAAAGAACGAATATCTGGAATGGTTGAGTTATTAGCTGATGAGTAAGTAGGATTGTAATATTCTTTCGGCTTATTCAATCCTTGTACATTAATGATCGTGCTATTATTCATGATGTTAGATTCAGCTGGCTTTTTTGTTTTGATGAGAACAACACCATTTTTTCCCAATGGGCCTAATCGATTGAGTTTATTGATATCGTTAATGATTTTAATGGTCAAAATATCCACCGGTTTTAAATTTAAGAAAGATTGAATGTTCTTGGTAAGTATACCATCGATGATAAATAAGGGTTCACCTTTGGCAGTAACATAATTGGTGTTTCGTTTATTTTGATTGATTAATAGACGAACGGATGCAACTGTACCCTTCTTCTTATTCTGTAAAAAGGGGATTACCTCTCTCACGAGATCTTCCATGGTCGGGAAGGATATATAATCTTGGACATTTACGCTCATATCGACTCCCATCGCTTCTTCTTCAAAGCGCGCATTTAAATCATCAATTTCACTTTGCGTTACATTTTTAGGAGCATAAAAATTATATGACTTTTCTACAATTCTCTTTTTGAGTATGTATTCTGCATACTGGTCAATTGAATCTTTGATGATGTAGCGATTGGTTGGACGAACTGATAACTTTCCTTCATCCGGTATCATTTGAAATGGTTCTGTCATTTCTTTTCCATTTTTTTCCAGTAAATAAAAGAGTTGATCATCGCCAAAGAAATCATACAAAAATGGAAGTTCAAATCGGCCGTCTTTTGAAGTATATCCAACGTATCCGATCATGTTGTTTTGAAGATAGCCCATAATTAAAGTAGAATCAGGAACGGGTTTGCCAGATTCTTTAAAAATAATTTTGCCTTTTAGTTTTAAGCTACTACTCACCGCTTTAGATGGTTTGGAAACTGAATTTAGGATAGACGACCATGGCATCGCAATACTTTGATCAGAAGCAATTAAATAGTCTGTTTGATTATTTCTTTCTTGAATTGTTTCGCCAACAATTGACTGCATTGCCAATTGCAAACTGATCGGATAGGGCAACGTAACTTCATTACTGAATGAATTCGCTAACTCTTCTTTGAAGAGATCCATTTGAAAAGCGCTGACACTAAAATCTCCTTGTAACGCGTTTCCAAATGGATCTTTTACAGTAAGCTCAAGAGAAACCTTTTTACGAGTGCCGGCATTGATAGCTGTAGGGGTGAGTGATGCCACAAGTGATGGCTCCTGTTTGAAGAATGGCCTTTCTGCCAATACGTTTCCTTTTTCATCAAACAGCGTGGCAAAACTGATACCGTTTTTTGTAACATCTTTAGGAAGATTGGCTTCAAAAAAACCTTTGGAATCAAAAAATACAGGCGTGGAGAAAGTAATTTTTCTGCGATTTGTTACAACGAGGTAGATTTCCTTTTTCTGAGACTCGTTGAATGAAGAGAGAATAGTGATTTTTCGAGTAGGCGCGTTCGTTGATTCTGCTAATCGAATCACATAGCCATCGTTCTTAGCCGCAGCCAGTTGAGTTTTTATACCCAATGATTCCATTTCTGCATAGTATGTTTCTCCTCTTTGAGGGATAAACGAAAGTGTGCTTATTTTATTCTTAACAAGTGTGAATGATACGATCTCTTCATTTTTACTATTTTTTATTTTACCGGTACCGGATTGATTGCATTGCAATAGGAGTGTATTTTCAATTGTGTTGACAAACCCGCTTTCGTAGGAAACACTAAGTTGAGGGGCGGTGCTTGGGGCTGCCAGCGCGATCGTATTTTTTTCAACAATGGCTATTTCTTTCGCAAAGAGGATACCACTTTCTTCGTCTGAATTTTGAGCGTAATTCACAGAAAACAGGTATACACCAGGAGGCGTAGTGGGCGAAATGGCAAGTTGATTGTTGGCCTTTCCATTCGTCACACTAAAGTTTATGCGTTGGATGGCTTTACCATTGGTATCGTATATAGAAAGTGAAAGAATCTTTTTCCCTTTAACACCCATCATTTCTTCATTAAAGAGATAGGTTTGAAAAAAAGCAGTATCCGCTACCGCGTATTTTTTTTGGTTGAATACAAGAATGGCTCTATCGGCAGGATTGTTTTTGTTAAATTCTTCCAGCTTTTGCTTGAGCAGGGAGACAAAATCATCGGCAGGTATGCTGGCGATGAATAAAGAACTAATAAGAGCGAGTGTAATTATTTTTTTCATTTCAGGAATTTTCAATGGTTGTGTTTGTAAAGCTATTTGATGTTTTTATTGCCATTCAATTGGTTTTTTTGTTGTAGAGAGTGGAAATGCACCCAAACATGATTCTCTAATAATGAATGGATCTGTAATAAATTCTTCGTACGACACTCCACCAGTAGGAATGTAGCGAGGAGGGAGCGAGGGTGGCTCAGGTATAATCTT
>DGYK01000060.1:158010-224653 GCA_002398365.1 Flammeovirgaceae bacterium UBA5008
ATATTATTGGCTGATAAAAATATTACTTTCTTAGAGACACCCGATGCTTGAAAATAACCGTACACAGGTGTTGTGCTGTTGGTAGAAAAAATATTGGAAACAGGTTTGCCAACTGCAGGTTGAAATAAACTGCTAGCACCATCTTTTTGATCACGTACCGTCTTCCAAAATTGATAAGCAGATTTTGTCAGGCTCAGTTGTTCTACTTTTACCATCGTTTTATCATAGAAGGGCCAAAATTCCACGGGTATAGTTCCGACATCAATTTTTTTGTATTGATTATTGGCTCCTGCATTCGTTTCGCTGATATGTGGTTTATTATTGACTAAATCAGCCCAGCATTCACAGCACTCGCATGGTCTTACCGAGATCAGTTGATCGAATCGTATATCATAGATGTGACCACTGCACGGTCGTGGATCTTTTTTTGGAGGTGGGGGAGGTTCTTCTGGCTTGGCTCCTAAAATAATATGCAATTCAGGCGAGGTGGTGACGCGATACGTTCCCGTAAGTCTCCATAGATAATAATTGTTGGTTTGGGCCTCTCCACGGGAGTCCATAAAAATCCTGAATTGATATTTTTGGGTGCCTTGCTCTGTATTGATCGTTTCGAAACTATAGTAAATACTATCTACGACTCCGGCAGAAGAAATTGTTTCTGGGGTTGACTCAAAAATGGTTCCATCGCGGAGTTCAATTTTTACTTTGTACGATTTTCCTACTTCGCCCCTGATTCCTGCGGGGTTTGTTTGATATGTGCCGTTACTTACCTCTGTCAACGTTTCGGAGAATCCTAGATTATCAATTATCGACACGGATTGAGCCGAAACATTCAGTGGTGTGGATAGTTCATTTAGTTTTTGAGTGCGAGTTATTTTGATTGTATAAGGACCAGGCTCGGTCGTAATTCGTCCGTCAACAACGAGCGTAGGTGCTGTGTCCAATAGGTCGTATTCAAACACATCAACACACGAGTCATGTAAGAGCAACAGACAAAATATGTAAAGTGACCGTTTCATTTCCAATCAGCCGGTTTTTCGGTGGTAGAATGTCGAAAGGCAAGCAAACAAGATTCCCGCACTACAAATGGTTCGGTATAATACTCATCAATAAGACTTTGAGGGTCGCCTGGTTTAGGAATATATCTCGGTGGCAGAGCGGGTGGGTCTGGTATAACTGCAGTACCTAATGGAATATCCAGATATGAAAGAAAAAAAACTTTTTTCGAGACAGAGGCTGCAAAGAAATAGCCTTGTACTTCTTCTTCGCCTGAAATCAGTCGAATGTTCGAGCGTGCCTTTCCAATCGCAGGCTGAAAGAGGCTTTGTGATCCTTCTTGTTGATCCTTTACTGTTTTCCAATAGGCATGGGCTGATTTGGAAAGACTCATCTGTTGAACGGTTACCATGGTTTTCTCCCAGAAGTACCAAAATTCCACTGGGATTACACCCATGTCCACTTTATTAAAGACAGCATTAGCTACAATGTAGTTGTCACTTACATTTGCTTTACTGTCAACTTTGCTAGCCCAACACTGACAACATTCACATGGTTTTACATAACCCAATTTGCCGGTTTCTGGAATGACCACAAATCCACTGCATGGCCTTGGATCTTTAATAGGCGTTGGACGAAGCAATATGTGTAGCTCTGGTGAGGTAATTACTTTATAAGTGCCAATCAATTTCCACAGGAAATAGTTATCTCCTGTAGGGTTTCCGTGAGAATCCATGAATATCCTGAATTGATAACTCGAAATTCCTTTTTCTGAGACCACTTTTTCAAATTCAAAATAGGAGGTATCTACTCGGCCGGCCGGTGTAATTTTTTCCGGTGTGGATTGATAAATTTTTCCGTCATTTAATTCAATTCGAACGTAATAGGATTTTCCCATTTGCCCACGTATTCCAGAAGAACTTGTTTGATATACTCCGGCATCTTTTTCTACAAGTTGTTCACTATTTCCCTCCGTGTCAAAAATAGATACGGACTTAGCGGTCACTGTGCTGTAGGGTCTATATTCTGCGGTTCGTCTCGTTTTTGTTAATCGTATTGTATAAGGGCCGGGCGCATCAGTGATGAAGCCATCAACCACTAATTGTTGGTTATCATTACTGGAAGAATAATCAAGTACATCAATGCATGAATCGAACAGAATGAGGGTGGCAAACAATATGATTCGTTGTGCACGCATGTCAATAGATTACCATGTGACGGGTTGTTCATTTTTAGAAAATGGAAAAGCGGATAAACATGATTCTGCAATTGGAGGCGGAGCACCTGGAATAGCACCAACTCCTACAGGTATATCAGTTGGGTATAAGAAAAGTATTTTTTTGTTACTCGAGTAGGCCGAAAATAGTCCTTGCACTCCACCGGTTCCGGTTTTTATAGTCATATTCGATGGCACTTTACCGATGGCCGGCTGGAAGAGACTGGAGCTTCCTGACTTTTGTTCTGCTATTGATTTCCAATAGGCATAGGCAGCTGGCGTCAGGCTAATTTGCTCCACTTGCAGTTGTACTTTTTCGAAGAAGGTCCAGTATTCAACCGGAACTAAACCTACTTCAATATTTTTGAATTGATTATTATTGATCAATCGCGAATCACTTATGACAGGTATCGTATTTACTAAATCTACCCAGCAGGTGCAGCAGGTGCAAGGGCCTATTTGCTCTAGCTGTTTATTGTAGCCACTGCATGCCGGAGGATCTGGAATTCGAGCTTCACCAGCCGTAACCGTCCTTAACTCGGGGTGCGTTTCTACTTTGTAGGTACCTGTAAACTTCCAACGATAATAATTGTTGCCAGTTGGCTCACCAGTAGTATTAGCAAAAATTCTGAATTGATACTTTGGTGATCCGCTGAGAGGTTGATATTGTTCAAATGTGGTATAAACATCATCTACTGATCCTGAAGGATTAATTTTTTCAGGACTTGATTCATATACATTTCCATCACGGGTTTCTACGCGTAAGGTGTATTCTCGTCCCACCACACCTTGAATACCGGAAGGGCTTGTTTGAAAAGTTCCTTCATAAATTTCAGTTAGTATCTCTGAGTTACCCAAGTTGTCTGAAATAACCACTTTTGATGCAGACACTGTTTTTGTGGCTGTAAAGTCTAATACTTTTCGGGTGCGGCTTAATTTAACTGTATAAGGTCCCGGTGCATCAGTGATCGAACCATCAACCACTAATTGCGTGGCGGCATCAGCTGCATTGTAATCTATTCGGTCTACACACGAATCAATCAAGATCAGTACGGCAAGTAAAATGAATATCCTTTTCATTTAGAATTTAACGCTATAAGTAATAGATGGTAAGATGGTTCCTATGATCGACAATTGGTAAGGCACCAACGTGCCGTTTGATGCTTCTTTGAAGAAAATCGTAAATGGATTTTTTCTGCCATACACATTAAAGAGTGACAATGTCCATGTTCCATCGAAAAGCTTTTTACGCTTATGGCTTCCTTCTAGTACCAACGCTAAATCCAATCGATGATAATCAGGAATGCGATACTCATTGCGGTCAGAGAAATTAGATACAGAAATGTTATCTACTGTAAATCCGGATAGCGGTGTAGTAACTGGTCGACCGGTGCGATAGGTGAAGTTACCAGTGAAAAAGTATCTTCTGGAAATATTGTACTTCCATGAGATGTTAATCACATGTGGTTGATCAAAGTTGGAAGCATATTCTTTGCCGTTGTTGATGGACTCAGATGCGGTTGGCCCTTGAATAGTCCGCAAAGATCGGGAGTAGGTGTAGCTGACTGAACCGGTCAATCGACCCAACGATTTGGTGATTTGTGTTTCTACACCATAGGCGTTGCCTTTTCCTTGAAGCAAATCTGTTTCGATTTCTTGATTTAATATCAATCTTGCCCCGTCTTTGAAATCAAGAATGTTGTCAATGTTCTTTTGATAAAACTCGATAAACATATCATATGTTTTGTCTTTAGAAGTTCGGAAGTATCCGATCGAAAATTGATCTGCCATTTGCGGTTTAAAATAGTAACCGCTGGGTTGCCAAATGTCAATCGGTGTAATAGCCGTTGTATTGGTAACCAAATGCAAATATTGATAGATGCGGTTGTATCCGAATTTGACAGACGATGTTGGAGAAATAGAATACCGGAATGAAAAACGAGGCTCAAGGCCATTGTATGATTTGATCGTTTCACCGGACTTGTATTTAACGACATTGGTAAGGTTAGGTAATTCTAATGGCAAACCAGGCTTGTAGATGTTAACACTTCCCGGCCCAATTGAACTGAACATGCTGTAACGCACACCAGCCTCAATGTTTATTTTTTCATTCAGGTTATAGTTGTCACCTAAATAAATTCCGGTTTCCAAAGATTGCTGATCTTCAATTTGAATAAACTTGATATTAGAAATTGCTGAGGTTGGCTTTAACGTGCCCGGATTGAATCCATAATATTGGGCTTGAAGCCCCGCGGTGATTTTATGTTTACCCATCTGATATTGGATGCCTGTTTTGATAGACGGATAGGTAATTTTATAAGACAAGTTGAATCCGTTTGCCTGACTATCGTCTGTTACTTCATAGCCATAACTTCCAAAGCCGGCATGAATGTATCCGTTCAGTTTGCTATTAAAAATGTGGTCTAGCTGAACGGAACCAAGCAGGTTGTTCCATCGGTAAGTAGAATCTCCTTGAAGTTTAAATTGATCGCGGCTCGCATATCCTGAAAAGGTTATTTTGGTTCGGTCGCTGAATTTATGAGATAGCTTCGTGGAAACATCGTAGAATGTAACCGAACTATTAGTCAAGTCGATGTAGTTGGTTCGAATAGAATTAATTAACCAATCGGAATAGGTTGTTCGGACAGAGGCAGCAAACGTAGTTTTGTTTTTTACAATCGGCCCGCCAATGTGAAAGTTGCTGGTGATTGCACCTATGCCGGCACCACCTTTCCATTTTTCATTATCACCTTCACGCGAATGAATATCGAGAACGGATGAAATTCTTCCGCCAAATTCAGCAGGTATCCCCCCACGATAGAAAGTTACATCGCGAACTGCCTCTGAGTTAAATGCTGAGAAGAAACCAAATACGTGCGAGCTATTGAAGATGGGCATACCATCATACAAAATCAGATTTTGATCAGCACTACCGCCCCGAACATTAAATCCAGAGGCCGCCTCCCCGGCAGTGGTTACACCCGGTAACACTTGTATTTGTTTGATTAAATCAACTTCGCCCATGAAACTGGGGGATCGCTTAATTTCTTTCATACTTAATTCCACTCTACCGATATTGCTCGTAACGGCTTCGCGGTTGGCCCGGTCTTGTACCACTACTTCTTCTAGAACGGTCGGGATTTCTTCCAAATCCAAGTTGAGTTGCCCATCTGCATATGCTTTCAAATTCACTACTTTCTCTTCATAGTTAACATAGGTCACGGTAACAATATGTTCTCCGGCAGGAACCTGCAATTGAAAATTACCCTGAACATCAGTGGACGCACCACTGGATAAATTGGTAAAGTATACACTCGCGCCTACCAGTGCCTCACCGCCCTTTCCTTTTACACTACCTCGCACCCACACTTTTTTATTGCGTATGCCCAGTTCGGGTTTCCCAAACTGTGTTTCTTCAATTTTTTTCTGATCCCTCACAGCTGAATTCAATAAAGTGGTGTGTTGAATGGCTTGAGTTGGATCTTTTACTAATACAATGGTATATCGGTCAAACTCCAGATAGTTCAAATCGCTTCCTAGAAATAAGTCTTTAAGTAAATACTGTAGCGTTTGACCAGCATAGTCTTTTTCAATGACAATGCCATTGATCCAATCTGGAAGAAAGAAGAAATTAACAGATTGGCTTTTTTCTAATTCTTCTAAATAAGATTGAAGGGTTTTGCCTTTCTCAGATCCATCCAGTTTATGTTCTAATACTGATTGACCTTGGGCCATCAATGCACCCAAAAGAAAGAAAGAAAAAATAAATGATTTCATCAGCAAGGCTAAAGTTAAAGTCCACAACGGTCAAGAGTAGTAAAGATACAACCTCAAAGCCAAATTTTAACCCAATTTGGGTTAAAAGCAGACAAAAACAGCTAGCCCAGCTATAAATTCTATTCTAAATTAACTTAAGCTAATTCAAAACTTTCTGCGCTCGCTTTTTTCAGGTAGTCTTCATAATCAAAAGGAGCGTCCGCACCATCCAGAAGGCAACCATCTGGAATGGTAGGATAGATTTCTTCGTAAGTCTTCACAGTGTTCATGAACACGCGTCTGTAAACATGACTGCGATTAATTTTTTCAGGATGATCTAGGCCGGATGCTCCAATCAACTCAACAAAACTTTCTACTGTATTTTTGTGATAATTGGCAACGCGTGTGGTTTTATCTTCTACTGCTAAGCCTTTCATGAAATAAGGATCTTGCGTAGCTACACCGGTAGGACAAGTGTTTTTGTTGCATTCTAAGGCTTGGATACAACCGAGGGCCATCATCATGGCTCGTGCTGTGTTGCATGTATCAGCTCCTAAGGCCATAGCCCTAACAATATGAAAGCCTGTAAGAATTTTGCCGGATGCAATGATTTTCATTTCGTTGCGGATACCAAAGCCGCGTAGCGAATTGTCTACAAAAGCAAGTGCATCCAGCAGCGGCATACCTACAAAATTGGTGAACTCCGGAGGCGCAGCACCGGTTCCACCTTCTCCACCATCTACAGTAATAAAATCGGGGTAGGTTTTTAGTTTTACCATGGCTTTGCAAATGGATAAGAATTCACTTTTGCGACCTACACATAATTTAAAACCGACCGGTTTACCACCGGAGAGTTCTCTCAGTTTTTTTACGAAAAGAATTAATTCAGTTGGTGTGCTAAAAGCGCTGTGATACGGTGGAGAGAAAACGGTTGTACCCGGTTTCACTAATCGAATGGCGGCTATCTCCGGTGTATTTTTTGCTGCTGGTAAAATACCTCCATGCCCAGGCTTGGCGCCTTGAGATAATTTGATTTCAATCATTTTCACATTTGGCTTGGTGGCATTTTTTTGAAATGCATCTCCGGAAAAATTTCCATCTTCCGTTCGTGCACCAAAGTAACCGGTTCCTATTTGCCAGATGATATCTCCGCCTGGTTCTAAATGATAGGGACTCAATCCACCTTCGCCTGTGTTATGTGCAAAGCCACCCATTTTTGCGCCACCATTCAATGCCAACACTGCGTTTTTACTAAGTGAACCGAAGCTCATGGCCGATACATTTAGGACACTCATGTCATACGGCTGTGTGCATTCTTTGCCACCAAAACGAACACGTGGATTGTGATCCATTTTATGAAAATCTTTGGGCGAAATAGAATGCGTCATCCACTCATAACCTTCTGCATACACATCCAATTGAGTGCCAAATGGAATCGTATCGATTTGTTTTTTTGCCCGCTGATAAATCACCGAACGCTCGTTGCGATTGATAGGTGAACCGTCCGTATCGGACTCCACAAAATATTGCTGAATTTTAGGCCGAAGATCTTCAAACACATACCGCAATCTGCCCAAAACCGGAAAATTACGTCTGATGGATTGTCTTACTTGGATCATATCGACAACGCCCATGTAAATGATGGGGCCAACCAATAAAAACCCGAAGAGGGCATCGATCCAATAAAATGACCAGGCAATTAACAGGGCACTGGTAACAATGCTGAAAATCACAAATAATTTTCTCATAGGGAATAAGCAGTTATATCCCAAATATAGGTTTTTAAGGCTGAATAAACTGACCTCAGATTTAGTTTTTTGAGACGTTCAATCGATGGAATCGGATCAAGCGGTACGCAAATGCACAAGCCCTTTACTCTTATGCATTTTCACTTCAAAGTGCTGTAGCATGAAAGTGTTCATCCGGTTTTCAGCTAGCGTCAATAGCTTTTCATCTTGGCGTGAGGGCAGGAAGACAGTCACATCCAACACAGCTTGTACAAACAATTCTTGCTGACAGAACCGATGAACGGATTCCTTAAAAAATTGAGTCCAATCCTCTCTGTACTTTTCGGAATGATCTCGGCCATCCCAAACAAATTCCAATTGACTATCACCCCATTTGTACCGATATACTCCCGCTACATTCTGATAAAAAACTTCCAGTGGCTGAAGATTAAGAAGTTTGTAATTCTGAATTTTTAGTGAGAATGCATCTTGAAGGCCAAGTGGATTTCGTTGGTATTCGTAGGCTTCCTTCACCCGATCAAAAAGGTAAAAGAGCAATTTATCTTGTAAGGCAAGCTGAGCCTCTTCGAGAAGATAGTTTTTGTCTAGCGGAAAAAATTTGCGTAGCACCGGCAGATCGTTTGGCAAAAGTAATAAAATTAGTGTTGTATTACTCACCGTTCTTAGGTTAATTACTGATTCAATCATTCAGCCCATGACAAAAAGAAACAAAATTCTGTTGGCAATTGCGCTTATCCTTGTTGCCATTCAAGTAATCCGACCTGCTCGAAACACCGGTGAAGCCATTGGTCCCAATGACATTTCAAAAGCGTACCAAGTTCCATCAGAAATACATACTGTGTTACAGCAATCGTGTTACGATTGCCATAGTAACAAAACCAACTATCCGTGGTATGTCAATATTCAACCCATTGGATGGTGGCTGCAAAGTCACATCAACGATGGAAAGCGCCATCTCAATTTTTCCGAATACGGAACCTATCCTGAGAAAAAAGCCAAACATAAGTTTGAAGAGATTGAGGATGCAGCTACCAATGGCTGGATGCCGATGGAAAGCTATTTATGGATGCATCCGGAAACGAAGTTGACACCCGATCAATCAAAAGCAATTTCTCAATGGGCTGGAGCTTTAAAGTAACGTAGTCTTTTCAAAAAGAAAGTCAGGCTGCTGAGGCCTGACTTCTAAGTTTCATTTAACAATTTAAGGTTCTTCGTTACCGCGCTGCTTCGCTGCTGAGCAATGGCCCAAAGAAGATGGCATTCATCATGATTTTATTGGTGCCGTACCAAAACGCACGGAACGATAAGTTTTCGGTAAATCCAATCACTCGGCCTCTGCCTAGGGCAGCAATTCCTAAGCTGGAAGAATTTTTGAGTCGACTATAATTAGGTTTAGAAATATATCCACTGAGTAATGGATTCGATCCGAAAGTAAGTGGATTAGCGTATGATCCACTTGCTTTGCTGAGGAAGATGTTGTTGGGTTTGAACAACGCAATTTTAGAAGAACTAAATCCGTAAAACAGTGGGTTGCTCAAATCGGCATCGGCCTCGAAAATAGCTCCGCTTGTTTCTTGTGCTCCCCGATTTTCTTCGATGTCCGCATAGGGTTTTGGCTTTTGTTCTTTCTTGCTGTCATCATCTTTCTTTACTTCGAATTTACCCAGACCAGCAGATTGAAACCAGTTGACCGCACTTTCAAACCCAATTACGAGGCCACCATTTTGCGTCCAGGTTTTTAGTTTTTCTTTGGCGCTTTCGCTGATGGCATTGTAGTTCCCTTCGGGAATGATCAAAGTGTTATAACGATTGATATTGGTTGAGTTGAACACGTTGATTGGCAATAACGTCACCGGAATTTCATAACGTGTATCAAGTACGTGCCAGATCTCACCGGCATCGGTAGGAGAGATACCACTCTCAACTAGCATGGCAATTTCGGGTTTCTTCAATGATAAGAAAGAAGGGCTGCCTAAGGATACGCCTTTAAAATCTAAGCCTGTTGCAAGGGCATACACATCCAAACCATCTTTTTCAGTAATCTCTTTCATGTAAACTTGCAATTGATCGGGTAGGCGCTCTTGGTGATCTACCGGAATCAGTAAGCTGCCACGTTCAAACTTTTTCCCGTCCGCATAGAAATTTTCAGTGGCTACTTTTACGCGCACGTTTTTGCTGAGCAAGCGATACGTTGCCCGTGGCACATAGTAGCCGAATGGTTCAATTACATAAGCATAATCTCCCTTGCCAATGATTTTTCCTTCCGGAGATTTGAGGTCGGTAACTCTATCTCCCAATGCAGGCATTACTTTTTGTTCTTCATAGTCGATGCCGAAGGCGAGCGGCAATGTCCAACTGGAGATGTCGTAAAACAGACTGTCCTTAAACTGCGTTCGCTTTTCAAACATCGATTTGATCAAGCGGTATTGAGGTTGATTCAAAGGAATAACATACCCAGTTTCAGCGTCAACATTTTTTCCTGCCACTGTTAGATTTCCCATTGGTTTATAAAATGCGATTTGTTGCCGCGCCAACATTTCACCAAAGTGAAAAAGTTTCATTTTATCCTTCGGTGAATTCACCACAATAGCTTTTACAGGATCTTTTACCACTTCCGCGGAAGCGTTAGAATAAAACTCGCGTTGATACTCTAATAACTCTACGCGCATTTCATTCACGGCCTTGAGTGTGCTGAGTGCGGTTGTAAACTGATTGCGGATCGTAAACGGAAATCGCAGTACGCCATTGACACTTTCCTGTGCATGCCCACGAGAACTCGCTTGCTCGAATAAAATTCCGATGGCCCCTTGCACATCAGGAAAAGTTGATCCTTTGCCATAGTAAAAATCATCATACCCTTCTTGGGTGTAGTAGAGCGATCCAATTTCATCCAAGGCCTTCGCATGAAAGGCACCAATCTTTTTGGTTAGTTCCAGATTTTTTTCAGGAGTGAGCGGGTGCATTCTGGAAGGCACGCCTGGTTGAAAGAAGAATGTGGCGTTGGTGCCCATTTCATGATGATCGGTCAATACGTTCGGTTTCCATGCATGAAATTTTTTCACACGCGCTTGCGACTCCGGATGTTGGGCAACCAGCCAATCGCGATTCAAATCGAACCAATAATGATTGAAGCGCCCACCCGGCCAAGCTTCGTTGTGCTCAACATCATTTGGGTCGGCATTAACCAATTTACTCTTGCGGGCATTCACCCATGAAGAAAAGCGTTGCAAGCCGTCCGGATTGAAACTGGGGTCAAAAAGAATAATAGTATTGGAAAGGTAGCTTTCAATTTCGGGGCCTTGGGCGGCAGCCAGATAATAAGCGGTTAACAGAGCGGCATTAGCACCACTGGCTTCATTGCCATGAATGCTATGCCCGATGTAAAACACAGCAGGCATATTTTTAATATTTACGTTACCCGACTTTTGTGGATCGGAAAGAAGCGCATGTTCCGCCCGAATTGCCTCCAGATTTTGATGGTTTTTGGGTGAGGTAATAGTGAGAAGCAGAATGGAACGCATTTCATGCGTTTGGCCGATTACTTCCAGCGAAATACGATCAGAGGCTTTATCCAAAGCCATCATGTAGTTTACAAGCCGGTCGTGGGTAATGTGCCATTCCCCCACCTGATGGCCAATCACCGATTGTGGAGTTGGTATTGCCGGATTGAGCGAAATATTGGGTGGAAAGTAGTACGAGAGATCGACCTGAGCCCAGACGACACTGCTGGTTAGAATGGTTATAAAAAAGAGTAGTTTTTTCATTTCAAGTATAGCTTTAATCAATTCATCAAATTTTCGCATTTTCTTCGTTTTTACAACAGAATAAGGGATAAGCGGTAGGTCAATGTTATCAAATTGTTAAGAAAAAGAGCAAAAGATTTAAAGCAAACAGCGTAAAGAAGTTACCCGAAAAGGATACTTTTGCCCCCGATTAAAACCCGAATTACTTATGAGAAAACTTTTACTGTTAACATTGACGGCCTTGTGCTTTGCCTCCATAGGAGCATACGCGCAGGTGACCACCTCCGCCATGGCGGGGAAGATTACTGACTCAAAGGGTGAACCTTTGCCAGGAGCAACGATCGTTGCTACGCACACTCCTTCAGGTACTACTTATGGAACTGCAGCTGGTTCCAATGGACGCTATGTAATCCCCGGCATGCGTGTAGGAGGTCCTTATACTGCTAAAATTAGCTTCGTAGGCTATAAAGAGCAGGTGATCAATGACATCTACCTCAGCTTAGGTGTAACTGCCGACTTAAATGTTAAGTTGGTAGATGAAAGTACTCAATTAGATGAACTGGTAGTAACCGGTAACAAGAATGATATCTTCAGTTCAGACCGCCAAGGCGCGGCTGCTTCATTCGATCGTCAAACCTTGAACAGCATCCCAACCATTGGCCGTACTGTAAATGATATCGTAAAGTACAACGCGTATAGCAATGGTAGTTCATTTGCCGGACAGGACAGCCGATTTAATAGTTTCACAATTGACGGTTCTGTATTCAATAACGGGTTTGGATTAGGAGGATCTGCGCAAGCAGGAGGTCGTACCGGAACTACCGCTGTTTCATTAGATGCATTGGATGAAGTTCAAGTAAACGTAACTCCATTTGACGTTCGTCAGTCGGGTTTTGCCGGTGCCGGTATCAACGCGGTAACACGTTCTGGTACAAATGATGTATCAGGATCTGTTTATTACTTATTTAGAAATAATGATTTAGTTGGTAACAAGGCGGATGGTGGCAAGAAATTGGCTCCTTTCACAATCAATGAAAATACATTTGGTTTCAGAATTGGAGCTCCTATCATTAAAGACAAGTTATTCATATTCGCAAACTTCGAGCAATTCACCAGCTCAGCACCAGCAATGGATTGGGTGGCGAATCGTGCCGGAGCAACCGGTAACGTTTCAAGAGTAACGGCAGCTTCAATGGAAGATCTTCGTACCTACATGCTTACTAAATTGGGTTTCAACTTAGGAGCGATTGATGGATACAACAACGAGACAAAAAGTACTAAAACCTTGGTTCGTTTAGATTATAACATTAATGAGAAGCACAAACTCTCATTGCGTTATTCAGACCACGATTCAAGAGGAGGAATCAACATTAGCCAAAGTAATAGCAGCAGCACAGCAGGTAACGGTAATAGAACCAACTCTGCGCTAGCAATTTCTCCCGAAAACACGGGTTACTTCCAAAAGGACAAAACGTTTTCAATTGCGGGAGAATTAAACTCAACTTTCAGCTCACGTATTTCCAATAAATTGGTAGTAACATACAACAAGCAGACCGAAGACAGAGATTATAAAACATCGCTTTTCCCTACCATTGATATTTTGGATGGAGCTATTGCAAGCCCGAATACAACCGGTGCCGGATCAACTTACACTTCTGTAGGCTTTGACCCCTTCACTCCTAACAACAAGTTGAATTACTCCACTTTGAATATCACGAACAATGCGACTTACTATGCCGATGATCATACCATAACAGCGGGTATTTCGTACGAGGCGTTCACATCTAATAACGTATTCTTCCCTTCTTCAAACGGTGTTTATGTTTACAACTCGATTGCTGATTTCAAAGCAGCGGTAGATGATTTCGTAGCTAATCCTACCAATCCTGTATCACCGGTGCCTGTTGTTCGCTATAACTTGCGTTACTCTTTGTTGCCTGGTGGTGTTGAGCCTCTTCAAGTATTGAATGTGGCCACCTATAGTGCTTATTTACAAGATGAGATTCAAGCAACAGACAAATTGAAATTAACAGTGGGCTTGCGTGCTGATTTATTTGATTATGATAACTCAACAGCGGCAGCTTTCAATAACCCAGTTGTTGCAGGATTAAACTTCAGAAATGAAGATGGGTATACCTATAAAGTAAATACCGGAGCATTCCCAGGTGCACAAGTTTTATTGTCGCCTAGAATTGGTTTTAACTATGACCTGAAAGGTGATAAGAAAACTCAAATTCGTGGTGGTAGCGGTTTGTTTGTATCGCGTATTCCACAGGTATTGGTTTCCAACCAGCTTGGAAATAATGGGGTTAATACAGCGCTGCTTAACAACACCAATGTAACGAACAGACCTTTCCGTTTGACACCGACTGAGTTTATTCCTACCACTAAGCCAGACATCAACACCTTATCTGGTTATGCGGTGAATGCTACTGATGGTAATTTGAAGTACCCAACAGTTTGGAAAACCAACTTAGCTATTGACCAAAAATTACCTTGGGGATTAGTTGGAACGGTAGAGGTAATCTACAACAAAAACATCCATGCCTTGCGTTATATTGATGCTAACCTGAGCCCGAAGGACAGAAACTTTACAGGTCCTGATACACGTGATCGTTTCCCTGCATCTGCTCCAGGAAACGTAGCGCCTCGCTTTATGAATTCACAAGTTACAAATGTGTTTGTTTTGAAAAATTCGAGCGTTGGTGATTCTTATACAATCACAGCAAAGTTAGAGAAGCCAGTTGATAAAGGATTCAGTGGTATGGTTGCATATACCTACGGTGAAGCCAGAGATTTACAGTCTGTAGGTAGCACTGTGCAAGCGAACATTCCTACCGTATCCGGCCAAAACTATTTAGGTACTTCTTTTGCTGATAACGATTTGAGACATCGTATTGTAGGTTTCTTGAACTATCGTTTGGAGTACGGAGATAAAATTGGTGGTGCGACCATGTTTACTTTAGGTATGGTTTCAGCGAGTGGTGGAAAATTATCTTATACGTATGGTGGCGATTTGAATGGCGATGGTCAAACCAACGATTTGATTTACGTACCGAAAAGCGCTAGCGAATTAACTTTTGCCTCTTTTACTTCAGGCGGCAAAACATTTACTGCAGCTGATCAACAGGCAGCATTTGATGCTTATATCAACGGAAGTGAGTATTTAAGCTCAAGAAGAGGTCAATATGCTGAAAGAAATGGTGCTTATTTCCCTTGGTTAACCCGTTTCGACTTCAGCGTAGTGCAAGAATTCTATGTAAAGGTTGGCGCAAAACAAAAGAGAAACACCATCCAATTGAGAGCGGATATCTTAAACGTAGGAAACCTAATCAATGACGGATTTGGAGTGGGATATCAAACTACTACCTCCCAGCCATTAACTTTTGTTAGTGTGAATGCGGCAGGTGTGCCTACCTATAGAATGCAAACACAAAATATTAATGGTGAAACCGTTTTATTGAAAGATACATTCATTAAGAGCATCTCTATTGGAAGTGTATGGCAGGCACAAATCGGTGTACGTTATATCTTTAATTAATTCCTTAGATCGCTTAAATCAAAAAAGGCCACCACTCGGTGGCCTTTTTATTTTGCCTGCTTTTGGCTACTTTCAACAATGGCTAATCGCTCAGTCATTAGTTTTTTGTTTCTTTTAGCACTTCTGGTGCTTCCACAGTGCCGTGGTGGGAAAGAGGAACTGCCATTTTTGGCTGAGCCAGCCATGGAGCGGGATCTGGCCGAAATAAAGAAACGTGGCTATTTAGAAGCCATTCTCGACAATAACTCCATCAGCTATTTTATCTATAAAGGCACTCCCATGGGCTATGAGTACGAACTTCTACAGTACTTCTGTAAATCCATGAAGGTGCAACTCAAAATTAAAGTGATCTCAGGTATAGAGGAGGCAATTGATCAATTAAATAAGGGCAATGGCGATGTACTCGCATTTCCTCTCACCGTAACGAAAGACCGTACTAATTATATTTCGTTTACAAAGCCACATTACACCACACATCAGGTGCTGGTGCAGAAGAAACCAGCCAATTGGCGCATGCAACCACCCCAACTGGTGGATAAGAAATTGATTCGTAATCCACTCGACTTAGTTGGAAAAGAAGTGCATGTGATGAAAGGCTCTTCATTCAGCGAGCGCATGAAAAACTTGTCGCAAGAAATTGGAGGTGACATTATTTTAAAGGAAGATAGCGCGACCGCAGAAACAGAATCCTTGATTCGCAAAGTGGCAACCGGTGAAATCAAGTACACGGTTACCGATCAAACCATTGCCATGGTGAATGCGCTTTATTATCCCAATTTGGATATCAATACAACTCTCAGTCTGCCTCAACAGATTGCGTGGGGGGTGCGTAAAAATTCAACTAACCTCCAACAGGCCATCGATCAATGGATGGCTCGTATCAAGCAAACCGGATTGTTTCAAACGCTGTTCGACAAGTATTTTAATAATCCGAGGTTTTCTATCATTATGGCAAGCAGTGACTATTCTTCCATTTCGGGCGATCGCTTGTCACCGTATGATGAGCAAATAAAAATTGGCGCGAAAGAAATTGGGTGGGATTGGCGATTGGTAGCCTCGATTGTTTATCAGGAATCTAATTTTAATCCGAATGTTGAGTCATGGGCTGGCGCTATCGGATTAATGCAAGTGATGCCGGAGACGGGTGAGTTTTTGCATGCAGGAGATTTACATGACCCGAATCAAAATATCAAAGCCGGGATTCGTTTTCTGAAATTCTTAGATGACCATTGGGCAAAGACCGTTTCTGATCCGGAAGAGCGATTGAAGTTTGTGTTAGCTTCGTATAATGTGGGAGTTTCGCATGTGATTGATGCGCAAAAATTGGCGCGCAAAAATGGACGCAATGCCTCCAAATGGAATGACAGTGTTGAATACTTTCTTTTGCAGAAATCAAATCCAAAATATTATCGCGATGCAGTAGTAGCCGCGGGCTATTGCCGATGTGATGGCCCCGTGAGGTATGTAAAGGAAATCTTAGACCGTTACGAGGAGTACAAAGTTCACATCGATGCGTGAGGCTCCTTAAACTCGGAATTCAGTTTTATTTTTTTAGCTGATCAACAATTTTCTTCAAATCCATCTGCTGCCAAGTCGATTCGATGTTAGGCGTTTTTAAAACTTCTTCCATAATTTTCTTTTGCTTTTGCCCGGTTTCATACGCTACATGATAAGGAATGTCTTTATAGAATGTGACCATCGAATACAGTGGAATCCAATCAGCCGGATAAAGTTCGTGCAGTTTCGCTTCTATTTTTTTTCTTAAGATAAAGTCGGGATCATTTACCAAGTCGCGCATTTCAATAAAGTTATCCAAAGCCAACTGGGCAATCGCATCGGCATTGGGCTTACGCTCTTGCTGAAAAATAGGAGCTACCGTACTCCAGTCGTCCTGATGTAAATCGAGCAATTGATTGAATGCCCTACAATCTTCAAACCCGGCATTCATACCTTGTCCGTAGAATGGTACGATGGCATGAGCGGCATCACCCATCAACAACACATTGTTTTTCAACCAAGGGAAGCACTTCACCGTAACGAGTGATGAAGTTGGATTATGGAAGAACTCTTGTAAAAGATCCGGCATTAATTGAAGCGCATCCGGAAATGTGTTTTGAAAAAATTCTTGTACGGCTTCCTTGTTCGCCAACTTTTCAAACGACTGTTCACCATTAAACGGAAAAAACAAAGTCAGTGTAAAACTTCCATCCGGATTGGGCAGAGCAATTAGCATGAAGCTTTCGCGTGGCCAAATGTGCAAAGCATTTTTCTCCATCTGAAATCCACCACTGGAATTGGCAGGAATATGTAATTCTTTATAGCCGTGATGAATATATTCTTGTGAATAGTCAAAACGATCTGTCATTTGCAAGGCGTGACGGACGGCAGAGAAAGCGCCATCGGCACCAATAATCCAATCGTATTTTTCGATTTGGATTTTTTGATCTGTACTTTGTAATGAAAGTTCTGTTGTTTCAAAGTTGACATGTACAATTCTATTTTCGAATTGAAAACGAACTCCAATATTTTCAGCTGCTGTCATCAACACTTTATTCAAGCCACTTCTTGAAATGGAATTAATGTATTGCCCTTCTTTTCCATAAGGTTGAAATTGCATTTTGCCTTTTAAGTCGTGAATCATCCGCCCATGCATAGGGATGGCTTCTTTTTTTAGTTCCTCTGCCAAGCCTACTTCTTCCAATGCTCGAATACCCCGATTGCTTAAAGCTAAATTAATGGAACGACCTTCGTACCCTTTGCTTTTGCGCATATCTGATCTGCGTTCGATCACCGTAACTTGATAGCCGCGCTTCGCTAAATAGATGGACAATAACGAGCCAACTAGTCCTGCGCCAGCAATTGCAATATGTTTTTTAGCTTCCATATTTAGTTTGCTTGTACGTGCTTCTTAAAAATCTCCGCGAAGCGAAACACATCTTCGAATGAATTATACAGCGGTACTGGAGCCACGCGAATGACACCCGGTTCGCGCCAATCGGCAATGACGCCTGCCTGAGTGAGTCGTTGAAAAAGTTGCTTGCCATTTTTCCATGTGCGAATCGAAAGTTGACAACCTCTTTGTTTTGGGTCGCTAGGAGTTAGAATTCGAAACTTCGAACCATGATTTGGAATTTGAAGGAGCAAAAATTCTAAATAACCGGTTAAAAGCACGCTCTTTTCGCGAAGCTTCTTAAAATCTATTTTTTGAAAAACCTCCAGTGAACCCAACAACGCGGCTCCCGATAAGACCGGAAAGTTGGATAGCTGCCATCCATCGACACCCGGCATCGGAATAAATCCTTTCTTCATTTGAAACCGATCTTTTTCGTGGTGACCCCACCAGCCCGCCAGTCGCACGAGCGATGAATTGTTGGCGTGCTTCTCATGTACAAATGCGCCTGCTACTCCACCGGGTCCCGCATTCAAATATTTGTAACTGCACCAAACCGCAAAATCTACATCATGATTATGAAGTTGTAAGGGCACATTTCCGATGGCGTGTGCCAAATCAAAACCAACATAAGCGCCCACTTGTTTAGCGGCAGCAGCAATTTTCTTGATGTTGAAAAACTGACCGGTATAATATTGCACCGCTCCAAAAATCACAAGCGCTACCTGCTTGCCATGTTCACGAATAGCACTTTCAATGTCTTCGGTGCGCAATGTAAACTCACCCTCACGAGGCTTTAGTTCAACGATGACTTGATCAGGATCTAGTCCGTGTAGTTTTACTTGCGATTCAAAGGCATATTGATCAGAAGAGAATGCTCCGGATTCGGTTATAATTTTGAATCGGGAGGAGGTAGGTCGATAAAACGTTGTCATGATCAAGTGCAAATTCACTGTCAGTTGATTCATGGCCACAACTTCAATCGCTTTGGCACCTACCAGTTTTGCTAAAATGGATTTGCTGAACTTATGATAGTATAACCACGGCCTCGTGGCATGCAGATGTCCTTCCACACCCAACTGCGCCCAATCGGTTAGCTCTTGCGCAATTATTTTTTTGGTCGTAATAGGCTGTAAGCCCAATGAATTTCCGGTGAAGTAAATCGCTTCCTTTCCCTTCACTTTTGGAATATGAAATTGTTTTCGGAAACTTTTTATTGGATCCAGTCGATCCTTTTTTTTGGCAAAGGCAATCGTTGCCTCGAAAGGTTGAGCCATAAATTATACTAATTGGTTTTGTACAAGCTTGTGATGATGCTGTACATGATAAATGGTAAAATAGATCATCTCGCGCAGCGTCAATTTTCCCAAGAGTGGATGAGGCAAGATATATTGATCCAGTTGGTCTTCAGAAAGCGCATTTACTTTTTTCTGTAACGAATCTACCAATCCCAGTAATTTGCCTTCCAACACTTCTGTATTCTTTTCTTTTCCACCCGGTACGAACCTTCCGGGAGCTCTTCCACCGGCCTTCAGTTTAGATTGGTATTTTGCCACCAACTCATCATAACTTTTTGATTTACGATTCGCTTTTCCGAATAGCAATCGTAAAACATATAATGGCAAAGCCAGCGCCATATTCACTGGCCCAACACTTTTTATCAAGTGTTCTGCTTGTTGCAGCGCATTCCACTTATCAGCTGGCGCAGACTCTAATTGCTTGGGCGATAATCCTTTTATGTATTGAGTAAAAGCGCGATGATGCCTTTGCAACTCCTCAATCAGTTGTTGCTTCGTCATATCAAACAAATCGTGGGTCTGCCTCCATTACATGTCCGCAGTTTTTGCACGTCCGCAATTCGAGCGAACCATAAAAATCGCGGAAGCGCGGAAGAAAATCTTTCTCTATGTTTTCAAGATGAAATTTGTATTCATGCAGTGGGTGATTGCATTGCTCGCAGAACCACATGAGTCCATCATCTTCGGTGCTCTGGCGTTTACATTCAATCACCAAGCCGATTGAATTAGGTGTGCGAATGGGAGAGTGGGGCACACGGGCGGGAAGTAAAAACATATCTCCTTCATTGATTGGAATATCAACAGCTTTACCATCCTCCTGAATCCGTACGGTAATGTTTCCTTCCAGTTGGTAGTAGAGCTCTTCTGTTTCGTTGTAGTGGTAATCTTTTCGGGCATTGGGCCCGGCCACAATCATCACAATATAATCGCCCGCATCGGCATAAAGATTTTTATTACCTACCGGTGGCTTCAAAATCGCGCGATTGTCTGCGATCCATTGCTTGAGGTTAAAAGGTCTGCGTATGGCCATATAATTTTAGTTAGTGATGGTTACTAGTTTACTGTTAACACTTATTGATCGAACTTAGCTTGTAATTAATTAAATAAACTGAGGAAAGTTAAGGTTCTTTTATATTTACTGAAAATCAGATATTAAAACTTTACAATTCGAGCGATGAACCTTGATTTAAGCGGTAAAAGAGCCATCGTGTGTGGAAGCACACAAGGTATTGGAAGGGCGACAGCCGTTGAACTGGCAACTTTGGGAGCCCATGTGACGCTGGTAGCCCGAAACGAAGTCAAGCTAAAGGAGACTTTAGCCATACTACCTTCTAGCACTTCACAGAACCACGATTATCTGGTGGCTGATTTTGATTTTCCCGATCAACTGAAAGAAACAATCGACAAATACTTAGCATCTCATCCGGTTCAAATTTTGATTAACAATACTGGTGGTCCACCAGCCGGCAAAGTATTGGACGCAAAACCGGAAGAATTTATCAAAGCAATAACCAGTCATTTGATCTGTTCGCAAATTCTTGTTCAGGCTTTAGTGCCTCACATGAAATCTGCAGGCTACGGACGAATCATCAACGTCATTTCTACCTCTGTAAAAATTCCGATCAAAGGATTGGGCGTATCGAACACCACACGCGGTGCAGTTGCCAATTGGGCGAAAACACTGGCACATGAAGTAGCCCCGTTTGGCATTACGGTCAATAATGTTTTACCTGGCACCACCATGACGGGCCGATTGGAGGCAATCATAAAAAACAATGCGGCTAAGGCAGGCATTGCAGAAGACGAAGCGAAACAACGAATGATTGAGGAGGTGCCCATGGGCAGAATATCTTCACCCGAAGAAGTCGCTGCGGCTATTGCATTTCTGGCAAGCCCTGCAGCTTCCTATATCACAGGTATCAATTTGCCGGTAGACGGAGGAAGAACCGGAAGCTTATAGCCTATGCGAAGTTTGGTTTTTTGTTTTATGATTTGTTGCGGTTCATTGCATGCGCAGTTGCCGGTAATTTTTCATGAAAAATTTGACAATAATCAGAATGGCTGGCCCGTGGGTGAAGGCCCAACCTATCAATCTAAAATTCAAGATGGAAAATTTGTGCTGATTACCAACGTAGAAGATAAAGGCAGATTTGTAACAGTAACGCCTTTTCTGGATGCGCGCAAGGATTTTTCGATTGAAGCTACGTTCATACAAAAATCAGGATTGGTTGACAATGGAATTGGTTTGTTGTGGGGTCGAGAAGGCAATCAATACAATGCATTTCAGTTTTCTTCCAACGGATATTATCGTATTTATTCGCCACAGCTAAAAGGCGACTTAAACAAATGGATGCCTTGGCCGAAAATAAAGCCGATGCCGCAGCCTAACCGACTTCGTGTAGAGCAAAAATCGAGTGTCTTGCATTTTTATCTCAACGATGAATTGGTGACTACTTTTCCTGCATTGCCTTTGTATGGAATGGGTGTTGGCTTTGTCAACAACACAAAAATGGAATTGGAAGTAGATGATTTTGTTTTTGCACATCAGGTATCTATTCATTTACCCTCCGCTTCTTCACCTACCTTTCAAAAAGAGAATCTGGGCCATGTCATCAATACCGAAGCCGATGAGGTGAGTCCTAAAATCAGCGCTACCGGAAATGCCCTTTATTTTGGACGCAAACACAGCGCAGCAAATCAAGGTGGAATAGAAGATGAAGAAGATATTTGGTTTTCGGCATTTGAAAACAATCAATGGACACTTAGTAAAAATTTAGGTACACCCATCAATTCCGCGTATGCGAATAATCTAATCGCTATAAGTACGGATGAAAATACCATGATCTTCACTACACGTGATGGATTTGGTTTGCGCGAGCGCACCGCAGAAGGTTGGACGGAAGTGAAAGATGTTGGCATTCGTTATCGCAACGAAGACGAATTTATTGAAGGCAATCTTTCCTCGGATGGAAAAGCCATGTTGTTTACCATTCGCAACCGCGATAATGTGTATTATGATAGCAGTCGTATCGAGCGAGATATTTTTGTGAGCCTGAAAGACAAAGAAGGAAAATGGTCAACCCCTATTAATTTGGGAAAGGATGTAAATACAGCAGAGAATGAATACTCCCCCTTTTTAGCTCCAGATGATAAAACGTTGTATTTCGCTTCGAAGGGATGGCCCGGCTATGGAGATGCTGACATTTTTATGACCAAGCGATTGGATGACACCTGGACGCGTTGGAGTGAACCGATCAACCTGGGAAATCAAATCAACTCATTGGATTTTGATGCCTACTATACCGTGCCGGCATCGGGTGATTTTGCGTACATGAGTTCTACGCATCAATCGATTGGCAAGAGCGATCTTTTTCGCGTACGCGTGATGAACGAGGTAAAACCCGAGCCAGTGGTTTTGCTGACCGGAGTTACCTTGAATGCTCAATCGAATCAGCCAATTGGTGCATCCATTTATTTTGAAGATTTAATCACGGGCAAAGAAGTTGGTGAGGCTATTTCCAATCCGGTGACAGGTGCATTCCGAATTGTGTTACCATACGGAACCAATTATGGTATTCGGGCGGAATCGAAAGGCTTCTTCTCGATTAGCGAAAATTTTGATTTGACAGATGTGAAAGAGTATGCTGAAGTGAAAAAAGACTTGGTACTCGCCCCCATTCAAGTAGGCGAGGCCATCCAGTTAAAGAATATTTTTTTCGAGCAAGGCTTGGCCGTATTAAAAGATGAATCGAAGCCGGAGTTGGATCGCTTCATTCATTTTCTGATGAATAACCCTTCCATTAAAATCGAATTGCATGGCCACACCGATAATGTTGGGACCAAATCAGGCTTATTGAAATTATCCAAAGAGCGTGTGCGAGCCGTGAAAAGCTACCTAGTGAAAAACGGCATTGCACCGAGCCGGATTACCGGAAAAGGATTTGGAGCTTCGCAACCCATGCAGATTAACGATACAGAGCAGCACCGAAAGCTAAATCGAAGAGTTGAGTTTATTATATTGGCGAAATAATCTAACGGAAAGCTGTTACTCCGTATCGGTTACCCCACCCCACACAAACTGATAGAAGCTACATTTCCATGGATTGGAAATGTACTAAACGAATTTTGTTAACTTAGTAGTAATCATGACCCTCAAATTATTAATCCCTATGCGCTTATATTTTACTATTTGCATGATGGTGGCCGGGTATTTTTCAGTGGCTCAAAAACCGATCATCCAAGATGATTTTGCCTTTAACAAGTTTGGATGGGAAGAAAGCGAAATTTGCTTTTTTGCAAATGGTGAATATGTGATTAACGCCACCGATGAAGGAGCGCAATCGTCTATTAGTTATTTTGTAGATGTTCAAAAAGATTTTACACTTTCAGCTGAGTTCATTCAGCAAAATGGCGAGCAAGACAATGGCTTCGGGTTGATTTGGGCTTCAGGAAGTGATCTCTTGAATTTGTTTGTCATTTCTTCGGAAGGTGAATATGCCATTTACAGTGGCGATCCATCACAACTAAAAAAATGGAAACAGCACGATGCCATCCGGCCCATTGGCAATCCCAACAAATTGCGCGTTGAATCGAAAGGCGGCAAAATGTCTTTTTATGTGAATGATGTCAAAGTAGAAGAACACAAGCCGATGCCTTTGTTGGGAAGTGGCATTGGAATGGTTGCTTTTACGAAGATGCGCTTGGAAGTAGATAACTTTTTCTTTGCTCAAGATCAGGTGATCGAATTACCCAAACAACCACTGTTGGCTAAAAAGGAAAACCTAGGCGCATCCGTTAATAGTGTCAATGACGAATTGGGTCCTGTGATTTCAATGGATGGAAAGATTTTATACCTCGCACGGCAAAATGTGGCTGAAAATGTAGGTGGTATGAAAGATGATGAGGATGTGTGGATGAGCACGTGGGAAAATAATAAGTGGTCGCGTGCCGTGAATATGGGAAAGGCTGTTAACACCCCCATAGCGGATAATCTGCTGGCTGTAAGTGCAGATAATAATACGCTGATGTTTGAAGAAGCTAATCAGTTGATGGTGAAGCATCGTTCAGAATCCGGTTGGGATCCCGCAGAGAAGCTGCACTTGGTTTTTAAAAATGAGTTAGACCATTTTGTGGCATCGCTTTCCGCAGATGGAAAGGCCGTCATTTTTAGCGCTAAGTTGAAGTCAAATATTTTTTATGACCCGAATCGCAATGAGGGTGATTTGTATGTGTGCCTGAAAGAAGGAGATAAAAAGTGGTCCGATCCTATCAACTTAGGGCCGGTCATTAATTCCATTGGCGAGGATACTTCACCTTTCTTAGCGGCTGATGGAATGACACTGTACTTTGCATCAGACGGCAGACCCGGCTATGGCAATCAAGATATTTTTATGTCCACACGAATTGGCGAAAGCTGGACCGAATGGACGAAGCCGATCAATTTAGGACCACAAATCAACACGCCATTTTTTGATGCCTACTACACCATCCCTGCGTCCGGTGACTATGCGTATTTTGTAAGTTATGATCAGGGATATGGGAAAGCGGATATTTTCCGAATCAAGTTGCAACAAAATTCTAGACCATCCGCAGTCACGTTAGTCAAAGGCCGAGTGCTCAATAGCAAAACGGGAGCACCCCTTGCCGCTTCCATTCATTTTGAAAATTTGAGAACTCGCAGAGATGTAGGCGAGGCGCGCTCCGATCCGCGCACGGGTATGTATCAAATTGTTTTGCCTTACGGAGTTAATTATGGAGTGCGTGCGAGCCGTAGTGATTACTATTCAGTGCACGAAAATTTGGAATTACCGGCTTCTGCCGAATACAAAGAAGTGCAAAAAGATCTGATGATGATTCCGATTGAAGTAGGAGAGACAATTAAACTGAACAACGTTTTTTTCGAAGCCGGTTTGCCTGTACTCAAATCTGAATCTTTTCCTGAACTCGACCGACTCGTAACCATTCTTTCAGAAAACCCTTCGATCTTTATTGAATTGGAAGGTCACACCGACAGCCGCGGTACCGCAGATGTATTGTTGAAGCTGTCGCAAGAAAGAGTAGCGACCGTACAGGAGTATTTGGTAAGTCATGGCATTGGTAAACACCGAATTACAGGTCATGGTTATGGAGCTACTCGCCCGGTGGCCACAGGCGATTCAGAAGAAGACAGACGCTTGAACAGGCGTGTGGAATTTAAGATTACAAAAAAATAATGCAGCAGATTTCCAACTATATCAACGGCCAATTAATAGCGCCTATTTCAGGAAGTTATTTAGATAACTTAAATCCTGCAGAAGGAAAAGTGTATAGTCTTCTGCCGGATTCAGATGAGCGTGATGTAGAAACGGCTGTAGTTGCGGCACAAGCTGCATTTCAATCTTGGTCGCTGATGCCAATAGCGAAACGTGCAGCTATCCTATTAAAAATCGCAGACCTGATTGATCGCGATTTGGACGTGTTGGCATTGGCCGAAAGTGCCGATCAAGGCAAGCCGCTAAAGTTGGCAAAGTCGGTTGATATTCCCCGTGCTTCGGCCAACATGCGATTCTTTGCTACTGCATCTATGCACGTGGCAGCTGAATCGCACCTGATGGATGGTGAAGCGATCAACTACACTACACGCACTCCGGTGGGTGTAGCAGGTTGTATCTCTCCGTGGAATTTGCCGCTTTATTTATTCACCTGGAAAATTGCTCCTGCATTGGCGAGTGGATGCACCGTAGTGGCAAAACCATCCGAGCTCACACCGATGACTGCATTTTTATTTTCAAAATTATGTATGGAAGCAGGTTTGCCTGCAGGTGTGTTGAACATCGTGCACGGACTCGGCAAAAAAGTTGGTCAGGCGATTGTGGAACATCCACTAGTCCCTGCGATTTCATTTACAGGTGGTACCGTTACCGGAAAGACAATTGCAGCTACGGCAGCACCGATGTTCAAAAAATTGTCATTGGAGTTAGGAGGTAAGAATCCAAATATCATTTTTGCTGATTGCGATTTTGAGGAAGCAATTTCCACTTCTATCAATTCTTCATTTTCAAATCAGGGCGAAATCTGTTTATGCGGTTCGCGTACTTTAGTTGAGCGCAGTTTGTATGACAGATTTGTGAACGAATTTATTAAACGCACACAGGCATTGTCTGTAGGCGATCCATTGAACGAAGCAACACGACTGGGTGCATTGGTTTCTGAAGGACATATGCAAAAGGTGTTATCACATATTGAGTTGGCGAAACAGGAAGGAGGCACGATTGCATGTGGAGGAGAACGTGTGAAAGTAGATGGTCGGTGTGCCTCCGGTTATTTTGTAGCTCCTACTGTAATAACCGGTTTACCGCAGAGCTGTCGCACCAATCAGGAAGAAATATTTGGACCGGTAGTTAGCATCATGCCGTTTGACACCGAACAAGAAGTAATTGCTTTTGCGAATTCTACAGCTTATGGATTAAGTGCCACCATCTGGACAAATAATTTGAAGCGAGCGCATCGAGTAGCACATCAACTCAAGAGTGGTGTTATCTGGATCAACTGCTGGCTACTCCGTGATTTGCGAACTCCATTCGGAGGCATGAAGCAAAGTGGTGTGGGCCGTGAAGGTGGTTGGGAGGCGATGCGCTTTTTTACAGAAGCGAAAAATGTGTGTGTGAAGTTGTAAGTCTATTCTGTGCCTTCGGGTTCATTGATAGTCAACCTTTCGGTTAATTGGAAGGTTCTTCTATTTGAGATGATCGGGATCATTCATTTCAAAATAATATTTTGACAGCACTCCAATTCCCGCTAAGGAAATAACACCTCCGCCAACCACCAGCAACCAATAGTAAAGTGGGTTTCCAATCGAATCGCGCAGACTCATAAACAATTCGGCTTCCGGTGTATGGATAACTGATATGAATGAAATCAGATTATTAATCAGATGGATGATGATGCCGGCAAGCACGGAGCCTGTTTTCCAATAGACCCATCCTATTAAAATGCCTGATAGAAAGGCACCTACTCCTTGCGGCAAATTTCCATGAATGACAGCAAACAAAAATGCACTCGCCAAGATGGCGTATTTCGGGTCATAGTTTTTAAGGAAGCCATCTAATATGATCCCCCTAAAAAATAGTTCTTCTAAAATGGGAGCAGCAATCACAATCATGAAAAAGTAGGGCACGGGTTGCTTCACTGTTTCGAGAAGCATTTTATTCATTAATTCGGATGGAGGTATAAGACTGGTCAGCGGGTCTAAAAATATATGAGTCCCGATCAGACTGACACTGGCAATGAGAACGGCTACGATAGAAAAACGCTTGATGGGAAACTGATAGTGCCTGCGAATAAATATACCAAATCCAATCGCAAGACACAAGGACAAAGTGTAAATCAACGATAACCCGATTGCGCTTTCATACGAGAAAAAGGGTATGATGGTTAGCATACTAATAATCGAGCATAACACAAAAATTACTAGAAGCCCCAGAGATTGTAAATAGGTGGGATAATGTTTCATTACAAAATTTCTTTCAAGATACAGGAAAAGGTATACTAATCATTAATTGTGTTCCCTGTGCAGGAGCCGAATTTAATTCAAACCGACCATGCAATGATTCTACGCGTGATTTCATTTGAGTTAAACCCAATCCGGAGGCTACCACGCTGAATTCAAAACCTTTCCCGTCATCTTCAATAGTAAGAGTTAATTCTGCATCCCTGTAGAATAACTGAATATCTACATTTTTTGCAGCCGCATGTTTGATAACATTGTGAACAGCTTCTTGAATAACTCGGTAAGTTTGTTGCACAATTTCGTCTGATAAGGTTTCAGGAATGTCGTAATGTTGAAAATGAAACGTGCATAGATTGCCGGTGTTTAAATCCGCCAGAAATTGTGTAATCAGATTCGGTAACCCCAAGGCGCGATGCGTTGGAATTGCCAATTCGTGCGACAATTTTCTAACATCGTTGGCAATCGTTTCAGCTTGTTGCTCCAAATAATTTGGCTCATTTTTTAGCCGGATCATCCGAATCAAATTGGCAAGCCTGCTACCGATGTCGTCATGCAATTCGCCAGCAATTCTATTTCGTTCCTTTTCAATTCCGTTGATATATGCTTTCAACGTTTCTTTTTGTTGAACAGCTATTTTTATGCGCAATTGATTACGCTCATCAATCACTAATCGCACCCGATAGCTTAGCCCAAACGAAAAAATAAGAATTTCAAATAGAGCACCAATAAAAAAAGGATTGAACTCAATCTTTTCAATCCACCCAAAATCTTCCATAGCTACTACCAGAGCCGTAATTAAAGTAAAGGAATATGCCGCGAGATAAAACAGGGCAATCAATTTTTGATGTCTGTACGAAAGAATGGCAGCAATTACACTTAACAGATTTGAGATAACGGCTAAAAAAATTACGAGAGGAACAAAAAACGCGCTGAACTCAAAATAGAAATCGCGCAGAAAAGGAGTTAATAAAAGAAGTATACTGTAAACACCGACAATAACAAGCAATACTCGATCGATGCGTTTGGAGTAGGTAGCAATGGAAAGAAAGGACCGTGAAAAGAGAAGTAGTAGTCCGGAGGCTATTCCGATGATCATCACACGGAACAGGCTATTAAAACCATGTGTGTGCGGATATAGAAATTGCAGACTTAATCCTTCTGATGCCGCTAATAATAAAATGACAGAGATTGTAAAGAAGAAATAGATCAGATAAACAGATGATCTATAGAAAATACCACCCAATAAACTATACAGGGCTACAATCAGCATCATCCCAAAACAAATTCCGTAAAACAGCAGCGATCTATTTTCATGCTGGTTGTAGGCATTAGCATCCCACAATGCTAATGGAACTGACATGGATGAATTTTTCTTTTCAAGACGAACGATTATCCAAAAATCAGAAACGCCACACTCAGTCACGGGCCACACAAAATTTCTATAGTTGTAACTGCGGGATGGAAATGGTAGATTATCACCGGTTGGGTTTCCAAGCAGATGAATGCTGTTTTGTGTTATGCAATATGCTTGCACGCGGTCGATTTGCGGGTTAGCAATTTCTAGAAGTAGCTTTTGAGATATAGGAAGACCTTTAAAAGGTATGCCAACCCAAATGATGTTAGGCGAGTAACCAAGGTTAATTTTCGTTAGTCGTTCAATTCCTTGATTTTTTTGAAACAAGGATGCTACGGAGTCAATTGTTGCATTTTCTTTTGTTTTCAAATAATAGGCATGCCCAATGAGCGATTGTTTGTCTCTAATTGACAACAAATACACAGAATCGATATTCTGGCCGAATACACTGCCTAGAATAAAAAAGAAAATACAAATGCTAGAGCAAATTATTTTCATGAGCAAAGTTTACAAGCTCGATACTGGTATTGATTTCTAATTTCCTGAAAATATTTTTTCGGTGGGTATCAATCGTCAAAGCGCTTACTGATAATTGATCCGCAATTTCTGCCGAGCTAATTCCGCGTGCCAGCAATGGAATTAATTCCAGTTCGCGTTTGGTAAGTTTCATTTTGTGCGCAAAGTGATCGCGAAATTTTTTTCTTCGCTCACTTTCTTCTGTTAAAGCTTTCGAAAGGTAAAATTCGGATGTTTCAATTTTGTGAAGTGCTTCGAGTAGTTCTTCATTGGACACGCTTTTCTGCAAGTAGGCATTAGCGCCTAGTTTGCGTGCTCGCTCAATGAGAAACTCGTCCGGATACATGGTAAGAACTACAATTTTTAAGCTTTTGTTTGTTTTTCGGATTTGCTCAATTAATTCTAATCCATCGCTGTCTTTTAAGTTTAAATCCAAGATAAGGATGTCCGGATTTTCTTTCTCTATCTTTTCTATTACACCTGCTCCCGTAAGACTGTATCCAATAATTCGATAATCGGGTGATTGTTGAAATAGTAGTTTGAGACCATCAATGATGATCGTGTGGTCTTCACAAATAAATATGTCCTTCATCACGTTGTCTTTGTTATCGGTGTGACCGGTAGTAGCCTATGCACTTGCAAGATTAAACAAATGCCCGGAAAAGTTGTAACCGTTGGTCACTCATTCTTTGTATTTTTAGGTGTTTAAAAATAAATACCCCGAATAAATTTGTCAATGAGTTTTTTTGATCATCAAGCCATCTTCTTTTCGGTGCTCGGCTATCCGATGAGTTATCTCGAATTTTTCGGAACCATAGCCGGGGCGGTAGCTGTATTTCTTTCCGCGAAAGCGAATGTGTGGAGTTGGCCTTTAGGTATTATTAATGTGATCCTTTTTTTCTTTTTGTTCTATCAGGTGCAGTTGTATCCGGATATGTTTTTACAGGTTTTCTTTTTCATTACCAATCTGTTAGGTTGGTATCGATGGCTACACCCGCGGAAGGAGGAGGAAGACGGAAAGAAGCAACTTAAAATTACTCGTCTCACATTGGCTTGGTGGATTGCGTTTGGTTTAGTGGGAATCATTGGAACAATTGTTTTTGGTCAGGTGGCACAAAATCTTAATTCCATGTTTCCGCTGCTCTTTAGCCAGCCAAGTGCTTTTCCATATGCGGATTCTTTTGTGACTATTATGAGTATTGTGGCCACCTACTTGATGGTACAAAAGAAGTTGGAGTGCTGGCTGGTTTGGATTCTAGTCGATGCAGTGGCTTGTGGGTTGTATTTCTCGAAAGGAATTTTATTTGTAGGAATAGAGTATGTGGTTTTTTGTTTTATAGCTGCTTTTGGCTTTTGGTATTGGCTGAAGGAGTTTAGAGAAGCCTAACCCAAACGTTTTTAAGAAAGTTGTAAATAATCTTTAGTTTTAAAGATGCCATCGTTTCATCGCGGATTAGTTATCGGAAAATTTATGCCCGTGCATCAGGGGCATCTGGCCCTAATTCAGTTTGCTGCTTCACACTGCGAACAACTGATTGTATCGATGAGTTATACGGATGAAGATCCTGTTCCACAATCCATCCGATTCAACTGGCTAAAAGAGTTATTAAAATCCTATCCGGCAATTTCCGTTGAAATATCACTTGATGATTTTGATAACGCCTCATTACCACTCGAACAGCGCACCAAGATATGGGCTACATTTATCCAAAAGCGATTTCCACCCATCGATGTTGTGATCAGTTCGGAAGACTACGGTGCACCCTTTTCGCATCAACTAGGTGCTGCAAATATTCTTTTTGATCCTAGTCGATCAAAGTTTCCCATATCAGCTACACAAATTCGCGATAGACCTCTGCTTCATTGGAAGTACATACCAGAAATAGTGCGCCCTTATTTTTTAAAGAAAGTTTGTTTTTACGGCCCTGAGAGTACAGGAAAATCATCTATGGCGAAGCGAATGGCCGAAATATATCATTCCGAATTTGTACCGGAAGTGGCGCGCGAAATAGTAGACTCTAACGACTTTACATTGGATGATATCATTCGAATCGGCAAAGCACAGACGGATCGAGTAATCGAAAAATCACAAATCGCCAACCGATTTTTATTTTGTGATACCGACTTGATCACCACGCAGATTTATTGCCGGCATTACCTCAAGGAAGTGCCGTCCATTCTCTACGAATTGGAAAAGCAAATTCAATATGATGCTTATTTTCTTTTCGAAGTTGATGTTCCTTGGGTGGCCGATGGTCTCCGCGATTTAGGTGATCGCAGAAAGGAAATGTTCGAAGTGTTTAAGTCCGAACTCGACCAGCGCCAAATAAAGTATCATATCGTTTCTGGAACTTGGTCAGAGCGCGAAGCATTCATTCGCGAAAAGCTGGATGACCTTATCTGAAAATTAAATCAACTTTTTTGTTTGCCGATGGCGTGGCCTTTCAAAGCAAAGAAAAGAATGTAAACATAACAAGGAGCTACAATCCAGAAAAATGCACTGGATGGAGTCATGTCTTTCACCATCCTACCATAAACGAGTGGTAGGAAAGCACCACCGACAATACCCATGATCAGCAATGCCGAACCAAATTTGGTAAACTTACCGAGGCCTTCAATCGCTAATGGAAAAATAGCGGGCCACATCAATGCATTTGCAAAGCCTAGCAGCGCAATGCACACAATAGAAGTGTATCCGGAAGTAAAGAAAACACCAACGCTTAAAGCAATGCCAATGATGGCCGACCATGCTAAAGCGTTTTGTTGTTTGATATATTTAGGAATGGTGACGATACCAATAATGTAACCTACCACCATCGACCAAAGTGTATACGATGTGAATAGCTTTGTTTCATCTAAACTGATACCAATGGCCTGACCAAAAGGTCCGATCACATCACCGGCCATCACTTCTACACCTACATAGAGGAATATGCAAAGGATTCCCAATAGCAAGTAAGGAAATTGAAATACCCTGGTGCGGGTAGTAAGCTCATGTTGCTTGGGTTCTTCTTCTTGTTCTATTTCAGGCAACGGAGAAAGCTTGATCATGATAGCAAGTGCAATGAGTACTAACCCCATAATCCCGTAAGGAAGAATTACCCGATTGGAAAGTTCTTGCAATAACTCAGTGCGACTGATTACATCCTGTGTCGTGGCCAATTTGGTTTCAATTTGCGTAGCCCCTTTTAATACAATTGCCCCTAAAATAACCGGACTGAGCGCACCGGCTACTTTATTGCAAATACCCATAATGCTGATCCGCTGGGCGGCACTTTCAATAGGGCCTATCACTGAAATGTATGGATTAGATGCTGTTTGTAATAAAGTCAAGCCCGTTGCTTGGATAAACAATCCTATCAGAAAAAGAGTAAAGCTTCGCTCCATGGCGGCCGGAATAAACAAAAAGGCTCCAACCGCCATCACAGCCAGCCCAAGCGCCATTCCGTTTTTGAATCCGGTTTTGTTTAAGATGTAGGAAGAGGGAAGGGCCAGAAAAAAATAAGCCAGATAGAAAGCGGATGTTACAAGCAATGCCTCTTCAACTTTCAATTCACAGGCCAGCTGCAGGAAAGGTATTAAGGTGCTATTCAACCATGTAACAAAACCAAATAAGAAGAATAAAATTCCTATAATGGTAATGGATAAAACATAATTCTTATTTGTACTCATAATCTGAATTGTATGAAGTAAAGGCTTATTTTTGGAGTTAAGTTGGCAAATTATTTTTAGTTTCGATGCATGAACGCAAATATTATGGCTGAGACAAAACCAAAAAGCTTGTTAGTGATGGCTGCCGGAATGGGTAGCCGCTATGGAGGAATCAAACAAATTGACGGGTTTGGACCCAATGGCGAAACCATTATGGATTATTCTTTATTCGATGCCATCCGCGCTGGTTTTACCAAGGTGGTTTTCATTGTTCGCGATGAAATCAAATCTACCGTTGAAGAGATTTTTCTTCCCAAACTGAAAGGGAAAGTAGAAGTATATTTTGAGGTGCAGTCGTTGGATCGTTTTGTTCCTGCCGGCTACGGTGCCGTAGATCGCAAAAAACCATGGGGAACAACTCATGCCATGTTATGTGGTAAGAACGTGATCAATGAGCCTTTTGCCGTAATCAATGCCGATGACTTTTACGGTTTAGAATCATTTCAGTCACTGGCCAAATTTTTTGACGCCTCCGCACCCGATCATCATGCGATGGTAGGTTACACACTCAAAAATGTGTTGTCAGAACATGGCAGCGTTTCTCGTGGCGTAGCCGAGGAGCGTGACGCGCAAGGCTATTTAAAGAAATTGAACGAGCTCACTAAAATTGTGAGTGAAAATGGAAAGATCGTTTCCAAAGAAGAAACAGGCGATCGAGAATTAGACCCAATGCTACCGGTGTCTATGAATTGCTGGGGTTTTCAGCCGGGTGTTTTTGATGTGGCAGAAAAAATGTTTCACGAATTTGCTTTGAAGAATAAGGCCAATCCTTCGGCTGAGTTCTACATCGCATTGCTGACCAACGAAATCATTAATCGCAATTTGGGTAAAGTGCACATTTTAGGAGGAGGCAAAACCTGGTTTGGCGTAACGTATAAGGAAGACAAAGAAGAAGTATCCGGCAAGATCAAAGCGTTGGTCAATAGCGGTGTGTACCCTTCTAAATTATGGCAATAAGCGAATGGAAAAAACGGAAATGATTTTTGGCACGCGTGCCGTCATGGAGGCGATCAAAGCTGGCCGCGAGATTGAAAAAATTTATATTCAGTCCAGTCTCAGCAATGATCTGATCAAAGAGTTGATCAAAACGGCCGCAGCATACAAGGCACCTTATTCGTTTATTCCACAACAGAAATTAGACCGGCTATCGTCCAAAAATCATCAGGGCGTTATCTGTGTATTATCGGCAGTGCAATATGCTTCACTCGAAAATATTATCGACAAGTGCTATCAGGAAGGGCGTGAACCCTTCTTCTTAATTGTAGACCGGGTTACCGATGTACGTAACTTCGGTGCGCTTGCGCGAACGGCCGATTGCGCCAAGATGGATGCGATTATTATTTCGGATAAAGGAAATGCGCCCATCACGGGCGATGCCATGAAGACATCAGCCGGAGCACTCAGCCACATGCCGGTGTGCCGTGTGCGCGATATGAAGGCCACCATTAAGTTACTGAAGGAGAATGGTATTCAAGTAGTGGCATGCACCGAAAAAGCCAGCGACCTTATTTATCAAACTGACTTCAATACTCCGCTAGCAATTATTTTAGGCTCAGAAGAAGACGGCATTTCACCTCAGCTTTTGAAAGATGCCGATCGTCTTGTTAAAATTCCGATGAAGGGAAATATAGAGTCGCTCAATGTTTCGGTGGCTGCTGGAATCATTATCTACGAAGCCATCCGTCAAAAAAGTTATAAATAGTCAGCTCCGTTTGATTTGCCTTTCAAGTCGTTGGCAAATTTGCGGAACAGATCTTCTTTATCTTTTTCACAAACGATAGTCACGTTGCCGAATGCACCTACGAGGTAGCCATTCAATCCTTGCGCTACAATCAGTTTGTCTTTGTCCCCTTTGATAATGCAGTTGCGCGTGTCGTAAGTGAGCGCATCACCATCGATCACATTATTCATGGCATCTTTTTGTGAATACTCATAGAGCGAACCCCATGAACCCAAGTCCGACCACGCAAACGAACTAAGCATCACATACACATTATCAGCTTTTTCCATGATACCATAATCGATGGAAATATTTTTGGTTTGCGCGTAGGCAGTTTGCACGGCCAAGCGCTCTTCGGGCGTCCACACTTTATCTGCTATCTCTTCAAAAATTTCAGTCATTTCCGGCATGTGTTTCGCGAAAGAATCTAAAATTGCTTTTACACCCCAGATAAAAATTCCGGCATTCCATACAAAGTCGCCACTCTCTAAAAATTTATTCGCGAGTGCCAGCTCCGGTTTTTCGGTAAATGTTTTTACTTTTTTCAAAGCACTCTTCGCATCGATAAACTGAATGTAACCGTAACCAGTCTCTGGTCGGGTGGGCTTGATACCAAGCGTAATAAGCTTGTCCTGATTTTTTGCCGGATCAACTGATTTTAAAATGGTTTGCTGAAAGTCAGTTTCATTTAAAATCAAATGATCGGAAGGACTAACTACCATTACCGCGTTGGGATTCTTTCGATGAATTTTATGACAAGCATATAAAATACAAGGTGCCGTATTCTTGCGCATCGGCTCGGCCAATATTTGTTCTTCTTTCAACTGAGGCAGCTGTGCTTGCGTCAATGCTTTATGTTCTTCATGTGTTACCACCAAAATATTTTCGGGCGGACAGATAGTTGCGAAACGATCGAAGGTAGATTGAAGCAATGTTTTGCCAACACCGATTACATCTAAAAATTGCTTCGGTTTTGAATTGCGACTGTAAGGCCAGAAACGTGTTCCGATACCACCGGCCATCAACACTACATATAAATCTTTGTTCATTTGAATTCTAAATTTTGTTTTAAGCTCAGTTTTTCCAACTGACCTGCCATTCTTTTTTCAATTTAACCAGCACCGACTTCTCCAACCAATAATTTTAACCACCGCAACCGATTTATAACCGTTTAAACCTACACATTGAAAATTAGTTTGTTTTTAGCATCACTCTCTTCACTTTTTCTGCGTTTGTCTGCAAACTATCAATCAGTCAATTAAAGGTACACGCTTTGCTTTTTGTCGGTTTTTTTTTATTATCTTCAATTTCTATTGGTAAAGGTAAAACAACATTAATATAGTTTAGCAAAATTTTTTATTTAGGAATATGATTGTGGCAGAAGAGAAAGATGAGGTAAGGGCAAAACTCAAGGAAATATTTGGTTATAGCAACTTTAGAGGCAACCAGGAGGCAGTAATTAAAAATATACTCAGCGGAAGAAATACGTTCGTTATTATGCCTACGGGCGCAGGCAAATCACTTTGCTACCAGTTGCCCGCCATGATTAAGGATGGTTTGGCCATTGTGATCTCTCCGCTCATCGCGTTGATGAAGAATCAGGTAGATCAAATGAACGCGTATGGCGTCAATGCGCGATTTTTAAATTCCACTCTTAGCAAAGGCGAAATTACCAAGCTGAAGAAAGATTGTGTTACAGGAATAGTCAAACTTCTTTATGTAGCGCCCGAGTCACTCAACAAAGAAGAGAACATTGAGTTTTTGCAAAAGGTAAACGTTTCGTTCGTAGCGATTGACGAAGCCCATTGTATCTCTGAGTGGGGTCACGACTTCCGTCCAGAGTACCGTAAAATAAAAACTATGATCGCCCAGTTGGGTGATAAACCGGTAATTGCATTGACAGCCACCGCTACGCCCAAAGTGCAGTTAGATATTCAGAAGAATTTGCAGATGGAAGAAGCAGACGTTTTTATGTCTTCCTTCAATCGCAAAAATTTGTTTTATGAAGTACGCCCTAAAAAAGAAACGAAGAAACAACTCATTCGCTTTTTGAAAGAACACAAAGGCAAGTCAGGAATTATCTATTGTCTCAGCCGCAAGAAAGTAGAGGAAATAGCACAGCTTTTAAATGTGAATGGTTTCAAAGCCGCACCATATCATGCCGGTTTAGATCCGGATGTGCGTATGAAAAACCAGGACGACTTTTTGAATGAAGAAGTCGATATCATTACCGCTACTATTGCTTTCGGGATGGGCATCGATAAACCCGATGTACGCTTTGTAGTTCACTACGATGTACCCAAGTCGTTAGAGGGATACTATCAGGAAACAGGGCGCGCAGGAAGGGATGGATTGGAAGGTGTTTGTCTGATGTTCTACAGCCACAACGATTTAAATAAACTGGAGAAATTCAATAAAGATAAGTCGGTTCAAGAGCGCGAAAATGCCCGTATCCTTTTGCAGGAAATGGAATTCTATGCAGAGTCGCCTGTGTGCAGACGCAAACAATTGCTGCATTACTTTGGTGAGGAGTACAAAGAAAATCATTGCGGTTCATGCGATAATTGCATGAACCCACGCGAACGTTTTGAAGGATCTGAATTTGTTAAAATCGCGATCGAAGCAGTGCAACAAACCGAAGAGCGTTTTGGATTGGCGCACTTAGTCAATGTGATTCGAGGTGTAGAAGATGAATATGTAAAGAGCTATGCGCACTTTGATTTACCAGTGTATGGCAAAGGTGACACGGAAGAAGCAGATTTCTGGAAAGCAGTCATTCGACAAACGTTGATTTATCAATACCTGGAAAAGGATATTGAAAACATTGGCGTGTTGAAAATTACCGAAAAGGGTAAGAGCTTCTTGAAAAAACCACACCCGATTGAATTAGCACGTGATCACGACTTCACTACCGATGTAGAAGATGAAGAGTCATCTGAGCGTGTGGTGGTTAATTCCAAGTCGTATGACGTAAAACTCTTTGAGATGCTGAAAGCCCTTCGCAAGAAGATGGCCAAAGAGAAAGACTTGCCACCGTATGTTATTTTCCAGGATCCCTCCTTGGAAGAAATGGCCACCACTTACCCAACCAACAAAGAAGAGTTGGCATCGGTGAATGGTGTTGGCATGGGCAAAGTCAATAAGTTTGGAAAAGAGTTTTTGGAAGTCATTCAGAAATACGTAGATGATAATGACATCGAAACGGCTTCAGAAGTTGTCGTGAAATCCTCCGTCAACAAATCCAAAATCAAAATTTTCATTATCCAGCAAATTGATCGAAAAGTAGATCTCGAAGAAATTGCAGAATCCAAAGGACTTTCATTTGAGGAATTGCTGACCGAGATGGAAAACATTTGTTACTCGGGCACAAAGCTGAATGTTGATTATTATATTGATGAAGTGCTGGATGATTCCAAGCAGGAAGAAATCTACGATTACTTCCTCAACTCAGAAACGGACAGCATTGAGGAGGCCATGAGTAATCTCTCCGATTTCTCCGAAGATGATGTGCGTCTCATGCGCATTAAGTTTTTGAGCGAATACGCCAATTAATGTTTTTATTTCCCCCGAACCTCTTCGAACTGAAATTTGCGTTCGAAGAGGTTTCGTTATTTAGAGCCAATCCGTAGCTATCCTTAAAGCATTCTCCTTTATATTTGAAGTTTAGAGCAATCAACCTCAAATCATGAATGTACTATTAGTTGGCAATGGAGGCCGGGAGCACGCTTTGGCGTGGAAAATCAAACAAAGCTCCCATTGCTCTGAATTATTTGTCGCCCCAGGCAACGCAGGCACGGCACTAGTGGCTAAAAATGTAGCAATCGGTGTGGATGAATTCGAAAAGCTGGGCACCTTTTGCCTCGAAAATAAAATTGAGCTGGTGGTAGTTGGCCCTGAAGTGCCATTGGTGAAGGGCATTCGCGACTATTTTGAACAGCAGCCTCTTTTAAAAAATATACTGATGGTGGGGCCCGGAAAAGCTGGCGCTCAACTCGAAGGAAGTAAAGATTTCTCGAAGCAATTCATGATCCGCAATCAGGTGCCAACCGCTAAAGCAAAAACGTTTTACACAGGGCAATCTGCGGAAGCGGCTGCTTATTTGGCTACCTGCCAGCCACCGCTTGTATTGAAGGCAGACGGACTCGCAGCTGGTAAAGGTGTTATCATTACATCTGACCTAACGGAAGCACAAGCCACCATTCGCGAAATGCTGGAAGAGAGAAAATTTGGCGATGCCAGCTCGAAAGTGCTGGTAGAGGAATTTTTAGATGGAATTGAATTGTCTGTTTTTGTACTGACCGATGGCGAGGACTACGTTATTTTGCCGGAAGCCAAAGATTACAAACGCATTGGCGATGGCGATACCGGACCCAATACAGGAGGTATGGGCTCTGTTTCTCCGGTAGCATTTGCTTCTCCTCCATTTATGCAAAAGGTAGAGGAGCGGATTATTAAGCCCACTATTGTCGGTTTAAAAAAAGAGAATATCCCATTTAAAGGATTTATTTTCATTGGCCTGATGAATGTGAAGGGCGATCCGTTTGTGATTGAATACAACACCCGCATGGGCGATCCGGAGACGCAATCCGTCATGGCTCGCATTCAAAGCGATTTTTTAGAATTGCTAATCGCGGCAGCCAAAGGCGAGCTAAAGAATAAAAAAATAGTAGTCGATCCGGACTTTGCCTTAACCATTGTAATGGCGGCAGGCGGATATCCTGACCAATATGAAAAAGGCAAGTCTATTAAAGGATTAAAAGAACTTACTAATCAATTGGTTTTTCATGCTGGTACTAAAATGCAAAGCGAGCAAGTGTTGACAGACGGAGGTAGAGTGTTGGGAGTTACTGGTCGTGGGAAAACATTGTCAGAGGCTCGCGAGAATGCCTACGATGTAGTCACAAAAATTTCATGGGATAATGCCTACTACCGCAAAGATATTGGGCAAGATTTACGATAAGTCTAGTTACAAGGTGAAATTGGGAAAGCAACGGACAATAGAAATCCTTGCCGCATGGCCCAGTCAGGTTTCATTTCTGTAAGATAACCTTGATATGAAATCGTATTTTGAATGTGCCAACCCTCGGTTAATTTTATCTTAGGCAAATTAATCGCCAGCGAAGCAGATGTAGCATACTGGTTGTTGTCGAAAACAATGCGTTGCCATACGTAAAAATCAAATCTGAATTTTTCTAATTGATACGTTACGAGTAAGCGGTTAGCCAACTTAGCGGATTGACCAAGATCGAAAAAGAGAGCTGTGTTTTCTACTTTCAGCTTTTCGCCAATCGCCCAGTAGCCGGCAAGTGACGCGAAATAATCAGAATCTTTATCGCGAAACTCAGTGGTTTGCGAAAAAACATAACCTACAAATGCTCGAAGATAAAGTGTGGAACTTATATTGATTTTTTTGAACACACCTGGTTGCAAATAATTGACGATGGAGTGTGCATCTGCAAGATCCACTGATTTGAAAAGGAAGAAGCCATACCCTTTGTTCTCATAAAAAATATTGAGATCGAAATTAATATGATCGTTGATGAGTGCTCCTGAAAACGGAAAAAACCCAGCGGAATTAAAGCGCGGAGTTATTACAAACGTACGTTTAGGCTTAATAACTTCTTGACCATGAGAGGTGATGACACAGACGCAAATGATAGCCAGGCAAAGTCTTATAGTTGTAGAAGCTTTTCCTTGTGACAGAAAAATTCTTAGCATGTGGCGGAATGTAATTTCTTGTTGGACGTGATTGAGTCAGAAGTAGATCGTTCACACAAATTCTCCTCAGCAATTTCATTTTCCTTTTCGATCTGTGTTGATTCCGGTTGTGAGATGTTGGTAGCGTAGAATTTTTTCAATTCATCTAATGTTCCTAAGTCCATAAGCCCAACCGATGGTAAACGTTTTGCCATAGAATGTTTTTGTTAAATTCGTTTCAAATTATTGTCTTAGCAGAAACTAAAACGATAAATCGAGAGGGTCGGTGCCTTGTTTTCAACGGAATACGTGATCAAAAACTTTTGAAACCATTTTTCTTATGCTCAAAACCATTACAAATAAAGTACTGGATGATTTAAGCCGCAGCATCTTAAAGGAGTTATGCCAAGATGCCCGCATATCTACCACGGAAATTGGAAGACGTGTTGGCCTTTCGGCACCTGCTGTGGCTGAGCGCATCCAAAAACTCGAAAAGCAAGGCTTTATTAAAGGATATAGTACTATTGTTGACTTTGACAAGGTTGGGTTATCCATCAAAGCGATTATTACCTATAAGTCAACTACACTGAAACATTCAGAGTCTATTAAATTGATCGATGCCATGCCCGAGGTAGTTGAATGGCATGCTATCACAGGCAATTATTGTATGATACTTAAGGTAGCAGTGGAGACAAGTAAGGATTTGGAGGCATTCATTGAGCGCTTAGCCCAATATGGCGAAACCAGCACATCATTGATTTTATCTGAAAGTAAGGGCTCTAAAGTGCTCAGGAGCTAACAATTGTTGGTGGGCATTGCTCCGATAAGCACGAAACAGGGTCGAGGATGGGCAGACCCTTGCCATTACCCCTTCAAGGCATTACCTTTAACCCCTCAATGATCTAATAATTGACCGATGGGTTGTGCTTGTGGAACAAAAAAGGACGGAAAGGTATCCGGTTGCAACAACAACGGTGCCTGTGGCACAGGCGGCTGCAATAAAATGAATGTATTCGACTGGCTCTCGAACATGGAGATGCCGGTAGAAGATAAGTTCAATGTGGTGGAGGTACGCTTTAAAAATGGTCGCAAAGATTTTTATCGGAACACCGAGCGTTTGCAACTAACTACCGGAGATGCGGTAATTGTAGAATCGCAAACCGGCCATCACCTCGGCCATGTTTCTTTGCAAGGTGAATTAGTACGCTTGCAAATGCAGAAGAAGAAAGTGGCAAATGACGATGAGATTAAAAAAATCTATCGAATTGCTCATCAGCGCGACTTAGAGAAATTTGAAGAGATCAAAAAGCGTGACAATCCTACCCTGTATCGCGCACGCGAAATCATCAAACAATACAAACTGGCCATGAAACTCTCGGATGTAGAGTATCAGGCAGACAATACCAAAGCCACATTCTTTTACTCAGCTGAAGACCGTGTCGATTTCAGAGAGTTGATCAAACAATTGGCAGCCGAGTTTAAAGTGCGTGTAGAAATGCGCCAAATTTCACTCCGCCAAGAGGCTGGCCGCTTGGGCGGAATTGGTGTGTGTGGTCGCGAATTGTGTTGCTCTACCTGGCTGAGCGATTTCAAAAATGTAGCTACCAGCGCTGCGCGCTATCAAAATTTGTCCCTCAATCCCAGTAAACTATCCGGCCAGTGCGGCCGATTGAAATGTTGCCTCAATTATGAGTTAGAAACTTATATGGAGGCGCTCAAATTCATACCGGAAGTGGAAACGCCTTTATTGACGGAGCAAGGTGAAGCCCGTTTGCAAAAGACGGACATCTTCAGGCGGATCATGTGGTTTGGCTACAAGGAAGACAACAACTGGTATCCGCTCAATGTCGATCGCGTGAATGAAATCCTTCAGATGAATAAGGAAGGAAAGAAACCGGCTACTCTTCAAATCAATCAGGAAGAAGTACGTGCTCCGCTAAGTACGCTCAACAGCGACTTGGAGAGCATGGATAAGAAGTACAAGAACAAGTCAGGTAAAAACAAAAACCGCAATCGCGATAAGCGCGAACAGCCGAAAAATGCGGGCAATGCCAATCCGAATCAGCAACGGAATCAAAACCGCAACCAAAATCAAGGCAACTCCAATCGTAACCCTAACAACCCGAATTCGAATTCAGGTGCGACCCCGAATCCCAATTCGCCCGCGAATCCGAACCCAAATAAAGGGCAGCAGCCAAACTCCAACCAAAACCGGAATAACCCGAATCGAAACAATCCGAATCGGAATAATCCGAACAGGAATAATCCCAATCGCAACAATCCAAACCAAGGTAATGCGAATAGGAATAACCCCAATCGGCAGGGTGGCAATCCCAATAATACCAACAACCGCAATAAACCGAAAAACAATCCTAACTCAACCCCTCCTGAAAGTGTATGAGGCGTAGTTTCATTTTTGTCATTTTGGTTTTTCTTTTTTCGTGCGACTCGAATCGGGTATTTGAAGACAACGTAGAGTTTGCGGATAGAACCTGGAAAATTTCGGAGCCTGCATTGCTTGAGTTTCAGATTGCTGATGCTTCTAAATCGTACAATTTGTATTTGGACATCCGCAACTCAATTGATTACCCATATTCACGCATCTTTGTCAATTACTCATTACAAGATTCTGCCGGAGGTGAGCTGGCAAAAAAACAGTTGGCTGAATATCTTTTTGATCAGAAAACTGGTAAGCCCAATGGCAGCAGTGGTCTGGGAGATATATATGATCACCAATTTCCCATTGCTAGCAACATGAAGTTTACGAAGCCCGGCAAATACAAAGCGCACTTCGAACAATTTATGCGCAAAGATACCCTGCAGGGAATTTTGGCTGTAGGCTTGCGTGTGGAAGAGGTGGTGCAGCCTTAAATTATTTATTGGACAGCGTGGATTTTCTTGCCTTGGCCATTTTCACAGCTTCATAGGCATTCACTAATCCACCGGTTTCGCTTAAACTTTCAAATAGCACTTCTTCTTTAGTACCCGGTTTTTGCACTTTCAAATTATCAAACTTGCGACTGGATTTTAAGAGGATATCCTTAATCTCAACTGCAGTAAGATCCGGAAAGTACGACAGAAGCAACGCAGCAACGCCCGCTACCGTTGGACTCGCCATGCTGGTGCCATCCAGGTTTTTGTAGTGATTGTTAGGAGTGGTAGAATAAATTTCGACACCCGGAGCAAACAACGACACTGATTTTTTTCCAAAGTTTGAAAAACTCCCAACAAAATTTTGATTAGCACCCCATGCCGATGCGCCCACTTCAATCCAGTTTTTAGCTTCCTTGCCATTCAGGAATTTTCGGGTAGGAAAGTTGGTTTCCTTATCCAAATCATCGCCATCATTTCCGGCTGCGTGAATCAACAATACACCTTTTTGTTCGGCATACTTCACCGCTTTGTCTACAATGGCTTTTTCGGGAGAGAAGGATTTGCCAAAACTCATATTGATAATTTGTGCTCCATTATCGACTGCGTAAATAATTGCATTTGCAATGTCTTTATCTCTTTCATCGCCATTGGGCACCGCGCGCACCGCCATAATACGAACATTATCTGCAATGCCTTTGATGCCCAAGTTATTGTTTCGGTCGGCTCCGATAATTCCGGCTACGTGGGTTCCATGCTCCGGATCAGGACCTTTTACATCATTGTTCCCATAAAAGCGCTCCGCCAGATTAGCATAAGTGTCTCCTACAATCTTACGCGAATCAAATTCGGTGTTGTATCCATATTTTACAATTACTTCGTAATAATCTACAGCTTCTTTTATTTCAGCTACATATTCATCCAAATCCACATCATCACCTTGTGACTTGTAGATGCCACTTACTACGCTTTTGCTAAAGAGCAATCTGGGACTGGTAGTTACAATGGCACGAACAGATTCCGGGTTTAGCGACTCTGTATTCAAAAATTTCTTCACACTATCAATACTCGATTTGGTGTAGCGATAAGCAGATGAGTAAAGTTTGTATTGCTGCTCATTTTTAATTTTCAGTTTCTGATACTTATCTTTTATTTTTAGAAAGCCCTCATATTCCTTTCGATTTTTTTTGCGTGCCTTAGTCGAATCGGCTGAATCAAACTTCTTGGAGAGCCGCATGAATTCGCGAGTCAGTTCATAGGTGTCGGGCCCTACGTTACCGCCTTTTCCGCCAATAAAATTCCAGCCGTGGATGTCATCTACATAGCCGTTTTTATCATCATCAACTCCGTTTCCGGCAATTTCTTTTTCGTTAATCCAAATAATGCTTTTCAAATCTTCGTGATCGATATCAATACCTGAGTCAATCACAGCTACTAAAACCCTGCGAGAAGGCTGATCTTTCAATAAGGTTGCATAAGTGCGTTCAGAACTTACACCGAGTAGGCTATCCTGCTCCGGATCTTTTAAAAACCAATCAGAAGGGATTTCTTTTTTAGCAGACTGCGCAAATAAATGACCTGTAATCAGCAAACAAAAAAGTACACGCATTATCGAATAAGTCATTGAATTCAAAGCTTTAGAGTTTAATCGTATGAGTATCCAAAAAGTGCGCCAAGATAGTTTTAAACACGTGGTTTGCCACTTCTTTTTCTTTGAAAAGCACTTCTAAAGGCCTTTTTGCTAGCGCATTTTTGTTCAAAGATGGCCGATTTCTTACTTCGGTAGGTCATAACGCAAAATGAAAAATATTAGAAAAAGGAATAGTTGGACATTTGATTCATTAAACCACTATGCTATGATTGAAATTTACTTCGTGTCTGTTGGGCTTTTTTTTACACTTTTCTTCAGTTTAGCTTATCGTTTTCATTTGAAATTATCTCGCATTTAATTAATCCTTAAAGCTTTCTTGCTTTAAAAGCACCCTTTTTAGCCACTTCGGGCTTTCTGGTTCGGTCTTTGCATTATCGGGTTACCTTTCAAATACTTACCGATAAATTTGGTAGCTTTGATATTGAACTAAAGATGACTTCACGATGAGAAAATCAGCATTACTAACAGTCGTTTTTTATCTGACCATTTGTTCGGTTAATGGACAAACGGGCATTCCAAGAATCGTCATCAATTCGATGGGGCACTCAGCCAAGGTTCAAAACCTTAATTTCACCCCTGACGGAGAGCGTATTATTTCGGTATCGGAAGATAAAACGGTGCGCGTTTGGAATGCACGCAACGGTGAAATGTTAAAAAAGTATGAATCAGAAATAGGCGATGGTTCAAATGGTATGCTCTACGCGTCCGCTTTATCCCCTGATGGGAATTTATTGGCCATTGCCGGTTATACAATCACCAAAGACAATCAGGTTTATATTGTGATAATCGATTTGAAAAAAGGAGTGCAGGTAGCCACTGCATTAGGTCATACAAACGTAATCAACAGCCTTGCCTTTACCGGAAACGGAAAATACCTCGTCAGCGGCAGCGATGATAATAGTTTGAAAGTGTGGACAGTAGACGGATCGTCCAACTACAAAGTGGCACTTTCTATTTCCACAGGTTTTCCTGTAAAATATCTTTCCATGAATCCGGTAACAATGGATGTAGCAGTTGCCTGCGAAGGAAAAACAGAGATTTTAGTGTATAGTTTAAGTGCCCTTGAAAAGGGAGTTGCCAAATTTAATCCCCGATTTTGGAACCGACACAGAGGAGAGATCAACAAGTTGGCCTATTCTGCAGATGGAATGTATCTGGCATCCAGCAGCCAGGAAAATGAATTTAAATTATGGAAGGCCGATGGATCGATTGTGAAAGAATGGTCGAGCGAAGCGCCAATTAATGCAATGGCGTTCTCGCATGATTCTAAAATTTTGGTGGCTCTTGATGCAGCGGGGCATGGCGTAAGCTATGGCGTTCCGGGAGGTAATAAATTCACAGATTTTAATGGCCATAACAACACGGTTTTTTCGGCTGCCTTTTCTCCTGTGGATGATGGAAGTTATGTGGTTGCCTCTGCGGGTGGTAATAACAACGAAATTTATTTCTGGAATCCGATCAACGGAAAAACCATTCGCAAGGTGAAAGGAAAAGGAAGTGCAATCCGCGATTTGGCTTTCGGCACAGGCCTGGAATTGTTTGTTGCGCAAGATGTGAACGGAAAAGAGGGAGAATTTGAGCGAAGCTTTGACTTTGCAGCTATGAAATTAAACTCCACCTCGCCACAATTCAATAAACCGTCACAAGATTTTAACAGAGGAATTTCTCAGAGTTCTGAAACCTTACTGGATTTGCCCAAAGGAAAAAAGATTGAGAATGCACCAGAAGAAGATGGACGCATTTTGGATTACCAGGCTATGGCCGATGGAAACGTAGTGGTGGCCAGCGATTTTTCTTTAAAGCTTTACGATAAAAATGGATTCTTTCAGAAAGAGTTTGTGGGGCATGCTGGCGGTGTGCGCGCGGTTACAATCAGTGCGGATGGACGCTACCTCGCTTCGGGAGGTGAAGATCAAACAATTATTTTGTGGAAGTTGTCGGAGTCGGGTGCAGCTCCTTCGATGCGTCAAGCATTTCCGGATGCCGACTGGGCTAATTTCTTTTCCTCTTTGCCATGTGATTCGCTCACCAAAGAACCATCCAAAAAGGCATGGAAAGATGTGATTGATTATTTGAAAGCGAATGGAGATAAAACCTATCGCGGACTCGAAGAAGTTTATAAAAACTTGGGCGAGTCTGTATTGCCATTCGCAACCCTTTTCTTAGCTGAAGATAATGAGTGGGTATGCTGGGCACACAAAGGATACTTTGCATGTACCTCATCGGGTAGCCAGTATTTCGGATGGCATGTTAATCGAGGCATTGATAAGTTAGCTGATTTTTATACAGCAGAGCAATACTTTGAAATACTCTATCGCCCTAAGCAAATGGAGAAAAGTATTTCTCAAGGCAGACGAGTAGAGGATATTTTACGCGAAGAAGGCGAAAGGCTTTTTGATCTGTCAAAACTGCACCGACCTTCTGCCGGTTTCTTCACTTCCGATGGCTTGCATGATAAGGGATTGGTGGATTATCAAAATGGAAAATTGGTGACTACCCAAAAATCATTACCGCTTGAAGTGGAGATTTTTGACGGTGGTAGCGGAATTCGTGAAGTAAATATTTATCAAAACGATAAATTGATTATCAATGACAACGAGGGTTTAAAGACGAAGGGTGAGGGAGATAAGTTGGTGAAGACTTATAATATTGATCTACTAAATGAAACCAACGAGTTTAAAGTTGTCGTGGTTAATTACCAGCGAATTGAATCGCGTCCGGAAATTTTAAAGATTGAGTATGTAGGAAAAGTCATTGCGACATCCACCTTGCACATGCTGGTGGTGGGTATTAATAAATACCAAAATTCATCCTACAATTTGAACTATGCCCAACCCGATGCAAAATCGTTTACCGAAAAATTGGTGGAGCAAGGTCAAGGTATTTACAAAGGCATTAACAAAATCGAGTTGTATGACGAAAATGCTACCAAGGCAAAAATCGTTGATGGCTTTAAACAAATTGCCGCGAAAGCTCAGCCGCAAGATGTCTTTGTGTTTTTCTACGCAGGACACGGTAGCTTAGATGAAGAGACCAAAGACAAAGATGGAGAATCACCTTTCTACTTTGTTCCCACCGATGTTACCAAGTTGTATGGCGATGCACAACAACTAGCAACGAAGGGTTTATCCGACTCCGAGTTAAAAGATTATTTAACGAAGATCAGATCGACAAAACAAATTGTTTTAATGGATGCCTGTCACTCTGGTGCAGCTTTAAAAGGAATGAAAACCCGAGCAGCCGCCAACGATGAGAAAGCCATGGTGCAATTGGCCAGAAGCTCCGGAGTTGTGATGATTGCGTCTTCAGGATCAAAACAGTTTGCTACCGAGTTTGATATTTTAAAGCATGGTGTGTTTACCTATGCTTTGCTCGAAGCGCTGGATGGAAAAGCGGGTAATGGAGATAATAAAATTACTGTGAATGAATTGAAATTCTATATGGAAGAACGGGTTCCGGAATTAACGAAACAATACGGTGGGGAGGCTCAATATCCTACCGGATTCATGCGAGGAAACGACTTCCCGATATCGGTAGTAAACAAAGAGTAATTAAAAGAAGCCTGACGAGAATCAGGCTTTTTTTATAACTAAAAACGAATGACCAGACTCGCGCTACTTCCATAAAAATAGAAAGTAGACTTCATGCGATGATTGGAAGCAGACAACTTTGAATTGTAGATTTCAATCGCATTGAGGGCATGCCCTTTCGATGAACTGCTGAACGGAATAGAAGCTAAAAAAAGAGCTCCACCACCTGCCGCTAAAAGCCATTCCGGTTGACCCCCGGCTACCGCTGTTACCAACGGTACAGCAACTAACAAACCACTGGAAAACCCAAGTACACTACTAATCGCTGATTTAGAGCGAGAAATGCGAAACTCATCATAGGCTTCAGGATATTGACGAAGCAACATGCCCACTTGCTTGGAGCTTAGGGTCAGTGTGTCCAACTCGTAGATGACTCCGCCAAAGGTTTTATAAATGGATATTTTCTTTTGATTTATTGATTGAGCGTTACAAGAAAGGGAAAATAGCAGGAGGGCTGAGACTACATACTTCATAAGGCTTTGTTTAGTGCAAGCAAAAATACCTAAATCGCGGTATTTTTTCAGCTTATGACTTACGATAGCTTTGAACCAATAAAACTTGAACCATTAAAACAAAATACGTATGAAAAAAATACATTTACTATTTCTAATGATGATTGCATCATTTGCCTCTTTTGCACAGCAGGAGAAAGGTGATCAGGTAATTCGATTCTTTGTGAACTTTAATAAACAAGAGTCATCGGATGCAATGATGAACCTTAATTTTAAGTACGGAAAGTTTGTTACCCAAAATGTTGAATTGGGCCTTTCTCCATCGTTAAGTTTAGGTGGAGGATCCACAACTTTATCTTTAGAAGGTTATGGTAACTACAACTTTTTGTTGGCTGATTCAAAAGTAGTTCCTTATGTTGGAGCCAATTTGGGCGTTATTACAATTGAAACGAAGGGAGCTGACACTTCAACATCAGCTTTTACCTATGGTGCGAACGCTGGATTCCGATATTTCATATCTGAAAAGGTAAACGTGGATACAGGATTGGCATACTCAGCATTTACATTGGAGGGCATTAGCTTAAGTCAGATTGATTTGAATATTGGTTTAGGTATCATCATCGGCTCTTTGAAGTAATCCTCATCATTCTCTATATTTACAAATGCCAGATCGAAATGTCTGGCATTTGTGTTTATCACATAAACCTAATTCCATGAAGCAAATCATTGCAGTGATTGTCTATGTAGCATTCTTGGGAATATCAAATCACACGTTTTCTCAAACTGCTTACTTAACGCCCTATCAGAAACTTTCAAAATTTTCACAAGGGAAAGTCCAACAACTTACCATTAGTACAGATAATAAGTTTATCGCAGCCGCAGATGTAAGTGGCAAGGCTGCTGTTTGGGAGATCGAAGGGAATCGATTACTCAAGCAATGGGATGCAGGCAAACTGCAATTTTTCAAGCATACTCCGGCTGGAGATTTGATTCTGGTGAACGCAAAAGGAGAAATTAAAGTGCTGAGTTCGAACTCGTATACAGAGAAAAATACGTCTGCTTTTTCTTCTGTACCGCAAATGGTTTCACTCGATCCTACAGGGCAAAATTTATTGGCACTTGAGAAAGATGGAATTGAAATTTTCGATCTCCGTGCATTTATGATGCAAACGAAGATTCTTTTTACCACTGACATTAAAGATGCAAAATTTATTGGCTTCGACCGCTTTGGTCAGCAATTGTCACTCATAACTGAACTGGGACAAGTGCTCACCTGGAATCCGATCAATCAACGATTAGTTCGTGAATTGAAATTGCAAAGCGGGGAATACAGCGGCTCTCGTTCAGTCATTCATGATGCATCTAACAACTTCGGTGGAGATCGTTTTGTAGTCGGACTTCAAGAAGTATTTAGACCGAAGGGGGGTGCACAAGCCAGCACATTGCTGGAACGTAAAAACCTAATTGTGTATTATGATTGGGCCACAGGCCAGGAGTTGAAACGAATTCCAGTACGATATCGTGTTGACCAAATGGCGCAAGGACCCGGTGCATCTAACCTTGCATATTTTTCAACCGATGCTCTTAGCATTTTTTTAGTGAATTATGAAGGAGGTACCATTACCAGTACTGTTAAAGTTAAAGAGTTGCCGCATCGAATTACTTTTTCTGATAATGGTGAATTATTTGCAGTAGGTAATATAAAGGGTGAAGTTGATCTGTATTATGTTGAGCGCAATACGCCAGCTGAAATAAAAATTCAAATGCCCGCCATCGATCGAAGCTATGCTTCGGAGCCAACAGGAGAAACCAATTTAAGAGTAAAGGGAATCATTGAAGGCACTGAGCGTGTGAGTAAAATTTTGATCAATGGCACACCCGCACAAAATGATTTTAGTGGAGGATTTGAAGGCGAAATTAGTTTAGAGCCGGGCAAGAATAAAGTTCGAGTGGTGGCAGAAACATCAGAGCAAAAACAAATTGTCAAAGATTTTTATGTAACGATGGAGCCTTCCAAGGCAACTGCTAAAAATCAGGTGAAGCATACGGGCAATGGAAAACGAATAGCGTTGATTATTGGAAATGCGAATTATCAATATTCCAACAAACTCAACAATACGATCAACGATGCGAAAACCATGGAGCAAACGCTAAAGGAATTGGGATTTCAAGTTACCCTGATTACAGATGGCGGCTATGAGAATATGAAAAATGCTGTTTATGCATTTGGCGATCAGATTTCAGACGTGGATATTTCTCTGTTCTACTACGCTGGCCATGGGCTGGAGGTAGATGGAACCAATTACTTAGTGCCGGTAGATGCTAATATTCAATCAGCCTTAGATGTCAAACAAAAAGCTCTTCCACTTACTGGTATCTTACGCACGATGGAGTTTACCAATGAAGAAGGATTGAACATGATTATATTGGATGCGTGTCGTAATAACCCATTTCCAACGGGCAAGCGTGGTGGCACTGGTTTGGCGAAAGTAAATGCACCTAGTGGTACGTTAATTGCTTATGCCACCGATCCCGGATCAACTGCCAGCGATGGTACAGGAACGAATGGACTTTACACAGGCGTGCTTTCACAGCAACTTAAAATTTCGCAACGTATTGAAGACATCTTTATGAACACGCGCAATAAAGTGGAAGAGCTTTCTAAAGGGTCACAACGCCCGTGGGAAGAGCTGCGATTAAAAGGAGTATTCTATTTGAAATAATTAATGTTGCCCATCATCGGGCAACATTTCAATATCCCGAATCAGCACACGTTTGGAGATGGCTTGACCGGTTTTAGTTGCTGCTAATCCACCCAATGCAGTTTCTTTATAGCGAGTTTCCATGCTGGCACCAATCTCGCCCATCGCTTCAATCACTTCATCTACTGGGATAACACTGCTTACCTTAGCGAGAGCAATCTGAGCAGAACTATTGGCGATGGCGGCAGCACTCGCATTGCGCACAACACAAGGTATTTCTACCAGACCAGCAACCGGATCGCATACCAAACCGAGCATACACTGTACAGTAATAGCCACTGCATTAAAAATTTGATCAGTATCACCGCCCAGGCAGTAAACAATGGCACCGGCTCCCATTGCCGCTGCCGTTCCGGTCTCTGCCTGACAACCACCCACCGCTCCGGCAATGGAAGCTTTCTGCTCCATGATGAGAGCAATACCGGCAGCCAAAAGCATAGCTTCTAAAATCTTTTTATCATCGATTGAATGAATTTCTTGTAGTGTGAAAAGAACACCCGGCATAATGCCCGATGCCCCAGCCGTAGGTGCAGCCACCACGCGCCCCATACACGAGTTTACTTCTTTTGCCGCCAATGCCCGTGAAATCAAATTTTGAAATTCCTTCGAGAGAACGGGTGTTGGATAATTGTAGACTTTCTTTGCTCCGTTGTTGATCATCCCGGAACGTGAGGTCATATCTTCAGTTAAACCGGTTTGCACAGCATCTTTCATCACACTCCACGCGATACCAAGCCCTTGCCATATTTCGCTTTCGCTTCTACCTTTTTGTTCTAGTTCGTATTCCAATACAGCCTTCACTAATGAAGTTTGAGTGGTATTACAATAGTTTTTCCACCCTTCAAAAGAATCAAATAGATATGCCATAAACTGATGGATTTGAAAAACGAAGTTACATTGTCAAAGGTTGGTTTCTGCACCTTTTGTAAAATATTATTCCATTTACATCATCTAATTTATAATCTTTGTTTACGTCAGGAAATTCAATTAACCAAATCAGTCATGGCACGCATTCTTACATTTTTCTTTTTATTGTTAGCTACACTAGCATTTTCGCAATCCAGCGATCAGGAGACCATTAAAGAAATTTACAATCAGGCATTGTCGCAGGGTAAATCATATGAAATGCTCCGCGAATTGTGCGTGAATATTGGGCCTCGATTGTCTGGTTCACCAGGTGCTGCCGCGGCTGTTGAGTGGAGCCGCCACAAAATGGAAGACTTAGGTTTTGATTCGGTGTGGCTGCAACCGGTGATGGTGCCACATTGGGTGCGGGGTCAGCAAGAGATTGGTCGCATTATCAATTCAAAGAAAATTGGAACACGTGAGGTAGTGATTACTTCTTTGGGTGGTTCTATCGGCACGGGGCCTTCCGGAATTTCAGCTGGGGTGATTGAAGTCAAAAACTTTGATGAGCTTAAACAATTGGGTGCCAAAGTGCAGGGTAAAATTATTTTCTTCAATCGTCCAATGGATCCCACTAAGATCAACACATTCGCTGCGTATGGAGGGGCCGTAGATCAGCGTGGCAATGGGGCAGTAGAAGCGGCCAAACTGGGAGCGGTAGCAGTGATTGTTCGCTCGATGGGTTCGGGTATTGAGCCGTATCCACACACAGGTGGTTTGCGTTACGTAACAGGAGTGAAGTTGATACCAGGTGTAGCGATTAGTACAAAAGATGCAGAGATGTTGAGTCGGATTTTGAAGGAAGAAAAAGACTTGCAATTCTATTTGGAAACTCATTGCCAGATTTTAGAAGATGCTCCTTCTTTTAATGTAGTGGGTGAAATAAAGGGAAGTGAATACAAAGATGAAATCATTGTTGTGGGCGGTCATTTGGATTCGTGGGATTTAGCGCAAGGCGCGCATGATGATGGCGCTGGCTGCGTACAATCTATTGAGGCACTGCGAATATTCAGAGCGATGGGTTATAAACCAAAACGTACGATCCGTGCAGTGATGTTTATGAATGAAGAGAATGGCTTACGCGGAGGTAGCAAGTATGCCGAGCTCGCTTTAAAGAACAAAGAGAATCATATCGCTGCTATGGAATCTGATAGGGGAGGTTATACACCGCGCGGGTTTACGATGTCAGGCAACGATAAAGTGAAATCAATTATCCGTAGTTGGAAACATTTGTTTGAACCCTACGACCTTTGGGATTTTAATCAGGAAGGTGGCGGAGCTGATATTGGCCCACTGATTTCACAGGGTGTTTTTCAAATTGGATTCTTGCCTGATTCACAACGATACTTCACTATTCACCATACACCGGAAGATACTTTTGATAAAGTAGATAAACGCGAATTAGAATTAGGCTCCGCTTCGATGGCTGCCTTAATTTTTCTGATGGATAAATACGGATTGAAATAGAAATTAAAAATTAAAAATTAAAAATCAATTTCTCCCAACAACTCCGCATTCTCTAAGATGTAAATCATTTTATCAGGATTTTTATCGTTGAGGATTAGCTTGCCTTTTACTTCTATCGGTTTGTCGGTATAGCCGATGGGTTTTGTCAGATAAACTTCTACAATGGTTTCGGGGCCACCTACGCCACAAAAGAAGCACGCGTTCAGCGGAAGCGATGTGAGCATAAAGTGACTGCCCTTCATTCCGTTTTCAAACGGCACCATATAACCCGGCAGCGAAATTATTTTGTTGGCCAGCAGCTTCGCCTCCTTCGAAAAAATCGGCTTATCGAAATCTTTTTCTTTTTGAAATTCGATGTTGTACAACTTCGGCCACACAAGCGAAGGAAATCCTTTGTAAGTACTTTTTTGCGCGAATGAAAAAGGCGCAACAAATAGTAGACAAAAAGTGAAAATGACTTTCATAGAGATCTCATTAGGATCAAACTGTATTTTTTAGTCTTAATTGTCTAATCATAAAAACAAAAATTCACCGCTTAGATGTAAACGGTGAATTTTTCATTAAAGTTGTAAGTACTAATTATTGGGTATAAGCTTCCATTGGTAAGCAACTGCAAACCAAGTTACGATCACCATAGGCATTGTCTACACGACTTACACTTGGCCAGAATTTCGCTTCTTTGACAAATGGAAGAGGAAACGCTGCACGCTGTCTGCTGTATGGGCGATCCCAAGTATCAGCAGTAATTACAGCAGCGGTGTGAGGCGCATGTTTCAAAACATTGTTTTCTTTGTCTGCCTTGCCTTCTTCCACTTCTTGAATCTCTTTACGAATTTCAATCAGCGCATCTACAAAGCGATCAAGTTCTACTTTTGGCTCACTTTCCGTAGGTTCAATCATCAACGTGCCGGCAACAGGGAAAGAAACAGTGGGCGCATGAAAACCATAGTCCATCAAACGCTTCGCAATATCTTCAACTTCAATTCCGAATTTTTTAAAGTCGCGGCAGTCTACAATCATTTCGTGGGCACAACGACCGTGAGTGCCGGTGTACAAAATTTTGTAGTGCGCACTTAGTCTTTCTTTAATATAGTTCGCATTGAGGATTGCTAACTTAGTAGCGTTCGTCAATCCTTCACCGCCCATCATGGCAATGTATGCGTAAGAGATTGCAAGAATGCTGGCGCTTCCATAAGGTGCAGCCGATACCGCAGAGATTGCATGATCGCCACCAGTTTTCACCACAGCATGACCGGGTAAGAAAGGTTTCAGTTTATCGTTGCAGCAGATAGGGCCCATGCCAGGACCACCACCACCGTGCGGAATACAAAATGTTTTATGAAGATTTAAGTGACACACATCCGCACCAATGTTCGCAGGTGAGGTAAGCCCTACTTGCGCGTTCATGTTGGCACCGTCCATATAAACAAGTCCGCCATTTTGGTGAATGGTTTCACAAATTTCTACGATCGCTTCCTCAAACACACCGTGTGTGGATGGATACGTCACCATCAAGCAAGCCAGATTATTTTTATACTGTTCAGCTTTGGCTTTCAGATCAGCCACATCAATTTTTCCTTCAGCATCGGATTTGGTAACAACTACTTCCATACCCGCCATGACAGCGCTGGCCGGATTGGTACCGTGAGCAGATGAAGGAATCAACGCGATGTTGCGATGATGATCGCCACGGTTTTGATGATACGCACGAATTACAAGTAGACCCGCATATTCGCCTTGAGCTCCACTATTCGGCTGTAGTGACACACCTGTGAAGCCAGTAATTTCTTTTAACCAGTTTTCGAGGTTTGAAATGATTTCGGTGTAGCCTTCTGTTTGGTTGCTTGGCGCGAATGGATGAATGTGTCCCATCTCCGGCCAGGTTACCGGAATCATTTCCGTAGTCGCATTCAACTTCATGGTGCAAGAGCCCAATGAAATCATCGAATGCACCATCGATAAATCTTTGCTTTCTAATTTTTTGATGTAGCGAAGCATTTCGTGCTCGCTGTGATAGGTATTGAAAACAGGATGGGTTAGATAGTTTGATTTTCTTATCAAGGAAGCTGTAAGAGAAAGATTGGATCCAACTTCATTCTTTAGCGAACTAACACCAAATGCTTTTAAAATATTTTCAATGTCTTTCAGGGTAGTCGTCTCATCAATAGAGATGCCAACAAAATTTCCTGAAAAATATCTAAAGTTCAATTCAAGTTTAGTAGCGGCAGTCTCGATGGCTTTTTTATCAGCCACTGCAATTTTCAGTGTGTCGAAATAATTTTCGTTGATTTGCTTGAAGCCGTTAGCTTTCAAATTGCTATCAAGTACTTTCGCCAAGCCATGAATCCGTCCGGCAATTTTCTTCAAGCCTTCAGGACCATGATACACGGCATACATGCTGGCCATTACGGAAAGTAATACTTGTGCAGTGCAAATGTTGGAAGTTGCTTTTTCTCTGCGGATATGTTGCTCGCGTGTTTGCAATGCCATGCGATAGCCCGGATTGCCTTGTGCGTCTTGCGAAATACCAATGATACGGCCAGGCATCTGGCGTTTAAATTCATCTTTTGTTGCGAAGAAGGCCGCATGTGGTCCACCAAAGCCCATCGGAACACCGAAGCGTTGTGAGCAGCCCACTACTACATCGGCTCCCATTTCTCCGGGCGATTTAACCAACAGCAAACTCATCAAATCAGCGCCTACTACTACGAATACTTCGCGTTCGTGAGCCGATTCGATAAAGGCGGTATAATCTTTTATCTCACCATCATTGTTTGGATTTTGAATATATACACCAAACAAATTGGCTTGTGTAATATCTAGTTTAGAAACATCGCCCACCATCAACTCTACTCCAATGGGAGCAGAGCGAGTACGAAGCAAATCAATGACTTGAGGAAATGTATTTTCGTCTACGAAAAACTGATGCGCATCTTTCTTGGCTGCTTTGCGCGAAGCGTGTAATAGATGCAAGGCTTCGGCTGCGGCTGTTGCTTCGTCCAACAAGGATGCATTTGCGATTTCCATTCCCGTAAGGTCAATGATCATCGTTTGGTAGTTGATCAACGCCTCCATACGACCTTGGGCAATTTCTGCCTGATAAGGAGTGTAGGCAGTATACCAGCCCGGATTTTCCAGAATGTTCCGCAGGATTACACCGGGTGTGATGCAATTGTAATAACCCGTTCCGATGTAAGATTTGTAAATTTTATTTTTCGACACCAACTTTTTGAACTCGTTCAAAAACGCATACTCCGATTGTGCCGGTGGCAGGTTCAACGCCTTCTTCAGGCGAATGTTTGCCGGCACAGTTTGGTTAATTAGCTCATCAACAGAGCTAGCCTTCACCACTTTCAGCATTTCGGCTATCTGAGCCTCATTTGGGGCGTTGTGGCGAGCTTCAAATTTTTCGGAGTAGGTTGGATCGATCATTCGTTAGTGGTTGTCAGTTAATTGGTAGTTAACAGTTAATTTTTAAAAGTTATTGGTCACCAGATGCAACTGATAACCAATAACGATCAACTTTTGTTAGAAGCGTTCGAATTGAGAGAAGAAGAAACTTCCTTCAATTTCTGCGTTCGCATCAGAGTCTGATCCATGGATAGCGTTCGCATCGATCGACTTAGCAAAAAGGGCACGGATGGTTCCGGGTTCTGCTTTCTTTGGATCGGTAGCGCCAATCAATTTTCTAAAATCTTCTACTGCATTTGCTTTTTCTAAGATCATCGGGATGATAGCACCGGATGACATGTAAGCAACCAATTCGCCATAGAAAGAGCGCTCTTTGTGGATTTCATAAAATTTGCCTGCCAATTCGCTGCTCAGGCGTGTTTTCTTCATCGATACAATGCGAAAACCTGCCTCTTCGATCATTTTGGTAATAGCACCGGCATTTCCTGCAGCTACTGCATCAGGCTTAATCATTGTAAAAGTTCTGTTTCCTGCCATTTTAGTTGTTTTTTGAGGTTTCTGATTAGAATAATTTGGCCGCAAAAGTATCAAAAAGAACAGAGAACGGAGAAGTCTGAATCCAGAATCATTGATTATTTTTGCCCCTTCGCCATGAATGATATTCACGCTCTACGCTCGCTCCTTGCCAGCCCTAAAAAAGTGGTTATTGTTACCCACTTTAAACCCGATGCGGACGCGCTCGGCTCATCGCTAGGGCTTGCTGGCTTTTTGATTAAAAAAGGGCATTCCGTAGACGTCATTTCGCCAAGCGACTATCCTGATTTTTTGGCCTGGATGCCGCTCAAAGAAATTGTAACGGCATTATCAAAATCGAATAAAGAGCCGGAGATGAAAACGGCCCGATTGATGGCACAAGCTGATATCATCTTTTGCCTTGATTTTTCAAGCCTCAAACGAATCAACGAGGTGGGAGATATGGTTTTAAAATCTACGGCCGTGAAGGTATTAATAGATCACCATCTGGAACCTGAAAAATTTGCCCAATTTGAAAAGTGGGATGTTTCCTCTGCCTCAACGGCTGGCCTGATTTTTGAGCTTATCAAAGAGCTCGATAGCACTGAATCGATTGATTTGGATATGGCGAGTTGCTTATATGCCGGATTAATGACCGATACAGGCGGTTTTCGACACAATAATACCACGCAAAGAGAGTTTTTAATTGCTTCGGAGTTAGTTCGGTTGGGAGCCAACCCCAGCGAGATTGCCAAGAAGATTTATGATACGAATTCGCTAGAGCGACTGCGGCTGACGGGTTATGTTTTAAGTGAAAAACTGACCGTGTTGCCGGAATACAATACGGCTTATATTACTCTAACAGGCGATGAATTGAATAAATTTGGCGCTCAAACAGGTGATACGGAAGGATTGGTTAACTACGGCCTTTCAATCAAAGGAGTGAAAATGGCTGTACTGATGTATGACCGAAAAGAGGAGATTAAATTGTCATTCCGGTCATTAGCTGATTTTGATGTGAATGCGCTTGCTCGCAAACATTTTGAAGGTGGCGGACACAAAAATGCATCGGGAGGCCAATCGAAATTAACTTTAGAAGAAACATTGCAGAAATTTTTATCAATTTTGCCTGAGTACAAAACATTATTAAACCAATAGATTCCATACCATTAATAACAACCAATGAAAAATTCACTTTTGCTTTTAGTTTTCGCAGCATTTCTGGCCTCTTGTTCTAATTCTAAAAAGACCCCTTCCGGTTTTGAGTTTACTGTGTTGCGCAAAGGCGATGGAGTGAAAGTAGATTCAGGCAAGTTTATGGTAATGAATTTTGTATTTAAAGATGCTAAGGATTCAGTTTGGAATGATTCAAGAAAGAATGATTACCCAACAGTTGTGCAAATCCAAGGAAGTATTACACCAGGAGATGCTGTGATGGAGGTGATCAAAATGCTGACAAAAGGCGATAGTGTAACATTTAAAGTCCCTGCTAAGAAATTGTTTGAGAATACATTTCGTCAGCCGATTCCTTTTAATGTAGATACAGCCCAATCGTTTACGTTTTTGATTGGTGTAAAAGATATTTTGGATCAGGATCAAGTGAGAAAACTTCAGGAAGAAGTGAATGCGAAGCAAAATGAAAAGATGATGCGTGAGCAAGAGCTTCAGTTGGCTAAAGATACAGTAGCGATTGATGATTATTTGAAGGCAAAGAATATTAACGCAATAAAGACTAAGTCAGGCTTGCGTTACGTTGTTACCCGTGAAGGTAAAGGCGAAAATGCGAAAATGGGCGATATCGCAAAGGTAAACTACAGCGGCTATTTGCTGAATGGAAAATACTTCGATACTAGTATTGAGGCAGATGCGAAGAGTAATAATGTGTATATGCCAGGAAGAACCTATGCACCTTATGATGTTGAGATTGGCGGGTACCCACCGGTGATTCAAGGCTGGGTTGAAATTTTGCAATTGATGAACAAAGGAGCTAAAGTGCAGGTTTATATTCCGTCCACTTTGGCGTATGGCAATCAGAGTAGAGGTGAAGTTATTATCGAAAACTCTATTTTAGTTTTTGATATGGAGATGGTTGATGTAATTGTTAAAAAATGAAATTAAGAATTGGCTATTTATTTTTTTTACCTTTTTTGTTTTCTGGGTGCTTAGGTGATGAAACAGTAAATCCAAGTTTCGCTGAGCAACTAGCAAAAGACAGGGTTATAATTGATAACTATATCACTAGCAATAGTATTAGCAATGTTCTGTCTGACCCTGAAAATCTGGGTGTAAAGTATAAGATAAATTTTGCTGGCCCCGGAATTAAGCCCACGCTTGATGATTCCATTGAGGTAAATTATACGATAAAATTGATCCCTTCTGGAACGGAGGTAGAGAAATCAACAGCAGCCGTCAAACTTTTGCTTGGAAAGGCTGTTTCTGGTTGGCAAATAGGATTACCGCTTATTAATCGTGGATCCAATGTGTCATTGTTTGTTCCATCGGGCTGGGCTTTTGGAACAATCCAACATAATTCAATTCCTCCAAATTCAAATTTATTTTATCAAATTGATTTGCTAAAGGTCATTTCTCAGTTAAGCAAGGATACAGTCGCAATTGATAATTATCTTACTGTAAAGGGCATTACTAACTATGTTAAAGATCCGAGTGGATTACGCTACAAGATAACCAAAACAGGTGCTGGAGATAAACCAAGATCCACCAGTACTGTAACATTTAATTATGAAGGCAAGCTTCTCAAGACTGAGACCACGTTTGATAAATCACTTTCTCCTCAGCGATTTAAGTTAGAGAATTTAATTAAGGGTTTACAGATTGGATTGTTAAATATGTCGGTTGGTTCGAAGGCCACATTTTACATCCCTTCAACGCTAGCTTACAGTTATACTGGAACTCAAGATGGATCTGTTCCACCACAGGCTGTTACAATTTTTGACATAGAATTAACTGCAATTGAATAATGTGTATGAATGAGTTGATTAATTTGAAATCAAAATCTGGTTTTTACTTCCTTTTAGCCTCTGTTACTTTATTAATGGTCGCTTGTTCCACCGATGTTCCTTCAGGGCCATCTTTCGAAGAGCAACTGAAAAAGGACAAGGAGATTATCAATACCTACATCGTCAGCAAAGGAGTTAATGCCCCGACTGACCCCAATGATTATGGTGTAAGGTATAGTTACACTTCTGTTGGAACCGGGATTACTCCAATAGTTGATGATTCAGTTAAAGTAAATTACACATTACGACTTCTACCAAGCGAGGTGCAGATAGAAAAGACAACAGCTCCAGTTACATTTTTGTTGGGTCGCTTAATTCCAGGATGGCAAATAGGTTTGCCTTTAATCAAGGAGGGTTCTGTTGCTAAACTTTATATTCCTTCCGGTTGGGGTTATGGAGCATATCCAAGTGGATCCATTCCTGCAAATTCAAATCTCATTTTTGAAATTGAATTACTGAAAGTAATATCTCAACTACAAAAAGATACTGTATTGATCAATTCGTTTCTAACAGCAAAATCCATTTCAACTCTTCGAGACCCAAGTGGGTTAAGGTATCAATCAACTTTACAAGGAACCGGTGCCACACCAACTGACGCTAGCACAGTTTCATTTAAGTATACCGGAAAATTAATCAACGGAGCTGAAGAAGGCGTTACTTTTGAAACTTCTACAGTTCCTGTAAAAATTAAAATGACAGACTTGATTAAGGGTTTGAAAGTGGGGCTTAAGTTTATGAAAGTAGGAGGCAAGGCTACGTTCTACATACCTTCAACTATGGCCTACGGTTATGCAGGAACTACTGATGGAAAGATACCGGCACGCGCTAACCTTATTTTTGAGATTGAGTTAACGGCAGTAGAATAGAAATCACAAATGCTCTTAAGAACTTTCTTCGCTCTGGGAATAGTAGTTTTGCTCTTGTCCTGCAGCGAAGAAAGTATTCCTGACCCTCAACAGCAATTACAGAAAGACATCCAACTCATTGATTCCTACATTGACGAGGAGAATATTGCAGCTGAACTTGATTCGCGAGGTTACCGATACCTTATTAACAATGCAGGATCTTCTTTTAAGCCTGTCCTAGAGGATTCCGTTACCATTACTTACACCACCATCGTTTTGCGTGGAGACACAATTAATAAAAATGTTACAGCCACATTTTTATTGAGTAACCTTATCAAGGCCATCCGATATCAGTTGCCCGAAATGGGTGAAGGGGCAGAATTGGTTTTATTTATTCCTTCTGGTTTAGCGTACGGAGCATATCCAGCCGGTCCTATACCGCGAAATGCCAACTTAATTATCAAGTTAAAATTAAACAAGGTTATTCCGGAGTATGGTAAGCAACTTCTAATTGACATCGCAACTATTGACGACTATTTAAAAGCCAATTCAATCACCACATCCAAAGATGCATCTGGTTTGCGTTTTGCTATCACACAACCACCACAAGCCAATGCCATAGCACCGCTCTCATCTGATTCAGTTGTAATTAGTTATACAGGTAAAATTCTTTCGACTGGGGCTGTCTTTTATCAAACAACAACACCCGAAAGTTATCGACTGAATAAAACCGGAACATTAAAGGTGTGGCAAAAGGGATTGGTATTTTTTAAGCAAGGAACGAAGGCAACACTCTACACACCTTCAGGGTTAGCGTATGGTTCGTACGAAAAGTATGGAGTGCCTCCTAATACTAATGTTATTTTTGAAGTAGAGATGGTAAAGGTAATTAGTAATTAATGAGGCTTTGTTTTGCAACCAATAATCAACACAAGATAAAAGAGGTGGGCGCCTTACTAGATAGCTCGTATACTATTCTGAGTTTGTCGGATATTGGTTGTGTCGAAGAATTACCTGAAGAACAAACCACAATTCCAGGCAATTCTTTTCAAAAAGCAAATTATGTGTTTCAAAAATATGGAGTTTCTTGCTTTGCGGATGATTCAGGATTAGAAGTAGATATGTTGAACGGTGAGCCCGGTGTAGATTCAGCACATTATGCTGGTCCTCAGCGTAGTTTTGATGATAACATGAATCTGTTACTCAAAAATATGGATGGACAATCTCAACGTGGGGCGCAATTCAAAACAGTCATCACTCTTGTTACTTCACAAACAACCCAGCAGTTCGAAGGTATTTTGCGAGGACAAATTCTTTATGATAAACGAGGTCTCGGTGGCTTTGGATACGATCCACTTTTTCTTCCGGATGGTTACAAAAGAACACTGGCGGAAATGAGTTTAGAAGAAAAAAACAAAATTAGTCACCGAAGTATAGCGGTGGCAAAACTCGTGGAGTATTTAAGGTCTATTGCAGCTTAAAAGAAAACGGGCTTAACTCTAAGCCCGTTCCAGAGCAAAAAGTCCAATGTACTCTGTGCTTCAACCTTTGTCTAAACTATGAAATAACCAAAGCAAATGTCTGAAATGATTATGCCATATCTGTATTTTTGGAATTAGAAAAACATTAGAAAATAGTAGTTCAATTAAACATGACAATGATTTGAGTTCCTTGTCCAAGCATTGAATCGATTTCAATGGCTCCATTGTGTAAATCGATAATACGCTGACTCAGTGACAAACCAATGCCATGACCTTTTATTTTCGAGGTATTATTCGAACGATAAAAGGGCTGAAAGATGTTTTGCAATTCACGAGGATCTATTCCTGGTCCATTATCAAAAATTCTGATTTCCATTTCCCCTTTCGAACAAATGAGTGATACAGTGGCGAGCTGATCTTCGGAAAATTTACACGCATTTTCAATCAAATTCTGAAGAGCAGTTTTTAATAAGTATGGATTTGCATTCAGATACAAGTCTTCTTCATTACTAGGCATAGTTATTGTGTGAATATCGACTTTATATTTTGAATTGAGCGATTGTACCGATTCACGCACTTCCCATAAAATCTCATCAATTCGCACCTTACTTTTAGTGATGGTGATATGGGGCTGGCTGAGGGACGCTAAATCTAGTAAGCTGGTAGAAAGTTGGTTTAATTCTTTGATGTCATCTAACACTGATTGGGTGATCATTTTGTATTCTTCGGTGCTTCGGTCATTCAATAAAGTGACTTCTAGTTGAGAGGTGATTTTAGTAAGTGGATTTTTTAATTCGTGTGAAACATTGGTGACAAACGTCTTTTGGAGCTTAAAAGCATTTTCAATGCGAGCCAATAAACTGTTGAATATAATGATGAGCTTACCCAATTCATCCGGGTTTTTCCTTTCCTGCAACCGTTTATCCAGATTAACAGACGATATGCTCTGAACGTCTTCCATGATTTTTTTAATGGGTGCAAGTGCTTTGCCAGCGTAAAACCAACCAGCCCATGATACAATCACAATCACAATAAACGAAATGATGAAAAGCATTTTCTTTAAATCGCGCAGGCGATTTTTTCCATCCAGATCAATGGCCTCAGCTAAAATAAAATGATAGTTGGTTTTGTCTTTGAACAAAAGACCTACCCCCATAAATTGATGGTGTTGAAATGTGATTTCTCCTTTTTCTCTGATCGTTTCAAAGAGTTCCTTAGAGGTTTCGAAGGGAATGGTGTCATTATTCGTATAAACTTCTTTTCCTAAATCATCGAAAATTGAAATATTCTCTTGAAACAGAATGTCTTTTTTATTGATATCAATTGTTTTTAACAAGGTTGAATCTACTTGATCAATTTTTAGAAGGAGGATCGCGGAGGTAACGGCCTTTTGCTTGAGCCTTTTGTTAAAATCGTTTAAGGTGTATTGCTCCGCAAAAAGATAGATAATCAGAAATGTAAGGAGTAAAATAGTGCTTACCAGAATTGTAAACTGAAAAGTAAGCTTGGTTCTGATTTGCATGCTATTGTTCTTTACAGATATAACCCATTCCGAATTGAGTATGAATCAGTTTGCTATCAAATCCTTTGTCTACTTTGTTGCGCAAGTAGCTAACATAAACTTCTACCATATTGGTCCCTGTATCGAAGTCTACCTTCCAGATATTCCGTGCTAACTCAGCCCTTGAGATTACCTTTCCTTGATTTCGCAAGAAGTATTCCAATAATGCGAACTCTTTGGCAGTGAGTTCAATTTTTTTACCAGCTCTTTCTGCCAGTTTTTTTTCAAGGTCTAATTGTAAGTTTCCTATCTTTAAAATGCTCTCTTCTAGTTTTTCTTTTAAGTAGCGTTTCGTGAGCGCTTTGATTCTAGCAAGCAGCACTTGAAATTCAAAAGGCTTTACTAAGTAATCATCAGCTCCAACTTCAAACCCGGTAACAATTTCTTCCGTGCTGCCCAGAGCGGTTAGCATTAAGAGGGGTGTTTCAATGTTTTCGCTGCGAAGACGTCTACAAATTTCTCTACCCTCTAGGTCAGGTAAAATGATATCAGAAATAATGAGGGAGTAAGAAGATGCCAATGCACGGACTAATCCTAGTTTGCCATTGTCGACATGCTCTACCTCATAACCATTTTCCTCCAATCCTTTCTTCAGATATTGCGCTGTTTTTACCTCATCTTCAATTAAAAGAATTTTCATTCATTAAACTTACATAGCCCTTATCAATCCCTACCATGGATAAAATTAGAAAATGATTAGAATTTATAATCTCCTTAGCTTAAGCCGATTTCCTAACTACCTTGAAGGTACCAATAAAAAAGGTGAGTATGGAAATCTATATTGTTGTTCTTTTTATTCTGGGATATCTGGCAATTGCACTAGAGCATCCTATCAAAATTAATAAAACCGCATCTGCGCTAATCACAGGCGTTTTGTGCTGGACACTTTTTGCACTCGCACCACCTAATGAAGAATTTTTAACATCTACTTTTTTCAAATCCTTTTCTCAAGGATTACAGGGCAGTGAATCAGAAATTTATCACCTGTTTATTCGGCATGAGTTATCGCATGTGTTAGGCCAAATTGCGGCTATCTTGTTTTTCCTTATGGGTGCTATGACTATAGTTGAATTGATAGACGCTCATCACGGATTTCGTTTTATTACCAATGCAATTAAGACCACCGATGTTCGTATTCTTTTGTGGATCATTTGCATCGTAACATTTTTTCTTTCGGCCATACTCGATAACCTGACAACTGCCATCGTGATGGTGTCGCTTATCCGAAAGTTGATTTATGATCGGGAAACGCGACTCTTCTTTGCTGGTATGATTATCATTGCTGCGAATGCGGGAGGGGCGTGGTCTCCGATAGGGGATGTAACCACTACCATGCTTTGGATTGGAGGACAGATTTCTGCTGTCTCGATTATGAAAAGTCTTTTTATTCCCAGTTTTGTCTGTATTCTGATTCCATTGTTTTATTTGACACTAAAGCTCAA
>DGYK01000060.1:224875-237791 GCA_002398365.1 Flammeovirgaceae bacterium UBA5008
GACACTAAAGCTCAAAGGCAATCTGAAACCCAGACAGCAAGATACAGAAGATAAGGAAATGGTTGAACTTCCAGCAGGAGGTGGAATGATCATGCTCACAGTTGGTGTAGCAGTACTTATTTTTGTCCCTGTTTTTAAAGCGCTAACTCACCTGCCACCGTACATCGGAATGCTGGGAGGATTAGGAATTTTATGGATAATTTCAGAGTTAATTAATCCGGATTTAGATGAAGCGCAACGAAAGAAGTATTCTGCTGCAAGTGCGTTGTCTCGCATAGATGTATCAAGTATGCTTTTCTTTTTTGGAATATTATTAGCGGTAGGTGCTTTGGAGTCCATGCAAACACTTCATCATTTTGCTGAATATCTAAGTCAGCTACTGCGAGATAATCGAATCATCATTACGTTGATTGGAGTGGTTTCTGCCATCGTAGATAATGTGCCACTTGTGGCAGCTTGTATGGGTATGTATACTTTGGAAACATATCCGGTGGATAGTATGATTTGGCAATACCTCGCTTATTGTGCCGGAACAGGTGGAAGTTTATTGGTCATTGGATCAGCAGCCGGTGTAGCGGTAATGGGAATGGAGAAGATGGATTTTATCTGGTACCTCAAGAAAATTAGTTTTCTAGCGCTCATTGGATATCTGGGAGGAGCCGCAGTTTATTTGATCGTCTAGGGAACGTATCAATTCTTGTGAACAACCAAATAAAAAAGGGGCCGAAGCCCCTCTTTTATTTCGATCATTATGACTAAGCCTTTACCGGCTTCACTTCTCCATCAGGGCTCTTATCCAAATCAATTACAACCGGTGCTGCAATAAATATAGAAGAGTAAGTACCAATTACGAATCCTACAAACAATGCGAATGAGAAACCTCGCAATACTTCACCACCAAAGAACAACAATACGATTACCGTGATTAAGGTAGTTCCCGAAGTAATCAAAGTACGACTTAATGTGTTATTAATCGCATCATTAAATACCGCTTTGCGTTCGTGCGATGCACCGAATCCAAGGAATTCACGAATACGGTCGAAGATAATTACTGTATCGTTGATCGAATAACCAATGATGGTCAACAACGCAGCGATGAACACCTGATCGATTTCAAATCCAAATCCAAATAACTTTGCGAAAGCGAATGCAGAAATTACAAACAGCGAGTCATGTGCCAACGCGATTACGGCACCCAAGCTGTATTGCCATTTTTTGAATCGAATTAACACATACAAGAAAATCAAAACCAACGCCAATAAGCTGGCCTCTACCGATGAATTCTTAATATCATCGGCAATAGTTGCTGTTACCTTTGATGATGATGAGATCGTAAAGTGTGTATCATCAATCAAGGCATCGTTTTCACTAAACTGCAATCCGGTGAATTTAGTGACACCAGCTATCAACGCATCTTTCACCTTATCGTCTGCTCCGTCTGTTTCATCTTCAATCAGATAGGAAGTAGTTACTTTTACCACGTTGTTACCACCGTAGTTTTTCACTTCTGTTCCCGATTTTTCAAAGCTTTCGGCCAATGAATTGCGCATGGAAGTAGCTTCTACTGGCTTTTTAAATGAAACGATGTATGAGCGACCTCCTTTAAAGTCTACACCGTAGTTGAGACCTTGCACGGCCACAAGGATCATACCTGCTACGATAAATGAGGCTGAAAATATATAGGCTTTCTTACGATTGCCGATGAAATTATACTCTTTGCGTTTTTTGATCAATTGGGAAATTGGGGTTTCAAATGAAACTTTGGCATCATCGCCTTTGCGCACCATCCATTCTACCACCAAACGTGAAATGTAAACGGCTGTGAAGAATGAACAGCTAATACCGATGATCAATGTGATGGCGAAACCTTTGATAGGCCCTTGACCTAAGATGTACAAGGCAGCCGCTGTGAACAGCGTAGTTAAGTTGGAGTCAAAGATGGTCATGAAAGCACGATCAAATCCTAACTTGATGGCGTCACGCAATTTTCTTCCAATGGCCAATTCTTCTTTAATGCGCTCGTAAATCAACACGTTCGCATCTACAGCCATACCCATCGTTAAAACGATACCCGCAATTCCCGGAAGGGTGAGAGCTGCATTTAGCTGCGCCAAAATTCCTAAAATAAAGAACACGTTGAACAGCAATGCGATGTTTGCAACCCAACCACCTTTTGCATAGTAAGCCACCATGAATAACACAACCAGCGCCAAACCACAGGCCATCGAAATCAAACCTTGGCTTTGTGCTACTTGACCCAGTGTTGGACCAACGATAGCTTGTTCTACAATTTTGGTTGGTGCCGGCAATGAACCCGCCTTTAATACACTCGCTAAGTCTTTCGCTTCTTCGTTTGTAAACGATCCACTGATTTGCGAATTGCCATTAGGGATTTCACCATTTACTGTAGGTGCTGTGTAAACATAATTATCGAGCACGATGGCGATTCTTCCTTGCGGTTGCTTAGCGGCAGCAGCGGCTGTTACTTTCGCCCATGTTTTTGCTCCGGCTGCATTCATCGTCATACTCACCGCAGGACGCGAGAATTGATCTACATCCAAACGTGCATTGTTAATTACTTCACCTGTCAAAAGAGGTTTTCCATTTCTTCCAATGTTTACGAAATTCAATTGAATGTCATCAACACCTTTGGTCACATCCGGATTGGCTTTCACATCCCAGAAGAAACCAATGGTGCGTGGTAACATCGCGCGCACATCTGGGCGTTTCAAAATTTTGTTGATGGTGGCTGTATCTTTTAGCTGATAATAAAATGGAATATTCTGGCTAAACAGAGCAAACAAAGGAGAAGCACTGGCAGCGCGTAAAGAATCTAGAGCTGAAGTGCCCGTACTATCTTTCGCAGCTGTACTCAATGCTTTTTCCAATGCGGATTTAGCCGAGTCTGCCGGAGTAGTTGCAGCAGCAGGAGCAGCAGATTTGTTGGCAGCTTTTAATTCATTTTGTTCTTTCAAAAGCATTTGGTTGATAGCACCCAATGCCTGACCCAATTGCGGATCGTACGTAGGCTCCACAATTTCCCAGAACTCCAAACGAGCAACGCCTTGCAATAATTTGCGCACACGCTGTGGGTTATCAGCACCCGGAATTTCGATTTGAATTCTGCCGGTTCCTTGCAAGCGCTGAATGTTCGGCTGCGAAGTTCCAAATTGATCGATACGAGTCTTTAGAATGGTAAATGATCGATCAATGGCTTCTTCAATTTCTTTATCCAAAAACTTCATCACATCCGCATCGCTGTCGGTCAACTTTACACGATCTTTATTGGAAGAGGAAGTGAAAACAGAAGCGAGTGATTTATCGGGATTAGCCTCTTTGAAAGCTTTAAAAAATAAATTGCTGAAGTTGGCATCGCTGGACTTCTGCATTTCTTTCGCTTTTTGCAAAGCAGCTACGAAATCAGGGTCTTGATTATTTCCACTTAATCCGCGGATGATATCAATGGGTGAAATCTCCAATACCACGTGCATACCACCTTGCAAGTCGAGACCGAGATTTAATTCACTTTCTTTGATCTCTTTGTAGGTGTATTCAGCTCCGAATAAATTGTAAACAGTCTTGTTCCACAATGAATCCAGGTAATTCTGCTTTTTAGTTAAATCAAGATTGCCTGCCTTATCAGTAGCTTGGGCGATGGCATCTTTTTGAATGTTGCGCGATACCCAAGTAAACGACAGGTAATACAAACACAACAGGGTGATGAGAATGGTGAGTACAATAACGACTCCTTTGTTACGCATATGATAATTAAATTTAAATGAAGAAACTTGGTGAAATGAAGATTACTTCGGCTTCATGCCGACAACAAAAAAAATAATACGAGGGATGTTTTAGGGCGCGTTTGGCGCTATACTCGTACGAAAGAGCGTTCGGAAGAATTTGAAAAGGCTTTGGCGAATAACGGCAACAACTTTCTTTGGCTCCTCTGAGATCGCTGCTTGATTGGGAACAACCGCCTGATCTTGGTTGACCGCCAGTGCATTACCGTTTGGAACTACGTCTGAGGGAGCATGGATGCTGGCCTGATTTTTAGATTCGTTTTGCTCGGTTTTAGCTTTCGCTTTTTCCTCTGCAACAGGCTTGTAAAAAGACTGGGTAAGCACAATCACTACTACCGACAGGATGCCGATAAACAGTAAAAACCCTCTTTTTAACCCTTTTTTAGACATTTTTTGAAGTTCTCTTTCAAATTCCGGAGGGCAAAACTAGCCATTAAAGGCTAATTTGCAACTTCTATTTTTGATTTTAGAAAGCTGGCCAACACCTCCAACGCCTTTTTAAAATTACTATTGTTGGGAATCACAAGGTCAGAGTAATGTTTCAGTGGCTCAATTTGACTTTCGTAAATGGGCATGACATGGAATTGGTAGCGATAGAGCACATCGTCTAAGTCATAGCCGCGCTCCACCTGATCTCTCCGAATTCTGCGTCCCAGCTTCACATGATCTTTGGCTTCGATAAATATTTTCAGATCAATTTCTTTGGCGATCTCTTCAAAAAATTGAACAAATAAACCTTCTACTATAATAATAGGAGCACTTTTAAATTCCAGTAATGATGGCTCGGCAGCCGGATTGTTAAAAGTGTATTCCTTTTTAAAGACGCTTTGACCAGCTTTTAGCTTGATGAGATCGCTTAAAAACGCATCGCGGTCAATGGAAATGGGTAAGTCAAAATTTTTAACTCCATTTTCATCGATAGGCTGTTGTTCACGAGGCTTATAATAATTGTCTTGCGAAATCAAACAGATTTCTTCGGGTTTAAAAAGATCGGATAGCCCCTGAAGAAAGTAGGTTTTTCCAGAGCCGCTTCCACCCGTAATTCCGATGGTAAATGGTTTGTTCATAGGTTTGACCGTAAAAGTACGTTTTATGTTAATCCCTCAAAAAAGAATTAGCATCATCCGCTTTCTTTTTTTGCTAACTTTAGTTTTGGGTAAAATCGAATTTTATGAAAGAAGAGAAATCAAGCCTAAGTTCATGGATTGGCGGTACAATTGCATTTATATTAGTAGTGGGTGCTGGGCTTTTTTTATATGACTTGTTTTTTTCCAAACCTGAACATTTAACAGGAGTAATTATTGAAAAGGTATTTGTGCCGGCCCATACTTACTCTGGCGGACCCTATGGGGGTAATCGCAGGGGTAACTACACCATCACAACAGCACAAGAAGAGCAATGGATTGCGATTGTAAAAACGGATAAAGGAGATACACTCAAGGTACACTGTCATTCCAGCCATTACGAAAACACCGAATTGGGTAATATCCTCTACTTTAAGAAATATGAAGGGCATTTATTTCATGTAGATTACTTTGCCCACAATGAAGAAGAAGAAGTAAAAAAATAAATAGCGGCTTTGATTTGTGTACAGATCATGATTTGCGAATTAGACACTGGAGAAGTGCGAAAAGGAATTTTAAATAGATGAAGGATTTAAAAGCCATTGTAACAGAATACAAAAAAATAGATTCAAATAGGCAAGCGGCTTTAGCCACGGTTGTGAAAGTAAGTGGCTCATCCTACCGAAGTCCCGGAGCACGCATGCTCATTACCGATGATGGAAAATGGGTAGGTTCCATCAGCGGAGGCTGCTTGGAAGGCGATGCGTTGCGCAAGGCACGAATGGTGATGTCGAACAAGCAACCCATGACTGTCACCTATGACACGCGCGAAGAAAGCAATCAGAATTTAGGAATCAGCTTAGGATGTAATGGTGTGATTGATGTGTTGATCGAACCTTTTTCAGAGAATTATCTGCCAATACAATTTTTTGAACCCATCATTCAGCGCAATGAGCCGGTAGCTATGGCTACTATTTTCCGTGGAGAAAGAGGTGTGGGTGAGAAAATGTGGTGCGATCTATCCGATATCATTCAATCCACCATTTCTGATTTAAATCTAAAGGAACAATTACGTCTTCAGCTGAATGAGGTTTTTGAACTCAAAAAATCATTCGCTCAAAAAATAGAAATTCACTCAGGTGAAGTGGAAGTTTTTTTGGAATGGATTCAGCCTTCAGTTTCAGTCTTAATTTTTGGAGGAGGCTTTGACGCGCGTCCTGTAAGTCAGTTGGCCAAAACATTGGGCTGGGAAGTGCAAGTAACTGATGAATGTGTAGCACACATAGCACCCATCTTTTTTCCGGGAGTCGATAAGTTATCCCTATGCCAACGCGATTTTATCGATCGGGATTTTCAGATCACCAATTATACAGCCTGTGTACTCATGTCGCACAACTATGAGTATGATCGCGATGTGCTGAAGAAAGTAATTCATTCACCGGCACCTTATATTGGTATTTTAGGTCCGCGCAAGCGTTTTGATAAAATGCGTGAAGAGTTTCGAAAAGGCGGATTGGAATTAACTGAGGAACAATTGACCCGTATCCATTCACCCATTGGATTGGATATTGGAGCAGAAGCTGCCGATGAAATTGCTGTTTCCATCATTGCAGAAATACAAAGTGTTTTCGCAAAACGCCCTGCTGGATTTTTAAAGCAATTGCCTGGCCCAATCCATCAGCGATAAGATGCAGAAGAAATTTTAAATTTTATTTATTCTCTAGGTTGGCTGTCTGGCTACAGATTTGTTTGCACAAAACGAATTCACAGACAAACTAGCTGAGGCTGCGTTTTCACTAACACATCAAAAAGTCGAATATGACGCCACCTATTTTGCCATAAGTTATCCGGGTGGAGATGTGCCCGCAGATAAAGGGGTTTGCACCGATGTGGTTATTCGTGCCTATCGAAAAGTAGGAATCGACCTGCAAAAGGAAGTACATGAAGACATGAAAGCCAATTTTTCAAAGTACCCAACAAAGTGGGGACTCAAGCAACCGGACAAAAATATAGACCATCGCAGAGTGCCCAACCTGATGACTTTTTTTTCACGCTTCGGAACTACCCAGAAAATAAGTACAGAACCCAAAGACTACCTACCTGGTGACATCGTGTGTTGGAATTTGGGAGGAGCGATCACACACATCGGAATTGTATCGAAGAACAAATCAAAAGATGGAAGGCGAAATTTGATCATCCATAACATTGGACATGGACAAGTGGAAGAAGATATCTTGTTTGAGTTCAAAATAATCGGCCATTATTCTTTCAGAAAGTAACACTGCTTCGCGTACATTCTAAAAAATAAAAGATATTTGCAGAGACCAGAACCAAGCACCTATGCGTTCAATCTATTTTCTGTTGTTTCTTGTGCTTACGTTAATTGCGTGCAATCAACAAGAGGCAATGAAAACACCCAAACCCGATGCGGACAATGGGGGTTTGTTTTTGCCGGAAGGCTTTGGAGCATTGGTGGTTGCAGATAGTGTTGGCCCTACCCGTCACTTGGCAGTCAACGACAATGGAGATATTTATGTAAAACTCAAAATTATTGAAGGCGATCGGGGCAATGTGGCCTTGAGGGATACCGATCAGGATGGAAAGGCAGATATCATTCAGCGCTTTGGAGATTATGCAAATGATGGAAGTTTTGCTACGGAAATGCGCGTCCACAATGGGTATCTCTACTTTAGCTCAGAACTGGTGGTGTATCGCCAGAAACTTACTCAACCAGAACTTATTCCATCTGGTAAACCTGAAATAATGGTTATCGATCTTCACCCGATACAATGGCACAATGCAAAGTCATTAGCATTTGATAATCGGGGAGGCATGTATGTTACTTTCAGCGCGCCAACAAATGTATGCGAAGACTGGACACCAGAAGCATTGGAAGCTTATTCTCGCGGCTCAACAGCTGGCATCAAAGGGCAAATGCCTTGTCAACAATTAGTAGATCAGGCCGGTATTTGGCGCTTTGATGAAAACAAACCTGGCCAGTATCAGGCTGATGGAAAATTATATGCAACCGGCTTGAGAAGTGTAGTAGCACTTTCGTGGAATGATGAACATAATAGTTTGTATGCCGTGCAACACGGCCGTGACTATTTGCATGGACATGCACCCAACCAGTATAGCCAATGGCAAAATGCTGTTTTACCTTCGGAGGAATTCATGAAAGTAAAAGCGGGTGATAACTATGGATGGCCCTACACCTATTACGATCCGTTTAAAAAGAAAAGAATGCTAGCTCCCGAATATGGAGGGGATGGCATAAAAGAAGATGCACGCTTTGCATTACCAATGATGGGCTTTCCGGCACATTGGGCACCCAACGATTTGTTGTTTTATAAAGGCAAGCAATTTCCTGCTCGTTACCGCAATGGCGCTTTCGTGGCGTTTCATGGTTCCACTAATCGGGGTCCTTACCCGCAAGCTGGATACATTGTTGCCTTTGTTCCTTTTGAAAATGGAGTAGCAACAGAAAACTGGGAAGTGTTTGCTGACGGTTTTGCAGGCGTGGAGACGATTGTAAATATGAGCGATGCTCATTACCGACCAATGGGACTAGCCGAAGGCCCCGATGGATCACTTTATATTTCAGAGTCAAAGAAAGGTAAGATATGGAGAGTTGTGTTTAATGGAGACACAACCAAGTTTGGTGCGCAACAGCTGTCCGAAATGGAGAAGCGAAAAACGAAAAGCTATGTGCGTCTGCCAGATGAAAAAAATGATTTAGTGGGAGTGCAAAATCATTAAGGCAATGAAACGAATGATTCTTGTTTTTCTAGGGATATTTCTTTTCATGCAGACCGGTAGTGCACAAGAAAAGAAGGAGAAGCTGAAAACTGTTTGGCCCGATGATCATAAATGGAAAGTGGGCTTTGATCAGGAAGATAAAGCCATGCATGTGCTGGAGTTGATACCCGGGAGTGAATCGCACGAACATTGGACCATCCTTGGAACCATGATTACCATTACGGGTGCTCAAAATGTTCCCATGGAGAATATCATGATGGCCATGTATGAGCAAGTGAAGTTAAACGCACCGAAGTCCACTGTTACTGAAATAGAACTGAATGAAGCAGGAGAGCATCATTGGATCGTATTTAAAATTGAATCACATCGATTTCATCATCACAATACCCCTGAGTCGCGATTGTATTATGTCATTCAAGGTAAGTCGTCATTATACGTCAACATGGTCACGATCAAGGAGAAATCACTCTCACACCATTTTGTTGATAAATGGAAAGCGATTTTTAAAGCAAGTGAGTTGGTATATGAGTAGCCAATATGTGTAATGAAAATCGAAACTCCTGATATTCTTGAAAGGATTAATTTGGATTTCGAAGAGAATTCGGCAAAAATTATTGACCTTCTTAATCCACTCATAGGCAAAACGGATTACATTTCAATAGATCGTGTAATACGATGTATTTTGTTCTTGGCAAATGGTGATGTCGAAAAACTTAAATTTTATATGAGTGCTGCAATCAGTGATGCCAGAGACGTTGTGTTTTGGGCTGAATATGCTGATCATTCGAACGATAGCCCATTGAAGGTAAATGACTTTATCCAACCATTTCAATTGGGATATCGTTAAGTTAATTTAAATCTAATACCCCTTCTTCCATGCGCACTCTTATCGTACTTCTTTTATTGAATTATTCTGTAGCGTTGCACGCTCAGTCAACTCAAGCCGAAATCAATTCACAAGTTTGGAAACCATTTATACAGCATTTTAGCGATCACAATGCGGTTGCGTTTTTGGCTTTGCATTCAAAAGATGTTGTTCGCTCCCCGCGCGAAGCCAAAACGATCTGGGGATATGAGGAATATTTAAAAAACCAATCGGAAGGAGATGCCTACGAATTAAAAAACAATTTGAAACGTTCACTCGAGCTTCGCTTTACGGAGCGCATCGCCAAAGGAGACAACGCCATTGAAGTAGGTATTTATAAAACGGTGGTCACGGCACCGGATGGAAAGCAACAAATTTATTTCGGACGCTTCCATGTGGTACTCAAAAAGATCAATGGCACTTGGAAAATAACAGTCGACACCGACTACACCGAAAACAATACCATTGGTGAGAAAGATTTCTTAGCCGCAAAGTCGATGATTGAATAATGTCATCGGCTATCATCATATTAGCGGCAGGCTCTTCATCACGCTTAGGCAGAAGCAAACAACTGCTCACCTATCAGGGTGTGAGTTTACTCAAACGAACGGCTCTCGCTGCATTAGAAACTAAATTACCCGTTTTCATAGTACTAGGTGCCAATGCTCAGGCGCATCAAAATGAGATCAACGATTTACCAATAAGAATTACTGTAAACGAAGATTGGAATAAAGGTATAGGGCATTCCTTGAAGTATGCTCTAAAATATGTTTTGCAAACAATTCCCGATGTTGAGAGTGTACTCATTTTGGTTTGCGATCAGCCGCACATTCATCCTACACACTTGCTCAATTTAAAAAATCAATTTCAAGAGGTTGAAGCATCAATCGTAGCTTCTGCGTATGCCGATGGGGCAGGGGTGCCCGCGCTTTTCGGCCGCGAATGGTTTGATCAGATTTTGCAATTGCCCGATGACCAGGGCGCACGAAGCTTGATCTCTAAAAATAAATCACGAGTTGTCACTGTGCCATTTCCGTTAGGGGCTGTTGACATCGATACAGAAGATGATGTAACTAAATTTCTTACAGACTAAACAGCAACTTCTTCCGTCACTACTTCCAATCCCGCTTGCACCATCGCGCCAAACCCGCCATACACGTTAGTCAGGTTGGTAAAGCCTTCATTTTTCATGATTGAAATCGCGGTCATTGAGCGATAACCACCACCACAATGAACGATGTAAGGTGTTTCCTTATCGAGAGCAGATAAATTATCCGGAAAATTAGCCAGTGGTAAAAAAGTAGCTTCACGCAGATGACTTACATTCCATTCGCCATGCTTTCGCACATCGAGCACATGTGTGTGCTGCATTTCTTTTTTCATTTCTTCGGCTGTGATGGAACGAACGGTATCCAATTTGCCATCCCAGGTGCTAATTCCTCCTTGCAAATAGCCGATGACATTTTCGTAACCGATGCGAGCCAAACGAAGAACTGCTTCTGTTTCGGTGCCGACATCGGCTATCAATACTAGTGGTGTGTTGATATTAATCAAGGTGCCGACCCAAACAGCATATTGACCATTCAATCCGATGTTGACGGAGGTAGGAATAAATCCTTTTTCAAATGCTTCAGCTTTGCGGGTATCCAAAATCAAAGCTCCGTTTTTCAGCTCGGTTTTGAATTCAGCCAGTGAGAGTGGTCGGTTATTTGCCTGAATCACATTGTCTATGGAGTTATATCCTTCTTTATTGATACGTGCATCTTCAAAGAAATAACTGGGTGGCGGTGGTATGCCATCTGTTACTTGCTCGATAAATTGATCGCGCGTTTGATCTTTCAGTGCATAATTAAATTTCTTTTGTTCGCCAATGGTGGAGAATGTTTCCTTGCCAATGTTTTTTCCGCAAGCAGAACCGGGACCATGTGCCGGATATACGATCACTGCATCCGGCAAGGTTTTGATTTTTTGATTGAGTGAATCATACAGCATGCTCGCTAATTCTTCGCGCGACATCACGCCATCCAGCAAGTCAGGTCTTCCTACATCGCCCACAAATAAGGTGTCTCCTGTAAAAATTGCGTGCTCTTTTTTATTTTCATCCAATAACAAATAACATGACGATTCCGGTGTGTGTCCGGGCGTGTGCAAAACTTTGAAGGTGAGTTTGCCCAATTTAAACTCTTGGCCATCTTTCGCGCTAATGATGTCGTAGTTCGTTTTGGCCATCGGGCCATACACAATCGGTGCGTTTACTTTTTTCGATAAATCGATATGGCCGGAAACAAAATCGGCATGGAAGTGAGTTTCAAAAATATATTTGATTTTGGCATTTCTGCGGTTAGCCAGTTCGGTATAGGGTTCTGTTTCGCGAATGGGGTCAATAATCGCGGCCTCACCTTCTGATTCGATGTAATAGGCGGCCTCGGCCAAACAATTTGTATAGAGCTGTTCGATGTACATAGTTCGCTGTATTTTTTCGTTACCCTTTGGTGGGGTTTTGACTTAACGGTACAAATCTCCAAAAAATTCCCTAATATCTTGTTAGTGCCTACATTTGTACTTAAAATTTGTGGTAAATCCTTAGATTATCAGAATTGTTATCCAATGAAGTTAATTCCATTTTTTCTGGCTTGGCTCTTATCTGCGTCTTTGCATGCAGAAGGCTACTTGCTATTTGAGGAAAATGGAAAGAAAGGCATTAAGAACGAACAAGGTCAAGTGGTTATACCCGCATCATTCGATGCGTTGGGCTGGTCGGATGGAAGTTTTTCGGTGATCGGTCAAACCACCGGCTACCGTCTCAAAGAACAATGGGGGTTGATCAATCTCAACAAAGAATTTATCACACAACCACTCTACACACAACTCATCTACAAAAGTGGCGAGTACATCATCGCCCGAAAAAAAATAAACCCGATTGCTGATAAAGTAGGTTGCATTTCCTTACAGGGAGAGATGCGTATTCCATTTGTTTATGATGGTATTGAAATCAATGGGTTGCGCGCCATCGTTTTTAATTTGAAAGGTGCGCACTTCGAATTTGGGTTAGTCAATCTACAAAATCAGGTGATCATTCCGCTGCAATACAAAAACATTGCATCGCTGGGAACCATGCGCTATGCAGTTCAAAACCGTGACAACAAAATTGCTTTGTTCAGCGAAGACGGAAAATCTATTACCGATTTTAGTATCGACAGTCTTTCGCAATTTTATAAAGGCTACTCGATCATTTATCAAAAAGGATTGCAGGGACTGATCAATCGCGAAGGTGAAATCAAAGTTCCAATCCATTACAGTCGAATAAAAATTACCGAGTCAGGTGCCATACAAGTTCAATTACCCGGAGAGTGGAAATACCTCAATCACAAGAATGAAGAACTATCCAAAATCATTGCCGATGATTTAGTTTCCGTTTCACAGCATCG
>DGYK01000060.1:237980-345400 GCA_002398365.1 Flammeovirgaceae bacterium UBA5008
AGTTTCCGTTTCACAGCATCGCAGTATTATTTTTCTCGGAGGTAAATATGGTTTGCTGGACGAACGCAACCGAATCATTTTGCCGCTGCAATGGAGCAGCATGCAAGAAGTGAAGCCATCTGTTTTTTTAGTAGGTAACAAAAACAAACTAGGAGTTATTGATGCAGATGGGAAAAGCATTCTATCCGTGATGTATGATTCTATTCAACTCACGCCTATCGGCTATCGGCTGTTTGAAAAGAACGAAGGCTGGCAATTGGCGAACCAGTCCGTAGAAATCATCACACAAAAAAAATATGAGGCTCTAAATCGCTTCAATGGCTCTAGTTGGGTCGTACGCAGTCGCGGATTTTATGGCGTGGTGAACACCAAAGGCGAGGAGTTTATTCATTGTGTCTTCGATTCAATTGGCGACCGCACTTCCAATTACGTGGCAGTAAAATTCAAAAATCAATATGGCATCATCGACCACCGCGAAAACTGGAAGCTGGCGCCTCAGGCGTTTCCCATTCAACTCGCCAATGATGCGTGCTACCTTGTTCGAGAAAAAGAAAATTCATTTCTCAAAAGCTTTGATGGAAAAGTAATTTCATTTACACCCTACCGTGTAAAGTTCGAGCCAACACATTGGGTGGAAATTCTTCCGGATGGCAGACAAAACAAATTCGATTACAATGGCATGCGCTATGAGCCGATGTCTTTCGCTTCCGCGGAAGCGTTCGCAACTCCGTCCACCAAAGAGTTTCAACTAAGCGAAGGTTTATTGGGTATTCGCAGAGACGACAAATTTGGATTTGTGGACGCGCGTGGCAGCTTGGTGATAGCCAACCGCTATGATAGCGTGGCCGACTTTAGAGAAGGTTTGGCACCGGTTAAATTGATTGGCAAGTGGGGTTTTCTCAACAAGCAAGATCAACTGATTATTCAGCCCAATTATGAAGCAGTTACTCCCTTTTACAACGGCTTTTCGATTGTGAAGCGCAATGGCAAGACCGGTGTAATCAACGCGAGTGGCAAGCCGGTGCTCGATGTAAAATATGAGTCGATTCAGCGCCTGCCGGACGGGAAGTTTTTGTTTAAAATCAAGGGATTGTTTGGCCTGGCTTCCGCCACGGGTCTTATTTTAATTGAAGCTCGTTTTGATCACTTGGCAGAAGTGAAAAGCGGCTTTTTGTTGGTAAGTCAGGCCGGAAAATGGGGACTTTTAACCACCGATGGTATGGATGTAATTCCGCTTTTCTACGATAAACTGGAATATCATACGGCCAACGATCATTTTTTGGCCATGCGAAACCCCGAGTGGCGGGAAATCCTGCCCGATTGAAGAAAAGACTGCCTTGCCGCCCATAAAAACCAGCTTTTTTGGTTCAAACAATTAATTCTATCTTTACAATCTTAATTTAATTTTATGAGCACACTATTTTTGATTGGAATGCCGGGCATGGGCGAGTGGGTAGTAATCGGCTTGTTTGTGTTGATTTTCTTCGGTGCAAAAAAAATACCTGAGTTTGCCAAAGGATTAGGCAAAGGCATTCGTGAGTTTAAAGATGCCGTGAAGGACGTGAAGAAAGAGGTGAACGATGCAGGCAAGGAAGTGCCTAAGATTGATCAGGAATAAGCATTGAAGCCTTACTCGAATTTCGCGCAAGTCCAGCACGATCTTCAACATGGAATCACTTCTTGTCGGGAGTTGGTCACTTATTTTTTGACCAACATCGACAAGAAAAAACACCTCAACGCATTTCTAAGTGTCTATCATGAAGAAGCTTTGGTGCGTGCAGAAGCCATTGATCTCAAAATAAAAAACGGAACCGCTGGTAAACTGGCTGGCCTGGTGGTTGGCCTCAAGGATGTGCTTTGCTACAAAGATCATCCTTTGCAAGGCAGCAGCCGCATTTTAGATGGCTTTATCTCTCAGTTTAATGGCACAGCCGTTCAACGCCTTTTAGATGCCGATGCCATCATCATCGGTCGGCAAAATTGCGATGAATTTGCAATGGGCTCTTCCAACGAAAACTCTGCATTTGGCCCTGTTCTCAACGAAATTGACCCTTCCCGCGTGCCAGGAGGTTCGTCCGGTGGTTCGGCAGTAGCGGTGATGGCCGATTTATGCCACGTTTCACTAGGATCTGATACCGGAGGCTCTGTGCGCCAACCAGCTGCCTTCTGTGGAATTGTTGGTTTGAAACCAACTTATTCGCGCATTTCACGCCACGGACTGATTGCGTACGGTTCATCATTTGATTGCATTGGGATTTTTTCAAAAAGCGTAGATGATGTAGCATTGGTGTTAGAAGTGATAGCCGGTGCTGATGAGTTTGACAGCACCGTATCTCGTCAACCGGTGCCTTCTTATTCGGTTATTCCGGTCCCTGCTAAAAAATTCAAAGTGGCCTACATGCGCGACACGATGAATTCTTCGGCACTGCAGCCGGAGATTCAACAAGCCATTCAACGAAAGTTAGATTTGTTGAAAAGCGATGGACACACAGTGGATGCTATTGATTTTCCATTGAATGAATATGTGTTGCCCACCTATTACATTTTAGCCACAGCTGAAGCGAGTTCTAATCTTTCGCGCTACGATGGAGTGCGCTTTGGCTATCGCAGCCCCAATACAACTGATTTGGCCTCGATGTATAAAAAAACAAGGGCCGAAGGATTTGGGAAAGAAGTGCAGCGCAGAATTTTGCTCGGTACATTTGTATTGAGTGCCAGTTATTATGATGCCTACTATTCTAAGGCACAAAAAGTGAGGCGTTTGATTCGTGATGGGATGAAAGAAATTTTTCAATCCTACGATTTTATTATTACACCTACTACGCCTACCACAGCATTTAAATTGGGCGAGCATTCAGATAATCCGGTGGAAATGTACTTGGCCGATTTATTTTCCGTTCAGGCTAATGTAGCCGGAATTCCGGGCATTTCGGTGCCCTGTGGCAAAGATCAACAAGGTTTGCCAATTGGCATCCAAGCGATGGCCGATGACTTTGAGGAAGAAAAACTGTTTCAATTCTCAAAGATATTGCTGAACTTACAGTGATTTTTTCCGTGAAGGAGGCAGAGGCGGACTATTTTTTAAACTTTATGACTATTTGGGTATGGAAAAAGATAATTTATTCAGGCGATTGACTATTCAACTCTGCGGAGTATCGCTGGTTTTGATTTCATTTTCTTCCATAGCACAAGATATTATTGTGAAGGATACGCTGGCAGGTGATTTAATACTGCCGATTGATACTACGGCTACCCTGTTGTTGCCTAACAATCTGGAATACATTCCGGCAGATGCAACACCGCAGTTAATTGCCGATCGATTGGGTTGTTTGCAACAAACTATTGAGTTGACATACAACAGTAAAGTACAATCTTTCATTGACTATTTTACGATTCGCGATCGGGAGTATACCCGCATGGTGCAACGAAGAAAGGATTTATATTTTCCGCTATTCGAAAAGAAACTTAAAGAATATAATCTGCCGGATGAGCTAAAATACTTGTCTATCATAGAGTCAGGACTTAATCCCCGAGCTACTTCGCGCGCTAGAGCGGTAGGCTTGTGGCAGTTTATGTCAGGCACAGGCCGTTACATGGGGCTGAGCAATGATTGGTACATTGATGAGCGCATGGATCCGGAGAAATCCACCGATGCCGCGTGCCGCTACTTAGCACAATTGTACGGCATGTTTCATGATTGGCATTTGGTATTAGCGGCTTATAACTCAGGGCCGGGCACCGTTCGCAATGCTATTCGAAGAAGCGGATACAAGAAAAACTTTTGGGAAGTTTATGCGCGCCTTCCGCGAGAAACAAAATCGTATGTGCCACAATTCATCGCCATCATTTACGCGATGAATCATACAGAAGAACATAATTTGGTTGAATTGGCTAAAGAAGAAGTGCCACCACACGATACCATTCATGTGAAGCAATTTTTGCACTTCGAAACATTTGCCAACTTAACAGGCACTTGTTTAGAAGATATGCAACGTCTCAATCCTTCGGTCATGCGTAGCGCATTGCCAGACAATGGAAAGAATCATGTGATTAAGATTCCGGTGTGGGCGAAGTCTTCGCTGGAGCAAAACCGCCAGTTCATTTTAGATTCATCCTCTCGTATTGGCAAGAAGGAATTGGAATCTTTGGCTAAAAATATGGCCGGGAGTACTTATGGTCGTGAAGTTCAAATGTATAAAGTTCGGTCGGGCGATGTATTGGGTTCGATTGCCGAGCGTTTTGGCGTACGCGTAGCCGATTTGAAAAAATGGAATAGCTTGTCGGGTAATACGATTCGAACCGGACAGCGACTGAGTATTTGGACTTACCCGGTACGGATTTCAGCTTCGGCCAGATCGTTGAATTCTCTGATTCCGGCAAATTCAAAAACTTATACCGTTCAACCCGGTGATACATTGTGGGAAATTTCCAAAAAACTTCAGGGGGTATCGGTCGAAAAGTTGAAAAGCCTCAACAAACTAAAAGGAAATAAGCTGAAGCCAGGTCAAAAGCTAGTCATCGGCTAAATACTCAACAATCCCCTTGCCATTGCTGTTTCTTCTTGTGACATTTCGATGTCTTAGGGATTCTAGTATTCGATTCTCACTTTCCATGAAAATGAAAAATTTATTGATTCTGATAGTGGCAGTTGCCATGTTCTCGTCTTGTTCTGACCCAAAAGGAGGTGGCACCACCGGCCCACCGGCATCGGGCTTGCCTGGAGATATGTACTTAATCATGGATTCCGCCCAATGGAAAGGGCCGCTCGGCCAATTGATTGATTCAACGTTTACACGCAATATGCAGGTGCTCAATCGAACTGAGCCTATCTTCAGAATGCGCTGGATTGATCCTCGCAAATTAAACTTTGTATTAAAACAGAGAAGGAATTTAATTTTTGCCGTTACCCTAGATCAGAATTCGGCAGGTGCGAAGCGAGTTCGTGGCATGTTTACAAAACAATCTATCGATCGGATAAAATCCGATACTTCCTTTTTCATGACAACCTCCAGTAATTTGTTTGCCAAAGGACAAGAAGTAATGTTTTTGGTAGGATCAAGTGAGGAGAAGTTGATCAAGAAAATAAAAAATAACCAAGATAAAATCACTGCTCATTTTGATCGTGCAGAGGTAAACCGACTCACCTCTACGCTGTTTAAGTCTGGTCAACTGAAAGGTGTGACAGATTTAATGCAGAAAAATATGCAGGCAGAAATTCGAATTCCTTTTGGTTTTGATTTAGTAACAGCAGAAAATGATTTCATCTGGGCAAGACAAATAAATCCTAAAGATGACAAAGACATTTTCATTGCCCGAAAGCCTTACCGATCGATTGAGCAATTTCGAAAGGACAGCCTGATTGCTTTTCGTGACCAAGTTTGTAAGAAACACTTATTTGGTGATCCGGAACGGCTCCAGTCGTACTTGGTAACGGAAACTAAAATTTCATATAAACCGGTAATAACGCGCGAAGTGAACTTCCATGGTAAATATGCGGTGGAGATGCGTGGATTATGGCGCACGAATAACCTTACCATGGGAGGGCCTTTTCTATCCTATACACTGGTTGATGAGAAGAATGGTCTACTTTATTATATTGAAGGATTTACCTATGCCCCTGGAAAAGAACAACGCGAAATCATGCGAGAGCTTGATGTTATCTTAAATACTTTTAAGTTTACGGGGAAATAGCGAATCGGCTAAAACCCAAGTAATGGCGTTATTTTTTATTTTTTCCATAGTACTAGTAATTCTTGCTTTTATCGTTTGGCATTCCTATCGGCAGGATTCGCAAGATGCCATTTCGAATTTAATGAAGGCAATGGAAGAATCGAAGGTGCGTTTAATCAAAAAAAATGAACAGTTTGATGCGGAATATATTTTTTGGCGTCAGCATGTGGAGGCACTTGAGAAAGAGATTCAGCAGTTAAAAGAAAAATATAACAGCCGAGCTATTGTCCAAAACCCAGAAGATTTTGTTCGCCTTTCCGAGGAGGAAAACGTTTTTGCCATTGATGAAATTATATATTTTGAACGTACACGAATTTCTCGTGAATTGCACGATGACTTGGTTCAAAAATTGGCTGCAGCTCGTCTTACATTAGAGCACGCCAATTTATATCCCATGCGATCGGAAGTGTCGGCTGATATAAGTAAAGCCATGCAGACCTTGGAATTAGCAGTAAGTGGCATTCGTTATTACATCTCAAATGAACTGCAACCTGATTTTAACCGCCTTAAGTTGGCGGAAGTGATTCAGCGATTATGTAATTCTATGGATCGAATCATTGGGCGTAAACTTTGCATTGAAATAAAAAACCCCGAAAGAGAGTTTCCTATTGCACCTGAGGTGTTACGTGAATTATTTCGAATTACTCAGCAAGCAATTCAAAACTCCATTACGCATTCGATGGGTAAAAACATCTTTATTATCATTTGCTGGGGTGAAGAGCTATTTATCGAGATCAAAGACGATGGAGTGAGTTTTATACGCAGACAAAAGAATACTGGTTCGCAAACCATGAATAGCCGAGCCAAACGGATTGGTGCAAAGCTCGATTTTGTTATTAATTCCAAAGGATTGGTGGTGGAATTGCGCCTGCCAAGGCCATTAAAGTAAGCCGTTTCGAAGCACATACGCTATCAACTCTGTGCTGTTTTTTGTGCCTGTTTTATGCAAAAGCCGTTTCCGGTGATCTTCAATAGATGATTGTTGTAGCCCCAGGTTCGCTGCAATTTCTTTGGTAGCCAGTCCTTCGCATAGTAAGCGTAAAATATCAAAATCGCGAGGAGTAAGATTAAGTGTGGATCGAAAATCAGCATTTGTTGGGTTCACTTTAGAGTTTGAGTAGAACTTTCCTGCCAATATCGTTTCCATAGCCTGATTAATTTCCTGAATACCTGTATGGTGCTTTAAAAGAATTCCGTGCACACCGGCATGTTTCAAATCAGCAAGTGTAGAAGCTTCATGGTAGCCGGTCATCCCAATCAAAAGCAACCGAGGGTATTCTTTGCGTAAACGTAAAATAAGTTGTATTCCGTCTGTTTGGGGCATACGGGCATCAATAAAAGCAACTTGAATCGAATGTTTGCGAATAATGGAAATACCCTCTTCTGCCGATATGGCCTCCCACGCTTTTTTAATATGCAAAGACCCGGTCAGAAGATGAGCAAATGACTCAGCAAAGAGTTTTGCGTCATCAACTACGAGTGCATTTACTTTTTCCATATCAGTTTTTAGCAAGATACTCCAAGAATGGGGTATAGTCCATACCCCATTTACGGGGTAGTATATTGACAATGATTGTTTAATTGACGAAGTTTTCCTTGTATTTAAGACGGCAAGATTTTTCGTGTTGATAATTTGTATTTTCAGCGAATGCATTGATATGAAATAACTTAAATGAAGAGAGACCAAATGATGAACAGATTGTTTCAAATTTATCCTTCTCAACAAATGAACACACAACAAACCAATCTGCCCAGTGAAATTATAACTGATGTCAATGCAAACGCAATTCATCTATCAAATGGTTGGCCTATTTACCATGCGTTTAACTCTACCAACCTTGTAGTCGTTTCAGGTGTTTCATTTGCATTCACGGGACAACGGCATCCGCTGCTTCATTTGAATATGACTTTCAAACGAGGTGAACTTACTGGATTGATTGGGGCGAATGGCAGCGGTAAAACCACATTGATGAAACTGCTCAATAAAGAATATATACCCACAGACGGAATTGTTTTAGTAGACGGTATTCATTGGTCACATTTTGAAATCAATACCTGGCGTGAGCAAGTTGGTTTCGTTCATGGGGACCATGAGATCTACAAGGATACTATTTTGTACAACATTGCACTTAGTCACCATCCAGACGATTCAAAAGAAGTCGTCAGCTTTTGTTTGCGAACTGGGTTTTCTAAATATTTTCAGGAATTTCCACGGAGCTATCTTACCAATTTAGGTACTAAGGGATTTCAACTTTCTTCGGGATATCGGCAATTGATTCTTTTGGCTCGCGAACTTTTTAAGCAACCTCAAATCTTACTTTTAGATGAGCCCACTATGGGCCTTGATCGCAAAATGGAAACTTTTGTGATGAATTTGCTCAATAACGAAAAGCAGAATCGCATTGTAGTGATTTCAACCACACAAACTGATCTCGCCCAAAAGTGCGACCATGTGGTTTTGCTTGAAAAGGGTATAGTAACTTTTGCCGGTGCGCCTCGTGATCGACTGATTGCAGAGAAACTGGAGTTTGATACAATTCTTGGAACATCTACATTCCGCTAGCCCGAAGGGCAGCCTTCCATTCGGCTAGTCAAGTCATTTCAGCAAGCCTTGTTGTCTCGGTGATAAATCGTAAATTTCGATCTTTACCGAAATAGAAATGTCTATAAAAATCCGCAAACAAGATGCCCTCGATTATCATACCCAAGGGCAGCCGGGCAAGATTGAAGTAGTGCCCACCAAACAACTGAGTACACAATTTGAACTGGCATTAGCCTATTCTCCGGGAGTAGCCGAACCGTGCAAAGAAATAGCTGCTAACAAAGAAGATGTTTACAAATACACCAGCAAGGGAAACTTGGTAGCCGTCATTTCCAATGGCACAGCCGTATTAGGGCTCGGAAACATAGGCCCTGAAGCTAGCAAGCCTGTGATGGAGGGCAAAGCTGTATTGTTTAAAAAATATGCGGGCATTGACAGCTTCGATATTGAAATTGACGAAGAAGACCCAGATGCTTTTATCAAGATTGTAAAGTCACTCGAACCAACTTTTGGTGCAGTTAATCTGGAAGACATTAAAGCCCCGGAATGTTTCAAAATTGAAACTGAGCTGCGTGAGAAAATGAACATTCCCATCATGCATGATGACCAGCACGGCACTGCGATTATTTCCAGTGCGGCACTGATTAACGCACTGCTAGTAGTAGGAAAGAAAATTGAGGAAATAACACTCGTGGTGAATGGCGCAGGCGCAGCGGCAGTGTCTTGCACGAAATTATATCTGGCACTTGGTTTGAAAAAAGAGAACCTGATCATGTGCGACAGCAAAGGAGTCATTCATAAAGATCGTCCAGGCTTGGATGCCAGTAAGCTAGAGTTTGCCACCACACGTAAAGTCAATTCTTTGCAAGAAGCGATCAAAGGTGCCGATGTTTTTCTTGGACTTTCTGTGGCAGATATCCTTACCCCACAAGATATTTTATCGATGGCTAAAGACCCGATTGTGTTCGCATTAGCCAACCCTAATCCGGAAATTGCCTACGATCTTGCCAAAAAAACAAGGCCTGATTTAATCATGGGTACGGGACGATCCGATCATCCTAATCAGGTAAATAACGTACTCGGGTTTCCTTACATTTTCCGCGGTGCGTTGGATGTGCGCGCGACAGAAATTAACGAAGCTATGAAGCTCGCAGCCGTGCACGCATTAGCTGACTTAGCTCGTGAGCCCGTGCCCGATATTGTTTTTCAGGCGTATGGTATTGATAAGATTCAATTTGGCCGTGAGTACCTGATTCCTAAACCTCTTGATCCCAGATTAATTACCACCGTTTCTCCGGCTGTTGCCAAAGCTGCCATGGAATCGGGGATAGCTAAAAATCCAATTTCGGATTGGCAAAAATACCACACGGACTTATTGAAGAGAATCGGCATCGACCAGAAGCTTACTTCGCGTGTGATTGATTTGGCGAAGAAAAAGCCGAAACGAATTTTATTTGCCGAAGCAGATCACATCAAAATTTTAAAGGCTGCACAAATTTTACAAGATGAAGAAATAGCCATCCCCGTTCTGCTTGGAAGTCGCGCAGATATTGAGCGATTGATCAAAGAACATAATCTGGATTTGAGTGGCTGTGAGATTGTTGACCCGCGCGAAGAAAAAGAATTGACAGCCACCTATGCCAAAGCTTATTTTGAAAAGCGTTCCCGCAAAGGAGTGACAGTGAAGGAAGCCGAGCGACAAATGCGCGATCGTAATGCATTTGGTGCAATGATGGTGGAATTTGGCAAAGCAGACGCGCTCGTGTCAGGTCTCACGAAAGATTACTCAAAAACAATTTTGCCATCACTGCAAATCATTGGAATGAGTAAGGGTGTGAAGCGTGTTGCAGGCATGTACATCATCATGAATAAGAAGGGAACATTCTTTTTTGCTGATTGTACAGTAAATGTAAACCCAACAGCCGATGAGTTAGTCGGCATTATCGGATTGGCGGCACGAGGTGTGAAATTCTTTGACATTGAGCCACGCGTAGCTGTACTATCTTATTCCAACTTCGGTTCAAGCAAAGGCGAGATACCCGAGAAGGTGCAAGAGGCTGTGAAATTGGCCAAGGCAAAATATCCAGAACTGATTTTGGATGGCGATATTCAGGCCAACGTAGCTTTTGATACTGAACTACAACGCGAAAATTATCCGTTCAGTGCGCTGGCCAAGGATGGGGCGAACACACTCATCTTCCCCAACCTTGCATCCGGAAATATTGCTTACAAATTGTTGATGGAAATTGGAGGCGCAGAAGCTATCGGCCCTATTTTACTGGGTATGAAGAAGCCGGTGCACGTATTGCAATTAGGTAGTTCTATTCGCGATATTGTCAATATGGCCGCTATTGCGGTGGTGGATGCACAGTTGCATGAAAAGAATGAACACCTTTAATTTTATTGATTAACTTAATTCGTTGATTCGGTAATTCGATAATTAACGAATAATCGAATCAACACATTAACGAATTAAATGATAGCCTACTTAAAAGGAAAACTGGTTTACAAGGACCCATCGCATGCGATTATCGAGGTGAACGGGGTGGGGTATCAGGTCAATATTTCACTCAATACATTTGCTGAAATAAAAGACAAGGAAGACATTCGATTATCGACCTACTTCCATGTGCGCGAGGATGCCCAGATTTTATTTGGGTTTGCTACTGAAGCAGAGAAGCAAATGTTTCAGTATTTGATCTCCGTCAATGGAGTTGGTCCTACCACGGCACTGGTGGTATTGTCATTTTTACCACCCGAAGAATTGAAAGCCGCGATCATTCGCGAAGATGCCCCGGCCCTTCAAGCCGTGAAAGGAATTGGCGGAAAAACCGCTCAACGATTAATCCTGGAATTGAAGGATAAACTAAAGAAAGATAGCCTCGAAGAAATGCCAGGAAATACGGGTTTGGTGCGCAATACTGTTCGCCACGAGGCGTTAAGTGCCTTGGTAACTTTGGGTATTGCTAAACCTGCTGCGGAGAAGAGTGTGGATGCCGTGCTGAAAAAGTCTGGAAATACCATTAGTTTAGAAGAGCTTGTCAAACAAGCATTAAAAAACGCCTAAATACGATTGATAGTAATTACTCGGAAGATGAACTTCAGTTTCGGACTGGCATTTTGCCTTTTCGCACTGACAATTTTGCCCGAAGTAAATGCACAAAGCGACACCACGAAGTCAAAATCGGACACTACTAAGGTAAAAATCATCAATCCTTACCGCCCCAGCTATCGGCCTACCGACCGCTATGGAGATCCGTTCTCAAATTATTCCAGCTATTCCCCGCTTTTCTTAAAAAACCCAAAAAGCTTCAACCTCGATGTTCAGTTTGACTCAGGCATGAACTACAACATTCGGGAGCGCATTGGTAAAGTAAACTTTCGCCCCAATTCGTCCATGTCGTTTCGCGATTTCAGCTCGCAGCAAGATCAACTCTTTCGCAAACAATATTGGCAAACTAAAAGTCAGGCGCTGGATGGTGTAAGTGCGGTGAGCGGACGAAACCTATTACCCAAGCTGTATGTGAGTCCTATTCTCGATCGTATTTTTGGTGGAAGCTATGTAGAGTTGGTGCCTCGCGGAAATGTGATCCTCGATTTAGGCGCGTCTTTTCAAACCATCAATAATCCTTCCATTCCCATTCGCCAGCAAAGCAATGGTGCATTTGAGTTCGATCAGCAAATCAGTTTGAATGTAACCGGTAAGGTAGGAGAGAAGCTAAAGGTAACTACTAACTTTGATAACAACAACTCCTTCGATTTTCAAAACAACATGAAGGTGGAATACACCGGCTTCAAAGAAGACTTGTTGAAGAAACTGGAAATAGGTAATGTGGGCTTGCCTCTCAACAACAGTTTAATTCAAGGATCCCAAAATTTGTTTGGTATCAAAGCGCAGTTGCAGTTTGGTAAACTCTTTGTTACGGCTGTTGCCACTACGCAACGTGGCAAGCAATCTTCTGTGCGTGTTGCGGGCAATTCCAACGGCACATCGCAAGGCCGACCTTTTGAGATTGTGGGCTCGAATTATGATGAGAACCGTCACTTTTCCTTAGGTCACTTCTTTCGAGATAATTATGAAAGCTGGCTAAGTAGTCTGCCGCAAGTTTTCACGGGTATCAATATTACTCGCATCGAAGTGTACTCCATCAACCGATCCAACGACACGCAAACCAACCGCGATGTAGTAGGCTTTATGGATATGGGTGAAAGCGATCGCATCTACAGAAAGAATTTACTATCCCCAATAGGTACGAACGTGCCGACACATAATGGAGCCAATAATCTTTTTTCGTTGATTCCTACTAAACCAAATTCCGATAATATCAATGATCAGTTGGTGGCGCAAGGACTTGCGAACGGCACCGATTTCGAAAAAATTACGAGTGCGCGAAAATTAGCTGCGACAGAGTTTTCTTTCAACAGCCAATTGGGTTATATCACATTACAACGCAAACTGCAAAATGATGAAGCCCTTGCCGTGGCATTTGAATATACCTACAATGGTCAGGTTTATAAAGTGGGCGAACTGACCGAAGACTACTCCAGCAAAGATCCAAAAGAGGTGGTTTTGCTAAAACTTTTGCGACCACGAAAAGTATCCGTAAAAGATAATAACAAACAAATCATACCTACTTGGGATTTGATGATGAAGAACATTTATAGCCTCAATGTTTCTTCGCTTACGCGCGATGGCTTTCAACTTCGAATGATCTACCGCGATGACCGAACCGGTATCGACAATCCGCAATTGCAAGACGGAACCGTTTCGCGCACTCGACAATTGATTCAGGTTTTTGGTTTGGATCGATTGAATCCGTACAACGACCCTCAGCCCGATGGAAACTTTGACTTTGTGGAGGGGATTACTGTCAATACCAGTACGGGCTTGATCATCTTTCCATTTCTTGAGCCGCTAAATAAACCACTTCGGAATTTATTCAAATCAGAAAATAACCTTGCGGTAGAAATTTCGCTGCGCGATAAGTACCTCTATGATACGTTGTATCATACCACGAAGGCTGAGGCTGAATTGGTGGCTACTAAAAATAAATTTTGGATTGTGGGGTCGTTCCGAGCGGGAGCCGGTAAAGAAATTGTCATACAAGGATTTAATATTTCACAAGGCTCGGTAAAAGTGTATGCGGGTGGTACACCCTTGCGTGAAGGAGTAGATTATTCAGTTGACTACACGTTTGGAAAAGTAACGATTTTGAATGATGGTATACTAAGTTCCGGTAAAGACATCGATATACAATATGAACAACAAGATCCATTTGCGTTTCAAACTCGCTCACTATTGGGTACGCGTTTCGACTACAAATTGAATGACGACATCAATTTAGGAGCTACGTTTTTGTATTACAACGAGCGTCCTTTGATTTCCAGAAACCTGATCGGAAGTGAACCGGCTCAAAATATTCAGTATGGTTTAGATTTCAACATGAAGAAAGATTCACGCATCTTAACAAAGATGGTAGATGCGCTTCCATTCTTGCAAACCAAGGAAACCTCTTCTGTTACCCTCAACGCAGAGTTCGCGCAACTTTTGCCAGGCACTTCAAATGTGATAGATGGTGAGGGCACTTCGTTCATTGATGATTTTGAAAATACCATTACACCTTACAGCCTGATGGCTCCACAGGGATGGAAGCTGGCGGCTGTTCCAACGAATGATGTGAAATTTGATGAAGCTCTTGGGCAGACAGATAATATCGCTGCGGGGCATAATCGTGCCAAACTCGCTTGGTACCAAGTGGATAATTTGTTTTATCGCGAAGGGGGTAGCTTTAAGCCAGGTAATATCACACAGCAGGATTTGAAGAATCACTATACGCGTCCAGTGTTGCCACAGGAAATTTTTCCAGGTCGTGATGCCTTTGTAGGAAATTTTTACGAACCCATTTTTGACATTGCTTACTTTCCCAACGAACGGGGACCTTACAACTATAACCCTGGTTTTGCAGGTTTGGACTTCAGAAGGAAATGGGGAGGTATCACCACAGCTGTGCGAAATGAAGTTGACTTTGATAAAGCGAACATAGAGTACGTGGAGTTTTGGATGATGGATCCGTTCATCAATAATGCAAACGGAGTTGTTTTAGACGGAGATAAAAATAAACCCAATGTTACCGGTGGTAAAATGATTTTACACTTGGGTACTATTTCAGAAGATGTTACCCGCGATGGTAAACATGGCTTTGAAAATGGATTGCCGCGCGATGGAAGCTCAACGGGAATAACTACGACATCTTGGGGTAAAGTCACAACCTTACAGTATCTCAATAATGCATTTGATAGCAGTCCTACCTCTCGAGCTAATCAGGATGTAGGTATGGATGGATTAAACGATGCTGAAGAGATAACCAAGTTTGGTTCGTTAGTCACTGGCGATGACCCATCAGCCGATAATTTCAAATATTTTCTTGGGCAAGAATTCGATGACAAGGACGCCAAAATATTGGAGCGTTATAAAAACATCAACGGTCAGGATGGCAATTCGCCCATCGTTACCGGCTCGCAGTCATTTGCGCAATCGGGTAGCCCACTGCCGGATAACGAAGATTTAAATCAGGATAATACGCTGTCAGAAAAAGACGAAGAGTATTATTCGTACAATATTGAATTACAACCCGGTCAATTGGAGGTTGGAAAGAAATTTATTGTCGACAAAATTACTCCTTCGGTAGAGGGATTCGCAAACGGTGAGGTGACGTGGTATTTATTTCGAGTGCCGGTTCGAAATTTTGACAGCAAGACGGGCGAGATCAATGGATTCAAATCAATCCGATATGCACGCTTAATTCTGACAGAATTTCAAGACCCGGTGGTATTACGCATGGCCAACTTCCGAATGATTGGCAATCGCTGGAGACGCTATACAGAAACATTGGCTGAAGCAGGATTATCCACAGCCAACGATCCGAATCTTGATAACTTTATTGTATCGGCAGTTAACATTGAGGATAACGCCCAACCCGATTCTAAAAAGCCTGGGTATGTGGAGCCGCTCAACCGCGATCGAGATATCACGTCTGTGCAACAACGAAGACTCAATGAGCAATCCGTTCAAATGTGTGTTACGGATTTAGCCGATGGCGATGCACGGGCGATCTACAAAAATGTGTCCCTTGATTTTTTTAATTACGGTCGATTGAAATTATTCTTAAGTGCACATGATCAAACGCTAACCGCACAAGACAATCAACTGAGAGCCTTTGTCCGACTCGGTTCTGACTTTGATCAGAATTATTACGAGATCGAATTGCCGCTGAAGATTACACCACCGGGTGTGCGAGATGTGGCAACGGTGTGGCCCGATCAAAACCAAATTGACTTAGATCTCAATGAATTGTATGCACTCAAAGTACAACGCGATCGGGAGAATTATTCGCTCAGCACGATTTACCCGCTCGGGGCCGGGCGACAAGCCGGTAAACACTCTCTTCGAATTTTAGGTAGACCGGATTTAGCACAGGTAAAAGTGATGATGATCGGTGTGCGCAATCCACGCACAGGCGATGCAAAACCGCTGAGCATTTGTTTATGGGCAAACGAATTGCGATTGACAGACTTTGATCAGACGGCAGGTATTGCAGCAAACTTAGTGGTGAATACTAAATTGGCGGATCTGGGAAATCTTTCTGGTTCATACCGCCATATAGGTTTTGGATTTGGAGGAGTACAATCAAAAATAGCAGAACGTGCTCGCGGTGAGACCAACGCATTTGACATATCTGGCACTATCAATGTAGATAAACTGCTACCGCCAAATCTTGGCTTGAAGATACCGATGTTCTTCAGCTACGAGAGCAATGTCATTAGCCCGAATTTCGATCCCGCCAATCCGGACGTGCGGCTGGCGGCCGCGCTCAAGTCGTTTAATACGGAAGGTGAGAAAAGTGCCTACTTACAATTGATTCAAGATAGAACCACCAGGCGAAGTATCAACTTTACCAATGTGCGGAAAGTAAAGGTGAAAAAGGATGCGAAGTCACATATCTATGATATAGAAAACTTTTCATTCACTTACGCATACAGTGATCAGACACACACGAATTTTAGTTTGATTACCGATTTGAAGCGAAACATTAAAGGTGTAGTCGCTTGGCAGTATGCCTCTAAGTTCAAAGGCTTTGAACCCTTTAAAGATATCAAGTTGTTTGCCCCGAAGAGTTTGCAATTCATAAAAGACTTTAACTTCAATCCGGTGCCGGCCTCGATATCGGTGCGGGCAGAATTGGATCGTTCCTACAACGAATTGACCTATCGTAGCTCTATAAAAGATGCCGATGCACAAGCGAATAAACCAAATTATTCGAAGTACTTTGTCTTTAATCGCTACTACAATGTGCGATGGAATTTAACGAAATCATTGAGCCTCGATTACAATGCCACTGTCAATGCAATTATAGATGAGCCTAATGGCGATTTAAGTCATCCGGATTCATTAAAGATTGTGCTCAATAATTTGAAGAACTTCGGGCGGGTTAAGTATCTCGATCAAAATATTACATCAAACTACACTTTACCTTTTGAGAAGTTCCCTATCACCAATTGGATTTCGGGCGATTACCGATACAGTGCAGGTTATAACTGGAAAGCAGGCCCGCTTGAAAAAAATCCAGCTTTGCAAATCGGTAACACCATTCAAAACTCACGAACTCAAGCTTTGACTGGTCGCGTAGACATGGTGAAACTGTATAACAAGATAGGATTTTTGAAAGATGTTAATACACCACCTCGACCACCTGCGCCTACCAATTCCAAAAAGCCAGCCGTGCCGGATACCGTTCGCAGACCGCCTGACCTTAAGGCAGTAAAATTGTTATTGCGTTTGGTGATGTCGCTGCGAAATATAAACGCGAGTTACACCATCAATGAAGGATCTATCTTACCCGGTTTTAACAAAAGTCCTAAGTTGTTTGGGTTCGATCAGGATTGGCAATCGCCTGGTATAGGCTTTTTGTTGGGCGGTCAAGATCCAAACATAGCGAGCAATGCCGGAAAAAATGGATGGCTCACGAAAAATACCAAATTGACTGCGCCATTTACACAAAACCAAAGTACCGAACTCACTTTGCGTGCAAGCCTCGAACCATCAACTGATATAAAAATTCAGTTAGATGCACGTAAGAGTACCAATGCTGCTTATCAGGAAATATTCAGGTATGACGAAACTGCTTCCGATTACCTTGGCCTGAGTCCAAGCCGCAATGGATCGTACCGGATTTCATTCATGAGTGTCAATACATCCTTTGAAAACAACTCAAGTATTAATTCAGACGTGTTCAAACAATTTGAAAAGAATCTTGAAATCATCAAGAATCGTTTTCAAACAATCAATGGAGGAAGGGAATATGATATCAAATCCCAGGATGTGTTGATTCCTGCTTTCATTGCCGCTTACTCAGGCTCCTCTGCAGAAACAGTAGGGTTGTCTCCCTTCCCTAAAATACCTATTCCCAACTGGCGATTGGATTATAGTGGATTGAGTAAATTATCTTTTATGAAAGATATCTTTCAGTCGGTGACAATTAATCATGCTTATACATCCAACTATTCGGTAGTAAATTACAGCAACTCGCTGGAGTACACGAAACCCGAATACGCGCAATTCCGAAGCCAACTGCAAATCGACAAGCCTATAGAAGGTTATAATTCCGAATACTTTGCGTTGGCAAAAAGTGCCACCACCGATCAGCTCATTCCGCTTTATATCATCAATCAGGTGATGATTAGTGAGGCGTTTCAACCGCTCATTGGTATCAATGCCCGCACCAAGAGTAAACTTAGTTTGAAGTTTGAGTATAAAACGAAGCGAGATGTTTCACTCAACGTGAGCAACGCACAGATCACAGAATTGTCAGGCAAAGATTGGTCGTTTGAAGTGGGCTTCACCAAGAATAACATGAAGTTGCCATTCAAAGATCAGGGCCGCACGATTACATTAAAAAATGACATCACTTTTTTGATGAACATCAGTTTGAGCAATACCCAGACCATTCAGCGAAAAATTGCTGAAGAAAGTGTGATTACAAACGGAAACATCAATTTTCAATTCCGTCCTAATATTCGCTATGTCGTTAACCAAAAGCTGCAAATCACCGCTTATGCGGAACACAGTACCAACGAGCCACTCGTAACCAATTCATATCCACGGTCCAATACCCGCGTAGGTTTTAAGATCATGTTCAATCTGGCACCTTAAGCCACCTTGATTTTCGATCTACAAAATTAAATTCTCAGGTTCGTAGCTCGTGCTTTTTGGTTATTTTTGTGGCCTAAACAAAAAGACCACTATGAACATACCGGCCAACCTCAAATACACAAAAGATCACGAATGGATTGAATTAAATGGCAACACAGCCACTGTGGGCATCACCGATTTTGCTCAAAGCGAATTAGGCGACATTGTGTATGTGGATATTTCATCAGTCGGCAAATCGATTGCACAACACGAGGTTTTCGGTACCGTGGAAGCCGTAAAAACAGTTTCTGATCTTTTCATGCCGGTATCAGGAAAAGTGCTCGAGTTCAACTCAGGTTTAGAAGCTGCGCCTGAAACGGTAAATTCTGATCCTTACGGAAAAGGCTGGATGGTAAAAGTAGAATTAAGCAATGCTGCAGAAGTAGATGGCTTGCTTTCAGCCGATCAATACAAGGAACTAATTGGCAAGTAAATCGATTTCATAGGAGATCCCCACAAACATTGGTTTGTGTTGTATTTCGTTTAACAAGTCTCTTTTAGTATGATCGAACTTCCTACCATATCTGCCGAGCAAACTCGCAAACGCAAGCCGGACTGGCTTCGGGTTAAATTGCCCATTGGGCCGGAGTATGCGAAGGTGCGTAAGTTGGTAGATGATCATAAATTGCATACCATCTGCGAAAGCGGCAATTGCCCCAACATGGGCGAGTGTTGGGGTGAAGGCACGGCTACTTTCATGATTTTAGGAAATGTTTGTACGCGTAGCTGCACTTTCTGTGCGGTTGCAACCGGCCGCCCACCGGAATATGATGTTGATGAACCCAAGCGTGTAGCGGAGGCAATCAAATTGATGGGAGTAAAACATGCCGTAATCACTTCCGTAAATCGTGATGAGTTGAAAGACCGGGGTGCTGAGATTTGGTATCAAACCGTAGTGCAGACCAAAGCTTTAAGTCCAACAACTACTATTGAAACGCTGATTCCGGATACGAAAGGAAATTGGGATGCGCTTTATCGCATGATTGAAGGCGGGCAGGAGGTTGTATCTCATAACATGGAAACGGTGGGCAGACTTTATCGCATCGTGCGTCCACAAGCAAAATACGAACGCAGCTTAGAGCAAATCAAACGCACACGCGAGGCAGGCAAACGAACTAAATCGGGAATCATGTTAGGCGTGGGCGAAACGAAAGAAGAAGTATTCAAAGCAATGGACGATCTTGCAGCGAATGGATTGATGATTCTGACGTTAGGGCAATATCTGCAACCGACCAAAATGCACTTAGAAGTAGCAGAGTTTATTCATCCGGATACTTTTGCAATGTATAAAGAAGAAGGCTTGAAGCGTGGACTAAAATATGTTGAATCCGGACCGTTGGTTCGTTCTTCCTATCATGCCGAGCGGCATGTGAATGTGCCTTTGTAATAACTTATTCTTTCAAGTTTCTTAAATGTTCAATATCACCCTGATCTTTCGGACGATTGGTGGCTTCTTTTTCGCGCAGAAGATCTTGGGCATGAATTACTTTAAAAGCCAGCTAAAATCTCAGGATCACGAAAATCAATAGCGGCCATTTTTTTGTTATTCGAGTTTGCATTTTGAAACGAAACTGCCAACTGATTAACTCTGGAGAATTCAAGTATCCGGTTGGAGAGCGAATAATTCATACATTAATAGTAAACAAAAAAGCACTGACTCATCAGCCAGTGCTTTTTTAGTTGAGGCGGTTATTTCTTATCAACCACCAATCGACCATCCCGATTGGCAACTTCCCATGCCGTGTAGAAAACAATTTTGGCACGCTTGGCGAGCAGATCAAATTCAATTTTACTTACTTCATCGGTCACCTGATGATAATCTTCATGAATACCATCAAAGAAGAAAGCGATGGGAATTCCTTTCTTCGCAAAATTCCAATGGTCAGAACGCTTGTATAAATTGGTTGGATGGTTCTCATCATTATACAAATAGTCGAAAGCCAACTTGGTATAGGTATTATTATTACGTTCATTGATTTCATGCAGTTCGCTGGAAAGTTTATCCGATCCAATTACGTATACATAATCCGGTTTGTCTTTGTGCTCCGGATCGCGTCTGCCCACCATGTCAATATTTAAATCAACCACTGTTTTTTCAAGTGGAAAAACTGGATTCTCAGAATAATATTCGGATCCAAAAAGTCCTTGTTCTTCTCCGGTTACGGTCATGAACAAAATACTTCTGCGTGGACCTCTTCCTTCTTTTTTAGCTTGCGCAAATGCTTTGGCAATTTGCAACACACTCACGGTGCCGGAGCCATCATCATCAGCGCCATTGTTGATCACATCGCCAGAACCATTTGGGTTTACACCGATATGATCGTAATGAGATGTGATAATCACCAATTCATCTTTCTTATCGGTACCTTCCAGATAACCTAAAATATTTTCACTCTTTACCACATTTACATTCATAGCCACCTGATAGCTGATCTTTCCAGGTTTTATCTTAGCCAGTTTCTTTTTAGCAGCGAGAGCAGAAGCTGCGTCATTTAATTTGGCGGTTGTCGTATTGAATAATTTTCCAGCTACCGATGTCGTCAAAAAGAAAATGCCTTTGTTTAAGTTATTTACGTCTGGTTTATTTAATGTTAAGTTTCCTCCTGAGAAAAAGCCTTTTAACTGTTCAGCAAAAGTTTTAAAATCTGCTGCTGAGCTATTCGGTATTATGAAAATCATCTTAGCTCCTTTTTCGCGGGCAGTAGTTGCGAGCTTGCGAATACCAGAAAGACTGCCAAACGAAAGCGCATCAGATTGAATGGCGACCGCTTTATCTTTTACCACCACTTGTGCAAAATCAGCATCCGTACCTTTGCCGACAAAAACAACATCCAACGCAATTTCACCACCACTATCAGCCGATCCGTAGTAAAACATATCTGTATAATTTTCAATACGACTAGCGCCTACTTTTATGTAGATATCAGCGGGACTTACGCGATATAAATCAATCGGCTGATAATGCGATCCGTTGACAGGTGCGCTCAATCCTAGTTCGTGAAAGTAGTGACTAATATAAGCAGCAGCCATTTTCTGGCCGCGTGTTCCGGTTTGTCTGCCCTCGAGGGCGTCAGAGGCAAGAATAGTCAGGTTTTCCTTTAGTTCATGGGTGGTGATGAGATCGGCATACTTAGTTGCCGAATTATCTTGTGCAAATCCGCCATGCGCGACTAAGACAAGAACGAGCCAATACAATTTTTTCATAGGGTAAAATTTTGGGAAAAGAAAATTTATGCCTTTGTTGAAAGGCCGTCAAAGATAGATAATTTTAATACGCTGGTATTCTTAAAAGCGACTTTTACGCCAAAGGTCAACGGTGCTGAACCACGGCTCATTAAAGCGTTTATCGCGCAGCAAAATGAAATTTTCGGCATTGTAAACGCTGCCACTTTTTACGAACGTAAACCGAACATTGTAACTTTTGTAACTCCATACTTCATTGCCTTGATTTTTGCCAAGTTCATCGGGTACTCCAAATATGGTGTAAATCATACCACGATCGGTCTTCCATCCTTCCTTGTACGCACTAAAGTAGCGATTGGCTTGCTCGATGCGCTGAAAATAACTTCGCATGAAATTGCGTGCACGATCTTTATCACGTGTGATGTCCAACACCACTTTATCAAATGCCGGTTTGTCGCCATTTACTTTTAGCAATTGTTTGTACTCATCAGGAGTGGTAATAAAAATCAATGGGCCTGTAAGATCTTCTATTTTGTTAAACTTAGGATAGGTGTCATTCACGATTCTCATGGAGAAGCCATCTTGGGCGGTGGTATCCTGTTGAAACAAATAGAGGCCATATTGTTTGGGAGTGAAAGTTGCACCGCTTGGCAATTGAAACAGTGAGTCATGAAAAAGAAACCGCTCTGATCCACCCGCTTGTTCACTGAATGGGGGCAAAGGTTGTGGGAAAGTAGTTTTGTAATATGAAACGAAAAACGATTTGCCGTCTACATTTTTGGCGATATAGCTTTTGCCTTTGGTGAGGTAGTTTTCATGTAAAACACCTGTAGCGCTTTCAATCCACCCACGTACCGGATAAATCGACTCTATCAATTTAAAATAATACCAGCTTCGTTGTGACTCGTTGTGTGTTACTTTAGCCAGCAGCAACCAGGGTTTAGAAGGAAGATCGAAGAGAATGGTTCCGGTTCGTAGCAGTCCATCATTCGTTAAAACAGAATCTTTGCTGGTAACGGACTCCCCTTCGCGGTGATTAAACGATGCACGAGTTTCCCAACTGATGCTGTATGCCGATGCCGGATAGGAGGAGGTTTTTAATTGATAATGAACAATGACTGTCTTTTCTCCCCTCGCCAAATGTAGCTTTAAATCAACCTCATTTTTGGGGTTATACCAATGACTGAAATTGAGACTGGTGATTGCCTGACCACTTGCCGAAAACACCATCAACCAAAGCAACCCTGCTAATACACGCTTCATATCTTGCATAAAGTTAAAACTACTATTAAACGATAAATTTAACGAATAGAGTTATTTTTGCCTTCTACAATTTTTTATGGCCGCTGTTTATACCACCGAAATCGCTTCTGACTCCGTTCCTTCCGATAACCCCATTCATCAACGACTATTGAAAGCGTATGTTTTGGCTCAGGATCAGGTAAAAGGAAATTTATTGGAAGTGGGTTGTGGAGAAGGCCGTGGTATCGATTTGTTGTTACCCAAGGTAGCAAGCTTTTCAGCTATTGATAAAATTGCTACAGTAGTGGAAGAACTAAAGAAGAAGTACCCAACAGCTACTTTTGTAAGTGGCAACATTCCACCATTGGCATCTTTTGCAGATAATGCTTTTGATTGTGTCGTCAGCTTTCAGGTAATTGAACATATTCAGGATGACGTTGCCTATCTGAAAGAAATTCACCGGGTGTTAAAGCCGGGAGGATTTGCACTGATTACCACACCCAATCGGCCAATGTCGCTATCGCGCAATCCTTGGCACATTCGTGAGTATACAGCCCTCGAACTGACCCAATTGGCCAAAAGTATCTTTTCGGAAGTTGTAATGAGGGGCATTGGCGGCAATGAAAAAGTAATGCAGTATTATGAGCGCAATAAAAAGTCAGTAGACAGAATGATGCGGTGGGATATCTTTAATCTCCAGTATAAATTGCCCGCTGCTGTTTTGCGTGTACCCTACGAATTCCTCAATCGACTCAATCGCAATAAGCTAAAAGATAGCGCTGACGAGCTAGTAAGAAGCATCCATCACAGCGACTATATCGTGATGGACGATGCTTCAAAAGCATTGGACTTATATTTGACAGTGCGGAAGTAATTAGTACGAACTTAATGTAACTAAAAGAGCCCCATTTAGGGGCTCTTTTTCTGAGTTCTTTCTTTTTTCTATTGATCGCTGGTAGGAATGGCACCTCGGATTTGAAGAGCATTCACTAACCGATTGTAAGCGTCTTCCATTTTCTTGGCGAGATCTTCTTCGCCATTTTCATAAAGCGTACGCTGCAGGGAGTTTAGAATAAAGATGTTCCTTCTCAGCTCACCGGTTAATCCGTATCCTTCAGCAATCAGATACGTAGCCATTTCATCGGCCCGATCGCCCAAGATTTTTGAAATCTCAATCGCTTTATCTTTTTCACCCACTTGAAAAAGTAAGTCAACTGTTTCGGGAGTGGTGTAATCGTAGTTAATTACTTTGTCCGGCATTTTCGCTAGCGAGAATAACAAAATCTTATCTGCTTTTTCCATCTTACCCTCATCAATCAGTGCCTGTGCCAATGAGTTAATAGAGCTGCGGTGGTTCACCACAAAGCCACGGTAATCATCGGTATAATATACATTTTCGTTGTCCAGACCACGATAACGGAATTTATTGACCATGATGTCATAGCTTCTTTCCGTATCCACTAAATACTCGCGGTCTTTGCGTGGATTTCTAACCGGTAAAATTCTGTAAGCATTTCCTTCTTGCACAGCATACGGACTCAGGTCAATATTAATCTGAGACATCGAAGTGTGGTTCAAATAAATTGGACGCTCCCAATTGTTAGTTACCAGTAAGTCCAGCAAAGCCAAATCTTTTTTCTCAAGCCCACCGCGAATGAGGCGAATCTGCATTTGATCAACTACCAGGCTATCCATTCCTTTTGGAATGATTCCTTTTGCTAATACCGCTTGCTTATCAATATTAAGAGTAAAGACTTTGCTCGGAACGAGATTACGATCGCCATCGCGCAACTGTTTTGTGTCTTTTGCTAGTAGCTGAATATATTCTTTCGCGTCAATACTTGGGATTTTAAAATCAGCGTAAGGCAAATAATCATTCGGGCCACCTTGTTGATAATTTTTGGGCGACAATGTGTAAGGGAAAGGATCCGAATCATATGCCTTGCGGGTCGTTTGATCGATATACCAATCTGTATTGTAGTAGCTTAATACAATCACCCGAAGATCCGGACGGAAGCCTTCCACTTCTTGAGCATACCATAAGGGGAATGTGTCGTTATCGCCACCTGTAAAAATGATGCCATTAGGCGCACATGAATCTAAATAATTGGTGGCAGAATCTACCGAGAAGAAGCGATCAGATCTATTATGATCATCCCAACCATCTTTTGCCATTAAGGCCGGAGCTGTCAACCCAATAAGCGTGGCAGCGATGGCTGCAGTCTTCGCATTCTTTAAGAATCGTTGTAATCCTTCGGCAATTCCAATAACGGCTAACCCAATCCAGAATGCAAAGGCATAGTACGAACCTGCGTAGATGTAGTCACGCTCGCGTGGTTCGGTAGGAGGAGAGTTCAGGTAAACAACAATTGCTACACCCAACATGATGAAAAGAAGTCCCACTACGGCAAAGCTCTTCGTGTCTTTCACCAACTGAAAATACATTCCCAACAGTCCCAGAACAAAAGGGATCATGAAGAAGTTGTTACGTCCGCCATTCTTTGCTAATGCTTCAGGCACCGCTTTAAACCAATCTTTTGGCCCCAGCCACGTAGCACCCTGCTCATCGCTTTCGCGTCCGGCAAAATTCCACATGAAATAACGCATGTACATGGTTCCGATTTGATGCTGGAACATGTAATACAAATTTTGTGAGAAAGTTGGTTTTTGTCCTTCCTGTAATCCTAAAATGTCTTTATACGATTCTTTGTTTTCTGAATTCCAAACACGCGGCAATATGGTTTGTTGATCGGGCTCGTATACATACTTGAACTTACGATCGGTGATTTCATATTTATCTTTTCCTTTCGTGTAGATAGGATCACCATATTCAATGTCTACAATACGGGCAGTATAGTAAGGGCCATAAAGTAACGGGCGACTTCCATATTGTTCGCGTTTCAGGTAGCGCACAAAGCTCAAGGCATCTTTCGGAGCATTCTCGTTAATGAGCGTATCATAGCTGGAGCGAATCACTACGGTTGCATAAGATCCATAACCGATTAAGATAAAGGTGGTAGCCAACAAGAGTGTATTCCACACGGGCATATCTTTTTTCTGTGTGTAATAAATTCCGAATACCAAACAGGCAACTATTAGTATAGTAAATACCAACGCTCCTGATCCAAAGAAAAGGCCTAATGTATTCACAAAGAAAATTTCAAAATTTCCGGCAATGGTCGGCAAGCCGGGCACAATAAAGTCGTTGATAAATAACACGATCGCTACGCTCACCAACAGTGCTGCCACAATGCCCCAAAAGCTCGGCTTAAACTTCTTAAAGTAGTAGATTAAACCCAATGCAGGCACGGTTACCAAATTCAGCATGTGCACACCAATAGATAAGCCCATCATATAGGTGATCAACAACAACCAGCGATTGGCTTTACTTTCATCTTCGATCACATCCCATTTCAATACGCCCCACACTACAAAGGCTGTAAAGAAAGAAGACATGGCATACACTTCGGCCTCAACTGCCGAAAACCAAAATGAATCTGAGAAAGTATATGCCAATGCGCCTACCAAACCGGCACCCATCAGCAACCATGTTTTTTCCTCTGTAATTTCAGAGTCTTTGTTCGCGCCCATCATTTTGCGACCCATCAGGGTGATGGACCAAAAGAGGAATAGGATGGTGAAGGCACTCGCCAGTACACTCATAAAGTTGATCCAATAGGCTACTTTGGTGACGTCACCAAAAGCCAGAAAGGAGAAAAATCGGCCCATCAGCAAGAAGAGCGGAGCACCCGGAGGGTGAGGAACCTGTAATTTGTACGAAACCGCGATAAACTCGCCACAATCCCAATAACTGGCGGTTTCTTCCATGGTAACGAAATAAACGAGTAGGGCTATTCCGAAGGTAATCCAACCAACCAGATTGTTCGCTTTCTTAAATGTCATAATTTAGTTGCAAATGAAGGTGCGAAAATAGGGAAATTAGGTCATAGTCTGAGATCAAATTTATGTGGACTTTTGCCTCGCAGTTTCCCAAAAACTGACACCAGAAACGGCCCGGATAGTTAACTTGTTGCAACTGGAATAATTATTGAATGGAGGTACCTTTTTTTTCGGCCTTACGACAGCATGCAGCTTTGCAAAGAGAGCTGGAGTCGGCATTTAGGCGTTTATTGCAGAATGGGATCTTTATTCTGGGTGAAGAAGTAACAACATTTGAGGCGGCATATGCACAGTATCATGGAATGCCTTTTTGCACTTCGGTGGCTAATGGCCTCGATGCGATATTCATTGCGTTGAAGTCGTTGCACATAGGTGCTGGTGATGAGGTGTTAGTGCCATCCCATACTTGTTTTGCCACCTGGCTGGCTGTAAGCCGCACGGGTGCTACACCTGTGCCGGTGGAAGTAAATCCAATTGATTTTACAATTGATGTTAATCTACTGGAGGCCGCAGCCACTTCTCGCACGAAGGCGATTATCCCGGTACATCTCTATGGCCACCCGTGTGACATGCGTACTATAGTAGTCATCGCCCGGAAACATAGTTGGTTTGTGATAGAAGATAATGCGCAAGCACAAGGCGCGGTTTGTGATGGTCAATTAACCGGAAGCTGGGGTGATTTGAGTGCCACCAGTTTTTATCCGACTAAAAATTTGGGGGCGTGGGGTGATGGAGGGGCTATTTTATCGCGTGAGGAAACCCATTATCACTTTCATCAAGCCTTTCGAAATTATGGATCCGTCATCAAAGACGTGCATCAGTTGCAAGGTGTGAACTCGCGTTTGGATGAATTGCAAGCTGGTATTCTCAATATAAAATTGAAACACCTGTACCATTGGAACACTCAGCGATTGGCTCATGCTCAGCATTATCATCAATTGCTGGCGGGAATTGGTGATTTGATTTTGCCCGATTTGGGTGATGAAAATCATCAGCCGGTTTTTCACTTGTATGTGATCCAAACAACTTACCGCGATCGACTCAAATCATACTTGCAAGAACAGGGAATAGGTACTGGTATTCACTATCCAACGCCTATTCATTTGCAAGAAGCTTATCTGAATCTAGGACACAAAGAAGGCAGTTTCCCTATTGCTGAAAAACTTAGCAAAACGATTTTGAGCTTACCAATTTGGCCTGAGTTACAGTCGGCTGAAATAGAGAAGGTGGCAAGTGCCATTCAAACATTCTTTAAACATCATTTATAAACAATGATGTAGAACAGTAGCCACAAGAAAAAGATCAAGATGTACGAGCACGATACGATCCACCAGGTCAGGTTGCTTTGTTTGTGGATGCGAAGTGAGTAGAAGTTAACTCCGCGTACCATTACCAATACATAGAATATTTCGAAGAGACTGATCGCTCGCAACGGATAGGCATAGCGGCTTCCCATCAAGTCTTGGTAATCGAAAAAATGCATGAGCGAAAGAGGATAGAATGCTCTGATTTCAGGAATCGTAGGGTCGGTGTTTACAAACAAAAACCAAAAAATCTTCAAAATTTCAGGAATGATAAAGACGAATTCGGCTACCATCACCACACTCCAGCATTGGCTGTAGGTAATGCGATACCCGAATAAGAAACATCCTACCCATAACACAAATCCGATTACGGTAAACTTCCAGGCATAGATAAAGGGTATCGAAAGAAACTGTAATGTACTGATCAATTGAAGAATAGCTCCTTCCGGCCTGTCTTGTAGAAACTCAAAAGCGGCTGTTTCGTTTTCGATGAACGATTTCTTAACATACAAAAGCAAAGCGGATACTAAACAAAGTATGAGAAATGTCAGTTTTTTGTCTGAGTCAAAGATGGAGGAGTGTTCTTCTTCTGAAATGGCAGTCATGTGACAAAAGTAATTGTTTAGTTGATGTTCTGTTTTAATAATCCCAACTTTGGATTCTGATTTATGATGAGCCGCGTTAAGTGTCGTTTGTTCTTTTTGTTTGCCGTAGGCTTTTCCGGTGTGATGTGCCATTCGGCATCAGCGCAAGCAAAAAAAGATACTACCATCATTTTAATTAATAACATTACTGTTCAGCTTGAGGCTACTCAGGCGTTGAACGACTTGTATGATTTTAAGTTTAAGGAGGCGGAACAGCAAATGCGTTGGTTCAAGCAAAAGTATGTTTGGCACCCGCTGCCCTACTTTTTGCTAGGCTTAAGCGAGTGGTGGAAAATCATGCCCAATACCAAAGAGACTAAGCATGATGACCGATTTTTAGCTTATATGGATAGTGCCATTTTTGTGGCAGAGAACTTGTACAAAAAACACCCGGAGTATAAAATTGAAGCAGCCTTCTTTTTGGCAGCCGCCCATGGATTCAAAGGCAGACTCTATGCAGATGAAGAGCGAAAAAATTGGCGTAAGGCAGCCGTGCAGGGAAAAGCCGCTCTGAATTATTTGGAGATCAGTCGTCAAAAAGAAGACCTGAGCCCTGAACTTCTTTTTGGTGATGCACTGTATAATTATTTTTCGGTTTGGGTGCCGGAGAATTATCCTGCCATGAAGCCGTTGCTGTGGTTTTTTCGCAAAGGCGATAAGCAACTTGGCTTGAAGCAACTGAAGGAAGTAAGCTACAATGCTTTTTATACACGCACCGAAGCCATGGTTTGGTTAATGCGCATCATGAACAGCTATGAAAACGATCAACAACGAGCGTTTCAAATTGCTGAATATTTACATCAAACCTATCCGAATAATCCTTATTTCCATCGCTACTATGCACGCATGTTGTACTCTCGCGGCATGTACCCCGATTTGGAAAAAGAGTCGCTCAAAATTCTCACGTTGATTGATAGTGCCAAGCTGGGGTATGAAGCAACCAGCGGTCGGTATGCTGCTTTTTTCCTTGGGCAGCTTTATGATTTTAAACGACAAGATGAACTGGCAAAAAAATACTATCTGTTGTCAGGTAAGTTTGCAGAAGAGATTGGTGCCACCGAATCAGGCTATTATTTATATTCGCTGATTGCTTTGGGTGAAATCAGTGAACGACAAGGAAACAAAGCAGAAGCAAAAAAATATTTTAATCTGGTGAAATCGAAAGCAGGTCGCAAAAATGAAGCTTTTAAAGATGCCAAACGCAGATTGAAGAAGTTAGAGAAAAGTGATTGACAACCTTACTATCTTGAATTGGAACTGAGGGATTTCATTGTTACACCCATCGTGATCATGATGGTATACATAGTAGCTTACTATGTACGGCCGTTTTGTACGGATTCCACCAACCGCGTTTATTTTATTCCGGCACTTACGGTAAAGATTTTCGGTGCAATAGCCGTTGGCCTGATTTATCAGTTTTATTATACCAGCGGGGATACATTTACTTATCATACCCATGGTAGCCGATTGATTTGGGAAGCCTTTATGGATTCCCCATTGGAGGGGATTCGTATATACTTTGCACATGGCACGTACGGCCCTGGCCTTTGGGAAATAGCTGATCAAATTTGGTTTTGGCGCGATCCTCGATCATTTTTCGTTATTCAGATGGCCACCATCTTTGATCTTTTCACTTTCTCGACCTATTCGGCAACAGCCGTGCTTTTTTCGGTAGTGGCATTTATTGGAGGTTGGATGTTGTATCTGGTTTTTTACAAGTCACATCCACATGCACATCAGGTGTTGGCCTTCTGTTGTTTGTTCGTGCCTTCGGTTGTGTTTTGGGGTTCCGGTTTGCTGAAAGATACGGTGACACTTGCGTTTGCAGGAATGAGCACGTTTTGCTTTTACAAAATATTGATTGAAAAGCGGATCTCAATCGGCTATTTGGTATTGTTGGTGGTATCCTTTTATGTTATTTATTCTATCAAGAAATATATTCTGATCAGTTTGGTCATTGGGTTGATAGTGTGGATTGCTTCACGATTTTATTTTCAGGTACGCTCTTACATGTTGCGCATATTATTAGTGCCCATTGTTTTAATTGTGTCGTTGGCAATCACTTATGTTAGCATCAGTAAAATTACGGAAGATGATGCTCGGTATTCACTTGAAAACATTGCACAAACTTCCAAGATAACTGCTTATGATATTCGCTATGGATGGGGCGCACGCACCGGTGATGGGTCTGGCTATTCGTTGGGTGAACTGGATGGCAGCTGGCAAAGTATGATTCTTGTGGCACCCGGTGCAGTGAATGTTTCCTTATTTCGCCCTTATTTATGGGAGGCAAACAATCCGTTGATGGCGCTTTCAGCCTTGGAAAGCTTTATCACTTTATTAGCCACCATTCTGGTATTGATTCAGGTTCGAAGTTATTTGTTCTACTACATTCGGGCCGAAGTCATTTTTTGCCTTGTATTTGCACTCATCTTTGCATTTGGTGTGGGAGCTTCATCGTATAACTTCGGAACACTTTCTCGTTATAAAATTCCCCTGTTGCCTTTTTATTGGTCGGCTCTGGCAATTATTTATACCTCATGGGCTCGCGATCGCAAGGCGGCTTTGCGAGCTAATGAGGTTGCCTGAGTATTTCGTCTACATCTTTTGCCAACACGCTGCTTTCTATTTGAGCCCCCGTATGATTAAGATGGTGCCTATCCTTCCACAAAGATGCCTTTAGTTGAAGAGCCGGAATGTCTTTTTTTAGGTAGTTGATATAAGGCACTTGTAATTTTTGCAGGCGACTTTCCAGCTCTTGTATCCCCGGGTTACTTTTTTGATGATACGAATAAATGGGTGAAGTAAAACAAATTACTTGCGTCCCGTTTTTACGGCATCGGGCGATAAACTCGTTCAGATAATTCCATTGCTGTTCATTCATGTTTTCAGCAGCCACCGGTAGTTTTTGCTGCAGCGAATAAATGGTAGTAGCGCTGTCTGTAAAAGTGGGCTCGATAGCCATGTAGCCGTTTGAAGCGTATGGTGCTCGCATGGTTTGGATGTAGTTTTTCATCAGACTGATCACCCGTCCATTGTAACGGTAGCATGCAAATAAAAATTTGACCTGTTCGTAGCTGGATAACACATTTAACTCACGGGTGATCCATTCATTTTTGGAATGATAATATTTCAAGTTTTGAATATCCCGATTGAATTGTTCGCCCAAAAACTCGCCCGGTTCAATATGCAATAAAATCAGTGGAGGCATCTTCCCTTGCTTTTCCATTTCTGTGAGCAAGCCGGTTTGGAATATTTGATGCATGCCGGCATGACATAAATTGTAAGTAGGTCTGGCAAAGCTATCCGGAATGATTTGATAGAGTGCACGCGAGTTTCCCATGACTACCCATTCGGGAGTTTTGGGAAGACTGAGATAATAATTGATTTTACCCCCTGTTTGTCCGGTTTTCGTATGCTTATAAAAGTAGTCGAATAATAAACCAAGACTCCGATCGCATACGATTAGAAGAACAACGCTGACGAGAAAAATGAGACTGAATTTACGCATGTGTCAGAATTGAAAATAAATAAACTGATCACCATCTGATACACCAAAGAGAATGATCAACAAAGCGAACCCAACTAGCCAAGTTACTGACCAAGCCATGGACCGCATATTGAAAATTGCTTCACCTTGTTTGCGTATGAGGAAAAACTCTACGAAAATCAAAATCGCAAACGCAAAAGTCATTCCTGCAAAAATGCCGGTGTCTTGAATACGCAGATTCCAAAATTGTATGGGTTGAACCATGTTCGTCAGGATGCCAATGGCTTGCTTGAATGAATTGGCCCGGAAGAACACCCATGTTAAACAGATCAAGTGAAAAGTGACAAAAACTTGTCCCAATCTTAATAAGAAAGAAGTTGTTTGAACTTTAAACGTTCCCATAAGTTTCTCAGTGCTCAGATAGATTCCATTCAAAAATCCCCAGATCACAAAATTCCACGATGCTCCATGCCATAAGCCGCCCAAGACCATCGTTAAAATTAAATTGCGATACGTTTTCCATTTACCAACCCGGTTGCCACCTAATGAGATGTAGAGATAATCTTTCAACCAGCTTGACAGCGACATGTGCCAGCGTCTCCAGAATTCAGTAACGCTTTTTGAGAAATAGGGTAAACTAAAATTAGTCATCAGTCGGTAGCCCATCACACGGGCTGCACCTAAGGCTATGTCGGAGTAGCCTGAGAAATCACAATAGATTTGAAAAGCAAAGCAGTAAGTGGCAAACAGCAAAGTGAAGCCATTGTTTACTTCCCAATTGTTGTAAATCGAATTGACATAAATAGCCAACTGATCGGCAACCACCACTTTTTTAAACAATCCCCAGACCATTTGTTGCAAGCCGGATACAGCCTCGGTGGACTCAAATTTTTTCTCTTCTCGAAATTGATGCAAAACATTTTGTGGTCGTTCAATCGGCCCAGCCACTAATTGAGGATAAAACAATACATACAAACTATAGAGCCCCAGGTGCCGTTCTGCTTTTTGATTTCCCCGATACACTTCAATTACATAACTCATGGCTTGAAACGTATGGAACGACAGACCAATGGGTAATAAGATGTTCAAATAGGGTACTTCATGCACTTGCAATCCCATTGTTTGGATTAATGCGTTGACATTTTCGATGAAAAAATTGTAATACTTGAAAAATGCCAATACACCTAAATTGGACACCAAACTAATTGTCAGAAACAGTTTTCGTTTTGCTCCTTGTGCGTCCTCTATATAGATGCCTGCTATGTAGTCGATGAGGATGGTAAAAAATAGAATGAGAATGTAGATTGGTACAAAGGCACAATAAAATACACAACTCGCAATGAGCAAGTGAATCCAACGAAACCGATGCGGAATTAAAAAGAAAACGATGGTAACTACGAGAAAAAAGAGTGCAAATTGAATGGAGTTGAACAGCATCTGATTCCAAAGAAGGCTGAAAAATATTGATTAAATCCCATATCATCAATACTTGAATATTTCCACCCCGCTTTGATATTACTGATTCCGTATATTCTTTGTTCCTTTGCACCATAATTGACGAATGAATTCCAGCCAGTCCACTTTTTTCTTTTGTGATGTATGCGATACGCTCTACCGTTCCAATACCACTTTTGATTTTGTTCGGTATGTGGTGAAAAAGAAGGGTCTTCTCAGTCGGTTATTATTTTGGTTAATCAGTAGTAAAGCTTCGCCACTTTTATATGCGCTTATCTTATGGAATAAGTTATCGGGCAAAGATTGGCCAAGACAGATGGCTTTGCAATTTTTAAGAGGCATGTCTCATGATGATTTGGACAGAGAAGCTACAAGATTTTATCATGAGTTTTTGGTAGCGAAAGCCAACTCGCAGGTGTTTCAATACATCCAAAAACCAGGCACCACAACCGTATTGTTATCTTCAAGTATAAATCCGGTGATTAAAGCAATAGCGAAGGCAAATAACCTCGCGTATTATTCATCTGAGATAGCGATGAAAGACGGAAAGGCTACCGGAAACTTTGAGTTGGATATGACCGGCCAAAAGCATTTGGTTGCAAAGAGGCTAGTGGTAGAACGAGCTTTGACTGATGTTGGGGTAATTACGGATAATCGATCGGATTGGGAGTTAGTTCAATTGGCTAGTGAAAGGTGGATTGTAATTACAAATGAAAGGCAGAAAGAATTTTGGAAGTCCCTCCATCCGAACTTTATACTATTAAAATAGAATGAGCCCTATTGCCTACATCCCATTCTTTTACTTTCAAAAAACCAGATTAAACAATCTTAAGGCATTCGTTTTTCATTCGGCCTATGAATGGGTTCCGGCTGCAGGGCTTGCATTATTCTGCCTGCCATGGGCATCTACATTGTTAGAGGTGATACTATTTTACGTGGCTTTCATATCTGTTTATGAAATTGGTTATTTGATCAATGATCAACAGGCCCATGACGAGGCAGAAGGCCGCAAGCGCTCCGACCGTTTAAGTGGCGTTCAGGTGGTTGCATTTGTTATCATTCGACTGTCCGTATTTTTAGCGATCACCCATCAGCAACATCTTTGGCAATCAACTTTGTGGTGGGGATGGTATTTTTTGTTGGCCATCCAATTTACTGCGCACAATTTGCTCACACTTCGGTCGCTCAAGTCCATTACATTTTCATTTCTCGCTTTCAGCCGTTTTCTCTCACCTATAGTGGTAATTCTTCCGATGGAAGTAATGGCATCACTCGCATTGCCCATCTTTTTGAATTATGTTTTATTTCGACTCTTTACCTACCTCGATTCGAAAGACTTGCTTCAGAATTTCGACCGGAAATCCGGCATTTATTACCGTGGTTATTACCTCTTGATTCTGCCTTTTTCAATCCTCATCGCCTACACCTATCAATCTTGGCTTCCGTTGGCAATGAATGCTTATTATCTTTTAATAGCCCTCGCATTTGGCTTTTTGCCATCGTTTCGGAAGACAACGGCTGATTGATTTTTTTGAGTAAATTTGCGGTCTGCTTTTTTACTAATTCTTCAGACTTTGAGTACAACTCCTTCTACTGAACAGGGAAAATCAGTTTCCACATCGAATGGATACCGTATGTGCACAGTGACTGTCATGGATACCACTGTTCCGGGTATTTCATTTAATGAACAAGGTGCTTCTAATTTTTGCGATTACTATCAGGCCTTGGCTGCCCGTACCGTGTTGCGCGATAGCGCTGTGTTGAAAGCAGAATACGATGTTGCGATTGAAACCATCAAGCAAGAAGGTAGAAAGAAGAAATACGATTGCATTCTTGGAATCAGTGGAGGAATGGATAGCACTTACTTGGCATGGCTCGCCAAAAAAGAAGGGCTAAGACCACTGCTCGTACATTTTGATAATGGATGGAATTCTGAACTGGCCGTGAAGAACATCGAAAACATAGTCAATATTCTTGGCTTTGATCTTCACACGTTCGTAATGGATTGGGAAGAGTTCCGTGATTTGCAGCGTGCGTATTTTCTAGCTTCAGTGGTGGATGTGGAGGTGCCAACTGACCAGTTGATTTTTGCAGCGCTCAACCGAATTGCCTATCAAAATAATATCAAATATGTATTGGCTGGCAACAATGTAGTATGCGAGTCGATCAATCCGGATGGATGGGTTTACAAAGACAAATTAGATCTGGTAAACTTGCGTGATATTCATGCTACGTATGGAAAGCTTAAGTTACGTAAACTCCCGCGCCTAGGAATTATTCAGCGGTATTTTTATGAGGCGGTGGCGGGAATTCAAACAGTGAACTTACTCGATCTGATTGCCTACAATAAGTCGAGCGTTAAAAAACTCATTGAAAAAGAACTGAACTGGCGCGACTATGGAGGCAAACACTATGAATCTGTTTTCACCCGTTTTTATCAGGGATATTATTTACCGGTCAAGTTTAACGTGGATAAACGAAAAGCGCACCTCAGCAATTTAATTTTATCCGGACAAATGACACGGGAGGAAGCACTCACCATTTTACAGACTCCTACTTATTCTGAAAAAGATCAACAAGAGGATTTGCGTTATGTGATTAAAAAGCTTGGGTTCAGTGAAGCAGACTGGAATACAATCATGCAAAAGCCTAGGGTAGAACACGCCTCCTTTAAAACGGAACGCGATTTTTCCACCCGCACGTTTTATTTTGTTTTTCGTTCCGCTATGTATATCCCAGTTCGCGTTTTGCGCTGGGTTGGAATTCTTTCTCGAACCAAACAAATCGGATCGCGATGGTAGTAATTGTTGATTATGGCGTAGGCAATTTAATGGCCATTCAAAACATCATCCGCAAAGTAGGTGGCGACTCGGTCGTTTCTTCTGAACCCAGTGTGATTGAGCAAGCAAGCAAGTTGATTTTACCCGGTGTTGGCTCTTTCGGATATTGCGCGCAACAATTAGAAAGTCGTAACCTCATTCCTGTTTTACAACAAGAGGTACTGCAAAAGAAAAAGGTGGTGTTAGGCCTTTGTGTAGGTGCGCAACTGATGACCGCAGGAAGCGAAGAAAGTCCTGAAAAAGGATTAGGTTGGGTGAACGCAAAGACGGTGAAGTTTAATACCAATATAGTTCCGATCGTTCCGCACATGGGCTGGTGCGATGTTCATTTTAAAAATCAACTTCCATTGAGCAAAGGATTTGAAGAGGGCGCGCGGTTTTATTTTGTTCATTCATATCATTTTGTGTTTGATAAACCGGAGGAAGTATTGGCAACCGCGAAATATGGATATGAATTTGCCTGTGCTTTTCAGAAAGATAACATTCTGGGAGCACAATTTCACCCGGAAAAAAGCCATCGATTTGGAATGAAACTATTTGAGAATTTTTTGGAAGCTTAAGCCATCAATAGATATAATGAAACGAGTGAGGGTCATACCGGTAATCATGATAAACAGTGGCCGTGCCGTGATTACCCAAAAATTCAGTAAGCCTATTTACGTAGGAGACCCTATCAACTCCATCAAGATACTGAATGATAAAGAGGTGGATGAATTGGTGATTTTAGATATAACCGATAAGAAAATTCAGAAGAAGCCCGATTTTGAATTAATCGAAAAGATGGCTTCAGAAAGCTTCATGCCATTGGCCTATGGCGGGCATGTAACAGAAATTGCCGATGCTGAGATTTTGCTAAAGTGTGGCATTGAGAAAATTTCTTTTAACCGTGCTCTATTTACACATCCGGAGATGGTGAAAGAACTTTCGTATCGGGTAGGAAAACAAAGTATCGTTGCTTCCATTGATGTAAGTAAAAATTGGCTGGGATCCTATCAGGTGAAAACTCGCAATGGAACCGAAACCGTGGGATCGAATTTGGAAGAAATAGTGCGGCAAGTAATGAGTTTAGGCGTGGGAGAAATTTTTCTAAACGCTATTGATCGCGATGGCACCATGACTGGATATGACGAGAAGCTGATCAAACGAATTACCAGTGCGGTCAATGTGCCGGTAATTGCATGTGGTGGTGCTGCCTCGATAGCAGATTTTCTAAAGGCCGTTAAGGAGGGAGGCGCGTCTGCCGTTGCAGCCGGTGCCATGTTTTTTTTCAAAGGTGGTTTTAATAGCGTGTTGGTAAATTACCCCGATCAAAAAAAATTGCTTTCCGAATTTTATACACATCTTGAGTAAGGCCAGTCAAATTTTTAATCAAGTTTTAACAGCGCTCCGAAAGGATGGGTCTTTTGCGCAGAGTTACGCAATTGTTCTTTCCGGTACAGGTGTCAATATTCTAGTGCAAATCCTGATTACACCAATTATCACTCGCATTTATGGACCCGAAGCGTATGGCACGTATTCGATCTTTAATGCGCTTGCTACCAATATTGCCATGATCGCTACACTGCGATTTCCTCAAGCACTTCTCTTACCAACCCAAGAGCGAGACTTTCATATTCTGATGCGTGTCACATTGGTAAGTGCACTGGTTACAACTTCTATCACGTTTTTGGGATTTTATTTTGCCTCAGCACCTTTGCTGAAATGGTTGGGAGCTGAAAAGCTCATCGATTACTATTTTTTAATTCCTGTGATGGTACTGTTGATTGCACTCAATCAAATTTTTGGGCAATGGCAATACCGATTAGACAAGTTTAAAAAATCGGTCGCTATCGATACTGGTACCTTAATTGGTGTCCGAATATTTAATCTCAGCTATGGAGTGCTGGCCACCCGTAACACTATCGGACTATTGTTGGGCGATATGCTTGGAAAAACAGTGGGGCTTTTTTTTAGTTGGAGGTTGATTATAAAAGATCAGATTCAATATCTTTTTTCAAGCGTTTCATGGCATGATTTCTGGCGATTAGTCAAAGAATATCAACATTATCCAATTTATAATTTGCCTGGTGTTTGGGCAACATTGTTCTCTGAGCAATTAGTTGTATTCTTTGTTTCTTCCCATTATGGAGTTTCCACGCTGGGTGTTTTGTCGTTGGCGGTTAGTATGCTCGATTTGCCTAAGCGATTGTTTGCCTACACCGTTACCTCAGTTTTTTTTAAAAAGGCAGTAGAAGTGTACAAGTCATCGCTGGAAGAATTGCAAACATTGGTGCTTCGGGTGCTGTATGGACTATTGGCAGCTTGTATTTTGCCTTACGGACTGGTAACTGCCTTTGGTGAAGAACTATTCACTTTTGTCTTCGGTCAGGATTGGCTGCTCAGTGGAAAATTAGCGCAATACATTGCCATCTATTGTGTTTTTGAATTGCTCTACATCTCACTCGATTCAGTATATTATGTGCTGCGCAAAGAAAGACGGCTTTTTGTCTTTCAAATAGCCACTTTTGTGCTTCGCTTTAGTGTAATGTTTGCCAGTGTTCAGTTTTCACTTCCTCTGGAAGAATGTATTCTGATATTAACCGTTGCGAATTCAATATTATACCTATCGCATTTGGGTTACATTTTGCATCTGCTGCGATTAAAGTGGTTTAAACATCTGTTTTTTATTATTTTGATTGAGGCATCTTGTGTACTAGTATTTCTTGGCTTAAGACAGTTATTTTACTAGCACTCAGAAAAGAATTTCACTCATTTTAATTCGTACCTATAAGAATTGATTGTGAAAGTTACCTACCTAACGATTGGAGAAGCCAGTGCAGGAGTTAGCAAAAAACTCCGCGACAAAACAGCGAGTCTGCGCCAAGCCGGATTGGATGTCCATTTAGTGATTCTAGGATCTGAGAAGAATGAATTCGATGCTCATGTTTCGCGAGTACAGGTTAATCAATCGCTGGCGCATAAGGTCGGAAAACTTTTTTTTCTTTGGCGTTTATCGGTCTTTTTTGAGCAATGGGCTCTGTACCGTGCTGCATTAAATTGGGTTCGAGCTCACCCTTCAGACTTTATTTTGTTTCGGTATCCGGTGGGCGATTTTTTTCTGTGGGGATTTCTTCATCGCTGCCCACAGCGGGTTGTTTTTGAATACAACACAATTGAGTTGGCTGAATTAAATTTGAGAAAATCAGCTTCTTTTTACTATCAATATTTTTATTGGAGTGAACGAGTTTTTGGTAAGGCAGTTCGAGTTCGTTCTGCAGGAATAATAGGAGTTACTCCGGAGATTGCTCAGTACCAATCCGCGATAACGAAAGGTAGTGTGCCCTCTATTGCGATCAGCAACGGAATTAATGTAGAAAGAGTGAAGCAACGTGCAGGTGCTGACTTTGACGGAGCGGAGTTGCGAATCGTTTTGCTTTCCGGATCTCAAGCTCAATGGCATGGAGTGGATATTCTATTGAAAAGTCTGGAGGAAATAAAAAACGAATGCAAGATCATTTGTTACATCGCTGGGCAAATTACAAAAGAACAAGAAGATCGTGCTCGAAGAATACAAAACGTAGTTGTATTACCGCCTCAATATGGAGAAGATCTGGACAAACTCATGGATCAATGTCACCTCGGAATTGGAACGTTGGGATTTGAAACTAGCTTCCTCACGCAGGCGTGTCCTCTGAAGGTGCGAGAATATTGGGCCAGAGGTATTCCTTTTGTGATTGCTTATGAAGATGCAGACCTGATTCAGAACACTGAAATGCAGCCTTACTTTCTTCGTGTACAAATTGAAAACGGAACAATTCGATTAAATGAAGTAATTGATTTTGCAAAGAAAGTATATGCAGCTGGGAATGTCCCGATCAGGCTTCGGTCGTTGGCAAAAGAGCAAATTGACTATACAGTAAAGGCGCAGCAGTATGTTTCATTTTTATACTCCTTACAGGCATGAATAGGAAAATCGTAGTTTTTACAATTGATTATCCGGATCCCCTGTTGGATAAAGAACTCCCTTATTTATCTGCTAACTTTGATGAGGTTTACCTCCTTCCTCAAAACTTAATTGGTTCTCCCACGCTTCCATCGAATGTAAAGGCCTTTTCAATTTTTAAAAAAGTTGACTTAAAGAGACCGATACCACTTTTAATAAAACATTTAGGACGAATCATCCGAATCTATAGTACGAAACTTACCCAGTCCGAATATCGAAGATATTACATAACCTATATCAAGAGTTTCTTAGGTTATCTGATTTTAGAGCTTGAAAAGATAGAGCCCATCCGGAAGTTTGTACAACAGCATCAATTGCAGGACGCGTTGTTTTATGATTATTGGCTGGTCGATTCTACACTTGCTCTGGCAGAACTAAAGCGCGAAGGAATGGTGAAGTATTCCATTGCCCGCACACATGGTTTTGATTTATATCATGAGCGACAATTTGAAAAGCATGTGGCTTTTCAGGAATACCGAGTCGCACATCTGGATAAAGTATTTACGATCAGTCGTCATGGCTTTGACTATCTCCACGCCAAGTTGCCAAATGAGTTGCACACGAAAATAGGGCTCAATTATTTAGGCGTCACGCCCCGCAAAATCGAATTACTTTCTCGGGTCGATCAGAAAGTTTATACGATCGTTTCGTGTTCTTCCGTGATCGGTTTAAAGCGAGTCGGTTTATTGGTGGAGGTTTTAAAAAGATGCCATCTGCCGATCCGGTGGATTCATTTTGGCGATGGCCCTTTAATGCAAGAGGTAAAACAGAAAGTGGGGGAGTTGCCTTCCAACATTCAAGCTGAACTAAGAGGCAGTCAGCCTAACCAAGTGGTGATGGAATTTTATCATCACCATTATGTTGACCTTTTTGTTTCTTTTAGTCAGTATGAGGGCCTTCCTGTTTCCATGATGGAGGCGATACAATTTGGTATCCCCGTAATGGCATGCGAAATCTATGGCATCCCTGAGATTGTAACACCCCAAACCGGTGTATTGGTAAATGTAGATGACGAGGAAGATGCCCTTGCTCTGATGTTGGAACAAACCTTGCGCACGCAACCGTTTGATAGAAAAGCGATCCGCGAATTTTTTGAAAACCGTTTTAATGCTGAGCGAAATTTTGAGCAATTTATTCGCGATATTTCTGCGCTATTTGCTATGCCTCACGTTTCCAGCCATCCAACTAGAACGTATCAACAATGCACCCGTTGTGTATTGGATACTTCTGATGATCCTTCTATATCCTTCAATGAGCAAGGAATTTGCAGTTACTGTGAAAATTATGATGTAGAAGAAAAGACATTGCTAAAGGGACCTGAAGCAATGAAACAAGAGCTAGAAGGAAGCCTCAAACGGATCAAGGAAGCCGGAAAAGGGAATAAGTACGATTGCATATTAGGAATTAGCGGAGGAGTTGACAGTACTTATTTGGCTTATAAAGCGAAGGAGTTTGGGCTTCGCCCGTTGCTCGTTCACTTTGATAATGGATGGAATTCAGAATTGGCCGTAAAGAATATTGAAAACATTGTAACCAAGCTTGGCTTCGATCTACACACCTTCGTCATTGACTGGGATGAATTCAGAAGCTTGCAGTTAGCATTTTTACGTGCTTCAGTGATTGATGTGGAATTGCCCACCGATCATGCTATGCTGGCGACACTTTACAATCTGGCGCTCCAACACAAAGTAAAATATATACTGAGCGGACACAATATTGTTTCTGAATTGGTTTTGCCTCAAAATTGGTACTACAATAAGCGTGACCATGTGCACATTCAGGCTATCAATGATCAATTTGGAGAAGTGCCTTTGAAAACATTTCCTTTACTTACCTCCAAACTCAAATTCCTCACCGCATTTCATGAAATTCAGAGTGTAGCCTTGTTAAATTATTTGCCCTACAACAAAGAAGAGGTAAAGAAGGTGATTATTGAAAAGCTGGAGTGGCGTGATTACGGTGGTAAGCACTATGAATCTATTTTTACGCGATTCTATCAGGGATATATTCTGATCAAAAAATTTGGCGTGGATAAGCGCAAAGCGCACTTATCGAATTTAATTTGCTCAAGACAAATTACCAAAGAGCAAGCAATTGCTCAATTGCAACAACCTGCATATGATCCGCAAGTGTTTGCTTCGGACTATGAATTTGTTTTGAAGAAATTTAAGTTGACCAAGGCAGAGTTCGAAGAAATCATGAATCGCCCGGTAAAGAAACATACCGATTACCCGGTAGATGTTTCAATTTATGATCGCTACACCATTTTAAGACTAGTGCGTCCATTTTGGATTGGTTTTAAAAAGCTTCGCCAAAGATTAAGACCAACAAACGGATAATGATTGCGTCCATGCAATTTCTAACGAACAAAAAAATATTAGTAATTTCTCCGGAATCCTGGTCACACATTCCTGTGTCAAAACATCACTACACTAAAGTCTTGGCGAAAAACGGGAATGATGTTTATTTTTTAAATCCTCCTGCTGATAAAAATTCAGTAGTAGAAGATCCGATTCACCAAGGAGTCAAAGTAGTGGATTATGTCGCGATACCGGGAGTCAATCGATTGCCCTCTTTTTTACGCAATTGGATTAACCGTTATCAGATTCGCTCCTTAGAGAAACTTTGCGGTACATCATTTGATGTCGTTTGGTCGTTTGATGCATTTCGATTTCAAAACCTCCATTTGTTTGGCGCTACAATAAATTTGTATCACGCAGTGGATGTTCATATTTCACCATTGGAGATGGAATTAGCCTCAACGGCACACCTGATTATTTCTGTCTCTCAAAAGATTTTAGATCGGTATACTTTTGCAAATAAGGTTATGCAGAAGATTAACCATGGGTTGGGTGCTCATTTTTTTGAAGCATTGGAACCAATACAGTTACCGAATTCTCCTCTACACGTAGGCTATGTTGGAAATTTAGATAATTGGTGCATCGATATTCCCACTTTATTGCAAATCGTAGACACTCATTCATCGGTTCAATTTACATTTATCGGGCCGTATAAGAATGATTCGGAGTTGGCAAATGCTTTGCTCCAAAAACCCAATTGCTCACTGATGGGTCGCGTACCTACCGAAAAACTACCTTCGCTATTTCAACAATTTCATTTTTTTGTGATGGTGTATAAGGGCGATGAAGTAGATGTAAATTCAAATCATCATAAAATTCTGGAATATTTAACTACCGGGAAGCCTGTGGTGATGAACTATACGGATGAATACAATGATAAACGCGATTTGGTGATAATGTCCGACCAAAATCAGCAACTTCCGTTGCTCTTCCAGCAGGTTTGCACTAATTTTAATAAATATGCCACGGATGATTTGATGGCAAAGCGAAAGGCATTTGCGTTCTCCAATTCGTACCAGCAACATGTGGTTACAATTGATCAGCTCATGGTTCACCATTTAGCCACCGCGAAATGATTAAGTTTTTTTTACGCGCGCTTCGAAAGTTGAAATTGATTCAGCATTTGAATCTGATGTTTACCTATACCATTCATGGTCGTGCCTATCGTATACCAGTGAAAGGAGGAGTGGGTTTTGATCATTTCTTAGATGCAGAACAATGGATGCGAGATGTATTAAAGAAGCTCCTTGCGCAGCAACCCAACAAAGCATTTCTCGATGTGGGCGTAAACATAGGACAAACTTTACTGACTGTAAAAAGCATACAAAATGATGTTCCTTACTATGGATTTGAACCCAATCCGATTTGTGTGTCGTATGTAGCAGACTTGGTTGAAGCCAACCGACTGAAAGCGTCCGTTTATCCAGTGGGAATGAGCAACACCAGTGGTTTGGCCGTACTTTACAAGGATGTTCAACTGCCGGGCGATAGCAGTGCATCCATGATTAAAGAATTCAGAGACACGCAAGGTAAAGTAGAGGTTTTCGTTCCGATTCTTTCATGGGATCACATTCCAGCACGTGAACAATCTGTCCAGTTTGGGATTGTGAAAATTGATGTGGAAGGTGCAGAGTGGGAAGTACTTTCCGGATTGACAGAATTGCTGGAACAGCAACGACCATTCATCATTTGTGAGGTACTTCCGGTGTATACCAGCGACAATACATTCCGCCTTGAGCGGCAAGAAAAAATATTGCAACTCCTCAAGAAGCTGAATTATTCTATTTTTCGAATTGGCTTGGATGCCACGCTCAATCCTTTACAAACAATCGAAGTGCATAGTAATCTAGCTGATTGTAACTATGTTTTTGCTCCGACTGAACGAACAGGAACTCTTTCCAATTCCAAATAATGAACCCGCTGGTATCAGTCATTATGCCAGTTTACAATGGCGAAAAATATTTAGCCGAGGCCATTCAATCCGTACTGAATCAATCGTATCAGCAGTTGGAATTGTTGATTGTGAATGATGGCAGTACTGATGGCAGCGAAACAATCGTACACCAGTTTTCAGACCCGCGAATTCGGTACTTTCGTCAAGATAATTCTGGAGTTTCGGTTGCACGCAACACTGCTTTGGCAAACATGAGCGGAGATTATTTTTGTTGCCTCGATGGAGACGATGTTCTTCCAATCAATTCCATCCAAAGCAGAATGGATGTATTCAGAAGATCATCCTCCATTGCCTTTGTGGATGGCTTGGTCAATGTATATAACTCAACACTTCAAAAAATACTTTATCAGTGGGTACCCCAAAAAGAAGGTGACGTTTTTAATGAGTTGATTCGACTAACCGGGCATTGCTTCTTTGGCCCAACTTGGCTGGTAAAGCGAATACATGGAACAAAATATCATTTTGAAAATGGGATGACGCATGGCGAGGATTTGCTTTTTTATATTTCAATAGCCAACAGTGGGGAGTACGCTTACACAACTGATTGCATACTTCATTATAGAAAAAACGAGCAATCAGTCATGAATAACCTATCCGGCTTAGGGAGAGGGTACGCTTTCTTGGCAGCTAAATTGCACGAAAAGTTTGGCGATCGTTTTACGCTTTGGAATAGGTTTCTCTTTCACTTTAAAGTTCGGAAAATCATGTTTTTGTCCTTTTGCAGTAATAGAGACTATCGGAAAGCGTTTGAATATGTAATTTTGGGAAAAACAAAAGAGTAATGCGGCTGCTGTTTGTCAGTTATTGGGGTTTAAATGAAGGGCTAACCGCTGCAACTGTCTTGCCCCATCTACAAATTTTGGCTGGCATAGAAACGATTGAGCAGATCGTATTTTGTTCGATTGAAAGAGGAGGTGAGGCGAATGCTTCAAGCCCGAAACTTCATCAAAAAATTGTACACATCCCATTAGTTTCTCAACCTAAAGGGAATGTATTCTTAACCAAAGCCAACGACTTTATTGCTTTTCCAAAACAATTGGTACAAATCTGTAAGGACTATCGAATAGATAAGATGATTTGTCGATCACCAATGGCTGGCGCATTGGGTTATCTCGCATCGCGAAAAAACAATGTTCCGTTTGTAGTTGAATCATTTGAGCCGCATGCCGAAAGCATGATTGAATCTGGTGTGTGGACAAAACTGGATCCTCGTTATTGGATCGAACTCTATTTTGAGAACCAGCAGATAAAGGCAGCAGACAAAATTTTTCCGGTGAGTTACCATCACAAGAAGCGCTTGATCAAAGAAGGGTTGAACGAGAATAAGATCATCGTAATGCCCTGCTGTGTGGCACTTGACAAATTCAAATACGATGAAGAGAAGCGATCGGCAATTCGAAAAAAGCTACAGATTGAGGAGAACCAGACTGTTGGAATTTATGTCGGCAAATATGGTGGCATTTATTACGATGAGGAGGCGTTTGACTTATATCAGAGCGCGTTTGATTTTTTTGGTCAGTCCTTCCGTCTAATTATTTTAACTGAACAAAATCGTGAAGACGTACTAAACAAATGTTTATCGCGCGGCATTCAGGCAAATAGCGTATTTATCCAGCGTGCAAGCCATGGCGAAGTAAATGCGTATTTGTCCGCAGCCGATTTTGCCTTTAGTACCATCAAACCGGTTCCAAGTCGATTATACTGCTCGCCAATTAAAAATGGTGAATATTGGGCGAATGGACTGCCAATTCTGACAGAAATGAACATTGGTGATGACTCGGATATTATTGTGCGTGAAGGAGGAGGCGTGATTGTCGATATTCAAAATCCAGCTCCGGCTTTTCAAAAAATGTTGGGGTTGATTACCAATGGGCGTGGCAAGATTTCGGACGAAATACAGCTTCTGGCTAAGAGGCACCGAAGCATGAATGTAGTTGAATCAATATATCGGCAAGAATTTAGCAAGCCAGAGCAACTTACCAACCTCTAACGAACGGTATCTATCAGGAAGTAAAAGTAATGAAGCAGTTAATTTTCTTTTTTTGGATAAGCATCGTATTTGTGCAAGCATCCTATGCGCAAGTTCCTACTTCTTCGTTTACAACTTCTGCTTCTGCTTGTTTGCAGGAAAGTTTAGTAATTACCAATTCATCCACCAACAGCAATTCCTTTCAGTGGGATGCTTGTGCAGATGATTTTCAAACGCTGAAGAGCAATCTAAGTATTGCTACGTTAACTAATCTGTCGAACGGATTTGGGTATAAACTGGTGGAAGACAATGGTAATTGGTACGGTTTTGTTGTCAGCCAAGGAGGCTTGCGATTGTTTCGAATGGATTTCGGTAACAGTCCATTGAATGTACCCTCTCAAACGATCGACCTTGGAAACCCGGGGAATGCACTTTCATTTCCACAAGACATAGAAATATACAAGGCCAACGGCAAATGGTATGGATTTGTTGGCAGCAATGATAATGGATATGGAGTTGTTCGTTTGGACTTTGGTACGTCTATTACGAGTGCGCCCACGGCAACGAATATTGGAACATTTGGTGTGTTTGGAAGATTCTGGGATTTGAAGGTAGTGGAGCAAAGTTCAAACTTAATCCTTGTAATCAACGAGCGAAACAATGGTACCTTGATTCGGGTGAATTACCGCAACGCTTTCGAGAATGCGATTGTCAATGCGACACATGTTTTTGTGACGGGTTCAATCACGTCCAATCTATCTCCGGGTTTTGATTTAATTCAAAATAACGGTAATTGGATTGCATTGCTTACTTCGTACGGAGACAATAAATTGTATCAAATTAACTTTGGTAGCGATCTGTTAGCGACACCCACGCTACAAACCTCTTTTTCGATTTCAACTTTCAATCGGCCCATGCGTGTGCGTATCGTTCCGGAAGGAAATCGATTTGTGGGAGTAGTAAGTAATGAATCATCGGCTATTTCAATTGTAGATTTAAAAGACTTAAATCCTGCCAATGCGCCAACGTTGATTTCGCAAAGTGGGCTGCCTAATTTTTTGGGATTGGATGTAGAGCGATTTAATGGAAGGAGTTTGGTGTTAGGGGTTGGCAGTGTAGATAATCGGGTACGACAATTAATTTTTGAATCGGTTTGCGGCATAACACCTTCATTTCTATCCACCACATCCCCCACAATCAAATATTCCGCTGCCGGCACCAAGGTGATTGAATTGAAAGCATTCAACACCACCAATGGTTTATCTGCCTTATCATCACGAACGGTCAGTATTACCTCCGCCACAGCACCTGATATCGATTTTTCAATTGTCAATAACTGTGTTAGTTCGCCAATCAATTTTTCAGCTATCAACAGTTCCGGTAATATCACATCGTATAGCTGGAATTTTGGTGATGGCAATCTCAGTACAGGATCAACCACACAACATACTTACGCAAGCGCTTCGTCATATCCTGTCAGTCTTGTAGTAAACTCATCTACCGGTTGTTCTAATACTGCAAGTAAGACCTATCAGATTTATAATGTTCCTCAGGCGAACTTTTCGCTTCCATCAGCAAGCCCTTTTTGTACAAATCAATCCTATTCATTCATAAATACTTCCACATTTGATTCAGGCTCCTCGCCTACGTGGCAATGGTCAGTCAATGGTAATTCCGTTAGCGCTTCAAAAGATTTGACCACCTCATTTTCGTCAAACGCTGCACAGCAGATTCAATTAGTCGCTTCCCTACCGGGATGTAACTCCCAGTCAATACAAACCATCAACTCTGTAGCCACTGGGCCATTGGTTAGTTTTTCAGTTACTAATCCAAATGCGAATCCCAATGTATGTCAATTAACTCCTGTTAATTTTAATAATACCACAGTTGGTTCTGTTACTTCTTACTCATGGTCATTTGGAGACGGAAATACATCAACTCAGACTAATCCGCAGAATACTTTTAGTGCTACTGGCTCATTTCCGGTAACGTTACAAGCAAATAATGCAGCGGGTTGCCAGAACTCACTCACGCAATCCATTACCGTTTTTACCCGGCCTGCACCCGATTTCTCAGTAGGGGCCCCTCCATTTTCGTGTGCGGGATCTGCTACTACATTTATGGATACTACTCCGATACCTACGGATAGCAATTTGACATCCTGGGCCTGGAACTTTGGCGATGCAGCCAATGGAAGTTCATCCCTTCGAAATCCAACGTACACCTATTCAACTGCGGCTACATACGAAGTTTCGTTAACCGTTTCCACTAATTTTGGCTGCACACATTTGGGTAAGAAGTCGGTAGCGATTGCACCTTCACCGATTCCAAATTTTACAGCCTCGGCTGCCTGCAAAGATCAATTAACGCAGTTTACAGATACCTCTACCGGATCAATCGCTACACGATCATGGCTCATACAGGGAAATACAATTAATATCTCCAATCCTACCTACACCTTCACTGCCTCTGGTTCTTTTCCGGTGGTTCTCAACCTTACGGGAACCAATGGCTGCGTGGCTCAAATCAGCAAGCCTGTGTCTGTGCCTGTTCCTGCAACACTGGATTTTCAAGTTGCAAATGCATGTGTCAATAGCGCAACGGTGTTTACAGAGATTACGAATACCACCGATCCGGCCGTTTCGCAAGCTTGGGTTTTTGGAAGTATAGGTAGTGGAACAAGTACGCCTGCAACATTTAATTTTCCCACTGCCGCTAACTATAATGTGAAACTGAGTTCTACCCGACAGTCGGGGTGCACCTATTCTATTACCAAGTCAATTTCAGTTTCCGATACACCGGTTGCTAGTTTTACTTCTTCCGTGGAGTCAGGCGGTGCGCCTTTGCCCGTTTCGTTCAACAATACATCTACCGGTGCTACCAGCTATCTATGGAAGTTTGGAGATCCACTAGCCTCTACATCGGTATTGGCGAATCCTTCGTTTACCTATACCACTTTAGGCGATTATACGGTTGAGTTAACTGCTTTCAACGCTGCAGGGTGTAGCAATAAAACGAATTCTATGATCCGTGTTGTGATACCTTCGATTGATTTGGTACTGACGGATTTTTATCTCTCAAAAGATGCGCAAACAGGTAATTTACAACCGGTGGTCAGCGTGACTAACAATAGCAATGTAACGATTACAAACCCATACATTTTGATTGAGTGGGCCGGAGGTGCGGCAGTGAGAAAACAATTGTTGGCTACGATCAAACCATCGAATGAGATCACATCTCTGTTGGACTTTCAGCTTATCCCGCAGACAATCAATTATGTTTGTGCGGAAGTAGAAGTACCTGACGATACCGATTTATTCTTGAATCGAAAATGTGTTACATTGAACGATCAGCAAGTATTACTTACCCCTTATCCCAATCCCGCTTTTGATAATTTGATACTCGATTGGATTAGCGATACGGGATCATCTGTTTCTGTGGATATTTTTAATGCTTCGGGTAGGGTTGTATTTCAACAAAACATAACCACGCAAGGGCAAGGGCTCAACCGCCTTTCTGTACCTGTTGAATCACTTCCTGCAGGAATTTATTTCATCCGCTTTAGTGATCCGTCCATGACCCAATCATTCAAATTTGCAGTTGGTAAAAAGTGAGATAAAATACTTCTTTGAAATCGATTGTAATTTCTAACTTTATGTTTTGCGGCAATTCCGTAAAGCCCAATTTTAAAATAACTAAATACTTATGAAAATTAAGCTGGACGCTACCGATCGAAAAATACTGGAACTTTTACAGGCGAATTCAAACATTACCAACGCTCAACTGGCGCAAGAAATAGGATTGTCACCTGCTCCTACACTGGAGCGTGTCAAGAAACTTGAAAACCAAGGCGTTATTAAAAGTTATCATGCGTTGGTTGATATGGATAGCGTAGGATTAGGGGTAAGCACCTTTGTCACGGTTTCTTTAAAGGGTCACAACAAAGAAAATATCAACAAGTTTATTAATGAAATCAAAGACATCCCTGAAGTGATCGAGTGTCACCACGTTACGGGCCAGTCGGATTTTATTTTAAAGATGGTGGCCACTGATATCCCAAATTATCAGAATATCATGTTAGAGAAACTTTCTAACATCGAAGTAGTGGACAACATGCAAACCACCATTATTCTTTCGACCTTCAAAAACAGCAAATCAGTGCCATTGCCATGAGTGTTGTGACAGACGAAAAAATATTGGTACTCAGTGATCTCCAGATCAAGCAAAAGATCAAAAGAATAGCTTATGAGGTGTTCGAAAACAACTTTAAAGAAAAAACGATTGTCGTAGCAGGAATTGAAGGACAAGGCTATCAGTTTGCGAAGTTGATTTCCAAGGAATTGAAAGCCATTTCACCTATTGAAGTGGTGATCGCAAAAATTTCGGTAGACAAGTTTGCGCAGGAGCAAAGCGAAGTCAAAGTGGATGTTGTTTCGAAAGAATTTAAAAAGCGGTGCGTTTTGCTAGTAGATGATGTGTTAAATACCGGTCGCACCTTGGCATTTGCCATGAAACCATTTTTGGAAACAGGCGTGAAGAAAATGGAAGTGGCCGTTTTGGTCAATCGAAGCCATACCCAATTTCCGATAATGCCTACCTACACGGGCCATGCACTCACCACCACACTCAAAGATCATGTAGAAGTAGTTCTCGGTAAAGATTCAGCAGTTTACTTACGATAATTTTATTACATGTCCATTCATAAAAAGACGGAGTTGAAACGTGTGACAACGCATCAACTGCAGGAGATGAAAAAAAAGGGCGAGAAGATTGCCATGCTCACAGCCTACGATTACAGTATGGCTAAGATCATTGATGGGGCCGGTGTGGACATCATTTTGGTGGGTGATTCTGCATCCAATGTGATGGCAGGTAATGAAACCACGTTGCCCATCACACTCGATCAAATGATTTACCATGCCAGTTCGGTCATCAAGGCGGTGAAACGGTCTTTGGTAGTGGTTGATATTCCATTTGGATATTATCAAGGCAGCTCGGGCGAAGCCCTGCGCTCGTCCATTCGCATTATGAAAGAATCGGGGGCACATGCCGTGAAAATTGAAGGCGGCAGTGAAGTGAAAGATTCCGTACTTCGGATTTTGAGTGCAGGAGTGCCGGTGATGGGACATTTAGGCCTTACCCCCCAGTCAATTTATAAGTTTGGAACCTACACGGTGCGTGCGCGCGAAGAGGCGGAGGCAAATAAATTGGTCGAAGATGCTTTATTGTTACAAGAATGTGGATGCTTTGGAATTGTGTTAGAGAAAATTCCGGCTACGCTGGCAAAGAAGGTGGCATTGCAACTGGAAATACCGGTAATCGGCATTGGTGCCGGTGCCGATGTAGACGGACAGGTGTTGGTGATGCAAGACATGCTGGGCATTACCACAGAGTTTAAGCCTCGGTTTTTGCGCAGATATGCCGATTTGAATTCGGTAATTACAAAAGCCGTAAACAAATATGTGGAAGATGTGAAGGCAAAGGATTTTCCGAATGAAGACGAGAAGTACTAAAGATCTTAGTTCTACTATAACTTTTTACCTCCTAAATTTGTCAAGAAGTGCTGCCTGAGGCCACAATCGCAACGAAGTTTGAGATTTCATCTCTATATTAAACTTGGATAATTGACAGAACATTAGCTGTCATGCTTATCAAATTATTTCCTAATTTTCGGATTCTAATCTGTTTTCAGTAAGTAAGACTAATAACATTTAACCCATGAGCGACCAGAAAATTACCATCACCAACGGAAAATTGAATGTTCCAGATAACCCTACTATCCCCTTTATTGAAGGCGATGGAACAGGTGTAGATATTTGGCCAGCATCTAAATTTGTATTCGATGCGGCTGTAGAAAAAGCCTACAAAGGCAAACGCAAAATCAATTGGAAAGAAGTTTTAGCCGGTGAAAAGGCTTTCAACAAAACCGGAAGCTGGATGCCGGACGAAACTTTGGCTGCTTTTAAGGAATATTTGGTCGGTATTAAAGGCCCGCTTACTACACCAGTGGGCGGAGGTATTCGTTCGCTGAACGTGGCCCTTCGTCAAGATTTGGACCTCTACGCTTGTGTGCGTCCGGTTAGATGGTTCAAAGGTGTGCCATCGCCTGTGAAGGAACCTCATAAAACTGACATGGTCATCTTCCGCGAAAACACAGAAGATATTTATGCAGGTATCGAGTTTCAAGAAGGCACCGAAGACAACAAGAAGTTTTTGAACTACTTCAAAGAATCATTCCCGAAACAATTCAAAAAAATTCGTTTCCCTGAAACTTCAGGTATTGGTATCAAGCCGGTTTCTAAAGAAGGAACTGAACGCTTGGTGCGCGCGGCCATTAAGTTTGCGATTGAGCAAAAGAAGCCGAACGTTACTTTGGTCCACAAAGGCAATATCATGAAATTTACCGAAGGTGGTTTCCGCGACTGGGGATACGCTTTAGCTAAGAATGAGTTTGGTGCCGTAGAAATTGATGGAGGCCCATGGATGGAAATCAATCACAATGGCCACAAGATTGTTGTGAAAGATTCTATTGCTGATGCATTCTTACAGCAAATCCTGTTGCGTCCGGATGAATATTCAGTAGTAGCTACACTCAATTTGAATGGAGACTATATTTCTGATGCATTGGCAGCCATTGTAGGAGGTATTGGAATTGCACCCGGAGGAAATGTCAACTACATTACCGGTTTTGCGATTTTTGAGGCTACTCACGGCACTGCACCAAAATATGCCGGACAAGACAAAGTAAATCCGGGCTCAGTTATTCTTTCAGGAGTAATGATGCTGGAATACATGGGTTGGCAAGAAGCGGCTGATCTGATCATTAAAGGATTAGATGGAGCCATCTCTTCAAAGCGCGTTACCTATGATTTCCACCGCCAGATGGAAGGAGCCACTCTTTTGAAGTGCTCTGAGTTTGGTCAGGAAGTGGTGAAGAACATGTAATTTATTTTAAGGCCTATAAGAAAAGCCTCTCTGCGTAAAGCAGAGGGGCTTTTTTATTGATAATAAAATCTAAATTGAATTTACACCTTTCTGTTCTTTGCATTTTCTTGGATCAATCGCTACTTTTGAAATGCTGTAATAGAACTTATTTACTCCTATACTATGAAAAAGATCGTCTACTCCCTTATTATCTCAATTGTGGCTATATCAATCGGCTTTGCGCAAGACGAAGGTTCAGTCATTAAACGCGAGCGTATCGAACGGGACAAGAGTATCTTCGTAGGTGCTGGTATGTCAATAGTGGGGGGATCTAATTTTGGAGACTACTCAAACGGTATCAATTTTGAAGCCGGATTCACCAAACGATTAAACCGTGTGCTTTCAATAGGTGGCTCATTATCGTATTTGAAATTTGCTTATGATCCAAGCTTTCTGGAGAAAACACCCGTAGGGAAAGACATCCCCAATTACGTGTACTACGATAAAACAATTACAGACCTAAACAACGTAAATGATATCTGGCTTCTTTCCATAAAAGGTGGTGATGTTTCTATGATTTCGTTGGCGGGAAACATTAAACTTAATTTTGTGCCAGTAAAAGATAATTCAGTGGTTTCGGTCTATGGATTTGCTAAGCCTTTTGTTTCGATGGCCAGTGTGAGCAAAGCGACCGGATTGTTGGAGTATTATTATTATGGCTCAACGGATTGGTTCGCAGATCCGAGTGGAGATTTAGCAGGTGAATACGAAGACAACAGTTTTACAGGGGGTATTTTTATCGGGCCCGGCATCGAGTTTTTCCCTGCTAAGAAAGTTTCATTTTTTGCGCAGGCTTCTTTCGGATATACCTTTCCTATAACTGTTATCAGCACACGTTCATATGGAAACGATATCAATGTAGATGTGGCCAATGATTTTCCTCTTAAGTCATTCAGTTTTACTTCTATCAATTTTGCTGCAGGCGTTTCTTTCAACCTAGATTAGTTTTAATTTCCTATGAGAGTTATTGCAATTGCTTTATTCGTAACTCTATCTGTAGCGGCCTCTGCTCAATTCAAATTGTATGAGAAGGGCATTGACGCGTATCAGGCAAAAGATTATCCTTCTGCAATTTCCTTACTCAACGAGTATCTGGATAAATCCACGCGTGATAAAGCCTTTGATGTTGAAGTGCGATATTATGTTGCATTGGCTTATTTTAAAACCCAGTATTACACCAGTTCAGTTAGGGAGTTTGATAAAGCACTGGAACTGGGGCATAAAAATGTAGGCAATATCAATTGGTTTATGGCTAAGGCATACGCTGAATTGAAAGCGTACAAAGAGTCCATTGAATGTTACTCTAAAGCCATTGAATTAATTAAGGACCCGGCCAACCAATCTAAGCTCTATCTGGAAAGAGCGATTCAATACGAAAAGCAGGGTAACAGTTCATTAGTAATAAGTGATATAAATCAATCGCTTTCTTTTGATAAGAATAATCGGGATGCAACCAACATGTTGGCTAGGATTGGTGATGCCAAGAACGCGCGAGGTTTTGGTTCGGAGAATGTGAAGAGTGAAAACAAAGTGGTGACCACTAAAGACGTTAAAGATGCATCCAAAACCCAACCGATCACTCAGGCTCCCACCAAACCAAATACTCCTGCAGAGACACCTGTTCTCATCAATGATTCCAAGTCGACCGCAGCTAAAAATGAAGAACCAAAAAAGTCGTTGCCAGTCTCTACCAATGAAAATAAAGTACAGAATGTAGTACCTCCTTCCCCTGCACCTGTGGTGGTGAAGAAGGAAGAGGAAAAGAAGCCAACCACGGAAGACGCTTCCGTAACAGAAAACAAAAGAGAAGCTGTTAAACAGACACCTGCCAATACGCAGCAACCGATCGTGGCAAAATCAGAAGAAAAGAGTACACCAGCACCTGTACTTGTATCTGCTCCTGTAGTTCCAGCACAGCCCACCTTGGCAGATGAATTCAAGGATGAGAAACGATATGCATTGGTGATTGGCAATTCGAATTACAAATTTGTGCAACAATTGAAGAATGCTTCTAACGATGCAAATGATATGGCAGATGAGTTGGAGCGTTCGAATTTCGAAGTCATCAAAGTAATTGATGGAGATTATAATCAAATGCGTGATGCCTTCCGTAAATTCAACCAACTCCTCAACAATGGCCCGAAAGATCAAACCGTAGGACTGTTTTATTATGCTGGTCATGGCTTGCAAAATGAAGGTGAAAACTATTTGATCCCGATCGATGCAGATGTGAAAGACGAAATTGACATACCTCGTGTGTGCCTTCCGATGCAAAGAGTTGTTTTGGCCAATATGGAAAGGTCGAGTACCCGAATGAATATCGTTATTATGGATGCGTGCCGCAATAATCCATTTCCTTCTTCAAGCCGATCAACAGGTGATGCCGGGTTAGCAGAAATTAAAAGAGCCAAAGGTTCATTTATTGCATATGCTACTGCACCGGGTTCTACTGCCTCGGACGGAACAGGCAGAAACGGACTATATACACAAGAATTGTTAAAAGCGATGAAGCGACCGGGCCGCACCATCGAATCTGTCTTTAAAGAGGTGCGCTATAATGTGCTTAAGCTTTCAAATGATAGACAAAACACCTGGGATAGTTCAAATATCATCGGAGACTTCTATTTCAAGTTCTGAAGTACTCGTTAAACCAGCGCAGAATTTCCATTATACCATAACTAACTAAATGGGTACTATCCGTGCCAGTACGGATAGTAAATACGAGATAAGTGGTATTGGCTTATTAATACCATAATCCCATTTTGCATCAATCAATTTCTTATGAAACCTATCTTTTCGGGATTTCTGTTATCTCTGTTTTGCACTCTATCGGCAACAGCCCAACAGTTCCCGATTTCACCCAATGCGTTCGATGCTAATGGCAAACGTACCGGACATTGGACTGTACTTTATGATAGTAGCTGGCACGAAACCAAAAACCCTGACTCCGCTTTTCATTTTCGTATAGCTCGATTTGAAGCCGACAAACCGATTGGCAAAGTGCGCGATTTTTTTAGAAATGGTGTCAAGCAATGGGATGGCTACCTTCTTTCTGTAAATCCCGATGTGCAACATGGTGAGATAAACTATTATTACGAAAATGGACGTGTGCGATACAATTACATGGCCGCCAACGGTAGGCAAAATGGTTTTTATAAAGAATATTATTCCAATGGTGTTTTGCAGTCAGAAGGATTTGTGAAAAATGATAGCGTTACCGGAAAGTGGATTACGTATTCGCAAGAAGGTGTAAAACTATCTGAAATTGAATGGAAACAAAACCAAATAAATGGAGTGGCCTTGTCTTTTTATCCTTCCGGAAAAGTGCATAAGAAAGGATTTAAAATAAATGGCCTTTCAGAAGGTTGGTGGGATGAGTATTACGAATCGGGTCAATTTAAAAGCCATGAATTTTTTAAGAATGGAAAATACGATGGGCCCGCTGTAACGTATTATGAAAATGGACAGTTAGAAAGTAAAGGCGAATACAAAAATGACGAGCGGCAAGGCGAATGGGCATACTACCACAACAATGGCCAGCTAAGCAAAATTGGTCCGTATGATTTAGGGTATGCTACGGGTGTTTGGAAATATTATTACGCAACCGGCATTCGGTATTTTACAGCAGAGCGAAAAGGAGGAAAGCTGAATGGCTCTTACGAAGATTATTACGAAAACGGAAAATTGAAAAGTAAAGGTGTTTGCGTAAATGATACTTGGCAAGGACACTATGAAATGTATTATGAAAATGGCAAACTGAGAAAACAAGGTAATTATGTGCTCGATAGCATGGATGGCGAATGGATTCAATATTACGATGACGGAACCATTGAGTATACCGGACACTACACCGATAACAAGAAAAATGGAGAGTTTAAATTTTATCGCACCGATGGAAAATTAGAATCAATTGAAAATTTAAAAATGGGAATTCTCAATGGCCTGGCAATAAACTATTTTCCGGATGGCACAATTAGCGAGCGTAGAGTCTTTGTAAATGGAAAGATTGATGGGCTCCACGAAACGTTTCACCCCAACGGAGAAAAAGCCTGCGTTGGCAGGCGCATAAATGGTATTCGCACTGGTGATTGGTTCTGGTATTTTCCTAACGGAAAACTAGACACTCGAGAGCCGTACATCAATGGAAAGATGGAAGGCCTTTTCGAAAGTTTTTATGCTACGGGGCAAAAGATGACAGAGGGAAATTCAAAAAATAATGTAGAAGAGGGGCCTAAGAAGAATTATTTCGCAGATGGAACTTTAAAATCATTTGGCGACATGCACTTGGGGCAACGCCATGGCAGATGGGTTTTCTTTGATTCAGTCACCCATAAAAAACAATCTGAGGGAGATTATATTTTAGGTAAGAAGAACGGTAAGTGGAATTATTATCTGGCCAAAACTAAATATGAGTCTTACTCTTACTTCTTAAATGGATTTGAGGAGTTACAAACCAATATTGAAGACTCTATAAAGTACCTTGCCGATATGGGGTATACCGATCGTGCCAATGACGCGTTAAATTGGCTCGAAAAGGTACGCAAGCGAGATTATGGAAACGATCCGGATAAAAAAAATGAATCGCTCTATTGGCATGCGTATGTGAAAAGTGCTGAAAGGAAACACGAGGAGTCAATTAAATTATATCGGCAATATTTAGATAATATAAAGAAGTGGCGAGGAGATACCATTGTGGCGTATGCCAATGGGGTTAACAATATTGCTGTTGAATTGGGGTACCTTAATCGATTTGAAGAAGCTCTCCGCGAACAACGATCGATCGATCAATTTGAAAAGGTATGGACGGAGAAACAAGCACTTACTCATTATAACAATATTTCATGGATACTTTCTAAACTTGAACGCTATGAAGAGCAAATTCAATACTTGCGATTGCAATTAGACAAAAAGAAAAAGCTGACCCATTACGATCCTGAGATCTACATGGAGATTGAACTCAACCTGGCAAGAGTCTATTTAAATTCTCTATTCAAGTATGCTGAGGGTGAACTCATCTGCAAGCAAGTCATTAGGCAGGCAGATTCACTTAACCTTTCTACTTGTTGGGCGAAGGGCAGTGCCTATAAGCAATTAGCAGAAAGTTATCGAAATCAAGGTGACCGTTTTCGAGCATTAAGTTTTGTTAAACAGGCCGATCCTATTTTGTTGAAGAATGCCCATTCTGCGCTGGGCACATATTTGGATAACCTGCAAACAATGGGTGAATTATACAATTCTGTCGGTTATCCTGATAGCGCTGCAACAACTTTTAATAAGATGATTAAGGTAATTGATGAGTGGAAAATAGACAACTATTATTATCAAGTTGTGGCTCTCGATGGATTGGGAGAAACGTATTATTCAAATTACGAATATGCAAAAGCGAAGGAACTTTGGTTGGAAGTAAAGTCAATCTTGGAGAAAAATAATTCCCTCACGAGTCCGTACTATATCGATGTATTGCAAGAACTGAGCCTCATCATTCCAATTATTAATAAAAAGGAAATCCCGTTGGCAGAGAAATATTTGCTACAGGCGGTCGATTTGGCATCTAAATACGCGCGATCATGGAAATATCGCAACATGTTGGGTTCATTAGCTTCGTTTTACACGGATTATGAGTTTTTTGATAAAGCAACTCCGGTAATTGAAAAAAGAATCAAACTGATTCAAGAGGCGAATGAAACTGAAACGGAGACCTATGCCGAAGCTTTGCGTGCACGTTTAAACAATCTCTATTTTCAAGGTTATTACCAGGAGGCAATAACTGTTTCAAATTCAATCATGCCTTTGGCGGAGAGACTGTTAAAAGTGAACCCCACAATTTATATCGAAACCTTATACGATCAGGGATCATGTTATAGTCAGTTGAATCAACCGGAAAAAGCGGAAGCACTGATGCGAAAGTCGCTCGAGATTGCCGAAAAATATTTAGGCGAAACGCACTCTGTCACCATTGCCAAAACGGAAGGTTTAGCTTCTATTTTAAGGAAAGATCAACAGTACACAGAAGCTGAAAAATATATTCGGATATCCGCAGAGCGGATTAAGAAAACGTATGGCTCTTCCAGCTTAAAGTATGCGTATGCCATTAGCAACATCGCGAATGTATACAAGAGCCGAGGAGCTTATAAAAAGGCATTGGAATATTATCAGATGTACGAAACGCAATTGTTGCAGCATATGTCACCGGAATCTAACAGCTACATCAATTTATTAACGTCTGTCGCATTTGTGCAAGCTCAAATGGGTAATTCGGCATTAGCCGAAAAGACCTACTTGAAATCTTTGTCGCTGATTAATAGTGTCTACGGAAAGCATGATATGTGGTACGCTTGGCAATTAAAGACATTTGGTGAGTTTTATTATGATGGGTCCCGATACGATCAATCAGAAAAAATGCTGGAAGAATCGAAGAAGGTTATACTTTCTCTTCAGGGCAATCAACATTATGACTTTGCTACCATCATCAGTTCATTAGCCAAAACAAAAATTAAATTAGAAAAGTACAAAGAAGCTGAAGAGCTAATACTGAAAGCAGTTGATATTTACCGCCTGCACATCGAAAATCATTTTGGTAGCTATCTAGGTTCAATAGAACAACTTCAATCTTTTTACAGTTTATTCGGTCGCAATTTAGAAGCACTCGAGCAAGTCAATAAAACACTGGCACTTGTTGATAAGAAGTTGGGAAGAGGTTCACGTTATATCGATAACCTTTTATTCAAGTCAAATACTTATATCAGCTTAAAACAATATGATAGTGCAAGGTTGATAGCGAATCAGTGTAAGACAGTTGCCGAAGATTTATTTGGACCATCGCATTGGATGGTGTTATCTGCTTACCGCGATATGGGTTTCTCAGATATCAAACAATTGAAATTGGATGATGCCGAAAGAAATTTTAAATACGTAGTCGATCACTTAAAAATGAGTGGAAATACCCAGTCCACTGATTACTCAGCAGCATTGAATAACATAGCAACCGTTCATCTGGAAAAAGGAAATTATGCCTTAGCGGAAAAATATCTAAATGAAGCTTTGCAAATTAACACGAAGATGAAAGATGGTACCGGCATTGACTTTAATCACTTGAATCTAGGAAAAGTTTATTCACAGTGGAATAAACCAGAATTGGCAGAAACTAATTTTAAACTGGCAATGAATAATCGGAATAAGTATTTATTAGCCAATTTTTATTTCCTTAGCGACAATGAAAAAACCCAGTATTGGAATGGCAACAAAAACTTTATTGAATACTTCCAGTCGTTCGCGGCTAATCGACTCAAGCAAAATCCCAGCATTGTCCAAGATTTATATAACCTGCAACTGGCTACCAAAGGAATTTTGTTAAGTACATCTAACAAAATCAAGAAACGTATTTTAAGTAGTGGTGATTCAGTGATGATCAATCACTATTATCAATGGTTGGACCAGCGTGATCAACTGGCGCAGTTTTATACATTGCCAAACGATGAATTGAAATTAAGAAAGACAAGCATTGATTCATTAGAGCGTTTAGCAAAAGCCACTGAGAAGGAATTGAATATCAATGCAGAAGATTTGGAGAAAGACAAAGGCCGCGAAACTACATGGCGTGACGTGCAAAAATCACTTTCGCCCAATGAAGCAGCAATTGAAATCATTCGGGTAAGGCACCATACCGCACATCCTACTGATAGTATTGTATACGTGGCAATGGTGCTTACCATTGAATCGAAGAACGGTCCGCAAGCTGTGATATTACCCGATGGCAAATTATTAGAGGGTCGTGGCCTACGCTTCTATAAGAACGCTATCGGTTCGCAATTGGTAGATTCTCTTTCTTATAAAAATTATTGGAGCCGGATTCAGTCATTGGTAAAAAACAAATCAAAGCTTTATTTATCCTTGGATGGTGTTTACAATTCAATCAATCTGAACACCTTACGAGATGGAGCCGGTCGCTATCTGGTTGATTCAAAAAACATTACCATCGTTTCTAACACAAAAGATGTTGTTTATCTGAAGAAGAGCAGCGGCATGTTTACTAAAGCGAATGCAAGTCTAATTGGTTTTCCGAAATATTTTATTGGCAAAGATCGCTTTAAGGAAAAAAGTAAGCAGCGCGACTTTAATTACGATCAATTATCTGAGCGAGATTTCACCGGTATTGCTGAATTGCCCGGCACCAAAACAGAAATTGAAAAAGTAGACGATATTCTTTCGACTCATCAATGGAAAGTGAAAACCTATACAAATGAGGAAGCAACTGAAGAAGTACTTAAGCAAGTAGCACAACCGGGTTTGTTGCACATTGCTACGCATGGTTTTTTTACAGACGACAAGGATAGAAGTAGCGCAACCGATCCGATGCTGCGCGCGGGACTCTTGTTTACAGGAGCAGCCAACTTTTTGCAAGACAAAGTAAACTGGGGAACAGACAACGGCATCCTCACTGCATACGAAGCGTCCAATCTAAACTTAGACAACACAGAGTTGGTGATTTTGAGTGCTTGCGAAACCGGTAAAGGTGAAGTGCAGGATGGCGAAGGCGTATACGGATTGCAGCGTGCATTTCAAACGGCTGGTGCCAAATCGATCCTCATGAGTTTGTGGAAAGTCGATGACAGCGCTACTCAAGAACTGATGACACTATTCTATGAAAACTGGACGGCTGGTAAATCAAAATCAGAAGCGTTTAAGCAAGCCCAACTTTCACTAAAGCAGAAATATTCGAGCCCGTATTATTGGGGCGCTTTTGTGATGATGGGCGAATAACTAAACAGAAGATATTATGAGAATAAAACCTGTGTTACTTGGAATTGCTTGTTACGTGCTCATGTCGTTTACCATTACAGGCGACAACTGGAATGTACTGCTACCCGGCAACGAATTGCTCTATTCTGTTAATTACGGTCAGGAAGATTACACGTATTCCGTAAAAGTAGAGAAGCAAAAGAAAATATACTCTTTCGATTATTCAATTAAAGGCGGATCCAAAATTTTGGCAGGTGTTTATCAATGCGAGGCCAATCCCAATTATGAATACAACCGAAATACGGTGGCTATTCCCGGTAGCTCCATTGAAGTGAGTTTTGATCCGTATGTATTAGTGGGAAAGGATTTGGCTTTGAAACTGAGTAAAATGAAGACGAATACAGAAACTACGATTGTCATTGAAGGTAAAACATACACCCTTACCGTCAATGGAGTGGACTCCTATTCCTATGCTACACAAAACGATCGAGAATATGTGGATGCACTGTATTGTTCTTTATCCGATGGGGGCAAAGATGGGTCACTCGTGATTGGCACTGAAAAAAATAAGCAAGTTATCTTTCAACTCTACATGCCCAATTTATTTTCAATGCAACTCGATACGGTTCGCACCGCTACCTATTGATTATTTGAGTTTGATCAAACAAAAAACAGCGTAATTGATCATATCCTGATAATTCGCTTTTACTCCTTCACTAGCTAGAGTTTTTCCCTGATTATCTTCAATTTGCTTTACGCGAAGCAGTTTCATCAGAATGATATCTGTAATAGAGCTCACACGCATTTCGCGCCAAGCCTCACCATAGTCGTGGTTTTTGTTTTGTAATAATTCAAAGGTCTCATTGGCAGCCTGATCGTACAGTGGCTCTAGCTCCTGAAATGTCATATCCATTTTCTCAGATTCCTTCAGAGAAAGCTGAATCATGGCAATGATGCAGTAATTGATAATGCCGATAAATTCATCCTTGATCGGGTCATCTACCTTTTGCACGCCCTTTTCTTGAACACTGCGAATGCGTTGTGCTTTGATGTACAACTGATCGGTAATGGAGGGCAAGCGTAAAATACGCCACGCAGTTCCGTAGTCGTGTGTCTTCTTGGCAAACAAAGTTTTGCAGGTGGCAATTACCTCTTTATATTCGTGCAGGGTTCCTTCATTCATAAGCGGTGCAAAGTAAATTATTTTCCGTCAACAAAACACTTCTCATCAAATCTACACTGGCCGATTTCTCATCGCCCAAAGTGATGGGCATTGTTAATGTAACGCCTGATAGCTTTTTTGCCGGAAGCAGGCAGGAAGAAACAGTGGCGCAACTGAAGCAGGTAGAAAAAATGTTGAGAGAAGGAGCTGATTTTATTGATGTGGGCGGATACTCATCGAGACCAGGTGGGGCAGATGTGCCTCTGGAAGAGGAATTGAATCGTGTCATTCCGGCCATTCAGGCGATTACGAAAGAATTTCCATCAGCCATCCTATCGGTGGATACATTTCGTGCTTCGGTAGCAGATCGTGCTTTAGATGCCGGTGCAGCTCTGGTAAACGATATTTCGGCAGGTGAATTGGATACCGAGATGGTGTCTACCGTAGCTCGGTGGAAGGTGCCTTATATCGCGATGCATATGCGTGGCACTCCGCAAACCATGGCGTCACACACGGATTACGAAAACTTACTGAAGGACATCGTCTTCTATTTTCAGCAACGAATTCGGGTTTATGCAGAGGCAGGTATTCATGACGTAATCATCGACCCAGGTTTTGGCTTTGCGAAAACAGTCGAACAGAATTTTCAACTCCTCAATCACCTGAGCTATCTCCGCATTTTAGAGCGACCTGTTCTTGCCGGACTGTCTCGAAAATCAATGATTTGGCGGACCTTGCAAACCACATCCGATCAGGCGTTGAACGGAACCACTGCTCTGCATGCCGTGGCTCTGCTAAAAGGCGCATCTATTTTGCGTGTACACGATGTCAAAGAGGCCGTAGAAACGGTGAAGCTGTTGAATAAACTGCTCTAGCGGCAAGTAGCTCTGATAAATTCCGATTTCTGCTGACTAAATTCTATCTTTGTAGAAATGATTTTCCTCTTCAAAATTGGCTTTCTCGAAATCAGTTGGGTGGACCTGATTGATGTTACGCTGGTAGCCGTTTTACTCTATCAAATCTATAAGCTGATTAGAGGAAGTATTGCCGTCAATATTTTTTTGGGAATACTCGCGCTCTACCTGGTTTATCTTATTGTACGGGCTGCTCAGATGGAATTGCTGGCCACTATACTTGGTCAATTTATGGGTGTGGGTGTGCTAGCTATGATCATTTTGTTTCAACCAGAGATTCGAAAGTTTCTTTTATTGATTGGACGTGGAGCGGAAATTAACCGAGGCGATTTTTTGAAATCACTCGCCAACTGGCGCACCAGTTACCACGATGATTTTGATGTACATCAATTGATGGAAGCTATCAAAACCTTAAAAGCCACACGCACCGGTGCTCTGATCGTTTTTTCTCGAGATATAGAATTAAAATTTTATGCCGAAACAGGCGACCCGATTGATGCGGAAGTAAATAAGCGTTTGATCATTTCTATTTTTAATAAGAATAGCCCCCTGCACGATGGAGCGGTGATTATTCACAAAGGAAGAATTAAGGCTGCTCGCTGTGTATTGCCGGTAAGCGACAATGATCATCTTCCACCTCATTTTGGATTGCGCCATCGCTCGGCCATTGGTATGAGCGAGGCTACCGATACCTTGGTCGTGGCAATTTCAGAGGAAAGCGGTCGTTTGATTTTAGCGCGCAACGGAAAATTTATCAGAGGCTTGAAGCTGAAGACCGTTGAACATAAAGTGTTAGAATACCTGCATAACAGCGAACCTGCCAATTGGGAGGAAGTGCACACAGATCCGGAGCCTGTCGAGGCGCAATAGACTAAAGCGTAATTTATGAAACGTCCAGATGTTCGATTAAACTTAACATGGTTGGATTGGGTAATGGAAGCAGTTACTATCTTAATCATACTTGCCATGATTGGTCTTATCGTTATGCAATACACCAGTCTTCCTTCCATCATCCCGACTCATTTCAATGCCAGTGGAGAAGTGGATGGTTATGGAGGTAAATGGACCGTTTTGTTATTGGCAGTTGTTGCAATCGTTGTTTATGTCCTTGCTACGCTGGCTTCACGTTATCCGAATTTGATGAACTATCCAATTCCCATCACAGAAGAAAATCATGAGCGACAGTTTTTGAATGCGGTGAAGATGATACGGGTGCTGAAATGTTTATCAGTTATTTTATTTTTCTTTTTGGTTTACGGAGTGATTCAAAACGCCTTTCAGAAATCATCAGGTATCGGGCAGTATTTTTTGCCCATCTCGCTTTTCGCCATTTTAGGCGCTACAGGTTATTTTTTATATCGTGGATATAAGTTGCGATAGAAGGTCTCGCAATAATTGCGATTTGTCAATTTTATTTTAAGGTAAGGAAATGAAGAATTGGTTGATTTTTTTCTTGAGTGGTTGTTCTCTTTTTGTTTCAGCTCAGTCCATCGAAACAGTGATTCAAAAAGGACACGAGCTTTCGGTGATAGCCGTGGCTATATGCCCCGATAGCAACTATGTGGCTACCGGTAGCCGCGATAAAACCATTAAACTTTGGGAGCTCAGTTCAGGACGAGAAGTGCGAAGCTTTCTGGGGCATGAGACTTCGGTAAATGCGATCGACTTTAGCCGTGACGGAAAATACCTGGCTTCCAGCAGCACCGATAAAACTGCTCGCTTATGGGAAGTAGCTACCGGGAAGTTGTTATTCACTACGGAGGAGCAAAAAGATTTTCTGACCGATGTAGCCATCAGTCCAAGTGGAAAATATTTTGTTGCTGCAGGCTATCCCGATTCGGCCATCGTTGTGGATATCACCACTAAAAAAATTATAAAGAAGATGGGTGTGAATGCCGATCAAGGTTTAGGAAGTGGGGTAAACATTGCATTCAGCCCTGATGGAAACTGGATTGCGTTTGGTGAGGATAATCGCACAGCCACCGTATATCAAACCACCACTTGGAAGCAAGTTTATAAGTTTCAAAAAGAAGAAGGTTGGTGTGGCGGCTGTGGCACCCAAGTAGTTTTTAGCCGCGATAGTAAATCATTTTTTATGGCCTCGCACAATGGCGAAGTGAAAAGCTTTAACCTTGCCGATGGAAAGTTGAAGCATTTATATTTGGAGAATATCGATGAGTTAAGATCCATTGATGTAAGTAGTGACAACCAAACATTGCTGATCTCTACCAAAACAGATGCGATTGTTTGGGATATAACTTCGGGCAAAGAACTGTCGAAGATTAATCCGGCAAGTACAGAGGATTTGAATGAAGCTTGTTTTTCGATAGACGGCAAGAGTATCATCTTCACTTCTAATGACAACACCGCCACGATCTGGAACATAAAACAAAATAAGCTTACCAAGTCATTGACCGGTTTTTTAAACCAGCGCGACAAAGGTGGAATTACCTACAACTATAACGATATGTGGGAGCGCGACATCTACGATTACATCCGCTTCAAAAATAATTTATTGATTACAGCCGATGGCACGGAATTGATCAAGGGAAAGTTTGGAAAGAAGATGAAGCGATGGAACATGGCTACCGGCAAAACTTCCATGGAATATGTTAGCCACCAAAAAGGAGTGGTGTGTTATGTTTTGTCTGCCGATGGCAAACGCATGCTAACAGGCGGTGGCGATGGCAAACTCGTAGTGTGGGATGTTGCGAAGGGCGATACGGTGCAATCGATTCAATCGTACGACCATCCGGTGCTGGATGTGCATTTCAATGAAGATGAGACAAAGATCATTTCATCCAGCTGGGATGGCACGATGAAGATTCATGACATTCAATCAGGTAAGCGCGTGCATTATTTTGATTTCGGTCAATTAGGTTCGGCATACAATGTATTTTGGTCACCAAACGACTTGTATATTTTCACATCGCATGGTAAGTTTTTGAAAATGTGGGAAGTGGATACTCATGCCGAAGTGCGAAACTTTGTAGGCCACTCGGAATTGATTTCTTCTTTATCCTTGAGTGCAGATGGAAAAGTGCTGATGAGTACGAGCCGAGATGGCAGCACCCGTCTGTGGGATATTGGTACAGGCCTGATGATTCGGAAGATGGTGAACGAAGGAGCAACGCATGCCGGAATTTTTAGTGCCGATGAAAAGTCTATCTACACTGCCGGCTCCGATCGTCTCATTCGCCAGTGGGATATCAATACCTCAAAAGTGTTGCGTGTTTTTGAAGGACACAAAAGCGACATCTCCACGTTGCGTCTTCATCCCAATGGGAAGATGCTGATCAGCTACAGCGTAGATGGCTCTACAAAGTTTTGGGATTTGCAATCGGGAAAGGAGTTTTTTGAACACATTCATTTTGGTGAGCGCGACTGGATGGTCAAGAGTCCGGAGGGATATTTTAATGGAACAGACAATGCGCGTCAATACATTCACTTTGTGGATGGCATGAAAACCTATTCCGTTGATCAGTTTTTTGATGAGTTCTATCGCCCTGATTTATTACCGAAGATTTTTACAGAGCGAGGTGGGACCGATGACAACAAAGGAGTGCAAGGCAAATTAAATCAATCACCGCCACCTTCAGTGAAAGTTGCTGCCTTAGCAACCAGCGACCCAACGAAAGCGGAAGTTTACATTCGCGTAACAGATCGTGGAGCAGGTGTGCGCGAGCTAAAACTTTTTCATAATGGCAAACGCGTTGTGATTCCGCAAGACATCAAATTCCCGAAAGGGAAAGATCAAACGGCTACGGTGAAGGTGAGTGTTAATTTAGTAGGGGGTACCAATTCCTTTTCTTCGTCTGCCAGCAATCATGATCGTGTAGAATCCGATGCCGCCTCGGCTGAATTGTTTTCGGAGACATCTTCCAAAAGCAGTACCTGTTATATTTTGGCAGTGGGAATCAACCAATACAAAAATTCAAAACTTTCGCTTAGCTATGCCAAACCTGATGCTGAATCGTTTGGGAAAATAATGGATGAGAAAGGAAAGTTGTTTAAGAATGTAGTGATGAAAACGCTCTATGATGGCGAAGCTTCGAAGTCGTCTATTTTACTTGCGTTGGATGAGTTGAGTACTCAAATCAATCAGGAAGACGTTTTTATTTTTTATTATGCGGGTCATGGCAGCATGGTCGATAATCAATTCTTTTTCATCCCAACGGAAAGTTCACGTTTATACGATTTAAGTTCTCTTCGAAAAGAAGCTATTGAAGCTTCCGCCTTGCAAGAAAAGTTTAGAAGCATCAGAGCATTGAAACAACTGATTGTGATGGATGCGTGTCAGAGTGGTGGATCGGTGGAGTTGTTGGCCAATCGCGGTGCTGCAGAAGAGAAAGCAATTGCACAGTTATCGCGAAGTGCAGGAATTCATGTGATGGCTTCGGCAGGCAGCGAACAGTTTGCTACCGAGTTTGCAGAGTTGGGACATGGTCTCTTCACGTACTTGTTGATCAAAGCATTGCAAGGAGATGCGGACGGTGCGCCAAAAGATGGCAAGGTTACCATTTACGAGTTGAAGTCATACTTAGATGATCAGGTGCCGGAGATGACGCGCAAGATGAAAGGCAAGCCGCAGTATCCTTACACTTTTTCGCGGGGACAAGATTTTCCGGTGGTGATTGAGAATTGAGAAAACGTTTTTGTAAATTAGAAAAGTAGGTTGTAGGACAATCTGTCAAAACTGAAATGAAGGAAGTCAGCAGGGCAAAATATTATGTAGTTAAATATTTTTTTCTGGGGTTTGCACTCTTGCAGGCTACCGTGGCAAGCGCGATGTTTTTTCAGTTTCAAGACACCCCTCGGAATAGAGCAATCATCACCATTGTATTTCTATTAAGCATTATCCTTCTTGCTATTCAGGTAATGGTTAGCGAAAAAATCAAACGCGTAGCGATCAGCAAGAAAAAAGTTACCATCTTATTTGGCTCCAAACGAAAGAGCTACAGTTGGTCGGAAGTGAAAGAGATAAAATTCTTTGCTTTACTTAATCTATATAGTTTAAAAATAAAGGGAAAGTCAGGTCGTATTTATTTTTTACCCAACTCCCCCCAAACGATTTTCGGAGCACCGGCTTCGATGCCCGAGTTTTTACATAAGAAAATTAGTAAGGCGTAATTCTCTGAAAACGGCAGTATTACTTCACCACACCTAGCTCTTTCCCTACTTCCGTAAATGCGCGGATGGCTTTATCCAAATGATGTCTTTCGTGGCCTGCAGAAATTTGAACGCGAATGCGGGCTTTTCCTTTTGCCACCACCGGATAGAAAAATCCAATCACATAAATTCCTTTCTCCAACAATTTCTCTGCAAATTTTTGTGCTAATGGCGCTTCATACAACATAATCGGCACAATCGGGTGAACTCCCGGTTTTATATCAAATCCGGCTTTCGTCATTTCTTCACGGAAATATTTTGTGTTCGATTCTAATTTATCCCGTAAGGCGGTAGTCTTCGACAACATATTGAAAACTTCAATCGAAGCCCCGACAATAGAAGGAGCCAAGGTGTTTGAAAACAAATAAGGTCTTGAGCGCTGACGAAGCATCTCGATGATTTCTTTTTTGCCCGAAGTAAAACCACCCGATGCACCGCCCAATGCTTTTCCAAGCGTGCCGGTAATAATGTCAACACGGTCCAGCACACCACAATGTTCGGGCACACCGCGACCTGTCTTGCCAATAAATCCCATCGAATGACATTCGTCTGTCATCACCAACGCTTCGTATTGATCAGCCAAGTCACAAATCTTATCCATTTGGGCGATGGTTCCGTCCATCGAAAAAGCGCCATCCGTTACAATGATAATTTGGTTGGCTCCGGCTTTTCGCGCGTCTTCCAACTGTGTTTTCAGATCAGCCATGTCATTGTGCTTATAGCGATAGCGCATCGCCTTGCAAAGACGTACCCCATCAATGATGGAAGCATGATTCAATTCATCGGAAATGATGGCATCTTTCTCACCAAACAAAGGCTCGAATACTCCACCGTTCGCATCAAATGCAGCGGCATATAATATGGTGTCTTCGGTGCCTAAAAATTCAGAAATCTTTTTTTCTAACTCTTTATGAATATCCTGTGTGCCGCAGATAAAGCGCACGGATGACATACCAAAACCATGCGTATCAATCGCCTTTTTAGCAGCTTCAATTACACGCGGATGCGATGAAAGCCCCAGGTAGTTATTGGCGCAAAAGTTTACAACCTCTTTACCATCAGCCGTTTTGATGTCAGCCGCTTGTGGGGTGGTAATGATCCGTTCTTTTTTGAACAAACCGGCTTCCTGAATGGTAGCTAACTCTTTTTGCAATACAGGTTGAAGTCTTTTATACATGGCAGTCTTTTTTAATGAAGGCACAAATCTACAAATCGAAAGCCGTAATTCGTACATCGTAAATTTCCCTAACTTCGCCCCCGCATTCGATTTAAGTATGAAGAAAACGAAGGTTTTATTAATAGGAGCGGGTGGACAGCTTGGCTCTGAACTTACACAGGGTTTGTGGCGCATTTACGGTCAGGAAAATGTCATCGCATCTGATATTAAAGATGCGCAGGGCATATTAAAAGAAGGGCCTTACGAGAAGTTTGATGTGATGCAGCGCGACAAACTATTTGAGTTGCTGAAGAAAAACGAAATCACGCAAGTATATCATTTGGCTGCCTTGCTATCCGCCACAGGCGAAAAAGATCCACGGTGGGCCTGGAAACTGAACATGGAGAGTTTGCTTTTTGTGTTGGAGGCAGCTCATGAATTGAAATTGCATAAAGTGTATTGGCCAAGTTCCATTGCTGCGTTTGGCCCAACTACTCCAAAGCAAAATACACCACAGGATACCATTATGGATCCCACCACAGTTTATGGTATCACCAAATTAGCGGGCGAGTTGTGGTGCGAATATTATTTCCGCAGGTACGGTGTGGATGTGAGAAGCTTACGCTACCCGGGATTGATCGGTTACAAAACACCACCCGGTGGAGGCACTACCGATTATGCGGTGGATATTTATTTCAAAGCGTTGAAAGAAAAAAAATATGAGTGTTTCTTAGCGCCCGATACGTATTTACCCATGATGTACATGGACGATGCGGTGAAGGCCACCATCGATTTGATGGAAGCTCCGGCAGAAAAAGTGAAAGTGCGCACCAGCTATAATATTGGAGCGATGAGCTTCTGCCCGGCACAGGTAGCATCTACGATTAAGAAGCACATTCCTGATTTTTCAATTACCTACAAACCCGATTTCCGGCAAGCAATTGCCGACTCTTGGCCCAAGTCGATTGATGATTCCACCGCCCGTCAGGATTGGGGCTGGAAACATCAGTTTGGATTAGAAGAAATGACAGCCGAGATCTTAACCAATCTTCGACAACATCCGGAATACTTGGTTTAGCAAATTTAGTTTTGCACGATAAAGCGAACCGTCTTGGCGAAGCTGGACGTAGCAAAGCGTGCATAGTATAAACCATTCGACAGCGGCTTTGTGAATATCAAAGTCGCGTCAGGTTGTGTGTCTGTCAACCTACCTACTTCAGAACCCAGATTATCTAAAATGATAAGATTATAAGGTTCGTCTATCGGAAAATTTATTTTGATGCTGATGGATTTTCCTTCGGTTGGATTGGGATACAGCGAAAACTGTTTTTCCTGGGTATAGTCAACTGAAATTATTTTAAAATATTCCGTGTAACGATCCAGATCAACCGACTTCAAACGATAATAGTTTTTACCGATAATAGGGCTTTTATCCCTCAGTGTGTAGTTGTTAGCCTGATTGGTGGTGCCATGTCCTTTCACCGTTCCTATTTCTTGAAAAATCATTCCATCCAATGATTTTTCAATGCTAAAGAAATCGAAGTTTAATTCGGAAGAAGTAGTCCACTCTAAAAGAATGTCTGCATTGTCTTGCGTGGCTGTAAACTCGGTCAATGATACGGGCAGCGTATTGTTCTCATCAGAAAGTGTAAACGTAGCATTGTTGAGCACAGTGGTAGAAACGCTAGCTGATTGGCGTGGAGGACCTGCTGATGACAACAGTTGTAGCGACCCTACCGGATTAAATCCTGATCCAGTGTTGGAATAGGTTTGAAAGCGAAGAGTTGAATTGGATGCGTTATCAAAAGCGGCAAGCCAAGAAAACGAAATGTTTCTGCCCGCTGCCGGATCGGCCGTTGCAGTTACGTCCCAACTGGCAGCGATGCTGGTGTTACCATTAAACGTATTGACTCCGTTCGTTCCTGTTCTCCGAGTAATCGTTACACTCCCAATATTATTCGCTCCGCTTGCAATACTCATTCCTAAATAATTCAGCGCACCTGTGCCAACAGAGGTACTTCCCATTTGCGCATAGCCGTTGATATAGCTAGACGCAGATTCTGCCACACTCACGGCTGATGATGAGAATCTAATTTGACCCGTTGAGTTGGTATTTAAAACGCCAAGGGTAAATGTTGCAGTCGAGTTTACAGTAATGGTTTGGTTACCCAACGTAGCTCCGTTGGTTCGGTTCATCACTATTGTGGAGATGGTGGGAGAGCCGTTAAAGATCGAACTCGGCAACACTATCGTACTACCGGAAGTGTACCCCGTATCTCCAAATCGGAGCGTAGTACTTGAGTTGGCAGTTACCTGTCCACTGGTTCTCGCCAGCGGTGTAGAATTGGTGTGCAGAATTAACGTGGCACCATTAATTGTGAATGTGCCTACAACCAAATTCAACTGACCGCCAATGCTACCTTTTCCACCGGAAGGAAGAGTAAGATTGAGTGTGTTGCTGGTGGCGCCAATGGATAAAGTTGATCCATTGTCGATTTGAAGAGCATTGCCGGAGGTCTTTGAAAGAGTCAACGTATTGCCCGAAGCGGCCGGTGTGAATGAGTAAGCGGAACTTCCGGTCACTAAAATATTTCCAACCGTTTGAGAGGGTACGTTGGTAATGGATTTGTTGGCACCGCTGCTGGTAAAAGTTAGGTAGTCATTTGTGCCAGGTGTTGTCCTTGTGGGAGTCCAGTTTGAGGCAGTCTGCCAATTACTGCTGGCAGAACCATTCCAAGAATAGGTGGTTCCTGAAGTAACGTTACTAGTGCAAAAGGCATCACCTTGTGAACAAGTATTGAAATTCAGTGAGGGACAGCCACCTGAACAAGAGGCTCCGTTTCCTAAATCCAATGTTCCACCCGATACAGTTCCTGTGCCGCTAAATACAGCATTATTTTTTCCTTTGAATGTTCCAGTCACGATCAATGTTCCGTTCACTACATAGTTTACATTGTTGTCGTTATCCGTAAAATTGCCGTTAATTACCACGGTAACGCCTGCTGGTATGGTAATAGTGGGGTTTGAACCGGAAGAACTAAAGCTTAGATTTCCAGTGAGGGTAAGTGATACGTTAATCGTTAAATTATCGCCATTACCAATCGTGGCGATGGAAAGGTTTTCAGTGAAAGTACCACCCGCAGCAGGTGAGGTACCGCCACCTGTGCAACTCCAACTTAGGGCCGACCAGTTTTGAGCACCTCCTGGATAGGTATTTGAGCAAGACTGGGCGTTTAAAGTATAGAAACTTATATGTAAGATTAGAGCCAAAAAAAGGTATTTCATATGTGGGGAGTTATCAGAATGCTTTAAATACAGAGTAAATTGCAAAGGTAATGATACTTTGTTGCTTATTTTTTGATGTAAGATTTATTCATGTCTAAACTAAAAAAGCTAGCTGGGGAAACCGTTTTGTACGGATTTGGGAGCATTTTTCCCAGAATGCTTAATTTTTTACTCGTTCCATTGCACACCATTGATACGTTCTCTCGAGCTGAATATGGCGTATTAACTAAGCTAATGGCCTTTGTTGCCTTTATTAATGTGGTTTTCATGTTTGGTATGGAGACTGCATTTTTCAGATTCTCTTCCAAATCTGATGCCAATCCTAAGTTGGTCTTTAATTTGGCTCAAACTTGTGTGTATTTGGTAAGTGTTCCGCTGTCGGTGCTTTTCATCGCCTTTTCACAACCCATTGCTACCTCCTTAGACATTGCGCAGCATCCGGAGTTTATTGTCTGGCTTACTTTAATTATGCTGACCGATGCCGCTGTAGCCATTCCATTTGCCCAATTACGTCTACAGAAAAAAGCATTGCAATTCGCCTTATTCAAAATTGTGAATGTATTGGTGTTGGTGTGCCTCAACTACTATTTCTTAAAATTCAATTATGACCCATCGGTTAATGTTGGTTATGTTTTCTTAGCGAATCTGATTGCCAACGGATTGTTCATTCTGTTTTTCTTGCCCACACTTTTAAACTGGAGACCAGCTTACGATAAAAATATCTCTCCTGCCATGCTGCAATATGCTTATCCAGTTATGTTGACGGGTGTGGCCGGTATGACCAATGAAATGTTCTCGAGGACCATGCTTGATCAATGGTTGCCCAAAAATTTCTATGGAAGTATTACGAATCAGGAAGCAGGCGGAATTTTCGGGGCGTGTTACAAATTTGCGGTCTTGATGAACTTGGGTATTCAAGCATTTCGCTATGCTGCGGAACCGTTCTTTTTTTCTAACGCAGCAGACAAAAATTCACCGGCACTCTTTGCGAAAGTAAACCACTACTTTGTAGTAGCCGGTTGTATTGTATTACTGGGCATTAGCTTAAATCTGGAAATCCTTCAAAACTTTATTGGCACTGATTTTCGGTCGGGCATGCATATTGTTCCCATTTTATTAATGGCCTATCTGTTACTGGGCATCTACTACAATTTCAGCGTGTGGTTTAAACTTACCGACAAAACCTATTTTGGTACACTGATTACTGTAGGGGGTGCCATCATTACGGTTTTAGGCAATTACTTTTTGATTCCAATAATGGGTTATACTGGAAGTAGCTGGGCCGCATTGTTATGTTATGCTTTCATGGCTGTTTTGTGTTATTACTTTGGTCAAAAGTATTATCCGATTCCTTATCAGGTATTTCGCAAGTTGAGTTATCTGATTGTCACTTTTATTATAGCGATGCTAGTGAATGCATATCCAATCGCCAATCCTTGGCTTTCACACGGCTTCCATTTGTTGGTATTATCAATCTATCTGGCAGGGGTATACTTCATTGAACGCCCCAGATGGAAGATGACTGAGTAAGTACATTTTACCTTCTTGAATACCGGAAAAATCGATTAATTTTACAGATTCAAATTATCTGTAAATAAAGGTGCGCTCCATTTCTTTTATCCTAATACTCTTTTTCGTGCTGATCGCGGATTTTAGCGCACAGGCTCAACGCGATAAACGCAAAAAAGGAGGCGACCCCCCATCAAAAGCAGTGCTGGCCAGCGAAGCAGAGGCAGCTTTTACAGAAGGCGAAAAGTTTTTTATTCTGGAGGATTATTCGAAAGCGCTTCTTTATTTTTTGCGTGCTTACGAGATCAATTCACAAAGTGCTGCCATTGCTTATAAGATTGCAGAAGTATTAGTCAAGAGCAATAAAGATGAAGATTTGATCAGAGCTACCTCCTACATTGAACAGGCGTTGAAGCTCGAAAAAAAGAATAAGTACTATTACATTTTAGCATCTAACATTTACAACAGTCAGGGTTTGTTTTCAAAATCCGCAGAGGTGCTCGAAACCATGATCAAAGAAGTGCCCCAAACGGAAGATTATCTCTATGAATTGGCCAGCATTTACCTGTTCGACAAAAAAGAATCAGAAGCTTTACGCGTATACAATCGGGCCGAAAACATCTTAGGAATCAATGAAATTTCATCCTTGCAAAAGCAACGCATTTATTTAGATCAGGGAAAGCTGGATGAAGCCATCAAGGAAGGCGAAAAATTGATTGAGGCTTTTCCGGACGAAGAGCGATACGTATTGGCATTGGCCGAGACCCTTTCACAAAATAAGCAAACCACCAGGGCTATTATTTACATTGAAAAGTACTTGAAAGAAAATCCTACTTCTTCCGCAGGAAAGATGTTGCTGGGTGGACTTTACCGCGACAGTGGTAATGAAGAAAAATCAAGGAGCTTGGTTCGTGAACTTTTCAACGAAACAAAATCAACCTTGAGCAGCAAGTTGATCATGCTGGGCACGTATAATGCCACGCTAGCGCAAGCTAGAGCAACCGGAAAGGCTGATTCTAATTTGGAGACGTTTGTTCTTGAACTCTATGGCAAACTAGAGCAAACCAACCCTTCGGATGCGAATGTTCAACTAGCAGGTGGCGATCTTTATATGTCGCTGGACAGACCGCGCGAAGCAAAAGAAAGATATTTGAAAGCCATTCGTTTGGGTACTACCACATATGAAGCTTGGCAGAACTTGCTCTATCTTGAAACACAAGAAAAGCAATATGACAGTGTGATTATGCATGCCGAAGAAGCACTGGAGGTTTTCCCCAATCAGTCCAACGTTTATTATTTTAACGGCTACGCTCACTTGCGCAAACGAGATTTCCGAAATGCTACGCAACTGTTAGAGCAAGCTAAGCGACTCTCTAAAAACGATGAGCAACAAGTAGCAGAAATCAATAGCATGTTGGGAGATGCCTATCAGGCAATGAAAGAATACGACAAATCAGCGAAAGCGTATGATGAGGCACTCGCATTCAATCCGATGAATGATATTGTTCTGAATAACTACAGTTACTATTTATCGTTGCGCAAAGCAGATCTGGAGAAAGCAGAACGTATGTCCTCGCTTTTGGTCAAAAATCATCCGGACAACATTTCGTACCTCGACACGCATGCGTGGGTTTTGTATAACCGCGAAAAATACAAAGAGGCTAAGAAGGTGATGGAAAAAGCTTTGTCGTTGGATAAACCGTCTGCCATCAACTATGAGCATTATGGCGACATCTTGTTTCAGTTGGGAGATGTAGATGAGGCCGTTGAACAATGGCGCAAGGCAAAAGCCATGGGTAGCCTTAATCAGGAGATTGATAAGAAAATTGCAACTCGTAAAATACTTTAATGAACAAACACTCCATTTCTCTTTTCTTTATAAAACGCCAAATAGGGATTGTTTTTTGTATGGCCATCGTAATAATGAGCTGCAGCAAAAAGGCAGTACCCACTTTACCATTTCCACCTAAGTCCATCGATATTCAGGAAATTGATTTTGAATATTTTCATGGTAAGGCTCGCTTAAACTTCAAAGACAATACACGAGAACGTGAAGTGAAAGCCAATATCCGTATTCGGAAAGACAGCGTGATCTGGATGACCTTTTCAGTAATTGGTGTGCAAGGCGGAAAGGCATTAATTAATAAAGATTCGATCACGATTGTTAGTACCGTCAACAAGGAATATTACGTTTATTCTTATGAAGAGCTTTCCAAGCGATTCAATTTCAAAATTGATTTTTATGTGATTCAAGCCGCTATGTTGGGTAACCTCATCATTCCTAAACAAACCATTGATGATATTCAGGAGGAAGAGAAATTCAATCGCATGTTACAGAGTCAGGGATCAGTGGGTATTAAAAATTATATCAACAAAGAAACCAAGAAATTGGAAATGGTTGAATTGAGTGAAGCTAGCACGGGCAATCAGTTAAAACTAGATTATTCCGATTTTCAACCGGTTGGCGATAAGTTGTTTCCTTATAAAGGTGTGATTGATGTGTTGTACAAATCGCCAAAGGGGCTGATCAACAACACGATTGTATTTGAGTATAGCAAAGCCGAAGTGGGTGACCGCGAACTTCGTTTTCCATTTAACATTCCTAAGCGATATGATCGCAGGTAGATCATTCATTTATTCAACTCTGTTTCTTTTGGTGTCGTTTGCAGCTGTTGCCCAAAAGACAAAGGCGCAATTGCAACGCGAGAAGCAAGAGAACCTAAGAAAAATTCAAGAGACTGAGAAAATCCTAACTGAAACAACAACCGAGAAAAAAAACTCCATTGGAGAGTTAAGTGCTTTGAATAAACGTATTGAACAGCAAGAAGTGCTGATGATTTCTATTAATGCCGAAATTGAATTGCTTGACTTCGACATTGAAGAAGACAACCAAATCATCACTTCGCTGGAAAATGATGTAGATAAGTTAAAGAAGGAATATGCCTCCATGATTTTTGCGGCACAAAAGGCAAGTGGAAAAATCGATCGCCTCACTTTTTTGTTTTCAGCAAGTTCATTTGACCAATTGTTGATGCGCCTGAAGTATATGGAACAGTATGGCAAAGCGCGTCAGGAGCAAGCTGAAGCCATCGCTAAGGTGCAGCAGTTGCTGGCGGAGCAAGTGCGACAAACTGAATTGAAGCGAAATGAGAAGAAGGATTTATTGGCAGAAGAAGAAAAAGAAAACAACCAATTGGCTGGCCTGAAGAAAAAGCAGAAGACGCTGGTAAAGTCGTTGGAGAAGGAAGAGAAGCGGTTGCGCAAAGACTTGTTGGAAACAAAAAAGGCGGTAGCCGAATTGGATAACTTAATTGCAAAGGTAATTAAGGAAGAAATGGAAAGAGCGGCAGCAGAAGCGAAGCGCGCCCGCGAGGCAAAAGCGAAGGCTGCCAATAAGAAAGTGGAAGAAGTTGAAGTATCTGACGAGCGAATTGCATTGTCAGCTTCTTTCGAGGAAAACAAAGACAAGTTCTCGTGGCCTGTTTCTGGTTTTGTTTCGCAACGTTTTGGTCGTCAGCGACACCCAGTTTTAAAAGGTATAGAAATAGACAATGATGGGATTAACATTCAAACAAAATCGGGAGAGCTAGTCAAAGCTATTTTTGGGGGTGAAGTACGCAAAGTCGCTTTTTTTCCCGGCATTGGCACCGCAGTAATTGTTAGTCACGGTGAGTTCTTTACTATATATGCCGGACTAAAGGATGTTACTGTTCGCGTAGGGCAAAACATTGCGGTGAATTCTGAAATAGGACGTGTAATTGCCAATGCAGAAGGCATTTCCGAACTGAGATTCAAAATCTTTAAAAATGCCACTCCACTTGATCCGCAACAGTGGCTCAGAAACTAATGATAAAGGCGGGCTCCTCAGCCCGCCTTACCCAAAACTACCCACCTAGTCGATGGATATCACTAAACAACAACACATCACTTAACTTAACACATCCGGTTCCACCACATTCACAAAGTCAAATTCTACGTCATTTTTTAATTCAACAAAAATTACGGAATCCTTGTTCACTTTTCCGGATAAAATTTGCTTCGATAACTCATTCAGCAACTCACGCTGTAAAACCCGCTTCAATGGACGAGCTCCGTATTGTGGATCAAAGCCCAGTTTAGCTAATCTGTTTAACGCCTCCTCTGAAATTTCAAGCTTTATGCCACTCTCGGTTAAACGGTTTTGAATCAGCTTGAACTGAATTTCCACAATTTTGCGGATGTCGCCTTTGCTGAGCGGACGGAACATAATCACTTCATCCACCCGATTGAGGAATTCCGGACGAACCGACTTCTTAAGCATCTCTAAAACTTGCTCTTTCGTTTCTTCAATCACTTCAAAAAAGTTGGCATCAGTAATTTTTTCAAAGTTCTCCTGAATAATAGCCGAACCAATGTTGGTGGTCATGATGATGATTGTGTTTTTAAAATTGGCCGTCCTTCCTTTATTGTCGGTCAATCGACCATCATCCAACACTTGCAACAATATGTTGAAAACGTCCGGATGTGCTTTTTCAATTTCATCTAAAAGAATTACTGAATACGGTTTTCTGCGAACCGCCTCAGTTAATTGGCCACCTTCATCGTAGCCCACATACCCGGGAGGCGCACCAATCAATCGACTTACACTGTGCTTCTCCTGGTACTCACTCATGTCGATTCGTACCATAGCGTTATCATCATTAAAAAGATAGTCGGCCAGCGCTTTCGATAATTCCGTTTTACCAACACCGGTGGTTCCCATAAAAATGAATGAACCAATCGGGCGCTTGGGATCTTGCAACCCGGCTCTGCTTCTGCGCACCGCATCACTCAATGCTTTTATCGCCTCTTCCTGTCCGGCCACTCGCTTGCCCAATTCTGCTTCGAGCGATAAAAGTTTTTCACGCTCGCTTTGCAGCATTTTGGAAACGGGTATGCCTGTCCACTTCGCGACAATCTCTGCAATGTCTTCGCTGTCCACTTCTTCTTTCATCAGCGAGTTTTCACCTTGCATCTCTTTCATCTTCACTTCCAACTCGGCCAGACGTTTTTCGGCAGCGGTAATTTTTCCATAGCGAATCTCAGCCACCTTTCCATAGTCTCCGGCCTTTTCTGCCTGTTCGGCTTCAAACTTGAGTTTGTCCATAGCTTCTTTCTCCCAGCGAATACCTTGCACTACTTCTTTCTCACTTTCCCATTTGGCCTTGAGTGAGTTGCGTGTTTCGGATAGCTCGGCAATGTCTTTGCTCAGTACTGCTTCTTTGTCTTTATTTTTTTCTCTGCGAATGGCTTCACGCTCAATTTCCAGTTGCATGATTTTACGATTCAGTTCATCCAACTCTTCGGGCAACGAATCCATTTCCAAACGAAGTTTCGATGCCGCTTCGTCCATCAAGTCAATGGCCTTGTCCGGAAGGAAACGATCAGAGATATACCGACTCGAAAGTTCAACAGAGGCAATTACAGAATCGTCTTTGATGCGCACACCATGATGTAATTCGTATTTGTCTTTGATACCGCGCAAGATCGAGATCGAATCTTCCACGGTAGGTTCATCCACCATCACCGCTTGAAATCTGCGCTCGAGTGCTTTGTCTTTCTCAATGTATTTTTGATACTCTTTCAAGGTGGTGGCACCAATGGCATGTAATTCGCCACGTGCCAAAGCGGGCTTTAACAAATTCGCAGCATCCATTGCACCCTCACCACCACCTGCGCCTATCAAGGTGTGAATCTCATCGATGAACAAAATAATTTCTCCATCCGAATCGGTCACTTCCTTAATCACAGCTTTCAGACGCTCTTCAAATTCCCCTTTATATTTTGCACCGGCCACAAGCAAACCCATATCCAACGATACAAGCGTTTTTGTTTTCAAATTTTCGGGCACATCGCCATTCACAATGCGCTGTGCCATGCCCTCTACAATCGCGGTTTTACCTACACCGGGTTCGCCTAAAAGAATCGGATTGTTTTTTGTTCTTCGTGCGAGAATTTGCAACACGCGTCTGATCTCTTCATCACGGCCAATCACCGGATCGATCTTTCCTTTTTTTGCGAGATCGTTCAGATTTTTGGAATAGCGTTCCAACGATTTATACTTTGCTTCTGCATTCTGATCTTTCACGGAAGTGCCACCACGCAATTCTTGAATAGCTTTGATTAAACTACTCCGATCGAAGCCAACATCTTTTAAGAGAGTAGATACTTTATCCTTCGTTGCTAATAGCGCAAGCAACAGATGTTCCACCGCTACATAATCGTCTTTGAATTCGCGTAATTCTTTCTCCGCGTTTTGTAACACGGTATTGCTCGTGGCAGAAAGATAGGCCTGTTGACCGCTTGCTTTTGGGTATGAATTGATCAATTCCTCTAGCTTGGCTGTCAATATTTGAGTATTGACGTTGAGTTTTTTGAAAACGTATTGTGTCACGTTTTCATCTGTTTGCAAAATGGCCTTCAATAAATGCCCCGGCTCAATGGCCAACTGCTGTTGGGCAGCGGCTATTTCGGTGGACTTTTGTAAAGCCTCCTGCGATTTGATGGTGAATTTGTCGAAGTTCATATAGTGATGTTTTGTCTCACCCCCATCAAATTACTATCCATGATAAATAGTTGATGTTTTTCAGAAAAAATGACATTAAATTGAAGGGTATTAAATGATATTCGGTCAACCTGACTTATACTATGCCAAAAAGAGTAAAATCGAAAGCCATTCAAAAGGCACATTTTTTAATAGAAGTAGCTTGGGAAGTTTGTAATCAAGTGGGCGGAATTTATACAGTGATTCGATCCAAAGCGCCCGCGATGATGGAAAACCATGGATCTAATTATTGTATGATAGGTCCTTATCTATCGAAGAGTATCATGGCTGAGTTAGAGCCATTAGAGCAAGCGAACGATGTGTTTGGTCAGGCTGCAGCGAATCTCAGCAAAAAAGGATACGAGGTAATTTATGCCGAATGGTTAATCACCGGCAAACCACGAGTAGTTCTCTTGAATCCAAATGCCATCGAAGAAAAAGCCATGGCAGTGATCAAATATCTGTTGTGGAAAAATCACAGCATCAGCATTCCGGATGGTAATAAACTGATTGATCAGGTGATTGGCTTTGCCTACCTCACCAAATTATTTTTTGATGAAGTAGATAAGCTCTCAAGCGATCAAAAGGTAATTGGCCATTTTCATGAATGGATGGCGGGGTTGCCCATCTTAGATATCAAACGAGATGGCATGAAAGTAAAAACAGTTTTTACCACACATGCCACGCAGCTCGGTCGTCACCTTGCCATCAACTCACCTTTGTTTTATGCACACCTCCCGTTTTTTAAATGGGAAGATGAAGCGCACAAGTTTGGCGTTGTCACGGAAGCATCTATTGAATATGGTTGCGCACAAAGTTGTGATGTGATGACTACTGTGAGTGATGTGACAGCACGCGAATGTAAACACTTGCTGCGCAGACAACCGGATGTGATTCTGCCAAACGGATTGAACATTCAGCGATTTGAGGCACTGCACGAATTTCAAAATTTACATTCACGACACAAGGAGCAGATTCATCAATTTGTGATGGGCCACTTCTTTCATTCGTATTCCTTTGACCTCGACAAAACGATTTACTTTTTTACCAGTGGCCGATTTGAGTACAAGAACAAAGGTTTTGATTTAACACTCGAAGCGCTTGTTCATCTAAACGAACAACTCAAGCGCGAAAATTCAGAGTACACCGTGGTGATGTTCTTTATCACTAAGCGTGAGTTTTATAGTATCAAGCCGGAGGTACTGCAATCCCGAGCAGTGATGGAAGAAGTTCGCCAAACCTGCGAAGCCATTGAACGCCAAGTAGGCAAGCGATTGTTTTACGAGAGTACGATGAGTCAGGATCACCGACTTCCACAACTCAATGATTTTGTGGATGAGTATTGGAAGCTGCGCTACCGCAGAACCATTCAGTCGTGGAAAAGCAACAAGTTGCCTTTGCCGGTCACTCATAAGTTAGTAAATGAAGAACAAGATGATATCATTCAATTTTTATTGCGAAGAAATTTACTGAACCGTGAAGAAGATAAAGTGAAGGTGGTGTACCATCCCGATTTTATCAACTCCACTAATCCTTTGTTTGGAATGGACTACAGTCAGTTTGTGCGCGGCTGCCATTTGGGAATTTTCCCAAGCTACTATGAGCCATGGGGCTACACTCCGCTGGAATGCATGGCGAGTGGTGTGCCGGCCGTCACCAGCGACTTAAGTGGATTTGGCGATTACTTGCTGCGCAACATGCCCGATCATGAAAAGGGCGGTATGTTTGTAGTAGAGCGTGGCAAGCGCACCTTCGATTGGAGCGCGAAGCAATTATCGGCATTCCTCTATAAATTTTTAATGCAAGACAGACGCAGTCGCATTCAACAGCGCAATCAGGTTGAAAATTACTCAGCTGTTTTTGATTGGGAAAATCTGATTAAGTATTACGAGGAATCGTACACAATCGCTTTGGCCGATGGAAAATAACTTAAAGCGTTCGTTGACACCGGCTATGGTGTGGGGCCTGGGTGTAGGCTATGTTATTTCCGGAAATTATTTTGGCTGGAATCTCGGTTTAGAAAAAGGTGGTACGCTCGGCCTTGCCATCGCACTCGTTTTCATCATCATTCTTTACATCACATTTACTTTCAGTTATACGGAGTTAGCGTGCTTCATCCCCAAAGCTGGTGGTGCGTTTGATTATGCTAATCGCGCTTTTGGTAAAGAAGTTGGGTTTGTTACCGGCATGGCGCAGAACATCGAATTTATTTGTGCACCGCCCGCCATCGCTTTTGCTATCGGTTCGTATGGAAATATTTTTTTTCCGGAAATACCGGTATTAATCTTTTCGGTGATCGCTTACGTGATTTTTGTGATGCTCAACATTTCGGGAGTGAAAGTAGCTGCCACCTTTGAGTTGGTGATTACTATTTTCGCGGTGGCTGCATTGATTTTTTTCAGCGGCCTCACCTTTCCAAAATTAGAGTGGACGCACTTAGAAAAGAATGCATGGCCGCATGGCTATGAAGGTGTGTTCGCAGCCATTCCATTTGCCATCTGGTTTTTTCTGGGCATTGAAGGTGTTGCTAATCTGGCAGAAGAAACCATCAACCCGAAGCGTACAATTTTAATTGGGTTTGGCTCGGCTATCACCACGCTGGTATTGTTGTGTATTATCACTTTTGTGAGTTCGGTAGGCGTTGCCGGATGGGAAGCGATTGTTTATAAAGCGGATGGAACTGCTTCCGATTCACCATTGCCATTAGCACTGGAATTTGTTGTGGATCGCTCATCATTCAGTTACCAGCTTTTGTTGGTAGTTGGTTTATTCGGATTGATTGCCTCTTTTCACGGATTGATGTTGGCCGCTGGCCGATCTACTTATGAATTTGGAAGAGTAGGTTATGCGCCTGCATTTATTGGCAAGGTGAATGCACGCTTTCAAACTCCGGCCAATGCATTGCTAGTAAACATGGGATTGGGATTGATTGCACTCTTCTCGGGCAAGACAGGTGAGATCATCACGATTTCTGTTTTCGGAGCGTTGTCGTTGTATATTATTTCCATGTTATCATTGTTACGATTACGTAAAATCGAAACAGATTTGGTTCGGCCATTTAGGGTTCCAATGTATCCGTATTTTCCCATCGTAGCGTTGGTGATTGCCAGTTTTTCTTTTGTGGCAATGGCGATCTATAATCTGAATTTAGTCGTGATTTATTTTTTGATAATTGGCGTAAGTTATGGGATATTTAAACTTCAGAGTCGGTTAGTAAAATCGTGAGGTATGGCAACACAAGAAATTTTTAGGTATGTTAAGAATCATCCTTCCGGTAAAGTAAAAATCGCTTACGCGGATGTGGACGGAGTGCTGCGAGGCAAGTATATCGCAGCCGAGAAGTTTCTGTCGCTGAGCAATGGTGAAACAACTTTTTGTGATGTGATTTTTGGTTGGGATGCGAGCGATGTAGCTTATGACAATGGAAAATATACAGGTTGGCACACCGGTTATCCCGATGCACCTGCACGATTGGATTTTTCTACGTTTCGAAAAATTCCATGGGAAAATGACTTGCCTTTTTTCTTAGGCGAGATTATGGATGTAGATGGAAATCCGGCTTCGATCTGTCCGCGACAACTGTTAAAAAAAATTCAAGCCGATGCACGTGCCGAAGGCTTCACTCCATTTTTTTCTCAAGAGTTTGAGTGGTTTAATTTTCAGGAAACTCCGCATTCAGCGCAGCAGAAAAATTATAAAGACTTAGAGCCGATAACCCCCGGCATGTTTGGCTACTCGATTTTGCGCACCACATTACAAAATCCTTTTTTTAACGATCTCTTTGAATTACTCCGAAAATTCGATGTGCCAATCGAAGGATTGCATACAGAAACAGGTCCGGGTGTTTTGGAAGCAGCTATTCAATATTCAAATGTGATCGAAGCGGCCGACCGCGCTACGTTGTTCAAGACGAGCGTGAAGGAGATCGCATACAAGCATGGAATCATGGCTACATTCATGGCCAAGATCAGTGAAAACTTACCGGGCTGTGGCGGGCATGTGCATCAAAGTTTGTGGGATAAGACAGGTAAGAAAAATTTGTTTTATGCTGCGAATGATCAACACCACATGAGTGAGGTGATGAAGAGCTATGTGGCAGGGCAACTCTTTTGTTTGCCGCATCTATTGCCGATGTATGCTCCAACGATCAACAGCTATAAGCGATTGGTGGAAGGAGCTTGGGCGCCTACTACACTCACTTGGGGAGTGGACAACAGAACGGTGGCATTGCGTGTTTTATCCGGTGGAAGTAAATCATGTCGGCTAGAGACGCGTGTGATTGGTTCAGATGTCAATCCCTATTTGGCGATGGCCGCAGCGCTGGCTTCTGGGTTGCACGGCATTAAAAAGAAAATGAAATTGAAACAGGCGGCAACGTTTGGTAATGGCTACCGTAATTTTTCAAATGGTGTGTTGCCGGGCAACTTGCACGAGGCAACGCAACTGATGAAGAATTCCTCAGTCGCGAGCGAAATTTTAGGTGACAAGTTTGTCGAGCACTTCACGCAAACCCGCGAATGGGAGTGGAGACAACATTTAAAAGCGGTAACCGACTGGGAGTACAAAAGATATTTTGAGATTATTTAAAATTTAAATTAGAATAGATTAATATGACCTTCGACAAAATTTACCAATACAATTTTCCAACAACCATACGCTTTGGTGCAGGATCAAGCAATGAGTTGCCCGACTATCTGAAAAAAAATCAATTGGCGCGGCCGCTGGTGGTTACAGATCCAACCGTAGCACAATTGCCATTTTTCAAAAAGATTATTGAAGACCTGAAAGCAAAATCTATTTCTGTTGAAGTGTTTTCAAACATTCACAAAAATCCGGTAAAGTCGGATGTGTATAAAGGAACCGATGCCTACGATGGAACGAAGCGGGATTCGATCATTGGTATTGGCGGTGGTGCTGCATTGGATGTGGCGCGCGCCATCGTTCTTCGTGTGAATCATCGCGAAGACTTATTTAAGTACGATGATTTAATTGGTGGCGATGTGTTTGTCACCAATGATGTGCCCCATTTCATTACCATTCCAACCACAGCAGGAACAGGTAGCGAAGTGGGAAGAAGTGCCATCATTGCTGATGATGCTACTCATCAAAAGAAAATATTGTTCTCACCTAAGCTCTTAGCTAAAATAATCTTTGCAGATCCATTACTCACGATGGATTTACCCGCATTTATCACGGCCGCCACCGGTATGGATGCACTCACACACAACATGGAAGCATACATCGCAAAAATGCCGCATCCATTGTGTGAAGGAATTGGCCTTGAAGGAATTTCACTGATACACCAATCGCTGGAAAAAGCAGTTACTAAACCGGACTTGGAATCGCGCAGTAAAATGTTGATCGCCTCTCTCATGGGTGCTATCGCCTTTCAAAAAGGATTAGGAGTCGTTCATTCGTTGGCCCACCCGCTTAGTTCTTTATTGGATACACATCACGGCTTGGCCAATGCTATTAATATTCCTTACGGGATGGAATTCAACATCGCAGGCTTTGAAGAAAAATTTAAACGCATCGCACGCACCCTCGAATTGAAAACTGAAACTGGAGATGCGGTTGTCAAGTATTTATTTGAATTGAATACAAAAGTCAACATTCCACACAAGCTCAGTGCCATCGGTGTAAAGCCGGAGCACATTGAGACGTTGGCAGATTTAGCCATTGCTGATTTTGCACATCCCAATAATCCAAAACCTGTAACGCGCGAAGATTTCAAACAGCTTTACCTGAAAGCATTGTAGTATGACTAAGTTGATTATTGGTGTAACGGATTGCAGCAAGTATGACAACTACGCCAACTGGATTTCAGCGAGTGAAAATGTAGAAGCGCTGCGGTTGTCTTACAAAGAAAATAACTTCGAAGCAATTAAAGAGTGTCACGGCATTTTGTTGACAGGTGGTGAAGATGTCCATCCCAGATTTTATCAGAAGCCGGAATACCTTCCGCTTTGCTATGCCGATGACATGGACGAGAGGCGCGATGAATTTGAATTAAGCATTCTGGAATTTTCACAAAAAAACCGAATCCCTGTTTTAGGAATCTGTCGCGGCTTGCAAATCAGCAATGTGTTTTTTGGTGGTACACTCATTCCGGATATTCCTACGTTCGGGAAGTTCAATCATTCGAAGAGAGCCGGAAACGATACGTATCATTCGATTTCGGTGGATGTAAACTCAATCCTTTACCAGCAGACTAATAGCGCTGTTGGTGAAATTAACAGTGCCCATCATCAAAGTACCGAAAGAGTAGGAACTGGTTTAGTTGCAAATTCATTTTCACCGGATGGAGTGATTGAAGGTTTGGAGCGAGTGAATCCTGCGGATCAACCGTATCTGAGTTTAGTACAATGGCATCCGGAACGCATGCGCGATCAAGCCAGTGCATTTACCAAGAATATCAAAGCGTCATTTATTAAAGCTATTCAACAGATTAGTTAAGTAAAGAAATCATTTATGAAAATAGTTAACCCTGCAACGGAAGAAATCATTAAAGATCTACCAGAAGACACGAGCGCATCTGTAAACCTAAAATATGAGCAATTGAAAACTGCTCAACTCAGTTGGCATCAAGTTGATTTAAAAGATCGAATTCAAATAGTACAAAAATTTTCAGATTTGCTTGCACGCGATATTGAAGCTTTGGCCGCTGTGCTGACTTCCGAGGTTGGCAAACCATTGCAACAAGCTCGCAACGAAGTGAATGGAGCACGGGCACGCATTCAGTGGTTAACCAAAAATGCGGAGACCTATCTGAAGGATGAAGTGATGACGCAAGAAGGTAATCTCACCGAAAAAATTTCGTATGAGCCACTCGGTGTTGTTTGCAATATTTCAGCATGGAATTATCCCTATTTGGTGGGAGTTAATGTGTTCGTGCCTGCTTTACTAGCGGGGAATGCTGTGATGTACAAACCATCGGAATATGCAACGCTTACTGGTTTAGAGATTGAGCGCTTACTTAAAGAAGCAGGTGTTCCACAAAATGTTTTTCATGTAGCGATTGGCGCAAGAGTAGTAGGAGAGTTGTTGCTGGAATTGCCGTTCAATGGATATTTTTTCACCGGCTCTTACAAAACAGGAAAATATATTTATGAAAAAGTCGCCACGAAAATGGTTCCTTGTCAGCTGGAGTTAGGTGGCAAAGATCCATTGTATGTGGCCGATGACGTGGCTGATATTAAATCAGTGGCAGCAGCTACAGCAGATGGAGCCTTTTATAACAACGGCCAAAGTTGCTGTGCTGTCGAGCGAATTTATGTACACGAAAAAGTTTATGACCAGTATGTTGACGAGTTTGCAAAGGAAGTAAAATCCTGGAAGATAGGTTCTCCAATAGAAGACGGAGTGTATATCGGACCATTGAGCCGAAAAGAACAGGTTGCTTTTTTGGAAGAGCAAGTGGCAGACGCCAAACAAAAGGGAGCGAAGATCGAAACCGGAGGTAACCGAATGAAACGGAATGGTTATTATTTTGAACCGACCGTCATTACAGACGCTACTCACCAAATGTCAGTGATGCGAGAGGAATCGTTTGGTCCCATCATCGGCATCATGAAAGTAAAGAATGATGAGGAGGCTATTCGCAACATGCAAGATACCGCGTATGGACTAACAGCTTCGGTATATAGTAGCAACCGGCAACGAGCAGAATCAATTTTACAACAGATCAATTCGGGAACGGGTTACTGGAATTGTTGTGATCGGGTGAGTGCTGCATTACCATGGAGTGGCCGGCAGCATTCCGGTTTTGGAGCAACGTTGTCGCATGTAGGTTTGCGGGCATTTACAAAACCAAAAGCGTATCACCTTAAATCGTAATCGCGATCCATTCTTTGGTGAACTGTGCGAGATCGGGAATTAGATTTTTTTTCCCAGCTTTGAAAGAATGATCGGCTCCTTCTAACTTTTGTAAAGTGGCATGAGAAAGTGAGTTGGTTACACTACTGATCAAGTCCCATTGCGCTAATTCATCGCGAGTGCCTTGTAAAAAAAGCATGGGTAGTGAAATTTCCTTGAGATGATCAGCGCGTTCAATGGCAGGTTTTCCAGCCGGGTGTAATGGAAATCCATAGAAGATAATTCCCTTAACATGAGCATCAGGCGATTTTGCTAAATACTGCGAAGACATTCTTCCACCAAATGATTTGCCACTAACAAAAAGCGGTTTGCTCGGAAAGCTGGAATGAGCTAAAGCTATAGCAGACTCAATTGTGCGATGAGCTACCGCGGGAACATCAGGCGGGCCTTTTTTCTTTTCCATAAATGGAAAATTGAAACGCAAGGTAGTGATGTGATGATGTGCGAGCGCCTCAGCTAGTGCAATCATAAAAGAGTGATCCATCCCTGCACCTGCTCCGTGCGCGAGCGTAAGAACTACTTCTGTTTTTTCTCCCTCAATAATCTCTCCTGATACGTCACCGATACTTTCGGATACGTGCAGTTTAACGGGCGTCTCTTTCATTCAAGAAAGTTAGTAAAGTTTTTTGCTATTCGTTTTTCAAAACTTCTGCCGGATTTGCACGAGCTACTTTCAAGGTCTGGGTACCAATCATGATCAGCGCAAAGCAAAGTATGACGAAAACGCCTAACAACATTTCAAAAATATTGAGTGGTGCGTGGTTGGCAGTGTTGGGAAATACAACGTTTTGGAAAAACAAAATCACAACAGGTAAACTGATAGCAGTTGAAATCAGCAGCAGTAACACAAATCCTTTGCCTAGTAAGAAAAGCAACTTGCCCTCGCTGGCACCCATCACCTTTCGAATGCTCACTTCTTTTAAACGGATTTCAGTGGTGAACACCACCATGCCCAATAGACCCAGCGATGCAATCGAGATAGCCAGAAAAGCGAGAAACCCGGCTAACTTTAATGTAGCGCTAAGACCAGCAAAAGCTTCTTCAATTTGTTGATTATAAAACTTGGCTTCGAAAGGATGCACAGGATCAATCTTCTTCCAAATGGCAGCAATTTTATCATGTGTGCCAATTAGATCGCTAGATTGGATTTTTACATTCGTAAAGCGAGGATTTTCGCGCAAGTAACGGAACACTGTTTCTTTTGAAGTTTTGTTGTTTGAACGACCGTACTGAAAATCTTTCATGACTCCAATGATGGTTAGATTTTTGCCATCTACTTTCAGTACATCTCCGATTGCTTTTTGTGGATCTTGATTCGCAATGTTAAAGCGCTTCAACACTTGCGTATTCACAATCACTTCTGATTCTTCTACGCTGTCGGCTTTCGCTGTAAAGTTGTTTCCTGCCAAGAGTTGGTGACCCATTAACGGAATGTAGTTTTCATCAATGGAATTAAAACTGACACCGCAGGAGTCAAGCGGGTTTCCATGATATTTCATATTTGTTCCCCAATAATCGCCCACGCTGGTTACCAGCAATGATTGAGAAATATTTTTTACCTCCGGCAGTTCGCTTAATTCTTTCTTGAGCAAATCTGCTTTATTTCCCTGTAGGGAGATATTCAAAACATTCTCCGTGTTGAAACCGAGATCAAATGAAATGTAATGTTGGTATTGACGATACACCCCAATGCTGGCCGAGACCAGAATGATTGAAATGCAATATTGAATTACGATCAGAATTTTCCTTCCTGTGATTCGATTCATACCGCGGAAAGAAGTTGCGCTTTTTAATACTTGAATAGCGTTGATGTTGGAAAAAAAGAGCGATGGAAAAATTCCTGCCGCAATTCCCACAAAAATGGCAAAGCCAATAAAGTATAAAATGGTAATGGGCGAGAGATGTAGAGTAAACATTTTTTGTATGTCCGGTTCAATGCTCAGAAAATGTTGACGCAGCAGAAAGAATAACAGAAGTGCGATCACCAATGCGCTAAGCGATATGATCACAGCTTCTACCATAAACTGAGTAGTCACGTTGCTTTTCAAGGCGCCAATTACTTTTCGAATGCCCACTTCTTTGGTTCGCTTTAATGACCGTGCAATGGATAAATTCGTATAATTAAAACAGGCAGATAAAATGACTACAAAACATAATCCTCCAAAAACCCAAAGAAGTGTGCTGCCCAACACGGGGCCAATTTGATTTCCCAGACTGTCTCCAAACATGATTTTTGACAAAGGCTGAAGCTCTAATTCAATATGTGTATTTTTTACAGAAGGATCTTCGCGCTTGCTCAGTTGAGCAAGGTTCGATTTGAGCGAAGGAATATCTGTTGAAGAAGGGATAACTAAATATACCCAAGTATCCCACACACTATCCCATGCCATTTCGTTTTTAAATATTTCTTTGTTCAACTCTTTTGTGCTGAGCGAGCCTAACATTTCAAAATGAATGTGTGAAAAAAAGGGTGGGTCCTTCACAATGCCGGTTATTGTGTACGATTTGTCGTTGTTGAAAACGACTTCTTTACCAATTGGGTCCTCGTTGCCGAACAATTTCTTAGCAGCCGTCTCCGTCATAACTACAGAATAAGGCTCCTTCAAAGCTGTTGCCGGATTTCCATGTAGAAGTTCGAAGGAAAACACGTTGAAGAAAGAATTGCTTGCCCAAAAACCATTGAGTGGAATAATTTTTTCATTCAATTTGACATCACCACCAAATCCTCGTTGAAGAATTGCTACTTCTTCTATGCCTGTAAACTCTTCTTTGATCAAGCGCCCGGCCTTCATGGAGGTGGTCGCCATAAAATTGTTGCCCTTGTCTCCCAAATATTCGTACCGGCTTATGACACGATGAATACGATTGAAATTGGCGTGAAACCGATCATACGAGAGCACATCCGATAAAATGGCAATCAATACCAATCCCACCGACATGCTCACGGCCAAACCAATAATGTTAATGGCGGAGAATAATTTGTTGCGTATAATACTGCGACCTGAAGTTTTAATGTAACTGCCAATCATAATCCAACTGATTAAAAGGTTGAGAAATTCTGGTTTGCGAATCGTATAAAGACGAAAAAATTTTAAGACATCAATGATGTAGATAAGCTGAGCTTTGCGAACACCTTTAGCTTTTACATTTCTATCAAAGTATTCATTCAAATCACCTTGTAAATCTTCAAGCAGCTCGGGCTTGCAATACCATGTAAGTAATTTAGTTGCCCAAGCCGGTGGTGCTAATTTTTTTGATGGCTCCACATTAGATTCTTTTTAACGATAGCTCTGGAATCAAACTCCAATATTGATCACGTAATTCTTTTGATTTTAATAGCGCAGCTTTACCGGCATTCGTTACCGTGTAAAAGCGTTTTCTTTTTCCACCGCGCGTGTTCGTTGCTTCACCCAAACTACTCTTTGCCAAGCCTTTTTCTTCGAGGCGATTGAGCACTGCATGTACTACACCCAACTTCACAGAACGTCTGGTCTTTTTTTCTAGATCATCACAAATGGCAACACTATAGGCTTCGTTCACCATCGATGCAATAGTCAACAAAACCAATTCTTCAAACTCGCCCAAATTTGTTCCTTTCATAAATGTGTGCCTGTATTAATTACGTAAATGTATGTAAAATAGTTTTATATTCTTGTTTTGTATGTAATATCAGAACCAGTCACAATTGTAGATGGCAGGTAAGATTGATTACGTTTTGGCAAGAAGTTTTCGGGAGAAGAAAAGCAACGGAATGCCGTAAACTGCGATCATAGCATAAGCCATTATTTCATAGCCTTTCGAGACTAAATCGATAATTCCCACTTGAGCTAATAGAAGTGAAGCGGCCAAAGCCGTTACCGAGATATAGGCTTTTGACATTTTCTTCATCGGTTGTCCACTTCGGGCTGCCACTTCTTTTTCGATGCGATGAATGAATGCGTGAATCATTCCTGTAGCGGTTTCTACGAGCGTCCAACCCACCACGATTCCAAAAATCACGATCATAATTGGATGAAAAGGTGCAAGCATCGTCAGCCAAGGCACGGTTCCGGCAAGCACGTTTTTATCGGGATAATAGGCGAGCACAGCAAAATAGGTAAGAAACCACGGAATGGTCATCAATAACCCGGAGATGATTCCGGCAATGATACTCTCACGTTTTGTTTGAATGCCGCTATAGGTGAAGAAGGAAGCTGGATAAACGGCTAAATTATATCCCACGTAAAGAATTCCCGTCCAAATCAGTAAGCCAATAGATGGAGCTTCGGGAAGGTAACTGGTATCCCAACTAGAGAATACAGCTAAAATGGAATCGCCACGGGTGCTAAAAACCAGCACAGCAAATAATATATAAGCAGCAAATAGGGCGATTGTGCCGATGGTTTCCAGTTTGGCAATTACTTCATCGCCTTTATAATTGAGCAGTCCAACCAGCGATACAATTAATAAAACTCCGATCCATTTGTTGAAGCCTACGGTTTCATATAGAATTTCGCCAGCAGCAGCAGCCATAACGGCAATAATCAAAATGGCCAGCATCAAATAGACAATCTCATAAATGATCCAGCCGCGACCAATCATTTTTTTGAGAAGCGATTTGTAATCGTACACATTCCATTGACGGCACGCTTCAATCGATAGAATAGATATAAAAGAGAAGCCTACAAAAATGGCAAGCCCGCTAATCCAACCGCTTGCACCAAACTTGGCTCCATATTCCACAATTTCTCGTCCGGTGGCATAACCGCCACCAATTAAGACAGATTGTAAAATAATGCCGGGAAGAATTAATCTTTTAAGTAATGAAGAACTAGATTTTACTTGCATTTTAAGTTCGGTTGGTCCTTATAAAACAATGAAAGATATGTGAATTGAATGATTTTGTGGGAAGAACTAGCTATTTGATAAGAATAAAGGAGCTTAGAAAACCCGGAGATATTGTTCTTCAAACCGATTTTTGTTTGATGTTTGATTGAGCAGTGGGTTAAAAGAATTGACAATTTTTTTCGACTAAATCTCAAGCCTTATTGGTTTCTAAGTTACCAATGACCAAAAAAAACGATTAAATTTGAGATTCTTTATACCCCAATATGAAAAGTAGATTCCCCAATCTCTCCCTTCTTGCGCTTTTACTTGCAAGTGGATTAACATTTATTGACACATTTGGTCAAACAGGTCCCGGAGGTGTAGGTAATTCTGCAGGTTCCAGTGGTCAACCACGAAATATTCTTTGGTTACGAGCTGATGCTGGTGTAACCCAGTCAGGAACTGTAGACGCCTGGACCGATCAATCAGGTAATGTGCAAAATGCCTCCGGTACAGGGGCAACCAGACCCTCATTTGTGGCCTCTAATGCAAATTTCAATAACCTTCCATCGATAAATTTTGCTGCTACAGGCACCAATAAGCATCTCGTTATATCTGATAACGATGTGTTAGACAATACAACCGGATTTACGCTTTTCACGGTTTTTAGAACCAATCTTACAGCCAGCAATTATTCTTTGATTTCTAAAAGAACTTCGGCTGGTGTAGATCAATCTTATATGATGTGGGTTAACGCAGGTCAATTGTCCTCGAGAGCCGCAGGTAATACGATTACAGGCGGAACCATCAATAACACAACAACCTATGTCGGAAGTACAGTATATAATGGTAGTACTTCAACCGTTTCCAATTTTATTAATGGTGCTAGTGCTTCATCAGGTGCTGCCCCTACCTCTATTCCGAACAACGCATCTAATCTTTATATCGGTGCATTTGATGTTTCAGGTGGTGAGACTAGAAATCTGGACGGCCAAATCTCAGAGGTATTGGTCTACACCAGCACACTAAATGCCGCACAGCGCCAAATTGTAGAAAACTATCTGGCGGCCAAGTATAATTTAACGATCACCGGAGATGTATTTTCCGGGGATGGCAGTGGATTTGATTTTGAGGTAGTAGGAATTGGACGTGCTTCCAGTGTATCTCATACGGAAGCTAATTCGGCAGGCCTTGTCTTATCTACTTACAATGGCACTCTAGATACTGATGGTGAGTTTTTACTTGCTGGCCGACCTTCTGGTAGTAACTCTGTAGTTAATTGTGCATGTACAGGGTATCCAGGAACAATTCAACAACGGTGGGCCAGAACTTGGTTTCTTGATAAGACAACGGCAGGAACATTAGATGCTTCAATCGCCTTTGATTTTAGCGATGGCGTTGGAGGCTTATTTCCACAAGTTAAAGATGATTATGAATTACTTTATTCAAGCAATGGTGGAACTACTTTCAGTATTGTAACTATACCATCCTCAGATAAGTCCATCAATGGAGATAAAATGGTCTTCAGGGTTCCAAATGCTTCTTTATTAGATGGTATTTACACTCTTGGAACAACGAATTCAGCTCAAAGCCCGGTCAATGGATTAGCCAACAAAACGTGGTATAGCTATCAATCGGGAAATGCCAATGATCCATTAGTATGGACATTGGACGGTGGAGGAACACCTCTATATGTTAACCCCTCTGCGCAAGTGCCTGGTGCCAGCGACAATGTTGTTATTTCTTCTGGAAAGACGATTACGTTAACGGCCAACAATTTCGCAGTAAATAATTTAGAAGTATATGGTACGCTTGACTTGGGGGCTTTCAGCGGTCATTCAACAACTTCCATTGCTGGAACAGGTCGTATTCGCTTAGCAGGCTCTGCTTCCAATCTTGATAATTTTCCAAGCGGTATTACAACGGCATTTGCGAACGCAACTACAGGAGGAACTGTGGAAATTTATGGTTCAAGTTCTTTTTCTTTGGATCAGACAAGGTTATTCAATGATTTGATAATAAATAAATCAGGAGGGGTCGTTTCGCTTAATGCGAACTACACGCTTAACGGAGATTTCACTTTGAATGCAGGTGAATTTAGGTTTGGAACAACTCCTTCCACGTTGGTTGTTTATGGTAATAATTTAATCAATTCAGGCACTACGATTTCTGTTGCCAATGCAAACGTGCGTCACCAGTTTGACGTTTACGGCAACTTTACCAACAATTCAGGTACCGTTCAATTTACCAACCGAGTAGCAGCCAATTTTACAGCAGAGGCTACCGATGGTATCGTTGACTTTAACTTATTAAATGATACTCAAAATCAAACTATCATTTGCAATGGAGTTACCCGTTTCTATCGTATTGAAATAGATAAAGGTACAGATGACACCTACCTGGCAACGTTTACTGCCAACAATTCTGCCAACTTCTTGCTTTTTGGATTTTCGAACAATGATGATCCTTCGACAGCACAATTAACCTCTTCTAATAATTCATTTACTTTATTAAGAGGTACAGCTGAAATCGGGACGAATATCAACATTCCAGTGCTCAGCAATACAGGGAACTACAATATCTCTGCGGGAGCGATGCTTTGGGTAAATGGAGGAACTGTGCTGAAAAATAACGGAAATTCGACAGTTCCTTACGGGAAACTAAAGGTGACAAGTGGTCTCTTTGAATCCAAAGTTAATGCAGGGATTACCACGCGAGATAACGGTACAATTATTGTCGAAGGAGGTACTGTCAACACAAACCAAATCCGTACATCCGTTTTAGGGGCGTCAAATGTTGGTGGTTATGTTCAAACAGGTGGGTCAGTTACAGTAGATGGTGGCGGCCCTGGTGGAACGGGCTTGGATTATTATGTTTTCAGTTTAACCTATTCAGGTAACGTGTTCCAGATGTCTGGTGGCACGCTGACTGTAAAGGGATCTAGAACCGGAACTGGAGGTACAAGAGGAGCTATCTTCATCAATAGCGATCCTGCCAACGTAAGTGTAACAGGTGGAACAATCATAGCCGAGATTAGCAATGGCAATCCATATGTCATAACCTCTCGAATTCCTTTTTGGAACCTCATTTTAAGAAACACTTTTGATACTACTCTTCGGGACATTGACTTGTTAGGTGGAACTTCTGGACCATCCGGTGGAGGCGCGAGCGAAATTACATTAGCTGCACAGAATCTCGTAGTAAAAGGTGGACTGACCATTGAAGCTTTTGCTCGACTTGACCACAATGGTCGTAATATTAATATTGCCGGAAACCTTACTATTAATGCAAATGCAGACTTGATTTTTGATCAAGTACTTGCCAATGGCAGAAGAAATACAACCACTTTTGATGGAACGGATAACGCTACGTTGTCATTTTTAAATAGAATAGATGGCAATGGAGAACAACGCTTCTGGAATTTTGTCATCAATAAACCATCTGATAAAATTGTAAGTCTTGCTTCCGGTAAAACAGACTTAACAGGAAGTAACAACAATTTACTTCGAATTGATGGAACATCATTTAAACTCCTTTCGGGAACTTTGGATCAAGGGTTTCATAGTGTTAGAATGTTTTGTGATACCGTCTTAAACTACCAAACGGTCGGTGTCTTTAATGGTGCGACAACAGCTAGTGGAACGGTGGCGAACGATCGCAATGATATGATTAAATTCAGAGATGATAACACCCCCACCACATTGATTACTACAAGCAACGCTGTGTTTGGAGTAGTAAGGTTAAATAGTGGAGACGATCCACTGAAATTGAGCAGTAACCTTCGAATTCAATTCTTACAATACTTATATGGAAAAATCAATTTAGGTACCTATCGCTTAACAATCGACCGGATGGTCGGAGCGTTAACTGGCGCAGCATTACCGCCCAATGACGATCAGGCAGATTCGCTTGGGTTGCAACTCAGACGATTTAGTGTAGAGGATATGTTTGCTACTGCAGGTAATAGTTCAGATGGAGGTTTGAGTATTTATGTTCCTGCAGGCACAGCCAATGGAACACGCTTTGTTTTTCCAGTTGGTATTGGAACTTCTGCCAATGACGGAGCCAACACCCCCGGAACCGATAAATATACACCTGGTGCTGTAGTTGTGAATAATGTTGTTGACGATGGATATATAATCATTAACCCGGTAAATGAAGTTTTGCAAACTACGAACTTATCTGGGGGGGCAGATATATTGAACTATTATTGGAGAGTAAGGCATGAAGGGTTTACAACTTTACCTACTGTAAAATATCAGTTCACTTACAATGCGGCAGATATTGGTGGCTCAGAAGCGGCTTACGTACCTGGAAAAGTATTGGATGTAAATCCGTTTACACGATCTTCGGAAGCTGGTTCTGTTAATACAGCAGTTGGCAAAAAAATTATACACTTTGACGGAACGGGTGCTGGGTTTACATTAGAGCAAGCTAATTATACGGCTGGTGCGGCAACGCGTTTTACAGGAGCACCTGAAATTTATTATACAAAAAGAGGAGGAGATGGATTTACCTTAAAATGGAACAATCCTGCAAACTGGACTCTTGCCACCAATGGCGCACTGCCGCCTCATCATTCAAGTCAACCTGACGCAACGGACTTTCCGCAAGCTGGCGATATTGCAATAGTTGGATTTGTTCCGTTTAGTGACCCGGTAGTAGCGCGAAGAGGACAGCCACATGGTATTGCTATTGATGGTATTACAGCCAATATTGCAGAACTGCGGTTTACTCAACTAACAGATGCTTCCAATAATCCAACCGCTCGCGTATATGCTTATAATTTCCAATTTAGGCCAACGGTTGTTCTCAATAACCCAGGCACGCAAGGCCAATTGGTCAATGCCAATGTTACGGGCGAAGGCATGTTTTGGATTAGAAGTGATGGTGGCAATCTATCCGATCCTAATTTCGCTGGAGTGGACTTAGGTGCATTTAATCTACAAGATTCATCCTACGTAGTTTATGAGAATACGATAAACGGAGCCACCTATGTAAACTTGCCAAGTACTTTCCCGAATCTAATGATGGCAACAAATGGTTGGGGTTCTGTAAACAATAGTGCCACTATTTCTAAGGACATAACTGTTAATGGAGATCTTGAAATATTGGGCGATGCAAACCTGGTTTTAAGTACTGGGGCCACCGGTAACATAACAGTAAACAGAAATCTAAGATTCTTTCGATCCAATGCGAATGGAAATGATAGTGGTGATGGTGGAGAGTTGCGATTTGGTAATACGGGGACAGCTAGAACAGTTACTATTAGAGGAAATCTTTTACTAGGCAATGGAAATTTTGGAGCAGGTTCTGTGATCCGGATTGGAAATCCGGATGGAACTCCAATCACACACACTATTAATTTGCGTGGAAGTTTTATTCAGAATACTGGTGGAAATAACGCAGATGTTGCACCAAATGGAAATGGGTTTAAAGCGGGTAATAATTCTGCCAATGACCGAATCAACTTGAATCTATTAGGCAGCACATCCATGACTTTAACAAATTCGGGAGGTGATGTGCCACAATTTTATTCTATAACTGTGAATAAAGGTTCTTCAACAGCAACCACGGCATCATTTAACTCCAACTTTACAATTGATGGACCAACGAATGCAGCAACCAAATCACTTGTGTTAAGCAATGGCTTGTTTATCATTAATACGAGTGCTGCAAATGTTGTACTTTCATCAGGAGGTGGCAATTTCAGCATTCCAGCAACTGCAGGACTTCAGGTTACATCCGGTACAGTTTCATTAACGGGATCTGACACTGGTCTTTTGCTTGATGGACTACTTAGAGTTAGTGGCGGTACAGTAAACATTGATGATGCAGTAGGAAACGGAAACAATTTCATTGAGTATTCAGCATCTGGAAGCGCCATTATAGAAGTTTCATCAGGCTCATTGACGGTAGGATCTCAAATTCGTAGAGGCCTTACAAGTACAGCTGGTATTCTTAAATATCGTCAAACTGGTGGCTCGGTGGTCGTTGGACGAAGGGCAGCTCCAACCACCAGCCGTGGTGTGTTTGAAGTAGTGAATACAGGTAGCGAGTTTGTTCATACAAATGCAACTCTTACTATAGTCAGAGGTATTAATAGTACAACAGTACCATCCGTTCTGATCTCACCAGCAACCCCAGTAGTATTAACGAACACATCAAATATTGTAATTGGATCTGCGAATACTCCTACTGGCGTCAATGGTCAAAACATTGGGATCTCATCCAATAGTAGGTTAGGAAATCTTACGATTGATAATAGCAGTGGAAATAATCCTACTGTGTTAATGTATTCAACTTCGCTGTCTATTGATCGAACATTTACGATAGCTAATGGAGCTACATTCAACTGCCAAGCGCTTGGGTTGACTTTGCGAGGGGATATGGTAGTTAACGGTATTTTTATTCCAAACGGGAATACGACTACATTCTTTCCAACTGCAGCAACTCAAAACATTTCAGGAACAGGTTCCATAGTATTTTATAATCTTAGGAAAAGTGGAAACACAAATACGATTCGACTATTGAATTCAATCGAGGTAACCAATGACCTCAATATTGAACGAGGCAATATTGCTGACAATGGAAATACGATCACTTTGCGAGGCAATGCTTATTTTGGATTAGCCCCTAATATTTCGGGAGGTCATACTAGCGTTGCGGGTGGAAATGGATTAGTTTTTGCCGGATCAACCCAACAGCAACTTTTTGCACGTAGAACTGATGGAACAGCAAATCTGGGGACTGTTACCATTGATAACTTGAGTGGTGTGATAGTCCCTGATCAGGCGGATAAATTTACCATTGACACGGAATTACGTTTATCAAGAGGCGTATTCGATATTGGAGGTTCTCTACTGACTCTTTCAGCTAATGCAACCATTGAAGAGGTAAATACATTTTCTGTAAATAACATGGTACAAACAAACAGTTCATTTACTGATAACGGAATGACTAAGATATTCCCAATTGGTTCTACTGCAGACTTTATTTATCCAATTGGGCAGGCATTGTATACTCCAGTTGTTTTAGATTTTGCAGACATTGGTGCTGGCTCTGGGTCTGGCACAACAGTGGCGAGTATTACGGTGCGTCCTGCCAATGAGCGACAACCGATCGTACAAGAAGATACAGAAATTGCTCCATGTAATTCACAAATTAATGATCTCAGCAATGTCCTTCAATACCATTGGATCATAACAGCTGCGAATACTAGCGGACTTGAATCAAATGTTACCCTTCAATATGATCAAAGTTTGGTTGCATTAGCCAATGGGCTAACCGAAGCTGATTACATAGGAGCACGTGTAAGAACTTCCGATAATACTGTCTTTAAATTCCCTGACTTATCATCGGTTGATGAAGCTACTAACCTCATTAGTTTTTCTTTAAATAATGTTACCAATAGTGAGATTTCCGGTGAGTATTTTGCCGGTGTTGATTGTGCGATACCTAATAATATCCTTACCTACACTACAAAGGGTACCGGCTTAACTGGTAATGTAACTGATCCCACAATGTATGTAGGCAATCCATCACCACTTACTCTTTCAGGGGCTGCTATTGTTGTATCTCCAACAGATGTTTTAACCTTCCCAAGCACTACTGATAATGTGATCCTTTATCAGATGACTATAAATGGAACCGTGGATATTAAGAGTGGTTCTATTGGTCATCGATTTGGTACTGTTGCCGGAACAGGTACACTTAGCTTTGAAGTAAATACACCAGATGTAAGCGCTGTAGTACCGGCTGGATTTTACAATGCTTTCTTCGATTGTGCCGGTGGTGGGTTGCAGTTTGCTGGAAATGCGAATTATGAAATTTTGGGTGGTATTTCAACTTTAAGGAGACTCAGCCTGATTGGAACCGGAAGCAGAGCTCTTGGAAACAATGATATTATTATTTGTGAAGACCTTACTGTAAACGGTCCGACCTTTACCAATACAAATAATCGAAACATAGAGGTGCAACGCGACTTATTGATTAATTCCGGAACATTTCAAACAGGCTCCGGAACGATTGAAGTCGGCCGTGATTTAGTGGTTGCAGGCGGTACATTCAACGGTGAGAATGACGGCAGTAAAATTATTGACAATGATTTAGTTGTTTCTTCTGGCACATTTACAGCCGGAAGTGGAGGTACTCTGACTTTGTTGGGTGACCTATTATATTCTGGAGGCACTTTTAGCGGTGGAACGAGTGTTCATAAAACACTTTTTCAAGGATCAGTTGCCCAAGTAACTAGTGGCAATTTCTCGCTCAATAGATTAGAGATTGATAATAGTTCTGGTCTTACACTTGGCGGAAACGTAACAGTTAATACCGAATTACTTCTTACTAATGGCAATATTAATCCAGGGGCTACCACTTTCTTGATTGGATTAGGTGCAACAGCAACACCAAGCGAAGGCCGTTCTAATTCTTTTGTAAACGGTAAGTTGTTTAAAGCACTTGGTGCAGGTGGTGCACCAACCGCAGCAAATACATTTACTTTCCCGATTGGATCAGGAAACCGATGGAGGACAGGCTCAGTAAGTGTTGCAAGCGGTACAGCTGCCACTTGGGATATGCAATACTTTGTTGGAAATGCTGACACTAATGAAGCTATCGTAACCAATATGAATCCTATTGCACCTATTGTTCGATTAGCAAAGGGAGAATACTGGAAAGTATCAGACGGCTCAGTAGCTGCTACTGGCAGGACTGCCACAATTGGGTTAAGCTGGGGTATCGAAAGTGATGTAAATGCATCATCAGTTGAGCGACAAGATTTGAGAGTGGTTCAGTGGGTGGCATCCCCCACAAGCCAATGGCAGAATCGTGGTGGAGCGAATTTCAGCAGTGGCAATACACAAAGCCAAGGAACCTTCAATGCTACTTCGGTTATATCCTTCAGCGAACAAATTGTTACACTTGGATCAGTCGATGCTTCGAATGCCTTACCTGTAACTCTTAATTATTTTGCAGGAAGGATAGATGGTTCAATCGGAATATTGGAATGGGAAACGGCTTCTGAACTAAACAATGATTTCTTTGAAATTCAGCGTTCGGTAGATGGTGTAGAATTCGAAACAATCGGAAGAGTGAAAGGTAATGGAACAACTAATTTTGTCTCTACCTATGCATTTGAAGATAGAAAGATGAAGATAGGTCAAAACTATTATCGACTGAAGCAGCAAGATTTCGATGGCAAATTTACTTACAGTGACGACTTAGTATTATTGACCTATGATGGATCTACACCTTTAAATGTGTTCTTATATCCGAATCCTACCGTTCCGGATAATATCAATTTGGAATTAATCAATACAACCAGTGAACCAGCAAATTTAAGGGTATTAAATATGACTGGTCAGTCAGTTTATCAAAAAGTTATTACTTCGGAAGATTTAAACGGAGAAATAAGTATTCGACCTGAAACCTTACCATCCGGAATTTACTTTATAGAAATAATGCAGGGAGGTCAGCGGGTAGTGAAGAGGTTGGTTATTAAAAATTGAGGCTTAAAATAAGCGTAAGATCAAAAGGTGGGTAAAAACCCACCTTTTTGCATTTAGACCAATTATGAATGAATTGAAATAACATATGCGTCCTAATGACCGTTAGCTTAACCTTCATATTTCTCGATGCTTGATTTCTATTACATTTGTAAATTGGATTAAATAATTTCTATGAACTTCCCCAAACTCGTTGCGATAGCGATCTTACTTATAGGATGTATCTCAGCAGCAAGCGCACAACGATTTTGGGTGGCAAGTACCGCTTCCAATTGGAATAATACTGCAAATTGGTCTACAACTTCAGGAGGACCTGGAGGAGCTTCTGTTCCTGGTCCGGCAGACGTAGTGACATTCAATGCAATTCGAAATGGAAATTGCACCATCGATATCTCTGTTACAATTGCCGGAATTACAGTCAATGGTTATACTGGTACTATTAACTTAAACGGATTCGATCTAGCGACTACAGGTGCAAATTCATTTACAACGGGAACAATTAGCAACTCTGGAGTTATTGGGTCACTGATTCTAAACACTACTGGTAGTACTACCTTTAATGGTTCGTTGATTAATGCCAATGTTACTGGAACAACTGGTCGGATATTCTTTAATGGCTCCATATTTAATGGCTCGGTCAATGTTACAAAGACTGATACCAACAATGATAACTCTATTGGAAATAATGTTTTTAACGGTGTTACAACCATTACCAACGCCACGTCTGGTAATGGTACAGGACAAATTCTGCTAGGTAATGGAAACCCTGATCAATTTAATGGGCTAACAACTTTTAATAATAACGGAAGTTTTCGTATTTATTTTGCGAATAATCACCCTGGTCAGGTAACATCTTTCACCCAAGACGTTATTCTCAATTCAAATAAATCTGGAGGAACAGATAATTGGTCATACCTAATAGCAGATGGTGCTAATACCAGAGTCTCATTCGGTGGTAATTTAACTATCAATTGTGGAGGTACACTCCAAAGCAATCATCGCATCCTAAATGGAACAGGTTCACAAGCAACCTTTTCTGGATCAGTGAACATAAATCTTACCAATACAAATGCGGGCACAGTTATACAAATGGGAACAGCCGGAACATCGACCTATAATGGGAATATTGTTGTTTCAAACATTGGAGGCGCAAGCGGTGTATCATTCAATGTAAACACTACAGCAAATTCTGTTTTAGCCGCTACTCGGACTATTACTTTAGGTGTAGGCGGTTTTACTTCAGGTACACTCAGCTTACCACGATTTACTCAAGTAGGAGCAACTGCCCAAAATCTAAGCACGTTTTCCGGCACAGCTATTTTGACGGTAGGGCCTTCTTCTCAGTTTGATGGTGACGTGATTTTTATTGCGCCACAAATTAATTTAAATGGTACCTCTTATAATGGTTCAGCAACTATTGAAAAAACAGGAGCGACAGGTAATACAGGTACAGGAGCGAATATTTTTTCAGGCGTAACCAACATCACAAATAGCGGCAGCGGAGTGTTGAGAACAAATGGTGGTAACGTTTTTAATGGAACTACAACAATAACCAATAGTGGCTCAGCAGATGTTTTATTAGACCTTACATCTGGAAGTACTTTTAATGGCAATGTAACTTTCACCAATTCGGGAACATCTAGCATAAGAGTAGGTTATGCGGGAACTAATATTTTTAATGGTGATGTAATTGTCAATTCTATCAGCGGAACTGGAATCTTGTTTTGCGAAACGGCCACGGCAACAGCGTCTTTAACATCAGGAACAATTTCCATTGGAGGTTCTGGCTTTTCCACAGGCTCCTTAAGTTTACCAAGATTCACACAATCAGCAGCAGTAGATCAAACATTAACTTCATTCACAGGAACTGCAAGCTTGATTCTAGGACCCTTTTCGGCTTTTACCGGTAATGTAAACTTTGCTTCTCCTCAATTGTTTTTAAATGGCTGTACCTTTAACGGTACAGCAGCACTTGAAAAAAATGGAGCAACAGATAATGCAAGTACCGGTGGTAACGTTTTTAATGGAACTACAACAATAACCAATAGCGGTAGTGGATACTTGTTAACAGGTAATGGAACCTTTGATCAGTTTAATGCAAATACTACCTTTAATAACACGGGTTCATATAGAATTTATTTCGCTCATAATCATCCTGGTCAAACAACTACTTTTGCCTCTGATCTAATTTTAAATGCTTCCAAATCAGGTGGTGCAGATGCATGGGCTTACCAAATTGCGGAAAATGGAACTTCTGGATTATCTATCGGTGGTAACCTCACAATTAATTGTGCTGGATCGGTTCAAAGTAATTTTCGGTTCTTAAACGGGGCAGGATCATCGGCAACGATAGGAGGTGCAACTTCTATTGCACTAAGCAACACAAGTACCTCTACATCCATTCTCATGGGGCAAAATGGAACAACCGCATATAATGGGAATATTTCTGTGTCAAACACGGGTGGTGCTGCTGGAATTACTTTTAATACGAACACGTCAGCATCATCTATATTAAATGGTTCTATTAACTCGGCAGGTTTCACAAGTGGTAGTCTTAATTTATTTCGCTTTACTCAAGTCGGAGCTATCCCCCAAACCTTAACACTCACCAATAATGGTACAATTTTACAAGTAGGTCCTAATTCGCAATTTGATGGCGATGTGACTTTTATTTCACCTCGCTTACTCTTAAATGGAGCTACTTACAATGGCACCACGTATCTCGAAAAAAATGGTAATGCAGATGATGTAGGAGCCGGTGGTAATGTATTTGTAGGAATAGCAACGATCGTTAACTCCGGAAGTGGCTACCTGTTAACAGCAAACAATAGCCCCGACATATTTAATAATGATGTAGCTATCAATAATACTGGTAGCAATTACATTTACCTTGCCCACAATGTGGCGGG
>DGYK01000060.1:345638-345868 GCA_002398365.1 Flammeovirgaceae bacterium UBA5008
AATCAATTCAATGGCAACATTGCTCTTTCAAGTTCAGGAAGTTCATTAGGAATACGGTTCTCAAACAACGCTACAGGCTTTTCTACCTTTAGTGCGGGCGCTACAAACAAAATCAGTATCGGTGCAGGAGGATACAATGTAGGGGAATTGCGTTTAAGAAGATTTACACAGACAGGCACTTCTTCCCAGGCAGTCACCCTTACGGGGAGTGCACAATTGTATTTAGGACC
>DGYK01000039.1:0-36734 GCA_002398365.1 Flammeovirgaceae bacterium UBA5008
CAAACAGTACATCGTCTGTTGTTTCAATAGATGCTTTCTCTAAAGCACGAAGCACCGTAAGCATGGCAATCAGTCCGCGGGTATCATCCGAAATACCCGGAGCGAAAAGTGTATCGCCTTTTATTTTCACGGTTACATCCGTTCCTTCCGGAAAAACAGTATCCAGGTGCGCATCGAGCACGATAGTACGCAAACTCTTTTTGCCTTTGCGCAAGGCCAGCACATTGCCCACCGAGTCGATCCAAACTTTATCAGCTCCGGCAGCTTCCAACATTTTGCGAAAGCATTGCGCACGAACTGATTCTTTGAACGGTGGCGCAGGCACTTGATTCAACTCAATATGTTCTTTGCGAGTGGTTGGCTCCAACTGATCAATGATCGCGAATGCATTTTGCACCTGCGGATTTTTTGTCAGCAATAGCACCTGCTTTGTATAAGGATCCTCTTTTTGCTTCGATGTAGATTTCTGTCCGTGGCCATCGATCACCAACAAAGCGAACGAAAGCAAAATAAAAATATGTTTATTCATGGATTGCATTTTACAAGTTACCTAAGATTTATTTTTTGATTTCAGTAGAAGGTGTAAGTATTCGCCTGATGGTAATGGTCATCAGGTGATTGTTTAAAAATGTTTTCTTCTTCGTCCATTCACCATTGTCATTATATTGATACTCATAGCGGTAATGTTGCGGTCTGCTTTTGTCGGCAGTTTGAATAATAACAGCCGTAAGGTTACGCATGCTGTCATAACTATAGGAAGTATTCGAACGCATCACTAAATTGGAATCTACCTGCATCGTTTGAACTAAGTTGTTATCCGAATCGTATAAGTAGGTCTCTTTCTGTAGCCAGCTGTTTATTCCGGTCATTGATATCCTATCGGCTTGTTCATCAGAAGGCTGAATATAATGTCTACTCTCAATTAATCGCCCTGATGAATCATATACGCTTTCTGCTGATTTAACGAATTTGTCTTGAATGTTTGAGAATGTTGTTATCACGCCATTTCCATCGCGTTCATAGACTCCCGATTTCTTTCGCAGCAACTTTTCGTTTGATCCATATTCCTCTGCACGAATCAATCGGTTCGCAGCATTGAACTTCTGAACGATTCGCTCAATCAAACTATCGCGTTTAAAAGTCCATCGCTCAATGTTATTTCCTGCTGCGTCATATACGAACTCTTTTTTCAACTCTAGCTTTCCATCAGCCGACCATTTCTCCTCTTTCAGTAAAAGATGATCTACATCGTAATACGACTTATTTACAAAAGTACCTGGCAAAATGTTTTTTTCAGAATTAGGTAAGCCTGCTTGCTCTTCATTTTGGTGATCTGTTTCCACCACAATTTTTACCGTATCTCGAATCACTCCCTCATTTTGATACGATGTACAAGCACTTCCGGCTAGTAATGTAATCAGCCAAATCTGGGATATAAAAACTTGCTTATAGTTCTTCATAACAAGCGGCAAATATACTACATCTACTATGAGAAGAGTAGGATGAGTAAACGCAAGTGGTAGCTTCAAAATATTTATGTACATTCGACTATGAAAAAATTTGCACCTTCCATTTTTCGCCTGGCCTTTGTAGTTCTGCTGCTTAGCCTTGCGCAATGCAAAACCAAAACATCTGTGGAAACAACTGATCAGACTCCTTCTCTTAAAATTTCGCTTGCACAGTGGTCGATCCATCGAGCCATTGAAAATGATGCATTACGTCCTGAGGATTTTGCGGCTATCGCAAAAAATGATTTTGGAATAACTGCCATTGAATATGTCAATTCATTTTATAAAGATCACGCCACCGATACTGCTTTTTGGAATAGAATGAAAGCAAAAGCCGATTCTTTGGGAGTCAAGAGTTTGTTAATCATGGTAGATAATGAGGGTGATTTGGGAAATCCGAATGAAGAAGAAAGAAAAAAAGCTGTTACCAATCATTATAAATGGGTAGATGCCGCCAAAATTTTAGATTGTCATTCTATTCGGGTGAATGCTTTCGGTGATGGAATCAAAGAAGAAGTAAAGTCGGCCATGATTGCTTCGCTTACAGAGCTTGGATCTTATGCCGCATCAAAAAATATCAATGTGTTGATCGAAAACCATGGACTCTACAGTGCGGATGGTAAATGGGTAGCCGAAGTTATTACCAATGTAAATATGCCGAATGTAGGCACACTGCCGGATTTTGGTAACTGGTGCACAGCTGCGAAGTGGGGTAGCACCGAACCTTCAAAAGATTGCAAAGAAGCATACGATCGCTATCAGGGTGTGAGAGACATGCTGCCATTTGCAAAGGGAGTAAGTGCTAAATCATATCAATTTGATGAGCAAGGGCAAGAAAAAATTATCGACTACGCGCGCATGTTGCAATTAGTAAGAGACGCAGGCTTTAACGGATACATTGGAGTGGAATACGAAGGAGATCAACTCAGCGAAAGCGAGGGAATTAAGGCTACCAAAAATCTTTTGGAAAAAACTTGGCAAAAGTTGAAACCTTAGCTGTTCGCCCAAATCCGAACAGTTCTTTACATCTGTGAACACTCACGTTCTTATAAATCGTGCACTGGCCTTGTTTTTTGCATTGGCGCGATCCTTGCAAAGTAGGTGATCAAACATCACCTGTATGAATCGCATCATTCCAATCGCACTCAGTATTCTTTTCTTATTCGGATCTACCGGATTTAGTAATCGCACCAGAACAGTAGTTTCCGTGCTGGATACTGACAACAGTTATGAATTGCGCGCACGTTTTCCGGAAGAGAAGGTAAAAGAAGTACGTCAAGCGCTTGATCAGGCTTTTCATCCGGATGTTCTCTTTGGGAGCTCTATTCGTCAGTACGATGCATTGTTGATGCTTAAAGACGGCACGTTGTTTTCATTGAAGATGTCCAACGATCGGCTAGTGATAAAATTTAACAAGAAGAAAAACAGTGTGGCCTCATTGGAACGGATGAAACGCATATTCACCTCGGCTCAATCGGTTATTAAAGGAGTAGAATAATCGAACTTTATCTGGGGAATTGATCGATGGGCACGCGATCCAATACCGCTTTTAAATCCTCCAACAGCACCTTGTCCCCTGTCATATTCAGAAAAAAGCGACCACAAATTCCAATAAAGATTTGAGATTGATTGGTGTGACGTAAATACGATTCCCAACCTTCGCAATTAGCAAATGCAACAGAACGCAAAACAATCGAGTCTGATTCTACGGGACGAACTTTATTCCACGTACTCATCGATTGCTTGTACATTATTTCGGCATGCGCGAAATCAAACAACAAAAGTGTAATGTATTTGTCCTTTTTACGAAATTTCTTTTCGCAAAGAGTATAGGTTAGTGTTCCTATTTTAATGTGACGTGTTTTAAACTCGTCCGTTGCTTTATAGCCATCAATTTCACTGGGCAACAACTTTAATATTTCTTCAGACTTTAATTCAGCCACTTGTGCATGGGCTGTGAAGGAGATAAGAAAGCTTAAAAACAGAATGTACTTCATATAAATTTTGCGCAAGCTACTGCGTTTTTCACCAAATTCTACATTAAGAAAATGTGAACGAATGGCACTCTTAAGAACCCATTCTTTTTACGAAACAATCTATTGAAGGTTCTGATTTCGAACGAATAAAGTAATCGAATTAAGCAAGTACTCTATCATTCTCTTCTTGTGGAATACAAAAAGAAAATTCACTTCCACTTCCAAATTCGGAGTGAAGTGATATGTTGCCGTTCAGTTGATCGACCATTTCTTTTACAATGAACAATCCCAGTCCGGATCCGTTGGCTTGATCGGTGGCCCGAAAAAACATATCAAAAACTTTATCCTGCTGTTCTTTGGGTATACCCATACCATTATCCGAAACGCTAATACATACCTTATCCTCCGCACGGGCAATCATAATCTTGATCCACAGATTGTCTTGTTGATAGTTGTGGTACTTGACAGAGTTAGAAACCAAATTGGTCAAGATAACAGAAACTGCCCTGCGATCAGTAGTTACAAAATCGATATCGCCAAATTCTCGAATCAACTGAATGCGTGATGCTCCATCCATGTACTTGAGGGCATCCGCTATTTCGTTCACCATTTCGCGGATGGAGACTTGCTCCATGGCTAACTGATTTTTGGTGCTCCGCGAAAACTCAAGAATGTCTACAATAAATCGATCCAGTTTAGCGATGCGTTCATCAGCCAACGAAAAGTAATACTTTATGTTATCCGATTGCGCCTCCATCGCTGCCAGGTTCATTAATCCTTTGATCGAATGAAGAGGTGCCCTCAAATCATGTGATGCACTATACAAAATCCGATCTAGTTTTTCGTTAGTCTTCAACAATTGATTTTCACGCTTTAATAAGAGCACTTCCGCGCGATGATTTAATCGAATCGAAAACAATAGGCAGATAGAAAGAATAACAATAGCTGAAACGATATTGATGATCGAATTAAAAAGTGTGGAATGTTCCAGCAACTTAAATGAATTTCCCAGTGGCTGATAACTTGTTACTTCCAATACAATAATAGCCAGTAGTGATAAGGATACATACATGATCGCTAGCTTCTGCTCACGATACGGGTGTGCCACTAACGCGATCCCCATTAAGGCAATAAACAATATGTTGACCGCACACTCCCTCGGCACCCACGATGCCAACACAAAAAAAATAATATTGATACTGATAAAGAAGAAGGTGCGCGCCTTCTTGTGTTTCTGCTGCTCGTTAAGGTAATAGGTATATCCTGTTACCAGCATAGTAAGAACAACCACACCTACAATTCCAAAATCACCGCGAATGGAATCCGCAATCAAATGGATGAATAACCCAACCATGGAAAGAATCAAAATTTGCGAAAACACAATGTTCTTTCGCAATTCGTAGCTTAAAATACTCCCAGTTGCACTCAACTTAGACCAATCAGTAGGTCGTAGAAAGTTTGTTAACTTCATGGGGAGTTTAGAGATTAGGTTAGAGAAAGATACTAATAAAATGACACAATAAAAACACTCATTATAGGCGCTCTTATGGTATCTATCGCCCGATTGCGTGTATCTTCGCAGGCTACATAACACTTTTCTATGATTGTCTTTAAATGGTTGGCTTCGTATGTGCTCACATCAATCGTGTTTTTTGCTATTGACATGGTGTGGCTTGGCTTTCTGGCTAAGAATCTTTATCGCAAGCATTTGTTTGGATTATTGGCAGATCAGGTAAACTGGACTGCTGCGATTGTCTTTTATTTATTGTTCATTATTGGCATTTTCGTTTTTGTGATTGTGCCCGCAGTTGAAAAAAACTCGTTGATCACTGCTCTATGGCTCGGTGCCTTTTTTGGAATAGTTACTTACGCTACGTACGACCTAACTAATCTGGCCACATTAAAAAACTGGCCAGTAGCTATCGTATTCATTGACATAGCATGGGGTGCGGTGCTCACTTCATTAGTAAGTATGGCCGGATACGGGATACATAAATGGATTTTTCGTAGCTGATATTCCGGTCCGTCATGTTTGCTGAAGCACAGTCGCCCACACAGATTACGGCATCTGAGTTAGATGATTACTTAGAACGCGGATGGTTTCGCATGGGGCAAACTATTTTCACTACGCAGTTCATTCATTTTCAATCAGTGATGTATAACACGATTTGGCTACGAGTAGCTCTCGAATCATATCAGGCCGATCGCACACAAACTAAGTTGTTTAAACAAAATGCACGTTTTAGCACGCTCATACAACCCGCTACCATCACCGAAGAAAAAGAAAATTTATATAGTCGCTATCGGCAGTCAGTTACTTTTAAACCCTCCGAATCATTAGAGCAATTACTATATGGCCCCAGCGTTGAGGCTTCCGTATTCAACACCTATGAAGTAGCGGTTTATGATGCTGATAAAATTATTGCCGTTGGCTATTTCGATCTGGGGCAAACCAGTGCCGAAGGAATTGTTTCTGTTTACGATCCGGATTATAAAAAAAATAGCTTAGGAAAATTCCTCATCTATAAGAAAATGGAATATTGCAAAGCACTCGGTATGCATTACTATTATCCCGGCTATTTTGTTCCTGGCTATTCCTTTTTCGACTATAAGTTGTCCATTGCCACTAACTCACTTTCTTTTTTTTCGCTCCCCAATAGGCAGTGGATTCCAATTCAACAATTTGATGAAGCGCAAACTCTTCTTGCTATTATGAAGAGAGAATTGCAAAAGGTAAAAACAAACCTCGATTACCTTCAATTGCCATCACACTTGGTTAATTACGAATATTTTGATGCGAACTTAATTCCCGATTTACGCACAGCGGACTTATTCGACTACCCGGTTTTTCTTTACGCTTCATCAATAGAAGAAAATGGAATTTACCCCATTATTGTCTTTGATATTTACGAATCGCGGTACACGCTATTGGCTTGCATGGGTGTGTGGCAACCACAAAGCAACAATACCGATCCTGCTTTTTTCTCGGAGTGTATTTTAAAAATACTGCAGCCTGTTTACACTACCATCTCCTCCTCTGAAGTAGCCATTGCATTACTTACGATGATAACGAAGTGATTGTATCTTTTCGGATTGAACAAATTAAGTGTATTTTAGAAGACCACTCTAGAATGAATTAAAAGAATATGAAGCTACTCATTACATTATTACTGTTGTGTCCTCTAGCTTTGCTTGCGCAGAACAACAAACCTCAGGCATTTATACAGGCAAATCTCATCAATGGAAAAGAAAACAAAGTTTATGCGAATGCCATTGTATTTGTGCGAGCCGGAAAGATTGAGCGCATCGGGAAAGCAGGGGATGATACTTCCGGATATGAATTAATTGATTGCGAAGGATACTACTTGCTGCCCGGATTAATTGACGCGCACTCACATTTAGATAATCTCGCTTCCGCGAAACGTGCTTTAGAAACAGGAGTCACTACGGTACGAACAGCCGGTGTTGCGGCATTTCAGGATGTAGTATTGATGGAGCTCAGTAAATCAGGGCGAATTGCCGGACCTGATGTAGTGCCAGCCGGAGTTTATGTTTCGCCTAATCTTGAAGAAACCATTCTTGCTGATGTGCGACTGGGTGCGCTGATCAATGGTGTTCGTACCGAGGAAGAGTTGAGACTTCTTGTGAACGTGAACATCGACCGAGGTGCCAAGGTCATTAAAACACGTGGCACCGAACGAGCCGGTCGCCCGGAAACAGATCCACGTGAACAAGTATATACCGAGCAACAAATTCGGGTGATTGTGCAAGAGGCAGCTAAACGCAATGTACCGGTGATGATTCACGCACACGGAGATGAAGGTGCACGCGCGGCTGTTTTAGCCGGAGCTAAAAGTATTGAACATGGCACTTTCTTGTCGGATGAAACACTGCAGCTCATGAAAGAGCGTGGTACTTTTCTGGTTCCCACCTTCATTACGCTGGAAGATTTAACTCAACCGGGTGGCGACTATATTGGTCCTGTGTTAGAGTTGCGTGGCAAGTTTATGATGCCGCAAGCTGAAAAAGTTTTTAAGAAAGCGCATACACTTGGTGTAAAAATTGCCACCGGTGCCGACAATGGATATACTGCCAACACCACCAGTCGTATTTCATTGGAGTGCGCACACTTCGTGCGGATGGAGATGACGCCTTATGAAGCGATGCAAGCCGCCACGGTGCGCAGTGCAGAGTTGTTGGGCCTTTCATCATCGACCGGTCAGATTGAAAAAGGATTTGATGCCGACTTTATTCTGGTGCCCGGAAATCCGCTGGAAGAAATTCGGTTTTTACAAGATGTATTGCTCGTAGTAAGCAACGGGCACATTGCGTTAAAACGAATTCCTTTCGGGAAAAAATAGCTGGTTACTCCGTTCCTTTATGCTTGAAATCAAAAATGTATTCTTTGTTTTCAATTGGCACAATCATCCGCAAATAGCGAAGCCCCTCGCCTACGGGTAAAAATATCTTACCTCTCTTTCGCTGACAAGCTTCAATTTTACCTTCGGTAAAAATTTCGTTGGTGATAAAGTAGCTATCTTCTTGCGCTTGTTGCGTAGATTTTTGTGCTATGTCAGCAGCTGTGAATGCTAACGACACCAATGCATCGCGTGTGGCGGCTCGAACTACCTCTTTTTCAGTAACATGTGTGCGCGAGCGATCTTTGGCATCTTTGGCCTCATCATAGACCATCATCCCTACACTTACTAAAGCAAAAACGGTGGCCACGGCCGCCCGGCTCCGTTCTTTTTGTTCGTACAGTTCTTTTACCTCAATCGGTCTTCGAACAAATAACTTACGCTTCAAGCGCATGTACTTTTCTCCATCTTCGTATTGCTCTTTTCTGGGGAAACGTTGATCTGAAAAGTAAAATGAAATTTTTTGTGGCGATATATAAACGGCTTCCGATCCTTGATTATCAATCTCCAAATCAAAAACATAATGCTGGTACTTGTTTTCGAGGTGTTGTAGGTAAATCTTAACATCCGGCTCTTCCAGTCGGGCCCGCAATACGGGCGCAGTTGATGAATGTGAAAGCGGTACATACGATGCACAACCCGCCAGTTGCACAATCAGAGCGATAAAAACGTATTTTTGCATGCCTTACTATCAAACAAAGATCATGCAAAACTAATGAGCTGCATATCAAAAGTTACCGACATTACGTTCAAATCATAAAATAAAAATAGTAGGTTAACACAGCTTGCATAAAATAATGCGCTAAGACATTAAATCACATGACAAATCCTTTTCTTTCATTTATCTATAAATGCCTGCCTGTTTTGCTTCTTATTTTTTTCAGCCTAAGTGGCCAAGCACAAGAAAAAAGAGAAAGTAAGGTGCCTCTGTTTGTTTCTCATCTTAGCAAAGAAAATGCAGCCGTAACGAGGCGTAAGGGTGCTCCGAATCATTTTTTCTTAACACGCTTGGTTTGTTTCAATCGAAAGTGCCGGGCATTTATTGGCTGGCGCGATGAGCAACACAGCAGGCGTTATGATTATAACAAGGCCAGTAAATTTAATAGCAAAAGAACACCCTCGATCGATACCATTCGGGTAAAGCAAGACAAGCCGATTGCTAAAATGCCGCCTAAAGAAAAGCCAAAGGCCACTCCACCGCCCGCAGCATCTGACAGTATCATTGTTTTGGGAGAAGTACTTTTTGAAACAAACAGCTACCATTTGCGCGAAGAGATTTATACAACGCTCGATTCAATCGCTGTCTTTTTGAAAAAGGAATCAAAGGCTACGGCTTCCATCTCCGGCCATACTGATAACACGGGTAAAGAAGATTTTAATCTGGAGCTTTCATCACAACGCGCAGAAGCGGTGGCTGAATACTTATTAGATCGGGGTATCAATCCGGAACGCGTTTCATTTATAGGTTTCGGCAGTTCCCTACCTATTCAAACCAACAGCACACCCGAAGGCAGACGCAAAAACAGGCGCGTGGAAATTCTGATCAAACGAAAAAACAACTGATCATGAATTCGTTCGTCAGTCAAAAGTTTAAATTCTGGTCGTTCGTTTCCATGGTACTGCTCGTGTTTGTACATGGGTACAACCTGCAAGATCGCTACCTGCAACCATGGACTTTGCCGGGCGAATCTCTTTCAATCACTTCTTTTGTTGAATATTGGTTAGCGAACGGTTTGTTTCGATTTCGAATTCCTATGTTGTTCATTATCTCAGGCTACCTCTATGCTTCGAATGACACAACTCCTAATAAAGGTCGAATTGGAAAACGGTTTAAATCTCTGTTAGTACCTTATTTAGTTTGGAGTGCCATCGCTCTGTTGCTGTGCTTTGCATTTGAGTTTAGTGAATTCGGAAAGCGCCTGCTCGAACAAACACACATGCTGCAAATTGATGAGCAGCGCATGTTTTTGCACGAGTACCATTGGTATGAAGTAATTGGTCGCTGGCTGTTTTTTCCGGTGGCTTATCAATTATGGTTTATTCGCGTGCTGTTCATTTACAACTTGGCATATCCTGCCATTCGCTGGTGTGTGTTGAACGCTTACGCGCGATGGATTTTCTTTACTATAGCATTTTTGTTTTGGCTATCTACAGGAGGTTTGATTTTGATTGAAGGAGAAGGGTTATTGTTTTTTTCATTAGGAATATGGATTCAGAAAACCCATTTCTCTATCGAAACCCCGGCTAAATATCTGAAACCTGTTTATTGGGGCGTATTATTTATTACTCTCTCTTTACTTAAAACATGGTTGGCATTTGAAGGAGAATCTTTGATAGGAGGAAGCGTATATCCTGTGATCACACTACTACACAAACTCGTCATTGTGAGTGGACTGATCACTTGTTGGTTTGGATTGGATAAGCTGGTAAGTATGTGTATGAATCAAAAATGGTTTGTGTGGCTCACCGCATTTTCATTTTTCATATACGCCCTGCACGCACCATGGGTAGCCATCTTTATTGATGCGATGTTTGAATGGCTGCAATTCATAGAAGGTTATCGCATGATGGCGTTTGTTATGTTGCCTCTTCTCGTGATAAGTATTTGTATTTTTATCGGAGCTGCCCTGCGAAAACTAAGTCCGGCAACCTATCAATTCCTGACGGGTGGGCGCGGGATGTGATCATTCGCAGTACATTTGTATTATACATGTTAAAAAAGTAAACCGTGAGTCCTTCTGTTTCCAATTACTATTCTGAATTTGTTTTCGCTACATCCCGCAGCAGCGGACCTGGCGGGCAAAATGTAAATAAGGTCAATACCAAAGTCACACTTTCGTGGAATATCTATCAATCGGCATTGCCGGATGAAGAGAAGAATGTGATTCTCGAAAAACTGGGATCTTTCATCACGAAAGAAGGCGTGTTGATGCTGACTTCGCAAGAGAAGCGATCGCAATTGCAGAACAAAGAAGAAGTGATTAAAAAGCTGGAAAAACTATTGGTAAAAGCCTTTACCAAGAAAAAAGTGCGCAAGCCATCCAAGCCCAGCAAGGCGGCCATGCAAAAGCGAATCGTTGAAAAAAAGAAAGCCGGAGAAAAGAAGAAATGGCGCCAGAAGGGATTTGACGACTAGCCCATTTGTTGGTATAGCCAGCCACCCTATATTTGCGCAAATTTTTTACCTATGAGACTCGGGCAATTGTCACGAAAACTGGGAGTGAGCACCCCAGAAATCATTCAGTTTCTGGCTTCCAGACAAATTACCATCAGCGAAGATTCGAATGCTAAGGTTGAAGATATACATGCCCATTGGGTAACTGAAAAATTTGCTCCACACCTGATTGCTTCGGTAGAAGAAGTGATGGCGGAAGAAAAGAAAGAAATTGCAATACCTGTTGAAACTACTCCGGTTATCGAAACGCCATCTACAGAAGTTACAATGGAGGAGCCTGCTTTGCCGGAAGTAATCAAAGCCCCTAAAATTGAATTGGCTGGACTGAAAGTGTTGGGCAAAATCGAAATCCCGGAGAAGAAGAAAAAAACTGATGAAAGTTTGGAAGGCCAACCGGAAGAGAGAGAAAGAAAACCCCGCAGCGAAAGGCCACGCTCAACCTCTCGTGAATACCAAGAACGGCCTCGAAAAAATCCAGTAGTGCTGCAACGTGAGCGTGAACAGCGTGAAGCCGAACAAAAAAGGAAAGAATTGCTGGCTAAAGAAAAAGAGAAAAAAACTAACCACTACTTCAATCGCGTAAAGCCAGTGGTTCCCACAAAGAAAGTCAGAAAAGAAGAAGAGACGATAGAGGTTGTAGACATTCCTGTTGAAAAAATGCCAACCACGCTCTGGGGAAAATTTATGCGGTGGTTAAATACCTAAGCATCTAACCACCGCATGATCATTTAATTTTTCTTAGCAGGTCGCTTGTACTTCACTGGAGGCGCAGGCTCCGGTTTCATTTCAACCGCTTCCGTCTTTAATAACTTCAGTGCTTCTTCTACTGCTCGTTCCAATTGCGGGTCGCGGCCTTTGATCACATCAGCAGGCAATTGCTCCACTTGAATATCAGGCGAAATGCCAACTCCTTCTACTGCCCACTGGCCGTTCACGTCATAAAAACCTCCACGCGGTGCCACCATGCGTCCACCATCCACAAACGGAGGAGTGTCCCACGTGCCGACCAAGCCGCCCCACGTTTTCGTGCCAACGAGTGTGCCGATTTTCATTTTGTTGAAAAGATACGGCAGCAAATCTCCGCCTGATCCGGCACGCTCATTAATCAACATCACTTTCGGTCCGTAGATAGCAGCATGCGGCACACGGAATGGCAAGTGCTCTTCGGTGCGCGAGTTAAAATATCCTTGCAGATCGCGCGCCATAATGTCAACCATATAATCGGCTGCGGAGCCACCACCATTGTTACGCTCATCAATAATAGCTCCCTTCTTATCTTGTTGTGCAAAGTAGTAGCGATTAAATGAAGTGTAACCCGGATTGCCCGTATTGGGCACATACACATATGCCAACTGACCTTTGGACAGCTCGTTTACTTTTCTGCGATTGCCTTCTACCCAATCAATGTTACGCAGTTGATTTTCGTTTTCTACCGGAACGACCGTGACGATTCGCGCACCTTCAGCTGAAGGCTTGCTGTTCACTTTTATTTTAGTTTGCCGATTGGCGGTTGCTTCGAAGTATTTGTACAGATTCACTGAAGTTGAAATCGGCTGACCATTTACTTCTAATATATAATCACCTACATTGATATTGACACCGGGCTCACGCAACGGAGCTTTCAGTTCCGGATTCCAGCTTTCTCCCAAATACGTTTTCTTAAATCGGTAGTAACCATTTTCAACTTCGAAATCTGCGCCAAGCAAACCGACCGGCACATTATCGATGTTAGGAAAATCTCCGCCACTGGTATAAGAGTGACCTACGGCAACTTCGCCACCCAAAATATCCACGACATAATTTAAATCAGAGCGATGACGTACATGTTCAATCCATGGGCTGTACCATTTGTAGACATCACTCCACGGTGCACCGTGTACATTATTCACATATAAAAAGTCGCGTTGATAGCGCCAGCCTTCGCGGAAGATTTGTTTCCACTCTTCCATTGGGTTGATTTTTAATTTCATGTTACCCGCAGCTTCTACTTTACCATCGCCTACTTTTTTATTCGAATCGCTGGTACCTAAAATTCCCCACGTGGCATTGCTGCGATAAAGCAATGATTTACGATCGTGTGAAATGGCTACGTCATTCACTGGAGTGAGATAGACTTCTGTTTTTCGGTCTTTAAAATTGTAGCGATGCAGTGTTTGTCCTTGCTGGTTGGGCACAATCTCTGAATAAAATACATAACCATCGGGGGCCGGGTAAAGTGCAGCATAGTTTCGTTGCGGCACATCCACTGCCAACATGCGATTCGCCAAGCCGTCCATGTCAATTTTCACGACAGGAGTTGCGTCTTTCTTCGCATCATCTTTTGCTTTTTCTTTTTCATCATCGCTGCGTGGTGCAAGCGGAGAAGCATCGTCTTTGCTAAGCACCAACACATACAACGCACGAGTGATCGGACGATCATACGAACTCATATCTAACCAACCGGAGTTCAATGCGTAGTTCGTGCTTGCCAAAATGTAAAGGTATTTTCCGGTCGCATCCCATACAGGTGAAATGGCATCGGCCATCCCATCGGTGAGTTGAAGGTTTTGATTGGTCTCTACATTAAATACTTTGATTGCCTTGTGGTGATTGTCTTGAATTTTTGGATAGGCAATCCATTTGCTATCGGGCGACCACACCGGATTCAGTGTGCGATTCGGGTGTGCGTATCTTTCGTTATCCACTTTCTTAGTGATGCCACTATTCACATCCGTATACCACAACACATAGTCTGTGTCTGTAAATGCAATGTATTTGCCATCGGGCGACCATGCGGGTTTGAAAAAGAATGTAGGTTTTGAAATCGCAATTGCCTTGGGTTTTTCTAATCCTTCCTGATCGCCAATCATTAATTGATATTCTCCGCTGGCATCGCTAAACCACGCTATCTTCTTTCCATCAGGCGACCACACCGGTGAACGATCAGCTGCAGCCGGTTGACGTGTAATATTTCGCCAGTCGCCTTTCTCTTTAGGTGCTGTAAAGATTTCTCCTCTGTATTCAAACAATGCTCGTTGGCCGGTAGGCGACAAAGACGCATTCACCAATGCAGTCGGCTTTATATCTTCCCATCGTTCACGCGCCCAATGGAAATCTCCGCGTACATTCACCACCACACGCTTGGTCGTTCCGTTAGCCGGATTTAGAATATTCAGATAGCCGCCTTGTTCATAGACGATCACACCACCACCTGCATCTAAGCTCTTTGCATCAAAATCTGTATGAAATGTTTGTTGTTTCAATTCATTGGTGGCCGGATTGTACGACCACACATTGTTGGCATAATCGCGCTCAGATAAAAAGTAAACCACATTATTTAACCAAACCGGATCAGTGTGCCGCTCATTGTCAGTTTGTGGCGTCATCTTCAATGAATAATTTTTCAGGTCAACAATCCAGATTGGTTTCGCCTGTCCTCCGCGGTAGTTTCTCCACTCCGGGTCCCAAAATCCAATTTGCTGATAAGCGATGTACTTGCCGTCTTCTGAAATCTCTCCGGCTACGGCACGAGGAATCGATAAAACTTCTTCCATTCCACCAGTGCGTTTGATTGTATAAATTTTAGATTCTTGGGTGGGCACCGCTTCGCGTGAAGACGCAAACAGAATAGATTCTCCATCTGGAGTCCAGCCGGTAACATTATCCGCACCCGGATGCCATGTGAGGCGCTCAGGTTGACCACCCTCACTAGGAATGATATACACATCAGTGTTGCCATCGTATTGTCCGGTAAAGGCAATGTATTTTCCATCGGGTGAAAAGTGTGGTAAACTTTCTTGCCCTTCATTACTCGTGAGGCGTCTGGCCTCTCCTCCATCCTTACCAACAATCCATAAGTCGTTGGCATAAACAAAGGCAATGTGGGTCTGACTGATGGTGGGTTGCCTGAGCAACATGGTGCCTTGCGCCCATGCATAACCGCCTGCAAGGATTAGTATAAAAAGAATAAACAGTTTTTTCATATGGGGTTGATTTATGGATGAATATATGTAGGGAAAAAATAAAAAACCCTACCGCTTGCGTAAAGGGTAGGGCTTTCAAGTAAGAATGTAGAATTTAATCTAACGCATTCAAGGTAGTCCAATACCGATAGGCTACGATGGCCTTTTCGAATTTGCTCAACTTGGTAATATCTTTTTTACTGTAGCGGGGAAGAATGATTTTATTAATAGAGGCCATCACTTTAAAAATGTTCTTCTTCATAAGCTATGGTTCAGATTTAAAAATCAATTTACAAATTAACTTTCTTTTCCAGTTTTAATCTTCAGCTGAAATTTCCCTTCGGCTGCAGCTTTCATAAATTTTCGGAAATAGTTTTCTACCGGAAAGACAATGAGAGCAATGAATACCTGAATAAAAAATTCAAATACAGGAGAGCTTCTGATTTCAATGGAGGTGGTAATCGCTGTCTGCAAAAACTGAATAAAAATGATTACCGTTAGTAGCGACAAAACTTCACTGACGGTGCGGTATTTTTCATTCGCCACACTCAACTTAACCGATAGCAGCATGAGCATGCCAAAGAAACCAAACTCCAGTGCATAAAACCACCAGCGCTTCCAGTAAGGAGGTAAAATCTCAAATGGGATGAGCTCTACTTTTGATTCGTTGCCGAGCACATCGCGCGATTGCATGGCTAATTCATAATCTCCTGGCGGCAAATAGGGGAAGTTGGCAATATGATTCGAGTTCGACCAACTTGTCCATCCGTTGGTTAATCCCTTTACCTGATATCGATATTGCATGGCATGGCTGCTAATGTAGTCGGGTTGAATAAATTCAAATGCTAATTCATTCTCCGGTTGATCCATCGTTACTCGCTTCCCTTTAATCAAATTGATTTGCTGACCACGCACCTGTCGCAAAAGCAAGGGAAAGTGAGAATCCTCTCCAGATGTTTGGCTGTTGCTAAATTTATATAGTTCGTTATTAGCCGTAATGATCCACAAACTCTGTGCATTTTCATCTGGGGCTAGAAATCTTAGATTAGGGAAAAGCCCAAGCCATTGTAATTTTAGTGATCTGAGACGCGCATCTACCGTTCGCCACTGGACTCCGTCATTAAACCAGAAATAGCCTGCGGATGCAAAGTAACGATGTGGACCCGGCAACGAGTCGTAACGAACAAAAGAGTTTTTATGATCGAAACGCTTAAACTCTCCGGAAGCTGCCAGATAAACTTCATTTCCATAAGCTACTCCAACCATTTCATCCAATGAAGAATTAGAAATGGAAAACGATGCCGCATCTGTCACTTTTCCATCAATGGTTTCGATACGGTAAGCTTTGGTGCTTCCACACAGCCAGATATTTTGCAGATTATCTTCAAACGCATAGCTAATATGATCATTGAGAGTATCGAGCAAGTGTGTTTCATTCCAATTAACTCCGCCTGCAACAAACGTCTTCACTTGATTGTGATAGGTGCCCACCACAAGCTGTTGTAATGAAGAAGAGAAGAATATCGTTTTGACCGGAGTAACAACAATTGGTTTTACTTTATCGGCTTGCACTTCAAAAACTCCTCCCAATCCCGCAGCAATGAGTTTGCCATTTACTTCAATTAGTTGTATGACTTTTCCTTCTATGCCCGGTACTTTTCGATACGCATAACCAACCGGCTTCACCACCTTTGTTTCAAAAGTAGGGGAAGGTGTTGCAGAAGATTCACCCGATCGCTTACGCAAAAACCCAAACCGACTTCTGCGCTGCTGATTAGTTTGTACCGTGAGCGAGGGGCGCGCTGACGATGGCTCATCTTTGGCGAGCAAGTACAAGCCCAATGTGGTGCCAACATACACTTGACCGCGGATCGATTGAATGCACAACAAATTTCCATTCAACCCGGGGAAATGGTTAAACGAGCGAAAGGGCAGTGATGGAGCAATTCGGGTAAATCCATATTCATGAGCCACCCACACGCCACCATTTTGATCCGCCATTAGCGCAAACACTTCGTTGTCCGGAAGACCTGTGCTAAAATCCAAATGATCAATCGTGGCTCCGGTAGTTACATCAATCAATAATACTCCACCCAACAATGTGCCTAAGGCAATTTGCTTTTCATTCATCCATACACCAAACTCTAATGTGTTTTGTCGCAGATAAGGGGCATCCTGTAATACAAGCAATTCCGGAGTTGATTTTCCTTTCATCAGGTAAACAGATCCTGCCTCGGTGCCCAATAATACATCGCCCGTTTTTTTATGCCCAGTCGCAAACACAATTTCTTCCTTCACTGGAAGTGCGAGCTTGGTTTCCACAAGTTTATTGTTCTGTACCTGCAGCAGGTGTTGAAATCCAGCTCTCACAAATACGCTGTCGCGAACTTCAATTAAACCATGAAACAGTTTTGTGCTGTCGGCTTTTATTTCGGTTGTAATTTTATCTGCTGTAATCATGAAAAGGGAAGACTCGCTGACGGCATATATTTTATCGGCTGCCACCAGTGACGAAAAAATAGAAGGCTTGTCGAAAACGGATTGAAATACTTTTTCGCTTCCTTGCTGAACGATTTTACCAAAGCCAAACACACCTCCCACATACAATTGATTTTGCAAGAGGCACAGTGTATAGACGGCACCAGGCGTGGCAATGAGATGCCAGTTTTTGCCGTCAAATTCGAGCACGCCTCGTTTATTGGTAAAATAGATGAGACCATTGGCATCCTGCACCATGCCCATGCTGCGATAGTCGATTCGTTCATCGCGAGGGGAATAATGAGTGAGGAATGAATTGCCGACCTGAGCGGTCAAAAGTGAGCTAAAGTGCATCAACAGGAGCACCAGAAATACACGAGAGATCATTGGGGAAGAATTTCCCAAAAATAATGATTTGCTAGCTTATCCGACTCCAATTAACAGCAGCCTTTTTGATCGATTCAATTTGTTGTAAGATCAGCCTATTCTCCGGCTGTTGAAGGAGTGGATCTTTTTCCAGCACTAGTTGAGCAGCCTCTCGAGCCTGTTGTAGCAGCTCGCCATCTTTACCCAAGTCTGCTATCAGCAAATCCAGCGCGCCACTCTGTTGTGTGCCCATCAAGTCGCCCGGGCCGCGTAATTTCAAATCCGTCTCAGCGATCTCAAATCCATTGTTGGTTCGCACCATCGTTTCGATTCGGGTCTTCGATTCAGCACTCAGTTTATGATCGGTCATTAAAATACAATAGGATTGCTCGGCTCCTCGTCCCACGCGTCCACGCAACTGGTGTAATTGCGAGAGCCCAAATCGCTGTGCACTTTCAATCACCATGACCGAGGCGTTGGGCACATCTACGCCTACTTCAATTACGGTAGTGGCGACCATTATCTTCGTTTCTCCTTTTACGAAGCGTGCCATCTCGTAATCTTTGGCTTCGGGTTTCATTTGCCCATGCACAATACTGATGGGCACCTCCTGGAACGCACGCGCGATACTTTCGTATCCATCCATCAGGTGTTTCAGATCGAGTTTCTCAGATTCTTCAATGAGAGGATACACTATATAAATCTGACGCCCGGCATCGAGTTGCGTTTTGATAAACCCATTTACCTGCAAGCGATGCGAATCAAAACGGTGTGTGGTCTTGATGGGCTTGCGCCCTTTGGGCAACTCATCAATTACCGAAATTTCAAGATCACCATAGAGTGTCATGGCAAGCGTGCGAGGGATTGGTGTAGCTGTCATCACCAACACATGCGGATAGAAATCGGCATTTTTCTGCCAAAGTTTAGAGCGCTGAGCAACTCCAAATCGATGCTGCTCATCAATAATGGCAAGCCCCAGTTTTTTAAACTTCACTTCTTCCTCGAGCAAGGCGTGCGTGCCGATTAAAATCTTCAATGTACCATCCTGCAATTGTTCGTGAATAGGTTTGCGCGCGCTTTTCTTTACTGAACCGGTGAGCAGCGCAATGGGAATTCCCATTTTGTCTGCATATTTTTTCAGATTGGCATAATGTTGCTGCGCTAATATTTCGGTGGGAGCCATAAGGGCGGCTTGCGCATCGCCACCGATGGCAAGTAAAATAGAAATAAATGCCACAATGGTTTTGCCGCTGCCCACATCGCCTTGCAAGAGTCGGTTCATTTGCTTGCCTGACTTCATATCAGTATAAATTTCGCGCACCACTTTTTTCTGTGCGTTCGTCAGGTCAAATGGTAAATGTTCTTTGTAAAATTGGGTGAGGATGGTGGTGTCGCTAAACACCATTCCTTTGAATTTCCCTTGCCGGACCAACTTTAGTTTGATCAATTGCAATTGAACAAAAAACAGTTCTTCGAACTTCAATCTGCGCTGGGCGCTCAGCAGCCATTCGTTGTTGCGCGGGAAATGAATGTTGATGATCGCTTCTTTTTTGCCAATCAACTTTTGTTGTTGAACGATCGAAGCAGGCAAGGTTTCGCGGATGTGCGCGATGGCGGCTTTCAATAAATCTTGCTGCAGCTTGATGATAAATTTATTGTCGATGTAGCGATTGCGCAGCTTATCGGTGAGCGGATAAACCGGTTGAAGATATCCTCCCTTTTCACTCTTTTCAGTGAGTACATCTATTTCCGGATGCGCCATCGATAGCTTACTTCCATAGCGCGAAGGTTTGCCAAATACGACATAATCAACATTCGGTTTCACTTTTTGCATCACCCAATTGATGCCCTGGAACCAAACGAGCTCAATCTCGCCTTCGCCATCCGTAAAGTAAGCTACTAGTCTGCGTTTGAATTTATCGCCAATCAATTCGATGTCGGTAATTTTTCCTTTTACCTGAATGAATGGCATCAGTTCATTGACTTCCCGTAAGGAATAAAAGCGCGTGCGGTCTTCGTAACGAAAAGGATAGTGCTGAATGAGGTCGCCAAAGGTGAACAGCTTCAATTCTTTTTGAAGCAAAGCAGCACGCTGTGGCCCCACGCCTTTTAAGAATTCCAGTGAAGTATCGAAGAAAGACATTTTAATTTGGCAGTGTGCAAATTAAGATATTGTTATTCACTAAAAAGTGGGTTGCTCGACAACAATCTGCTTTTGTGATGGACTGTTAAAATATCAATTCGTTGTGGGGTAACGATTCGATAAATGATTCGATATCTTCCTTCACTTACTTGCCGAATGGTAGAAATGGCTAATTCAGGAACGATTGAACCGAACTCCGGGTGTTTTTCTAAAGCTTTAACCCGTTCGAAGAATCTCTCGGTTTGAATTTTAGCATAGTAAAGAGAATCTTTGGCAATAAAACTGGCAATGTTTTCAATATCCTCAAGCGATTGAGGTGTCCAGTTTACTTCAGTAGCCATTGACTAAGTTTCGCTCGGGCATCGGCAGTTGAAAGAACCTGATCAGATTTTGATTGCTCCATTCCTGATTCAATTTTTTGCAAAAGAATCAGTCGCTCGAAAAGTTCATCTAATGAAAAAGTATCTGGAAGATCCTTTATCGTTTCAATCAATTTTTCCTTTGAGATCGGTGCCATTGATCAAATTTACAAAAAACTAATAGCAATAATTGAGAATTTTCAAATTACCGAATCACCGAATTAGCCTTCTTCCACTCTAGCGTGTTGATCAGATGCATCACTTCTTTCTTCATGAAGTCGATGGCCGGAGCGAGCGAGTCGTTTTGAACCTTGGTGTTAAAGTACAATGCACCACGCAAAAAGTTTTTCGAAGAATCCGTCATGGTGAATTGAAACTGACTCGGCACTTCGCCACTAATCTCTGCAATTAAAGCTGTTTTGCCAAGCGGGGTCACCACTTTTACCTCGTCAATACCATACGCTTTGATTTGTTGCTTGCTGGTCAGGTTATAAGCATCATCCAAAAACTCTTTGAGTAATGCATCTTTATTCAGCAGCCGTTTGTAGGTAATATGAATATTGGCCTTGAGTGTGGGATAATAAATCTCTACCCAGTGTTTTTCATTGATCCATGAGGTGTCCCGCAACAGTCTGGCCGAAGTAGAGTATTCAAATTGATAAGGCAGACTATCCGGTAAGGATTGGTATTTTGTTTCGGGTAAAATAAGGCGATTATATCCTTTCGGCTTTGGTTGGTAGTTGGTTGTGCAGCTTGACGCCAGCCAGCCCATCGTTGCAATGAACAGCGCGAAACATGCATTCTTAATCTTCTTCTTTTTCACTTTCATCCACCATGTTTACGCGTACGCGATTAATTTTCTTTTGATCGGCCGTAAGAATAGTAAAGGTAAAACGATCAAATTGAATCTGCTCTCCTACCTTCGGCAATGAGCCATGCAATTCTAAAATCAAGCCACCGACCGATTCGCTCTCTCCTTTCACGTCATCAAAAATAGTGGCTTCTACATCCAGTGCTTTGCACATATCGTGCACCAAAGTTTTTCCTTCAAACACATAGGTGCGATCATCGATTTTCTGGTAGCCCAAATTGACTTCGTCAAACTCATCGTTGATTTCGCCTATAATTTCTTCGATCAAATCTTCTAAGGTCACTAAGCCGGAGGTGCCTCCATACTCATCCACTACTACAGCCATGTGCACACGCTTGCTTTGAAAATCCTTTAGTAATGAATCGAGCTTTTTTGTTTCCGGCACAAAGTAGCCGGGTCGCAATAGCTTTTGCCATTTAAAATTCTCACTTTCCTCTAGGTAAGGAAGCAAGTCTTTGATGTAAAGAATTCCTTCTACATGATCGAGTGTTTCTTTGTAAACCGGAATGCGCGAGAATCCCGATTTATTCACCTGCTCCATCAATTCTTTAAAATTCAAATCGACATCGACTGCTGAAATGTCCATGCGTGACTTCATCACACGTTTCACCGCCAAGGTGCCAAAGTTCACGATGCTTTTAAGAATGTCTTTTTCTTCGGCTGTGGTCTCGTTGTTTTCGGTAGTCAAGTCTAATGCCTGATTCAATTCATCTACCGTAGTGCTGTAGCCTTTCTTTTCAATTCTTCGCTCGATTACACTACTCATACTGAGTAACAAATAAGAAATAGGTCGCCATACATTTTCCAATAACAACCAGGTGCCCCCCATGCGTCTTGCAAACGTCCAGTTATGGCGGGTAGCATATACTTTAGGAATAATTTCACCAAAAAAAGTGATGGCAAACGTAGCCCCGAATGTTACCAAGCCTACAATGGTCTCAGTAGGTTTGCGCGTTCCTGCCATTTCCCACATCAAAAATGTAGAGATTGTAACCACACCCACATTCACAAAATTATTCATGATGAGAATGGTGGCTAGCAAAAGACGCGGCTTCTTGAGCAGTTGTACAATATTTTTATCAGCCGGCTCATCTGATTCGCGACAACGCTCAAAGTCATCTGCTTTTAATGAAAAGAAGGCCACTTCGGAGGCCGAAATCATGGCCGACATAAAAAGTAAAATGGCAATCGCAATAAAACTTATCGCGTAGAAGTAGTTGATCTCGAAAAGTACTTCCGAAAATATAAAACCCAGCGACATGGTTAAACGATCCGTTTCCAAAGATTAAATGTTAAGCTGATCTAAAAGGGCAGATCATCTGTAGCATGGGGAGCCGCACCAAAATCACTCGGAGCTGCCTGACTTGCCGGTGACGATGCGGGCGATTTTTCATAATTATTATTACCTCCACCTCCTGGTTTGCTGCCCAACAGAGTCATGTTATCACCAACAATTTCGGTGGTATAGCGCGTTACTCCTTCTTTTTCCCAACTGCGCGTGCGCAACTTTCCTTCTATGTAAACCTGATCGCCCTTGTGCAAATACTTCGCTGCAATGTCTGCCAAGCCGCGCCACAACACCACGTTGTGCCATTCGGTAATTTCTTTGCGCTCGCCTGTGGTTTTATCTTTATATGTTTCGCTGGTAGCCATGGTAAAATTGGCAACCGTAGCTCCGTTTTCCAGATTTCTTACTTCCGGCTCTTTTCCTAGTCTGCCTACAAGAATAACTTTGTTTACGCCTGACATATTTCTAATCTTCTTTTAAGTTGGATTGCAAAAATACCAAAAATTCAGGGAAGGAAAGAGTATAATTGAAATGGGAGATTTTAGCGCTATTCGTTCGCTTTTGAGAGGTATTCCATTTGCTGATCGTTTCTATTGCTGATCATGCCGTGCTGTTGAAATATTTCTCTATTATAATTGGTTTGGGAATTCGCTCCAATCCTTTTTTCGAAATGACCTGTAAGTTTAGTTGCTTCGCTGCGTGTAAAAACTCCTTTTCGGAATGAATGTGAACAGGAATGATGTGAATGAATAATTGTTGATGTGAAAGCACATGCTTGAATGGTGCCGGAAGTTTGGCAGGCAAGTAAGGTGCTACAATTGCCATTTCTTCTTGTCGTAATCCGGCTGAATTAGTAGGTCGATTTTTTTCAATCAGATAAAAATCATATAAACCTTGCCAGATATCTTTGGCGGTTCGGTGCTTCATTAAGCGACTGTTCTTAAAGCGAAAGTCGAAGTAGTAGAAATACCTTTTTTTTATTTTTATTTTTTTTGATTTGATGGGCAGCACGTTTTGAAGCTCATGTTTGCGCGCCACACAGGTATTTGAAAAAATACAATCATCACATTTAGGATTTTGCGGCAAGCAATGCAGCGCGCCAAACTCCATCATCGCCTGATTGAATAAGTCGGGATCTTTTGCGGGAACTAATTGATTGGCTTTTTCAAAAAAATATTTCTTTCCTTCAGTGCTGGCTGTGTCTATTTCAATACCAAACACGCGTGCCAACACACGATACACATTGCCATCTACCACTGCCACTGATTCTTTAAATGCAATGGATGCAATGGCCGCAGCTGTGTACGGACCAACACCGGGTAATTTTTGTAAATCGTTAAAGTTGTTTGGGAAAACCCCGTTATAAGTTTCAACAATTTGCTTTGCACAAGCATGCAAATTGCGAGCGCGAGAATAATAGCCCAATCCTTGCCACAACCGCAACACATTTTGTTGAGGTGCTGCTGCCAACGCTTTTACTGTTGGATAGGTTTTCACAAATCGCTCGTAGTATGGCAGGCCTTGTGCCACGCGGGTTTGTTGCAGAATAATCTCTGACAGCCAAATTTTATAAGGGTCTGTTGTTTCGCGCCAAGGCAATGGTCGTTTGTGTTCCCAATACCAACCAATTATTTTTTGAGCGAAAGCCGAAGATTGAATCATAGTTTAATAACAAAGTAAACCAAGAAATGGCCTTCTGCGCGTATGCTGAACAAGATTGTGGTTCACAACCAGCAAAGAAGTGGATAAAAATTTAAAAGCAAAAAAAACCGCTTTCAACCAAATCAATCAACTCTTTACCGTGTTTTGTGCGTTCACGTTGTTGATAGTCAGTAAATTAATTTTGGAATTGAACGAACTGCTTATAAATTTGCCATCCCAAAAAAATTCAGAACTAAAACTCTACTCTTGTGACGAAAGCTGACGTAATCAATCAAATTGCTGATAAAACCGGAATCGATAAAGCTGATGTATCAGCTTCTGTTGAAGCGTTCTTTAATATCGTAAAGAACAACATGGCCTCCGGTCATAATATATATGTGCGCGGATTTGGCAGCTTCATCAATAAAAAGAGAAAGAAAAAAATTGCCCGCAATATCTCACGCAATACAGCCATTGTCATTGATGAGCATTACATCCCCAGCTTTAAGCCAGCCAAAATTTTTGTGAACAAAATCAAGAATAGCGACAAGGTAAAGCAGATGGCCGAGAGCATGGCGCATGACGAGACTAACGAGATGGAAGAAAACGGTTAATTGTTTAGGGGCTTTGCTTTTGTAAGCACTTCGCCTCGCTACCACTTATGCTGAAGACTCGCCTCATTCTTATTATTGTCAGTGCCCTTATTATCTGGCTCATTTTTATGCTACCCAAAGCAGTAGTTGAAAATGAAAACCAATTGGCGGCTACAGATTCTGTCAAAACGGGAAAAACCATCCCCTCCAAAGGCCACAGTGATGTACCTGAAGCTTTAAGCAACGCCATCAAAAGCTTGAGAACCCAATACTTACAGGGTTCAACGAATCAAAAAAATGCTATCTTTGCCGACTCTTTGCGAAGCCTCTACACGCAAGCGGGTCAATTTGACAGCGCTGCATGGTATGCCGAGCAATCAGCAACGTTCTTTAAAACGACCGAAAGTTTCATGAAGGCTGGTAACAGTTTTTATGAAGCCTACACCTTTTCAATGGGTGCCGAAAAGCAACAAGCCATGGCTTTAAAGGCACAGGAATTTTTGGGGAAAGCAGTAGAAGCTAACCCAAAAAACTATGAAGCAAGGATAAAAATGGCCATGACGTACCTGAGTTCATCTCCCATGCAGGGGATTCAGAAAATTCGTGATGTATTAAATGAGGATCCCAAAAATGAGTTCGCGCTTTATAACTTGGGCATGCTCTCCATGCAGTCGGGGCAGTATGATCGCGCCATTGAAAGGCTCAATGATCTGATTGAAGTAAACCCCAACCATGTGCAAGGTCAGCTTCTGTTAGGCGTAGCCTACATGAATGCAGGAAAGAAAGAAAAGGCGAAAGCCCAATTTGAAAAAGTAAAAAAGTTAGATAATGATCCGGCAGTACAATCCACTGCAGATTCTTATTTACAAGAGTTAAAAGTAAAATAAATGTTAAACCATCGCTCATCACTCTCCGAAAGAGAGATTCTACACGAAGTAGAACGATGAGCCTAAACCAAAAAGCATTATGCCAAGTGGTAAGAAAAGAAAGAAGCACAAAATGGCTACTCACAAACGTAAAAAGCGTTTGAGAAAAAACCGTCATAAGAAAAAATAGTAAGCAGGGGCCCGGTGCCCCTCTTATGCAAAAGGCGTTGCATTATTTCAGCGCCTTTTCTACAAAACGAGTCCTATTATTTTCAACATCCAATTTTTTAAGTTTTGAGTAACGAACTAATTATTAGTGCTACTCAGGACGGATGTCGCATAGCCCTTTTAAAGGACAAGCAACTTGCCGAGTTTCATGAAGAAACCAACGGAAGCAAGTTTGTAGTTGGTGATATTTACCTAGGCACTGTTAAAAAAATAGTGCCGGGCCTTAACGCTGCATTTATCGATATCGGTTTTGAGAAAGACGCCTTTCTTCACTACCTCGATTTAGGTGCGCAGTTTGGGTCTCTTCAAAAATTCACCAAGCTTGTTCGTTCAAAGAAAATCACCGGTGGGAAACTGGATAAGTTCCAGCTGGAGAAAGACATTGACAAGCATGGCAAAATAGGCCAGCAGCTTGCCAAAAATCTTCTCATTCCGGTGCAAGTGGTGAAAGAGCCCATTTCTACAAAAGGGCCGCGACTTTCGTGCGAGTTATCCCTAGCCGGGCGATACCTGGTTTTGGTACCCTTCTCATCCGGGGTGAGCATTTCAAAACGGATTGCCAGCAGCGAAGAGCGCAAGCGCTTGCAGCGCCTCATTCAATCAATCAAACCTGAAAATTTTGGTGTGATCATTCGCACCGTTGCCGAAGGCAAAGAAGTAGCCGAGCTCGACAAAGACATGCGCAGCTTGGTGAAAATGTGGGAAGACGGCATCGCTCGCATCGTGGATGGCAACCCACGCGATAAAATCATCGGAGAACTCAACAAAACCTCTTCCATCTTACGCGATGTGTTAAACGAATCGTTTGACAACGTAATGGTAGATGACAAGAAGATCTACGATGAGATAAAGAGTTACATCCACAACATCGCTCCCGATAAGGAAAAAATTGTAAAGCTATACACCGGCAAGGCTAAGATTTTCGAACACTTCGGTGTTGAAAAGCAAATCAAATCAGCTTTCGGCCAAACCGTGAGCTTGAAAGGTGGCGGCTACCTGATCATTGAGCACACCGAGGCATTGCATGTCATTGACGTAAACAGCGGCAATAAATCCAATCGCGAAGAAAGCCAAGAAACTACGGCACTTTCAGTAAACCTAGAAGCGGCCAAAGAAGTAGCGCGCCAATTTCGCTTGCGCGATATGGGTGGCATTATTGTAGTCGACTTTATTGACATGCGTGGCATCGACAATAAAAAGCTCATCTACAACAAAGTGAAGGAAGAGATGGAAAGCGATAAGGCGAAGCATACCATTCTGCCCCTTTCCAAATTTGGGTTAATGCAAATCACCCGCGAGCGCGTGCGTCCGCAGATGAATATTGCCACTAAAGAAGTGTGTCCAACTTGCAATGGCAGTGGAAAGATTGAGGCTTCCATTTTGGTGACGGATAAAATTGAAGAGCACGTACGCTATCTATTCGAAAGTCAAAATGAGAAGAAGCTGGTGCTGGCGCTGCATCCTTTCTTGTATGCCTACTATACGAAGGGATTCATTTCAAAGCGCATGAAGTGGTATTTCAAGTACAAGCGCTCCGTAGAGTTGATCAAAGATTCTTCATTGGCCATTACGGAATACAAGTTCCTGAATCCGGATGGAGAAGAGATTGAGTTAGCGCAAGAAAAAAGTACTCCGGCTTTGGCAGGAGATTAAAGGTAGAACCAAGATATTTATTGGAAGCCCTCTCAACCGGAGGGCTTCTTTTTTATAGCCCTTCATCCAATATTCATATTCGCGTGTTATTTTTACAAAAACCGATTTCATTCTTGAGGCGCCCCGTATTTACTCTATTTTTTCTGCTATGGATTGGCGTATCGTTTAGTCAAACCAGAAAGTATTGCACCTTACCACATCTTTTAGTAAGCAAAATCAAAGCGGAGCACTTTAGTCCTCCGCCCATTGATGAAAAGTTTCACGATCGGGTAATTGAAGAATTTGTAGAACTAATCGATCCCGATGGCTTGTATTTTCTGGATGCAGATGTAAATGAAATAAAAGCGCTTCCTCTATACCTTCACGACCCGGCTAAAAGCAACAGCTGCGAATTTGTTGAGGTAGTTGCAAAAATTTATCAAAAAAGGTTAACAGACGCTATCCGAATAGTTTCTCTCAAAACCGCAAAGCCATTTGATTATTCGAAAAAAGACAGTTTATACTTTTCAAATAAACAAATTTCAGAACACGAGAATTCAGTGAATGATTGGGAAAAACACTGGGAAATTTGGCTCAAGGCATCTACGCTTTCGCGGATGGCGCAGACGGCTAAGGGCATGACCGTGAAAGACTGGATGGCCGTAGAAAAAGTATCGCGCGAAAAAGAGCGAGATAAAACGTTGGCCAAACTTAATCGATTACTACGCGGCAGCGTTTCATCCCAAGAGTTTGTCGGCAATGCCCTACTCAAATCAATCGCACTCTCGTTCGACCCTCATACCAATTTCTTTACGCAAAGTGAAATTAAAGATTTTGAAAGCTCACTTTCATCGGCTGCATACTCATTTGGTTTTGATCTTAATGAAAACGCACTGGGAGAAACGATTGTTGAGCGACTGGCTCCGGGTGGGCCGGCCTGGAACAGTCATCTGGTTAACAAAGGAGATGCGATAGTTTCTGTGACTTGGCCGAATGGAGAGGTTTTGAATTCACTCGATTTTGACGATAATGAATTAGAGGAAAAAATTAATTCAGCTGATAAACTTTCAGGAACTTTTACTTTTAAGAAAGCCGATGGCACTTCAGTTGACGTATTGTTGCAAAAAGAAAAACGCGAATCCATAGAAACCAATGTGCAAAGTCTTTTATTGAAAGGCGAAAAATCCATTGGCTATATTTCTCTACCAGGTTTTTATTCCGATTGGGGTGGCGAAGGTCAAAGTTGCGCGAATGACGTTGCCAAAGAAATTGTTAAACTAAAAAAAGAGAACATTCAAGGGCTCATTCTCGACTTGCGGTTTAATGGAGGCGGATCTATACAAGAGGCTATTGAATTGGCAGGAATATTTATTGACGTGGGGCCAATGGCACTCTCCAAATCAAAAGATGGGCAAATCATTTCTTTAAAGGATATTCACAAGGGCTTTGCTTACGATGGGCCACTCATTATTTTGATGAATGGGTTTAGTGCCTCAGCCTCTGAAATTACAACAGCAGCATTGCAAGATTATAACAGAGCAATTGTGGTGGGCAGTACTTCTTTTGGAAAAGCTACTGCACAAAGTGTTTTTCCTGTAATTCATGAAAAAGATACCCTGGGCTTTGTAAAAATTACGCTTTCCAAAGCTTACCGAATCACCGGCAAAAGTCACCAACAGAAAGGAGTTCAACCAGATATTTATTTGCCTGACTTCTACAGCATTTTGCAAATTAGTGAGCGCACCAATCGCCATTCCTTACCCAGTGATTCGGTTATAAAGAAAGTGTATTACACTCCGCTGACTAAAGTAGCTATGGATCCTTTGAAAAGACTTAGTGGAGAGCGCCTTGCAAACTCTTCATGGTTCAAACACCTCAGTGATTTCCAAAAGTTCTTCCAGGCTCCTCAATCACTGGAAATCAACGCATACATTCAGCATCACCTCGCATCACAAGAGCATGTCAAACAACTTGATCAAACAGAAAAGGCAAGTGCTAAACCTTTGTATCGCGTCATGCAAAATAAATTTGATGGAGCTTTGTTGGGCTTGGATGAAAATCGAAACCAGACTAGTCAAGAGTTACTCAAAGAAATTGAACGAAGTGCTTATATTGAAGAAGCTTTTCAAATAATACTGAATCATCTATCACTTACAAAACCATAACTACATGATGCGCGCTGTTTTCATTTTCGTATTTGCATTCATTTCATTTATTCACCAATCACAAGCTCAAAACCTTACAGTTGCAACCGAATATTTAGGTTATGTAGGTGAACAATGCAAATTAATTTCGAGTGATATGATGGCCTACAGCAGTGCAACTTCTCATAATAAAAGTGCTCGTAAGGTTGAAAAAAAACGATTGGAGTTGATGCAAACCATCAAGCAAGCCGTTACCAACATGCGAAAGCTTAGACCATTCAATGGCGACCCTGCTTTGCGTGATTCTGCGCTTGCTTACTTCCAAATTACTTCGGCCCTTCTGAATGAAGACTACGCTAAAATTGTAAACATGGAAGAAATTGCAGAACAATCCTATGATGCAATGGAAGCTTTTATGTTAGCTAAGGAAAAAGCCAACGAACGTGCCGATAAGGCTTATTTAATTTTTGATAAGGAATTTGAGGCCTTCGCAGCAAAAAATAAAATCCGACTGATTGAATCCTCTTCCAAACTTTCCAAAAAAATGGAAGAAGCAAGTGCTGTCTACAAGTACTATAATCGTATTTATCTGATCTTTTTTAAAAGTTATAAAGACGAAGTTTATTGGATGGATGCCTTGAAAAAAGGAGATATCAATGCCATGGAGCAAACCAAAAATGCCTTGTTAGCCAGCAGCACAGAGGGACTAAAAAAAATGAGCCCCATTTCGACATATAATGGTGATAAAACGCTGAAAGTAGCGTGTGAGCGACTCCTTGAGTTTTACAAATACGAAGCAACTAAAAGTGCTGAACTCTCTGACTTCTTTTTGAAGAATGATAATTTTGAGAAAAGTAAAAAGGCTTTAGAATCTAAAAAACAGGCTGACCGCACCCAACAAGATGTGGATGCTTTTAACAAACTGGTAGCAGACTTTAATGCAGCTGTAACGAAATACAATCAGGTCAATACCGAACTCAACAAAAAGCGTAGTGACGCACTGGATGCCTGGAATAAAGCTGCTGATAATTTTCTGGACAATCATATGCCCACGCATCGCTAATATTTCTCTGACAACCTGACACTTTTGCCTTTTGGAACAATCCTTGTGTAAGGTGGGATTATTCATTCTAACCCAAAATTTGAACCATTATGGCAGAAAAAGGTACTATCTCGATCCATACCGAGAATATTTTTCCCATCATTAAGAAATTCCTCTATTCCGACCACGAAATCTTTTTACGCGAGTTGGTGAGCAATGCCGTAGATGCCACTCAAAAATTAAAAAAACTGGCGGCATTGGGTGAATTCAATGGCGAGCTTGGCGATCTGAAAATTGAAGTGAGCTTTGATAAAGACGCTAAAACCATTACCGTAAGCGACAAAGGTCTTGGCATGACAGCCGAGGAAATCAAAAAATACATCAACCAAATTGCGTTCTCCGGAGCTGCCGAATTCGTAGAGAAGTTTAAAGATAAAACCGATGCCAAAGACATCATCGGAAAGTTTGGTCTCGGCTTCTACTCGGCCTTCATGGTTTCCGATAAAGTTGAGGTTGTTTCCAAATCATTTAAAGCAGGTAGCGAAGCGGCACGCTGGATATGCGATGGCTCTACTGAATTCGAGTTGACCGAAACTACCAAAGAAACACGCGGTACCGATGTGATTCTGCATGTGAACAAAGATTCGGAAGAGTTTTTGGAAGAATTCCGATTGAAGGGCATACTGGATAAGTACTGCAAATTCTTGCCGGTCGAAATTAAGTTCGGCACCAAAAATGAAAGTGTAGAAGATGGAGTTGATAAAGACAACAAGCCAAAGTACAAAACGGTTACTACCGATCGTATCATCAACAACCCATCACCTATTTGGGTAAAAGCGCCTCTGGAATTAAAAGACGAAGACTACCTCAATTTCTACAAAGAGTTGTATCCGTTTACCGAAGATCCACTCTTCTGGATTCACTTGAACGTAGATTATCCATTCAACCTCACAGGCGTTTTGTATTTCCCAAAAATCAAAAACGATTTCGAAATTCAGCGCAACAAAATACAACTCTACTCACGCCAGGTATTCATTACGGACGAAGTGAAAGATGTAGTTCCTGATTTTCTAATGCTATTACATGGTGTGCTCGATTCACCGGATATTCCTTTGAACGTATCCCGCAGTTATTTGCAAAGCGATGCGAATGTGAAGAAGATCAGTTCGCACATCACTAAAAAAGTAGCGGATAAGTTGTTGGATATGTTCAACAAAGACCGCAAGGAGTTCGAAAAGAAATGGGACGACATCAGCGTGTTTGTGCGCTACGGTATGATCAGCGATGAGAAATTCTATGAGAAAGCAAAAGAATTTGCATTGCTCAAAAACGTAGACGGGCAGTATTTCACATTGAATGAATACGCGGATAAAGTAAAACCGAATCAGACGGATAAAGATGAGCAGGTCATTTATCTCTACACCAACGATAAAGGCAAGCAAGATACATTTATTCAAAGTGCAAAAGCCAAAGCATATGATGTGTTGCTGCTCGATGGCGTTTTAGATAGTCACTTTATTGGTCATCTGGAGCAAAAGTTGGAAAAAACCCAACTCAAGCGCGTGGACAGTGAAATCATCGACAAGCTGATTGTAAAATCAGATGCTGTTGCCAGCGTATTGAGCAAAGAAGAAGAAGAGCAGGTGAAAGGCATTTTTGAAAAAGCAATTAACAACAAAGCCATGAGTGTGGCGATTGAATCATTGTCGCCAGACGATATGCCAGTAACCATCACCATGAGCGAATGGATGCGTAGAATGAAAGACATGGCACGCACCGGTGGTGGCGGTGGCATGAGCTTTATGGGAAGCATGCCCGACAACTACAATGTAGCTGTGAATGGCAACCATCCTATTGTGCAACGCATTTTGAAAGCTGAAAGTGAAGATCAAAAAGGTAAGCTTGCCAAGCAGGCATATGACCTCGGGTTACTTTCACAAAGTATGCTAACTGGTGCTGATTTGACAGCCTTTATCAAGCGCAGCGTGGAGTTAGTTGGCTAATTTGTAAGCGACTAGAAAATAGAAAAAAGGGAGTCGAAAAATATCGACTCCCTTTTTTTTAATCCTTTAAAGAGATTGGTACACCAACCGTAAATTGAAGTACTCTGTTTTTAGATTCATTGTATTCGTTGGTATTAGTAAAACTGTTGCCAAAGCGCACATCCAGAGCAATCCGGTTGTAAAGCACAGCACCTATTCCAAATTGAATACCCGCATCGATGTTGTGATCAAATGAAACAGACTGGTTATCCTTTGATTTAAAGAATCTAATATCACCCGTAGTATTCGCTAAATCAGTGGTGACATTGCCATCAAAAATAGTCGATGCCGCTTTGTATTTTCCGCCAAGACCAAATGCAATGGAAGGTCCTGCCGAAACAGAAAACTTGAATCGATCATTGCCAAATTCATATTTGGTCATGAGTGGAAACTCCAGATAATGAATAGTGTACTCTTGGTGTGAAGTAATAAAGAATGTTAATTCTGCACTGGATACTTCTCCTTGTGCATCTACTTTAAATCCTTTTTGTACAAAAGATACTTCTGGCTGCAAGGATAGCATGCCTATACCTAGTCCTTTGAGAGGAATACTGTAAGCCACCCCAAATGAAAAGCCAGGCTGAGAACTAAAACTGTTATTCAGTTGGGTAACATAATTGGAAGCACCCCATGTTGAGAGTGTATATCCAACTTTGGGTGTGATAGTTTGTGCGAATGAAAGAGTTGAAATAAAAATAAAGGAAACAATGGGGAGTGTGATTTTTCTCATTTCTTCTAATTGGGTTGCTTAGTGAATTTAGTGTTTAACAAGGGCCTCCAAACGATCCTGTTTCGAGTAGGTTGCTGGATTGAAACTAAATTTTGAAGAAAATTTTAATTAACCTGATGTTAACCTTTATTAACCCAAGAAAGAGAACCCTTACGTATCATTTGCCGTATACAAACGATTTTTAAAAATCGAATGATTCGATTCCAAAATATTATTGCGTAACTTTCGTTGATGTTCGTTATGCGCAGTATTTCATTTCTGTTACTATTTGTTGTCCTTGGGCCTGAACTTTGGGCACAAGGCTCTGAACCGAAAGTGCAAGAGGGGCAATTTACGTTTGATACCGACCGGCCGTTCACGCTGTTAGAACTGGAAAAAGAAGAGGAGCCAATCGTTACTAAAAAGAAAAAGCCAAAAAGAAAAGTCTTCTATGGCATCAAAACAAAAAAAGGGTTTGCGCGAAAAGGATATGGCAATAACGTAACGCTGGAGCTATTCTATAAATTAAAGAAGCCGGCTGTACCCAACACATTTGCCCGCGATATTTACTATTATGATTACAAGCGAGCCGAAGTAAGACGAGTAGAAAAATTTGACCCCACCAAAGGTGTGTTGTTACACGGGCCTTATAAAAAGCTGATTGGTACTACAGTGGTTGAAGAAGGTATTTTTTATATGGGTACCAAGCACGGCCGGTGGATGCGCCATAATCAACAAGACTTGCTAGAAGATAAAGAAAAGTATTACAAAGGCTGGCCCAAAGAATCTCGCATCACCTATTACGATCCGGCCGAGAAGAAAAAAATAAAAGAAATTACACCAATCGAATATGGCGAGAAGGAAGGATACTATTACTTATTACATGAAAATGGCCAAGTAGCAGTGCGTGGCGAATACCGATTCAATGTAAAGGTGGGCGATTGGATTGAAAATTATCCCAATGGAAAGCGGAAGCGCATCATTACGTATCCCAAAGAACCATTCGATAAAGACATCAAACCCTATTTGCGCAAAGAGTGGGATGAAAAGGGAAAGGAAATTTATTCCAAGTAATTAATAAAACGCATCTTCAATCTGCACGACTTCTGTTTGTCCATTAATTTGCCGGATGGCTACAATATCAAACCGAATGTTTCCTTCCCATTTCAACTCATAGATGTATTGATCGGCTCCTTCCAAAATCTTGGCTGCCTTCTTTTCATCCACAAATTCTTCCGGAAACCCAAAGGCATCGGTTGTACGTAATTTTACTTCTACAAATACAAGGCAATTATCTTTCTTCATAATGAGGTCAATTTCGGATCGCTTGTAGCGATAGTTTCTCGCTAAAATCTGGTACCCCTTCTCAATAAGAAATTGAGCCGCTAAATCTTCGCCCGCTTTCCCTTTTTCGATTTTATCGCTCACAATAAATAATCTACCTTTGAAAATCGAAGTTAAGAACAAAGAATGAAGAAACTAATCGAAGGCTTTACCCTGCAGCTAGCCAGTGCACTCAAGATCGGTCAATCGGTAGATTTAGTTCGACCGGGCAGCGACATTCGGAATATCTTAATCACCGGTATGGGCGGTTCCGGCATTGGTGCCAATTTGGTGGAGTCATTGACGTTTGGTCGCGTGCCGATACCAATCACCGTTTCCAAAGGCTATAACATTCCTCAGTTTGTAAGTCCACATACTTTGTTCATAGCATGCTCGTACAGTGGCGATACGGAAGAAACATTGGCTGCGATTCACAAAGCCATGTTGAAGCGCGCTCACATCATTTGCATTACCTCGGGCGGCAAAATGCTGGAGCTGGCGAAAGAATACAACTTGTTTTGGATTCAAATTCCGGGTGGCTCGAAAAGCCCGCGCGGTAATCTAGGATACATGATGGTTTCATTGTTGTATGCGCTCTATCACACCAACCTGATTGGTGCAGCCTTTATGAAAGAGACAGAGAATGCCATCGAATATTTAAATCGCGGAGAGAAAGCTATCCAGTCGGAGGCTGAGCTGATTGCTAAAAAACTGAAAGGCAAATTTCCGATTATCTATTGCGATGAGCGCCTCAAAGCAATGGCACTTCGTTTCCAAAATCAAATCAACGAAAATGCCAAGCAGTTGGCACACGTCAATACTTTTCCGGAGATGAATCACAACGAAATCGTAGGATGGCAGTTTCCGGAAAACATTTTGCAGCAAGCTCAGGTAATCTATCTCTACTCCGACCACGATCATGAGCGCGTAGAGAAGCGAATGGAAATCTGCCGACCGATCTTTGAAAAGAAGTCGAATCCGATCATTGATATTGTGGGCGAAGGGGCTTCGTTATTAGAACAGTATTACTACCTCATTCATCTTACCGATTGGATTTCGTATTACCTCGCGAAAGAAAATGGCGTAGAGGCAAATCCGGTAGAAGCAATCGATTACCTAAAAGAAGAGTTGGGGAAACTAAAATAAAGCTTTCCGATTTTGAACGTCAACGTCAATAAACAAACCCGTTTCACCGATCTCGGCTTGATGGATTATCAACAAGCGTGGGATTACCAAACTGATTTGTTTAATCAAATCCTCGATATAAAAAAGCAAAATCGAAATCTCGCGGAAGAAGAACAAGTTCCCACTTTCAACTACTTGCTCTTCTGCGAACACCCACACGTGTACACACTCGGAAAAAGCGGTGATGAAAAAAATCTGTTGGTTAAAAAAGAAGATCTCCACACGATACAAGCCAGCTACTTCCCGATTAATCGAGGAGGAGATATAACGTATCACGGCCCCGGTCAATTAGTAGTGTACCCCATCATCGACCTGGAAAATTTCTTTACGGATATTCATCAATACATGCGATTGCTGGAGGAAGCTGTCATCCAAACATTGGCAACATTTCACATCTCTGCCGGACGCATACCGGGCCTGACGGGTGTATGGATTGGATTTGACAGCATGAAACACGCTCGCAAAATTTGCGCAATGGGTGTAAAAACAAGTCGCTGGGTAACGATGCACGGCCTCGCGCTCAATGTATCTCCGGATCTATCCTACTTCCATCACATTGTTCCATGCGGCATAGATGACAAAGCCGTTACCTCCATGGAAAAAGAACTCGGTGCCACCATCGACTTGAACGAAGTGAAGCAAGTAATGAAAGAAAAAATCACTTCTCTTTTTGAAATGGCGCTCTTACCTTCGTAAGGATGAAGCCGCTTCTTATCTTACTGTTTATTGCGTTCACTCAAGTAACTTTTGGGCAACTCGTTGACGGCAAAAAACAAAAAGGCGTTTGCTGGGTAGGCGGCCGCGAG
>DGYK01000039.1:36940-37592 GCA_002398365.1 Flammeovirgaceae bacterium UBA5008
AAAAGAAATTGCCGAATTAAAAAAATGCAACGTCAATTGGATTTCACAAACGCCATTCGCCTTTCAGCGCGATCCCTACAGCTCTACTATTAAAACAAATTTCACTTCCGATCGTGTTTGGTGGGGCGAATCAGATGAAGGTATTGCCACCACAACCCAACTAGCTCGCAAGGCTGGCATCAGAACTATTTTAAAACCACACATCTGGGTGGGCAAAAGCTGGCCCGGTGCTATCTCCATGAAAAGTGACACCGCGTGGCAGCGATGGTTTCGATTGTACAGCGACTTTATTCTGCACTATGCGGAAATCGCTGAAAAAAATAAAATTGATATCCTCTGCATTGGCACCGAACTGCATCTCACATTACGTGAAAAAGAATGGCGTGCCATCATCGCTAGCATTCGAAAAGTATATAAAGGCAAACTGACCTATGCCGCCAATTTTCATCAGGAATATGAACAAGTCATGTTTTGGGATGCGCTTGATTACATCGGCATCCAAGGTTACTTTCCGCTCACAAAAAACAAAACCGCATCCTTAGCGGAATTAAAAAAAGGATGGGAGGAACCTTTGCGTATCATTGACCGAATCCACAAAAAATACCAGCGACCGGTTTTGTTCACCGAGATCGGCTATCGCAGCGATGAGATG
>DGYK01000039.1:37736-37965 GCA_002398365.1 Flammeovirgaceae bacterium UBA5008
TCGGCTATCGCAGCGATGAGATGGCCGCCATCGAACCCTGGGCCTGGCCGGATGATAAAAAGCCTATTCCTGTTTCCAACGAAATGCAGGCAAACTGTTATCGCGCATTTTTTGAAATGGTTTGGAATAAGCCTTGGCTGGAAGGTGCCTACTTCTGGAAATGGTACCCCCATGGTCCACGTAGAAATGCTTCTATCGATTTTACACCGCAAGGCAAGCCTGCCGAAAA
>DGYK01000040.1 GCA_002398365.1 Flammeovirgaceae bacterium UBA5008
TTACCCTTATCAATTCTCATCAGATGAAAAGGAGATAATGAGTCTTTCTCTAAATCCTTCCAATATTAATTACAGAACTCTTCAGCACAATCTATTAAAAGATGAAGTAAGATTCGACTACATGCGTGGATTATTAGTGCAAAAAAGTTCCTATTCGTCTTATGATGAACTTCTTTATCGAGAAATTAGTTCTTATTCACCGAAGGAAATTTCAACCAATATCACGAAGAAGTCGTTTTTGATATTGACTTCACTTTATCCTGATTTATATACTTTTCATCGGCTTAAGTCTGTAAGCATAGGCAAGCCAGAATTGATAACAAAATATATTAATTGGTATGATCCTATACACGACCCGAGCTCTTCCGTACCAATCTTTTCTGAACAGCACAATTATACGTATAACGATTTAAATTATAATGTTGCAACACATACTACTTATACAAGTGATGGAGAAATGATCACAGACTACTTTAAATACCCATTGGATTATGGCACCATTAGTAACTCCGCCACCGGAAATGTAAAAGGATTGAAGATTCTTCAGGAAAAAAATATGATCTCATCTCTTGTTGAACATTATCAGATAAAGAAAAATCTAGACAATTCAAACTCAAGAGTTGTTTCTGGCAAACTGTCATTATGGAATTCCGATAGACCATACCCCGATAAGTTTCTAGCGCTATCAATACCAAATCAATTGCCATCCACTTCATTTATTTCTTCACAGGTTTCTGGAAATACGTTTATAGCAGATGTGGGATATCAATCAGAAGTTACAATAGAAGCTTATGATAGCTACGGAAATGTAAAGGAACTAATAAAAAAAGATGGAGTAAGAGAAAGTTATCAGTACGGGTACGATGGTAATCTATTAGTCGCTTCAGTTGTTAATGCAAGATCAAACGAATTTTTTTATACCAGTTTTGAGGATATTGATGGAAATTCTGTATTAGGCGACTGCAAAACAGGGATTAAGAGTCGATTGAATGGCTATAGTAACACGCTAAGTGGACTTCCTCCGAATACTAACTTTAAGTTAACCTATTTCAAGAAGATAGATAATACTTGGACCCCGATAGAAGAAATTTTAAATACAGGTGTTAATACATTTTTGTCTTTTTCCTTAATAGGACAAGTGGATGAGGTAAGAATTTACCCCATTAATTCAAGAATTGTAACTTATACGCACAATCCGGGCATTGGAATGACTTCAATAACAGATATTAATAACATCACCACATATTACGAATACGATGCAATAGGCAGATTGTCTTACATTAAAGATTTTAATGGAGATATTCTAAAAAAATACATTTATAATTATAAGCAGTGACTTTTATTAGCCATATCTTATCACTTTTGTTTTGATAATGGATATTTTATTTGAATAGTTTAGGTAAATTAACAAAATGTTAATTAATGACTTCTGGCTTCAATTTCCATTCATAAGATATACTATCATAATAAGAACTTTCATTAGGCCATTGAATGTAACCTTTCATTCCTAAATAGTTGCTTAAGTTCTCTTTCACCATTTCATCAAACAAAAACGATGCTTTCAAAAGCTCTGGTTCTGTCATTACAGTGGTGACGAATTCTTCTCTGAAGTTTTCCAATTTATAGTTCGAACCTAGTTTAAATCGACCTGCAACACCTCTGGTTTCACTAGCAATAGATGAAGGACGGCTGATAAAGAAGTAATGCGTGCTGTCATCGGCAACATAGTATTTTAATATCTTGAATTTTCTAGTTTGAGAAGAATAGAAGGCGCGGTGCTTTTCTTGAAACCGATCTTTCATTTCTGTATAAGGAGGTGCCATGAAGACATAGGTAATGATACTTGTCAAAATCTGATCTTGTTCTTTAAGATCATAGTATGTATTTGGATCATACTTATCTTTTGACGCACAGCTTGACAAAAAGACAATTGGTAGAAGTAGATAAATATTTTTCATAAAGTAAAAATAAAAAAAGGCCGGAGATTAATCCGGCCCTTCGTTTTAATTAGTAGGTATAACTATTTAGAATAATCAGTTACTTGAGGATTCCAATTTGCCCAAGAGGCAGTCCAATCAGTTGAACCGAATGCACCACGATAGGTAGGTGTAGTGTCAAAACCCGTTAAGTTGGTGAAGCTAGCACCAGTTGCAATAGTTCCTGTTGCGGTAAATGTAGGAGCTGTAAATGGATCAAACACATTCGCATTTAACCCAATTGCATTCCACTTCGGTGATATAGTGTTATTATCTCCAAACCACAATACAGGAGATTTGCTGTTAATTTGTTGTTCACCTACGTTACCTGTTCCTGTAGAGTATGAGAATACACCATTTGAGAAAGCACCTACGCCACCCGCAACAGCACGACCTCTTGGCGCGTTTGGATGATTAGCGCCTGTTGCAGTAGCGAAACCAGCAGTAATTTCGTCAGCAGTTGCAGCAGTGCCAAAACCATTACCACCCCATCCTTCAACTCCAGCAAGAATATTGTTTTTGAACACTAAAGTTCCTGCATTTGCATTTGGTATTGCACCATCTGTTGTGTAATCGGTTCCTAAGGTAGCATTGGTACCTGGAAGAGCATTATCAATATAAATTCCATTGGGGAAACCTGTTATAATTGAATTATAGATTTTTTGTTTTGCATTTCTGCGGATTTGCGCTCCATTTTGGAATTGAAGATCGATGGTTGTTGCATTTGTAGCTTTGCCACCAATAATTGTCATGTTTGAAAACTCAGCACTTGTAAATGGGGTGTTTTTTGAACCGGCAGCATCATTGTCGCACTCAAATCCATTTGAGCCAGATTGATCCGCAATTGAAGCAGCACGAATAGCTACACCGAATTGAACTTTGCCATTGTATCCGTTATCAGTATCGAAATCATCGTCAATACTTTTTAAGGAGATCAAGTGAGCAGCGTTTACAGTGCCACCAAACCACTCAAACGAGTCGTCATTTGCATAGGTAACTTGAACGTAATCAATTGTCGTTCCAGAACCAACACTGGCCAATGTTAAGCCATTGATTTCTTGATTAGGATTCACTGGATATCCGGCATATTCAATGCGAACATATTTTAAAGTTCCAGAGTTGTCGGCAGCAACAGGAGCAGCTCCACCTCCATGGAAACCGCCATAAGCGCCTTCTAATTCTTCGATTCCATCAGTTCCTGTGCTGGTTGATCCTTTGATATTGTTAGGAGCCTGACCGCAAATAACTACGCCAGCCCAATCACCTGGAGTGCGATTTCCGGGTGCTTGATCAGAAGTGAAAACAATGGGCTTCGCAGCAGTACCAATCGCAATGATTTTACTTCCTCTTTGTACAATCAGCGCACCACCAGGTGTACCTTTTTTACCAAGGATGGTAGTACCAGCTTCGATTGTTAAGGTTGCTGTAGTTCCTATTACTGGAGCAACTCCGGGGCCACCTGCACCAGGCTTCTTATCGCTGCCTACCCGAATGAATCCGTTGAGTCTGTATATTTTATCGGCTGTCCATGTGGTGTTCGTAAGGATATCGGCTGTTACCTCAACAACCTGTTTTGCAACAGCAGTAACCTTCACTAGCACACTTGCAGACTTTTGTCCTTTAACATCTGTAGCCTGGAAGCTGAAATTGGTTATTGTGCCTACAGCTGCGGCTGAAGGAATTGTGTAGTTAAATGTATAGACTGGCGCATTTCCAGTAATAGCTTGATCAGGAAATGCTGCATCTGTTGCACCATTAACCAAAATGCTAAGTGTTTTAGCGCCTTCAGGTGCATTCACAGTAACTGTAGTAGTTACAGCCAAGCCAGGAGTGTTTGACAAGGCAGCGCTACCAACAGTAATGGTAGGTGCAGGTTTGTTGCTCGCGCTATCGCTGCAAGAGCTCAACAGTCCAAGGACAGCAGCTACTGTTGCGATAGATGCAACACGAAATGCTATGCTTAGTTTCGAATTTGTGAGTTTCATTTTTGTGGATTTTAGTTTTTTTTTGAACCGCGTAAAAGTACCTCCTGATTGTTATCTCAATGTTATGGCAAAAGGTAATAGTTGTTAAATTGATTAAGCTCAAAATAAAAAAACCTCGGTGTGAGCCGAGGTTTTTTTATCAAATAAAGATTGAATTAAAATCGATATGATAAGCCTAATGAAAACACTTGGCCAGGTTTATACTGTTGAACAATTGGATCTTTTACAGGATCTTTATCACTGTCGAATGATCCATCATTGTTTCCATCTTGCAGCAACGAGATAGGCTGGTTAAGGATGTCTGAGATTCCGCCTTTAATTTGTAATCGATCGGATAATTGCTTGCTGAAAGTAAGGTCAACTACGTTTCTTGGCATAAGGTAGACATCTGGATAGTTAGTCGCGCCAACAAAGACAATATTTTTGCCGACAACATTGTAAAGAAGATTTACTGACCAACCAGTCGGTTCACTTGCGTAGAATAATCCAGCGTTTACTACATATGGAGCTTGCCCTTGCAATGGTCTTTCACTAGAGCTGCGTTGAGCAGCAAGCGCATCAGGAATTTTGATTGTGCTCGTAATGACGGTAGCATTAAATAGAACATTTAAATTATTCAAAAATGCAGAACCTGTTAATCCATTCAGAGATTTCTTAATTTCAACTTCTAGTCCGTATGCTTTTGCTGAAGTAGCATTTGCGAATACGACATTTTTTGTCTGCCCTTGAAAATTGATAATTGTTTCTATTGGATCTTGGAAGTCTTTATAAAAAGCGCCAAAAGTAATCAGCTCTCCAGGTGAGGGATAATACTCCCAACGCAAATCAAAGTTTTGGATTTTGGCAGTTTTAAGTGAAGGTGTACCTTCATATACGAAGTTGAAGTTAAAGTCAAAGAAAGAGAACGCGGCAATTTCTCTAAATTCAGGACGGTTTAGAGTTTCACCATACGCAGCCCGTAATAACATTTTATCAGTAAGATTATAGCTCAAATTGGCAGATGGGAGTATCCGCGTAACCGGTAAATTGGAATTAGCATTGTTTCCGGATAAATCAAAGCCATTTAATTTTTGCAGATTATCTTCAACACGAACACCAGCATCTAATTTGAATTTTCCAAATGGCATTGATCCCATTAGATAGTAGGCCAGAAGTCTATTACTGGCAGAGTAACTATCAGAAAGCTTTGTGTTTTCTGCCAGTCGAATACCCGTGGAATTATTGATATTTTGGTTGCTGAAAAATTGATCAATCGGGAGATTGATAAGGGTTGGATCTGTCGATAAAGTCCTTACATATCCGATATTCCGTGCCCCAAAAGTTCTTGACTTATCCTCGTAATAAAAACCAGCCTTTAATTCTGGATTTTTTAGTGGATCGCTTGCAAAGTTTAAGCGATGTTTAATTGAAAAGCCTCCTGTTGTCGCAGTTTCATCCAACTTAGCAAAAAACCTACCTAATCGCTCCGGTACAACAGCTAGCGCAATTTGAAGCTGCCCATTATTTTGTGTCACATATCTTCTGTAATCAGGTTGATCTCTATTTGAGTTATTATATCCAACTACCCATTCAATTGTAGTTTGTTTATTGAACAATTCGTGCGTTCCCAATAACTGGCCAGAATAAATTCCTCGATAGATTTTATCAAAACCAGCATTTTTCTCACCAACACTTTGATCTAAATTTCCGGTACGATCTACATATTGATCATTACTGCTTTGGTTGTATAAGTTTTTAAACTCTATTAAATGATTGGAGTTGAATTTGAAAGCCCAGTTAAACAATAATCCAGTCCTTACCTGTTGATTATATTGTTTATCTAAATAACCATTGTTTGCTTGGGTTGATCCATTGGTATAATCTGTACGCGTAACATCGAAGATGGAAAACGAATTAGAGTAATTTAAAGCACTAATATTTCCAACTTCCACTTTGCCAATTTTAAATCTTCTATTAAAAGTTAAGCTAAATCTTTGGTCAGGTATGGCCATACTTTTTTGTGAAACCCAATCATTACGAAGTAATCTTCCCGCTGTTTCCAAGTCTGAACCTTGAACAGATTTAACATCAGCTGGAAAACTAGATGGCAAATCGTAGTAACCAGAATTAAAACCGGTAAAGTGGCCGCTGTTTTTTTGTTGTGAATAAAAATCATTAGTCGTAGTTCCTACTCTAAATTGTGTACTGTAATCAAACACAACACTATTTTCAGCAGGAATACTTTTGGTGTAAACTTTTACTACTCCACCTGCAAAATCACCCGGCAGATCAGCAGCAGGGCTTTTGAAAACCAACATTTTATCAAGTTGTGAACTAGGTAGAGTGGCAAATGAAAAAGAGCGAACATCAGTTTCTACACTTGGGGCATACACATTGTGAAGCATCACAGGATTATATCTTTCTGATAAACCTCTTACTTGTACGAACTGATCTCCCCGAATAGTGATGCCGGGCACGCGTCTTAAAACCTGCGCAGCATCTCTGTCCAATGATTTGCTTATTTGTTCTGCGGTAATACCAACTACTACAACTTTAGCTTCTTTTAAAGATTTTACCAGATCAAAGTCCGTATCGGTTTGGCGCGTACCTTGAACTACTACCTCTTCCAATTCTGAAACATCTTCATGTAAGTCCACATTAATTGTGATCTTTTTAGCAGTTTCCACAATCACGTTAGGGACGGTATGTGCTTTGTAGGTAACAGAAGAAATTTGAAGTGTGTAAGTACCTTCTTTCACATTATTGATAACAAAATTTCCATCAACATCGGTGGCCGATCCCTGGGTAGATCCCTGAATCACCACATTGGCTCCAATAACAGCTTCGCCTGTTTTTGAATCTTTGATAGTACCGGCTATTGTACCTTGTGCTTGAGCGAAGAAGCTGGAAAGTGAAAGAATCGCCAGAAAATAAATCTTTTGCATGTCCTATTAATTTCCTGCAAAGGTCGGGTGGGCATATTACCTCATCTGGTCGGGAGTGTTATGAAATTGTTAAGTGAAGGCTTAAAAAAGCCCTCAAAACGGCTGATTTCAAACTAATTAAAGTTGGGTTTTTATAGCTACCTCAACTGAAAGTGAATCAGTTACGAACATAGCCCGCATAACATTTGGTTGATACTAACTTAAAGAATGTAATCTTTCGTTAACCTGTCAATCTTCCCGAAAGGATAGAAATGACAAAGGGGCAAAAAAATTACCCCCTTGTTTTGATGACCTATTTTTACACAGGTCATTCAATATCTGCAAAATGATTACTTACCAATCGGCACCTTTTGGAGTAATGCCTTTACGATATCGGCCGTTTTCACATTATCGGCTTCGGCCTCGTAGTTGAGTAATATGCGGTGGTTCATCACATCCAGTGCCACTTCTTTAATATCCTCCGGCAACACATAATCACGGCCATCCATGTAGGCTACCGCTTTGGCTGACAAGTTGAGGTTAATGCTGGCACGTGGCGAAGCGCCAAACTGTATGTATTGAGCCTCGTGGTCGAGTTTGTATTCTTTCGGCTTGCGGGTAGCCGTTACTAATTCGATAATATAGCGCTCCAGCGATTCGGAGATTTTCACTTTGTTTACCTCTTCGCGAATCGCAAAAATATCTTCCTTGGTAAGAATGGTGTCTACTTCATAGCCGAACTGCATGTTGGAGATTCTGCGCATAATCTCCAATTCCTCCTCTTTGGTCGGGTAGTTTACGAACACCTTCATCATAAAACGGTCTACCTGCGCCTCGGGTAGGGGATAGGTACCCTCTTGATCTACCGGATTCTGGGTGGCCAGCACCAAAAAGGGGCGGTCTAGCTTAAAAGTAGTCTCGCCAATAGTCACTTGTTTTTCTTGCATGGCCTCCAAAAGTGCCGATTGCACTTTTGCCGGGGAGCGGTTGATTTCATCGGCCAAAATGATATTCGCGAAAATTGGCCCCTTTTTTACGTCAAATTTGCCGTCTTTCTGGTTGTAGATCATCGTTCCGATCAAATCAGCCGGTAAAAGGTCGGGCGTAAACTGAATTCGCTGAAAATCCAGGTGCAATACCTTGGCCAGCGTTGAAATAGTGAGGGTTTTGGCTAATCCGGGCACACCTTCCAGTAATACGTGGCCGTTGGTAAACAAGCCCACCAGCAAGCGGTTGACCATATAGTTTTGGCCTACCACTACCTTAGAAACTTCTCCAAATACCTGTTTAATTTTTTCTTGATGCGCCTGATGAAGCTCAGAAGAGGAAGTAAATGCCATAATTATAGAGTACTTATTTTTAAACGGACTGCAATATTAAAGATTTGAAGGGCAGAGTTACAAACGTAAGGGTGATTCTTCCGGTTTTGTTATTTCAAGCCAACCCATCAAACCTATTTACTTCTGTGATCATGATGAAGCTATTTTACATGAGCGCAATAAAAACTCAGAGCTTTAATTTTTTGGGATTTTGGCGGGGATCAAAAAGAGTTACAATAGATATAGTTCTATCCTGTAATTCGTAGTAAATGACAGTGTGTTTACTGAGAACAGATCTTCTTACATTCCTTTTATTGGATGTTTTTGGGAATAGTGCGGGATTATTAGAAATCAAGTCGAGCCTTTTATCAAGTCGTCTGGCAAAATTTTGTATTTCTTTTTCAGTCCAATTTTCAGTCAGGTAGTTGATAATGTTCTGTAAATCAGAAAGCGCTCGGTCAGACCACAGTACCTTATAACCACTTTTCATACAACTTTCTGGCTTCCTTATGCGGCTTTACCCTGCCAGCCTTTATATCTGCCAAACCCTTTTCAATAGCGGCTTTTTCTTCTTCAGAAATTTCATGCCACCAATCGTTTTTATTGGAATTCTTTCTCAGCATTCGTAAGCGTTCAAAGGCCGTATCATCCTTTAAATCCGTTACCCATTTAATGATCTCCAGTTTCTCTTTTTCAATATTTAATTCGCTCATAATTACCCCCCTTTACATAAAATAAAATTAAGCAATTTCCGAATCCATTTAAGCTTCATTAAGCAATAATCGACAACTTAAACCAGAATAAGCCCCTTCACAGCATATTACTTCATTTTGCCGCCTGCACGACAATGAAAGCAATAGCAAAAACCCACCTTTGTGAAATACGTGAAACAGCAGCACTAATGAATTAATCGATGAAAACGAATCTCTTATCCCTTGCCTTTCTTTTTCTTTCCATCATCGCCTTCGCGCAAACAGACGATGCCCGTAAAAAGAATTTCAACATCAAAAAAAATGTCGCCATCGAAGGCTACGATCCTGTCAGCTATTACGACAACAAACCGGCTGAAGGCAAAAGCCAATTTTCATTTACACACCATGGTGTTACCTATTGGTTTAGCAGTCAGGCTAACCTCAATAAATTCAAACAAAGCCCCGAAAAATATGAACCCGCCTACGGAGGCTGGTGCGCTTATGCCATGGGCGAAACTGGAGAGAAAGTAAAGATCGATCCGGAAACTTATAAAATCCTGGATGGCAAACTGTATCTATTCTATAATTTCTGGGGTACCAACACCCTCAAAGACTGGAACAAAAATGAAAAAACACTTAAAACCAAAGGCGACCAAAACTGGAAAAAAATACTAGCCTAAAATTTGTTGACAGACGGCAAAAATTCCACCCCCTAAACAATTATCTTTACAGTACTTTTATATATGCAACTTTCTTCGGCAGCCGCGGCTATCCTAGGGCAACTCACTCAATTGGTAGAACAACTGCGTGATAATGATTTGCTCAAACCTTCACGGGCGCTCAGCAACTCCACGATCGGGCAGCACTTGCGCCATACCTTAGAGTTTTTTATTTGCTTGGAAGAAGGATATACCAAAGGCCTTGTCAACTACGACAGACGCAATCACGATAAACTCATCGAAACAGATAAATTCATTGCCCTCGGCACTATTCAGCGCATCATTGATTTCGTCAACCGCCAGCAACAAGATCAGCCGCTCCAATTGGAAGTTGGGTATCACCCCACCAGCGAGGAATCCGTTATTATTGAAACCAACTACTTCCGCGAACTCACCTACAACATCGAGCACGCGGTGCACCACATGGCCATTATGAAAATTGGCATTAATGAAGTAGCACCTTACATTTCTTTGCCAGCCGATTTTGGTATAGCCGTTTCTACCTTGCGCTATCACCAAAAGCAATCCATGGCTACCAGCAGACCATAAACCCATTGAACGTCCGAAATTTCTTTATCAAACTTTTTCATTGGGAATACTGGCCCTTCGGCATTATTCAATTCCCAATTTTCTTTCTGTGGTTTTGGTACGCCCTCCGCGAGCGTTCCCTTTTTTACTTCTCCGCTTCCAACCCCGGCATCCTCACAGGTGGCATGATGGGCGAATCGAAGTATGATGTGCTGCAACTCGTACCCAACGAAGTAAAACCGATCACCATCCTAATTCAAGTTCCAGCCATGCGTCAGCAGGTGCTTATGCAACTCCAACAAGCCGGTCTTCACTTGCCTGTCATCTTCAAACCCGATATGGGCGAGCGCGGATGGATGGTGCGAAAAATAAAAACCGAAGCCGACATCGATCAATATCTTTCCGAAATCAAAATCAACTTCATCGCACAAGAGTTAGTCGATTTACCCTTAGAGTTTGGCGTGTACTACCTGCGCTTTCCCAGCCAACCCCACGGCTACGTCAACTCCATCACCATGAAAGAATTTCTTTACGTCACAGGCGATGGCACCAAAACATTGCAACAACTCATTTTAGAGAAAGATCGCGCGCGGCTGCAATGGAATGTGCTCCAAGTCACGTATCAATCGCAGTTGCAAACTATTTTGCCCGCAGGGCAGCGTATGGAGTTGGTCTCCATTGGCAACCATTGTCTGGGTACTACTTTTTTAAATGCCAACCATTTGATCACCGAAAGACTCAATCAATCTTTCGATCGCATCAGCCAGCAAATCAATGGCTTTTATTTTGGTCGCTACGATTTGCGCTGCACCACATTGAAAGATTTGGAAGATGGTCGCGTAAAAATTGTAGAACTCAACGGCTGCGGAGCAGAGCCGGCACACATCTATCATCCAGGCGCATCGCTGTGGCTTGGCATGCGCGACCTTATCCGTCATTGGAATAACCTCTATCGCATTAGCAAAGAAAACCACCAACGCGGTGTGCCTTACCTTTCCTTCAGCGAAGGAAAAAAAATCTATCACCAGTTTAAATCTGCGAAAGCCTAAAATATTTTTGGGGCCGCGAGAAGCGGGACCGGGCTTTTCGTTCCATCCCGATAGTGATCATCGGGATTCCACTTCAATCCCCCTAGTCCGCGCCAGCACCACATGCGTACCTACCTTACCATTCTTTTTTATCAAATGAGGTTCGTATTTTTACAGCTACATGCTTCCTTATTTATCAGTTTTTCTCACGGGCCTTTTCTTTAGCTTCATCGGCTCCATTCCACCCGGCACACTCAATGTTTCAGTACTCCAACTCGGCCTACAAAAGAAAGTAAACACTGCTTTACGTTTTGCGCTGGCTGTTTCCATCATCGAGTATCCCTACGCATGGATTGCTGTAGAATTTGAGAGTTGGCTCACTTCTACACCCGTTATCATCGCCAACTTCCAACTCATCACCGCCATCCTCATGACGACCTTGGGTATTTATACCATCTGGTCATCGCGCAAGCCATCCAACTTCTCTGTCAAGTTCAGTGAAAGTGGTTTTAGGCGAGGCATTGTCCTCAGCTTGGTCAACCCCATGGCCATTCCTTACTGGATGGGAGCCACCGCCTACTTCAAGGCCCAAGGTTGGGTAGATTTATCGTCACCGGGCCTCGTACACAGCTATGTGTTGGGTACTTCGGTTGGCGCTATGGCGTTGCTCACCATCTTCGTGTTTATGGCCAACCGGTTGGCGAAGTATGTGCAGCAAAATTTGTTTATCAAAATGCTTCCAGGCTTCATTATGCTTGCACTCGGCCTGTGGGCGTTTTTTAACTACTTCTTTTAACAGGGGTCTTTCGCTTCGAAAATCTAAAATCTATTTGCCACCTTTGCGCTATTAATTCAAGCCAGTGTCAGACAGATATAACCAACGCGGAGTTTCCGCCTCGAAAGAAGATGTGCACGAAGCCATCAAAAAAATCGACAAAGGATTATTTCCGAAGGCGTTTTGTAAAATTGTTCCCGACTTGCTGGCCAATGACCCCGACTATTGCACGGTGATGCATGCCGATGGAGCAGGCACCAAATCTTCGCTGGCCTATATCTACTGGAAAGAAACCAACGACTTAAGCGTATGGAAGGGCATCGCGCAAGACGCCATTATCATGAATGTAGATGACCTGCTTTGTGTAGGAGCTACCGGCCCTATCTTGTTATCCTCTACCATCGGTCGCAATAAAAATAAAATTCCGGGCGAAGTCATCAGCGCCATTATCAATGGCACCGAAGAAGTTTTGGAAATGCTTCGCATTCACGGCATGAATATCATCAGCACTGGTGGTGAAACAGCCGATGTAGGCGACTTGGTGCGCACCATTATTGTGGACAGCACCGTCACCGCGCGCATGAAGCGAAGCGAAGTGATTGACAACAGCCGCATTCAGGCTGGCGATGTGGTTGTAGGGTTGGCTTCCTACGGACAAGCTACTTACGAAAGTGAATACAATGGCGGCATGGGTAGCAACGGCTTGACTTCCTCGCGCCACGATGTGTTCAGTCATGTGTATGCCTCCAAATATCCGGAGACATTTGATCCGGCTGTACCAAACGATTTGGTTTACTCCGGAAAGTATTTGGTGACCGATGAATTGCCTGGAACACCGTTGCCGGTTGGCAAGCTGGTACTTTCACCCACACGCACATACGCTCCGGTTGTAATCGCGTTGCTCAAGGCATTACGCGACCAAATTCATGGTATGGTGCATTGCAGTGGAGGCGCACAAACCAAAGTGCTGCACTTTATTGAGAACCTTCATGTGATTAAGGATAACTTATTCGATATTCCACCACTGTTTAAATTGATTCATGGCGTAAGCGGCACCGACCTGAAAGAAATGTACAAGGTCTTCAACATGGGGCACCGTATGGAAATTTATCTGCCACAAGCTCATGCCGAGCAGGTAATTGCCATCAGTCAAAGTTTTGGTATTGATGTAAAAATTGTAGGAAGGGTAGAAGCCTCAGCCAAAAAGAAAGTAACCTTGCAAACGCCTCAAGGTGAATTTATCTACGAATAAGGCTACTTTTTTCCGGCTACTTCCTTTACAAAGTCTTTGATTGGATCCCACAGCCGCACATCATCATCCATATCGCGAAGTTGAATGGCCAGCGCGCGGGTAGATATTTGAATTTCCCGTAAGGAAAAGCCGAGCGATACAAGAAGGCTGAGCAACGAAGCGCCAAACACATATTTAGCGATCACCAGATCACCATCAAAAATAAAAAACATACAGAGTACGCTGAGAAACAACGCGAAGATGCTGAGCATTTGCATATCGCGAATCAGCCGCACGCGTATGCGTAGGCTTCGGATTTGATCCGCCAGCTTTTTGTCTTTTTTGGTTTGATATTCAGCCGCCAGTTTGCGAATGAGTGCCGCAACTGCTAGAAAGCGATTGGTATACGCCAAGAGTACCAGCGAAACAGTAGGGAACAAAAGAGCAGGAGTTGTTAGAGTAAGTTCCACTGACGTCAATTGTCGTTGCCATCGTTGAAGTACTTGTCTTCATCAAACTCAGGCTTCTTCTGAGCCGGTCCAATTTCAAGAATTCTAAACTCCGTACGTCTGTTTTTCTGTCTGCCAACAGGGTTATCCGTTCCATCGGGGTTCGTATTGCGCGCAATCGGTTTGCTTTCACCATAACCTTTTGCCGTCAATCGTTCAGATGCAATACCTTTCCGAATTAAATAATTGACGGTAGACTCCGCTCTTCGTTGAGAAAGCTCCAAGTTATATGACTCCGAAGCCACACTATCCGTATGAGAGCCCATTTCAATTTTAATGTCCGGATTATCATTTAAGATCTCCACCAACTTATCCAACTCTTTAGCTGACTCCGCATTGATATCGGCTTTGTCATACGCGAAGTAGATATTCTTGAGAACAAAGAAAATATTTTTAGCTTTTCTATCGAGTACTAAAACGGTATCAAACGTAATGTTGGTTACCAGCTCTTTCAGCGATTCTACCGGAACCGATTTGCCAACAGTAGTGTATGGCTGACGTTTCACAATGTAGCCATCGTGGTCGCCCAACAGCACATAGTTTTCATTTTCATATACGCGGAACAAAAACTTCCCGTCTGTACCTGTTGTATATTCCTGCATCACATCGCCACCTTGATCCAATAAACTCACTTTGGTTTCTGCCAGAATTTCGCGGGTGCTGTCTTTGCGAATGTTGTAGGTGATTCCTTGCAGGTAGTAGTTCACTACTTTCAAGTTCGGGTCGTCATTCACAAAAGTGTAAATATCATCATCGCCTTTGCCGCCTTCACGGTTAGAAGTAAAAAATCCGCGATCGGGTTTGAATAAAAACATACCGAAATCATCTCCGGTAGAATTCATTGGCTGACCAAGATTTTCAATTTTAGTTTTTCCGTTCGCTCGGTTCACTACAAACAGATCCAACATTCCATAGCCGGGATGACCATCTGAAGAAAAATAAAGTTTGCTGTTATCGGCCATGTAAGGAAACATCTCGTCTCCGGCTGTATTAATCTCAGGCCCCATATTTTTTACTTTACCCAACCGTCCACGACTATCCATAATGGCCGAGTAAATATCCAAACCTCCATAGCCTCCGGGCCGATTGGATGAAAAATATAGCGTGCGTCCATCGGGGCTTAAGGCAGGAGTAGATTCCCAATAATCAGGGGTATTGATGTTCAAGAACACAGGATCTGTCCATGCGCCATTTCTGAATCGTGAGAGGTAAAGGTCTACATCTTTGGCTCCTTTTTTCTTACCGGTGTTGCCGCGGGCAAAAACCATCAGCTTTCCATCCGGTGAAAAGGTGATACATCCGGAATTCACATTTTCCGCATTGATATTGGAAGGCAATGCCTTGAGTGTTCCGATGTCTACATTGGCGGCTTTAGTTTCAACCTGATATAGATCGGTGTAAGGAGTGCCGCTGGCTTCATAGATTTTCGCATTGGCACGGGAAGAGGCAAAATAGAGAATGCTATTGGAGTATGCGGGAGCATATTCAGCAAACGGAGTATTGAGAGTCTCGAGCGGCTTCGTGCGGTAGTATGATTTTTTTTCATCCAGTTCTTTCAAGTAGCTGAGGCCGTTCAGCTCTTTGTTGGCTCTGTCTTTGATTTTTTCATTTTCAGTAGACTCTACTAATTGATCAAGTACTTGTTTGGCTTCATCGTATTTTGCATTGGCTTGCAGGGCTTTCGCATAGTAGAAACGGATGGAGTCTTTTACTTCGGCAGGACCGCTGGCTTTGGCATAGTAGGCTTCCGATTCTTTAATGCGATTGGACATTCGGTAAGACTCTGCCACAAAGTAATTGGCTTTGCCGTTATTGGGTTGTTTGGCCAATGTCTTTTTATAATACGCAATCACCTTCTCGTACTTTCCATACTTGAAGGCTGTTTTTATTTTTTTCTCCGGGCTACAGCTAATCAACAAGCTGAGCAGTAATATGATGCCAAGTCCGTTTTTCATAAAAATCACAGCCCTAAAGTACGAAAATTAAAATTCTACTGGACTAACGTATGGTTTGCCAAATATTTTGCCATCCACGATTTTTCTACCGGAATTCTCCATTGTGTTTCCCATTCACCTTTGGTGGCCACCAGATTGTTGAACGTAATAGTTTGAGGAGTTAAAAAGCCGGATGCAAACAATGGTTTTAGTTCTAATCGACCAAACAATTTAATTTCTTCATTGATGAGGAATGCGATCTTGGAAGCATCTAAAAAATTGATCCCTTGATTTTGAAGGTTTTTTAACACACGCACCGACCCGTCAATGGAGCAACCACTGGCATGGTGCACCCCTTCGTCTACAGCCAAGATCAAAAACTGCTTGAACAAAAGCTGAAAAGATGTTTTTAACGGTTGTCCATGCGCCTCCCAGCTTTCGCAAAACGATTTATATTCGGCATTTATTAGTTCAGCTTCTTTTTCTGTCAACTTTCGATCGGACTGATAAACCCAGATGCGTGTGTGAGATGGAAGGTTTTCAAAGTTGCTATACATAAATGAAAGATTACTCAAATATACTAGGTGAATACTTAAAGTTTAGTTCTTTGTGGGTAATATCAAATGAGCCATCCTACTTGTTTTTTCTTTACCTTTATATGAAAGAACAATAATCATGAAGCAGATCGTAGTTTCTGTGCCTGAAGAAAAATATGACTTCCTTATGGAATTGATGAAAAGTATGGATTTTGTAACCATATCTGATTCAATCGATATCCCAGAAGAACATAAATCATTGGTTAGTCATAGGAAGCAAACGGCTAATTTTGATTCAATGCATGATTGGAATGACCTTAAACATCAATGGAAGGTGCAGTAGAATCAAGATTTAAGCTCCTGATTGATGATCGGGCTTTGAAAGACATTGATCAGGCAACTCAGTACTACGAAGATCAAGTGCCTAATCTGGGCAACCGTTTCAGACAAGCAGTTTCGGATTCATTTAACGCTCTACAAATCAATCCTTATTACCAGATTCGATATAGCACTTTTCGATGCTTACCACTTAAAAAATTTCCGTTCATGATCCATTATGAAGTGGATGATGTAAGACGAGTTGTGATTGTTTATGCTGTAATCAACACTTATCTCGATCCCTCCCAATCTTGGCTAAAGTAAAGTAAGTTATTTGATCGACTCAGCAATTAGTTCTGCCAAATCTTTCACCTGCACGCTGCTTTCTTTTTCTTTGTTCTTCACCCCATCGGTCATCATGGTCATACAAAAAGGGCATGCTACGGCAATGGTGGAAGCTCCTGTGCTGAGTGCGTCTTCCGTGCGCGCGATGTTGATGTCTTGGTTTCCTTTTTCGGGTTCTTTAAACATTTGGGCACCACCGGCACCACAGCACAAACCTGTGGTGCGACATTTCTTCATTTCTACTAAATCGGCATCCAGCGCTTGCAACACTTCGCGCGGAGCTTCATAAATGTTGTTGGCTCTTCCGAGATAACACGAGTCGTGGTAGGTAATTTTTTTACCTTTAAATGTACCACCACCGCTCAACTTGATTTTACCTTCGTTGATGAGCTGCTGCAGGAATGTAGAATGGTGAATTACTTCATAATTGCCGCCTAACTCGGGATATTCATTTTTCAATGTATTGAAGCAGTGCGGGCAGGCAGTCACAATTTTCTTCACATCATAGGCATTCAATACCTGAATATTGTTCATGGCCTGCATCTGAAATAAAAATTCATTGCCTGCCCTTCTGGCCGGATCTCCCGTACAGGTTTCTTCATTGCCCAACACTGCAAAACGTGTCCCCACTGCATTTAAAATTTTAACAAATGCTTTGGTAACGCGCTTGGCGCGATCGTCAAATGAACCGGCACAACCTACCCAAAACAACACTTCCGGTTTTTCTCCTTTTGCGGCCAAGTCGGCCATCGTTGGTGCATTCATGTTACTAGGTTTAACCTCCAAATTGACGGAGGTGATGATCTAAATGTTTATACATACCGATACCCCACTCCGCTGGAGTGAGCTTACCAAAAAATGGATGGGGATGATTGGTGGCGCCTTTCTCTCCAGCCGAAGAAAACTGCTTCAACAAAACAATTAATTTCTTTTTTTCCTCTTCAAAATTTTGCGAATTAGTGATTCGCAACTCATCGCTGGTGGGGCCATTATGACCAAAGTCACTGTTATCCGAATATTTCTTTCGAATCAAGGGCCCTAAAATCCGCCCGATGAAAACGCGCTTGGGTTTAATGATTCCGATGGCCATCTCAAGCCCTTTCCCACAATGCGCTACCATTTGATCTACCGTCATTTTTCCCCACTTGCGATCTGCCTCAGGGGTTAAAGCTTCAATTCGTTGAAGCATTTTTTCGGTAACAGTCGGATCAAAAAGTGTGCGCATGCCTAATTCTGTTTAAAGTTTTGACACTAATCTTTTGACCAATTGAAACGATCAGATGGAGAAAACTTCCAAGGCGCAAAACTGGTTTCAATGTTTTGGAACATCGAGTTCCATTGAGCCGGAGAGCCACTTTCTTCCATGGCCACATAGCGTCTCATTTCCAGAATGATTTCCAATGGATTAATTAATACGGGACAAGCCTCTACACATGCATTACAACTGGTGCATGCATTGATTTCTTCTTTGGTGATATAATCCCCCAATAACGATTTGCCATCATTTAATCCCGGCCCACCGGCTGCCATGCTTTTGCCCACCTCTTCCAGTCGATCGCGGGTGTCCATCATAATTTTGCGTGGAGAAAGTTTTTTTCCGGTCAGGTTGGCAGGGCATTCGCTGGTGCAACGGCCACACTCTGTGCAGGAGTATGCTGCAATTAAATTTGCCTGACTGAGGTCGTTGATGTCCTTGCCACCGAATCGTCCCGGTTCCGCAGGTGTTGCAGCAGCAGTCTCAAGCCCGAGCATCGATTTCACCTCGTTGGTAACCACCGGCATGTTATTGATGTGTCCTTTAGCCTCCAACTTTGCAACATAAGTGTTCACAAAAGCGAGGAAAATATGAAGGTGCTTGGAGTAGGTAACGTATACGGTAAAGCCTAAAATACCGAGAATGTGAAACCACCAGGCAAAGCGCTCGATGATCACTAATGTGGAGGTATCGAGACCTTCAAATACAGGGATTAAAAATGAGCTAAAGAAAAGAGTACCAGTAGGGGTATAGTGATCTGTGCGGGTTTGTAATATTTGATCGGTGGCGTTCATAGTGAAGATGGCACCCATCAAAATAATTTCGATGGTAAGGATCAGATTGGCATCCAAGCGAGGCCATTTTTTCATTTCGGCAGAATGAAAACGAGCGATATTCATCACATTTCTGCGAATCAAGAAAGCAATACAGGCTACCAATACAGCCACCGCAAGGAACTCAAAGAAATTCATCAGAAAATGATAAAATCCACCGAGGTAAGGAGCAAAGATGCGGTGCGTTCCGGCAAGGCCATCAATAATAAACTCCAGCACCTCTAAGTTGATGATGAGAAACCCTGCGTAGATAAAAAAGTGCAATACAGCCGGAATCCACTTCTTAAACATTTTCTTCTGCCCAAAGGCAACCAGCAACACATTTTTGATGCGCTCTTGCGAAGGACCGGTTAAGGTCATCTTCTTGCCCAGCGCAATCGTTGATCGAATCTGCAAAACACGTTTTCTGATAAAGAAGCCGGCTACACCCAGGCTGATCAAAAAGAGAATTTGTTGTAATAGTGCCATCATTCAAACTTATGAATTCAAACCCAATGTGCCAATGGATTGACTGAGGTCGCCCCGTTTTTATTTGCTTAAAATTTTACCAAGATTTTCAAATTGACATAATTCTATTACTTTTGTCGCCCCAGACAGCAAAAGTCTGAACAAATCCAACGGTGACGTAGCTCAGTTGGTAGAGCAAAGGACTGAAAATCCTTGTGTCGGGGGTTCAATTCCCTCCGTCACCACACAAACCCCGACAAAATTGTTGGGGTTTTTTGTTTTCAAGGCATGCCATATTATACGTACATCTTGCTGAGCAAGCAGAATCTCTCCTTTTACAGGGGTTCAACAAATAATCTGGAGCGAAGACTATTACAACACAATAGTGGAAAGACACCTTCTACAAAGAGATACGTACCTTGTCTTTTAGTATAGTTTACCATCAAAAGCACGAAGCGATTGCTTTGGAAATGATCCTAAAAAAGCTGACCGCAGCGCTAACATTCCCTCCGTCACCACAAGCTCGTATTTTGGGGGCTTTTTTATTCGCTTCATGGTTCTTTGATTACATTTGACAGAACCTTTTCCCCAATGGTGAAATCTGAAAGTTTCTTTCTGATGCTAATCATCACCTACGTTGCGCAGGCGACAGTGGGTCTTACGTTAGCATGCATTTTTTACTATTTCAGTAAATCTCTGAAAAAGCAATTTTTATTGGCCTGGTCTTTGGGATGGCTCTCTTTTGGCTTAGCGATGATATTCTTTATTGTGCTTACAGCCGGTTATCGATGGCATCATGGCAATACCATTATTGGGCTTGTTATCAGTTGGCTTACATTGGTTTTTTCGTATGGTCAAATCTACATGCTCATTGTTGGCGTTCGCCAACTCAAGCGAGATGATTTTATTAACTGGCGCAAAGTAAGTTTGGCTCTAGGGGGAATTGCACTAGCTAGCGGCTTTTTGGTTCTTTTATATTCAGGTGACCCGACTTCTTCCAGCGAACGTTATTTTATTCGGGTGGGACTGCGGTACTTAATTGTATCCATCAGCTTCTTGATCACAGCCGTTTTCTTATTCCGTAAAATGTCTTCTGGAATAGGTATAAAGATTATGGCGGTTTCATTGATGATTTATGGTGCCATGCAAGCTTTTTATTTCGTAGTGGTAATCACTTTCATTACAGGTATGATTGCTCAGCCGTTCCCGGGCTATTTTGGGGTGATTGATTTGGTATTGATGTCGGGTATTGGTTTAGGGATGACAATTTGGCTTTTAGAGGAGGAGAGAACGAAACTCGCTAAAACCAATAAAGAAATGGATAGTTTCTTTTACAGTACATCGCATGATTTACGTGCTCCTATTGCATCCATTTTAGGGTTAGCCAACTTGGCTCGACTTGAGTTAAAAGATTCGATGGCCTTACATTATTTTGAAATGGTGGAGAATCGAGTGCGGAAAATGGATAACGTGATAGCCGATATTTTACAGTTGGCGAGAAGTACGAAAGCAGATTTAAAAATGGAACGCGTTGATTTTAATAAGTTGCTGCAGGACGTAGCTGCGGATATTAAGTTCAACAGCGGAGCGAAAGCAATCTCCCTACGCTATCAACCGAATCCAAATTACTTTTTGCAGTCTGATTATGGGCAGCTTCGTATCATATTAGGCAATCTGATTGGCAACGCAGTGAAATACCATTTTCTACAACAAGCAGATCCTTACATCGCGGTGCGGTTTATCGTATTGGCTTATGAGATTGTGATTGAGGTAGAAGACAATGGCATCGGCATTGATAAGGAATACCATGAAAAAATATTCACCATGTTTTATCGGGCTTCTACACAATCAGAAGGCACTGGCTTAGGTTTATATATTGCCATGGAAGCGGTTTCGAAGTTGAATGGAACCATCACGGTCCGTTCGGAGCTAGGTAAGGGCAGCGTGTTTACCGTGCGATTACCTAAGAATTAGTAATGGATTGAGCCGCCAGATAAGCCGTACTCCACGCGGCCTGAAAATTAAACCCACCTGTTTCACCGTCGAGATTCAAAACTTCGCCTGCGAAATAAAGCCCAGGCACTTTTTTGCTCTGCATCGAGGTTAGGTCTATTTCAGATAACGGCACACCACCACAAGTGACAAACTCTTCTTTAAAAGTTGTCTTGCCTTTGATCTTGAATGGACATCGGATTAAAAACTCAATCAACCGATTCATTTCTTTCGAAGACACTTCCGCCCAGATTTTATTATCACGGATTTCAGCCAGCAACACTAGCTTTTCCCACAAGCGTTGTGAAAGTCCAAAAAAGGGATTACCGATTATCTTTTGTTTCCCGTGCTCGACTTTATGTTTTTGAAACAGCGCACGTAATTCATCTTCGGAAACAGTACCTGTCCAGTTGACAAGTGCCACGAAGGTGTAATTCTTTTCATGCAGATATTCGGCTGCCCAGGCAGATAACTTGATAACAGCCGGGCCGCTCAACCCCCAATGAGTTATCAGCACGGGCCCGCGCTCGGAGAGTTTGCTTCCAGCAATTTTTACTTCCGCATCATTCACCGAAACTCCCATCAGGTCGGTAAAGTTTTTCTCGGTGTCATTGAAAGTAAAAAGTGAAGGAATGAGCGGATAAATAGTATGATTTAATTTTTCAATCCAGCCATACGATGATTTTTGTGGATGACCACCGATGGCTATCAATATCTTTTTGCTCTGAAATGTTTGTTGTGAGGTGTGAACTAAAAAATGGTCACCCACCTTTTCGGCACGTTCAACACCACAACTCACCTCCACACGAATGTGATGTCGATGGGCTTCTGACAAAAAGCAATCAATAATTGTTTGCGAATCGTTGGTGACTGGAAACATGCGACCATCGTCTTCGGTTTTTAATTCAACACCCAAATCGGCAAACCAAGCTACCGTACTTTTTGCATCGAATGAACGAAAGATATTTTTTAATTCTTTTTGTCCGCGTGGATAATGTTTTGATAATGGGGTTGGCTCAAAGCAGTGATGTGTTACGTTGCAACGCCCGCCTCCAGAAACTTTTACTTTCGAAAGTAGTTTAGGCGATTTTTCGAGGATAAGAATTTTGAGTGAGGGGTTTTGCTGTGCAGCATTGATCGCACCAAAAAATCCGGCAGCACCGCCACCTATCACAATCAGATCGAAG
>DGYK01000046.1 GCA_002398365.1 Flammeovirgaceae bacterium UBA5008
GCCTCATTCTAAATTATCCGCGCCTTATTCCAAATTATCCGCGCTTCATTCCAAATTATCCGCGCTTCATTCTAAATTATCCGCGCTTCATTCCAAATTGTCCGCGGGGCAAATCCAACCACCCCACCACCCCGCTCTCGGGAATTGTCTTGCGACCCCCCCCTGCGGGCACCCTTACCAGGAGGAGAGCGGTTTAAAGGGCTAGTTCAATGTCTGGTGTTCGGACAAAAATCTTCTACGAAATGCCGTGCACAAAAGGTATTTGATTTACTCACCGATCGGTTTGGATTTCCGAGTGGAAAAAGATGTGGAATATTTAGATAAGCAACCGCGTGGCGAAGATGAGATCGGGCTCTTTCTGCGGTTTGGCAACACGCGCATCGAGCCCATTTTAACCTTCTGCTGCGATCGCCCGGACATAGCACGTTTACGAAACTGTGCGAATACATTATCCTCGATTCTACCAAGCGTAGCCGCGGTGTAAAGAATGGAAGCCGGTATAGTAGTTGCACGGAAACCGCCCTGATGCCACGGTAGCGAGATGCGCGGGTTTTCTTGGTCCCGCCACTTGCGGGAGGCTATACGTTCCAAGTCCTCGCGCCAGTATGCTTGCGCGTAGTCCCGAGCGAAGCCTCGGGAGGCTTTCCACTTCTCTGCCGCGAGGGCTTCGGTAGGCGTTTGGTGGAGGGAAGAAATAGTGGCTTAGAGGCAGCAAAAACTTAAATGCTGATTAAGAATAACTGTATTTCTTAGCGGCTGTCAGGTGATAACACCTGACAGGGCGAAAACACAAAACTGTTGTTATCGGTAGTTTTATCCTCTAATTCTTTTAGCGCTTTCTGTCGCAACATAAGGTTTTGTTAGCTTGATAATTTTCCATTTTGTATTTGGTTCAAATATCGAAGCAGCGGGAATTCGGTCCGCAACTTCTCTAATGATGACATGTCTATTGGTATTTTGCTCAACAATTACCCATTCTTCCAAATACATGAAAGGACCAACATGGTCACTAATCATAAAGAAAAGTGTGTTTGTCAATGTTTGAAAAGTGTCACTCTGTCGAATATCAATGAATAGATTCTTGTTTTTGAATTTTGGAAAATCTATATCGAATTGAACTACATATGTTGCCTCTTCAGAGGAAGAGTGGTGTTTGCCCTCTTCAACATGAATTTTAAGGTTATCTCCTGCGATTGAGTATGTCGGCTTTTCCAAAACTTCTAAAAACCGTTTATCAATGTGATTTTTGAAGTTCTCAATTAACTTCTCAACTGTCTCTGCATTCTCAGGTGTCTTTTCCTGCGCCTTAAATTCGATTTTTGAGATTTCAGTAACAAGTTTTTCAATTACAACTTTTGACATCTCTTCGTCAAACTTGATTTCGAAAAGCGCTAATAGTTTCGAAAAGAACTCTACAACTGAACGATAATCATTCAGTTGATAACATTGGTATAAACCTAATGGTGGTAATATACTGTCTCGATTAATACCTATGCAAACTGGTATTACTTCACAATTTTCTAAAGCTTGTCCAATGCCACTTTCAAAATAAACCCACGGTCTATTTACACTATTCGGTGTTAGTAAAGAGACAACTGCTTTACTTTGAGTAATTTTTGAAAGAATTTGATTAAACCAAATATCGCCAGGTTTAAGTCCACTTCCTCCAGTTGAATCGGACGAAAACCAGGGACTTATTTGTTCTAAGGTAATTCGTCTAAGGGCCCCTGAAAACAATTCAGCTATTGCCTTGTCTCCACTGTAATGGCTAATAAAAAACTTATGTGTCATTGTCGTGATTATGTTGTCTAAAAATTACCGCTAACGTTTGGCCGCTTGCCGCAGTGGGGGATTTCGAAGCACCTCACTTTCAACCAAGCACAAACTTTGATAGAAGCACTGCACTTGATTTAACCACGTCAGTCCCAATTGTGGCAAACGGCTGTTAACTGCTGCCTTTGTTATCTTTGTTCTGTTTCTCTAATATTTGATTATAAAGTTCATTTCGTTTGTTAAATGATTTTATTGTCCCAATTACAGCCCCACTTTTTGAAAGCAAGTAATTAAACTCCCATTTGTCAGAGTCACTATAAACGAATTGTATTTTCTCAGGGTCAAGGCTTTCTAATTGTTCAATTTTGTCTGCGATTGATTTGAGTTTCTCTTTGTCCAAAGAAGTTAAAACTCTGTCTGCTTTATGAGTCGTGATTACTAATTCAATATTACAGTTTGTGTTTGGATATGATATGACAAAATTCTTGGGTCTGTTTGCTGGTTTAACTTTTTTAATAGTCTCAACTGCAAGTTTTGAAACTAACTTATAAAACTTGACTAAGTCGTCACCTATTGCTTCACCCAATTTTTCAGTAACCTTAGATTTAATAATTCCCAAAGTGCCTGCAATTATTGTTGTAATAGTTATGATTGTTTCAGGGTCAGGTAATTCTGACTTACGTCCAAATTCGTGTGTGTCAAATTCTAAATCTACTTCTTGTTTAACTAAGTTATAGATGTCATTAATATCAGAATAATTTTCAAAGTTTGCTCTATCTGTCGCAATTGCCATTTTTGAAACTTCTTTATCTGCACATTCTATAAATGGATATTTGCCTTCACTAAAAAATTCTTTAAGAAGTTGTGTTCCGTCAGAAAGTCTGATTATTTCTTGTTTGTCAAAGTAGACCATTTCCGCAGTCAAATAGTAATGTTCATCTTGTCCTTTTACAATTTCTCCATTCATTATTGCTCCAAAAGGGGGGAATGTTCTTATGTGTTCTAAGCTTAGTCTCGGTTTCCTTTCCCCATTTAAAAATGGCAACATACTGTCAAGAGCACTTTTTGCCATTATATCTCCTTGTTTGTCAAGGTGTGTTGATGTTATTACGTATTTATCTCTTCTTATCATAAATGTTTGTATGATGGTCGTCTAAGGTTGCAGCTAACGTTTGGCTATTTGCAGTTGCGGGTATAGGAGGCTTTAAAAATGGAGCGCAGCGGAATGTTAAAGCCGACCTGCTGTAAAATTGTCCCCCATGACCGAACTACATTGTGAAACATAAACTTTAAATTAACACCAAACCCCGCAATTGCAAATAGCTTTTGTTGGCGGTTCGTGCTTTATTCACTCGTTCTCTTATTTGTCCATCTGGCACTCACCAGTTTATACTGGTTTGGAAGCTGTCCAATTGCCTCATCAATTGAATCGTATAATCCATCTTGTTGAACTTCCCAATCTTTGTCACAGCTAAATCGATATACATCGGCAGAACCATCATATCTGCAAATCGCTAGTCCGTATATTTCAATTTCTCCAACGAGTCCAAAAGGTCTGTCCCCTGACCACGCCCATTTTATAACTTTTGCTCCGTCCAGTTCGTCCGCTGGTTCATTTGTTATTTTGTTCTTGTCCGTCATTTGTAAGTGAATTTGTCCGAAGCATGACCGCCAACTACTGTATTAAAGCAATCAT
>DGYK01000028.1 GCA_002398365.1 Flammeovirgaceae bacterium UBA5008
GTTTTTATTCTACGCACAGCTTAATCAATTCTTACCCAAAATGAATGTTTCATAATTAATCAATTCTCAAACGTTTATTACAGAAAATACCGTATCATTTCCAAGATAGCAATGCATATACTATCTTTAATCAACAATTAAATCAATCCGTGTCGGCCATCCAGAATTTAGTATCTCATTTTGATCGCTACCTTTCTTTAGACGATGTTGAAAGTAAGGCCTTAACGAGCCGGCTGACAGAAAGGAAGATAAAACGCAAACAGTACATTTTACAAGAAGCGGACATATGTAAATATTTTACATACGTAGTGGAAGGTTGCTTCAAAATGTATGGCGTAGATAAGTCGGGAACGGAACACAACCTGCTGTTTGCAGCCGAAGATGATTGGATTTCCGACCTCGACAGCTTGCATAAAGAGCGACCCTCCAAATTATTTATCGAAGCGATAGAGCCATCTACCATCCTCCAAATATCAAAAGGCGACCTTTGGTATTTGTACACCAACCATCCAAAGTTCAACAGAATCTTTCGGGTAATTACGGAAGACAAATACATTGAACTTCAAAACAGATTGCTTCAAACGTACAGCACCGCAGCATCTGAGCGATACGAAAGCTTTTTGGAACAGTATCCAAACTTGGCTAACCGATTGCCCAACACACAAATAGCATCTTACCTGGGCATTACCCCCGAATTTCTAAGTAAAATTAGGAATGAGAGAAGCGGCAAATGATCCACCCTTAATCTACATTAAGACTATTTCTTAAACCATCTTATAAGCGCAGGCAAATTGTTCACGCCACCTTTGTATTGTCAATTTTGACGCAAAACAAAATTCAATACAAAGCAAAATGAAAACACCAAACACAAAAGTAGCCATTATAGGGCTGGGCAAAATAGGAGAGGCAATTGCAACCAATCTAGTCAAAGGAAAACAAGCCGTAATCCTTGCATCGCGAGATGGAGAAAAGGCAAAGGCACTTGCTACCAAGCTGGGAAGTCTCGTCACTACCCAAGAAACATCGGAAGCAATCAAAGAAGCCGATGTAATCATTCCAACTATCTATTTTAATTCCCTAAAAGAATTTTTCCAAACCTATGCAGTAGAATTGGAAGGCAAAATCATCGTTGACGTTTCGAATCCAATTGCACCGGACGGAAATGGTGGCTTCAAAAAGATAATTGGAGAGCATGAATCAGCCGGACAAATTCTTTCCCGATTAATTCCTAGAGGTGCTAAACTCATTAAGGCCTTTGGCACTTTGGGTGTTGATTCCTTAGCGAGAGCAGCGTTTAGCAATCCCGAAAGAAAGGTTCTCTTCTACGCTTCCGACAGCACAAACAGCAATCAACAAATGGAGGAGCTTATCTCTACTAGCGGATTTAACCCGGTCCATATCGGAGGCCTCGACCAATCAATCCGAATAGAAGTCTTTGGTGACTTGCACGAATTTGGCAAACTTGGTAAAACGGTAACACGCGAAGAAGTAAAAGCAATACTAACTAACTCTTAAATACACAACCACATGAAACATCTTTTATTTATCGTAGTGTTGTTACTAATCGTAACAGCCTGTCAAAACAAAACAGAAAATCAATCAATCAATTCAACCCAAAACGCAATGGAACAGACAACGGAAAAAGCAGCTATCGAGAAATTATTGTTCGCTTACCGCGATGCGCTAAACGCATCTGATGTAAACAAAGTGCTTCCACTGTATACAAACGATGGTGTGTTTATGCCGTCCAATGCACCTTCAGCCATCGGACAAGAGCAAGTAAAAGCAGCATACGAGTATGTGTTTTCACAAATTCAATTAAATATTGAGTTTTATATTGACGAAATTGTAGTGAATGGCGACTATGCCTTCGCGCGAACTACTTCCAAAGGCACCACATTGATCCACGCGAACAAGCAAACCGTGCCTGAAGAAAACAGAGAGCTATTTGTTTTGCAAAAAGCAAATGGGCAATGGAAAATAGCTCGATACATGTTTAACAAAATGAAATAAGTACAGAATCACGTTAATTTCTCCGCGGAGTCTCCGGCACAGAGCTCCGCGGTTAATCTTATTTCATCGGAGTGCCTCGGCACTCTGCGTGACACGCTACTTTAATCCTTTAAATCCTGATGCACACAATTACGACAACACTTTTTTAGGAGTGAGGAGAATTGGTGAAATTGAATCAAAACGAAGCGGCTTTAAACAAGATATCATCAATAGATTAAGCGGGCTTATGCAAAAAATAAAGAACAGTGCTTCCACCAACACGATGTTCAATTTGGCTGGGTGAGTGACCTCGTAAAGTTTCAGTTTCGTTGTTATCTTTAATCTTGTAGAACGAGTCGCCACAAATGAAAATTCTCGCCATATTCACTCTACTCTGTATGACATCCATTTCGTGGGCGCAATCTGCTTCGAAAGAGAATAATCAATTTTTGACTTATCATCAAAATGAAAATTGGTTAATGACCACAAAATTACTCGACAAATCGGCACAATGGAACGCGATAAAACAGAGATTCTTTTGCAAAGAGAATCAAAATGTTTCCGTTGACTCAATTCAATATTCGCCATTGATCGTTATCAACGGAATACCTTTTAATATTTCGAAAGAACGGACCGAGACCAAAACCCGTGACATATTGAACTTAGTAAACGAGAGCTCAATTAGAGAACTCTTAATACTTGACAAACTAACTGAAGAGTGGTCTTTTTGCAAACCATTTTCAGGTGTTATTATATTAAGACTTGACAAGAACACGCAAAAGAAATTATCTAAACTGAAACTGATCTAACGTCTAGCTGTTCAATTGTTTATCCAAAGAGCCTCCGGTGCGTGACTCTGCGCAGAATTTAGCTGACCTATGATGTTGCGCTGATAATGCAGTTCAAAATCCCCGCATTTATAAATGACAATACACTTTTTTTGGAGGAGTGAGGAGAAATGGTGAAATTGGTAAGATTAATACGAAAACATGTTCCAAAGAATTAATTCGACTGTTGAGTCCTATCGAACGATCGCCAGAATTGTTTTAGTGTACGTATTTCACTTAACATTGATGTCTTGTGTTACCTTACAACAATCTACCTTAAAAAAACAAAAAGTTGAGCTAACAAAAAGTGATCTGAATCAATTAAATGGAGATTATGAACTGCTTCCAACAGACAATTCAACTTATAGATTACCCCTTGTCTTGGTTTATAATAAGTGTTGCGGTTACGATACAGTAAGTGACGAGAAAGATCGCGTTTCGTTGCAAGTTCTTACTAATAATAGAATACGGGTGATGATCATAAGTGATAACAAGATCGTAAAAAAGAAAATTTTGCGGGGTAAAATGAAGGACGGATATTTTGAATGTAATTCAAGTTATCTATCGCCTTTTTGGGTTGTAGTAAATGCGTATACCAGACAAAAAATAAGAATTGGATTGTTAGCCGATGGAAGCTTGGTGGTTGATGCTGCTAGAGAGACTTGGGGTTTCTTAGTATTTATGCCTTTTACTGGACATCGCGACAAAGTAAATAACTTGGAGTTTCCAAGAAAGAATGACAGTGGCTAACAAGGTTATGTTAAAAGAATATGTGTATTTCTATATACAGAATTTTCATTTTTGTAGTTTAAAGAAACAGCCAAACTAAATACGAATGAAAAAGGCCTTATTACTAATTCTACTTTCTTCAACGCTGACATACGGACAAAATAGTAAACGTGATAGTATTTGGTCACTCGTCTGGCGCGGAAGTTCACTTCCGTGCCCCAATTCGGGTTGAAGAAAACTTCATTGTCCGGATCACCCGACAACGCCTACTTCTTTTATTTCCTTTTATACTTTTTATCAGTGGTTATCACCCGACAACCGTAAAAATCTGCTCATCGTCTACTGGCCATAGCGGTTTCCGTTTCTTGTGTTGTGCCTGGTGGAGTCAAGGATAATGTACTCGCACAGTTTGGCAAACGTGCTATGCCCGGAGGGACGCAACAGCAGCGCATTTAAAATCGGCTCAATGCGGGTATTGCCAAATTGCAGAAAGAGCCCAATCTCATCTTCACCCCGAGGTTGTTTGTCCAAATATTCCCTCCAAACCTTGCGCCACTCGGCAGGAAATCCAAACCGGTCGGTGAGTAAATCAAATACCTTTTGAATGTGCACCGCATCCATGTCGTGGAAGATATTGGTGCGAACACCAGACAGAGGGCTGACCAAACCTTTAAACCGCGTATCTTTTCTTGCCTGTCCCATGCCCCAAACATAATGAATAGCGGGTTAAAATTGCTAATATTTTTAGTAAAATAGTAACTATTCCCCTCCTGGTAAGGGTGCCCGGCGGGGTGGTCGCAAGACAATACCCGTAGGGCGGGGTGATGCGCTACCTTATTCCAGCAACCATCCTAAAATCCTGTAAATCCTGATGCAAAAAATGAGCAGTCTGCACTTCACGCCACACGCACCCTCGATTAGCGATTAACTATCAACTAGACCTTTTTTGTTGATATATAACGAGAATTTTCGTTTTATATCGTTAGTTGAATCCTTTCTCCGCAGCACAAACTGGCAAATCTCGTTCAAAAACGCGTTTTCAAGTTTGGCACGAGATATGTCAATGGTTTTCCAAAAAAAAATTCAATTCTATGGAAAATCAATTTGACTCCGGCCACTCCACAAACGTGGCTCGCTTTGCAGAGTTAGTAAAACGTTGCATTGCATTGGGTTCTAAGTTCAAACCGGCCAGGGCCATCATTAAGATTGAAAACTTGAAGATCGTGCTTGCTAATGCCAAGCAGGCGATGTCGGCACTCAAAATTGCGCACACCGCCATGACCAAGGCCACTACTGCGCGTGCGCGTACCTTCCGTGCGCTGGATAAACTGGTCACTCGCTTGGGCAATGGCGCAGCCTCGTCCGATATTCTTCCTGAAACAATCGAGAAGATCAGAAAGCAAGTCGCCAAGTACCATAGTAAGCGCATTGGGTCTATTGATAAACCAGCGCCAGACACGACAGCCGAAACAACAGAGGAAGCGGAAATCAGACGCAACTCGGTAGCGCAGGGCAGCATGAATCGTAAGATTGAAAACTTTGATAAGTTGATCATCATGTTTGAAGCCGAAGAAAACTATCAGCCCAATGAAATAGATCTGACAGTAGAATCTCTTAAAACCATGCTCAACGAAGTCATGACCAGAAACGATTTGGCGCAGGATGCCAAAATTAATTTCAACGCGGCATTAGATGCACGCGACAAAGTTCTGTACGATGCCGAGCTTGGTTTGATTACTTGCGTAAGGGTAACCAAGAAATATGTAAAGTTTGCCTTTGGCCCTTCAAGTAAAGAATTCAAACGCCTCTCGAGCCTGACATTTAAAAACAAAGGGGAAGAATAAGGGTATTGGTTTTTGTGAGGTCTACTTCGCTTTGGCAGGCTTTTGCCACCGGGCGGGTAGACCTTTTTTTACACTCGTTCATAGTTGATAGTCAATAGACATCAGTCAATCGTCACGTTCTCCGTCTTTCTGTCCTTCCCATTTGCTTAGCTGCAGCGCTCTGATAGCGCTCGACAAATTTCACTCCCGAGTTTCGCAACACGCCACCACCAATCCTGTAAATCCTAAAATCCTGTAAATCCTGATTCAGACAGATTTTACGACAACACTTTTTTTGGAGGTGTGGGAGGGAAGAACGAGATTTGATAGAACAAAGAGCAAGCGGCTATAAGAGAAATAGGCGCAAGTTTTTTAGGAGTATGCGTAAGGTCCATAGTAAAAGATGCGCATACCCTAATGTTGTGGGTAATGGCCGCTGGACAGTTTGGTAAACGACAATCATGACGACAGAAAAGAAATTGAAACGAGGACTCTACAGCATCGACTTACTGCTGTTCTTGATAATTGTTTTAACCTACTATGGACTAATGACATTTGGACATGGACTTGGCGACTTAGTTTATGTAATTGCATTGTGTGTATTTGTTTTAGGTAACACAATATTGACAATCATTGCTAAGGACAAGGTCTTCTTGACAATCTTACTTATCATTTCAGCTTCTGTACTCTGTGGGACAATTTGGAGTACAACTATTGGACGAGGCGTAGAATACAGGTGGAACGGAAATGTTTTTCTGAATTAAAGTTTGAGAATGCGGCCACTACCCACAACAGTATGTTTCTGCAATGGTGCCGTGACGAGTTGGTTTAAAGTTTTATCTTCGTTCAACGTTTGGTTTCCCCGCGAAGCGCGGGGCAAGCAGTGGGGCCCGCCTACGCGAGACGCTTCGGCTGGGCAGGCAGGACGCGGCTTCGAAAAGGCACCACTGCAGATACACAAACGTTAGCTGCAAGCGCCAGACAACAACACAACGAGGGACAAGAACTTGTATATTCACAATAGTAAAATACAAAACCTACATATATGCTGACAGAACAGTTAAACTATTTGAATGCCATGAGACGCGGGTTTTTGGTTTTAACCATACTATCACTTTTTCAGACTCAACTTGTGGCGCAGTCTGAGATAAACAAATTGAATAAAAAAGAAATCGCTCTGACAATAGACTCAATCAATCGTAAGCTGAATAAAAATTATGTGTTTCCTGAGATGGCGGCTAAGATGATAGAAACTCTTAACGTCAATTTTAAGACTGGTAAATACAATACATTAACGAATCCAAGTGACCTTGCCCGTCAACTTACAAGTGATCTTCAGGGAACAAGTAAGGATAAGCACCTTATGGTGGTTTACAATCCAACGATTATTGCCCGAGAAAATGCCTTGACAGATCAAGACAGAGCAAATGAAGAAGCTGAATGGGCCAAAGAATTGGTGACTCATTTAAAGCGGGACAATTATGGATTTAGGGAAGCAAAAATTCTTGAAGGTAATATTGGGTATCTGGATATAAGAGAGTTTGTAGATCCTAAATATGGTAGTGAGACTTTAGCTAACGCAATGCATTTCCTTGAAAACACTAATGCAATAATCATTGACTTACGCCAAAACGATGGTGGGTCACCTGAAATGGTACAGCTTCTGGCAAGCTACTTCTTTTCATCCGAACCAGCTATTCATCTTGCCAATCATTACAACCGCCCAAAAGATGAATTAACAAAATCAATGACTCTACCCAACGTGACAGGTGTGCGGAGACCGAAGACGGACTTGTACATACTGACAAGCAGTAAAACATTTTCCGCTGCTGAAGCATTCAGCTATCAACTAAAATATTTGAAACGTGCAACGATCGTGGGCGAAAAGACAGCTGGTGGAGCACATCTGACTGGATCAGTAATTGCAACCGACAAGTTTTATGTAAGGATACCGCAAGGACGAACGACAAGTCCAGTTACAAACTCAAACTGGGAGGGTATTGGTGTAATACCTGACATTGAAGTGAATGCTGAGGAAGCATTGAAAGCTGCCCAAACTAAAGCACTTGAAGGAATAAAAGACCGTTAGTTTACAATTGACAAATTTGACCCCACTAGTGCAGATGTTGTGAGATGGTGTGTTAGGTCATCCGTGCTCAAGAAGTAAAAAAATCACCACATCCGCCAATCCTGTAAATCCTAAAATCCTAAAATCCTGATTCAGACAGATTTTACGACAAGACTTTTTTTGGAGGTGTGGGAGGAGCGAGATTTGTTAAGAGCAAAACACATTGTATTCCGATTAATAGAAAAAAACGATTTAAAAGGTTCCGATGATATCATTCAAGCAGAATCACAGCAATCATATAAATCATAAAAATCACAGTCCAGACAATTTGACTTTGATTGGTGAAATTTGATTATGTG